>NZ_RLII01000019.1 GCF_004102745.1 Acetivibrio mesophilus | reverse complement strand
ACTGTCTTTCCTCCGACTGTCGCACTTATCATCCTGTTTAGCAAATCGTAGCTGTAGCTTGCTGTAAGCTCCGTTGTTGAGCCTGTTGTTGTACGCACCTCTATCTGATTGCCGTTTTCATCATAACCATAGCTCTGTATTCGGGTCACTACACCTGTTGTCTCAATCCTATTAAGTCTGTTCCACTCATCATAGACATAGGTGTTGACTATCTGCAATGTTCCGTTTTGACTTATTTCCTCTTTTTTCCTGTTTCCTGCAACATCGTAGTGGTACAGTGTAAATCTGCCATTTGACTCACTTACCGTCTCCAGTCGGTTCAATGCATCATATTCATAATCTGTTATCCTTGTTCCGCCAGCCAGGTGCTCAATCTTTTTAGTTTGATTATTTGCTTCATCATAAGTATACTTATACTTTTCAATTTCAGCATCTACTATAGGAGTTCCCTGGTTAACTACCTTTACCCTTCGGTTGATAAGGTTGTTAAGCGTCCCATCCGGATAATAATCATATACCTCTTCATACCTATAGGTTTGTCCATTCTTTGTAAATTCCGGATACAATACACTCTTTCTGGCCCCATTGTCATAATACTCGTATGTTATTAATTTTGACCTGTCCAGGCTGCTTATTGAGGCTCCGTTTGCAACAGTTCCGTCATATACATACTTCAGCCTTCCTGCCTTGTCATAAACCTTTGTTGTGTAATTATTTTCAGGGTCTCTGCTAACCTCAGCAGTAAGGTAAACAGTCTCTCCCTGCTCTGTTGTATCCTGTACTATTATATCATAATAGTATCTCACAGATCCGCTGTCCTGTACTTTTTTCGTTTTTACCCTGTTGAGTTGATCATATAAGCGGGATGTCAAGCCTGTTGAGTCTGTCATATGGGTCATATTTCCGTTGTCATCATACTCATAAGATATCTCAACCGGTGTTTTATTTGCTTGTGTTGTTACCTGTGATATCAATCTTCCATGAATATCATAAGTATAGGTAGTTACTGCACCGTTTTGCTGAGTCTCACTACTGCTTCTTCCAATCTCCTCACGAAGGGTTCCGTCCGGGTCATACCTATAAGATACTACCTTCTTATAGTTGTAGCTATAGCTACCATTAGCACCTTCAGTTCTTCCGTCATGGTCAATTCTCTTTGTAATCTTGTTTGCAGCATTGTACTCGTTTGTTGTTGAGATGTATACGGTGTCAATGTTCTGCCCTTCTGTTTTCAATATCTCCTGGGTCAGCATATTACCATTTCTGTCATAGGTATATCTCGTCTTCTCTCCCTTTGCATTTATAACATACCACAGCCTGTCAAACTCATCATATATATATGTTGTTACATTATTTCTTCCATCGGTTTTGGTTCTTAAATTGCCTGCATAGTCGTAACTCTGTTTTGTTACATGGTATTCGGGGTCAATTGTTTCTATAACTCTGTCATTTCTGTCATATACGTATTCTGTCCTGTTGTTTCGCGCATCATAAGAATATTTCTGACGGCTGTTTTCGTCATATACTATTCTCTCTATTGACTTACCGTAAGCATCCTTCTTTTCTATTATCCTTCCAAGCTCATCATACCGTGTTGTTTCCGTGCTGTCCGATGAAATATCTCCCCTCTCCACAGATTTAGTCTCTATAAGGATATTTCCATTCTTGTCATAAGTATACATTGTGGCATGCGTCGACCATCCATCGAGATTAGTTACTCTAATTTTAGTTTTCTCAAGCCTGTTGAGGCTATCATATATAAATTCCGTCTGATAACCGTTACCGTCCACCTCAAATCTCTTGTTTCCGTTTACATCATATTTTACAGAAGTGGTTACAGACTCGGAAACAGTTACGGTTCCACCAGCTGCCACAATTTCCCTCTGTTCGATTTGCGATTGCAGTAAACCCCTTCCGTCATATTCATAAATTCTTGCCTTCTGTAAATTGTCATACTCTTTCCTAACATTCCCTACAGCATCGTACTGGTAGTTTACCTGATACGGAGAAGAAGAAGCATATTTCATTGTATCGTCTATAGGATAAATTACTCTTTTTAATTTATTTAGCCCATTGTATTCGTATTTTGTAGTGTTACCGTTGGCATCCGTATGGCTTATTAGATTGCCTGCAAGGTCATATTTGTCTATAAGTATAGGTGTATCGCTTTCTGTGATGTTGATATCGTCCGTTTCACCCTTTTTAACCCATGTCTTTAACAGATTTCCCGAATAGTCATATTCATAGACTGTCTTAACATAATACGGGCTCTCTGCTTGACCGCTCTCAATGTACATTACCGGCTCTCCGACTTTTGCTTCGTAGCCTTTGAACTTTGTTTCGGAAATCACACGTCCAAAGGTATCATAATCATATTTTACGGAATAATATTCTTCTCCTAGCTTTCTTGTTTCAGGGTCTATTACCTTTATTACTTTGTTAATTAAATTATACTCGTACTTGGTAGAATATCCGTTCCTATACCCAATTGCATTCCATTCTTCTATCACATTTCCAAATTCATCGTAGTCATAGCGGTTAATTAACAAATCCACACCATCTGTAGTAACAAAATTCAGTGTTGAAGTGTCAAGCTCTGTCAGTTTGCCCTTGTATCTTTTCTCCTTCAACCGGTTGTTTTCATATATATATTCGGTATGGTTCATTTCTTCCAGAGACTTGCCCTCTTCATAGTTTTCAGGCGTTACTTCTGCTATTAGTCTGCCTGCCCAGTCATAATATGTTGCACTTGTTGCCCTTACTCCTTGAGCATTCAATCCGTTTATTGTACTGGTAACCTTTTCAACACGGCCGGTATCTTCATAAGAATATTCGTATTCTGTTATATTTCCTTTTGCATCTGTAACCTGCTTTACCGTACCATCCCAGTTGTATTTTGTAACTGTAGTAATGTCAGCAGACACTGTATTGGATGTCGTACTGCCTTCAGGTACGATTAATCCGTTCTCTGTTACTGTTTCAAGTCTACCGAGGTCATCATATGTATAGCTGACAACCACAGGGTTTCCATATGTTTGTACAATGTTGTAGTCATTAGAAGAGTCTGTGGCACTGTACACAGTAGTTTCATTAGTTACATTACCTGCAGCATCATACTCGTATATGGTAACAACTGCATATGTATAATTTGCACCCTCAGGAACCGTTACATCATAAATATCTTCAGGTTCTACAAACACATACTTTCTGTCCGGCTTGCCCAGGTGATTGTTTTGGTACATGACAACTTGTTGCTCGAGTACACCTTTAACAGAATTCCATACATTTATCATTTCCGTCTTTATATTTCCGTCATTATCGTATTCATACTCTACCTGTGTTCCTTCAGGTAATATTATTTTTTCCAACCTTCCGTGGTCATCGTATTTATATACTTTTCCTATATAGTTGTCAGGTTCTGTCTTTTCGCCCACTAAAGGAACCTTTTCAACACCAGTTTCTTCCGTCGAAAGTTTTCCGCTATTTTTGTACGAATACTTCGTCTTAGTGTAATAAACAATCTCTTTGCCGTTACCGTCTTCATCCTTTTCAACTCTTACCTCAAGAGGTACTCTCTTGGCTTCAATTCTACCCAAACCGTCATATGCATAATATGTTGTATAACTTCCTACCGTTTCAGCACTTAATTTCCCATTTTTTAAATATTTCTTTCTAATCGTTGGCTGCCCGGTAGACTCCACAATTTCAACTCGTTCATGATAATCCATTGTGGTTTTTGTCTGGATACATTCGTAAGGTGTATACACTCCGTTTTTGTAATAAACGTTTTTGATATCAACCTTATTTTTCACTGTAAATATCTTATCGTCTGATAACTTTACTGTTTTATCCACCGCTTGATAATCGTACTCTTCCAATATTACAGGAGATACCACCCATTCATTCTTTTTGAACTTCTTGTATTTCAGCCTGTTCAATTCATCATACTCATAAATATATATTGTTCCATCAGGCATTTGCTCCGTTTGCAAATTACCGGCATTGTCGTAGGTATATTTTGTTATGTATTCTACTTTGTTATCTTCGTCGTCAACCAAAGTCTCAACCACAGTTTTTAATCTACCGTTCCAATCATAGAAATACTGGGTTCCATCGGCATCAGCTCCATGCTTTTCATATTGAATTGGCGATATTTCCTTAAACTTTTTACCATAGCCATCGTAAACAGTCTTTGTAGTACTGTTCCTTTCTCCGTCGCTTACTGTTACTGTTACTTCCTCTTTTACATTTTCTACATTATCATCTCCATAGGAATATTCCGTATTAAAGCCCATTGGAGTAATCTTTGATTTTATTCTTCCTACATTGTCATAGGTATATTGAGTTTCGTTGCCTAAAGAGTCCTTCACAGTTTTTAGGTATCCATTGGTATGATAATCATATTCCGTTTTTACTCCATCAGGATCAATCACTTCTTTTATAAGTCCATTAACTTTTAAACCTTTTTCTCCAACGTTGTAGTATTCGTATTTTGTAGTTGCATATATAGCCGAATCTCCACTACCTTCTATTCTCCTCTTAACCTCTTTTAGACGTTCCTTATTGGTTTCATCGTATACGTATTCTGTATAAGCATCAGTTTTATTGTTTTCCTTCATTTCCACTTCATGAGTCAGATTGCTCCGGAAGGTTATATCGTTACCGCTGCGTTGGTAAAAATAATCATATTCATACTCTGTCCTAGGTGCTGAGTCTACTGAAGCATTTGTTCCATCGTCAATAAACCTCTCTGTCACCATTTTTACATTACCGTTTTCATCTGTTTCCTGAACAGTGGTATATCCATACTTGTCCTTTGTATACTTTCTAACACTTCTGTTTGTAGATGTTGCACCAATAGATTCATTTTCCTCTCTTGTCAGGTTTGTAGTATCTACCCATGCGCCGTTTATTTTCATCTTGTATTTGTATTCAACAACACTTCCGTCACTATACTCCTCACGTATTGGCTGTTTTAGGAAATGGCTGTACGAAATCGAAACGGAAACATTGTTTTCATCAATAAATTTCCTTTCAAGTTTGCCGGAAATCTCTTCAGAATCAACATTCTCACCGGCAACCGGATCAATGTATCTCCAATACTTTACCTTATCGTATGCATCTGTCTGTTTGTATATCCTTCCGGTGTCCTCATCATAATAATTTCTCTGAATAGTTATAAACTCTTCAACACCGGTTTCTTCATTCTTTTGTTCAGTCTGAATTTCCCTCAACTTCTTTACATTCTTTTTGTCGGTTGATATATCATTCTCCGCTGTATAATAAGTATACTTAGTAGCTTTTCCATATACATTGACGACCTGGTCAAGATGTCCTGTTGTACCGTTCAGCAAATATTGAACGGTTCTTCCTATATTGTCACTTACAATAATAGTATTTGAAGTTGAATAGTTAAAAGTTAATGCTCTTCCTGCATTATCACTCACGCGGGTAATTCTATAAACTGAATTTACGTATTCTCCCTGTATATTTACCCTGTTTTTATGTTTGTCTTCTATCCACACAAGCCTATATGCATTATCTGATGTGCTTATCTTTTTAAACCCATACCGTGTTGTATCACTCATAACAAGCACATACTCACCGGTATTTGTCATGTATTCCAGATGATCGTAGTTTCCATAGGATGCAGTAAATCCGTCCGTCTTATTCCCTTCAAACACCGTAGTCTTACCTGCTCCAAGCTTGATTTCAACTCCTGATGAATGCTTGGTTACATACCATGATGCCACATAAGCTGTCTTACCATCCGAAAGCTTGATTTTGTACCACTCATTTCCATTTACATCTCTTTCAGTCACAGGCTGTCCGTTAACTGTCTCGAAAAGTAGAACAGCTCCTCTTGGAACAAGACCAAAAGATTTACTATTCACAGTTGGCTTTTCTCTCACATTTAGAGCAGATGCTGTCACTTTTCCATAATTGCTTATCTCCACGAGTTTTGAATCGTAATTAAATCTCCATCCATATCCAATTACTGTCTTTTCTTCATTATCCGAAGAGTCATATGTTCTTATAAGTTCAATCGGAATACCCGGAGAATCAATCTTTAGATCCGAAACTTGTGTGGAATAATCGCCCGAAAGCATTACATCTCCCACTGTTTTCTTTACAATTGATCCGGTATACATCTTAAGTCCAGGAAGAACTGAAGGTACATACTTCTGAGCCTTATTCATGTACCCACCTTTGTTTTCTCCTCCGACTATATAAATTTGACTGTATACAACCGCTGTTCCAAATGAACTTCTTGGCTCTTCTACATAACCTGATCCGGGAGACACAATAGATCTTGTCATCTTCTTCCATGTGTTTGTCTCGGGATCATATTCTTCAACAACTGCCAAATGGTCAACTCCATTATACCCGCCAAGAGCGTATATCTTACCTTCTACAACTTCCAAACCAAGGTTTGCTCTTTTATACTGCATACTGCTGCATGTTGTCCATATATTATTAACAGGATCATATTTTTCAACTGTTGCGAGGTACCCGCTGTCATTATATCCTCCAACAACATATATATATCCGTTAAACTCAACAGCTGCAGCTCCGCATCTTGCAGTCGGCATATTCTTTATGGTTTGAGTCTGGCCTCCAACTGTACATTGGGTTGTCCACGCTTTCCTTGTTATATCAAGATCAAATACCTCAACTTTATTACTGTAGCTTCCGTCAAATCCTCCTATTGCGTATATTTTATTCCCAAAAGATGCAACTGCTACTTTTGTTCTAGGAGTCGGCATTTCACACTTATTCTCACCTGTAATAGGATCTATATTAGTCAAAACCCTGGAACCTGTTACACTGGAGAATTCTTCAACCTCGCCAACATATCCGTTAGCATTTTCTCCTCCTATTACGTAGATTTGGTTGTTAACTTCAACTACTCCCATATCTCTTCTTGGGATTTTTAATTCCAGCCTGTGTTGATTGCTTTCATCAATTACTGTCCATTTACCTTTTATTGGGTCATATTCTTCTATAACTTTAAGATAGTCTCCGTTATATCCACCAAAAACATATATCTTGGCTCCTGTTGTAGCAGCCACTGTTCCCCCTCTAGCTATTGCATTTTCCTCAAGATCTTCAGTAGTTCCTTCTCTAGGTGTTGAACTTGAAAATGCCTCAATAAGCCTTATCCAAGCAACCGTTGAAGGTTCCATGAGCTCTAAAGTATAACCTGTCTCAAGGGGTTTTGTTATTTCCAATGTATAAAAATGAGAATGATCAATATTTGCTTGAATTACCACTCTGTCAAACTTTATGTGCTGAACCTCATCACCACTCATAATTACTTTGTGATTCTCAAGAGCTGTAAAATTACGTGGATCACCATATGCCTCTCTGACATAGGTTGTCCCAACCCAATATTTCTCATTGCTATTTTGAGTAAAATTACCTTTTACTTCAAGTACACCATCGGTGAGACATGCTTTTCCATCTCCACCTTTGATTTCCTCATTATTATTTTCGTGATCAAATAATGATCTGGTTTCAAAATTACCGTTTACAAGTATATAATCTCCCGAATTTCGCATAATAAGTCTTGCATTGCCGGATAAAATGAGATTTCCTGTTACATATAGTGAACCTCCGTTTATATTCAATGTTGCATATGTCGTGGTCGTTGGTTCATCAATTGTAAGATTTCCTTCGACTATAAGTGTATGCCCGTTTAAATCCAATTCTCCTATTGGAAGCGTAAAAGACGGTACTTTTTCATTTTTATATAGTTTGTACTTTACAGCACTATAATCAGAAGTACTTTTTCCAAAATTGATATACAAAATCATAACATCTTCCATATTTATGGCACCGTTATCGTTTAAATCAGCTAGAGAGTTATAATCGTTATTTCCAATTACTGTGTTGAAACTTTTTACAATCACCATTATATCTCCCAAATTAACCGAATTGTCAGGATTATCGAAATCATTATTTTTACCAACAAGGTCTCCAAAAAACATTATAATCGGTTCTTCTTGATCTCCAATTACAGTCTCTTCAAAGATTGTTGCTACATTTAATAATTCTCTCTTCACGAACCTACTTTTTGTTATCGTTATATTATAGTAACCTGACGGCAATTGGACAAATTCAAAATACCCATTTGAATCCGTAGTCACCGTTTGGATTATAGATTGATTTTCAGGGCTTGCTCCTTTCAATTCAACCAAAAAGCCCTCTTTTATGTTTGGGTTCTTGCTTTTAAAATTTATGTCAATATATCCCGATATCTTGCACGGCGAAGTTTCTGAAAGTGTTGTCCCCTGCGGTGTATTCAAAATACTTAAATATTCAGGAACGTATATAGGAAGATCTTTATTAATTACTTGCGGCTGCTCTACTATAAAGCCTTCCATAATTTTATTACCATACCAGTCAAACAAGTAAATTGCTGATGCATCAGGTTCCTTAGCATTATAGAATTTTAGTTGTATTTGATTTTCCCTGAGTACCTTAAACTTAATAACAGCAACAGTTCCATCTACGGGTTCCGGAATACTGTTTCTGTATGATTTAATATCCACGTAACATAATGAAAAGCGAATATTTCCTTCATTAGGGGCATGAGATACAAAGCGAAAAGGCAAATATTCCTCATCTAAAAATATATCGCTTCCCGAAAGTATAGGACTATAACCATAAGGAGTTAAATCATCTTTGACTGGCATTACAACATTAGGATCATAAGCAAGATTCAACTCAATACCTGCCAATTCAGCTAACTGTTTTACTTTCACAGTTGCTGTTATGATATCTCCTTCCGAAGCTGTGGTTTTGTCAAACTCAACATATACTTTTGGGACAGTATCTTCATCGTATATGCTAAGAGTATAAGGCTCCGTTTCGGAAAAGCCTTCAGCCGAATAAACCATTACATAATAAAATCCTGTATTTAGCTGAGTTATTAATGTTTCATCCAAGCTGCCTACATTCATAGAACGTGCAACTTCAAAGAATCCTTGATACATCGAATACGAATACACAACAAGGTTATAATCATTACCTTCCGGAATATTCTGAAGTCTTATTCCAACGTTCATATCTTTATTAATATTAAAACGGTAAATGTCACAGTCATCAATATTATCTATAGTTGCGTATATAGTGCTTCCCATATCAATTGATGGCCTGCCATAATATCGAACATCATAAATATTGTCATTGACTTCATAGCTGTCCGGTTCAGTTACATAAACTTTAAGCTCATAGTTCTCTATAGAATTTGCTCCACTGAAAGAATATACCCTAATATAATATCTTCCGGGCGCATCTATAATTCTGTCTACCTTCTCATCATTGCTTCCCGACGCATGTGAAGAATATACTCTTGTAAAATCAGCATTATATAATTCTATGTCATAATCACAGCTAACAGGAATATTCTTTAATGTCACACTCAATTTTCCTGTTTCACTGATATCAATAACAAACCAATCCTCATCGGTATTAACATTCAGTGTTGCATAAACCGGTATACCATCTGTTATAGGTTGTGCTGTTTCAAAGCTGTCGTTTGGCTCATAAACATCCGGTTTATTGTTGTCTGAGTATACCAGCAGTTGATAGTTGTGATGTTCTGCCGCACTGTCAACACGGTACGCCTCAACAAATATATAGTGAGCTCCTGTATATCCAGCTGTGTGCGTAATAATATCATCACCCCTTGCTGAATAGGAGTATTTTATAACTTCTCCCGCACTATTTAATAGAAGCAAATCATAATCGTCCAAGTCATCCATTCCAGTGAGTCTAATAGTGTATGCTTTTCCAGACTCAAAATTAATTGCATAATAGTCCTGCTGAAGCCTTTCTTCCATTGAACCAAAAACCGTACACTCACTTATTGCCTGCGCGGTATCGATAGTGTGGTTATTGTTATTGTCAAAAACATAACTTAAGATTGATACATCTTGCAAAGAAAGCTGCGAAGCAGGAGTTTGTCCATTGTATGTTGCCCAAGTTACAGTTGGATATTTTTTTGTTATTTTTTCTATTTTTTCATGACTTCCAGATAATATTACATTTGTATTTTCCGGATTGTCCCCGGAGTCGTCAAAAAATCTTCCTTCTCTTACAATTGGCTTAGGAACTTTATTGTTTCCCTCTGCCGAAGTATCATAAATAAACCTAGGTTCCCTAAGATTAATCTGCCCATTCTCTTCTTCCGGTTCAGGTTCTTCGTCTGCTGGTGTTTCATTGAGAAGAGCAGCGTATGCGTTAAGTCTTCCCGATGTTTTTACTTTACCTGAAAGCTTGTCCGATTGTGTTACGTTATTAAGTATCCTTTCCTTTATTTCAGCCGCAGTTAAAGCTGTATCGTTGCTCTTTATAAGAGCTGCTGTAGCTGATACAAATGGAGCAGCCATTGAAGTTCCACTCAAATAATCATATCTTTCTAAAGTAACAGTGCTTAATATATTTGTACCGGGAGCAGCTATATCAACATTTTTACCGTAATTCGAAAATGCTGCAAGGTTCCCATCGCTTCCTATAGCTGCTACAGAAATAATATTGTCAAGATCAAAGCTAGCAGGGTATACAGGATTTTGAACTGTATTAGTAGATGTATTGCCAGCTGCGCACACAAATAATGCGTTACTTTGTGAAATAACATCCTTAAGAGCTGGGTTATATTCGCTTCCACCCCAACTACAGTTTATTATGCTTGCACCCATTCCTACGGCATATTCAATAGCTTTTATAGCATCCGAGGTATATCCGCTGCTTCCTTCAATAAATTTTACAGGCAGTATCCTGACCCTCGGTGCTGCACCAATCACTCCAATACCATTCATCTCTGCAGCAATAATACCCGAAACAGCTGTACCATGTACATCCTGTGTTGAAGAGTCGTTAACACTGTTATCATTGTTTACAAAATCCCATCCGTTTACATCATCAATTAGACCATTTCCATCGTCATCAATTCCATTGAGTATTTCATCTGTATTTGAAAATACATTACCCACAAGGTCCGGATGACTGATATCTACACCTGTATCTATAACTGCTACAGTGACTTCCTCGTCACCAGTTGTTATATTCCATGCATCCATAACATTAATATCAATTCCTGTTAATCCCTCTTGGCCATTCACTGTCTGACCATTATTTGAAAGCCCCCACTGTTTATCAAAGTGCTCATCTTGCGGAATAGCAAATGTCTTAAGTTCATAGTCGGGTTGTACATATTTTACATTAGGATCACTCTTTATTTCTTCCATTATTTTTTCTATATCTTTCTGGTCGGAAACTTCGAGAACCTCCATTTTGAACCGTTTGCTTTTATATTTTGATTTTACATCACGAACATTATCTTTTGATTTGAACTTTTCTTTTGTCTCATTAGCTTTGTTTATATCCTTATATACTACAATAATGTCTTTTTTTCTGTTCTTTAAGTTTACATTAATACCTTTATTAATTACATTCTCTTCATCCCTTTCATTGGCATCAGAAGGAACCAACACTTCATTCTTTTTTTGGTTCTTCTCTGCAGCAGAAACACTCGAGTTTTCTTCTATATCTGAAATCTCGATATCTTCTGCATATACTTCACTCGAAACCGTCTGGGATATCTTAACAGGTCCAACGGCCTGTATATTCTCTGCTGAATTATCATTTTTTTTGTTATCGACTAATTCATTTGCGGAACTATTATAAAGTCCCTTTGTCCCGGGTATAGAGTTGTCGTATGCTATACCTGTTACTGAAATGCTCTGGATAATTATTGCTATTAGAATTGCAATTGACGTGATTCTTTTTCCTGCTAGTCTCACACTTTACCCCTCCTATAATAGTTGTAAATTAGAAAAAATGAGTTATTATGTATATAAATAGGTACATAAGATTGATACTTTGGCAGTATAAATCCCTATACCTCATTGTTTTCATACATTAAAGCACTAATATATCTAAATCCATATACTAAATTGAGTAAGCAAAAAAATTAACAGACAACTATCTTTAAATCCTTAGATTACTAATTGGAAAATAATCATGTTAAATTTTATACTATCGTGTCAAAAAATTCAATACCAAATTTATATTTTTTTCAAGTTTTTATGTATACAGTCAATATTTTATCTACCTTTATTGTAAACTTATCCTATAATAAAAAATAAATATCAACATTACATTATTAATCAAATTGGTTTGCAATAAATTTTATAACGCTTTTATCTGCTGCAACAACATAAAAAAAGGCTCTTAACGAAGAATTTTTGCGTTAAGAGCCTTCTACAAGGACGGATTTTCCATATAGACAAGATATATTTGTGTTTCTATCTGCAATATACATATCGGTATATTACGGGATTTATATAATTGGTATTTATACCCTCCACTATTTTATTAATTTCTCTTGACACAACAACTCTTAGGCTGTAAAATTATTGTTGTGTATTTGGGCGATTAGCTCAGCTGGTTAGAGTACCACGTTGACATCGTGGGGGTCGATGGTTCGAGTCCATTATCGCCCACCAATAAAAAGGAAGTGCTGTCTTTTGACTTAAACAGCACTTCTTTTTTTATCTTTCTTATAAAATGTCGATTGAGAAGAATTGCAAAACAAACATAAGACTATTCGGTTAATCCACACGTAAAAGGTGAGAGCATAGTTCGCTTTGCTCTCACCTTAATGCTTTTTAAATAGTTGGCAAAAGTGCCTTATTCATTCTTTATCGCCTCTAATGCACTAAGCTTCATAGCCCTTTTGGATGGGAAATATCCTGCAATAAGACCCACAAGCACTGCTACTGCTACTGCTGCTAATGCCAACCATAAAGGTATCACCGATATTGACGCACCCTCTCCCATATCCATCATAACCCGTACGGCAATAGTATTAATAATAGCGGAAATCGTATAGCTGACTCCTATTCCAATAGCCCCTCCAAAAAAGCCTATTAGAGCCGCCTCGATTAGAAACATTCCTCTAATATCTTTAAGATAGCAGCCCAAAACCTTAAATATTCCGATTTCCCTGGTTCTTTCATATATGGACATATACATTGTGTTGGTTATACCTAACGAAGCAACAAGCAGAGAAATTGCACCTATAGCCCCTAAAATAGCCTGAACTACAGCCAACGTCTTTTTCATTTCATTTCTTGCATCGGCAAGACTGTATGCGCCAAATCCCATTTCCTTTATCTTATTTTGTACCTCTTCAACCTTATTTACATCGGTAACCTTTACCAATACTGTCTCATAGGACGTATTCCGTGAAGATGACCCTCCCCTGCTATAAGACGTGTTATAATAGACAATACTGCCTTCACTTCCTCCTTGAGATGCAGCTATTCTTTTTTCCTCTCTCTCGTTATCCTGCATAAGCTTTTTCAGGTAATCTATATTGATAAAGGCCGAATAGCTATATTCCCCGCTTTCTTTAAGTATTCCTACTCCCTGCGCCTTATATGTCTTTCTTCTGACATTGCCCGGCTGATTTGCATAGCTTTCGCCATAGGACATATCGAAGGTCATAATAAGTTTATCCTCCAGCACATTTACAGGTGGCGGTTCTCCATTATCTCCAAACATAATCATTCCACTATTTCCCACAGCCCTAGGATTATAAAAGAAGTAAGGAACCTGGCTTCCAAAGACAATTGCTCCTTTGTCATCTCCATTTAGCAGCCTTCCCTCGGATATTTCAAAGTCAAAAGCCTCCATTTTGGATGAATCGATTCCAATAAGGTCTACATGGGCTACGTACCTTCCCGATGCAAACTTAAGAAATGCCCTCAATTGCGGCATAACGGCTTCGACCCCTTCAATCTGCTCAAACTCCTTGATTACTTTATCGTCAAGGTTCTTTTGCTCCGCAAACCCGCCATTCTCCGGGAAATAATAACTATTGACTGTTATGGTATGTAAGCTTCCCATCCTGCTGAGCTGATTTTCAAAGGTTCTGTCCATCCCCACTCCTATCGACATCATTACGGCAATGGATGTAGTTCCTATCAATACACCGATGAGTGTCAACAGGGTTCTGGTCTTTCTTCTCAGCAGATTCTTAAGCGACATTCCTAATACGTCAGAAATTTTCATACAAATCAGCTCTCGCTTTCTTTCTCTTTCTAAGAACTACTATGAGAACAACAACACCTATTATTGCCACCAGTGAAATAGCCCCAATAATAAATATTATACGTGTCGGGAAGCCGCCTTGACTATTATCCATCATTCCGCCCATCATGTTAGGGTCGATCATCATGGGGTCTTCTATCACCATACCCGGTCCTCCCTGAACAAAAATCTCAAACTCCTTCTCGATCTCATTGACCTCGCCCTTATTGTCTTCAAAGGTGAAAACAACACTTCCCTTTATTTGTCCTTCCTTATTAGGGATAATATACGCTTCATAATAATCGCTTCTTCCGGGCTCAAAATTGCCTACAAAATAATCTGAACCGGGCTGTATGTCAAAGTCTCCCTTACACTTAACCATGAGATTGCTGAGGGTAGACTTACCCATATTATAGAAATTCAAAGTTACAGGAACCGTCTGTCCGATAAATGCCTCCATTCCGGTCTGAATTTCACTTATTTCAAGCCTCTGCTCCTGCATAACAGGTATACTGATGCTTTCTTTCAAGGTATATGCCTTTTTCTTATCGTCTTCGTACTCGAAATTTATATTTAACAAATAACTTTTTGGCGCAGCATCGTATTTGGTAACAAAGGTCAACTTTTTAACTACTCTAGCTCCTGCCTTTATTTCATCAACGAAAATAGTGCTACCGCTTTCTGCTGCCGGCAGGAATACCCCTTCATCTGCCAGGAAGGAAATCCCAACATTTCCCACATCTATGTTCCTATGGGTATTTAATATGCTAAGCTCAATTTCAAAGCTCTTTCCAGCTACTGCGTTTCCTGAGGATATGCTATACCGGTCAATTATAATTCTTGGTGTGGAAGTAGTTTCTTTCTCTTCTTCTTTGGTATTTTCAACATACACTCCTACGTACTGTGTAATGGTCTGCTTTCCTTTTGCTTCTCCTAAAGCTCCTTCATCATCGTATTCCACGTTTATCGCAATAGGATAGTTTTTCGTAGTCGCATCGGTTAATGCAGCAAAGACAAAATCGAAGCTTTTCTTCTCTCCCGCCTTTAAGGAATCAACCATAACAATACTTTGAGATTTGCAGATGAGTCCATTTTCAACGGTTATCCACACCTTTGCGTTAGAAAGCTCTTTTGTGCCGTTATTTACAACATCAAAGGCAACCTTAAAATCCTTATCCGGTGCAACAACTCCTGATGGAGCACTTATATTATCAATTTTTAACGAAACTTTCCCTTCGCTTTTTTCTTGTATGGGCACATAATATGTGAAGCTTTCGTTATATGAATTGCCAAACTCATCTTTATAGTCAACAGCTATATCAATCGGAAAGCTGCGGACATTTATCTTGTCGGATACGATAAGGTTAAAATTCAGCTTGCCAGTTTTGCCTCCCTGAAGGGTTTTCAGATAACTGACACCTGTCAGCTCAGAATAAATTCCGTCATTACTGAATCCTTTCAAAGTTACTTTTACATCTTTTGCATCAAGAGTCCCGAGATTTTCAAGTTCAATGGATGCACTGAATTTATCTCCTGGTGCCGGCCTCTTTGGAAGCATTTCTATACCCTTTAAAATAAGACTTGGGCTTTTATCGTTGTTTTCAATATCAACATATATGACTTCCGATGAGGAGAATATATCACCATATGAATTGCCGTATCTCAACTCTAGCTTTAATGGATATGTACCGCTTTTAGTATTCGGTTTGACAACCAAATCAAGGTTAATCTTTTTTTCTGTATCGGGCTTAATCTCATCAATAGCTATTGAAAGATGCCCCGTTGATGCTGTAAAGGGTGAATCGGCCGAGTCTGCCGCCATTGTTATTTGAATATCTTTAGCGCTAAAATTGGATATATTTTTAATAGGAAATTCAACTGAAAGATTCTTTCCTTCCTGCTTGCTATTTATCTTCCCCACAATTCTAAAGCTCGGCTTATATTCGGATGTGTTGGTTTGTGAACCGCCGGATGTTGGTTCTTTTTCTTTCTTAACACTAAGATACAGCGTCTGAGAAAATTGATCCGGACTGCCTCCCTTTTCATAATCAAATGTCAAAGTAAGTTCGTTCCCTGTTCCTTTATAGACTAGCTTAAATTTTGTAGTTCCCTCTTGGCCACTGCTCAAAGTTCCCAGCTCGTTGGCTTGAGGATAGCTATAATCAATATAGAAAGCAGAGCTCTTATCTACAGAAACATACACATTTTCCAGTGTCTCACCTGAAGCGTTTTTATAGTAAACATCAAGTTCAAACGCATCGCCGTTTGAAACACTATTTTTTGATTGACTTGACCCCATAATAATAATATCATTTGCGCCGGCAGATGCGATATTAACACCTACCAGATTAATTAGAAGCACAAAAAGTGCCAAGATGTTTATAATCTTAATTCTGTTCATATGAAACCCCCGTATATTGTTTTTCTTCAATTTTTTCAATTCTTCCATCAAGAATGTAAACTATTCTATCAGCCCTTTTGGCAATATTAAGGTCATGGGTAACCATAATCAAAGTTTGCCTGTTTTTCTTCGCAAGACCCGCCATAAGATCCAGAACTTCCAAGGATGTCTTTGAATCGAGATTACCTGTAGGCTCATCAGCAAATATGATTTCGGGATTTGTAATAAAGGCTCTTGCTATACCAACTCTCTGCTGTTGCCCTCCGCTCATCTGGGTAGGCTTGTGCCTCAGATGCTTGGAAAGCCCTACTGCTTTCAATAAATCGACGGCTCTTTTTGTTCTTTCCTTTTTTGATACACCTTTGAACATAAGAGGAAGGCTGACGTTTTCAACTGCATTTAAATAATTGACAAGATTATATGCTTGAAATATAAACCCCACATTATCCTGACGAAATGCTGCAAGCTTTTTTTCATTAAGCTTTTCGATACTTACATTCTTAATCCTTATATTTCCTCTAGTTGGCTTTTCGAGCCCGGCAAGCACATTCAAAAGTGTCGATTTTCCTGATCCGGAAGTGCCCAAAAAGCAACAAAACTCACCCTTATTAATGTTCATATTAACATCTTGAAGAGCGACTACCTTTTCTGAGCCAACTCTGTAAATTTTACTCAGATTTGTAATGCTTATTATTGGTTCCATATTGCTCTTTTCAACCGAGATATTCCTCGCCCCCTTCATGCAACAGCATCATACATGTTTTTTCATTAGTTAAAGATACTAATAATAATTGTAAATTATTCAAGTTTTAAAGTCAATTAAATATATATTAAAGTAATATAAACTTTTATTAATATTTATAAATTTTTTATAAAGTAAAAACACATATTTCCAGCACTCTTTACATGAGGTGTAAATTTTGATAAAGTAATATGGGATTAAAGGTCCATTTTCTTCTGACAATGTACTATTAATATAACGGATAATAAATCTTGCAAAGGAGTTGTGTATTGGATGGGAAGCTTACTTAGTAATAAAAACATATTGGTTATGGGAGTAAGAAATAAGTGGAGTATTGCTTGGGGTATTGTAAAGGCTGCTCAGGAGGAAGGTGCAAACATAATAATTACATACCAAGGTGAAAGAGAAAAGGCCGGAGCAGAACAGCTTGGCGCCGATTCCATATTTCAGTGCGATATAGCCTCCGACGAGGAAATAGATAATCTGTTTGCCGCTATTAAAGAAAAATACGGTGTACTCCATGGAGTAGTGCATTCCATAGCTCACGCAAAGACAGAAGACCTTCAAAATGACTTTGTCTACACCTCCAGAGACGGATTTGCCCATGCTTTGGACATCAGTGCATACTCCCTGGTAGCTGTGAGCCGCGGAGCAAAGGACCTCATGACAGAAGGCGGAAGCATCGTGACTTTGACATACATGGGTTCTGAAAAGGTATTCAGGGGATATAATGTAATGGGTGTGGCAAAGGCCGCCCTTGAAACAAGTGTAAAGTATCTTGCTTCAGACCTTGGTGAAGCCAATATTAAAGTTAATGCAATTTCAGCTGGCCCTGTAAAAACACTCTCTGCCAAGGGTGTCAAGAATTTTGGTGATATTCTGGATACCGTTCCTCAGAAAGCACCTCTTAAGAGAAATATCACCCAGGAGGACCTTGGAAAAACAGCCCTGTATCTTTTAAGCGACCTTTCCAGCGGAGTAACCGGTGAAGTAATTCATGTGGACAGTGGCTATAACATTATGGGTATCTAATATATAATATTAAAAGCTCAGAGACTTATTTGTCGCTGAGCTTTTATTTTATTATTTATGCAAACACCTTTAATGCCTTATTTACAAATCTTACCTCTACAGGAAGAGCTGGTCCTTTTTCTCCGTCAATACTAAGTATTATCTCCTTTGAGCTCTTTATAGTACAGCGGTCTGTCCTTATGGTAACCACATTCTTGTCACTTGGCAACTCATTGCTGATAACTTTATAGAAAATACCGGCAAGCTCTATTTTCCTGCAGTCTTTAATAATGACAATATCCATAAGTCCATCGTCATAAACTGCATCCATAAGGTTGTGAAAGCCCCCTGCCTGGTTTCCATTTAGAATAAAGAAAAGAAGAATATCGTCTTCAAAAACTTCCTTATCGGTTTCAATAGTCACCTTAAAGGGCTTCATATTTGCCATTTCACTCAGCGCCTTTAGATAATAAGCAAAAGCACCCAAGTTCTTCTTAAGCTCGCTATCGGTACTAAAGGATACATCCACAAAGACACCTCCTGCGCAAGAGCTCAAGAAATAAGTCCTCTTATCTACAACTCCCACATCCACATCCACTGTCCTGCCTCTTAGAATGATATCCACACACTCTTCAATCGATGTCGGGATATTCAGTATTGAAGCAAAGTCATTACAGGTTCCCGCAGGAATAATTCCCATAGGTATGGATAGGTTGTTCTCCATTAAAATATTGCAGATAAAGTTCAGTGTGCCGTCCCCTCCCGAGGATATTACAAACTTGAAAGAACCATCTGTCATTAAGCTGGTAATATTTTTCTCGCACCCCTCCATAATTCTGTAAGGCTGAAGCAGAATACCTTCCTGCTGAAATCTCTGTATGATAAAATCCAGTTTTTGAATTATTCCTCTATCGCCTGAAAAAGGATTATAGACCAATAATGCTTTATCCATAATACCCTACCTTCTTTTATCTTTCAAAAGCCGTTATATTACAGCATTCTTTCCTATTGTTATCGGGAAATTAGCCATCCCCTTTAATTTTATTCCCCTTGACAAGTACACATTCTTGTCTATAATTAGGCTCTCAATATCTACACCTTCTTCAATTATTGAGTCCTGCATTATTATACAGTCTTTTACCACAACGTTTCTTTTTATTGTAACTCCACGGAACAAGACGGAGTTTATAACGGTTCCTTCTATAATACATCCATCGGCTATTATAGAATTCTTAACCTCCGCTTCCTCGTTATACTTAGCAGGAGGTTCATCCTTCACCTTTGTATACACCTTTCCATGCTCTTCAAATAGCTGATGTCTTATTTCCGGATTCAACATTTCCATATTAATCCTGTAATAAGCATTTATAGTGTTTAAATTCCTCCAGTAGCCGTCAAATCTATATCCGTAAATGTTGAGGGAATTAAGCTTGTTTATAATAACATCTTTTACAAAGTCGTATTTTCCGTGGGAAATACACTCTTCCAAAAGAGCGATTAAAAGCTCCCTCTTTAATATATATATGCCCATTGAACAAATAGTTGATTGGGGATTTTTATGCTTCTCCTTAAAGTCAACTACCCTTCCGCTATCATCCATTTTCATTATACCCATGTAAGAAATCTCTTCTTCAGGGAAATCTCTCATATCCCTGTAGGCAATTGTAATGTCGGCATTATTGCTTATATGGTAATCCAGCATTTCATCAAAAAGCATTTTGTATACACAATTTCCCTGGGCAACAACAACATACTCCTCGTAGCTGCGCTTTAAAAAGGTGATATTATGGTACATGGCATCGGCACTTCCCTGATACCATCCCGAATGTTCTCCCGCGAGGTACGGAGGAAATACAAATAGCCCTTCATTTCTTCTATCCAAATCCCACTCTTTTCCTGAGCCTAAATGGTCCATAAGGGATCGGAAGCTATATTGGGTGAGTACACCAATATTCGTTATGCCCGAGTTAACCATATTCGATAATACAAAGTCTATAACCCTGTACTTTCCTCCTATAGGCACGGCGGTGGTTGAACGCATCTCTGACAATTCTCTAAGCCTGTCGTTTTTTCCGCCGGTAAGTATTATACCCATTGTACTTTTCATTCGCTCTCTCCTCCCTTTAAAGCACTTTTTCCGGACTCGACATTCAGTGAGGGAAATTCTTGATCGGTTATATATGAATCTATCATAACATTCTTGCCTATCTGGCATCCATCAGGTACAGTAGCCTTTTCGCCAACCACCGTTATTCCTGAGTCGTATAAATTCGGTTTCAGTTCATTGGGTATATTTTCACCGATTCCCATCTTTACATTATTCCCAATCCTTGCACCTTCTCCGATAATACATTTATCTATTAACGAATTCGAACCAATGACACTGTCGGTCATGATTATAGAATCGACAATCTCCGTTCCTTCGCCAACATAAACACCCGGAAATAAAACAGAATTCTTTACACTACCATATATCATGCAGCCTTCAGCAACAATGGACTTTTTTACACTCCCGGTGGGGCCTATATAGTGAGCCGGTTTTACCGGATTTGGAGTATATATCTTCCATGCGGGATCAAAAAGGTTGAAGTCCGGCACCCTGCTTATAAGGTCCATATTTGACTCCCAGTAGGCCTGTATGGTACCTACATCCCTCCAATATCCGCTGAATTTGTATGCCCACATGTTTCTGCCTTCTCCCAGCATCAATGGTATGATATTCTTTCCAAAATCGTGAGCTGACTCCAAGTTCTGGTCATCTCTTATAAGGTATTCTTTCAAAACTTCCCATGTAAATATATATACTCCCATAGAAGCAAGATTGCTCTTTGGATTCTGCGGCTTTTCTTCAAACTCATATATTTTCCCATTATCTTGGGTATTCATTATTCCGTATCTATTTGCCTCTTCCCATGGAACATTTATTACCGATATGGTTGCATCAGCATTATTCGCTTTATGGAAATCTAGCATTTGAGAATAGTTCATCTTATAGATATGGTCACCCGAAAGAATTACTACATACTTCGGAGAATACTTATCAACATAATGGATGTTCTGAAAAACTGCATTTGCCGTTCCCTTATACCATTCGCCTATTTCTGCCTTGAGATAAGGTGATAGTATTGTAACCCCTCCATTTATCCTGTCCATATCCCATGGTTTTCCGATTCCTATATGTGCGTTGAGCTCAAGGGGCTGATATTGGGTTAGCACCCCCACCGTATCAATATCCGAATTAACACAGTTGCTAAGAGAGAAATCGATTATTCTATACTTTCCTCCATACAGTACAGCAGGCTTTGCAATATTCTTTGTAAGTACACCCAATCTACTGCCCTGACCGCCAGCAAGCAGCAAAGCAATAATCTCCTTGTTATGCATTAAATCCCCCACCTCGATTGTTTAAAGTATATTTTATTAGTCCTTATTGCTTTTTCGTCAAAAATATTAAATTTGTTTAATGATATGGAAGTGCAATATAGACGTTAATCACTGTAATATATTCTATATCGCAACTGGTAATCCTTTAAAATATACATAATTATTTTAAAAATATTCTCATTAATTAATTTATAAGGGACTAACATCTTCCAAATCAATGTTAGCCCCATATAGAATTGTCAATTGTCATCTTACGTTCATGCGTTTATACAATTTTTCATTTATCTCAACATTAGCTTCCTCAACAAGTCTATCTATATACTCTTCATAATCCTTCTCAACCAACTCATCTAAAAGCTCTTTCTTGGCATCTTTGTATGATAGATAACCCGTACTTTTCTTCTCTTTACACAGTATCAGAGCAAAATCAGTCCCTCTCTCAATTACCTCACTAACCTGGCCCGGCTCCAATTCCACTGCTTCTGTAAGAAGTTCGGGGTATGCAACATCCTTTGCCATCTGTTTTTCCTTTGTAAAGGTAAGCTCAACCACACTACCTTTTGCATTATACTCGGATGCAACTTTTTCAAAAGGCTCTCCGCTGTCAATCCTCTTTTTTGCCTCCTCAATTCTAATCCTTGCTTTATTCTTCAGACCATCACTAATAATCCCTTTATCATCCGCAAAACTGATGGTTATTGTCTGAATCTTTATATTGTCCGGAAGCCTAAACCTTGTCTCCTTCAGCAAGCTATACATACCCTCAAGCCTGTCTTCCGGTATTGCCAGTTCTTTTTCCTTTAGCTTCTCTTTAAGTTTTAAAACCATATTGTCAAAAGAGTATTTGAAATATTCAAACTCTCCATAGTTATCCGGTCCGTATACTATCTTATTGTTTTTAAGCGCATCCTTTCTCTGTCGGTTTTCATCCTCTAAATCCTTCAGGAAATCTCTATAATCAGTACTCTCAATAATTCCATTTTCTTTTGCAAGTATTTGTTGAACCTTTACTTCTATAATATCATTCAGTGCCTTCTCTCTTGCCAACTCTACCGGTACTTCACCGTTGTAGCTGTTGGTCCAGAAGTTCTGCTTAGATTCAGATCCATAATTTTGATTAAAATAATCAATCACTTGTGTGGTATTGCTCTTAAGCTTCATTTTATACTCTCTGACATAGACGGGTTCACCGTTTACCGTAGCAAGTTTCGAAAAGTCCCCATATATTAAACCAGTATGATATGCAACTAAAACTGTTAACGCAGCAGATAGCACAAGTATACCCGCTAATAGCAGGATGATGTGCGTTCTAACGATAGGCTTTTTGCTTACACTCGTATTATTCCCCATCATCACCAAACCTTCCCAGAATATAATCTCATGCCGTATAATAGAATTTATTCTTAAGCTTCTGTATAAATTATATAGTAAATTGGCATGGTTCACAAGACAAATTTCCAGTACCCAGTTTTTGGTGTGACTATAACCTTTCGTTAGGTAATATTAATTTATTGGTCATCAAAACTTTTCTTGTACTCTGCAGGACTCAACTTCGTATACTTTCTAAATAGTCTGCTAAAATAGCTTGCTTCTCTATAACCTAGCATTTCACTTACCTCATAGGTCTTATAATTTCCTTCTCTTAGAAGCTTTTTCGCCCACTCCATTTTTACCTTGGTAACATATTCCAAAAAGTTGTATCCCGTCTCCTGTTTAAACAGAGAGCAGAAATAGTTTTTGCTTATGCTTAAATAATCGGCTATTGTCATAAGAGTTATTTCCTGCTCAATATGGCTTAAAACGTACTCACAAGCTTTCTTTATCAAACTGTTGCTCTGGGCAGGCTTATACTCTTGGACTACGCTCAAAAGTTTTGTCACAAAAGTCATAAATAATTCCTTTATTTCATCTTTGGATGAAAATCCGGAAAAATCAACATTATTAAATTTGCTAAAATCACACAACTTGTTAATAAAATCATACTGCATATCAATAAAGTTGGATATATTAATAACCAACTGATTGGCAGCGAAAGCTATTCTTTTGAGATTATCCCCCGTCCCAATTGCAATATCGTCAAATATATTCTCTGCAAGTTTTAATGCACTGTCATCTCCGGCCATTATATACTCTACGAGCATCTTTTCCCTCTCCGCAGGGTATAAGAGGTTTTGCTTTTCGTTATAGTCAGTCTTTATATGAATGACTCTGTTTCCACCCAAAATGTACTTATGGCGAAGAGCTGCCTTTGCCCCCATATAACTTAGGCTTATATCACTAAGGCTCAAAGATGCACCGCCAATACCGATGGTTGCACGCATATTGGCATCCTGCTTTATTTCCTTCAATACTCTCTCAAAAAAGTCCGCAGTCATTTCCTCAAAGTCTTCCAATTCCTTTGCAGACACCGACTGGAGGATAACACTTATTAAGCCTATGTCCATTTCCACCATATTGCATCTTAACTCAGGAAATTCTTCTAAGACATCCGAAATTATTTTTCCGACTTCCTTGATCAAGTTATCGAATCTTCCGCTTTTTATCAATTCTCTGGAATCGGCATCAAAGTTTCCGATTTCTATAATGCCGACCTGTACCATACCTTTTTGAAGACTGATATTGTACTCATTTTGAATATAATCAAGCTCTTGAAAAGGAAATTCCTTACCCCTTAACAAATCCTGTAAAATTTTCTCTCTAGAGAGGGAAAGGTTAATTTCCAGCCTTTCTTTTAGATTTCTGTTTTTTTCTTCCTCTATTCTTTTATTCATAAGAGAGTCATGCGCCTTTTTCAGCACATCAATCACTTTATCCTTATCTATTGGCTTTAATATGTAATCATATGCTCCCAAAAGAATACCTTGCTTAACATGAGCCACATTATCCGCGTCACTTAATAGAACAATCATGGAAGAAAGATTATATTCTTTTATAGAATTGAGCAATTCTATACCATCCATCTTGGGTATATCTATATCAGAAATTATAAGATCAAGCTTATTATACTGATTTAACTTATTCAACGCATCAATTCCATCCTTAGCTGAGCAGATGAGATCAAACCCCAGCTTTCCCCATTCTATTTCAATCTCAAACCATTCTCGGATTTTAGGATCATCGTCGACAATCATAACGCCAAACAAAATCAAATCCTCCTTTATTAAAACCATAGCTTAAAGCAGCATATCAACAATTATATGTCAAAAAGTTTTAAATACTTTTACAAAAAAACGAAAACACCCATTTATAAGAAATGCAATTATAAATCACTACATTATCAATTCAGATATTTGCGGCAATTTATATAATACCATAAGACTAAATACCTAATATGAACCAATCATAAGTTAATATTAATACTATATCAACTGCTTGTCAAATGTTTTGTTTGGGCATTTAATGGGATTAACTCAATTTGTCTTCAATAATAAGTTTAATGATTCGGGCAAATTAATCCTAATATCAAATGTGTGTTTTAAGCAAAAAAAGAGGCAAATTAGCCTCCTTTTATCGATTATCATAGCTATCCTTTATCTGCATTGCCAATTAATTATACAAGACTGATACTATTTTTCACTTGAAGTTTTTTTAGTTCTGCCGGAAGCAGCAGTCTTTTTTGCCGATGCCGACTTTGTTGCAGTACTTTTCTTTGACGCTGCAGACTTTGTCTCACTTGATTTTGTTGACTTGGTACTTGCCTTCTTTTCAGTCTTCTCTTCTTTGCTGACTATCTTTGCAGCCTTTGCAGCTTTTTTGGAAACCTTGAAAGAATAGTTCGCCCAAGAGTTGTTATCCCAATTGTCTCCACTATCCTTGAATGCTATATTCAAGTCATCCGAATGGTCGATCTTAATAGTAGCTTTGAAGACGTCATCATCTCTCTCCATAGGTATAAACGCCTTGTCATCCCAATTCTCACCGTATCCGATATGGGCAAATACCGTTTCTGCTCCGCTTTGTACCAAAAGGCCTTTGTAATAGAGAGTTACCTCATCTCCAACACCTATGGTGCTCTTAGAGATCTCAACACCGTTATCCGCGTAATCCTGCTTTGTCCTAGCCATATAATTCACCTCTTCGATTAGATTTTAGTAATTTTAAGTTTCCCCTAAAATTATCGTCTGTGTAGCTTTCATCTACGTTATTATATGAAACTTGTTATTTATATTTTATGGCAATATTACAACTTACACTTTTATATTCGGCTTTTTCCTAAAAAACTTTAGTATTTAGCATTATATTGCTAAAATTATTACCCTTTGCATTCAAAAGAACTGTAAAATAACAGACAATGCGCAGATATCCAAGCTTTATTTATTTTTACAATTTCAAGTTTATTTTATTAAAAAAAGCTTTACACGTCAACCAATTCAAATAAAATATTCATTTTATTACTTTGATGTCTTGTCAGGCTTCATAAAAACATGCTGCCTCTAATTATTAATATGTGTATATCCCTTATGTTTAATTCATTATTTTTATTTTAAATAAATCAATTTTTCCAGCGTCGGATTAATTCCCAATATTTCCTTTAGTTTTTTATATTCTGCCAGTGCCCTGCTGTCGGACGGCTGAGTCTTAATTGCTCTTAACATAAGGTTTTTCGGCGTCTCAATCGGCGATATGTATTCCACAACGGAAACTTTATAACCCAAAGCTTCCAAAATCAGCGCTCTGATGCCATCGGTGATAACGTCAGCCATTCTCGCCTTTAGAATACCATGCTTTATTATCTGCTCAAAAGGCGGATATGAATACTGTTTTAAAATTTCCTGCTGGCAGCAGGGCACCATGACCATAGCTTTTACATTGTTGTTTACAGCCAAAGCAATAGCTTCATCGGTTGCTGTGTTGCAGGCATGAAGGCTTATAACCATATGTATCTTTTCCGATGCCTGATAATTTCTAATATCAGTCACTTTAAACTCCATATTGCGATAGCCGAGATTCTCTGCGATCCTTCTTGATGCTTCAATTACGGTATTTGAGTAGTCCAACCCTATAAAATAGCAGGGCTTTTTCAATACTTCCTTTATATAATAGTTCAAGACAAAGGTAAGATAGGACTTGCCACATCCGCAGTCTAGAATTGTCAATGATTCATGCTCTTTGAAAGATTCCCGCAGCATATCATCGATGAGCTCCACAAAGTGATCTATCTGGTTGTACTTTCTTATCATGTCGTTCTTTATTTTGCCGTTGCTGCCCAATATTCCGATTTCCTTTAGGAGTTCATCGGCCTGTCCCACCTTGATGTAATAATCCCGGTTTGAAATCTGCGGAACTTCATTATGAGCCTGTATTGCCTCTTTCTGTTCCTTTACATCCCGGGTCTTCATCTTAACGTTTTTGTCATCCGCCTCGATAATAATTGTTGATCCTCTCTCTTCATAAGTAATGACAAGGCTGTCGTAGTTTTGCGCAATTTTCACAATTCTCAAGGAAAGCCAATTTGATTCCAATGTTTCGGTATTGCCGTTAAAACTCATCTTTAGTTTGGCATCATCCTGCAGGATTTTTGCAGGAAATTCCTTGGTTCCAGACTTATAAACCACAGTTATGCTTTTGAAAAATTCCCAGTTATCAATGAGTCTTTGCTCAATACCGGTTAAAAACAAGGACAGTTTATTTAAACTTTGCTTATTCATCCGCTCATACCACCTGTAAAAATAATACTCAATTTACTGTTTGAACCTCTTTGATGAGTAGAGCCTCCTCTTCGGTAAGCTCCCTCGATTCACCCAGTTTGAGGGTTTCATCCAGCTTTAGTCTCCCCATCTGAATTCTCTTTAAGTATTTTACTTTTTTCCCGACGGACTCAAACATTCTCTTTATCTGGTGAAATTTGCCTTCATGAATCACTATTTCCACCTCGGAGTAAGTATCCGACTTCAGTATAAAAAGCTCCGAAGGAAGAGTTTTATAACCGTCGTCCAACACAACCCCTTCCCTAAAGGCATCTACATCTTTCGTCGTAACATTTCCGTCGATGAGAGCATAGTACCTCTTGGGTACATGCTTTTTGGGCGAAAGCAGTTCATGGGCCAGCTGCCCGTCATTTGTCAGAAGAAGAAGTCCTTCGGTGTCAATATCCAATCTTCCTACCGGAAATAAGTTGAAGCATTTGTATTCATCCGGCAGGATATCAATTACCGTCTTTAGCCTATTGTCATAAGTTGCTGACACGACTCCCTGCGGCTTATTCATCATTATATAAATAAACTGCCGATATTTCAATATTTCTCCGGCTACTTCTATAAGGCTTTCTTTTGGGTCAACATGCATTCCGCTGTCTTTTATTATAATTCCGTCAACTTTTACCGCTCCGCATTTGACCAGTTGCTTTATTTCCTTTCTGGTACCAAACCCAAAGTTCGATAGTATCTTGTCCACCCTCTGTGTATCTTTCAATGCTCCACCTACCTCCATATTATATATGACTATAATTACATTGTTATTGCATTTTCCTCCAGCCCTTTGGGTACAGATTCTTTAGCATATCCCCGGTCTGCTTTGCCCAGCCTAATGTATATCCGTCAACCAAAACTCCTGTATATCC
Source organism: Acetivibrio mesophilus (assembly GCF_004102745.1). Classification (GTDB taxonomy): domain Bacteria; phylum Bacillota; class Clostridia; order Acetivibrionales; family Acetivibrionaceae; genus Hungateiclostridium; species Hungateiclostridium mesophilum. Next base: position 43,877 of record NZ_RLII01000019.1, on the reverse strand, counting down.
CGGGTTTCCTTCAAGCATCAGGGTTTCACCCTTTAAATATTTTAACACATCAATTGAATCTGCTCCAAGGTTTACCGTCTTCTTGATATCTTCCTTTTTCAACGAAAGGGCAAAGGAGTGGGATGGCTCAAACCTGCCCTTTAATATTTCCCCTAAGTACCAACCGAATTTTGCCACCTTTATGCCTGATAGATCAGGTGGCTCTACAGGAAGACAGTATAAATTATTTCCTTTAACGGTGAAAAAGCCATCTATATTTATGTTTAGATTTTCTTCAGCAAACTTATAAAAGGGCTCCATGAGCTTATTCACATTGGAGTCTTTATTTTTTACAATCCCTATTTCATTGGTAGTTCTATCACCTTTTTTCCTAAGAAGGGCAACAAAGTGTCCCTCTCCTTTTACCTTGTGAGGCCACAACCTGGCAGTTTTCAACAATTCTCTATTGTTATCCCACCATTCGGGGCGGCCATTATCTATGCCATATGCTTTAGGTATTTCCAACACATCATAGTTTTTATGCTTCTCCAGAAAACCGGAAATCATTCCCTCATTTTCCTCGGGAGAAAAAGTACATGTGGAATAGACTATATATCCTCCGGGCTTTAGCATCTCATCCACGCTGTCAAGAATTTCCCGCTGCATAGTACAGCATTTGTCACACTTGAATTTGCCCCAGCTCTTTGCTGCATCCTCATCCTTTCTAAACATTCCTTCTCCGGAGCACGGTGCATCAACAAGTATCCTGTCAAAAAATCCACTGAGCTTGCGCGCCAGTTTGTCGGGACTCTCATTGGTAACTATGGCATTGGTTATACCGCAAAGCTCAATGTTTTTTACCAGAGCCTTTACCCTGTCCGCATTTATATCATTAGCTACAAGAAGGCCTTTTCCCTTCATGCCGGCTGCCATTTGCACCGTTTTTCCCCCGGGAGCAGCACAAAGGTCCAATACATAATCCCCGCCCTCGGCATTCATAACGGCTCCCGGAAGCATGGCACTGGGCTCTTGAATATAATAAAGTCCGGCGTGATAATACGGATGCTTTCCTGGATTATCCCCTTCACGATAATAAAAACCATCCTTTGTCCATGGTATGGGTTCAAGCTCAAAAGGCGAAATCTTTTTAAACTCTTCAATTCCTACCTTTAGTGTATTGACCCGAAGCCCATAATACCTTGGCATATCATAGGATTTTAAGAATTCTTCATATTCATCAGCATCAAAAAGTCCTTCCATTTTTCTTAAAAATTCTTCAGGAAGCTTCATTTCACAACTCCTTTTACAAGGTCAGGCTTGACAAATCCACACTTTGGAATGTGAACCCATCAAGCCTGACCCCGTTTTTTTAACCCTTAAATACGCGCTTAAACATCATGCTGGCGTTTTTTACATGTTCTTTTGTCATTTTTTCCGCTCTATCAGCATCTCCAGCAACTACTGCTTCGTATATTGCCTTATGTTCCTCCAAAACCTTTTTGGCTCTACCCGGTGACCCGAAGGATGCGTTTCTGGCTCTTTGAACATGGTGGTGGAACGTGCTCAGTATATGAATTAGAGGTTTGCTCTTGCTGGCTCTAAAGAGGATGTCATGGAACTTTGAATCAAGCTTCAATAAATGCTCGGTATCATTCTTATTTGTATAAAACTCTTCTAAGTCCAATGCCTCTTTAAGCTCTTCCGCTTCCTCTGGTGTTATATTTTCCGCCGCCCATCTTGAAGCAAGCCCTTCAATCATCATCCTTATAACATATATTTCTTCAATATCCTTAGCAGATATTCCTGTTACAACCACACCCTTATTAGGGATCGAGCGGACAAGTTCTTCCAATTCAAGTTGCCTTATTGCTTCTCTTACAGGAGTTCTACTGACTCCAAGCTCATCACAGAGCTTTTTTTCAGTAAGACTATCCCCCGGTTGATAAACTCCGTTTAATATATCGTTTTGAATCTGATAAAACACTTTTGCCCTTAGTGAACGCAAATAGCTTTCACTTTCATCGTGTTCAATTTTCGCCACTTTTGCTCTCCCCCTTTGCAGAGCGCAACTTCTCCATATTTTCCCGCCACCCACCAAAACCGAGGGGTGCTCCCTCCATTCTTACTGATTTTGCTGTCTTGTATAGTTTAAAAGTCCACCAGCAAGAATCATTTCCACCTGTCTTTCAGACAGTGAAACATTAACCTTTATATCTTTTCCCTTAGTTACATTTTTCACTACAATGCTGCTGCCATTTTTTATCTGATCCCTTGCATTCTCAATCACAAGCTCGTCACCCATGTCTATTTCATCATAGTCAGCCTCATTTTCAAAGGTCATAGGTATGATTCCTGAATTAATGAGGTTTGCCATGTGAATTCTTGCAAAAGACTTTGCAATAACTCCCTTTATTCCCAATTGAAGGGGTGCTAACGCAGCATGTTCACGGCTTGAACCTTGTCCGTAGTTTGAACCTCCGACTATAAATCCTCCGCCATTTTCCTTTGCTCTCTTCGGGAAATCCGCATCACAAGGTGTGAGACAGAATTCTGCAAGGTACGGCACATTCGACCTGAAAGGCAAAAGCTTTGCATTTGAAGGCATAATGTGGTCAGTTGTGATATTATCCCCAACCTTTATGAGAGCTTTACCATTAACTTTGTCCTCCAACGCCTTGTTTATCGGGAAAGGCTTGATATTAGGTCCTCTAACTACTTCAACATCTGCTCCTTCCGGTGCAGGCTCCAAAACCATGCTGTCATCAATAACAAATTTTTCAGGCATGCTGACTTTCGGTGCCTCACCCAATTCCGAAGGATCGGTCAATACTCCGGTTATTGCACTTGCTGCAGCCGTCTCAGGGCTAACCAAATAAACTTTGGCAGACTTTGTACCGCTTCTTCCTTCAAAATTTCTATTGAAGGTTCTTAAAGAAATGGCATCGGTTGCCGGTGCCTGACCCATTCCTATACATGGTCCGCAAGCACTTTCCAATATTCTTGCCCCTGCCGCAACCATATCAGCTAAAGCTCCATTCTGAGCAAGCATTGTCAACACCTGTCTAGAACCCGGTGCAATAACAAGGCTGACATTAGGATGAACTTTCTTTCCTTTTAGTATTGCAGCCACCTTCATCATATCCATATATGAAGAGTTGGTACAGCTTCCGATTGCCACCTGATCAACCTTTAGCTTTCCTATATCACGAATCTTTGCAACATTATCCGGGCTATGGGGCTGTGCTGCCAGAGGCTCCAACTTATCAAGCTCAATAACAAGCTCTTCGTCATATTGAGCATCCTCATCGGGTTTTAGCTCAACCCAGTCATTCTCTCTGCCCTGAGCCTTAAGGAATTCCCTTGTAACCTCATCACTTGGGAAAATTGAAGTAGTAGCGCCAAGCTCCGCTCCCATATTGGTAATCGTCGCTCTTTCAGGAACAGTAAGGCTCTTTATGCCATCTCCTGCATACTCGATAACCTTGCCCACTCCACCTTTTACCGAAAGGTTCCTCAATACCTCAAGAATTATATCCTTGGCAGTAACCCATGGTCTTAAAGCTCCTTTTAAAACAACTCTGCACACTTTCGGCATCATCATATAGTATGGACCTCCGCCCATTGCCACTGCTACATCAAGACCGCCTGCTCCTATAGCAAGCATTCCAATCCCTCCGCCGGTAGGAGTATGACTGTCGGATCCTAAAAGGGTCATTCCCGGCACACCAAATCTCTCTAGTTGAACTTGGTGACATATACCGTTGCCCGGTCTTGAAAAATACACCCCATGCTTTGAAGTAACTGTCTGAATATATTTATGGTCATCGGCATTCTCAAAACCTGCCTGCAATGTGTTATGATCAATGTATGCAACAGACTTTTTCGTCTTTACCCTTGGAATTCCCATAGCCTCAAACTGTAGATATGCCATTGTTCCGGTAGAGTCCTGAGTCAAAGTCTGGTCTATTCTTATCGATATTTCACTGCCGGGGGTCATTTCCCCGCTTATCAAATGTTCCTTAATTATCTTCTGCGCTAAATTCAATCCCACTCACAATTCCCCCTTATTTTTTCATATTACTATCTTAGAGTACCAGATCAAATATTTCCGGAGCTATTTCTTTTATAACCTCTTCAAGCTCGTTATCACCTATAGCTGTTACACGTCCGGTTTTATATTGTTCATCTACCCACTCTTTAATTTTTACTACTCTTTCATCCTTTTTGTCAATTCTTTTTGCACCTTCAAGCCCAAAGTTGCTGTTTATCCAATGGGCAATTCCCGCAAGGCCGGAAGTCTGGTTTATCGCAACACCTACAGGCCTGTTTAAAAGCTTTGCGGTATCAAATATATTGTATATTTCCTCATTCTTTAAAAGTCCGTCGGCATGTATTCCTGCTTGTGTAACATTAAAATGTCTTCCGACGAAAGGAGTCCTTGAAGGTATTTGATAATCCAGTTCTTTTTCATAATATTCAGCAATCTCGGTTATTACTGTTGTATCCATACCATCCGTAGTTCCCCTGAGCTGAGCATACTCAATAACCATTGCTTCAAGAGGTGTATTTCCTGTCCTCTCGCCAATACCGAGAAGGGAGCAGTTTACACTGGAAGCTCCGTACAACCATGCAGCTGCCGAATTGCTGACAGCCTTGTAGAAGTCATTATGCCCATGCCATTCTATGAGTTCACTTGGGAAACCGGCATGATGCCTGAGTCCATAAATTATTCCCGGAACACTTCTCGGCAGTGCCGCACCCGGATATGAAACTCCATATCCTAATGTATCACAGGCACGAATCTTAATCGGCACTTTGCTTTCTTCCATAAGCTTTCTGAGCTCTAAAGCAAAAGGCACAACAAAGCCATAGAAATCAGCTCTAGTAATGTCCTCAAAGTGACATCTTGGTCTTATTCCTACCTCTATAGCACTTTTTATAATGCTCATATAGTGTTCAAGCGCCTGTTTTCTTGTCATGTTGAGCTTTTTAAATATATGATAGTCGGAGCAGCTTACAAGGATTCCGCTCTCCTTCATTCCCATATCTTTTGCCAATTGGAAATCATTCTTTGTTGCCCTTATCCAGCTTGTAACCTCCGGGAACTCATATCCTCTCTCTTGACATTTATAAACGGCTTCCTTATCTCTATCGCTGTAAAGGAAAAACTCACACTGTCTGATAATACCCTTAGGTCCGCTCAGCTTATGTAAGAGATCAAACAGGTGCAGAATCTGGTCCACAGTATAAGGTTCTCTTGATTGCTGTCCATCCCTGAATGTGGTATCTGTTATCCATATCTCGTCTGCAGGAAACATAGGTACCTTTCTATGATTGAATGCACACTTCGGTATTTCATCATAATTAAAAATTTCCCTATACAGATTTGGCTCTGAAACATCCTGGAGCGAATATTTATATTGAAGCTGCTCTAGTGTATTGGTTTTCTTGTTAAACTCGATCATATTTTACCCCCTTAATCTATCTTGATTACATAATTCTATGTATATCATATTAATGTAAACTATATTGTATTTACGCACCTTTGTATTTTAGTATAATTGTATACAATCCCATAATCCATGTCAATGTAAAATTTCCCGTAGAGGCTACTATTTTATATAATATAAATAAATTAATATGTGTTTAAGAAGGATTTTTTATAATCAATATCGAAATATAGTATTATAGCATTTCTGACTGATTTCTATTCTCTTATTCTAAGCTGGAGGGAACAATATGAAAAAATCCAATTTTTTGGGCAATAAATCATTGCCGTTCTTAATTCTTTTGGCAGTTGTTATCGCATTAAGCACCATATCGGGTCTATTAATCGGAAAATGGCAGGTTTTTCTTGCAGTCTTTGTGACAAATCTTGTAATGCTTTTTATTATGCACATAAATACCTCACTCCAATCCAAACGAGTTGTTGGGCAATTTGAAAAAGAAGTAAAAACCATAAGAGACGGCAATTTCTCAAAAACCATAGATCCTGAAAATCTTGCTATGTTGCGTCCCTCTGTAATAGTTGTCAATGAACTACTGACAGATATAAGGTCATTAATTACGGATTTCCACAATTTGTCCAAATCCATAATTGATGCTACAAAATCCGTCAGTACAACTGCACAGCAAGCATCAACGGCGATAGATGACATATCGAAAACCATGGACGATATTGCAAATGGTGCATCCCACCAAGCCGAACAGGCTCAACAAGGTGTGGAAATGGTCGACAAGCTTTCGGATCAAATAAATTTCGTATATGAAAGCTACAACAGAATTACCAAAGAGACCAGTAAGATAAATGAGCTCAACAATGTCGGTCTAGATTCGGTCAGCATACTTCGTGACAAATCAAAGGAAAACTATGAGACTGCTGAAAAGATATTCTCAGTAGTTGAAAAGCTGACAAATACAATTAAAGATATAGGTCTGTTTGTGGAATCCATTGAAAGCATAGCTGAGCAAACAAACCTTCTGGCATTAAACGCCGCTATAGAAGCTGCTAGGGCAGGCGAAGCCGGAAAAGGATTCGCAGTTGTTGCGGAAGAGGTAAGAAAGCTTGCGGATCAGAGTAGGAAATCAACCGAAGAGATTAACATTTTGATGCAGAGCATACATGAAGAATCCCAACTGGCTATTCAATCCATGGAAATAATGAAAAAAGTTTCTCAGGAGCAAAACGGAGCGGTTAACAAGACCGACAATGCGTTCAACAATATAGCCAATGCCATAACTTATATAGTGTCCAAGATTAATGAAGTAAATCAGGCAATAACCAAAATGCAAACGGATAAAATTCAAGTTTCCACTGCTATAGAAAACATTTCTTCCGTATCGGAGGAAACTGCTGCTGCAAGTCAGCAGGTAGCCGCTACCACAGAGCATGAACTAAGATGTATCGAAAACATGAAAGAATCGGCTAAAAATCTTGAACAACTAGTAGAAGAGCTTGAAAGCAAATTCAAAAAGTACACTCTAAGCGAAAACGACCAGATAAATTAAGAAAACTGGATTTGTATGATGCAATAGTCTAAGATGATTATTAAATAGTAAAAATAGCCAAAGAAGAGATTGAGCTAAATTCAATCTCTTCTTTTATTGCTACCCCAATTCATATTTTATATATCATATGTCTTTAGCAACTGGGCAATCTCCACATTTTCAAAGCTTTCTTTCGCTTCGGCAAGATGGTTCGAAACATCATCTTCAGGCCAAAAATGGGTAAGCAAAAGCTTTGATACACCGGCATCCCTTGCAACAATTCCGCATTCTCTCGCTGTAAGATGAGGTACATTATCACTCTTTTTATCCTTTGACAGCAATCCCGCATCAAGCATCAGCAAATCTGATCCCCGGGAAAACTCAATTATGTTTTGATCCCAAGAGGTATCTCCGGAAAAAGCAAACCTTTTACTTCCGTTATATACCGATACTCCAAAGCATTTTACAGGATGCTTCATTTTTGCAAAGGAAATGTTCAGGTCATCAAGCTGCAGCACCGTATCCTCTGAAAGCGGACTTAGGCTATATACATCTGCAATGTTCAACCTGTCATACTCCTCGCCAGGCTCTGAGGGAGCATATACTCTAAGAGGTTTTATATCATCTCCCCTATTCTTCTTTATTTGAATTGCATATCTTAAAACCATCATATCGGACATATGGTCACTATGAAGATGAGTTAATATTACAGCATCCAAATCTTCAATTCTTACGAATTTTTGAAGATTGCTCAACACACCGTTGCCACAGTCTATTAATATTTTTATATTTCCTTCAGTGATAAGATACCCGGAGCAAGCTCCCCCCGCTGATGGAAATGGACCGTTGTTGCCCAATATTGTTAGCTTCATAAAACGCACCTCCTATTTGAAATATTATCCTTACTTTTATTCTTCTAAACCTGTTTTTGTCCTGCCTTTTACTGCTCCTTAATTCGGAATATATTTTGTTATTTTGAATCTTTCAAGGGCAACGGATAATAGGTATCCCACAACCGCACATACGCCGCCTTGGACTAGGTTAACCGGAAGATCCCTTAATGCCGCCGCCATTCCCATAGTGTCATCAAATATCTTCATTACATAAAGCTCGGAAAAAAAGTATCCCGAGACCATGACAATGCTCGCCACTATAGATGCAACCAATATAATTACATGACCTTTTTCTTTAAATCTTTTTGACAGAGCATACACAATAAAACCTGCGACAAAACCTTCAAGTCCCTTCACGACAAACGTCACCGGTGCAAAATACTGATATCCCATTGCTATATCCGCAATAGACGATCCTATGGCTCCCGCCAAAAAGCCGCTCTTTCTTCCTAGGAAAACCGCTGTTATTATGATAACCGAATCCCCAAGATTAAAGGGCCCTACTGCCGTAGGTATTTTAGTAACATATGTTGCCAAGAAAACCAGTGCAATCATCATTCCGTTTATTGCTATCTTTCTGGTAGCATTGGCTCTGTTTGAATTATTCATCAAAATCCCCCCAATATAACTGTATCGATACATTTCCAGAGTGTATCCAATTGACAGGGATATTTTATTTACAACAGTTACATTTGTCAAGAAATAAGATAAATAAGTAGTAAAAAAAATGTCTGATTCAGCTCGCACACAGCCCCCAATATATCTCCCGTAGCTCCTCCGACTTTCTTTGAGAAAAACTTTACTGTGATAAATGCCGTCACAAAAGTAAGAAATGCCAGCAGCAACCCCTTTAAACCCAAGACCAAAAGAAAAATAAGGAAGTATATTGCACCGCCCTGTAGAATTTCCTTCACTCCGCAACAGTTTATAAAGGATTTACCCAAGCCTTCTCCCTCTCGGGCATAGTCAGAGCTACCTGCTCCAATCAAAGAGCCGATTCTTCCAGCTACCGGAAACAACAATATTGCATGGGGGACAAAAGATGCAGGAATAGAATTCAGTAAAGCATAGTTTAGAATAATGACGCAAACAACAGCCAGCATGGCATTTGTTCCGATTCTGCTGTCCCGCATAATTTCCAGTATTCTTTCCCGGCTTCGGTTTGAGAATATTCCATCAAAAGTATCTCCCAATCCATCCAAGTGAATCCCTCCGGTCAACATAATATATGCCACTATCAGCAGAACACTTGTTACACCTGAGGGAAAGAACCTTTTCAATATGTAATAAACTACTGTTATTATTCCCCCTATCAGAAAACCGACAACCGGTGCAAAAACCAGCCCTTTTCCATAGTCCTCTTCAGTGCCGTCAATTTCAAAAGGTATGGGAATTCTGGTGAGAAACCCAATCATCAGCATTACTCTCTTTAAGTATTTCAACTTCACCACTCCAACACATTATTTAATTTTAATAGGAATTCCCGAAACACATAAATACACATCATCAGCATTCCTTGCCAACATCTGATTTACTCTTCCGGCTATGTCCTGAAAGACTCTCGAAAGCTTATTCTCCGGTACAATTCCCATTCCAACCTCATTTGTTACTGCAATAAATGTAACGTCCAGTGCTCTTACGGCAGAAAGCAGCTTTTGAACCTCACAGATAACCTCCTGTTCTGCTTCATTCTCAGCATTTTCAGGAAGTATATTCCAGTCTACACACTTTTCTAAAATAATATTTGATACCATAAGAGTGATACAGTCAAGTAAAATATACTTCTTACCGGCACCCACCTCCTTAAGTCTTATGTCAAGGCCCCTGTATGCTTCAAGCGTTTCCCAGCCGGCAGGCCTCTGTTCTCTATGTTTTTTCACCCTTATCTTCATTTCCTCATCAAAAGGTATTGATGTTGCAATATATAAGACATCGTTTTCATCATAATCATTGCGAATCAGTGACTCTGCAAAGGAACTCTTCCCGCTTCTTGCACCACCTGTAACCAGAATAAACTTACCCATTATTCCAAATCACCCCTATATTCAAATTATAAAAAAGCACCAAGGGAAAATACCCGGAGGTGCTTCAAGCTTCACGCACATTGTTATTTATTTGACAAACCAAGTCTAATCGATAAATGTACTTGGCTTCTTTGATTCACAAATCACATAGTTCTAAAATACATATTCTGCAAGCGCAATTATCAAAAGTCCCAAGCTTCCCATCAATAACATAGCAATAATCGATGCTGCATACATTAGAGTAATGGTCTGGGAAATAGCTTTAATATCCAATTCGTTTACATCATCACCGATTGTAGGTTTTTCAACGATATCACCAAAATACAACGCCTCTGCCCCAAGTCTTATCCCCAATGCACCTGCTACAGCAGCCTCAGGATATCCCGAATTTGGACTAACATGCTTTTTTCTGTCCCTCATCATAATAGAGTAGCTGCTTTTATACTCTTTTCTCGTTATAAGGGCTCCGAGAACTATTAATAATCCCGTTAACCTTGCCGGTATATAATTTACTATATCATCAAGCTTTGCCGTCGCCCAGCCGAAATTCTTGTACATCTCGTTTTTATAGCCCACCACCTGGTCTAGGGTATTGATGGTTTTATACACATAAACTATCGTAGCACCCAAACCAAAAAACGAAGCTAAAAAAGCATAAAAAATCGGAGCTATTACCCTATCCGATGTATTTTCAGCCGTCGACTCCACAGATCCTTTTATTATTTCTTTTTCATCAAGATTTTCTGTTTTCCTTCCTACTGCAGCGGCAAGCATATTTCTAGCCTTGAATATATCCCTCTCCTTTAACGCATCAAATACCTTATAGCCCTCGGTTGCAACAGCTCTCGACGCAAAAGAAGAATATATCAAATACGTGTTTATAACGTGAAAAAGTATAGGGTTTACAAACATCGATAGCTTCAAAACCCCGGCAACAATGATAATCACAATCCCTATCATTATTAGAATAAAAGCTGCTCCAACAGCTCTTTCATTTCTGTAAGACCTTCTGGTGTTGCGAACAACATCCTCTCCCAATGCCTTGACCTTTTTTGCCGATGATGCATTGATAATACTTCGCATCATATTCTCAATTTTTTTCCCAAGCCACTTGATAAACTTAACAGGATGAGGCATCCAACGCGGGTAACCAATAAAAAAATCCAAAGCAAATGCAATAAAAACATCCAGCAGCAGATACATAGCCATTGCCTTTCCCCCCATACTATTCATTTTTATTTGACAAAGTCCAAATCCATGTTTTGAACCGAACACTGTTACATGCACTTAGTATATCTTATGATATAAAATCATCACAGATAACAAACTTAATTTTTAGAACGGAAGTCTTCAGCTCCGCTTCTCTTTTCGGTCACTATTTCAATTGCTGCAAAAAGCGTTGTAGTAATTAATATGTGGAAAGGAATGACTATTGTAATGCATATGTTGCAACGGCTATTTGCTCTGAACTTATCCAATCTTCAGCTCAATTCACATAGTTCATTATATATATTTTTATTCATTTATGCAAGTATTGGCTTTTAAAGAAAGAAGTATAAGTCATGCATTTTTCGTCTCTCTTTTAAATCGGGAAGAGTAGTTGTACAGCCAAAATCCCAACAATATGAAAATTGCAAGACTTACAAAGTTCTTCACATTTTCGTTTGGAATCACCTCTGAAAGGAAATTGATCTTTATATTTAATGCTGCAAAGGCACCAATTATAATACCTGTTAGGGCATCCCCCGCAACCAATCCCGATGCAATCAAAGTACCTCTTTCTACTGCTGTATCCAAATCCGCTTGATTCTTTTTAAACTTGTTTTCAACAAGCTTTCTAATCAATCCTCCAAAGAAAATAGCTGTGTTTAAAGATAATGGCAAATAGAGACCTAAAGCGACCGGCAGGATTGGCAATCCTGCAAGGGCGCAGAAAATTGCAATCATTATTCCTATGATAACAAGGGTCCATGGAAGCTGTGCTGTCATGATACCTTCTACAATTAGCTTCATAAGTGTTGCCTGCGGTGCAGTAACCTGTTCGGTACCGATACCATAAGCGCTGTTCAGAAGAAGAACTGTGGCACCTCCAACAACGGAAGCAACTGCAAGGGAAGCAAACATACCATGTTGCACTTTATTGGGAGTACCACCCAAAACAAAAGTTGCTTTTAAAGATTGGGCCACACCACCTCCAACGGCTATTGCCACACAGACAATACCAACTGCCAGCAATACAACATGCATTCCATCCACACCGGTTGCACCCATTGCTTTGTAAACAGAGGCAATTACCAAAAGTGTTGCTATGGTCATACCTGAAACCGGGTTGTTACTGGCACCGATTACACCAACCATCCTTGCAGATACTATTGCAAAGAAGAAAGAGAAGAATACTGCAAGAATAGCACCCATACGATTGACGGATCTTGATTTGTGCGATCCAGTGTTTTTTCTCCTTTACCAAATCCGCCCATAGCCTCTTTAAATGACTTAAATATAGTAGGCAGCGATCTTGCCAAAGAAATGAAACCACCCGCAGCAACCGCACCGGCACCTATATATTTAATGTAGTTGGACCATATATCAGTTGCAGGCATTTCAGAAATCAGCATGGTAGATGGGAAAATCGGGATTCCAACGGATGCACCGAAGAATTTAATCAACGGAATTAATCCCAGCCATGCAACGATAGAGCCTGCAAACATTAATGATGATGTTTTTGTACCGATAATAAATCCAACACCGACTAGGGATGCAAGAGTATCCGTACCTATCATAGCGTTTTGGAACGGTTTGATAACATAAGTTGCTGTTTCGTTCCATAGTGCCAAACCACCGGATATAATTTTATAACCCAAGCCAACAATCACACCTTTTAAAACGGCTCCAAAGCCTTTACCGCCCTGATTTGCATTTACCAAAACTTCAGCCTGTGCCATTGCTTCCGGATAAACCAATTTTCCATGCTCTTGTACAATTAAGTGCTTACGGACAGGTACAATAAAGTAAACGCCCATTATTCCTCCTATAACGGTAACTACAACCACCGTCCAAAGAGGAAGATTAAACCCGATAAGAATAAGAGCAGGCAATACAAATATAATACCGCCGGCAATAGATTCTCCAACAGCTGCCAAAGAAGCTACATAGTTTGATTCCAGTATATTATTTCTTCTGAATATACTTTTAAATACACCCGTTGCCAATATGGCACCGGGAATACCTGCGGAAATGGTTAAACCGACTTTTAACCCTAAATAAGTATTGGCTGCAGCAAAAACAACTGCAAAAAGTATTCCTAAAATAATAGAGTACACCGTTGATTCCGGTGCTTTTTCATCGTTACGGATAAACGGCTTGTAATCCTCACCTCGAATTCCGCCATATGCATCTTTTGGTAGTTTCCTTGCTTCTTTCGACATATAACATCCTCCAGTGTTTTATTTAATCTCTTCAAGCAAACGAATTAAGAATGTCCAAGTCCTTCCCACAGATGAAATACTAAGATGCTCTTTTTCCGTATGTGCGTCATATATATTAGGTCCAAAACTAATCATATCAGTATCCGGTAAAATCTTTTTCAACACCCCACACTCAAGACCGGCATGAATTGCATTTACTTCAGCCTTTTTGCCAAACAACTCTTCAAAAACTCTAACTGCTATTTTTCTTATTTCAGATTTATCATCATATTCCCATGCCGGATAAGAGCTGTTTTCTTCCGCTATACCGTTGGTTCTTTTCGCAATTAACGCCACTCGGTTTAGTAGTTCCCTTAATGAGCTTCTAGATGAAGAACGAAGTGAAATTGTAATAACCAGTTGTCCCTCTTTCTCTTCCACCACCGCATTATTGACACTTGTTTGCACCAAACCTTCGATATCCTTTGACATATACTGCACACCATCAGGCGTCATCATCAGAAAATCGATGATATCGTCGGATAATTGTTTTAAGAAAGCCTCCTCTACTCCTACTTCCCTCACAGTAATAGTGAGTCCTTTATCTTCCACACGATATTCTTCTTTTAGTTCTTTTGCTAGTGATTCTATTGCACGTACTGTACCACTCACATCTTCTGCCAAAACCACTGCTTCCCTCGGAATAGCATTATGCTTGGTGCCACCTGAAATCTTAGCCAAAGTAACTTTGTCCCTGCATTTATCTAGAATGCGGGCTAATAATTTAATTGCATTTGCTCTCTGTTTGATAATTTCCATTCCGGAGTGGCCGCCCTTTAATCCAGAAACTTTAATTTCCAAACCGGTGCCACTTCTCTTCTCTTTTTTCAATGGAAACGTGACAATTTGGTTTGCGCCTCCAGCACAACTAACTAAAAAAATCCCTTCTTCTTCGGAATCAATATTAAGTAATATCTTTCCGTTTAAATGCTCATCGGTTAAAGCCATTGCCCCATCCATACCTGTTTCTTCACTTGTTGTAACCAAAAGCTCAATAGCCGGATGCTTTAAGTCATCGGAATCTAAAATTGCCAAACCATAAGCAATTGCGATTCCATTATCTCCACCGAGAGTTGTGTTATTTGCTCGTAAAATATCGCCTTCTACAATCATTTCAATCGGATCGGTATCAAAATCATGCGTAGAATCTTCACCTTTTATGCAAACCATATCGCTATGCCCTTGTATGATGACAGCCGGTGCATTTTCATAACCGGAAGTTGCAGGCTTTTTGATGATTACATTATAAAGGTCATCTTGATAAACTTCTAAATTTCTTTCTTTTGCGAAATCAACCAAAAAGTCACTAATTCTTTTTTCGTTACCGGAACATCTTGGAATCTGGTTGATTTCATAGAACCAATGAAACACTTTTCGCGGTTCAACTGTATGAATTGTCGACATAATTCCCACCATCTTTTCAAGTTTTATCATGTCTTATATATAATAAGTTATAAAGTAGTATATCCTATATTTATTTTTTATACTCTAAACTATAAGCTCGGTAGACTCTTTACCAAATACTGCAAAAGGATATCCGCGTTTAAAACTCCAAAACGAAGACCCTCATACACTCAGTAAGATATTTTAATTATGCTATGATGAAATTACTGATATACAGTTTTCATAAAAATTAATTAAACTTAACTATTGACAGCTTTCATATAATTAAAAATCGTATTAAATAATAAAGAATCGGTAAAAACACTGCCGGAAGCATGTTAGCTACTTTGATACTGCGGATTTCTAGAAGATTTAGGCCAATTCCTAAAATAAGGACATTTCCAACAAGTGACATCTGACTTATAACCTCAGGAGTCAACATGGGCTTTAAAGCTCCTGCAAAAAGTGTGATTGAACCCTGGTAAAGAAGTACAGGTATTGCTGAGAAAAGAACACCTACGCCCATCGTGGCACTAAAAATAAAAGAGCTTATACAATCCAGAATTGACTTGGCATAAAGCGTATCGGCATTTCCAGTAAGACCTTCCTCCAGAGAACCTACAATTGCCATTGCACCTACACAAAATAGGAGGGTTGCAGTTACAAAACCAACAGAAAAATTACCACCTGAACCTGGAATCTTCTTTTGGATAAACTCTGCGAACCTGTTTAATTTTTGTTCAATATTTATAGCCTCTCCTATTATGGAACCCACAACAAGAAAAATTATCATGATCATTATATCTTTATTTTCAAGGGTGCCATCGGAAGAAACCCTAAATATCGCAGAAAGGGTCCCGGATAATCCAATAATAATAACAGATAGACCTAACGCTTGCATTATAATTACTTTAAATCTTTCTGATAATTTACCTTTTATAATCATTCCCAGCAAAGCACCAGCTATTATAACAACTGCATTTACAACACTTCCTTGAGCCAGCATGACTTCCTCCCTAAATTACAATGTATTGTCCGGTGTTTTACGCCAAAGTAAAAGCTCGGGACATCGAGTCCCTTCGCTTTTGCCTCTTTCATTTCTTTCCAAGAGGCCAAAGTAAAAGCTTGAGACGTCGAGTCCCTTCGCTATTGCCTCTTTCATTTCATTCCAAGAGGCCTAAATATTAAGAAAACTCACGGCCGAAACCGTGGGTTTTCTTAATATTTAGCATCAATTTTCATTAGAAACGGATACTACAGACTGTCACCAAAATCTGCTCTAAACTTCGCAGCTAGTTTAGTCTGCCAGTCTGAAACTGCAGTCAATTTTCCAAAGAAGAAACGCAAAACCTTAGGTTCTTCTACAAAAGTTATTCCGCCGATCAACTTACGATTTTCATAAAGCCATTTAATACGGTCTACAGCATAGTTTACCTGTGAAAGGGTAAATACACGCCTTGGCATGGCTAGACGCAACAATTCCATATTGGCAAAATGCTCATTTCCGTTTTCATCCCTTTGCTCGGATATAGTTCCTCTCTCCATACCACGGACACCGCTTACTATATATAATGCTGAAGCAAGTGCACCTGCCGGATACTGGCTTTGAGGAATATGATCAACAAACTCCATAGCATTGAGATGACAACCCAAACCGCCGGGTGGTGTAATAATAGGAACACCACTTTCCTGTAGTTTTTCACACATATAAGCAATAAATTGCGGTCCCTGGTTAATCATATTCTCATCCATAGTCTCATCAAGTCCGACAGTAATTGCTTCTATCTCTCGTACAGACATTCCTCCATATGTAAGAAAACCTTCATATAGCGTGATAAGCTCACGAAGCTTCATATATATGTCTTTGTCTCTTATACAAATACCTCCGCCACGGGCACATCCAAGTTTACGTGCTGAAAAGTAAATAATATCTGAAAGGTCTGCCATAGCACGGGTTATCTCCCGGATACTCATATCCTTGCACTTTTCTTCACGGGTTTTAATGAAATAAAGGTTATCTGCTAAAAGGCTTGCATCTAAGACAAGCATGAGACCAAACTCATCGCAAACTTTTCGGATCTCCTGCATATTCTCAAGGGAGTGTGGTTGACCTCCAATCAGATTTGTGCCTGTCTCCAGACGGACATAAGCAATTTTTTCTGCACCGTGCTTAGAAATGAGTCCTTTTAGTTTTTCGACATCCATATTTCCTTTAAATGGATAATCGCTCGTTGGATTTAACCCTTCATCAATGATTATTTCTTCAACCAAGCCACCATTTAATGTAATATGGGCTTTAGTTGTAGTAAAGTGATAATTCATAGGTATAATATCTCCCGGCTTTACATATGCCTGGGAAATAATATTTTCACAAGCTCTTCCCTGGTGGGCCGGAAGAAAATACTCCATCCCGAAAATTTCTTTAATTTTATTTTCTAGCTTTGTGAAGGTCGCAGAACCAGCATAACTATCGTCCGCTTCCATCATAGCAGCAAGCTGCTTGTCGCTCATAGCATTTACCCCGCTATCAGTGAGCATATCCAAAAAAATGTCGCTATTTTTCAACAAAAACGTGTTGTTTCCCGCCTCATTTATAGCTTCGAGCCGGCGTTCAATGGGGACGAGATTCAATTTTTGTACTATTCTCACCTTATGCATTTCTAAAGGCACATTGCCACCATAAAAAAATTTTACTTCTGACATACATCAATCACCCCTAATTTTATTTTTTATAAGATTTTTTCAAGCTGGCATTATAGGATAGTACAACTAAGAATTAACCATAAAATACAAAAATACCCTCTACAGGGTATTTATAAAGAAAAGGTGCTATATCGTATCTTATATGCTTAATCAACAGAATCCGTAATACCATATTACCAAAAAACAATAACAATCTGTCAAATAAGCTTATATCAATTGGAAACCTTACTCGATAATAGTATTTCTCTACTATAATACCATGCTACTATCAATATTTTATAACCAATCAACAAAATAGTCAACAAATGTTTTGCAATCTTTACAACCACTACAATGCCATTTGAACATTATAATATAGCTATTACAGTTCAATATAGCAATAAAATATTTTTGCCAGTTCTTCATTATCAAACACTAAAATTAAAAGAACAATGGGAGTATACCATATAAGAACCCATATTCCTTCCAAAGTTATACTTTCATCTTCAATACTCATAATATGAAGAATAATGAATATTTTTATCGTCATAAAATATCTGTAATTTCAATTTTATGATATAATATCTTTAGAATATAAATTGAAGTTTTAGGGGAGGTAATTGGGTATGAAAAAAACCATTAGTTTTTTATTATCTGCTGTATTAGCGACTAACCTTGGGTTGCATTTTGGACAAGCAAAAGCTGCCATCCTTGAAGAACATCGTATTTATATAAACGAAATCATGGCATCAAACACAAATACTATCCGTGACGGAGATCTTGATGACCCTAAACACGGGACATTAGGAGGAGCCTATTCCGATTGGATTGAGCTCTATAATGCTTCCGATGAATCTGTGGATTTAACAGGCTATAGTATTTCCGATGATGGTGCAACATGGTTTTTCCCTGAAGGGAGCATCCCACCTAAAGGTTATCTTGTAATTTGGGCTTCTGATAAGAATAAAGTAGCAAGTGACGGACAGCTGCATACAAACTTTAAACTTAGTGCTCAAGGAGAAAAAGTAGTATTGAAAACTCCTGGCGGTGAAGTTATTGATTCTATCATATATGGGAGGTTGGCTGATGATGAATCCTATGGCAGAAGTACAGACGGCGGAAACGAATTTTTGATTTTTTCAAAACCTACCCCCTACACAAGTAATGACAATTCACAGACAATTGTTCTTGAGCCTGTTTTTTCTCACCAAGCCGGTTTTTACACTGAGGAATTTGAATTGGAACTCTCTGTAAACCAAGAAGATACCAAAGTCTATTATACCCTTGACGGATCCGATCCGAAGCCCGGAGATCCACATACATTTGAATATTCCGGAAAGATAAAAATAAAAAGCAGAGCTGGAGAGCCTAATGTATTATCCATGATTAACACAGGAGAGTATTATTGGTATCCTCCTTTAGGAGAAGTATTCAAGTGTTCAACAGTAAAAGCTGTTGCTGTGAGGTCAGACGGTCAAACAAGCCGAACTATAACTCGGTCCTATTTTGTAGATCCCAATATGATGTCAAGATACAGCCTCCCTGTGATCTCAATTGTAACAGACGAGGCAAACTTATTTGACAAGAACACCGGAATTTATTTAAACAGCAATAAAAGCGGTGCAGATTGGGAAAGACCCGCTCATGTGGAATTTTTTGAAAGGGATGGAACCCTGGGCTTTTCCCATTATTGTGGTGTAAGGCTTCATGGAGGAGGTTCTAAGGGATTTGCTCAAAAAAGTCTTCGATTATATGCAGACAGAGGCTACGATTATAAAGATAAGATCAGCTATAATATATTTCCCGGACTTACAGACAAAGTGACCGGAAAAAGTATCACCGATTTTAAACGTCTTGTTTTACGAAATTCCGGCAGTGATTGGGCAAATAGCATGTTTAGGGATGGACTGATGCATAAGCTTGTATCCCATTTGAATCTCGATACACAAGCGTATAGGCCCTCAGTAGTATTTATTAATGGTGAATATTGGGGAATACATAACATTCGTGAACGATATGACAACATATATTTTGCATCCCATTACAATCTAAAAAAGAACAATGTCGCACTACTTGAAGTTACTTATTCCGGAAGTATCACAGTAAATGAAGGAACAGATGAAGATGCAAAAGCTTATACAAATGAAATAATCGACTTTCTTAAATCAAACGATATTACCCAAAAAGATAATTATGAGTACATAAAGACAAAAATGGATGTAGACAATTTTATTGATTGCTATGTTGCGAATATTTACTTTGCCAATGGTGACTGGCCGCAGAACAATGTTAGTATGTGGAGATACAAGACTGAGGATGGTTTATACCACCCAGAGGCACCTTATGGACAAGACGGCAGATGGAGATGGATAATAAAGGATACGGATTTTGGCTTCGCTGGACCAATGATGGGCGATGCCGGCATTAGACATGATACATTGAGCCATGCCTCAGAAAACCCAACAAGCGAATGGTCAGTATTTCTTTTTAAAAAATTACTGGAGAATTCTGAATTCAGAAATGCGTTTATAAATAGAATGGCTGATTATCTTAATACCTGCTTTGACTCTGAATTAGTTATGGATACAATAGACGAAGTCAAAAATGCCATAGCGCCTTCAATACCCGAACACAATGCCCGCTGGCAAGCCATTTGGGATTGGGACAGTGAGGTAGAGTTAATGCAAACCTTTGCTAAAGAACGTCCTTACCATGTGACCCAACACATAATTAATAAATTCAAAAGATTTGGTGTTACAGGTACTTATTCAGTTAACCTAGAGACTGATACTTCAAAGGGCTTTATCCGTATTAACTCCATTGATCTTAAAGATACCACCCGCGGAGTGAACAACCCGGAAGAGTGGACAGGAACCTATTTCAAAGGTGTGCCTTTGACAATTACGGCTATTCCTGAAGACGGATATGTTTTTGACCGGTGGGAAGGAACCGATGAAACATCCGACACCTTGGTAATAATGCCAACAAAAAATATAAATTTAAAAGCGATATTTAAAAAAGACAGTAGCACAGAATGTACAATTTCAGGATATATAGAACCGGATTTATCATCAACGGCTGCTGATATAAAATCAAATTTCAAGGTTGAAGTTTTAGACCTCAATGTGTCAGCATTGACTGATGAAGACGGATATTTTGAATTGTCTGTCCCCCAAAGCAATGCAGAATATGTTTTTAAAATAAGCAAAACCAATTATCTTGCGAGGGAAGTTCGAAAAGATACCGTTTCAAATGATTTGGCTTTATCTTCAAAGGAGTCACCATTGATTTTATGGGCCGGAGACATTGAGATAAATGGGAAATCGGACGGTGCCATAAATATGAAAGACGTTATGAAAATAGCGATAGCATTCGACACTACTCCAGTTGATGCAGAATACAAAGCAGATATAGACTTCAACAAAGATAACGCGATTAACTTAAAAGATATTATGATTATAGCAAAACATTTTAACACTACATCTCATGACTACAAATAAAATGAAAAGGTCTTGCAACTGCCTGTGGTGCAAAACTAATTTTAGAATATCTAAATAGAGGCTTATATCCAAGTTGGGACACGCATGATTTACGTTCTGTAGCATTAGCTAAAAAGCTAGGTCACAACTTGGATAAGCCATATAAATATATATAATGTTGAAGGATTAGCTTGTAGCGTTTTATTTTATCTCTTCCAGCAAACGGATTAAGAATGTCCAAGTTCTTCCTACTGACGAAATACTAAGATGCTCTTTTTCAGTATGAATGTCATACAAATTCGGTCCAAAGCTAATCATATCAACATCCGGTAAAATCCTTTTCAACACACCACACTCAAGACCGGCATGAACTGCGTTTAATTTTGCTTTTTGGCCAAATAAATCTTCAAAAACTCCAACTGCTATTTTTCTGATTTCAGATTTATCATCATATTCCCATGCCGGATAAGAGCTGTTTTCATGCGATATACCGTGGGTTCTCTTTGCAATTAACGACACCCGGTTTAGTAGTTCCCTTAAGGAACTGCCGGATGAAGAACGAAGTGAAATTGTAATAACCAGTTGCCCTTCTTTCTCTTCCACTATAGCATTATTCACACTAGTCTGCACCAAACCTTCAACATCCTTCGACATGTACTGCACACCGTCAGGCGTCATCATCAGAAAATCAATAATATCGTCGGATAATTCCTTTAAGAAAACTTCCTCAACGCCAACTTCCCTGACGGTAATAGTTAGTCCTTTATCTTCCACCCGATATTCTTCTTTTAATTCTTTTGATAGTGATTCTATTGCACGTACTGTACCATTTACATCTTCTGTTAATACAACCGCTTCTGCTTCCTTCGGAATTGCATTATGTTTGGTACCACCTGAAATCTTAGCCAAAGTAACTTTGTCCCTGCATTTATCTAGAATGCGGGCTAATAATTTGATTGCATTTGCTCTCTGTTTAATAATCTCCATTCCGGAGTGTCCGCCCTTTAATCCGGAAACTCTAATTTCCAAACCGGTGCCACTTCTCTTTTCTTTTTTCAATGGAAAGGTAATGGTTTGGTTTGCGCCTCCGGCACAACTAACTAAAAAAACACCTTCTTCATCGGAATCAATATTAAGTAGTATCTTTCCGTTTAAATGCTCATTAGTTAAAGCCATTGCACCATCCATGCCTGTCTCTTCCCCCGTTGTAACCAAAAGTTCAATAGCCGGATGTTTTAAATCATCAGAATCTAAAATTGCCAAACCATAAGCAACGGCAATCCCATCATCCCCGCCAAGAGTTGTATTATTTGCCCGTAAAATATCCCCTTCTACGATCATTTCAATCGGGTCTGTATCAAAATTATGAGTAGAACCTTCCCCTTTGATACAAACCATATCGCTATGCCCTTGGATGATGACAGCAGGTGCATTTTCATAACTGGAAGTTGCAGGCTTTTTGATGATTACGTTGTAAAGTTCATCTTGATAGACTTCCAAATTTCTTTCTTTCGCAAAACTCACCAAAAAGTCACTAATTCTCTTTTCATCACCGGAGCATCTCGGAATCCGGTTGATCTCATAAAACCAATGAAATACTTTCCGGGGTTCAATTGTATGAATTGTTGACATAAGCTTTCACCGTCTTTCCAAGTTTATCATATCTATATACATATTATTACCCATACTTATTATAATTCCAAGGTTCAAAGAAAATCTTTCGGTTGCTGAAAAATTTTCTTACCTTGAGATTGAATAGCTTTATTCCAATTCAAATGCGCCAGTATACAGTTGATAGTATTGGCCCTTTTGAGCTATTAGATCCTCATGATTGCCTCGTTCAATGATACGTCCCTGATCCAATACGATGATTACATTGGAGTTTTTAACTGTGGACAGACGATGGGCAATTACAAATACTGTTCTACCTTCCATCAAGGCATCCATACCTCGCTGTACAATGGCTTCGGTCCTTGTATCAATGGAGGATGTTGCTTCATCCAAAATCATAACCGGAGGGTCGGCAACTGCTGCTCTGGCAATAGAAATTAACTGTCTCTGACCTTGGGATAGATTTGCACCATTTTCAGTAAGCATTGTCTGATAGCCATCGGGCAAACGGCGAATAAAGTCATCAGCCCCCGCGAGTTTTGCAGCCTCAATACATTCTTCATCAGTGGCATCCAGTTTACCGTAACGAATGTTATCAATTACAGTACCGGTAAAGAGGTTGGTATCCTGAAGTACCATACCGATAGAACGACGAAGATCCGATTTTTTGATTTTGTTTATATTGATGCCGTCATAACGGATTTTACCGTCGGCAATATCATAAAAACGGTTTAGTAAGTTTGTAATTGTAGTCTTGCCGGCACCGGTTGCACCAACAAATGCTACTTTTTGTCCCGGCTTTGCATAAAGGCTGATATCATGTAAAATTGTTTTTCCCGGTTCATATTCAAAGTCAACCTCATGCAATCTCACATCACCGGTTAATTTGGTATATGTTACAGAACCATCACTACTGTGAGGATGCTTCCAAGCCCAGATTCCCGTTCTCTTCTCACATTCAACCAACTGACCGTTTTCCTCGCGGACATTTACCAAGGTAACATATCCGTTATCCTGTTCCGACTCCTCATCAACCAAATCATAGATTCTCTGTGCACCGGCAAGCCCCATAACAACAGCATTTATCTGCTGCGACACCTGATTAATATTGCCAACAAACTGTCTTGTCATGTTGAGGAATGGAACAACGATACTAATTCCCATGGCAAGTCCGGAAATACTCAAGTTTGGCACATTGGTAACCAATAAAACACCACCTATAATAGCAACAAAAACATACAGTACATTACCGATATTATTTAGAATCGGAGCCAAAATATTGGCATAACGATTGGCTGTTTTGGCATCGTTAAATAAAGCTTCGTTGATCTTATCAAAATCAGCCTTACTTTCATTTTCGTGACAGAATACTTTGATTACTTTTTGTCCATTCATCATTTCTTCTATAAAGCCTTCCATATGTCCAAGAGCCTTCTGCTGTTTAATAAAGTATCTGGCAGAACCGCCACCTACCTTTTTTGTGACAAAGAACATTATGGTTACACCTATTAATACAACAATGGTTAGCCACATACAATAATAAACCATAATTGCAAATACGGTGAGAACTGAGATACTGGACAACAAAAGCTGTGGGAAACTCTGGGAAATCATTTGTCTCAACGTATCAATATCATTGGTATAAACGCTCATGACATCACCATGGTTGTGGGTATCCACATATTTAATTGGAAGCGTCTGCATCTTGGCAAACATTTTCCCACGGAATTTCTTCAAGGTTCCTTGAGTGATAATTGCCATCAACTGATTATATGCAATACCGCTAAGGAGTGATAATACATAAAACGTTGCCAATATAGCAACAAGGGATAATATTCTTTCTCCTACTGCATTCCAGTCCCCAGTCTGCCAGTTATTCTCAATCAGAGCAATGACGTTCTGCATAAATATAGCAGGAATGGAGCTAATAGCTGCATTGAACAATATACATAAAACAGCAACCGGAAACATTACCGGATAAAACTCTAATATATTCTTGAACAAGCGACGGATAATTGATTTTTTACTCTTAATATTATTCATTTTCACTTTGTGCACCTGCCTTATTTTGAGAAATATATATTTCCCTATAAATCGTATTTTCCGCTAATAATTGTTTGTGATTTCCGATTCCATTGATAGAACCACCATCCATTACGATAATTCTATCTGCATCTTCAACAGACGCTGTCCTCTGGGCTATAATTATCTTGGTTGTCTCGGGCATATATTCCCTAAGTGCCTTACGAATCTTGGCATCGGTCTTGGTATCCACTGCACTGGTGGAATCGTCCAGGATTAATATCTTGGGCTTTTTGAGCAATGCCCTTGCAATACAAAGTCTTTGCTTCTGTCCACCGGACACATTGGATCCGCCTTGCTCAATATAGGTGTCATATCCTTTGGGGAACTGTCTTATAAATTCATCGGCGCAAGCGAGTTTACACGCCTGTACCAATTCTTCATCCGTAGCATCCTTATTACCCCAACGAAGATTTTCCTTAATGGTTCCGGAAAATAAAATATTCTTCTGCAACACAACAGCAACCTCATTACGCAGGATATCCAAATCATAGTCTCTTACATCCACGCCGCCTACTTTTACAATCCCTTCGGTTGCATCATACAGACGGGGAATAAGCTGAATGAGGGATGACTTTGAGGCTCCCGTACCACCGATAATCCCAATGGTCTCGCCGGATTTGATTTGCAAATTTATATTCGCTAATGCCATTCGCTCTGCCTTTTCCGAATACTTAAAACTTACATTCTCAAAGGAAATCGAACCGTCCTTTACTGTATGAATCGGTTTTTCAGGGTTTGATAATGTACTCTTCTCATTAATTACTTCAACAATACGCTTAGCAGATTCACTGGCCATAGTGATCATTACAAATACCATAGAAAGCATCATCAAACTGCTAAGAATCATAAAATTATATGTTAATATAGCAGAAAACTGCCCGATATCAAAATCCAATCCTCGACTGGTAATAATGGTATAGGAACCAAAGGACAAAACGAACACCATAACCAAATACATACAAAACTGCATTAAAGGTCCATTAAAAGCCAAGATACGCTCTGCTCTTGTAAAGTCTGCACATACATCCTGTGCTGCCAAATCAAATTTCTTTTGCTCATAATCTTCACGAACAAAGGATTTTACAACGCGCATTCCTTTAATATTTTCTTGAATGGAGCTGTTCAAAGCGTCATATTTTTTAAATACCTTCCTAAATAACGGTAATGCTTTGTAAGTTATAACAATAAGTCCAATCGCAAGAATCGGCACAACCACCAAAAAAATCCACGCCATGCGTTCACCCATTACAAAGGCCATTACAAAGGCAAAAACCAGCATCAAAGGAGCACGAACAGCCACTCGAATCAGCATCATATACGCATGCTGCACATTGGTAACATCGGTAGTCATACGGGTAATCAACGATGAGGTTAGGAATTTATCGATGTTTTCAAAGGAATAATTCTGGATACTATAGAACATATCCTTTCTTAAATTCTTTGCAAACCCACAAGATGCTGTGGCACTAGTTGAGCCTGCAATAGCACCGAACATGAGTGACAAAGACGCCATGACAATTAAGACAACTCCATAATTGATAATTGTACGTAATTCACAGCCACTTTTAATTAGGTTGACCAAATTTGCAGTGATAAATGGAATTATACATTCAATCACTACCTCTAGACTTATGAGTATCGGAGTTATAATTGATAATTTTTTGTACTCACGAATACTTCGAGCCAGGTCTTTAATCATATTACATCAATCCCTCCATTAAAAAATGAGTATTGTTCATCAACTGAATTTACGTGATAAACACTACTCGTTTTCTGCATCTATTGCAATTCTAAAATCATATTATTTTATATTCTTTTCACTACCAATTATGTCTTCTAAACTTCCGCTTACTTCTATTTCTAATCAATGGCTAGATATATGTACTAATGCTACTATAAAACCACAGTAGTAGACAAATACGATTAGAATATATTATCAAACTCCACCAATATTGTCAAATGGTAATTAGCTAAAATCAAACCCCCGATATATTCTAGTGTTTAATGTCCAAAGCTTTCAATTTTCCAGCCAGTCTGTGGAGTTTCATAAACCATGTGGCAATCCCAATGTTGCTTCCCACTACTAATTACTGCATCTTTATTGTATTTAAGTTCTACTGTTACTGTAAAAATTTTAGTATATTCATCGGGCTCATTAGTTAGCTCGACTTTCAACAATTTTGCAGTTTTCAGATTCTCAAAGGTTGATTTAGGACGAATTCCGGCACCGGTTAACGGCAATTCTAGGCCCTCATTAAACAATTCACTGTTCTCAATATTTGATGTTAAATTATCCAGTAGAGTTTTTCTAGAGATACAACTTTTTGCTGCCTCAGCATCCTTTTTATTCAACGCTTTGAAATATTCTTCAATAACCTGTTCCGGCTCCAATTTGGATAGGCTTATATCAAAGTCATCAGGCTGAGCCATCTTCCTAAGCCATTGGTTAATGGTTTGCCCTGTTACTTTTTCAAAGTTATTTCCTTTCAGACTGCAGGCGTTAAAAGTGCTGTGACGTCCGGCACTGATGAATGCACCGATTATTTTGCCTCTGCTCTTCACAACAATACCCCTGCAATCCTGTATAGGATAAAACTCCTTGGGCATACTTTCATGAATCCTGTATATTTCAACATCAATGTTTGAATCGTTTGAATATTCGCTCATATCAAGCCCAATATCTTTTGAAAGTTCATTGTTATAAGCAAAATAATATTCATTTGGATTAAAACCGGACAATGTCTTTATGTTGTTGAGCTTGTTTTCCATTACGCCAATCTGATAGTCAAGGGTCCATCCATATTTCTGAAACAGCGCCACAGCATCGGCGTTATCTATATAGATGTTAATATTTGAATTCTCCAGGAATGAATCAATATAACGCGCAAAATCTGTACTTGCTTCATATAGGCCTTCATCTTTTGCAATATAAGCTTTATTATACAGCGTATCGTAGTAAAGTTCATATTTATATTCCCCTGCCCCATCAGATAATTTTAGTGCATAGTGATTAGTATGATTGTTTTCCAAATCATCTTCTTTTGCAGGTGTTAGACTGTCTCTAAGGGTTGAATCGATGAATGCAAATATTTTTGAGTCGTCTGTCACAAACTTGCCTGCCGACTTAAAACCAATCATGTCGGAGAGGAACTCAATTTGCACCCTTGTACCGGAAAGACTTTTTGTCAAATTATCTTCATCTTTTTGCGGTTGAACGGATTGGCCCGGCTTAGGGTTTGCAACCAGTGCAATTCCTACTACAATTACAGTCACCACCGATGCAGCAATCACCCAATAGGGCAACTTCTTGTAATTTAACACATTTTTAATCCTTCCTTTTACATTTCCCTCGCCAAAAGCCAGGGTACTGCCATTTAAGATATGCCTTCCGGTTGCAAGCGACAATAATGAGCTGGCATAAGGCTTTTTAATATTTTCCCCCATTTGTTTCAATACTCTTTCATCACAGGACAATTCCATGTCTGTATTCATTAACCTAAACGCAATCCATACAAGAGGATTAAACCAATGTATTGATAATATTAAGAAAGCTAATATTTTTATTATGTGGTCTTTTCGATTGATATGGGTTTGCTCATGCAGCAAAATATAGCTTCTTTCAGTGTCATCAAGTCCAACCGGTAAATATATCTTTGGTCTTATCAAACCAATCACAAAGGGTGTTTTTAAATTCTTCGCCTCATAGATATTCTTCTCTATTAGCTGAGCACTTTTAAGCTGCATTTTTAATTTTACGAAGGATGTTAAACTATAAATAAGTAATGCCATTATTCCCAAGAGCCATATGTATGTCCCTATCTCCATGGAGTTTTCCAATATATTTGCACTTGTCTCAACCATATTTACACTTGCATCAACGTAGGAATCAAAGGGGGACTGGGCAGAGGGTGATTTATTTACAAATGAATCTAATGCATCTTGCCCGCTATTAACCTGAGGACTTTGGTAATAGATTACCTCATGTTGAATTGGCACAATATTCGTTCTCCAAGGTATAAGACTAAACATACTTTCAAAGGAAAATGGAATTACAAGACGAAAAGCCACCACAACCCATAAAGCATAGGATATGACTTTTGGAGCTTTTTTAAGTAGCAGTCTCATAAGCATCACGCAAAGAATTACATAGCTTGCCGTAAGGCTCATATTTAAAACAGTAGGAAATAGTTCCCGCATTGTTATGCCTCCTTGGTCTATTCAATATCGACTATACATTGTTAGTCTATATCGAATAGACCAATTTGTCAATCCACCTTATCGCAAAATTATTTTATAAGTCCTATTATAGCTTCCGACAACCGTTTTATTCCTTCTTCTATCTTGTCCTCTGTAGAATTTGTGTAATTTAACCTCAGTGTATTTGTTCCTTTCTTGTTAATATAAAAGGGGTCACCCGGAACAAAGGCAACATTCTGCTTTGATGCTATGTCGAATAATTCCAATGATGAAAATCCTTGAGGCAAAGTTGCCCATAAGAACATTCCGCCTTCCGGCTTTGTGCTTTTAACTTCTTCCGGAAAATATTTTTCAATCATTGAAACCATGCAATCTCTTTGTTTCTTGTATAATTCCGTAATCTTTTTAATATGATTATCAATATCATTATCAATTAAATACTGATAAGCAACCCTTTGAGAAAAATAGTTTGTGTGCAAATCCGAAGCCTGCTTTGCAATTATCAGTTTCTCCATTATTTCACGTTTGGCACATATCCAGCCAAGGCGCATTCCCGGTGCTATGATTTTCGAAAAAGATCCCAAAAGAATTGCATTATCCCCTAGATAGGTCTTCATCGATGGTACATCTTCACCAATAAATCTTAGTTCTCCATATGGGTCATCTTCAACAAAAATTGCATTAGTGTTCTTTAATATATTAGCTACGCTCTCTCTATTTTGTGCGGAATATGTAATTCCAGATGGATTTTGAAAATTAGGAACGGCATAGAACAACTTAGGAGTACATCTTTTTAAGACTTCTTCTAATGAATTAATGTCTATTCCATCATCAAGCAAGGGAACAGTATGAAATTTGGGTTCAAAAATTGAAAGTGCTTGAATTGCACCCAGATATCCAGGTTCTTCCAAGAGGATATCATCATTCTTATTAAGAAGAATCTTACCGATTAAATCAAGTCCTTGTTGCGAACCATTAGTGATTAATATTTCATCCGGGTCTATAATTAGCCCCTTCTTCTTCAAATACCTTTGGGCAATATATTGTCTAAGTGGCAAATACCCCTCTGTAGTGCTATATTGGAGTACATTATTGCCATCATCATTTAAAACCTTTTGAGTAGCTTTTTGAACTTCTTCAACCGGAAACGAAGCCGGATTAGGAAGTCCCCCTGCAAAGGATATTACTTGTGGATTAACAGTTACTTTGAGAATCTCTCTAATAAATGATTTTTGAACATTACCCATCCTATCTGCAAATTGAATATTCATTGTTAACTGCACCCCTTTCAAAATTAATTTATCAAATGCTATCATAATATAACTGAAATGTAAACTGTCAAATTGGATTTCACAAGGCATTGTATCGTATCTTAAAGCCCACCTTTGCTCCTACATTAAGCATAGGGTCAAGGTGGGCTTTTTTATGAATTTGATTTCAATTACTTGTTTTTGCTTATCCATTGGACTACAGGCTCAAGGTTTTCCTCTCTCACACCATCAAAACCGTTTACAATGTTTGAGATAGTCCCTTCTATTTTTCCATCTTTTTCTTTTCGACTTTTAAGTATCTTTAAAAACATGGACATCAAGATTTTATCCATACCCGTAAGCTCTTTTAAAGGCAGACAACCACCGCGCAAATAAAAAAACGGTATACTTTCTATTTTGTTATTTGC
Organism: Acetivibrio mesophilus; assembly: GCF_004102745.1. Lineage (GTDB taxonomy): Bacteria > Bacillota > Clostridia > Acetivibrionales > Acetivibrionaceae > Hungateiclostridium > Hungateiclostridium mesophilum. The sequence continues at coordinate 13,415 of NZ_RLII01000019.1, read as the reverse complement.
CACAACAGTTTCTTCATTGGGCTCTGCATGTGGTGCAGTACCTGATGCGCAAACAGCCTTGATATTATACTTTCTCACCTTGCCAAGGCCCTGTATCTTGCCGGCTTTTATCCAACCAAGAAATATGATTTCTTCATCCTTAATATCTTTTGGAAGCTCCTTTACCCGATAGGCTTTTAATTTCGTATTTTTCGCAAGCATATCGGCATACTTCTTCGTAAAACCTGTTTTCGATTCATAAACAATTATCATTTTGCTTAGTACCTCCTTAACTCCAATACAGACGTTTTGCGTCCCATACCACCAATCAACTTTATCACTTCTATAATTATTTTATTATAACACATTGCTCAAAAGAAAAGTCTTCGTATGTAGAATTATTTTTAATTGCTCCGTATTTTGCTCTATTAATTATTAGTTAGTTGGCCTTTAAATACTTAGAGATATCCAAATTTATTTCTTTAACACCTTGCGACACTAGCCTGGCAATCTGCTCAGCTCCCTTTTCTGTAAAGTGCGTATAATCTGTATTATTTACAGAGACCATAAAAAGCTTGTATGTTTCATTATAGCCTATCGAAGTATAGTAATTTAAGCTCTTTGTCATCAGATCAATGAGCTTTACATTTTTTTCTTCGGCTACTTGCTTCATAGCTATGCAATAATCAGGAAAATCATTAACAAAGCTATTGTTTTTATAATTAAGCCTTGCCACGGGAGTAATTAATATCGGTATAGCCCCCTTCTGGCGTGCTCCGTCTACGTATTTGCCAAGATACTCCTTATATGTCGTATATGGTGCCGCATAGCGATCGGGGTTAGTTATGGTTGCGTCATTATGGCCAAACTGAATGAATAAATAGTCGCCGGGCTTAATTACATTTAAAATTTCGTCTAGTCTTCCCTCAATAACAAAACTCTTAGAACTTCTTCCTGCAATTGCCCTATTGTCAACTACAATATTTGAAGTAAAATATTGACCTAAAAACTGTCCCCATCCGGCTTGCGGTGCATAGGATGCCCTATATGTCTGTGCAGTAGAATCGCTGGCTATGTAAATCGTAATTTTCCCTTCAGGCGTCGGTTCAGGTGTCACAGCCGGTTCTGTTGACGGGGATACTTTAAGATAGTCAACATTCGGTCCTCCGTCGGATGTAATAGCTGTCGCTCTGATAACATTATTTCCTTGTTCAAGTTTTACCACTACACTTGTTTCAATCCAACTAGTCCATGCCCCTGTTGAAATAAAATCCATACTTGACTTAATAATATTTCCGTTAACTTTTATCTCCATAGGTCTATTAACTGTTGTGCCGTTTGCGAATCTAAATGTAAGGGCAAATGCTCCTGAAGAAGGTGCATTAACATTCCACTCAATATATCCGCCAATTTCATTGTAATAATTCACATATGAATCTCCTGTATAGCCTGCATTAATGGTTTCCAACAAAGCCTGAGATATTATCGCATCTTCAGCCTGATATATTACCGATTCGTTTTTTTGCTTTTCTACCGGAAATTCTTTAATAATTTTTAATACGAATCTTTTTAGTAGTGTATAATCTATTGAATCTACTGTACCATTTCCGTTTAAATCAGCCACTATAGTTCCATTTTCGATTGGAAATGACTTTACTTGCTTTAATAAATACCTTTTCATCCAGGTACAGTCTGTAGAGTCTACAGTTCCACTACCGTTAACATCGCCATAAAGATAGCTTTTTGGAGTGTTTGTAGGAGTGGCCGTAGGCGTGCTTGTCGGCGTCACAACGGGTGCTTTAAAAAGATCTGCCAAATCCTCAGCTACAATACGGGCAAGCTGAGTAGCTCCCTCACGGTTGGGATGCAAGCTGTCATCCGGCATATATAGTGCAATCGTCGCATCTTTCCCTATTGATGTAAAATACTTCGAGCTTAAGACATTAAGGTCGACTAGTCGAACACCCTGTTCTTTAGCCACCTCTATAGTAGCCCTTCTATACCATCTATTTTGGGAATCATGTACATTTGATGAATTAAAGTCCGTTGCCCTTCCTTGAGGTGTTGACAATACCATAGTTGCACCGGTAGCCTTAGCCTTTACAACCATATCAGTCATAATTTCTTTGAATTGCGCTTCAGTTGTTGAGTTTTTAGAATTAGTATCATTTATGCCCAATTGTAATATGAATATGTCGCCGGGCTTAAGGTATTTCATTATTGCTTCAAATTGACCATCATCTCTAAAACCTCTTGCAATCTGGCCCGATGAAGCCATATTTCTAATTTGAAAAGTGTTGGTATCAACAAATTTAGACAACATCTGTCCCCAACCGGCCTGAGCACTTCCATCCAGGGGATAATAGTTGCAAACTGTTGAATCTCCTCCAATATATATCGTTCTATTTGTTACAGGAACATTCGATATCTTTTTTATTTCAAGAGCACTAAGGGTAAATGCAGTACCTTCTTTTCCCGCAGTTACCAGTATGTTTAACTGTCCATCGGTAATAGGGATTTGAAACTTGTCTGTTGCACAGTTTCCCGTCATGTTTATTATTTGATATACACCTTCTGCTGCCACACTTGCCCTCGAAGTATTTCCCAAAATGACTTTTACCTCATATAGACCATTATCAAGATCTACATTAAAAGTATTTTCACTTTTTGTGCCATATGCCATAAACTGGACAGCATCGCTCGTAAGACCGCTGCCTGATGCCGTGACATCCTTCATATTCCAAGGAGTATTAAAACCATAGCCCCTTGATTTACTATAAGCCGTAGAAGCGCTAACCCCTATATAACCCGGTTGTACGGCACCCCCTCCAAAATCAAACTTGTACTCATTTGAAGCTGCATTTACATGTAAATCTAAAAAACAGCCCAGCATTGTTATTATCATAATAATGCTAATAAAAAAACTTAATTTTCTTTTCTTCACATTATCTCCTCCCCAAAAAAGTTTGTTTTTTATATATAATACGTAGAAGTAATATCTTTTAAGGGTATTATATCACCTATCTTCAAAAGAATTTTTCGATTATTGAAAAATTTTCTTACCTCAATCCTCGTTCAGAGGATTTGTCAGAGTAAATTGTGATCAGGCTGGAAATCAGCTCTTCCCAGCTACCGGTATCCATATAGATCTCTATGGCATAGAACAGTTCCTGGCCGGTACAGAAAGCTGATATTTTAGGAGATTGTGCCTTCCTCCTCCATCGGATGCATGGTTTTACCGTCGACTGTAAAGGTAATACCGTCGGTATAGACCGGGTCACTATTAAAAGGCTATAGGAATTTCATGGCCATAATGGGCTTAAAAACATCTGTTGAAATTCCTATAACCTGAGGAGGAACCCGGTCCAAAAAGTTTGCTTGATGATGCAGATATTGATCCGACTCATCAGAAAATAGAGTAAAGATTGATTTCTGCCACTGGAATCCATTGGGTAAATTCTTCGGAGTAAAATGAAGTTTTCATGTCCGGCTCAAGATTGATGCCTTGAAGTTTGACTTTGACAGAATTAATAATATACTCCGAACATTCAGAAATAACTTTTTGTGACCATAGTCATATTATATAATAGAATTATACAATATGATGGATGCCAATACAACTAAGAAGGGTGAAAATAAGAAGGGTGAAAAAATTTGAAAAAAGAACAAGCAAAACGTAAAAGTAACAAAGGTGAAAAGACAAAGCAGAAACTATTAACCACCGCCGCTATGCTGTTTAATCAGTACAATTTCAAAGAGGTCACAGTGGACAGGATTGTAGAGGAGGCCCAAGTAGCAAAGGGCACTTTCTATATATATTTTGAATCTAAGGATGCCTTGATTGCCGCTTTCATTTCCGATTATGTCCGTAAAGTGGACACGGATTATCGGTCTGTACTGGACTCTTTTTCCGACGATACTTCTTCGGCCCAAATACTATTGGCATTAATCGGTAAAATAGCAGACACACTCACCGAGGTCATAGGTTACAAGAGCATGAGAACTGTATATCAACTAATGTTGACCGATGACATAGACATGGGTGCCATCAAGGGATATGACAGGGAGCTGTATCAGATATTTGCCAATGTGCTAAAAAGGGGCATTGAGCGTGGAGAATTTCAGTCTACTTTATCTTTTGAGGATCTTATAAGGCATTTTGTAATTGCCATAAGGGGCCTTTGCTATGAATGGTGTATCAGATATCCTGACTTCGACTTAAAGGCACAGGCTTTGGCATATTTTCAGATACTTTTGGATGGTATAAAATCAAAAACTTTATATTGAGGCTTATTTTCCATGTTCAACCTCATCTATAATGCTTTCGTAGAGTCATGCTAAACACTTTGATATTTAACATCTTCAATTGGTATTTGCTGAAGTGGATCGTAATTATACAACCGCAGGCAATAAAAAAGCTAATGAGCCTGCGTAATTTTGTCGCAGAAGTCATCAGCTTTATAAGCGGTTTAGGTTTTTAACCAGCAGTTGTCAATATAATAATCCCACGGCTACACAGCTAACGCAGGAAAATTTCATTGCTCTTTTCCCTCTATATTATGAATTCTCCACTGGATTAGCTTTCCACAAACCTTGCCAACAAAGCATTAAATTCGTCCTTCTGATCATAAAAAGATCCATGCCCGGATAATTCAAACGGTACCAGCCTAGAGTTTCGAATCATCCTTTGCTGTACCTCTCCTAGCTGAAAAGGAACTACTTTATCATGAACACCATGAATAATTAAGGTAGGCACATGGATAGCCTCCATATCAACGAATAATACTTCGCTAATCCAAGTCTTTGCAATGGCTGCAGTTGCCCACCCTGCCGCCTGTAAGCCCAACTGGAAGAACCAATCGGAGAATGCTTGGGATGTATGTTGAAAGAAAAACCGGTCGCCAAAATTCTTAAGCATTTGAGGACGGTCATTATATGTACCTTCGATTATCTGCAATACTGTCTCTTCATCAATACCATATGGAAAATTAGGGCGTTTGATCAAGCTTGGGGCCGCTGCTGCAATAAGAACCAGCTTAGTTACCCCATATCCTTTATGTCGTCCCATATATCTTACTGCTATCGCACCCCCGGTAGAATGTCCGGCTAAAGTAAAGTCCCGCAGACCTAAGGCTTCCACCACTCCCCTCACATCGTCAGATAAGGTATTATAATCATATCCACAAAACGGTTTATCCGATCTACCAAAACCTCTTGTATCAATTCCAATACATCGATAACCTAATTGGGGCAGCTTATCAAATTGGTATTCAAACAGATTATGATTGCCTGGCCAGCCGTGTAGAAACAGGATTGTCTTTTTACATTCCGGGTTTAAATCCTCAACATATACATTTACACCATTCACATTAACATAATAGCCCATATTGTCCCCCTTAATGAATAATACTAAACTATAGTATTCATTAAGAGAATTTAATGTGATGTTAGTGATTGGTGGTGATGATTTGCATTACCTCCACCATAGTCAATTTTTAGTAGGTGCTGTACTATGATGACTATAGTGAAGAAATACAAAAGTCTCAGGTATTACAACAGAACGCGAACTTCAAACTCATTATGACAGCGTGGGCAATCCACTTTATGCTTTCCCGTTTTTCTTGGCAAACGCAGGACAGATTTACAATGGGGGCATCTGCGATAACGTTTTGTCTTAATATCTTTAATCCTTTGAATTGTCAAAGTTCCTTTTGATTTAACAGGCTTCCAGAGCTTCATAAACTTCTCATTTTCCCTTTGCCTTTTATAAATATTTCTCGAGAATGTTCTGAAAATCACTATAAATATAACTGCATATATTAATAGGCTAATTATATTTGAACGGATAAATAAATTGGCTATAAGCAAAATAAAATATACAACAAATAACCAATTAGAAAGTTCGTCCGTTCCATATCTGCCATACATAAATCTTGCTAATTTACTTTTGAAATTTCCCATCTTAAATTCCTCCCTATTTATAGAAACTTATTAACAACACATACCACATAACAACCTTGCCATACACATCCCCCAACAAAGGTTGCTTAGATTGACTACAGGCATACCAAAGTTATAACTTTGCTGCTGATAAACCCTTCCGCCGTTTTGTATTTGATTTAACAAGCTCTGATACTGCACATTATTCGGCTCCATCTGAACTGCTGTTTTGGCGTGATTAAGGGCTGTAACTTTATTGTCCAATCCATAATTTGCAATTGCGCTGTAGTAATACCACTGGGCACTTCTGTTGTCTATATTAGACAGCACATTTAGCGCCTCCGCATAATATCCGGCACGCAAATAGCTTTTTACCGGCTCAAATTCAGAAGATCCTTGCCTCTGTTGACTGTTTCCAAAGGGACCAAACCCGCCGAATGGGTCAAATCCGAAAGGATTAAATCCCCCAAAAGGGTCAGAATTGCCTCCATATCCATAGGAACTTTGGCCGCTGTATCCTCTGCTACTGTTAGTTTGGGAAGTGTTCCCGCTTTTTATCTGATCATAAGCTGCGTTTATTTCACTCATTTTCTTTGCAGCTTCTTCATCTCCGTGATTAACATCCGGGTGGTATTTTTTCGCCAATCGACGATAGACTTTTGTAATTTCTTCAATGGAGTCATTTGGCGATACTCCAAGCACTTTGTAGGGGTCGGTCATTTCTTATTTTCCCTCCTTTGTTTTTGTTTTTCTGCCTCATACCTTGTCCAAACACCGGAATAAAGGATATTCTCAATCAGGTGCTTATCCTGATTGATTGGCAACCGCTTATATTTATCTATACAGTCAGCCATAAGCAGGTTCAAAATCATGCTGAAATCTTCAGATGAAGCCATAATCAGGGGGTTATATCGTTCATGCTTTATATCATCTTTTAAATCAAGACATGCGTCCATTATATAAATAAACTTGCCCAGAGACCTTCCAAAGGCCCGCAAGCTTTCTGTATATTCATCTTCATACAAAACAAAGATTTCACCCATCAGCTTTCCAAAAGTATTGGCCGGAATATCGGCATTAAGTTCTCCGGACTTTTCTATTATTGAAAGCTCCTTTAAGCAATCACTGACTACCGTGCATTTATTTGGATACTGCTTAAAAATCCGCTTATATTGACGCTCAAACAGTTTTGCTTCACCCAATGACAGAATATTTTTATCGTCTGTCCAATCGTCTAAAAAATTGTAATAGGCAAGTACGACATTCATGTCGGCAGCATAGTCTGTTATAGCATTTTGCCAGTATTGGTGCGGCTTTAGAGGATGAATAATGCAACGCTCGGTTTCTATTTTATTGTCAGTTTTATATAGTGCAGAAAGGAACAGGACAAGAAAAGTCATGTCATAAGTAAGGGTTATACGGCTTATTGTCCCATGACGACTCCCTAATGCCTTGCATAAGCCACAATAGCAAGAACGATAATGCTGTTTTTCTTCATCTGTCAGCTTATCAACATTTGCAACTATATAGCCAAACATATTATTCACCCTCCTTCCTCTCTTACTATTTTACCTACAAATTATATTATTGTATAATTTCCCACCAGTCTAGGACCAATTATCTTCATTATCTGAAGTTTTATCATGGGGAGCTTTTTGATGCCTTTTTGGTACGTTTAACAGCTCCATGACTGCAACACAAGATCATGTTTATTATATAAGGCAAATATAGACTGAATATTAACAAAATATCTAGATGAAGACGAAATAATACATTAATAGACCAATAATAAAGAGATAGGCTTTTTGTTTAAAATCAGTTTAAAATAGAATGATAAAGTATATACATATAAAGAAAAGGGAGGTATTTCGATGTTTCGCATCATAGTAGTGGAAGATGACCACAACACCAGGAGGTTAATGGAAGCTGTATTGGTTCAAAACGGTTATGAAGTTATCCTTGCTAAGGATGGTATAGATGCCCTTGAAAAAATGTACAATTATCACGTGGATTTGATTATTCTCGATCTTATGATGCCTCGCATGGACGGCTATGAATTAAGTGAAACATTGCGTAAAGGTAACTGTAACCTACCGATTTTAATGGTAACGGCAAAAGAAACACCCGCTGACAAAAAGAAGGGTTTTCTTGTAGGAACCGATGATTATATGGTAAAACCGGTTGACGAGGAGGAAATGCTTCTGAGAATTGCAGCACTGCTTCGCCGTTCCAAAATCGTAAATGAGCACCGGCTTATAGTGGGAGAAACGGTTCTGGATTATGATGCCCTTACTGTTTCGAAGAAGGGTACTGTTCTGGAATTACCAAATAAAGAATTCATGCTGTTATACAAATTATTGTCCTACCAAAACAAAATTTTTACCCGACGCAGTTTAATGGATGAAATTTGGGGGATGAATTCGGATACTGACGAACGAACAGTAGATGTTCACATAAATCGTTTACGTGACAGATTTAAAAATAGTTCGGATTTTGAAATAATTACAGTTCGAGGACTCGGATACAAGGCGGTGGTAAAAGCATGAATAGAGGAAGAACTTTGAATATCCAGATGGTATTTCTGGTTTTTTATATTATGATTTCCTCAGGGGTTTTGACAGGAGTGTTTTTCTTATTTTTATTTGCAATAGGCATTTTACCAATTCCCAGACTTGCCCCTATTCTATACCCGTTAGTGGCATTACTCGTCAGTAGTATTATAGGTACTTCTATTTCGGCAGTAGCCAGTGAAAGAGTGCTAAAACCTCTTAATCAACTGATTAAAGCAACCAAAGTAGTGGCTACCGGTGATTTTAGCGTCCGGGTTGAAGAAATTAACGGTCATTCGGAAGTGGGTAATTTAATTAAAAATTTTAATCACATGGTAGAAGAGCTGGGCAGTATAGAAATGTTCCGCAATGGTTTTATCAATGACTTTTCCCATGAATTCAAGACCCCTATTGTTTCAATCCGGGGATTTGCCAAGCAACTGCAAAATGACAATCTTTCTCCGGAAAAGAGAAAAGAGTACACCGATATTATTATAAGTGAATCCGAACGGCTGGCTAATATGTCTGCAAATGTTCTTTTACTTAACAAATTTGAAAATCAGCAAATTATAACAAATAAAACGGAATATGAATTGGATGAACAGATAAGGGATTGTGTTATACTCCTAGAGAAGCAGTGGAGTAAGAAAAACATAGAGATTAATCTGGATTTGGAACCTATAAAAATATACAGCAATCAAGAGATGCTTTCTCATCTTTTCATAAATCTAATTGAAAACGCAATTAAATATACCAACGATAATGGACATATTTCAATCTGTTGCCATGAAGCAGTTGATGGTATTCAATTTAAGATAAGCGATGATGGAAATGGTATGGATGAGAACACCAAAAAACGTATTTTTGATAAATTCTTTCAGGGGGATAAATCCCATGCCGTTAAGGGAAATGGGCTTGGTCTTTCAATTGTCAAACGAATTGTGGAACTATGCAAAGGAGATATTGTTGTAGAAAGTGAAATAAGTAAGGGTACAACTTTTATTGTGAAGTTACCTAAGTCTTAGTGACTTTCTTCTTTTCTATAGCTGAAAGCTACTCCAGCAAATTGTTTAGGGCATGTTTTGCTGCCATACTCCAAAATATTCCAAACTTTTATCATAAAAATATGTAGTGGAAATGCACCTCGTTGACATTAGCTGGCAACTTATATATAATATGCTTGACAATATTCGGTTATAACAAGATTTGGAGGATTAAATGTATGAAAATTCTTGTAGTTTTAGGACATCCACACAAAGGGAGTTTTAATCACGCGATTGCACACACAGCTATTGATCTTTTGAAAAGCAATGGGCATGACGTAGTGTTTCATGACTTGTATGAAGAGGGCTTTGATCCTGTTATAACGCATGAGGAGATACCCAAGGACGGAGAAATCGATAGCGTTATAAGAACACACTGTGAGCAAATTTCAGATGCAGATGGAATAATAGTTGTACATCCCAATTGGTGGGGACAACCTCCAGCAATTTTAAAAGGATGGATTGACAGAGTGATACGTCCGGGTGTAGCTTACAAATTTGAAGAAAACGATAGAGGCGAAGGGGTTCCGGTCGGCTTGCTGAAGGCAAAAGCAGCCATAGTGTTTAATACATCAAATACCTTCCATGACAGAGAAATCAAAGTTTTTGGAGATCCCCTCGAAACCATATGGAAAAATTGCATTTTTGGACTATGTGGCGTAAATAATTTTTACAGAAAAATGTATGGGGTAATTGTAACCAGTACTTTGGAAGAACGGCAGAAATGGCTTGATGATGTGAAAGAGGTAGTTAACAGGTTTTTTCCATGCAAAAGTTAATACAGGCGTATAAATACTTCTGTGTATGGTATTTTATGCAATCCTTCCAAGCAACTAATTTCGAGTATCAATTGAGATTTCAACATACCCTTCTCTAAGTTTTTCTCTTATTACTTGATTCTGAAAATTCACCCCCAAGAATTTGCCAAAAGATAATCTCCCGTTTGATTTTGCTGGACTATATGGTATAATATAGCCATCAAATTCGATCCTAATATCTGAAATGGGTGTATTATAAATGGACCAACATAAACTACGTCTTACTCATGATGAAATAACATTACTAAAGTCCGTAATTGAGTGGGTGGAGAAAAAATCCACAAATGAATCTAATAGAATTCTGTTAGGTTCTATAAAAGATAAAATAAATCAAAAACTTCAGTATAATGATGATTTTTCATATTTAAATGGATTATCCGAACAAGCAAAGCAATTTTTCTTTGAGTTCATGGATAAATATGGAATTAATTTGTACCATTCAATAAGTTCAGTCCTCCATCAAAAAAAATATAGATTTTTTGATGAGTATTTTGAATACTATTATCAAAAGTATAAAGATAAAAGCCCCTTATTGCAGGATAAAATAAATGAATTACAAGAAATGATCAATCACGTTTCCAGACGTATAGGTGTTACATTTGATGAAAAGCAATAAACTATCTAGCTACCATTACAAAGTATATATAGTACCGTCACCGTCAAAATGTTGGAGGTAAAGAGATGAAAACCGTAATTATTCATGGACAAAATCATAAGGGTAGTTCTTATAACATAGGAAGGGCTTTAGCTAATAAAATTGCAACTGAAAACGAGATTACAGAATTCTTTCTGCCTAGAGATTTAAATCATTTTTGCTTAGGATGTTATAAATGTCTTGAAAGTGAAACAAAATGTCCTTTCTATGATGAGAAACATGTCATTGAGTCGGCAATCGAATCAGCGGAATTATTAATATTCACTACCCCCACATATTGCATGAGGGCCTCCGCTCCAATGAAATCTTTCATTGATCTCACATTTATAAACTGGATGCCTCACCGTCCAAAAGCGTACATGTTTCAAAAGAAGGCAGTGGTTATATCAACAGCAGCAGGTGCGGGCACAAGTAAAGCTATAAAAGATATTACTACATGCTTGTTTTATTGGGGCATTCCGTACATAAAAACTTTAGGCTTTAGTATACAAGCAATGAGTTGGCAAGAAATATCCGCAAGTAAAAAGCAAAAAATCGAAAAAGCTATTGACAAATTGTGTAATGAGTTGAAAAAAGTAAAAAAACCAAAAGTGGGATTTAGGACAAAGTTTATCTTTAATCTAATGAGAATGAATGTAAATAATAAGGAGCTTATATCGACTCCTTTGGCAAGTGATTACTGGCATTGGCATAACAATGGGTGGTTTGATAAGAAAAGACCTTGGCTATGACAATATATTTGATACTGTGTTACTTTGTTCATTCCATAAGGAATAAAGAGATATATAACGAGTGAATTATCAATTAACGGAAAGGAGCGGATAGAAATATGGATGAAAAAGAAATGCACAAAGATGTATATAAGGCTAAGAAATGGAATTTCATCATAATAGGCTTTTTTGCCGCGATATTTTTATTTGCTCTAGTTGGTCTTGGAATTTATACATACCAGCATACGTTCACAGTTGAAAAATGGTTTGAGGCACCAAACGACAGAATAAAGATAGTTGATGACTTAATCAAAAGGTACAAGCTTATTGGAAAGACAGAACAGGAGATCATTTCTTTGCTAGGTGAAGAAGAAGAGTATGCAAATACCAAAACATCTTTTAAGATGAGTGAAGAGTATTTTGAGCCCGAAAGCACTATTATCTATCACTTGGGAGTTAGATATGTAGATGATATGTGGCTTATATTGATTTTGGAAAATGGCATAGTTGTCGATTACCGAATCGATGCAACTTAAGTCTATCCAATTTTTATTTCATTGCTTGAAATATCATTTATACACCCCGCATCCATCTCACAAACGGTGTCACAAAGCTCACGGATGTCTTTCCTCCCCTTTAATATCGTATGTAATAAGTCTAACTCGTGTATGTATGCACAGTATTTAACAAAACCTCAATAAAATGTTAACATTTCAATGCTATACACATATCTATCACAGCCTTTTTAGGAGTTTACTTTCCAATTCCATTATTTTCTTTTCCAAAATGCATATATCTTCTCTCTCTTCAATTCCTATCCATATTTTATCAATAATAATTCGATATATAAAACCAATATCAATATTTGCTTTTGCGATTTGACTATAACCCTCTAAAACATTATCAAGAACCTCTATTGGAATCATATAAAAGTCTATTGCCGGGTCTGCCCAACCGGAATCGCCCCAATCAATTAGAGATAATAACCAGTCACTTTCCGTACATAAAAAGTTAAACTGATTGGTATCACCATGGACAAAACATTTTTTATATGTGAAAAGTTCTTGTGTATATTTATTTTGTATTAGTTCCAGTAAATACGAAGATTTGCTTCTGTTGTTAGCCATACCTTGAATTATCATATCTTTTGTATAGTCTCTATCAGGGCTATCAAGCCACCCTTTTGGATCTTCACAGTGTTTAATATTAACATGTATTTTCCCAACTTCAAAACCAATCTCTTCCCATGTATTATAATAATGCAAGTAATCCTCTATTTCACCAAGGGTCACACCGTGAATCCTCTCCCAAATAGAATATGTTTTATTTAATATCGAATAAGAGTCATCAAAGCAAATCAATTCCGGTGTTTTTATTCCATTTGATTTTGCTACCGGAGCTGCTACAGATTCCGTAAAAGCATCAGAAATTGCTTCCGGATGATCTGTAGGAATCCTTATAATATAATTTTCTGTTGCATATATTTCATTTGCAATACCATGAGTACTTAATTTAACACAAGCTTCATCTATCCGATTTTTACGTAAAATTTCCAGAATTTCGCTTTTCATATTTTTCCCCCGCATTATCTACTGTTAGTGTAAAGTAAATTACACTAGTTATATATTGAATATGCTATTTATCAACGGTTTCAAAGTTTTTTGATATAAAAAAACAATGACCCCCTTTTTTCTGATATAATTGAGTTCACCACAAACAAA
>NZ_RLII01000018.1 GCF_004102745.1 Acetivibrio mesophilus | reverse complement strand
AATGGTATCAAGGGGAAAACCGCCCTTGACACCATTTCACCCGCCTGTTGAAGAATGGTTAAGGTTGGAATGATAAATATCATCAGGTTTCTTTAAAAAGTGTTGCATTTAATATTGCAATTTAAGAAATTATTTTTAGATATGAATTTATTTTCCGTTTTTTAATAGAGAATATAGTTTTTATGATAGTCATTAATATCATTTGGAGTTTTAAAGTCATATATTGAACAACATGTCCGTCAACAAAGTACGGCATCACCAAAATGCAAGTTCTATATATTATTATTTCAATGGAATATAATTCATCGACATGTTATATATTAAACAGGACGTGGTGGATAAAATATAAACACAAAAATAGCACCAATAAAACATTCTATAAAACATTCTGAATAACTCTAAGAAAGTTCTTGCCTGCAAATTTTTCTATATTTTCGTTGGAATAATTGAGTTTTGCAAGTTCATTAAATATCTTTTCAATATCCTGTACCCCATTTATTCCGGTCGGTACGCTTTCAATGCCGTCAAAATCAGCTCCGAGCCCAATATGTTCAGGCCCCACAAGGCTTGATATGTACTCAATATGGTTAATAACGTCCTTTAGAGTGGCTTCTTTGGAATTATTCAAAAACTCCGGATACAAGTTTACGCCAATTACACCGCCATTATCTTTTATCGCCAGTATCTGCTTATCCGTTAGATTCCTCCTATGAGGACAAAGCTTTTGGGCATTTGAGTGGGACACAATAACCGGAGCGGAAGTGCACTCCAATACATCCCAGAAGCCGGTTTTAGAGATGTGAGAAAGGTCAATAATCATTCCCAGCTCATTCATTTCCTTAATTACTTTTCTACCAAAAGGTGTAAGTCCTCCTCCCGAAGATTCGTCCTTAACGCCATCAGCTATTTCATTGCGGTAATTCCATGTGAGGCAAATGCTCCTTACTCCAAGCTTGTAAAGCATCCGCAAAACCCCCAGATCTCCTTGTAGGGCTTCACCGCCTTCTATTGAAAGTACCGCAGCAATTTTGCCTGACTTTACGGCTTCTTCAATATCGTTGTAATTACGACATGTCATGATATCATCTTTATTAGCTTCTATCTGACTGTAAAACTCATCTATTATCTGTAAGGCTCTCTTTAATGGATATGCCTGGCAATAGGACGGGTCTATGAATGCCGCAAAAAACTGAACATAGTTTCCTATGGATTTAAGTCTTTCTATGTCTATATGGCAGTTATTCTTCCGAAGACCTGTACCATCTTCCATTATTTTTGTTATTGTATCACAATGGGCATCAACTATAATCATAGACTCCACTCCCCAAACGTTTATTTAAGGGCCATTATTTTATTATTGCTATTTTATTTGCCGTTATTTTATTTATAATGTATGCGTAATAGTGAATAAATATGTTACAAAAAACATCAACTGGAAAGAAGCCCTCTTTCAGCAAAACTCACATATTGACCGCCACAGACAATTATGTGGTCAATCACCTTTATAGAGATGGCTTCAAGAGCTATTCTGATCCTATTGGTAGCTTCAATATCCGCTTTTGATGGATTTAAGGTTCCACCGGGATGGTTGTGCGCCAAAATTACACTGTTGGCCTTGTGGCGCAGTGCAGTTTCAACAATTACTCTCGGGTATACCGGTGCCTCGTTTATGGTCCCCTCGTGAACCAATTGGGCATAGTTTACCCTGTTTTGTGCGTCAAGACAAATAACATAGAATACTTCATAATGCCTTCCGGAAAAAAGTGAAACGGCATATTGCCCGGCTTTCGTTGAACTGTTGAGCTCGGGCTTGTCCCTCCATTTATCATTAAAATAACGCCTTGAGAGCTGTGGTATAAGCGACAGCAGCATTGCAGAGTTCTCTCCGATTCCTGGCGTAGCTGCCAGGTCCTTTGGATCTGCTTCAAATACCCCGGATAAAGAGCCGTACTTATTCAGAAGTGTATGAGCTATCTCATTGGTATCTCTTCTCGGAATTGAAAAAAACAAAAGTAATTCCAGCACCTGATGCTGCTCAAAGCTGTCAAGCCCTTCTTTTAAAAATCTTTCCTTAAGTCTCTTTCTGTGTCCTTCGTGCACCAATATTCCCCCTATAGATATAAACCCTTTTATAATCAAACTCATTTATACTCGTAAGAGTATTTTAAAAGGCATTCTTAATCAATGAAATCTTATTTACTTCAATGTTATCGCCTTTTTTATCTATATAAACCTCTACTACATCAAATCTTACTTTAAAATCATTCATACCGTTTTTACAAAGATATATCTGGGCAAGTCTTCTTATGTTTTCCTGCTTTCTGGCATTTACAGCCTCTCTTGGATAGCCGTAATCTATTGAGCTTCTTGCCTTGACTTCAACAAAGCAAATATAATCCTTTTCCCGGGAAATTATGTCTATTTCGCCCAGTCTTTTGTACCGAAAGTTCTTTTCTAAAATCTCGTAATTGTTCTCTTTGAGATATTCAACAGCAGCAGTCTCCCCAATTGCCCCTGTAGCTCTTTTATTATTCGCTTTGCTATACATCTTTTTCTCCATTTTTATCTCTTCTTTTTACCATAGCTTTTATCAATACTGCCGATAAACACAAGTATCTGCGCCACAATATCATAAAGCTCAGGCGGAATTTCATCGCCAATGTTTAGGGCGTTTAAAGTAGAGGCAAGCTCCTCATTCTCATATATAGGAATGTTGTTTTCTTTTGCCTTTTCAAGTATCTTCTCCGCGATCTCGCCTTTTCCCAATCCTATAATCTCAGGGGCATTATTATCGTCCGGTGAATATTTTAAAGCCGCCACCTGCTTTATTTTTTTCTTGCCAGGCATAAAAATTCCCCCATAAATTAGATTTTGCAGTCAAACCCCTTACTTCTTATTTTTTCTATTTCCTTTTCCAAAACCTCATGGGCATTTAAAAGGTTCACCTTTTCATCTATAAGCCTATATTTGATATCCACTAGTTTGTAGCCTTTTTTTAATAACCCTTCATAAAGCTGAATATAATTTTCCTTAATGAAATCATAGATTTCATCTTTCTCAAGCCTTAAATTGAGGCTGACATTTTTTTTGCTTACGCTGATAAGGGAGTCTACTTGTCCTAAGTTTTCGGTATCTAATGATATAAACACTGTAGCATTTTGCGGATCAATTCTGTTTCTTCCGTTATTTCTTTTTAATATATAGAGCTCACCAGTAGTGTTTCTATCAAATACTTTCAGCGGTATCTGAAAATACACGCTATGGTTATTTAATTCATTCAGAAAACTAATATTGCTCTTAAGGCTGTCAACCCTGTTTAAAATGTCTTCTTTTCCCGGAACATTGGAATTTTCCAAAATCCCTCTCACCATTTCAAGCTTTTTGTAAATATCTTTGTATACTTCCTTAACATTAATATCCCGGCTGTCAATTTCCTCATTAATCTTTACAAACATCTTTTCAAAGGATTTTTTTATGCTTTCAGCCTCATCACGCATGCCGGAATGTTTTTGCTCCGACACCTTACTGTCTTCTGATGTCTGAAAGGACTTTAATAAGTCCATTAGTTTTTTCTCAGGCTTATCTATATTTTCCCTGTAATTATTAATAAAATCAACAGTTTTTTTCTTAAAATGTAATATTTCTTTTTCTCCCGGATTAGTATTTCCCAGTTCTTCCTTGAATTTACTTTCGACAACATCGTCTCCCTGAGACAATTTAGACTTCGAACCCAAATACTCTTTGCCATTTTTAATATCAGTACCGCTTTTTAGAGCCATATCATCCCCAGCATATCCATCCTTTTGGTTATGCTGCGCCTTTGCGTTGTCATTATCAATATCAGAAGTGCTATTATCAGCGTCTTCTATACTCTTTTGGGAAGCATAATCTAAGGCATTAAGCTTTTTTAGAATTGCAATGGCCACATCTTTGTCCTGAAGCTCTCCAAGGCTTGATGCCAAATCGAAAAGCTCAGCACTCAATTTTACTCTGCCTTCAACAAACCTGGTGAGACTTGCTATGTTTTTTTCTTCGGGAGCAATGTTATTTGAAATAAGATAAGCCGCCTTATCAATGGTCAGGTTCTTAAACCTAACCACTGCATCAACAACTTTGGTGATGGTTTCAGTATTGATTTGAGCCCCATTGGCACGGATTTTGGCTGCTGCCTCCATATTTCTTTTATCGGGCTTTATACCAAGCTGCAGCAGCTTGTTTTTAATCTCATTCTCAACATCAACATCGGTAGCCTCTTTACCGTTATCCTTGAGGATTTCCAAAAACAATTGATTGTTTACTTTATTTTTTACAATAAAATCAATGAGATCTCCCCTCTTTGCATTTACGGGAGTCATTGCACCGGCATTTATCAAGGTCCCGTCAAATAGCTTTAGGAGTAGCTCATTTGCAGTAATGTCAACTACTTTTGCCCTTAAGGTATCTCCTGTATCAAGCCTTGACAGTATATCAACAGACCCTTTCTGGTTGATTAATACGTTTTCTGCGCCTTCTACTCTCAATCTTCTTCCCCCTAAAGCTTTTTATTGAAAATTGAGTCTATATTACGAAGTTCTTTGTAAAGCTTACTCTATGTATCGGACAAATACCGTATTTCTTTATAGCTTCTATATGTTCGCTAGTGCCGTAACCCTTATGTTTGGAAAACCCATACATAGGGTATTCTTTGTCCATTTCTTTCAACATACGGTCCCTTGTAACCTTAGCTACAATTGATGCCGCCGCAATCGACACGCTTTTTGCATCGCCTTTAACTATTGAATTTTGCACAATATGTATATCATCAAGCCTTAGAGAATCAATAAAAAGAATATCAGGACTAAGGTCTAAATTTTGAACAGCCAATTTCATTGCTGCCTTTGTCGCATTCAAAATATTTATTTCATCAATTTGCTTTTCATCTACAATTCCGAGGCCCACACCAAGTGCTTTATCATTGATGACATCAAAAAGTCTTTCCCTTTGATTTTCATTGAGCTTTTTAGAATCATTGAGGCCTTCTATGAAAGCATCTTGAGGAAGGATAACCGCGGCAGCCACAACAGGACCGGCAAGAGGGCCGCGCCCCACCTCGTCAATTCCGGCAATCATACTAAAACCTCTCTGATAGGCCTCTTTTTCAAACTCGCACATCCCTAAATATCTATTTAACTCTTTTTCGTGTTTTAGCTTTTTCTTTTCATACTTTTCTATTATTCTGTCAACCTTGTCTCCAAACTCACTCTTAAGAAAATAAAGCTTTTCTAAGGCTTTGTCTATGTCCAGACCTTCTATGGACTGCTCAATCTGCTTTATGGTCATGCTTTTCATCTCCCTTGGCCAAAACTACATCCCCCGGCCTTTCGAGGGTTATTCTGCCGATTTTGCCGCCCCGGAGCTCATCGAGTATAATAGCAGAAATTCTCGTAAAATCCACTTCTCCTCCAGAAATTATGCAGCCTCTTCTTTTCCCCGCCTCTTCTAAGAGCTCATACCCTTTTTTGTCCTGCAACGATTCAATCTTGTACCGTTCTTTTATTTTTTCCGGATAAGCTTGCGAAAGGCGCTCAAGTAAAATCGATGTCAGCTCCACAGTATCTATTATGTCATCCTTTATAGCACCAGTAATGGCCAGATTTATGCCCACTGTCTCATCTTCAAATTTCGGCCAAAGAATCCCCGGAGTATCCAGCAACTGAATCTCACTATTGACATTTATCCACTGTTTATTGCGTGTAACACCAGGTTTGTCACCGGTTACCGCACTTTTTTTCCCGGCTATCTTGTTTATAAGAGAAGATTTTCCAACATTGGGTATCCCCACAATCATAGTCCTTATAGGCCTGAAAATCCTTCCCTTTTGCTTGTCTCTTTCAAACTTGTCCTTCATAATATCACGCATTTTGTCTTTAAGTTGCTTTATTCCTGTGCCCTTTAAAGAATCAATGAAAATGGTGGCATAACCTTGAGAATTGTACCATCTGCTCCACTCATTCGAAACCTTCTCGTCAGCCAGATCGGCTTTATTTAATACAACGATTTTCGGCTTATTCCTCACAATACTATCTATCTCAGGATTTTTGCTGCTTACCGGAATCCTTGCATCCAAAAGCTCAATAACCACATCAACCATTTTCAGATTTTCCGCAAGAATCCTTCTGGTCTTAGCCATATGACCCGGAAACCACTGAATATTCATTTGCTCCTCCCAATCTAATATAATCAATAAATACTGCCAAATTCCTTCAAAGGCTTTATTCTGAAAACCGCCTTGCCTTTTATACGTTCAAAGTCAATAAAGCCTAATTGTCTGCTGTCTTTGCTATATTCTCTATTATCACCCATAACAAATACTTTATTCTCAGGCACAACCTTAGGAAGCTCAAAGCTTTGCTCGTAAGTTAGTCCTTTTGTATAGGCTTCATTCTGCTTTTCACCATTAATATATAAATACCCGTCCCTAATATCGATCTCATCACCCGGAAGTCCTATTACCCTCTTTATATAGTTTACTTCGCCTTTGCAGGGAAAAAGAGTTCTAAAAAGAGGTACCTCTTTGAAAAAGGACAGATAATCCCAATTTCCTTCCTGAATTTGAATTATGACAATATCTCCTTTTTGGGGACTGTCATTATCCAACTTACTTACAAATAAAACTTGATCGGTGTAAAGAGTGTTTTCCATGGATTTGCCCTGGACAACCACCCATTCAAACACATAGGCTCTAAGTAAAAGAGCAGTTAATAAAGCAATAATTATAATGCAAATCCATTTTACTATTTCTTTAAAATACTTTGGCTTTTCCGCATGAAAATTAGTCCCAAACTTTTTTTTCAGTTCTTCCTCTTGACTTTTGTCAATACCGGCAGGCTTCTTTCTATACTCCATATTATACAACCCTTAAAATTTAATGTTAGTATTTATTATATCACTATTTTCCCACCTAGGAAAGAACGGACAGAACAAGTTAAAGAAATACTGTAAATTGCGAAATAAAGGGGACTTAACAGTCCCCTTTATTTCAAATATCTTAACCCAATTTTGTTTTAACTTTTGCTGCTTTACCAACTCTATCACGCAGGTAGTAAAGCTTCGCTCTTCTAACTTTACCTCTTCTAACAATTTCCACTTGAGCAATCCTTGGCGAATGAATCGGGAAAATTCTTTCTACTCCAACTCCGTAAGATATTCTTCTTACAGTAAAAACTTCTTTGACTCCGGAGCCCTTTTTGGAAATTACAGTACCTTCAAAAACCTGAATTCTTTCCCTGTTACCTTCTTTTACTTTTACATGGACCTTTACATAGTCTCCGATTGAAAAATTAGTTACCTCGGTTTTAAGCTGTTCTTGCTCAATCGCTTTTATTACATCCATTTTTTATCCTCCTCCCTCGTAGACGTTCTTGTATAAAACAGAGGACCGCCCGTATTCCACAAGATGACATTATATCATAGCATTGATATATTGTAAATATTTTTTTACCATTTTATTTGAATTTATAATAATTTATTTATTCTTCATTTTCCTTCAATGCTTCCTCTAGAAGTTTCCTATCTGCTTCATTAAGAGATAGCCTTTCAAACATATCCGGTCGTTTTAAATAAGTTCTCTTTAGAGACTGCTGCCTTCGCCATCTGTTTATGTTCTCATGATGTCCTGACATCAGTACCCCAGGAACCTTTCTTTCAGAGAATTCATAGGGCCTCGTGTATTGAGGATACTCCAAAAGACCTTCATAATGGGACTCCTGAGAATAGGATTCCTCACTTGACAATACTCCCGGAATAAGTCTACTGACAGAATCAATAAGCACCATCGCCGGCAACTCCCCTCCTGTCAGCACATAATCCCCTATGGATATTTCATCATCTACTATTTCTTCTATGACCCGCTCATCAATACCTTCATAGTGGCCGCAGAGCAGAATCAAATGCTCTTCTGTTGAAAGCTCCTTAACTATTTCCTGATTGAGTACTCTTCCCTGGGGGCTGAGGTAAACAACCCTAGGCTTGTAGGAAAGTTTCTCAGCAATAGAAAGATAGGCATCACAAATCGGCTGAGCCATCATCACCATACCGCCTCCACCGCCATAAGGATAGTCATCTACTTTCCTGTGCTTATTTAAAGAAAAATCTCTAATATTTACAGTGTTGATTTGAATTATATTGTTCTGCCGGGCTCTGCCTATAATACTTTCACCAAGCACGGCATCAAAGAGTTCAGGAAAAAGCGTCAATACATCAAACTTCATCATCAATCAATCCTTGGGGCAGCTCGACTACCATTTTATTATTTTCAAAACAAACTTCTTTTACAACAGACTTTAGTGCCGGAATTAAAATTTCCTTTTTATTTTCATTCTTGACTACATACACGTCATTGCTTCCTGTACTCAGCACATCCGTTAGTACTCCAAGATTATTTCCTTCGTGGTCGAATACGTTCATATTTATGAGGTCACAAATAAAAAATGTGTCCTTAGGAAGCTTTACAGCATCCTTTCTGTCAATAATCACAAAATGCTCTTTAAGCCTTTCGGCGGCATTCATATCATCAATCCCATTGAACTTGATTATTACAAAGTTCTTTTGGTGTTTTACAGATACAATATCAAACTTTTGCATTTCATCAGACATTTCCTTGGATATATAGACACACTTAAGCTTGTTAAACCTAAGGGGATCATCGGTAAGCGGAATAACCCGAACCTCTCCCTTTACACCATGAGTATTCACGATTTTCCCTATTTGCAAGTATTGCACCACTAGCTTTACACCACCATCTATATCTATTAATTTTTTCACTCCAATAGGCTAAAAAATGTGGACAAGAGACTGACCCCTGCCCACATCTTTTTATTGTAGTATTTCTACAGATACTCTCTTGTTTTCTTTCACTGCTGCAGCTTTTACTACTGTTCTGATTGCCTTTGCTATTCTTCCCTGCTTTCCAATTACCTTACCCATATCATCTTTTGATACAGTTAATTCAAGGATAATTGACTTTTCCCCTTCAACTTCATTTACATGAACATCATCCGGGCAGTCTACTAATGCTTTGGCAATCGCCTCGAGAAGTTCTTTCATTACAAATACCTCCCGTATTCTACCAAAATGTCATTGTTCGCCAAATACTAGGCACTTTGGCCACTATAATCAGGATATAGCTCCAACCTTCTTTAACAAAGCCCTTACAGTATCTGTAGGCTGTGCTCCATTCTTAAGCCATTTTTGAGCTTTTTCTGTATCAATGTTAACCTCGCTTGGATCTGTAAGAGGATTGTAAGTTCCAATTTCTTCTATGAACCTGCCATCACGAGGATATCTTGAATCAGCAACTACAACTCTATAAAAGGGTGCCTTTTTTGCTCCCATCCTTTTTAATCTTATCTTAACTGCCATTTTTTCACCTCCCGCAAGTATAATTACAACTATTGTTTATTAAAACGGCATTCGGAATTTCTTCAATCCCTTTTTACCGCGTTTACCCATATCGGTCATCATTTTCATCATCTTTTTCATTTCTTCAAAGTCCTTCAGAAGCTTGTTTACCTCCTGAACAGTGGTACCGCTTCCGGCAGCAATTCTCTTTCTCCTGCTGCCATTTATTATTGAAGGGTTGTTTCTTTCTTCCTTTGTCATAGACTTTATAATAGCCTCAACATGGGCCATCTTCTTTTCGTCCACTTCCACATCTTTAAGGGCATTGGCGTTGAAACCCGGTATCATTCCCAGTACTTGGTTCAAAGGCCCCATCTTTTTAATCTGCTGCATCTGATCCAAAAAGTCATCCAGCGTAAACTGCTGGGTACGCATCTTCTTTTCCAGCTCCAAGGCCTTTTTCTCATCAAAGGCTTCCTGGGCTTTTTCAATGAGACTTAGAACGTCTCCCATGCCAAGAATTCTTGATGCCATCCTGTCAGGGAAAAAGGGCTCAATATCGCTTAATTTCTCACCCATACCTATAAACTTGATAGGCTTTCCTGTAACAGCCTTAACAGAAAGCGCCGATCCTCCTCGGGTATCTCCGTCAAGCTTGGTAAGTATAATACCATCAACACCTAATTTTTCATTAAAGCTTTCTGCCACATTTACAGCATCCTGACCGGTCATCGAGTCAACAACCAGCAATATTTCCTGCGGCCTAACAGCTTCTTTTATATTTTGAAGCTCTTCCATAAGCTCTTCATTAATATGAAGACGACCAGCTGTATCTATTATTACAAGGTCATGCTGCTTTGATTTTGCATATTCAATGGCTGCCTTTGCTATGTCAACGGGATTTGTCTTGTCTCCCATTGAGAATACCTCAATCCCCAGCTGTGATCCTACCACCTGCAGCTGCTTTATTGCAGCAGGCCTGTACACGTCACAGGCAACTAACAGAGGCTTTTTGCCCTGCTTTCTTAAAAGACTTGACAGCTTTCCCGAGGTAGTGGTCTTACCGGAACCCTGAAGTCCAACCATCATATACACAGTAGGAGGCTTTGATGCAAATGTTACCTTACTGTTGGCAGACCCCATAAGGTTAATAAGCTCCTCATGGACAATCTTAATTATCTGTTGTCCCGGTGTAAGACTTTCCAAAACATCCTGTCCTACAGCTCTTTCGGACACTTTTGCAATAAAGTCCTTAACAACTTTAAAGTTAACGTCCGCCTCCAAAAGCGCAAGCTTTATCTCACGCATCATTTCTTTTACATCTTTTTCAGTAACTCTTCCTTTGCCTTTAAGCTTCTTCATTGCCTCCTGAAGCTTGCCGGACAATCCTTCAAACACCATATAATATATGACACCTCAATTCCATAAGGATATCGAATATTCAGCTCTCAACTATTTTTCCTATCTTCTCTTCAACCCTCTTTAGAGTCTCAGCATCTTCAACACTCATATTGCTAACATCAATGCTTTTAATATCATTTAATATTTCAAGGGCTATATCTTTCTGCTGTAAAAATTTATGCACAAGCCCAAGCTTTTCTTCCATACGGTCTAACATAGCCCTGCCGCGCTTAATATTGTCATAAACGCCCTGTCTGCTTATATTAAGCTGCTCTGCAATCTCTGCTAGAGAATAATCGTTATTCAAATAAAAATCCAGTATTTCAAACTGCCTCTTTGTGAGAAGCTGTCCGTAAAAGTCCAGCAAAAGCGCAGCTTCATATACCTTATCCATATATTCACCTGTAAAGCAAAAATACTTTACACATAATTCTAAGCTATATTTTACTATTAGTCAAGGTTTTTTGAAAAAAATAATAAAATAAAAGAAGTACCCATTTATTCTTAACAAAAGAGTACCCCTAAAATCAATATTCAACCTTTATTAAATCAAGTATATAAGTTATATCGGAACTACTCGACAATTACCCTAAGCTCCATCCCCTCAATTATCTGACAGTCTTCAAGATCATTTAAAACCATAATATCATATATGTATTTTCTGATGTCCCCATATTTATTGTAGTCCTCAGCTATGTTCCACAGAGTATCCCCTCTTCTTACTGTAATCGTCTTATAAGAAGGCTCTCGGAATCCATAGGTGCTGGTAGCGCCACTTATAACAGCTGTCAAACCCATTAACATAAAAAGAATAAACGTAAAAAATCTCTTCTTATTCTTTAAAATGTACTTCCTTTTCATAAAAACTCCTCCACCGAACTAATGTTCTATACAGATATTATACGCGAACATACGTTCTTATGTCAATATGAATTCAAAAAATTATCGAACATTAGTTTGATTTGTTTTTACTTTATGGTATAATACTGTTAAACAAGTATTAACAATATAATATTGGGTGTTTAGTCAGCCGTATAAAAATGTTTCCGGGGTGAATAATATGCAAAATAAAATAAACGAAAAGCAGCAAAGGATTCTTGACTTTTTGAATGAGCAGATAGAAAAAAACGGCTATCCTCCTTCTGTCAGAGAAATATGCAATGCCGTTGGGTTTAAGTCCACATCCACCGTGCATGGTTATTTGGAAAAATTGAAAAAGGAAGGTCTTATTAAAAAGGATCCTTCAAAACCGAGAGCTCTTAAAGTCATTAATGATAAAAAGAATACCAAAGTAGCTGAGCCTAAAAATATGTACTCCAACAAGGAGCTTGTTGAAGTCCCTATTGTAGGAAAGGTAACAGCAGGTCAGCCAATACTTGCAGTTGAAAATATCGAAGACACCTTCCCGCTGCCTCTCGATTTTGTCCAGAATTCAACGACTTTTATGCTTCGTGTCCGGGGGGACAGTATGATAGAGTCGGGTATTTTCGATAATGATTATATCCTGGTGAAGCAGCAATCTACAGCAAACAATGGAGATATAGTTGTCGCACTTATTGATGATGAGGCTACGGTAAAAACCTTTTATAAGGAAAAGGGATTTATTAGACTTCAACCTGCCAATAAATTCTATGACCCTATTATAGTAAGAGATAATTTTTCTATTTTAGGAAAGGTTATAGGAGTTTTTAGAAAAATGTAAAAGCCTATATTAATAAGATCAATTAAGGCTTACAATATAAAGATAAATGCCATAAAGCTAAATGCCATAATATAAGACAAAAGCTCCCTAAAGCACAATGCTCCGGAGCTTTTGTCTATTTATTATATAGTTTTTAATACTTTATTCCATTCTGTTGTCATTGAAAATCAAGTTAACAATTTTCATTGGGCTTATTGTTGAAATCGCATGTTTATAGATTAGTTGCTGTCTTCCCTCACTATCAAGTACAACAGTAAAATTGTCAAATCCTTTTACTGTCCCTTTTAATTGAAATCCGTTAGTAAGGTAAATCGTAACTGGAATATGTTCTTTTCTCACTTGGTTTAGAAAAACGTCCTGTAAATTAATATTATTTTTGTTCACCACAGATAATCCTCCTCTATTTCTCTCTTTTTTTATCTTTATATAAAACATTTATTACTCACAAATTTACTTACTTACAATTTTATTTTGTTATTCTTATTCTACAAGAAAATACCAGACGTTGCAAGACAATATTTAATATTTTTTATTATTTCCTCGTCACTATCAAACTCATCTTTATTTATCCAATATACATTTTCAATTCTTTTGAACCAAGTCATCTGGCGTTTGGCATATCGCCTCGTATCTCTCTTTAGGATTTCAGCTGCTTCTTCCAGAGTAATTTCCCCTTTTAAGTAGGATAATATCTCCTTATAGCCAAGTCCCTGCATGGCAATTGTGCTTTTGTCATATCCCATTTCAATAAGTTTCTCAACCTCTCGGACAAGACCGTTCTCAAGCATCATATCCACTCTTTTATTAATCCGGTCATAAAGCTTTTCTCTGTCCATCGTAATACCGATTAAAATAAAATTATGCTTCGGAGGATTCTTTCTTGACTCCTCCTGATGGACGGAAATAGGCTTATTGGTGTGAGTATAGACTTCTATTGCACGTATTACCCTTTTTACATTGTTCATATGTATATTTTCTGCTGCCTTAGGGTCAATCTCCCTAAGCTTGTTGTGAAGATATTCGTTTCCTTTTTCTTTTGCTTCATCTGCAAGTTTCTTTCTGAGTTCCCAATCACAAATAGTATCGGAGAATTCCAGATTATATATTAGTGAATTAATATAAAGTCCTGTTCCTCCAGCAACTATAGGAATCTTCCCCTTGTTTAGAATTTCATCGATATATTTTAATGAAAGCTCCTGAAACCTTGCAACACTGAACTCTTCATCCGGTGCCACCTCATCTATAAGATAGTGCTTTATACCCTCTCTCTCTTTTTCATCGGGTTTGGCAGTACCTATGTCCATATATTTATATACCTGCATGGAATCTGCAGAAATTATCTCACCGTTTGTACGTTTTGCTATCTCTATGGCAAGCTTCGTCTTTCCCGAAGCTGTTGGACCGATTATCACAATTACATTATCCAAGTTTGTCCTCCAAACAGATTAAACAATTCTTTTAAACATTTTTTCAAACTCATATTTTGTAATTTTAATAACAGTCGGCCGTCCGTGGGGACATGTATATGGATTTTCAAGCAGATTGAGCTTTTCCAAAATGCTTTTAATCTCCATTTCGTCAAGCTTCTTGTTTGCTTTTACCGCCGACTTGCATGCTATCTGGTATAATACCTCTTCTTCAATAATTCTATCATATTTCTTGCCTTTTGACATCAAAAAATCAACAATTCCCAAAAAGGATTCCTTAATGCCAACATTCTCGTCCGTAATCGGTACCGAACGAAGTATAATAGAATTATTACCAAAGCTTTCGAAAATAAACCCTAATTTATTTAATAATTCTCTTTCTTCCTCAATAAAGGCGATTTCCTGGTTTGTGAACTCTATAACCACCGGTGTCAATAGATATTGCGACAGGCTTTCATTCCTTCCATACTTTTCTTTAAGCTCTTCAAAGCGTATTCTTTCATGGGCAGCATGCTGGTCAATAATTATAAAGTCGTCCCCATTCTGAAGCAGAATATATGTTGAAAAAACCTGCCCAATTATCCGGGCTCCAAGAAAAACATTTCTTTCAATATCCTGTTCTGCTCTACCGTCATCTTCAACAGCATTGGTTTCATTGGAATCAATATCAGCATTATTAGGTTTATCGACATTATCGCAATTATCTTTAGGGCTATTGCTGATATCTATCAAATTATTATCAAAGTCCGCACTTTTGGAACTTGAAGCTATATTCTCAGGTTTGTCAAGCGGCTTATCAATCAGGTCATAAATCGGCTCATCAATGAGCTTATTAATTGGCTCATTAATCGGCTTATTAACCTCATTATCAATCGGCCCATTAATCGGCTTGTCATTTTCAACTTCATTTATAGCTTCATTTATAGCTTCATTTACAGCTTTATTTATAACTTCATTTTTCCTATTATTAATCTTAGCACTGTCTTTAGCAATTGCATTTTCCCACGGCGCACTCTCTTTTACCGTATCCGCCTTTTTGATTGTTAAATCTTCATAATTGTATCCGGTATATTTGCTACCCGTATCCAGCTTCTGCTGCACATAATCGGCTTCCTTTTTCGGGGGCTGGCCAAACTTGAAATAATTCTTGGGATTGTCTGAAATGGCGACATTCCTAATATGGGTCTTGCTAAGTAGCGCATTATTTACAGCGTGGTAAACAGCTCTGAAAATGTCCTGTTCCCGAGAAAACCTTACCTCCATTTTTGTAGGATGTACATTGACATCCACCAGCAACGGATTTAACTCTATGTATAGCACGATAAAAGCAAATTTATTTTTCAAAAGATATGTTTTGTATGCTTCGTCAATCGCTGATGATATAACCTTATTCTTTATATACCTTCTGTTTAGATATATGGACTGATAATTCCTGTTTGACCTTGCTATTTCAGGTCTCCCCGCGTATCCGGTTATCTTTATACTCTCATCCTCATAGGAAACCTCCATGCATTCCTTCGCCGTTTCCTTGCCGTACAAGCTGTATATGGTGCTCAAAAGGTCGTTATTACCCGGAGTATGAATAACTGTATTCCTGTTGTTGATCAGCCTAAAGGAAATATCTGGATTCCCAAGGGCAATCCTACTTACTATATCGGAAACATATCCCGCTTCAGTAGAATCCTTTTTCAGAAACTTAAACCTCGCCGGGGTATTGTAAAAAAGCTCTCTTACAATAAATGTTGTACCGACAGGGCATCCCGTCTGGTTGGACTCTATAAGGGTGCCCCCCTGGATTTTTACATACCTTCCATACTCCCTGTGAGCAGGTCTTGAAGTAACCTCAACGGTAGAAACAGAGGCAATACTGGCAAGAGCCTCACCCCTAAATCCAAGGGAGGTAATCGCCTCAAGATCGCTTGCCTTTCTTATCTTACTGGTGGAATGCCTCTCAAAGGCAATTTCTATATCGTCCTCTTCAATTCCGCTTCCGTTGTCAACTACCTTTATCAAGGATACACCGCCATTACTTATCTCCACCGATATATTTGTACTTCCGGCATCAATAGAGTTCTCAACAAGCTCCTTCACCACAGAAGCCGGCCTTTCCACAACCTCTCCTGCCGCAATCTGATTTGATGTATTTTCATCAAGTATAACTATTTTCCCCATAATAGAAAACCTTTCTATATGTACTTTCTTCTATCCTTTTACCTTCTTTTGAAGATTGTATAATACATTCATCGCATCGAGAGGTGTAAGGGTTGTAATATCAAGTCCTTTTAATTCGTTTAAAACCTCATCGCAGTTTCTTTGGGCAGTATTAAACGTAAATACATCAATTTGCCCTTGAATAGGTTTTTTTGTCCTTCGAACACGGTTTTCCTTCCTGGTTATATCCGCATCTTCCAATTTCCCTAATATTTCTTTAGCTCTGTGAATAACGGGAGCCGGCACACCTGCAAGCCTTGCCACCTCCACGCCATAGCTGTTATCGGCTCCGCCCCGCAGTATCTTTCTTAGGAAAATTATATCTTCTCCCTTTTCTTCCACAGATATGCAGTAGTTCTTTATACCTTCGACTCTCTCTTCCAGCTCCGTAAGCTCATGGTAATGGGTAGCAAACAGTGTCCGAGCCCCAATTTTCTCACCAATAAACTCAATTACGGCCCATGCGATGCTAAGCCCATCATAGGTACTTGTACCCCTGCCTATCTCATCTAAAACCAAAAGGCTCTTTGATGTGGCATTGCTGAGTATGTTTGCAACCTCAGACATTTCAACCATAAAGGTACTCTGGCCTGCTGCCAGGTCATCCGAAGCGCCCACCCTTGTAAATATCCTGTCAACTATACCTATCTTTGCACTTTGAGCAGGAACAAAGCTTCCTATTTGGGCCATAAGCACAATCAATGCTACCTGCCTCATATATGTCGATTTACCCGCCATATTCGGCCCGGTAATTATCGCAATTTCATTTTCACCCATGTCTAGATGGATATCATTAGGAACAAAGGCTCCCTGTCCGATTATTTTTTCCACTACAGGATGCCTTCCGTCTTTAATATTAATTTCATCATCATCGGTCATAACAGGCATAGTATAGGATTCCCTATCTGCCACTTCTGCCAGTGAACATAAAACGTCTATTCTGGCAAGACTTTTTGCCGTAGACTTTAATCTGTTTATTTCCTCTGCAACCTTATTTCTTATATCCACAAATATCTGATACTCAAGCTCTACAAGCTTATCCTCCGCACCCAATACCGTATTCTCAATTTCCTTTAGCTCTTGAGTTATGTACCTTTCACAGTTCGCCAAGGTTTGCTTTCTTATATAATCCTCCGGTACTTGGGAATAGTAGGATTTGGTAACCTCGATGAAGTAGCCGAAGACCTTGTTGAATCCCACTTTCAAGTTCTTAATTCCGGTTCTTTCCCTCTCTTTGCTCTCAAGAACTGCAATCCACTTCTTCCCATCCTTTGAAGCGCTTCTTAGCCTGTCCACTTCTTCATTAAAGCCTTCTTTTATAATTCCGCCTTCTTTAACCGCAACAGGAGGCTCATCATTTATTGCCTTATCAATGATTTCATATACATCGGACAGGTTATCCAATTCATTATAGCTTAAAACGTTGAGATCGGCATTAAAGTGACAAATAAGCTCCTTTATATACGGCACCTGCCCAATAGAGTTCTTTATAGATATAAGATCTCGACAATTGGCACTTCCTAAGACAACCTTGCTCATAAGCCTTTCTATATCGTAGACCGCTTTCAAAAGCTCTCGTACCTCAGTTCTTACCATAAACTTTTCTTTAAATTCATTTACTGCATTCAGCCTGTCCTTTATATCATGCAGGTTTATAAGAGGCTGCTCTATCCATTTCCTCAAGGTTCTCCCGCCCATAGAAGTCATTGTCCTGTCCAAGACCCAGAGAAGGGAGCCTTTTCTGTTCTTTTCCCTCATGGTTTCTGTCAGTTCAAGGTTCCTTCTAGTAGCCAAGTCCAGAACCATATACTCTTCAATCCTGTAAACACTAAAACTCTGAATATGACTTAAGTTTACCTTCTGTGTCTGCTCAAGGTATTCTAAAAGAGCTCCGGAAGCATTTATATAAAGATCAAACGCATTTTCTTCAATTACATGATCTTTAAAATAGTCTCTTACCTTCTGTATGGAAAAATCCTTTTCAAAAAATCTATCCTCTATACTGGAAATATAGACATCAAACCTCTTCTTCAAAGTGCTTTTTAAATTCTCATCATGAAAAAACTCACCATTCACAATAATTTCTGAGGGTGAGAATTTTGCGATTTCGTCCATTAATTTGCTGAAGGTATTGCCAAAGGTAATATATGTGGACAAAAACTCTCCTGTAGTCAGATCCACACAGGCAATACCATAATAGGTTTTGCTTTTGTAGATTGACATAAGATAATTATTCTTCTTTTCATCCAGCATAGTCGAGTCGGTCACTGTACCGGGAGTAACAATCCTAATTACATCCCTCTTGACCAATCCCTTCGCCAGCGCAGGATCTTCAATCTGCTCACATATAGCCACTTTATAGCCTTTATTAATCAGTTTTGCAATATAAGAATCCGCAGAATGGAAAGGTACTCCGCACATAGGAGCTCTCTCTTCAAGGCCGCAATCCTTCCCCGTAAGCGTTATTTCCAGTTCTCTTGATGCCAGCTCCGCATCAGAAAAAAACATTTCATAAAAGTCTCCCAGCCTGAAAAAAAGGATACAGTCATTGTACTGTTCCTTTATTTCAAGATACTGTTGCATCATAGGTGTCAATGAAGCCATTTTTCCTTACCTCACGTACAAGATTTATTTCCACAGCCGCTGCACGAGCTGCAGGTATTGGATGAACAGGACTCTTCGCCGGAAATTGAGTAAACAAGTACATCATTTACCCTTTTTATGAGCCTGTCCAATCTATCCTTCGACTCAATATAATTTCTCGTAACCTCATAATTGTTTACTTCATCAAACTTAATTAAAAGTCTTTCCTTTATATCATCTAAAATACTTTTATCCGTATCATCATGTGCTGCTCTAACCATTTCAGTCTGCAATGATTGATACTCACGAAGTATAGCTCTTGCTTTATGGTCTCTTTCAAGGCTTGCTTCCCACTTCTTGTAGTTTGTCATTTCGTCAGAAGTGCTTATCATTGTTCCAAGCTCTTTTGCCTTTGTAAGGATATCCATATCAATCACCCTTTACTTTTATTATATTCATTATTGCAACTAACAAAGCTCTATATAATTATGTGAATTTAATTGCTTTTCTTATTAACCTATTGTACCATAAAATCATCGAAAAAATAACATTTTTAATATAAAAATTATCTAGTTGGTGGGGTATAGAAA
Organism: Acetivibrio mesophilus; assembly: GCF_004102745.1. GTDB lineage: Bacteria > Bacillota > Clostridia > Acetivibrionales > Acetivibrionaceae > Hungateiclostridium > Hungateiclostridium mesophilum. The sequence continues at coordinate 54,868 of NZ_RLII01000018.1, read as the reverse complement.
TTCTGAGTATAGGCTATCTCATCATAATCCCCTATGTAAATACCAACTCCGAGGCGTTCAAAACTTCCAAGTATATTTAACCTGTGTCCATGGGAATTCATCCATGCCTCATGAGCAAATATTGCTTCTGTCTGCCCCATAGCAATATTTTCCCCGGCTGACGTATACCCTATGCCAACTTTCTCCATCCTGTCAAAAGGACTTTCTTCTTGCAAATTTGCATGGGAAAAATAATTATTTAAAACCATATCCTTACTGTGAGCTCTTGCCACTGCTGCGATTTCATCATTCCATATAAACGGTGTCAATCCATTCCTTACCCTAACAGCATTTGCAAGATCAAAGACTTCTCTTTCGTAACTTATTCTAAGCTCCTCGGAAGGCTTGCCGTAATAACCATCAAAAGCCTGCTCTGTTTGGCAATCAATCAGAAGATACGAAGTAACTTTGTTGTCATCAAAGATATCAAAAAACACAGTTACAAAATACTCATCATTTATATTATACATCTTATGCTCATCCGAATTATCTATCATATAAAAGGTGTTTTCCCTCTTTATGTATTCTACGCATTCTCCAAACTTCTTGTCCACACTGATATTATCAGTTCCCACACCCACGCTACCATTAAGCTTGTAATAAAGAGAGTTTGTAAATACTCCCACTACCTTGTCATTTTTTATTCCTATCTGTATATATCTTTGAAGGTCATTATTATAAATATACCAATCAAAGCCATATTTGCTCAAATCAATACGGTCCGGTTCCCCAAATGCTTTTATTATATCCTTAAGGGACACCCCAATTAATGTGCCTACATTTCCGTTAAATTCAAATTTTTTAACCTCTGCGTCATTGCTATCCATATTGATAATAACGGTTCTTGTTGTGTCGTCCCATCCTACGCTTGCACCGATACTCTCCGATATAAACCTTATCGGCACCAGTGTCCTTCCGTCTACAATTCTGGCAGGTACATCGAGCTTCACCGATTCCTGATTAATATAGGCAACATTACTGTTAATATTAAGAGTTATTATGCTGCCACCCTTTGAAATTTTTACTTTCTGTGATTCCGGCAGCCACTCAACGTCGGCATTAATGGACTCAAATACTCCGCGAACAGGCACAAGAGTCCTTCCGCTTTCTATAATGGGTGGTACGTCTAGATTTAGGTATTTGCCGTTTACACAGATATTTATATTGCCGGAAGAATAAATATTAAGAGTGCAAAATGAAAATAGAATTGTAAATACAGCAAGGAAAGCAGATAATCTTTTGGGCATTAGTTTCTTCATCACAAGCCATCTCCTAGCAAAATATAATACAACCGATTTTACTGCATCATTTATAATATCGTATATTTTGCCGTTTTTTTCAATAGGGAATTCATTCTTTTTTAAAAGATAGTTCCTTTAGGGCATTAATTCTTCTTTGAGCTTTCAAGTAAATCTATCACATCATGCAGTGATTTCAACTCTCTATACACCAATTTTTCAACCTCATCAGGCCTTCTGATATCAGGAATAAGTACAGGAAGCATTTTTGCTTTTGAAGCTGCTTTTATGCCGTTTGCAGAGTCCTCCAGCACGATACACTCTTCTACTTTGCATCCTGTTCTTTTTGCTGCTTCAATAAATATATCGGGTTCGGGCTTGCCATAGGTCACTTCATCTCCACAAACAATAGTATCAAAACGATCTGTGATGCCGGCCATACTCAGATACTTTTCTGCCCTTTTTCGTTCTGTAGATGTGGCAACAGCTTTCATTATACCTCTATTGTCAAGGTAGTCCAAAAGTTCGAATAGTCCCGGTTTTACAGGCATACCGTTTTTCTCAATATAATCCAACCCGTACTTTACCCTCAGATTTCTCAAATCATAAAACGTCAAACTATTTCCGTAATATTTTTCGAAAACTCTTTCTGCACCCTTGACATTCATCCCAATTATTTCTAAAAGAAATTGAGGCTTTATTTCTATACCCAAAGCCTCTCCAGCCTTTTGCCATGCTTCTCTTCCAATTCTTTCGGTATCGAACATCAAGCCATCCATATCAAAAATAACCAATGAAATTTTATGCTTATTCATAAGATACTTCACCATTATAACGTTTCATTATCACTGCTTAAGATGCCAAGATCATTTTATTATACTGCCTTCTAGTGACCAAGTCTTAACATTATCTATCCTTACATTCACCAACTGACCTATAAGGCTCCCATCTCCTTCAAAATTAACAATTTTATTTCCCCTTGTTCTTCCTGTGAAAACTTTATCATTTGTCTTACTAACTCCCTCAACAAGAACTTCCACCACTTTACCTAAAAACGTGTCATTCAACTCCTTACTTATCCTGTTTTGTGTAGCAAGAAGTCTCTGAAACCTATCTTTTTTTACTTCATCAGGGATCTGTTCCTCCATTTTTGCTGCAGGCGTACCGGTTCTTTTGGAATACAGGAAGGTATAGGCATTGTCAAACCTGACCTTTTCCACAATATCAAGAGTTTCTAAGAAATCTTCCTCTGTCTCACCGGGAAATCCTACAATAATATCGGTGCTCAATGTAATATCCGGTATATTTTCCTTAATCCTCGAGACAAGACCAAGGTAGTCCTCCTTGGTGTATTTTCTGTTCATCTCCCTAAGTATCCTGGTGCTTCCTGCCTGAAATGGAAGATGCAAATGCTCACATACCTTTTGGCAGTCCCTCATGGCATGAATCAACTCGTCGGATAAATCCTTCGGATGGGATGTCATAAACCTGATTCTTTCAATTCCAGGAACCTTGTCCACCTCACGTATCAATCCGGCAAAGCTCGTACCATCTCCGATATCCTTTCCGTAAGAGTTTACGTTCTGCCCTAGAAGTGTTATCTCCTTAAACCCCTGCTGTCCTAACGTTTTTATTTCTTCAATGATATTATCCATCTTCCTGCTTCTTTCCCTGCCTCGTACATAAGGCACTATACAATAAGAGCAGAAATTATTGCAGCCATACATGACTGTAACCCAGGCCTTTACTCCATCCTTTCTCTCAATTGCCACATCCTCCGCTATCTGACCCTCACAATCCCAGACATCAATTATGGTTGTCGGAGAACCTATTGCACTGTACACAAGCTCAGGAAACTTATACAGGTTATGCGTCCCAAATATCAGGTCAACATGCCTGTATGTTTTCTTTATATGCTCCACCACTTCCGGCTGTTGCATCATACAACCGCATACAGCAATCAAAAGATCTGGGTTTTCCTTCTTAAGGTGCTTTAATGGTCCAAGATGTCCGTAAACCTTAAGCTCTGCGTTTTCCCTGACACAACATGTATTGTAAATAATCAAATCACTGTCGTTCATGTTATCCGTTTCAGCATATCCCATTTCCGACAACATTCCCGCAAGCTTCTCCGAATCATGCTCATTCATCTGACACCCGAAAGTAGCCAAATAATAAAGTTTTTTCTTTCCGGTTTGCACTTCTCTTTGGTAATTTATTTCCTTAATCTCCTCAATAAACTGCTGCTGCCTGGTTATCTCCTCGGAAGAAACACAGATGTTCTTCCTATCCTTTGTACTTTTACTCAACTTAACTAACCTCCATAAAATCTACCTGCTAATAAACCTTATAATTTCACTTCTGCAATTCTACTTAACATTCAAACCGTAAAAATCCTTCTGAAGGCATAGATTTGCCCTCTCTCTAGTTTTATCATCTGCCTTAAGCGCTTCCTTTATAAACTCCGGATTCTTCTTTAAAAACTGTGCCATAGATTCTTTTGGATCAAGAATATATCGTTCAATCATTTCAAACTGCTCCATATTTATTAGTCCCATATCCAGAACTCTATTAAAAAGATTAATATCTATATCAACCATTGAAAAAGCCTTTACATCATGGGATTTGAGCAATTCACTGCCTCCCTGCCTTCTATCTATAACAACAACGCTCCATTTTATCTTACCGCCATTGTTCTTTATTGCAGGAATCCATGCCCTCTCGTAGCTTGAAGCTTCAGTAATCAGATCTGCAATATGAAGAACAGCTCCGCCCTCTAGCCCTTTAAGCTCCTCTGTCTTTCCATCGATCGAAACCACCGTGGTCATATCTTTGTATATGGTTATATGAGGCTTATTGAGAAACTTTGCAATAATCAGCGAGAAGAACCAGTCCCTTCTTTCGCCCCCTGAGATATAATCGATTTCATCAACATCTATATTACTTTTTATAAATTCACACATTTCATCAATCAATCCCCGATATATGGCGTCAGATTGATAATTCTTAAGTGTTTCCTCCAGAACTTTCTCCGGACACTTTAAAATATTATCTTTTTCCCTGTCAATAAACTCTAAAAGCTTATTAGCTTTTTCCTCGCTGCCATAAAGAAAGTGAGTATTTATATAATATGGACCTATAGTTCCTGATGTATACCAAAAAGGCTTGTCCTCGGGACATACCCTTACGGCATTTGTTTCAAAAAGCCATTTTAACAACTTCTCATTATTTTTATCCAATTTATATTCCTCCTCTGTAAAGTTATGATTATTTTATTAATATACTACAAATCATTGTATTATTATGGTATAATGTAATTGCATTAAGCTATATAATTATACTATAAATTATGCCACTCAAAACAAAAAAATAATATTTTATATAGAATATTGACAAGTGTGCGATTTGTATTTTTTATTTTATATTTTCAACTCTAATATTATCTTACGGGGCATTAAATAGTCACATTGTCAATACTCTTTGATTGGTATGATTTATATAATATATATTAATATAATACATTACGTAGATTCTAATTGGAAGAATAAATTTTTAATCAATCCCCTATAAGAGCTAGCGTCAAACGCAGTTATATACTATGGAAGCAACCATTATATATTATATATAAATAAACTACCAAATCTTATAACTTTATTTTCATTTTTGATTTGTTTTTGGATATTTGGGAGGAATGTATTATGAATGACAACAGACTAATCACATGTAACAGGGACTGGACTGGTATAACCGTAATCGACAGAAAAGGTAAACCGGTTTTTCTCGATTATCACCAGATAAGTGAAATCAGGTTCGGCTATCATACCGTAACAAAGCTGTTTTCAAAAAGAACAAGCGAAAAAATCGAAATTCACGTAAAGGGCCAAAAAGCACCAATACTAGTCCTAAAACCTATGGATTGGAATCACTTCGACCAATACAAACAAGAGGTAGCGAAGTTTGCAAAAGATAACAAAATAAGATTGGTAGAATTTGATTAACCTTACATCAACATTAAAACTCCAGGGCATCTTGCTCTGGAGCTTTTACTATATATTATTTTTATATTAACTTGTCTCTTACCCTCCAAAAACTCAGCATGACATACGCATATATATTACGCGTGCACTTGAATTGAGTAGTTGATTTTCCCATTCCGACGCACTTTATCTTAACGGTACCAAATACCGAATCAGTAGATAAAGTAATTCAAGTCTTTTTATTATTTGCATAGCGATGGTATGAAAATAGCTCCCACCATCGCTTTTTATTTTGGCCTCTTGGAATGCTTACTCTTCTTCCCCAAGGCTGGCTATTACCCTCTTTATCAAATCCTCATCATCTATAGTACACTGTATTACCTCTCCGATTTTTTTCCTCGGAAGCACAAAGGTAAGCTTGTTGCCCTTGATTTTTTTATCATAAAACATCTGCCTATACACACTGTCGACATCAATGCCTTCAAGCCTTGTTGGAAGTCCTATTTTCTCCAAGGTACCCTTTACACGGTTTACAGTGTGTTCATCGATCATCTCAAGATACTGAGACATCCTCATAGCACCTATAATCCCCAACGAAACGCATTCTCCATGCAGAAGACTAAAATCCATTACCGTCTCAATTGCATGCCCTATAGTGTGTCCAAAATTCAGAATTGCCCGCAAATCGCCTTCCTTCTCATCCTTTTCAACTACAGAAGCCTTGATGGAGCAATTTTTTTTGGCGATGTATTGAAGCACCGACTCATCATAGTTGAATATTTTGTGAACATTATAGTCTATATATTCATAAAACTCATCATCCATGATTATGCCATGCTTGACTACCTCTGCAAGTCCAGACCTAAGCTCCCTCTCAGGAAGGGTTTTTAGTGAATTAACATTGATATACACAAATTTGGGCTGATAAAAAGCTCCCACAATGTTTTTGCTTCCTTCAAAGTCAACTCCTACCTTTCCGCCTACACTGCTGTCCGACTGTGCAAGAAGAGTTGTTGGTATCTGGACAAAATTTATCCCCCGAAGAAAAGTAGCAGCAGCAAAACCGGTTATATCTCCAACCACTCCGCCGCCCAACGCTATCAATGTAGCACTTCTATCCAGCTTTAAGCTAAGGAGGTACTTGTAAATATCTCTAACAGTCTCCAGGTTCTTATTTTCCTCTCCCGCCGGGATAGCAAATTTACTTATTTCATAGCCCGCTTCAAAAAAGGCTTTCTCACATTCTTGCGCCTGGTATCTGTCTACATTGGTATCGGTTATCAAAACCAACTTACCTGTAAGTCTTGCACTGTGAATACATTTATCTATTTGGGCATAGTCCGTATTTATATAAATCGGATAACTCCTATCCTGTAAATTGACGTTCAGTTTTAACATTTTGCATCAGCCCACCCTTCGGTATTTATATCAGGCTAAAAGGATAAACCTTTTAGCCCATAAAATTAACCGTAAAATCAACCAACTACATCTGCACATCTATCGCAAAGAGTGGCATGAGTATTATTCTTTCCGACTGACTCACTAATCATCCAGCATCTTTCGCACTTATTGCCGGAAGCTGCAGAAATACTGACTTTCAGTCCTTTTACATCCGGATCTTCATAATACTTGTCGCCTGCTTCATCGAAGTTTTTCAGTTCAAAGTCTGAAACTATGAAAATTGTAACAAGATCCTTCTTTATGGAATCTATAAAGCCATAGTTTGACTCGTCTGCAAAGATTGTAACTTTCGCATTTAAAGAGTGACCTATGATTTTATCCGTTCTTGCAATTTCAAGAGCCTTAGATACCACATCACGAATCTCAATTATTCTATCCCATTTTTCCTTAAGAGCGGAATCTTCATACTTTACATTAATTTCAGGCCAGTAATTGAGCTGAACACTCTCAGGATCATTTGCATTCTTGTGAGGCATAAACTGCCAAACTTCCTCACTGGTAAACGCCAGTACCGGCGCCAGCATTTTCACAAGGGACTCCAGTATTTCATACATTGCAGTTTGTGCTGCTCTTCTTTCCTTTGAGTCAGGCTTGCTGGTATAGAGTCTGTCTTTTATAATATCAAGATAGAAGTTACTCATATCAACAACACAGAAATTGTGTATTGCATGGAACATCAAATGGAACTCATATTTTTCGTAGGCATCGTTAACCTTCTTTATGAGCCCGTTCAACTTCATCAACGCCCATTTATCAAGCTCGTTCAACTCGTCATAGCTTACCGTATCCTTATTTGGGTCAAAATCATATATATTGCCCAGAATATATCTGCAAGTGTTTCTAATCTTTCTGTACACTTCAGAAAGCTGCTTTAATATATCCTTGGATATTCTAATATCCGTCCTATAGTCCGAAGATGCAACCCAGAGCCTTAATATATCTGCTCCATATTCTTTTATTACATCCTCCGGATCAATTCCGTTGCCCAAGGATTTGGACATTTTTCTTCCTTCTCCGTCAACAACATAGCCGTGGGTCAGCACTGTCTTGTAGGGAGCTGAGCCTCTTGTGGCAACTGCCGTAAGGAGCGAAGACTGGAACCATCCTCTATGCTGGTCGTTTCCTTCAAGATACATATCTGCAGGCCATTTTAATCCTTCTGTTGTCTCTAGAACGGCAGCATGACTGGAACCGGAATCGAACCATACATCCATAATATCCTTTTCCTTAACAAACTCAGAACAACCGCACTCGCATTTTGTACCTTCAGGTAGAATATCCTTTGCATCATACTCATACCAAGAATCCGATCCCTTTTCAGCAAACAGCTTTGCTACAGCTTTAATTGTATCGTCGTTAATAAGCTCCTTCTTGCAATCCTTGCAGTAGAATATCGGAATCGGCACTCCCCATATTCTCTGTCTGGAAATACACCAGTCACCGCGGTCCCTAACCATCGCTGTAATTCTTTCCTCACCCCAATCAGGAATCCACTTTACAGTTTCGATAGCATCAATCGCTTCTTTTCTGAAGCCTTCTATTGATGCAAACCACTGTTCTGTAGCTCTGAATATTATCGGATCCTTGCACCTCCAACAGTGGGGATACTGGTGAACAATCTTTTCCGATGCCAAAAGATTCTTGGTTGACTTCAACTGCTCAATAATTGCAGCATTTGACTTCTCATAATACATTCCTGCAAATTGTCCTGCTTCAGAGGTCAGATAACCTTTATCATCCACCGGTACTATTACAGGTATGTCATACTTCTTACACACTTCAAAGTCTTCCGCACCATGTCCCGGAGCAGTATGAACACAGCCTGTACCCGCCTCCGCAGTAACATGATCACCGGTTATAATTACAGAATCCCTCTCAAGGAACGGATGCTTGCAGAGCATACCTTCCAGTTCCTCTCCCGTGAATTTTGCCTTTATCTCGTACTCTTCTACTCCTGCCACCTTCATAACGTTTTCAAGGAGCTCTACTGCAACTATATAGTACTCGCCGTTTGCCCTCACCAATCCATACTCAAACTCTGGGTTCAAGCTGATTGCAAGGTTTCCCGGAAGTGTCCAAGTGGTAGTGGTCCATATTACGAAATATGTGTTTTCCAGACTATCCACCAGACCATTGAACTTACCCTTGTCATCTTTAACCTCAAACTTAACATATATCGAAAGAGTGGTGTCCTCTGCATACTCAATTTCCGCTTCTGCAAGAGCAGTCTCACATTCGGGGCACCAGTACACAGGTCTTAACCCTTTATATATATAACCTTTTTTTGCCATTTCGCCAAATACTTCTATCTGTTTGGCTTCAAACTCCTTGTTCAATGTAATATAAGGGTTCTCCCAGTCTGCCCTTACCCCAAGCCTTTTAAAAGCATCTCTTTGAATATCCAAGTATTTTAGGGCAAATTTCTTACATGCCTTTCTGAACTCTACAGGACCAACTTCATGTCTTTTTAGTCCCAATTCCTTTATAGCCCTCTGTTCAATTGGAAGTCCATGGGTATCCCATCCGGGAACATAAGGTGTCTCATATCCCTTCATACTATAATACTTTACAATAATATCCTTTAGTATTTTGTTAAGGGAAGTTCCAAGATGAATGCCACCATTGGCGTAAGGAGGACCATCGTGGAGTATAAACTTCGGCTTCCCGGCATTTTTCTTCAATTGCCTGTTATAAATATCCATATCTTCCCACTTTTTTAAAAATTCCGGCTCTCTCTGAGGAAGATTAGCCCTCATTGGAAACCCGGTATTGGGTAGATTTAGAGTTTTTCCATAATCTTCTGACATTTTCAAACCTCCATTAGTCATATTTATTTGAATAATATTAATTGCATATAGCCGCGAGAAAATAAAAGCTCAGGACATCGAGTCCCTTCACTTTTGCCTCTTTCATTTCATTCCAAGAGGCCAAAACTAAAAAACTCCCGCCCCAAAAAGGGACGAGAGATTCCTCACGCGGTACCACCCACATTATTACAGAATATAATAATATATATTCCTAATCACTCAACTTAATTAACGGCTCATCACCGACCAAGCTTACTCGGAATCTTCATACCCCTTTCAGCCGGCAACTTGTAGATGATTTTCAAAGGCTGGCTTTACAGGATTTGCACCAACCACCTGCTCTCTTTAAAAGTTTCACCCTCTACTCGTTCTACTCATCGTTTTTATCACTGTTCAATTAAAAGAATTATACAATATATAACGTTTTAATGTCAAGGAATCGATTTCAATAATTAAATAATTGTGCAAATTACTCTTATTTTGATTCCACTCCTTCTTCCTCAACCATGGGCTTTAATATCTCCAATTGGGAAAGAAGCAGTGATTCTACCCTGCTCTTGTAGGAATGCAACTTCTTTTTCAATTCCTCATATTCAAATCTTATTTTAAGGACTTCTTGATTGGCCTCATTTATTATCTTCTGGGCTTTAATTTCGGCTTCCTTAACAATATTCTCAGCCTTCTGATAGCCATTCTTTTTTATCTCCTCGCTCGTCTGCTGTGCTACCAGCAGAGTATTCTGCAAGGATTCCTCTATATTCTTATAGTGCAAAATAGCCTCATTCAACACTGCCACTCTGTCTTTCAACTCGATATTCTCGCGTATGTATGCGGTATAATCTTCAATTATTTTATCCAATACTTCATTTACCATGTCCTCGCTGTAGCCGCCAACGACACTTCTCTTAAATGTCAAATTCTCCAACTCATTAGGCGTGTAATTCATAGCAAACACCTCGTTATATAAATTTCTTTAGTAAAATGTGGATTCTGTCTTTTTTGGTTGTATTGCCTACTTTCTCAAGCACTACCCTTCCTTTTCCGCGTATCGAAATGGTATCTCCCTCATTTATGAGCTTTGTGAGACTATTCGTTGTCTCCCAGTTGACAGACACCCTGTCGGCTCTTATCAAATCGGCTATCTTGCTTCTGGACATACCAAATCCAACACTTGCCACAGAATCAAGTCTTAAGGACGCAACTGTAGAGCTTATCTCTTTTATCTTCGGGTCCAACATCTCAATCTCGTCGTAATTTACAGTATCAATTTCAACCCGAGCATTGCCAACTTTTGTCAAATTTAGTCTTACATAATCGGCAATATCCTTTAATACAACCACGAAAGCAAAATCTTCCCTAACAAGAATATCTCCAATTTTTTCTCTTTTAATACCTAATCCCATCAATGAGCCCAAATAATCTCTGTGAGAAAAGTTCTCCCTTGTGTTTAGCTTTATTTTGAGTATTTCAAAAAGCTCAGAGAACTCACTGTCTACGTTTTCAGGCATATTATAAGGGCAGAAAACCACTACTGTTCTCTCTGCCCCACCAAATCCCCCAAAAAAGATATAGTCCCTTATACCACTCATATCAAGGCACTTTCTCACAACATTTTGCTGATAAGGGTCCAAAAAATCCGAATGGGTATTACTCATAATTTTTTGAGATAAGGTATACTTATCCAGAATTTTTGCTACCAAAAGTTTATCTTCAATCTTTGAAATTCCTTTTAATACCGCTTCTTTATTCATATAATTCAATACACCTTAAATTCTGCCTATATCATGATATCTATAAAAAAAGATATAATCCAAAGTATCAATAATGCAATCATTGGAGAAAAATCTATCATGGAGTTCCGACCGAAGGATGTGCTCTCAAGCAGACTACGAATAGGCGAAAGTATTGGCTCTGTAATCTGCAATATTAGCTTTACAAATATATTATTCTTTGGTATCGGAAACCACGATAATATAGCACGTATAACAATGGACCATTGAATAATCTCAAATAAAAGTCCTAAGGCTTTAAGTGCCGTAATGGTCAGATTGTCGCCCTCCATTTATATCTCTATCCTCCAACTATTTTGACCATGGGAAAACAGCTTTTGCCGTTATCTCCTCTTTAAAATCCCCCATAATATCTACATTATGCGGAGCAACAATAAATATATCATTTGAAACTTTCTGAATATTTCCGTCAAGGGCATATATGGAGCCGCTCAAAAAGTCTATTATTCTTTGGGCAGTGTCTTTTTGCACGCTTCCGAGATTAACGACTACCGGCTTTTTGCTCTTGAGATGGTCGCAAACATCCTTTGCATCATTAAAACTCTCAGGCTGCATAACAATTACTTTAAACTGTGACGCAGAGTGAATATTAACAACCTTGTTCTGAGACCTTTTGGTTATCGGTTGAACAAATTGAGGCCTCTTTAATTCCTGTTCAAGGTCTTGAGACTCATCAACAGTTTCAATATCCTCCTCTTCATCCTCTGTTTCCCAGCCTACAAAATTCAAAACCTTATTCAATATTGTTGACATGTTTTTCCCTCCTATTTATCTTTTGTAGAATATATTAATTGTCAATATCAGCCTTTTATAAACTTTAACTTCTTCTTCCAAACAAAGCTGTACCTATTCGAACCACGTTGGCTCCTTCTTCAATTGCAACTTCAAAATCATTGCTCATTCCCATGGACAAAATATCCATACTACTATTATCAAGTTTTTCTTTATTAATGTCAATAGATAAGTCCCTTAATCTACTAAAAACGTATCGAATACCCTCCGGATTTTCAGCATATGGGGCCATTGTCATTAAACCTTTTACCCTTACATTGGCCATAGAATTTATTTCCCTTACAAGACCATATGCCTCTTGTACACAAATGCCAAACTTGCTCTCTTCTCCGGAGACATTCACCTGAACCAGCACATCTATGGTTTTCCCAATAGCCTCTGCCTTTTTTTGAATTTCTTTTGCCAATTCAATTCTGTCAACAGAGTGTATTAGGGAAACCTTATCCACAATATATTTTACTTTGTTGGTCTGAAGATGCCCGATCAGGTGCCACTTACATTCCCTGTTTAATATATCGTACTTTTTTGTCAATTCCTGAACCCTATTTTCCCCCAAATCGACAATGCCTTCATCAAGAATCTTAAGAATTCTATCCGGTTCAACAGTTTTTGTTACCGCAACAAGCTTAATGTCTTTTGCACTTCTTCCGCTCTTAGAAGCCGCTTTTTCTATTCTCTCCATGACAGAATAAAGATTCCTTTTTATATAATCTAACTCCCCAATCATCAGTTTATAATCTGTCCTTCCTCTATATTTTTTGGATTTATAATGTAGCTTGAATACAAGCTCACACCGCCATCCTTATAATTTTCAATATTATCTATAACTGCAAAATCATTATTTCTTCCAATGATTTTAACCGGAACAAACTTTGCTCTTCTTGCTTTTACCAGTGCAATTTCTGCTTGCATCGTGTTCATATCAATATTAACAAGGCTTTTAACAGGAACAATCAACCCCTCATAATGACTCTTGATAAGTTCGACATTTATTACCCTCAAACTCGCAGTATCACTCAAGGCTTTGTCCGTCCTGACAGCAATCACATATTTTCCGTCTATTTCATTGGATTTATATGCAACTGTCCCGTCAACAACTCTGTCAATATCATTAATCCTGACGTTTAGGTAGTCATCCACCTTAAAACCTTCGGCCCCTTCCCGCTCCATGGAAAACACTATATAATAGTCTATGCCGCCAATCACCTTAACAAAGGGCTTATTATACTGTGTGCTTAAGTCATCCATTTTTCTGTCGTTTTCTACAGCCTTTATCATATCCAGGATTTGCGGAGTAATTTCCGATATTTTTTCAGAATTAAGAACCCCCTCATACCCATCAATCATATAAGATATTATTCCGGATGAATTTGAAACAATATTTCTTTTATTTGCATTTATACTATCCTGCAGTATCTTTTTCTCATTCTCAAGAGCTTTTATGTTTGCATCGGTATAACTTAAATCTCCTGAAATAGTAGCTTTCTTTTTTATAAGTTCATCAATCTGATCCTTTATTTGCTTAACAGCCGAAATGCTATTGTTGTTGCTGTGATCTATTACAAGCACCAGCTTTTTTTGAATCTCTTCATCAAGCTTTTTTATATCCTCAGAAAAGAAATTGTCGTTTTTGGTCTTTTCCCTTTTTGCCTCAATTATTCTCAGGTCAAGAGCCTTTAAATTCTCCAAAAGCTTCTCCGAGGACTGATTCAATACCGTGGCAATGGTATCTCCCACCCCATTCTTATCTCCTTCTTCTATATTTCTTACACTAATTCCGTCAGAAGGAGAGTTGATTACAGTTTCATCTCTTACAATGTAAGCATCGGTGGTTACATAGTCTTCCAGCTCTCCCATTCTGATTATATCCGTATTGATATTCTTGCCGTAAACCCAGAATATAAAAGACGGAACGTACAGCAATAAAAACAGGACAATCAAAAGACCTCCCAGCTTTATCCTTCCATTGATTTTGCTTTTGTTCTCCTCCGGCATCTTCCTTCACCTTCCGGCATTAGATTTTTATTATTCCCTTTTCCAACATTTTTTGTATAGATATCATAATTCCAAGCTTCACATGTTCAAAGACCAATCCTCCCTGCATATAAGCAGTATACGGAGGTTTGATTGGGGCATCGGCGCTCAGTTCAATGGACGATCCCTGAACAAACGCTCCGGCAGCCATTATTACAGGACTGTCATAGCCGGGCATCTCCCAAGGCTCCGGTGTAACAAAGGAATCTACAGGAGAGCCCTTCTGTATTCCCTGACAAAAAGCAATGAGGCTATCAGGGTCATTAAATCTAACAGCCTGAATAATGTCGCCCCTATTATCACTCACTTTAGGGCTTGTTTCAAAGCCTAATGCCTCCATAACCGCAGCACAGAATACCGCTCCCTTAAGGCTTTCTGCTACCACATGGGGTGCCATAAACAATCCCTGAAACATATGTCTATTATGTCCCAAAGATGCCCCCACATGCTTGCCCAGACCGGGAGTTGTAAGCCTGTATGCTGCTTTTTCAACACATTCCTTCTTCCCGGCAATATAACCGCCAGTAGGGGCTAACCCACCTCCCGGATTCTTTATAAGGGAACCTGCCACAATATCTGCTCCAACCTCCACCGGCTCTCTGTCTTCAACAAACTCGCCATAGCAGTTGTCCACAAGAACCACTATATCACTTTTTATACTTTTAATAAGGCTGATAGCCTTTTCAATCTCATCTATAGACAGTGCAGGCCTCCATTCGTAGCCTCTTGATCTTTGGATTAGAACCATCGCAGTCCTCTGGTTTATTGCACTTTTAATTGACTGGTAATCAATACTGCCATCCTTCAATAAATCCAGTTGACGGTATGATACGCCAAATTCCTTTAGAGAGCCTCCCCCTTCTCCCCTTAATCCAATAACCTCTTCTAAGGTATCATAGGGCTTTCCTGTGAGGGCCAAAAGCTCATCCTGCGGTCTAAGATTTCCAAAAAGGCATATAGCCAACGCATGGGTACCGGATACAATTTGATGTCTCACCATGGCGTCCTCTGCCTTGAAAACATCCCTATAGACATCATCCAAGACCTCTCTGCCTCTGTCATCATAGCCATATCCTGTAGTACCTCCAAAATGGGAGTCACTCAGTTTATTGTTCTGCATCGCCTTAATTACTTTATACTGGTTAAACTCCCGTATAGAGTCAATCCTATCGAATACTGGTGTTATATCATTTACTACCGATTCAGCAATTCTAAGTACTTTATTATCAATTCCAAATTCATCCTTCAAATAACTCTTCGGTTCAAATTTCATTTCTTTCCCTCAAATCCTCTATATTCTTATTGTCAAAGGCTTATCCCTTTAATCATACATATTATTCTAACACATTCGCCTCTAATTTCAATAATATCCAATAACAAAAATACAAAAGGGCACCAAACCTTTTCATACTGTTTATAATTCGCCGCTGGCTTTGTAAATCCTCCATTTCTTAATGCTTTGAATTTTTTCTTAGAATTTTACCACTAATATCTTTTTTTAAGTTTCTTCTTTTCTTTATTACTATTACTTTCCACAAAGGAAAAAAAGTTATATAATATTTTTGTATAAAAAATTAAAATTTAGTTTTAAAATATCAAATATTGAAGGTGATATTGCTATGCCTATTATTGGAATAGATTTGGGAACCACAAACTCTTTAGTTTCGTGCGTTATCGATAATGAGTGCGTTATTATACCTAATGCTCTAAATGAAAGCAAAACTCCCTCTGTAGTGAGCGTTCTTGATAATGATGAAATTATCGTAGGCAGCGCAGCCAAGGAAAGACTTATTACCCACCCTCAACATACTGCTGCTGCTTTTAAAAGATATATGGGTACAAATAAGAAATATACTTTGGGTAAATACACTTTTACACCTACAGAACTTTCATCCTTCGTGCTAAGATCCTTAAAAGCTGATGCTGAGGCTTTCTTAGGCACACAAATAACTGAAGCGGTGATTAGTGTCCCCGCCTACTTCAATGATCAGCAAAGACGCGCTACCAAGCAAGCTGGAGAGCTGGCCGGTCTAAAGGTCGAACGTCTAATTAATGAGCCTACTGCGGCTGCTGTTTCTTATGGTTTGCACCAGAGTGGGGATGAGAAGCAATTTTTAGTTTTTGATTTGGGAGGAGGCACTTTTGACGTTTCCATTCTGGATTTTTTCGATAATATATTTGAGGTCAAAGCAGTTGCAGGCAATAACTTTTTAGGAGGAGAAGACTTTGATCAATGTCTGATTGACTATTTTCTAAAACGCAATAATATAGACAAGTACGACCTTGACTTAAAAGCTATGTCAATATTAAAGAAGCTCGCAGAAAAGTGCAAAATTTCCCTGTCCAACTCTGACAGCTACAGTCTTAACTATACTATAAACGGACAGGATTATGATCTTGCTATTTCAAACAGTGAATTTGAAGCCATATCGAAAGATTTATTGATAAAACTAAAACAACCGCTCTTAAAAGCTTTTAGAGATTCAAACATGTATACCCATGACCTTGATGAAATAATTTTGGTTGGCGGCTCAACAAAAATGCCTCTTATTCGCTCTTTTGCCGCCAAATACTTTGGAAGGTTGCCCCTTTGCTCCCTTAATCCCGATGAAATTGTAGCATTGGGCGCCGGAATATATGCAGCTATGAAAGAGCGCAATGAGTTTTTTAAAGAAACTGTACTTACAGATGTATGCCCTTATACTTTAGGGGTGGAAGTAGTAACTTTTAATGAATTTGGAGAAATTGAAGACGGACATTTCCTCCCCATAATTGAACGCAATACCACTGTTCCTTTCAGTAAAGTTAAAAGACTTTATAATGTTTTTGATTATCAAAGGGCAATAAATGTTAGCGTTTATCAGGGTGAAAGCCGCCTTGTGGAAAACAATATAAAGCTGGGTGAACTGGAATTGTATGTTCCTCCTGCCCCGCGGGGAAAATCTGCAGTGGACGTAAGATACACCTATGATATTAACGGTATTCTTGAAGTAGAGGTTACATCGGTGGCAACAGGTGAAAAGAAGCGTAAGGTTATCCTTCGAAATGATTGTACATTAACTGACGAAGAAGTTGAAGCGCGACTTAAAGAACTTGAAGAAATAAAAATTCACCCTAGGGAAAATGCCAAAAGCAAATATCTATTAGCCAAGGCTGAAAGGCTGTATGAAGAGACCCTTTCCGATTTAAGATTAATGATTGCCAAAGCAATTCAACACTTTGAATCGGTACTTGAAAGACAGAATCCCGAAGAAGTTAAGTCTGAATCATTAAAATTTGAGGCCTTTCTCAATAAAATAGAAGATTGGGAGAATTAGCATGGATATTTGGAATATTTTAGATATCGAAAAAACTACAGATATAAAAGCAATAAAAAAAGCATATGCGAAAATGCTCAAAGTTCATAATCCTGAGGATGACCCCGAAGGTTTTATGCGTCTTCGAGAAGCTTATGATGAGGCAATAAGGAGAGCTGAGTTTTTAGCTAAGAGAAAAAGCTTGCAGGAATTGGATTATGACATTTTTGACAATAATGACACTTTTGATGATGTTGACGATTTTGATGACAATAGCGTATTTTTTGAAATAAATCCGTCAAAGGAAAAGGAACCCTTCGATAATGAGTATCCGAAGCATGAAGAAGACCTGAAAGATTTGGAAATAAACAGCAGGACAAACAATGATATATTCCCACGATATGAAAAAGCCGAAGCCCTATATAATGACATTTTCAAACGCAGAGAAATAAGTTGCTGGCAAAAATTATTTACAGAAATGTCTATTGATGAATATAAATATTTCAGTGAAAATGCGTGGAATTTTTTCAATACCAACTGTTGTCTTCCTCATAGTGTTTGGAAATTTATAGATTCCGAGTTCTCGATTTTTGAAGATTCCAGATTTAGATGGACAAAGCTTGTTCAGTATGATTTCGGATTATCTTTTGAGTTTTTTGATCAAAGTACTTCGATAGATTACTCAAGTTTTGCCAAATTTAGGTTCCTTGCCTTTGAGTGCTTTATGAAAGGAGATTATAAGGGCTCAATTGAGTATTTAATGAAAGCAGAAGAAATATTTAATAATGACCCGTTGATATATAGGCTTAAAGGAATTTCTTCTTTTTACTTACGAAATTATGATGATGCAATCGAGGCATTAGCCAATGCTTTTTCTAAAGACCGTAAAGACGTAGATTCGTTATTGTTCCGCGGCAATGCTTACATCAAAAAGCATGAATTCGAGAAAGCTTCACAAAACTTTTATAAAGTTATTAAAATTGACAAAGACAATAAGGATGCAAATAAAGGAATGATTAAATGCTTGTATTATCTGAAAAAATATGAATTGCTAAAACAGTATTTAATAAACTTCCGCAGCAGGTATCCTAAGGTTGATCTTGAAACAGATATTTTGCAAATAAAATATGAAAAAAAGAAATTATCAACCAAATTGAAGTATATCTCTGATTTTATAAAAAATTTTATAGATCGAATTAAAAATCCTAGTACGCCTTTAGCTGCCGTTGGAAGCATCATTATAGCAATGCTTGCACTAATACTATTTTTTATTATAGTTTTTTCACCTATAGGGTTAATTGTTTTCATTGTAGCAATAGCCTATTTTTCAATTAAAAGTCTTAACAATGAACGAAAGGGATTATATTGACTTGCACTTTATTTCAAAGATGGAGGATTTATTAAATGGCAAATAGTATTAATGTACAGTTGTGGGGACTTTCACTGAGTCTGACTTCCATTTGGGGTTCAGAAAAGGACTTTGAAATTATAGAGAGGTTCAAACCTTTCTGGAAAAATGTTAAAAAAGGAAAATTGAATCTAACAAAAGAAATCCTTCAAGGTATACCGGAATCAAGCAGTTCCTTTTTTAAAAAGCAGGTTGATGAAAAAATTAGTAGTTTTTTAAACGATACATTTAATATCTCCGATGAAAACAGTTGTATAATTTGCATTAAACATCTCTTTAACGGAAGCAACTTGAAAAAGTCTTTTGAAGAAAAAAGGCGCCTATTTGTTTCAATTCCTCAAAAAGATAGAGCCTACTTTATCAATTCATTTTCGAAAAACCGTATGGAGTTTTGCCAGTATTCAATCATTAATCAGTATGGTAAGTATTTGCCATCAGCAGGAATATTAGCTTATGATATCAGCAATTGCATAAGCATATGCCGATTGGGCTTATATATGGGCTATTTGAATGAGAGCAGTCTTCAAAAGTATTTAAACACTTTAGCCAAATTGGCACAGGAAAACTATTGTGATTTCGAAGAATTCGGGCTTGCCAGCACAGTTGGAGTGCTATACTCTCTTAATGGATATGACAATGATGTATATAGCCATTATCTTAATAACTTAACAATTGCACTTACCAATCCTGAAAGTCCATGGAATAACATCGATTGGAATATAGATTTAAGTAAGAGTTTCTAATTCGCCGCTGGCTTTGTAAATCCTCCATTCGAACGGCTTTAAGCACAAATTTATCCTCTTTCGCTCAACAGCCAGCATCTCATCGTCCTTTAGTGATTTGAAGGCTTTTACAGCATCGAAAAACTCTCCGGTCTCCACCGTAATTCTTGCCTTCTGGTCCAATGTATTCATAATGACAATAATTCCGTCTTCTCCCAGCCCCCTTCTGTATGCCAATATTCCCTTGCATCCTATTACAGGAAGCTCACCATATTCCCCGATCCTCAAAGAATCGAACTTCTTCCTCAAGTCAATCAGAAATCGGTACAACTCAAGGTTTTTTCTGTTCCATTTTGCTTCATCCCATATCATTGGTCTCCTGCAATCGGGATCTCCTTCGCCTTCCATCCCGATTTCATCCCCATAGTATATGAGAGGAACCCCCGGAAAGGTAAACTGGAATACCACCGCCAGTCCAAACCTCTTTTCATCACCATCGCAAAGGGTCAAAAACCTTGGAGTATCATGGGTACTTATTACGTTTACCAGACTGTTTAACACCTTTTTGTTAAGCTTCATGATATAGCTGTTTATTCTCATCCTGAAAATCTCCGCATCTACAGACCTATAGGCAAAAAGGTCATTTATCATCGCTTTTAAGGGATAATTCGTGACCGAGTCAAACTGATCCCCCCAAAGCCACGAAGACGATTCGTCAAATATTTCACCAATCAGCACCGTATCCCTGTTTAATGATTTCAGCATATCTCTAAGCTTTCTCCAAAACTTTCGGTCCACCTCATCTGCCGCATCAAGTCTCCAGCCATCCACTCCAAACTCCACTGTCCAATACCTTACAACATCAAGAAGGTATTGGGCCGTTTCCGGATTTCCTGTATTAAGCTTTGGCATACCACCATAATAAGAAAAGCATTCATAGTTGGGTCTAGGATATACTTCAACAGGAAAGGAGGATATATGATACCAGTTTACATATTTTGATTTCTCTCCTTTTTCAAGAATGTCTTTGAAGGCAAAAAACTTATCTCCCGAATGATTAAAAACCCCGTCAAATATTATTTTTATGCCATTTTTGTGGCACAGGTCTATCAATTCCTTGAGCTCCCTCTTATCCCCAAACACCGGGTCAATTTCATAATAATCTACAACATCATAACGGTGGTAGGATTCCGATTTGAATATGGGATTAAAATAAATCACATCTACCCCAAGCGTAACCAAATAATCAAGCCTTGCGATTATCCCTTTAATATTGCCCCCATGTACCGTTCTGTTGCCCAAATTGCTGGTATCTGGAGGAAGCTTGGCAAATCTGTCGGGGAATATCTGATATATTGTTGAATTGCGAAACCATTCAATCTCTTCTAAAATATCTTCTTTGCATATATAAGAATGGGTAAACTGTCCCCATTGAGGCATATAATCGAAAAAGCCGTCGCTACTATACCATTTTATCGAATAGTTATCCTCAAGATAAAACATATACTTAATTCTCTTTATACCTACATTAAGCTCCACCTCATAATAATCAAACATTTCATCACTTGCCACTTTTTTCATCTTGGCTTTTCCCCTTTGGGACGAATCATATTTTTCATGGTAGATGAGGATACAGGTATTAATATCGTTTTTAGCTGTTCTAAGTCTTATTACCAGAGTATCGGGATCAATAGAAAATGCAAACTCGCTATAAGGTTTGTGATATATCGCCTCAAGCTTCATTATGGATACCCCATTTCTAAGTTTGATATAGCATTAAGTCGGTTTCCTTATGGTGGCACAGCCCCTTGAAATATAAGATATGTGGTATAATACTATGATACCATATTTCATAAATAAATTTAACTGTATTTAGTTTGCTCTTTCCGTTAACCTAAAGTGTCAACACATAAAAATGACCCCCGCTTTTAAGCAGAGGTCATCTTTTTACAACTTACTATAAACTATACTTATCCAAGCCCTATTACCATCCAAGCTTACTCTTAATTTCCTCAGTAAGCTGGTCAGCCATTAACTCGTGAGTAGCAAGGCTTGGATGCCAATCTTCTCCATAGCCAGTGCTTCCGTTTTGCTGCGGGAACTCAACAAGATATACCTTCGAATCTCCCTTTTTGTTATAATCATTTACGATTTCTGTAACATAGCTGCGGCATGAATCCAAGCCTGTTCCCCAAAGCATTGGACCGATACAGCAGAAAACATGCGCATCCGGATAGTTTTTACGAACTTGTCCGATAAGGGTTTTGTATGCTGTTATAAATTCTGTTTTATCCGGAGTTATGGAAAAATCATTTGTACCTAGATTAATTACAACTACCTGAGGCACATATTTACTAAAATCCCATTCAACTCCGCTATAAGGAAGGGTATATGGATAACGATCCAGCATAACAGGCCCAGCGGCACCGCCGTAGTTCGTAGTAAGTCCAATTCCGGACCATGCAACTATATTTGAACTTGCATTCAAATTACGAGCTGTAATAGCCGCATAAGACAAATAACTATTCTCATTTCTCGGTGTAAAAGACTGTTCCTTGCTTGTCCCTTCATTTCCGTATGCACATGTAATTGAATCCCCGATAAACTCTATTTTCCTCTCTAAAGGATTAGGTGCGGAAAGGAGCTTTCCTGAACCGAAATCAAATCCAAGGAACTGAGCTTCTCCTAAGGATGCTTCTGTCCTTTTCCATAAAACAAGGCTATGATTTCCCTCGGTAAGACCGCTTACTAATTTTACAGTTGATGTGGTAGTGTTAACCGAAAAAGGAGGAAGAGGATTACCGTCTACAATAGCCTGGAACCAGTTTTCTCCGGTGGATTTGATAGTTGCGCTAGCTTCTGTTCCGTAGAAATTCAGCTCAACATTGCTTCCGGACCATGCACACTTTGCTCCCTTCGGATCTGAAAAATCAAATCTTCCATTATACAAAATGCCTGGATTGTTATCATCAGGAGTACCTTCTACAGGGAATTTGTCTATAATGTGCAATAAATACCTATTCATTAGTGTTAAGTCTGTTGAAGTGATTTTTTTGTCTCCGTTCACATCAGCAGCAATCCTTCCGTTTGGACTCGGGAATTCATCTATTATGCGCAGCAGAAATCTTTTTAGTGTTGTTAAATCTGTAGAATTTACTTTTCCATCTCCATTTACATCCCCATATAAAACAGAAGGTGTAGGTGAAGGTGTCGGCATCGATGATTTGGTTGGTGTCGGAGACGGTGTGTATGAAGGATTTCCGCCTGCACCCCTTACAAGAGCCTGAGCAATTTCAGGATAATACCATTTGAGAGTATATCTATTTAATAAAGCGTAAGTCTCTGCCTCACCCGGATAGTAATAACCGTTGTCCCACCAGAAGACAGTAATTCCTCTAGCAGCAGCTTCCTTAGCATAGTGCTCAGCATGGGCTACCCTTGAAGAAAGGTTATTCTTATCTATTGTACCGAATTCCCCAATAATTACCGCTCTTCCGTTTTTCACAAACCTGTTGTAAATTGCATCAAGCTCATATGAAAGAGAAGTCTTATCATAATCGCTTCCCCAATTCGAAGTTCCGTTAACATCCATAGCAAAGAAATACGGTGAATAAGCATGTATGGATACAATAACTCTATCATCATTATTTGGAATAACAAGATCGTTCAATGCAACATCCAGGCTGGTTGCTGCATTAGTCGGAACCATTATAAACCTTTTAGCATTATTTCCACCGCTTGCCCTGATTGTGTTAACAACAGCCAAATTGAATTTATTTATTACATCACGATTTTCATATGTTCCACCAGTCCATTCTGTTGGTGATCCTATTACTCTTGGCTCGTTCATTGTCTCAAAAACCAGATAGTCGCTATAATCTTTAAAACGGTCTGCAATTTGCTCCCAAAGTTTCACAAGCTTCTCTTTACTCTGTTCTTCATTGGCATATGTAGGTATAATCCATGTATTGTCGTGATGAACATTTATAATAGCATACATATCATTATCAATAACATAGTTCACTACTTCCTCTACTCTGTTAAGCCATGCTTCATCAATTTTGTAGCTTGGAGCAGATCCGATATGAGTATCCCAGGTCACAGGCACTCTAACGGCATTAAAGCCCATCTCCTTTACCTTATCTATCATTGCCTTGGTTGTGCGAGGATTTCCCCAACCGGTCTCTGTAGGAGCATCTAAGGTATTCCCTAGATTCCAACCGATTTTTATATCTTTGACAAAATCTATTGCAGAGATATCACGCATACCTGAATCAGGATCTGAACTTGAAGTTGGTATCGGTGTAGGTGCTAATGTTGTAGTTGGTGTCGGAGTTACTCCGGTAAATACCGAACATATTACTGAAGTATTTTTAAGACCGTTTGGTCCGTTTACAACATTATTTCCCCATTCGCTCAAGCTGTTTCCGGCCCAGTCATATGCCATGTCAAGGTATTCTACTCCTCCTCCATTTCCTTTCCATGACCACGCCAGCCATCCTACATTCTTCTCTTGACAGTAGCGCATAATCGCTTCTTCGTCAACATCTCCATCAGAATGGTTCCAGCCAAATTCTCCTACACATATAGCCAATCCTTGGCTTTGTGCTCCCTCAATCATTGATTTGATTGTTGCTTCATCCTTACCGGCATATCCATACATATGTACCGCAAACATTGTGTTTTTAAGTACATCTACTGCAAATACTTCTTTTCCTCTTTCTTTTACGCAAGCTCCGTACTGTCCCCACCCTGTTGAATCAACCAATATTGTATGGGTAAGTCCTGCATTTCTAATTACCGGTATTGCCTTTTTGTATCCACTTGCCCAAGCTGCACTATCCCATGTGCCGCCCCATTCATTTGCAATGTTTATTATTACCGTATCTTCTTTTCCAACCAACGCACTCTTAATATCAACAAAGTAATTCGCCGCTGCCAGCAATGATGCTTCATCATTATATCCTGTAGCATCGTGCACTTCCAAAATGGCTATCATTTTGTTCTGCTCACACAGGGATATGATATTGCTTACTTCACTCGCGCTGTCCTTTGTCCATTGTTCCCCATTGGAAAGTACAATTCTTACAGCATTACAGCCAGCCTTAGCCAATGCAGGTATGGTAGTTTTCAATTCACTCTTATACCATGTGTGGGCATGGTTTACGCCTCTCATTACAAACTCATTTCCGTTTGCATCCAAAAGCTTAGTTCCCGATACTTGAAAACCATTCACCGGTGATGCTGCGCCAACTGTAAATGTGGCTAGTAAACTTGCCAGCATCACAAGCATACAAACTAAAGAAACTACTTTTTTCACATTACTCTCTCCTTTACAAAATCAATAACTTTTCTTACGAATACTCTTTTCTTGTATCTATCGACTATATCCTACAGCTCCCCCCTCATATTTAGATTTAAAATATTATTATTCAAATAATAACATTACTATTTAATATATAATTCGAAAAATCACATTTATTTTAGCAGGGCAAAATAAAAATATATTTATCTCTGCTGAAAAATGAAAAAAATATCGAAATATATAAGAAGGGGGGGAGGACATCAAATTGGGAAAGCTGAGTTTTTTGAAAAAGCTAAAATCCGATAATGACCCTACGAATGATATTGTGCTGAAGATACAAAGCGGAGACAGGTTATTAAAAGAAAAATTCATACACGATTACACTCCTTTCATTTTAAAAACAGTTGCCCAAATAACCGGAAAATACGTCGATACTGAAAACAGCGAAGAATATAGTGTTGCACTTATGGCTTTTGATGAAGCCATAGACTGTTTTGACATAAATAAAAACAAGAGCTTTTTAGGTTTCAGCGATCTTGTTATAAATAGAAGGGTCATAGATTATCTGAGGAAAATCAAAAAGGAGAGGAATGTATTTCCTTTTACCTACTTTGAAAGTGAAGCAAACAATGACTTTAGAGAAAAGTATATGCCTCAATATTCCACTGTGAGGCTTGATAATATTGAAATCAAGGAGGAAATTATTCTATTTAAGGAAAGATTGTCCTCTTTTGGTATAACTCTTGAAAACCTAGCCAAGAGCATGCCAAAACATAAGGACTCAAAAATAATGTGTATCAAAATAGCAAAAATAATTGCAAATGATGACAAGCTTTTCAATAAACTAAATAGAACAAAGCACCTACCTATGAGTGAATTAATGAAGCTCGTTGATGTACATCAAACAACGATAGAAAGAAACAGAAAATTCATAATTGCCGCTAGTATAATTATAAACAGTGGTCTTGATGTAATAAAGAGTTATCTTTTGTTCATGGAGGAAGGCGGTGAAAGACATGATTAACATAGGAACTGTAATGGAAATCTACGAAAACGAAGTTTTAGTAATGACCAGCGATGTTGAACTTATATATCTGAAAAAAAGTCCCAAAATGTTTTTAGGACAGCAGGTTTGCTTTTCTGAAAGTGATATTGTAAAACCCGGAGTAAGAAAGCTGAAATATGTTCTTGCTTCTGGAATAGCAGCTATTTTTATGGTTGCACTTATTGCCGTGCATTTGATACAAAATATAAGTATAAGCCCTCAAAACATCAGCTATGCTTTTATTGATATGGATATCAATCCAAGTATTGGTTTTTTTATAGATGATAAAAATATCGTCCAGGAGGTTTCACCCTTAAACTCTGACGCAGAAAATCTGACAAAAGATTTATCCTTGGAGCACCTGCATGTTACGGAAGCTGTCAAACAAGTCATTGACAAATCCAAAGAAACAGGCATACTGAATGAGAACGAAAATAGTGTCATCATGATTTCTGGCTCGTTGAATCCCGAAAACAGTGATTACAATGTCAAAAAAGACAACCTTGAGCTTAAGTTGAATCAGTTGCTAACCTCATTGGCAGATATTGATAACACTCTAGCAGATAAGTCATACACTATAAAAATAGTTCAAGTTGAACCGGAAATGAAAAAGCAAGCTATGGAAAACGGTTTATCGTCGGGAAGACAGTTGATACTTGAAAAAGCCCAGTCAGAAGGAATTGATTTGACCTTGGAAGATGCAAAATCAGACAGCATATCTTTTCTCATAAGGAAGGTCGGATTGGATGAACAACCTACCGATAAAGGACCATTAGACTTGCCTATGGAATCTATTGTGTCTATTGAACCTACTGGAGTAGTTGAACCGACTCCTGCTCCTGTATCGCCCAACATAGAGCCTACTGCTACCAAGACTCCGGCAGCATCTATGGGTATAGAGCCTGTTGCTTCCAAAACCCCGGCTTCATCTTCGAGTGTGGAACCTACAGCATCCAAATCCCCAGCTGCATCTATGAGTAGGGAGCCTGCTCCTTCGAAAACTCCGATTGCACCTGAAAGTATGAAGCCGTCTATCACCCCAAAGAGCCCTGTTGCATCTCATGATGCAATAAAAATACAGTATTATGACAGTACCCCCAATGGAAATGACATTATTCAGATTAACTCCGTTTTTAAATTGATCAACACAGGAAATACCACCATTAATTTAAAAGATGTGACTTTCCGATACTATTACACAATTGATAGCGAAAGCCCGCAATTTTTGGACTACTGGGCTCAAGAAGGCGAATCAAGCCTTACCTACAGGTTTGTAAAAATGAGTAAGCCTACTGAAAAAGCCGATTATTATCTGGAAGTAGGATTTTTAGGAGGTCAATTGAACCCGGGAAAAGAAACCGTAGTGGTTACCTGGTTTAACAAAGAGGACTGGTCAATATATAATCAAAAAAACGATTATTCGTATAATCTTTCTAGTTTCTACACTTACCACGACTGGAAATACGTAACAGGTTATATCTGTGGTGAGTTAAAATGGGGTATTGAACCGGGAAATTGAAAACATTAGCAATTTTAGTATGAAAATAAGCAATATACGCAATGACTATGAAAGATTTTTGAATATATAATTACAATATATATTATTCAAAAAAATGTATTGGAGAATTGAAATATGAAATCCTTTATAGGCGAAAATTTTTTACTTCAAAACAATACTGCAGCCCAGCTGTATCATGAATACGCAAAAAACATGCCCATATTCGATTATCACTGTCATTTAAGTCCAGTGGAAATTGCTGAAAATAAAAAATACAGAAATATTACAGAGCTTTGGCTGGGCGGTGACCATTATAAATGGAGGGCTATCCGTAGCAACGGCATAGAAGAAAAATATATAACTGGAGAGTCATGGGACAAAGATAAATTCATAAAGTGGGCTGAGACCCTTCCCCGCTGCATCGGGAATCCTTTGTATCATTGGACTCATTTGGAGCTTTTGAGATATTTCGAAATTGATCAGTTGCTTTCGCCGGATACAGCAGAAGAAATATGGAACAAATCCAATGAAATGCTCAAAAACGACGAATTCTCAGCAAGAGCCCTTATCCGCCGTTCTAATGTCCGGGTGCTTTGCACCACCGACGACCCTACAGACGCCTTAAAGCCCCATCAAAGCTTAGCCTCTGATAGCAGCTTTGATACAAAGGTGCTCCCTACATTTCGTCCGGATAAGGCCCTAAACATTCAAGCTGTCGGCTTTGCCGAATGGATTGGCAAGTTGGAGCACGTAACAGGCCGCACTATCAATGATATTGAAAGCCTTAAAACTGCCCTTCTTGATCGTATTGACTTTTTCAATGGTATTGGCTGCAAAATCTCAGATCATGCAATGGACCCTATGATATATAGAGAAAGCAGTGATGAGGAAGCTTCTAAAATACTAAAAAAAGCATTGGACGGACAGACTATTGATTGTTCTGAAGCCGAAAAATACAAGACCGTTTTAATGCTCTTCCTCGCAAGACAGTATGCAAGACTTGGTTGGACCATGCAGCTCCATCTAGGAACCATGAGAAATTGCAACAGCAGAATGATGCGGATTCTTGGCCCCGATACAGGCTTTGATGCTATCGGCGACTGGAATCACGCACAGCCTCTGGCACGCTTTTTGGATGCTCTCGATACCAGCGATGAACTTCCGAAAACCATTCTATACAGCCTTAACGAATCGGACAACGATATACTTGCAACCATAATGGGCTGTTTTCAGGGTAGTTGTGTACCCGGGAAAATACAGTTGGGCTCTGCTTGGTGGTTCAATGACCAGAAGGATGGCATGCAAAAACATCTCACTTCCTTAGCTAACCTCGGTTTGCTAAGTACATTTGTCGGCATGCTCACCGATTCAAGAAGTTTCCTGTCCTATACCCGACATGAATATTTCCGCCGCATACTGTGCAACATGATTGGAACCTGGGTAGAAAACGGAGAAGCACCAAAGGATATGGAGCTTCTCGGAAAAATGGTACAGGACATTTGTTATAATAATGCTGTACGCTATTTCGGTATATCAGATAAATAGTTGTTGCTATAGGCAATGAGAAGGCTTTTGTGAATATCACAATATGCCTTCTCACAGCACTTAAAAACCTACATGATTTTTAGAAGCACTCTTTTTAATACGGAACAGTCTGTAGAGTTAATCTTGCCATCATCATTCATATCTGCATTTGCTACATTTATTGAGTTTTCATTTACGATTTTTAATACATACCTTTTTAAAAGGCTATAATCCGTTGAATTGACTTTACCATCCGAATTAATATCACCTTTTTTACCTTGGGGTGGATTTGATGGAGTTGGGATAGAAGTTGGAGTAGGAGTTGGTTGTACGTTGCCTGCCAAAGATTTTAGCACGTCGATCGTATATTTATACCAGAGATTTGCAATTTTTGTGTATCCTGTAGTACTTAAGTGCAAACCATCCCCAGAAATATCGGTGTTTCTATTAAATTGGATATCGCTTAATTTGACAAAATAAACCTTCTTACCTTCATTGGCCTTCTGTTGAACTATTCCCGGAATTAACGCATTATACTGCTTCACCATTTCAGGCCACGGATAATAATCAGACACAAACAATGTTATATTGGGTTTGACAGTGAAAATCTGGTCTATTAAATTGCTAAGACCTGTTGGATTCGGATTACCGCCGCTTACAAACATGTCATTTCCACCAATCCAGAGGAACACTACATCAGGGTCATAGGTATTAAGCCAGTTGTTAATATTGCTTGCTATCTGGGGAATCGTCCAGCCGGAATGACCTTCATTATCTTTATCGGGCAAATGACTGGGTCCTCCCCTTTGTGAGCCTACAAAGTCAATACTAAGACCGGCATCTGTTAAAAGTCTGTATAAATCGGTACGGTAAGAACCCATCTCCCCGTCTCCCATACCGGCGGTGCAGGAATCTCCAACCGGCATAATTTTTAGAGTTTTTGACGCAGCCGGCGATTCTATTCCCATCACCCCTACAACCATAATGCTGACCAACAGAGTTGATAATACTTTTGCTGCCAAATTCCTCAATTTGAACATCTTATCTCCTCCCTATAAAAAATATATATTTTGGATATAAAACCATTTTAAAAAAATATTCTTAATCTTTTCTTAAAAAACATAAAAGTATTTTTTCTACAAACCATTCAGACAATTTTATTAAATATTCTAATCTATTTCCTTTTGACTATTGTATAATAGAATTGTGAAATAAAAGGTATTGGTATATTTGGTCTCTCAATCTTGCGAAAGGAATGGAAATAGAAATGAGAATACTGCTTGTTGAAGATGAAGTACGTCTTTCTGAAGCACTTGTACATACTTTAAAAAAAAATAATTATATAGTTGATGTCGCTTTTGACGGAATAACAGGTCAGCAAATGGCGGAAACAGAGATGTACAATGTTATTATCCTCGATAGAATGCTGCCTGGAAAAAATGGGCTTGATGTTCTTATAGAACTAAGAAAACAGGGAATCACAACTCCTGTTCTCATTCTGACAGCGAAAGATTCTATAAAAAATAGGGTTGAAGGTCTTGATAGCGGAGCAGACGATTATTTAACAAAACCCTTCTCCAAAAGTGAATTGCTTGCAAGAATACGGGCTTTAGGAAGAAGACAAAGTGAAATATTAGTAAATGAAGAGATAAATATAGGAAATATGAGATTTAATTATATAAAGGGAGAAATAAATGCAAATGGTCGAACCATAAAACTTACCTCAAAGGAATCTCAGATTCTTGAGATACTAGCTAAAAATAAAAACATAGTTGTTTCAAAAGAACAGCTTTTAGAAAGAATTTGGGGTTTTCAAGCAGATATAGAGCTTAATAATATTGAAGTATATCTCTCATATCTTAGAAAAAAGCTTGCAAAATCAGACTGTGGAATTGTAATTGAAACCATCAGAGCAAGAGGTTATTGCTTGAAGGAGGTATTATAATATGTTCCGAAAACTTAAGATTAAATTTATCTTGACCAATATTGTTAGCCTAACAACTGTACTGCTTATTATTTTTTTCGGAATATATTTGTCGATGAAAGGTTTTCTAAAATTTCAGGCTGATATAATACTGTATTCCATTGCAAACGAAGAGAAACTTAATTCAAATTTTGACTCTGGACTAGTCAGATTCTTTTTTATCAAAATAAACACCTCGGAAGAAATTGTTGGGTATTTAATGAATATTAATATTTCCAATGAAGACATGAAGGCATTTAAAGAAAAAGTAATAGAAAGAGATGTAACACATGGGAAAATTGCAAATGACAAATTCAAATTTAAATTCTTGAAAATTCCCAAAGAGTATGGTCATATTATTGTATTTCTTGATTACAGTGTAGAAGAAAAAATGTACAAACCTCTTATTGTGATTAGTATCTACATTGTTTTATTATCCATAGTACTGGTTTTTACAACAAGTCTTTTCCTCGCAAACAGAGCCATCAAACCAATAAAAATATCCTGGGAAAAACAGACAGTTTTTATTGCAGATGCATCCCATGAACTGAGAACACCCCTTGCAGTAGTAAATTCCAATCTTGAAATAGTAATGGAAAACGAAAATGAAACTATCGGCAGTCAGAAAAAGTGGCTGGACAACATCCAAAACGAATTGGATCGCATGAAAAAACTTATTGACGATTTATTGTTTCTGGCAAGGGCGGATTCTGAAGATGAAATGCCCAAAGAGTATTTTGACTTAAGCAAGCTTTTGCATAAAGTTTTTAATAATTTTATACTTCTTTGCGAAAAGAAAGGCCTAAAACTACGTTTGGACACTAAAGACAATATTATTTTCTACGGCAACGAATTTCGAATAAAACAACTCCTATCAATATTGTTGGATAATTCAATAAAATACACAGGAAGCGGAGGAGAAATTGAACTAAAGCTAAAATCAGATGTCAGCACCGTTCAACTGTCTGTCCGCGACACGGGAGAAGGTATTCCCAAAGAGCATATTGACAAGATTTTTGACAGATTTCATAGAGTTGATAAATCCCGTTCAAGAAATCACGGAGGCGCGGGACTTGGCTTGGCTATTGCCAAATGCATAGTAAATGAGCATAAGGGAACCATTAAAGTTATAAGTGAAGTATCAAAAGGAACGGAATTTACAATATCTCTGCCACAGAAAGTATCGTCAAAGGATTTCCCATACTCGTCATGAGTATTTTTATCTAATTTCTTCCAAATGCTTTCTTTAACGGTATATATAATGCTAACACAACAATTAATAATATACAACTTATTATATGAGGATATATATTTCCTGCAATAAGTATTGACGTTGGTCCATCTGCTGAACCAATTACACCTATAGAAGCTTGATTAATACTAGTGGCAACGATTTTAATCAATAACCAAATAGAAAAGCAAAAAACAATATGTTTCCAAGTAACCCAATTGCGGAAAAATTTCTTCATATACTAAACTCCTTAATATAAGCTTTATATCATCAATAATTATCCTAAATAATTTCAAGCAAGAACTTTAGGAATTAATGTTAGTAGATACGGGTATATCCCGTATTTTATCATATTCAGTTTTCTTTGGTCAATCATTTACTCGTTTTCTAATACTTTATACAGAATCAGGTACCTAAACATGAAACACAGACAATGAAATCCTGTTCTAAAATCCAGATTCTCATTGTCTGTGCTTCATTAATCTATATGAAATTAATGGGATTTTGCAGTTTATCTTTGTACCCGAGCTCCCGCACCTTTCATTACATTTTCGACCTCTTTGAGACTTGCCATGGATGTATCACCAGGTGTTGTCATTGCAAGGGCACCATGGGCAACACCACAATTAAGAGCTTTTTGCGGGTCATCCATCGTCATCAACCCGTATACAAGTCCTGATGCAAAACTGTCTCCGCCACCCACGCGATCATATATTTCAAGACTATTGTATTCATTGGCCTTATATACTTGTCCGCCTACCCAGCAGATAGCACTCCAGTCATTAATTGTGGCTGTTTTGACCGTCCGAAGAGTTGTTGCAACAATCTTAAAGTTTGGATAGGTTTTCACTACCTGATTTATCATTTTTTCATATCCACTCAAATTGAGCTCCTGTAAATTTTCGTCATTCCCTTCAACTTCAAAACCAAGACACGCTGTAAAGTCTTCTTCATTCCCTATCATTACATCGACGTAGGATGCGATTTCACGATTTACCTCCTGTGCCCGCGCCTTACCTCCGATGTAACTCCACAGTGACGGTCTGTAATTTAAATCATAGGACACAATGGTTCCATGCTTTTTAGCCACCTTCACCGCCTCTATTACTACATCCGGTGTTGTATCTGAAAGCGCAGCAAATATTCCTCCGGTATGGAACCAACGTGCTCCAAGGGTCCCAAAGATATATTCCCAGTCAATATCACCCTTCTTTAGCTGTGATGCCGCAGTATTGCCTCTGTCTGAAACTCCCAGTGCGCCACGGATTCCAAAGCCTCTCTCCGTGAAATTCAATCCATTGCGCACAGTACGCCCTATTCCGTCATAGGGCACCCATTTAACCAAGGATACGTCTACACCTCCCTGCAGCATAAGGTCCTCCACCAATCTGCCGACTTCATTATCTGCAAGGGCTGTTACTATAGCAGTGGTAAGTCCAAAGCATTTTCTAAGGCCTCGGGAAACATTATATTCTCCTCCGCCTTCCCATACTCTAAACTCCCTTGTGTTTTTTATTCTGCCGTCACCCGGGTCAAGTCTCAGCATAACCTCTCCTAATGAGATGCAATCATATTTACAACTTCCTTGCTGCTTTACATTTAAAACCGACACTTTTTACTCCCCCTCAATAATGAATTATTGCTTTACACGAGCTTCTGCTACTTTTTCAACAAACTTTCTGCCAATATCCGAGATTGACTGATAGTCTCCTTTTTTTGCTCCGGCGGTAAGATTTCCTCCAACTCCCACAGCAACACATCCTGCCATTATCCATGCATCCACATTGTCGAGACTTACTCCTCCGGTAGGCATCAGTTTTGCATATGGAAGAGGCCCTTTAATTGCTTTTATAATTGCCGGTCCGTAGAGTTCTCCCGGAAAAACCTTTACAATATCCGCACCAGCCTGCATACATTCCACCACTTCCTTGATAGTCATAGCACCCGGCATACAAGCTATCTGATACCTGTTGCAAATCTCGACAACCGAGGTATTAAGACAGGGGCTGACTACAAAACTCGCACCAGCGAGAATTGCTGTTCTGGCAGTCTCCGGGTCCAAAACAGTTCCTGCACCGATGATAATTTCACCGTTTTTATAGGTTTCAGATAATGATTTTATTACATCAGTTGCTCCCGGTACAGTATAGGTAACCTCAATTCCAGCGATTCCTGCCTTAACACATGCATCGGCAATCTTCAACGCCTGTTCTGCATTCTCTGCCCTGACTACCGCTACCACTCCACATTCACATATCCTATGTATTACTTCACTTTTGTCCATTAGACCCACTCCCTGCTATTAAAAATTTATCTGTGTCTTCATCCTCCACCTAACTCTCTAGGCTAAGCGAATTGGCTACAATACTCCCTTGGAGATATACTATATTCCTTTTTAAATGCTCGGTTAAAACTCGAATAGTTACCAAAACCGCAACGCATTGCTGCATCCATTATCTTTGCTCCATCTCTAAGCAGCGCTCTTGCCATTATAAGACGCTTCTTTTGAATATAATTATGAATAGTATATCCGGTATATTTTTTAAATTCCCGCAACAAATGATACTTGCTGATAAAAAACTGCCCGGCGAGCTTATCTAACGTAATCTCTTCATCGATACTGGAATTGATGTATTTTATGACCTCATTAATAACCGGATTATTATCAATATCTGCCTCAATCTCCTCTTCCGATGTTTCGAGGTATGCCCTGTTAAGGTAAACAATCAATTCGTTCAAATACACTTTTTTCAATATGTCACTGCCGAACACCGTACTTCTGCTGGCCGTTTCCAACTTTGCGACAATACTTCTGAGGTAAGTCAGATTTTCAATACTGGGACGGAGCAAGTTGTATTTTTTTTGCGAAGTATATTCAAAGCACATAAACAAATCTGTTTTATCAGTGCAAAGTCTTGCTATATATCCAGGATCAATCCATATAACTATACGGTCATACACCGCGCCGCTTCCGATAACCAGCTTGTGTAACTCCTTATTGTTTACCAGAATGATATCCCCAGGCTTTAACTTGTAAGCTTTTCCCTCAATGAAGTAAGTCACATAGCCCGATATAAAGAAATACACTTCATAAAAATCATGGCTGTGGTAATCCACCTCAAAAAGAGACATATCTCTGTTATGAAAAAACTCAAAATCACTCTCAATCATGTATTGCCTTGTTGTAAATTTTTGCTCCATCGGACACTCACCGTCCTAAAAAACTACTATATTTTTCACCATGCAACTATCTTGCAAGCCAGCCACCGTCTACTGCAACAGTATAACCATGAACATAATCCGAGGCACTAGAAGCCAAGAAAACCACTGGCCCCTTCAGGTCTTCCGGTAGCCCCCACCTTCCAGCCGGAATACGAGCTAAGATGGAAGCATTTCTTTCCTTGTCCTCACGCAGCGCCGAAGTATTGTTGGTTATCATATAACCTGGTGCAATAGCATTGGCATTAATGTTATATTTTGCCCATTCATTGGCCATAAGTCTCGTCAACCCCATCACACCGCTCTTGCTGGCTGTATATGAAGGTACACGGATTCCGCCCTGAAATGACAACATGGAGGCAATATTAATAATTTTCCCACCTGTTCCCTGTTTAATATACTGTCTTGCGACAGCCTGACTTAAGAAAAACAGGGTTTTGAGATTGACATTCATTACATCGTCCCAGTCTTTCTCGGTAAAATCGATGGCATCCTCCCTTCGGATTGTGCCTGCATTATTCACGAGTATGTCTATTTTCCCAAAGGTCTCGACTGTCCTGTCCACAATCCCCTGCACTGGTTCAGTACTTGTAAGCTCTGCTGTAAGTCCAAGGAATTTCCTCCCCATTGCTTCAATTTCTTCCTTAATGTCCGGTACGCTTGAGTGACCAACACCCACAATATCTGCTCCCGCCTCCGCAAGGGCCAATGCCATTCCCTGACCGAGTCCTGTGTTCGCTCCAGTTACTATTGCAACCTTTCCGTCAAGCTTGAATTTATCCAGAATCATAGATTTCCTCCCCTATCTGATTTCCTTCATTAGAACCGGGTCCATATCCGAGAATACCTGATTTTCTCCAGCCATACCCCATATAAACGTATAGTTGGATGTTGCGCATCCGGTGTGTATTGACCAGCTTGGAGAAATAACAGCCTCCTCGTTTCTCATGACAATATGCCGTGTCTCGTTCGGTTCTCCCATGAAATGGAACATAACTGCATCCTCAGGCATATTAAAGTAGAGATATACTTCCATCCTGCGGTCGTGGGTATGGCATGGCATGCTGTTCCACACACTGCCCGGCTCTAAGATAGTCATTCCCATAACCAACTGACAGCTTTTAACCCCTTGGGGATGAATATACTTATAAATTGTCCTCTGATTGGATTCGGCCTGGGACCCCATTTTAGCCGGTTCGGCCTTGCTTATCTCGATTTTCTCTGTAGGATATGCACAATGTGCCGGTGTACTGTTTAAATAAAATTTTGCGGGATTTTTCGGGTCTTCACTGGAGAAAATCACATCTTTTGCTCCCATCCCAATATATAATCCATCCCTGGTATCCAGTTCATACACAGTGCCATCCACTGTTACTACCCCTTTGGGGCCGATATTGATAACCCCCATTTCCCTTCTTTCAAGAAAATATTCCGCACGCAGCTCCTTTCCTGCTTCAAGGACAATAGGATCAATTGGGCATACAGAACCGGCAATCATTCTATCAACCTGGCTATACACCAGCTTAATCTCTCCCGGTACAAGCAATCCCTGAATCAAAAACTCTTCTCTTAGTCTTGAAGTGTCATAATTCTTTACGTCCCTTGGATTTGCTGCATTTCTTATTTCCATTTATATCTCTCCTGTTCTTTATTATTCAGAAAGGGCATTCACCCATTCTCTAATACAGAGTAATAAATATAACCTATAATGTAACGCCGTCTTTAAATATGGCAATTTCCCGACAGTCATTGACTTCATTTTTTGTTAATATTTCCCCGGAGGCTACATCCATTGCATAATGCCAAAACTCTTTTGCCAATTCCTCCATTTTTGCCCCCTCAATCAATGCTCCTGCATCGAAATCTATCCACTTATGCTTACCTTTATAGAGCTCCGTATTGGTAGATATCTTGACGGTCGGAACCGGTGCCCCCAACGGCGTGCCTCTGCCGGTTGTAAAAAGAATCATTTGTGCACCCGATGCTGTAAGTGCTGTAGAAGCTACAATATCATTTCCCGGGCCTTTAAGCAGATTGAGTCCGGGCATTTTTGCCGGTGTTCCATAATCCAATACATCTGTGACATTTCCTCTTCCGCCTTTTTGGATACATCCGAGGGACTTTTCCTCAAGGGTGGAAATGCCTCCTTTTTTGTTTCCCGGCGACGGGTTGTCATAAATCACCTGGTCATGCCTCATATAGTATTCCTTGAAATCGTTTATCAGCCTTACGGTTTTGTCAAAGACCTCCCTACCGACACACCTGTTCATCAACAGTGTTTCGGCGCCAAACATCTCCGGTACTTCCGTAAGGATGGAAATGCCACCTTGTGCGGTTAACATATCTGAGAAAGCACCTACCAAAGGATTTGCCGTAATTCCGGAAAAACCATCAGAACCACCGCATTTTAGGCCTACAATAAGCTTTGAGGCTCGACATTCCTGTCTTTTAAATCGACTGGCATATTCCACCAGTTCCCCAATAATCTTAAGACCTTCATCGATCTCATCCTCAACATCCTGAGCCGAAAGAAAGCGGACACGCTTTTCATCAATCTGTCCCAACACCTTTTTGAATTCGGGAATATTGTTATTTTCGCAACCCAAACCTAACACCAATACACCTGCCGCATTAGGATGATTCACCAAGCCGGCAAGAATCTTTTGGGTATTTTCCTGATCCTCACCCATTTGTGAACATCCATAAGGATGGGTATAAGCGAATACCCCGTCTATCTCTCCCCTAAATCTCTCATTTGCCTCACGGGCAAGCCTTTCGGATATTTTATTTACACACCCCACTGTGTTTATAATCCAGATTTCGTTGCGTATACCTACCCTGCCGTCACTACGTACAAAACCCATAAAGGTGGATTTTGATTGTATTCCTTCAGACGGCAGCAATTTCGGATTATAAGTGTATTCAAGGATTCCATCTAATGCGGTTCTTAGGTTGTGAGTGTGTATATACTCTCCCTTTGATATGCTTCTTGATGCATAGCCGATGGAAAAACCGTATTTTACAACTTCATCACCATTTTCTATATTTTTCAGCGCAATCTTGTGTCCCCGGTCAATGTCTTCTCCTGCTGTAATTTCTTCATCACCGCACAGAACCTTCTGCCCCTTTTTGACATTGTCAAGCACAACTGCTATGTTATCCTTTTCATGTATTTTTAGTGCTAGGTTTCGATTCGTATCCATATTATTTTTCCATCCTTTGTTCTATTAACTTTCTGATATTACATCCTTTAAAACATTTTCTATTCCCTTTGTCATGATATCGAAAAGATAGTTTGATACCTTTTCTCTAAGCCCAGCTATACTGTTTAGGTCACACTCCCACCATTCTTCTTTTCCAAGCAGTTTAAGACAGATAGCCTCTAATTCTGCTTTTGAACCATCCCATTGATTCCAAATATCCAGGAAAGTATTCAGCACACTCAGGTCATCTATGATTTTATATTCATTCCCATTTCTATTGCCAATCAATGCTCCTTCATGCACAGCATCTCCTTTATAAAACGCAAACAGCGCTGCAAGGGAAAAAGTAAGTATCTTGGGCAATTCATCCCTTAGTTTTACATACTCCAACAAAGACGGAAGCACACGAGTTTTGAACTTAGATACCGAATTTAAGGAAATGCTGAGAAGATAATGCTTTATAAACGGATTTAAGAATCTCTCCAGCACATCCTTGGCATATTGCAAAAGTTCATCTTCAGGAAGATTAAGCGTAGGAATAATCTCTTCATATATACCTTTTTTCATGTATGCATTTACTATACTGTCATCAATACATTCCTGCACAGTATCCAGTCCGTAAAGGTACGCCGCCAATACTGTCATGGTGTGGGCACCATTTAGTATTCGAACCTTTCGTGTCCTGTACGGCTCCATATTATCGGTCCAAAGAACATTTAGTCCAGCTTCCCTAAAGGGAAGCTCCCTTTCAAGCTTTTTATCCCCTTCGATTACCCAAAGGTGAAATATCTCTCCAGTATCTACAAGGTTATCCCGATACCCCAGCATATTGGTAATATCCTCAATTTCATCCTTCGGATAGCCTGTTACTATCCTGTCCACCAATGTATTCAAGAAATAATTCGCCTTCTCAATCCATTCTTCAAAACGTTCGCCCAATTTCCACTCTTTAGCCAGCCTAAGAACAATTTTTTTAAGATTGTCCCCATTTCTGTCAATCAACTCACAGGGCATAATAATAAATCCCTTACTCATATCACCGTCAAACGCTTTGAATCTATGATATAAAAATACCGTCAACTTTCCCGGAAAGGACCCCGGCGGGGTATCGTCCGGTTTGTCATCAGGCGAATACGCTATTCCAGCTTCCGTGGTATTAGATACAACCACCCTGAGTTCCGGATTCTGCGCCAGCTTTAAAAACTCTTCAAAATTGGAATTCAAATCAATTCCACGGCTGATAGCCGTAATAACTTCCCAGTTATTCACAACCTCACCATTCTGAATCCCCCTCAATATGAGGGTATACAAACCGTCCTGACTGTTGATGACATCTATTAATCCTCCATTGATAGGCTGAATCACCGCAACACTGCCATTAAACAATCCCTTCGAATTTAAGCGGTTAAACATCCAGTCGACAAATCCACGCAAAAAGTTGCCCTCACCAAACTGAATCACCTTTTCCGGATAGGATTCCAAAGGACCTATCTTAAGGTTGGATATGTTTTTCAAACTTTTTTCCTTAACGTTATTCCTGCCAAGTACCTCCACTTGAGCATCACCTCTATTTGATATACATTTATACAATGATTATATAGCAACTTATTTGCACATTTCTTCTCTTTAGTTGACAAATATATTGCAAAAATTGCTGGTATAAATTAGAGTTGATTATCCAAGGACTTCCTATAGTTTAAGGGTGAACATCCGACAATTTCACGAAAAACCCTGTTAAACTGCGCAATACTGCCAAATCCAGTTTTTTCGGCAACTTGAATCATTTTTAGATTATCGTGGCTCAAAAGCTTCTTGGCCTCTTTCACACGAACAGTGTTTATGTACTGCACAATTGTATATCCGGTAATCTCCTTGAACGTACGGCACAAATAGTACTGGCTGATATAAAAACGTTCTGCAATTTCACCGACGGACAGTTGCTCACTGTAATTGGTATTGATAAACTTCACAATATCCGCTATCTTTTCGTGTTTCGGGCAGTTGGAAAAGTACTCCTTTTCATTATGTTCATCCACATGTCTTGATATAAATACAAGCAGCTTCATCAAAAGTCCCTGCAACTGTACTTCAAAACCAGTGGGCTTTTTTATTATTTCTTCAGTCATCTCCCTAAATATGTTTTCAATGTAGTTCTGATCCCTTAAAGAAAGCTCCATAACGCTGTATTTTTTTTGCGCCATAAAATCGAGAAGTGCCGATACTGAACCGTTAAGAGTCTCTATAAATCTCTTTTCAAAATACACCAACATTCTCTTGTGATCCGGCAGATCGGCATCGGTGGTCTTGTGCATTTCTCCCTGATTTATAAAGACCAAATGACCTTTTTTTATTCGAAAAACCTGGTCCTTTATAAAGTAATACCTCTCCCCTGATAAAAGATAATATATTTCATATTTTTCGTGAACATGCTTTTTACTCATTGAAAAGTAGCCGATTACATCACTACTGGAAATTGAAAAAGCATTATCCTCTGTTGAATAAATCTCTATATTGTTGCTGATAACAACCATCCCCTTTTATGATAATTATATCAGCTCTTATAGCTCTAAGCAATATATGATTGAAATTTATATTTTTAAGCAGGATTCACGCAGATTTTGTTTTTGCGCCATTGTATAATCTAAATATAAAAGATAAGAGTAAATTCATTAGCGGAAAAGGAGTTTTGATAATATGGATAATTCTGTTCTTCTGAAAAAAATGGCTTTTTCAGCTATGAACCGCCAATCGAAGTATATGGAGAAATGGTGTTATGAATTCGGCCTTATACTTAAATCAATTGAATCCGTATGGCAACAAACAGAAGAAGATATTTATTTTCGATACATTAAAGATAATATGGATCGCTTCATAGATGCCGGAGGAAGTATATCCGGCTATGATGCTTCCGAGCTAAATCTCGATCACATAAATCCCGGAAAAACTCTTCTGTTTTTATACAGATTTACCGGTGATGAACGTTATATGAAAGCGGCTTCAGTGCTTCGAAATCAGATTTATCTTCAGCCACGAAATCTTCAGAGGGGATTTTGGCATAAAAAAATATACCCTCACCAAATGTGGCTTGACGGTATATATATGTGCTCTCCATTTTACGCCCAATATGCGTCGATGATGAATACTCTAAAGGACTTTGATGATATTGCCCTTCAGGTTATTTTAATCAATGAGCAAACTCGAGACCCAAAAACCGGACTTCTTTACCATGCCTGGGACGAAAGCAAGGGCATGAAATGGTCGGATGACATCACCGGTTGTTCTCCGCATTTCTGGGGCCGCGCCATGGGCTGGTACTCTATGGCCCTTGTAGATATACTAGACTTTTTCCCTGAAAATCATAAGAAAAGAAGCACCATTATTGCAATTCTCTGCGACCTTGCAGAAGCTATTGTTTCGGTACAAGATTCCTCACTGGGAGTGTGGTATCAAGTTCTCGATAAAGCGGACGAAGCTGGAAACTATCCGGAATCCTCCGCATCATGTATGTTTACATATGCTCTGGCAAAAGGAATTCGCATGGGATATCTCGATGATAAATACATCCCCCATATCCGTAAGGCATTTGACGGTATCTTAGAACACTTTATCGACTTCACTACTGACGGTTTTGTCGATCTTAAAAACGTCTGTTCTGTCGCAGGACTTGGAGGAAATCCCTATCGTGACGGTTCATTTTCATACTATATCAGCGAGCCCGTAGTCACAAATGATTATAAAGGCTACGGTCCTCTCATTTTAGCAGTAGCAGAAATAATAAGACTCGGAGATAAAATACCATACGAAGGAGATAAGATATAATGTCTACAATATTTGATATTACACAATTCGGAGCCGATGCTACCGGCGCAGTTTTAAGTACATCGGCTTTTGCCTCTTGCATTCAGGCATGCTTTAACAGCGGTGGCGGTACAGTATATGTACCCTCAGGAACTTTTCTTACAGGTGCCATTGAATTGGAAAGCAATGTGAACCTCTACTTAAGTGCCGGAGCACGCGTTGTTTTTTCACAAAACCCTTCAGACTATCCCATCATTCGCTCCCAATGGGAAGGTGCCGAACATGAGGCATACATGCCCATGATTTACGGCAGAAATCTAGATAACGTATCTATCACGGGACAAGGCACCCTTGACGGTCAGGGAGATTTTTGGTGGAAGCAGTTTAAAGCAGGAGCACTATCTTATCCCAGGCCCCGCCTGATTAGTTTTGAAGATTCCTGCCGAATAACCCTCGATGGAATAACACTCATCAATTCACCGGCATGGACGATTAATCCCATTCGTTGCAACAACGTTACAATTAATAATATTGCAATCATAAATCCTCCAGACTCGCCAAATACCGATGGAATAAACCCCGACTCATCCAAAAACGTACGTATTTCCAATTGCTATGTAGATGTTGGAGACGATTGTATTACCATCAAATCCGGTACGGAAAAGTGTAATACCAGAATTAGTTGCGAGAATATCGCCATCGTCAACTGTACCCTGGTACACGGTCATGGAGGAGTGGTTATCGGAAGCGAAATGAGCGGAGGAGTTCGAAACGTTGTCATTTCCAATTGTGTATTTGAAGGCACCGATAGAGGAATACGCCTGAAAACCCGTCGAGGAAGAGGCGGTATTGTCGAAGATATTTTAGTCAGCAATCTGGTAATGAATGATGTAATGTGCCCAATAGTTATGAATAAGTACTATTTTTGTGGCGAAGGAGGAAAAAGTAATGAAGTTCAGGACAGGTCTGCCCACCTCGTTTCTTCCTCTACGCCGATTTTTAGGAACATTCGATTCTGCAATATCATTGCACGAAATGCCCGTGCTGCTGCCGTATTTATATTCGGACTTCCGGAGATGCCTGTAAGCCAAATAACCTTTAGCCATGTTGCTGTTTCAATGGCAGAAAACCCGACGGAGGAAATACCTGCAATGATGTGCGGCCTTCAGCCGATGAAAAAGAGAGGGATCTATTGCTGCAACACAGAGGATATCTGTTTTGACCATGTAACAATATACGGACAGGAAGGTTTGGCGGCTGAATTTGATAATTCCTACGGAATTCGCCTAACCTCCTGCAATTTTGACATTAGTGAGTAAAGCAAAATCAAAGTGCATTGAAATATTTCGTTCTTAGATATGCTATTCCTTCAACCATGGTTTCGGGTTTGGCATTCTCCATCAGTATATTAATATCCGGCTTATTCGCTTTGAGCAGCTTAAAAAGGAGGTCGTAGTTCAGCATTCCTTTTCCAGCCTGAACCGTAATCATTCGTCCCTCGGATACGACAAAATCCTTGGCATGCAGTATGACAATACGATCTCCAAAAAGCTCAAAGGATCTTGTGATGACACCCTCTTGGTCGTGGTAATTATCAATAGAAATTAAATTGACCGGATCAAAAACCACCTGAAGATTATTTGAATCAACAACTTCAAGTAGTTTGGCAATCCTTTCCGGAGTATGGGTCACATATCGAGTAACCCCTTCAATTGCTGCAATCACACCAAAACGTTCTGCCTCATCGGTCATTTCCTTTACACTATCTGCCAATTCACCAAAAGCCTTCTCTCCATGATTATCCGGATGGAATGAAAAGTCTGCATTGATAGAACCGGTTTCGGTTGCTACAATTCCGCAGCCGAAACCCCGTGCAAATCTCAAGTGCTCTTTGAATCTCTCAATTTGACGTCTCCTCTCTTCCTTATCTGGATGCACAGGGTTGATATAACAGCCTAATACTGCAATCTGTATTCCATACCGTTCAAAGGTTTTCCCGATTCGCCAAGCCATCCCGG
The DNA here is from genome assembly GCF_004102745.1 of Acetivibrio mesophilus. Taxonomy (GTDB): domain Bacteria; phylum Bacillota; class Clostridia; order Acetivibrionales; family Acetivibrionaceae; genus Hungateiclostridium; species Hungateiclostridium mesophilum. The sequence continues at coordinate 10,500 of NZ_RLII01000018.1, read as the reverse complement.
GATTCAGCTTTCCTAAGCTGAAATCCATTCCGGAAATTGCCTTTGAAAGTGCCAATTGTATACAGTCAAAGCCCATTTCAGATATTTTTTGTGCCAGTTCTTCCACCGATTGTTTTCCCAAATCATGGGCTCTTACACCTATTCTCATTTCTATTCCTCCTATAATGCTTGTATTCAAATGCAAAAATATTTTCCTTGTGCCTTCGTATACTTTTTCAATTCCTTGATTTACTCAGCCATACTCATTTTTCTGTATTCAACAGGGGTCATGCCGACGGTATTTTTAAAGACGGTGGAAAAGTACTGGACGTTTTGATAGCCGAGCTCCTCGCAGATCTGATAGATTTTCTTGCTGCTGTTTTTCAGCATTTCCTTTGCAAGTTCCATCTTTACATTTCTAACATATTCCACAAACTGAATGCCCATTTCCTCCTTAAAAAGCCGACTTAAGTAGGAAGGATTAAGATTAACAAACTCCGCCACTTCACCAAGGGATATATCCCTCTTGCAATTCTTTTTTATATAGCTCACTGCAGAATTTATTACCCATCCCGCCTTTTCCGCTTTTTTTTGGTTGATAACCGCACATGCCCGTTCCACCAGGTCATCATACCATTCCTCAATCTCGTCGAGAGTCTTCTTTTTGAAAAACTCTCCGTATAGATGTACAGGAGTTCCATACAACTGTTCCGGGGATATGTTCATCTCATAAAGTGTCCTTAACATCGACGACAAAAGCTGACAATATACCTGCTGCACATAGTAATATGGAATGCTTCCGCAGCTAATTATCTGAGAAATTTTTGCTCTGGTAAGCTTCTTTACCTCATCGGCTTTGCCTGTAGAAAGAATGTTCTGAAGGTTTCTGAGTATTTCAATGAGGTCATTGAAAAGATGCGCATGCTTCATCTCTTTCATATCGACATTGTCTATATACAGTACAGTATTATTTCCATAAACCAACCGATAATTAAGTGCCTTTACAGCTTCCTGATACGAAAGAGAAGCATCCCTAATATGAGGATAGATTCTTCCCACTCCGGCACTGACAGATACTTTTGTTTCAAGGCGTATTGAGTTCTTAATTTTTTCAGCCGTTAGAGTAACATCTTTAATAGCAGCAGTAAACTCACACCCCGCATTGTATATCATCACTACTTCATTGTTATAGCTTTGAAACACAATCTTTTTGTAGCATTCAGGGAGAAACTCCCTAGCCATTTCAGCAATTCTTAAATTTATAAGCTGGAAACTCTTTTCAAAGAATTCATCAGGAGTCTCTGTTTGATCGTCAATAGTAAATACTGCCACACCCACATTTGAGTTATCAAGGTCAATTTCATACAAGGCAAACTGTTTGGTAAAGTCTCCCGTAAGTCTTGCTCTGCCCATAATCAAATTATTATGAAAATGCTCTCTTAAGATAGGAAGATTATTTTTGTACAGCTCTTCCAATCGGGTTATGCTTTCTCTTTCCCGCTTTTCTTTCAAAATAGCGTCCCGCGCTTTTAAAACCTCATCTATAATCTTTTTCTTTTTTAGTGGCTTTGTAATATAGGATAGCACACCGAGGGAAATCGCTTCCTGTGCAAACTCAAACTGTTCATAGGCACTGATGATTATGATTCTAACCTCCTGTCTGGCTTTGCGAATCTCCTTTACGAGCTCAAGGCCGCTTAATCCCGGCATCCTGATGTCAGTGACGACAATGTGGACTTTCAAGGTATTTACCAGTTCCAGTGCTTCAATACCATTTCTTGCTGTTCCTGCAATTTCAATGTCATAGCTTTTCCAATCAATACTTTGCTTAAGTCCGTCCAGAATAATCTGCTCATCGTCAGCTATAAGCATCTTTAGCATAACTTCCCCTCCAAAGGCTTATTAAAATTAAAAGGTATAATAACTGTAACCTTAGTCCCAACACTCTCAGTACTGCGTATGCTCAGACCGTATTCTTCGCCATAGTAAAGCTTGATGCGTCTATTGATATTTGCAAGAGCAAAATAATTATCTTCATCGACCTTGTCGTTTGCGAGAAAGTCGGAGATTTTTTTCAATGTATCGGAGTTTATGCCTGCGCCATCATCCTCAATTGTAAAGAAGACCTTGTTACGAATCCTGATTCCTTTGACCTGTATCAGGCTTTCTCCTGTCTTCGGCTCTACACCGTGACAGATAGCGTTTTCCAACAGAGGCTGCAGCATAAAATTTGGTATCATCATTTCAATAATTTCATCATCAAAATCAAAAGTGCATTCAAAACGGTCTTTAAAGCGGATTTTTTGTATCTTGACATAACTCTCCAACTGCTGTAGAGTATCTGCCACCGAGATAAAATCTTTCCCTGCGTTGAGGCTGCGTTTGAAATAAGTTGATACGGAGTCTACCAATATTTCAAGCTCTTCATACCGCTCCAATTGAATCAGCCAGTTCATATTGTCAAAAATATTATATATAAAGTGAGGATTGATTTTTGACTGCAAAAGCTTCAATTCCGCGTCTTTCTGCAGTAGTTTCTGCGTGTAAAGCTCTCCAAAGAGATAACGTATTTTCTCCACCATATCATTAAATCTGGAATAAATAAATCCAAACTCATCTGTATCTTTATGCCTGATGTGTATATTGAAATTTCCCTTTTCCAATTGTCTCATGGAGACGATTAGCCTGTTCAGTTTTCTGTAAACAGTCTTGGATAGCAGAAGAATAAGAGTAGCTGCAGTTACCACATTCATAATGAGAAAAAGAATAAATATAGAGTTTCTAAGTTCTGTCATTTGCTGCATTGATGAGCTTGCGGGAACTAAGGTTACATACTTCCAACCGGAGTATTTTGATGTATCGTATACCAGAACATACTTTTCTCCATCAATCCAGCACAATTTTTCTCCACTTTCTCCCTCAAAATAGGATTTAAGATTTTCTATTTGCTCTTGAACAAATACGTTTTTATCTATAAAAGTGCTAATCATTGTGTTATTGCTGCTGTCCAAAATCATATTATTGTATTCGGATTTGCTGCGAATGATATTCTTGATATAATACTTATCGAAATTCACCGCCAGTACCCCGGATTTTGCACCGGTAGACAATACATACATAGGTCTTATCATAGTGATTTGCTCGTAGTTTCTGTCCGGTAAGAAACCAAGCTTTTTGCGGTATCCATCCGTTAGAAAGAATTTCTTATCCACAAGCTCCCTATAATAATCCGTCACTTCTCTCGGCTGCTCGGAATAGACGCCATAATCACTGGTATACAGCTTTTTGCTTATATAAAGATACAGGTCAATGGAAGCAGCGCTATTGGAAGAATACGTAACAATACTTTTAAGGGTATCTACAATATCCTTGTCGACAAAATAATCATTGGGTTTGTCCTGGTCCCCATTCTCAAGCTTGTTCTGTATTTGAAGATTATTTTGCACAACATCGGCAGTGTACTCCATGTTTTTTATAATCATGTCTACATATTCCATTGTCTTGCTTAATCCGTTTTTGCTTTCTGTGATTAAAATCTGCTCAATATTCTCTGAATACATCCTGTAAAACATCCAGTTAAAAATAAAGAAGATAATAAGGGCAGCTATAAAGAAGTAGAAAATGATCTTTTTCTTTGTAGTAAATATTCTATGATCACTTTTGATTTGTTTAACCTCAGCATTATAATTACGCCTCATAAACTAAAACCCCAACCTAATAAAACACTATAAATTTATTATATCACAGGTATACATAAAGATGAATGGAATGTCTGGCCTACATTATCTCAATTACTTTGACTGCCACTATATCTAAAATGAAATTGCAGGATGAGAGATTATCCCGCATCCTGCAGCCTCAACTACAAGTTCAAGAATATATATTTTTATATTGAAAGAGGATACTAATTATTTAATTGCTCTAACATTTGATCACCTTTAATGCTCTTCCAGAATGCTTCATATTCTTCATAGCCTTCATCTACAGTAATAGTACCTAGAATAATCTTTGATGAAATCTCATCAATCTTTTTCTTATATGCCGATAGATTCTTGTCATAAAGGTCTGACTTTCCTCCAGGTATCAAATATTTCGGTCCTAAGTGTTTGTTTGCTTCTTCCACAAGTTCCATCTGGCGAGGCAGTAATTTCTCTGTACTTTCATCCCATTTGAATCCATAATCTGTAAATTTAGGGTAGTATAACAAGAACTGATTTACATCGCATTTATAACCTGAATTTAAAGCTTTCTCCATAGGTTTGATATAACCGTTTTCAATAGTGTAGTGCTTATCCTCTACCCCAAGGCACCTTAACTTGACACCTTCCTGGGAGTAGAAATAATACTTGATTACTTCCATTGCCTTTTCAGGATGTTTTGACTTTGAGGAGATACAGATTACATCCTGAATAGCCTCATTCAAGTTTCCACCCTGACCGTTAGGTCCTTTGAGTTCATATATAGGAACAAACTCTGTAGTTGCGTTAACTTTCTCGCTTTCATTAACAAAATATATATATCTGTTAAAATAGTCTATGGTGGATGCTGCTTTTCCTGAAAACAATTTTTCTCTAATGGTTGCATTTTCATTGGTTAGGAATTCCTGATCCCAAATCTTATCTTTATAAAGCTTTGCAACATAGCTAAGTGCCTCTCTTGCTTCCGGAGTATTGAATCCATCGTAATATTTTCCGTCTTTATCAACTCCGATGCCATAGTAAGCACCAAAAGGATTAAAGAAAAATGGCAGATTATCAAGAAATTTTGGGAATGTGAATGGTGTAATACCCTTTCCTGCCAACTTCTTCATCTCATTATAGAACTCTTGAGTTGTAGGTGTTTCGGAGAGATTTACTCCATATTGATCCATAAAGTCTTTTCTAAGCCAGATGATTTTAGACATCGGCACATACATAGGCACAGCCTGAAGGCTTCCATTTACCTTGAGATAATCTAAATACTCTGGGTCAACCAGTGACGTAATCTCCGGAGCATTTTTTATCAGGTCATCCATAGGCATTGTATAGCCCCTCGAAGCCATAACCTGAATATTATCCATTGCTTTTCTTACTACAAATATATCCGGAATCTCACCTGAAGTCAAAAGAACATTCAACTTGTCATTATAACTGCTCTGTGGAGGTGCTATGATTTCCAGATCAGTATTTGTCTTCTCCTCAATATATTTTTCAACTTCCTTCATTAGTTCAGGGTCGACAGCTTCTCCTCCCCAACCTGTCTGGGACATGCAAAAAGTCAACTTAACCCTTTCCTCTGCTCCATCTTCCGATGTCTTCTTATCATTTTGACATCCGGCAAGTAAAGAAACTGACATTACAGAACAAAGCAACAATGCTGAAAGTCTTCTTCCAAAAAGCATTTTTTTTGCTCCTTTCAAAACCATTTTCTTTTCCCCTTTCTTATAATTATATAATAAATGTGTTGCTTAGAAAAATTATTCTTTTATCGATCCCAGCATAATGCCGGATATAAAGTATCTCTGTATAAAAGGATATAAAATCAGTACTGGTATCATAGTCATTACCATAACGGCCATTTTAAAGTTATTTAACGCCGATGCAGATGAAATCGCAGATTCCGATTGGAATATCAGCTGTCTTAATAAAACCTGAAGTGTATATTTGCTACTGTCGTTAATAAACATAACCACGTGAAGGTAGTTGTTCCAATGTGAAACCGTATAGAATAATGTTACTGCTGCGATAATAGGTATGGAAACGGGAATTACAATCCTGAACAAAATTCCCAACTCCGAGCACCCGTCAATTCTTGCTGCTTCGATAAGACTTGTAGGTATTGAGCTCATATAGTTCTTCATCAGAATAAGATTATAAGTTGAAATTGCTGTAGGTATAATGAGAGACAGATAACTATCTATCATACCTAAATTCTTTACAACCAGATAAAACGGTATAATACCCGCATCTAAAACCATAGTGGCAACAACGAACCTTATCAAAAATTTCTTTCCTATAAGATCCTTTTGAGCCATTGCATATCCCATCACCACTGTCAGTACCATTGAAACCAGTGTGGAAGAAATTGTAACTATAATTGAATTGCGAAACGCTGACATATATCCGCTTTTAAATATCTTAGTGTAGTTCTCAAAGGTAATTCCCTGAGGAATGAGAACATACCCTTCTCTCGCCACTACCGAATCCGGCGAAAGAGATGTTACTATTACAATGAGAAGCGGAATAAGAACTGCCATGCTCACAAGAAATAAAAACAAGGCATTTGCTATATTAAACACTTTTCTTCCAACGCTTGTATACTGTAGTGTTCCTGAACTCTCTCTACTCACTTTATTCACCCCCCGTTAATTAAATAATACCTTCTCCTAGGAACTTCTTGCTGATTTTATTGCAGCCTATTACCAATATTGCACTTACCACAGCTGTAAAGAGACTTACCGCAGTTGCATATCCAATGTTTCCATTAAGAAGGCCTTCGGTAAATGAATATGTAGTCAATACTTCACTAACACTGTAAACAGATGGTACATACATGACAAGCACCTGTTCGAATATAAGAAGTACACGCGCAACAGTAAGCAGGAGAACAGTTGCAATAGTGCTTTTCAAAGACGGCAACGTAACATACAGCATTTTCTGCCAATATCCAGCTCCATCGACAGTAGCCGCATCATATAGCTGAACATCAATAGTGGAAATTGTAGCAATATAAATAATAGTACCGTAACCCACGTCTCTCCACATATATGATCCCACAAGCACCGATCTGAACCAATTCTGGTCAGCCATAAAATATATCGGGTCTCCTCCTAAAGACATGATTATCTGATTTACAATACCTTCACTAGGCGACAATAGCATTGCAAATATTGCTCCTACTACAACCCAAGAAAAGAAGTGCGGTATATAAACAATAAACTGCACAAGTCGTTTGAGTCTTACAAATATGAGTTCATTCATTAAAAGTGCTAGAATAATCGGAAGCGGAAAATAAAATAGCAAATTACAAAAGCTGATAATTAAAGTGTTACGAAAAGCTCCCCAAAATCCAGGGGATGTAAATAGTTGTATAAAATTCTCAAAGCCAATAAAAGATATTTTAGCTTTTGTTCCATAATCAGTGAATGCTGCCAATGCTCCAAGCATTGGGGTATATTTAAATATAATATACCATAGTATCCCCGGAATCAAAAGAATGAGAATAGGTTTTTGGCGATGGAATTTTCTAGCAAACTCACTACGACTTTTCTGTTTTACCATCCCTTTTTCAGCAACAACTGTTGTGTTCGTACTCATTTTTCTCTCTCCTTTTAAACATGCAAAATCATTTCTGTTCTACTCTGATTTATCTCAAGTTGCCTTACTTCAAAATGTTATAAAAATTGCTACCTGATTTCTACATGACAATTTTGTTGTTTTGTTCATATTTTTTACATTAGCAGAATTTGATCTTATTTTCCATTGAATATATTAGCTACACTTGATAGAATGATTATTGCTTCATCCCCTTCATAGGAAATGGAAATAAGCAATTTAAGAATTAACCTTAAAGGATGTGCAAAGCAAAATGTCGAGTCTTTCAAATGAACCCTTTAAATCACAGGAGTTAGAAAAGAAAGATAACAGATCCAGACTAAAAAAGTTTATTGATATTTATACGGATAAGTTTACCAATATAGTTTTGCTGAACCTGATGAGTATTATATTAAATCTTCCGGCAATTTTAATTGCATTTTTCTTCAGCAGTTATTTCTTTACCAATGATAAGGAATTGTTAAGTCTAAACTATTATATAGGATATATTACAATTAGTCTTCTGGTATGTGTACCCATAGTTACAGTCGGTCCTTTTCAAGCTGGTTTTACTTATATTCTGAGAAACTTTGCAAGAGAAGAACATGCCTTCATTCTCAGTGATTTTGTTAAACAATCAAAGAAAAATTGGAAGCAGAGCTTGATGGTATCATTAATTGATATAGCTATAACAGCTGTTTTGCTTTATGAACTGAATTTTTTCCGCGCCCAGACAAGCATAATCGGTATAGCTGTATATTGTTTGGTTTTGCTTGAATTCGTATTCTTTTCAATAATGCACATGTACATATATCAGATTATGGTTACAATTAATCTGACGGTTTTGCAAGTATATAAAAACGCATTTATACTTACAATAATAAACTTCATTAAGAACTTTTTTGTCTATTTATTATGTTTAGGATTAATAATTCTATTATCAATTTTCCTGCCTGTAGGCATATTGGGTTTTGCATTTTTATCCTCAGCGACAATAGGTCTTATAATAAATTATCATGCCCATACTGCAGTAAAGAAGTATTTAATTGATCCGACAAACACTTAATCCAATTTTCAAAAGTCCCCTTGTTGCATAGGACTTCATTAAGCCTTGAATTTTTGACTATGCTGTAATAATATTTATATGGTGATAACATTTGAATTTAAAATATACAGTTGATAAAGAAACCTCGGGTAAGACCGTAAAATATATATTGAAAAACCAGCTTAAGCTTTCCGAAAGGCTCATTAAAAAGCTAAAGTATCAGGGTAAAATTCTATGCAACCAATCTCCTGTTTATGTCAATGCCACTGTCTGCGAAAAAGATATTATCGAAGTGGACCTGGACTTTGATGAGTCATCCATGCTCACTGAGCCTCAGGACATACCCATAGATATAATCTATGAAGATGAGGCCTTTATTGCTTTGAACAAACAGCCCGGCATCGTTGTACATCCTACATCTTCGCACCCCACCGGTACCCTTGCCAATGCCATATCGTTTCATCTTAAGAAAAAGGGGATCATTAAAAAGGTTCGCCCGGTTATAAGACTGGACAGAGATACCTCCGGTATTATTATATTTGCCAAAAATCCTTATTCCCAAGAATTCCTTATTCGTCAGATGAATGACAAAACCTTTCTCAAAGAGTACATTGGTATTGTGCACAATGTCTTAGATAGCGACAGTGGGACAATAGATCTTCCCATTGCCAGAAAACCCGGAAGCATAATGCTAAGGCATATTTCTGCTGATGGGGACCCTGCCGTGACTCACTATACGGTACTGGAGCGTCTAAATGACGCTACATTGGTTAAATTCAGACTGGAGACCGGAAGGACTCATCAGATAAGGGTTCACTGCCAAGCCATCGGTCATCCTCTTATCGGTGATACCCTATACCCTTTCGCCGATACTCCCGACTCTGTTTTGGGCAATGAATCCTATATTACCCGAAACAGTCTTTCTTTCATAACCCCCGAAATCCTTGACAGGCAAGCACTTCACTCCACAAGGGCTGTCTTTTTGCATCCTTTCACCAAAAAAACCCTTGAACTTACTGCGCCAATACCCGGTGACATGAAATCCGTTCTGGAAATATTGAGAAAATAATCGTCTAAACATTTACACAATAAGGTATTGGTGTTATTATAGTACTTGCCTTCATTACAAAGGTATTAGTTTATTGTGCCCCTTGGTACAAATGATCTATGGGCTATATCGAAATGCAATGAACTGTTTGTTTCCAGAAAGTATAGTTTTCTAAATTTGCAGCTAACCAGCTTTATAAATATGCTTCAAAAAAAGAAATGGAGGTATTTAAGTGGAAGTTTTAAAAGACCGTTATTCCATCACAGAGCTTAGCAGATATCTCAATGTTACCGATCATACTTTAAGATATTATGAAAGGGAGTTCAATCTGTATGTCCCAAAGGACAAAAGGGGTAGACGGTACTATACGCCAGAACTTGCCAATATTATGTATAAGATTAAGGCTATGAGGGATGAAGGACTCGAGATTAAGGCTATAAAAAAAATTCTGCAATCGGAAAATGTGATAACAGAACCTCCCCCAGTCGTGACTGAGGATATTACTGTACCTGTAGCAAAGCCAAATTACACCGAAAGTACCCTTGATATAAAAACTTTCTTCCAAGAATTCGAAAAGCAGCTGACCAACAGCTTTTCTGTAGAGGTAGAGTTGGCAAAGGAGCATATGAGCAACGAGCTCAATAAAACTAAGCTTGAGCTCGGGGCATGTTTTGAAAATAATGTCAGGAGGCTTGAAAGTAAGCTTGACAAGCATTTTGAAAATGTTGACCGCTCTATAGGAATGTGGAGAGAAAAAAACAAAGATGGTCTGTTAAAACGCCTTAAAAAAAAGGTTTTTAAATAACCAAAACAAAAGGGGACTACTGCCCCTTTTGTTTTGGTAATGTAAATAATTTTGTGTATCGGAATTTTTACAATCCTCCTTAGCAAGAAATTTTGAATTTTTGAAGTTTACAGAATGTTACCTTAAATCATTTCTTCATTATATATTATTGCCAGTTTTGCCGAGTTTTATACATAAATTTGATTCGATTTGGCCATAATTGATTATAATAGGGTATTCTGTCCTTTTTCTCACCGCTTTTAATTTTGTGAGGTCTAGCCCGTCCGGCGATGAGGACGAGCCCTTGAGGGCGGTGGGGGTGAATGCTTTTAAATGTAGTTCTCTAATCTAC
>NZ_RLII01000017.1 GCF_004102745.1 Acetivibrio mesophilus | reverse complement strand
TTCCATTTGGTTTGATTGTTTCTCTCAACTCAATTATACCAATGTTGAAGGTCTCATGCCATTTTTATCACCAAATAATATTGAATTTTCAAGGTGCACAGGGACTTTTATAAGTGCGAAGTTTTAGTTATTTATATTTGCAAGATTTATATAACAAAGTCCCCGATTATTTTTTATATTGGTATATTCATATGGAAATTCTTTTTTATTAAAGAAAGTCAGGGCATCTTCATATGCCTCTATAGCTTTATTTAGATTTTCCCGGGGATTTTCCGAATAGCTTAAATATGAATAGCATATCCCTAAATTATTCTGGCCCATTGCATAGCCGATTATATATTCTTCCTCGAAAATCGTTAATGCCTCTTCAATAGCACTGATAGCACTGTGAATATTTTCAACATTTCCGCCCCATGCATACAGACCTATATAAGAGCTTCCTTTTTGCAATTGTATCCTTGCATACTCTAACGGGTAATTTTCAAGTTTGAATACTTTCAAAGCGGAATCAAGATACTCTAAGGCCAAGTTATTGTTTACCACGCTGTCTCTTACCTTGGACAGCATATTATATGCATGTCCTAAGCTGTAATTTGCTGCTCCTTGTATCTTACTTGAGTCAACGGTTAATGCCTGTTTATATGCTGCTATAGCATTAATAGCGTTCCTTTCCATATCGGCGTTTTGAGATAGCATTAAATACGCATGTCCAATACTTAAATTTATATAACCGTATTCCTCAGGGTTTTTTTTGCTAGATATGCCCTCCAGGATCTTTTCATAACTTTCTATGGCTTCAATATATTTGCTGTCATCATATAATTTATTTGCATTCTCCATTTCATCATTAATCTTATCTGGCCTATATCTTCGCGTAATATTTATGATACTATCAATACAATCTTTTATCATAATATTCTCATTGCCGCCAATAGTAATATCATTTTCATCCATACTCCATACATTCAATATGTTTTTTTCACTGTCGAAATTAAAAACCATACCAAATCCATACTCAAAAATCTCTGCAGATATGAAAAGTCTATCATTATGTATAAAAGAAGAAGAATTGAAATCTATATATTTATCATTTATCAATACTTTATTACTTTCAGCCTTTATACTGATAGCTTTGTTTTCTTTAGCTGCAACAGCTGTTCTTAAAGAATGATCCCATTCTACCTCCATTCCGAAAAGGTTGAGAGTTTCCCTGACAGGTACAAATACTTCACCGTTTACTATACGCGGCGGAATATCCATTTTTACTTGCACATTATTTATATCTACCAGTACCTCACTATTTGAATCTGCACTGCACGTGAACATAAAAAAACATGATATTGTTGCGGCAATTACTACTATTATCCCCATTTTTTTGAACATAAACTCATTCTTCCTCCCCTTAAGCCATTAATATTTTTTATTTTATAACCTGAATCTCATTCTTATTTATTACTTTCATCGCCTCCCTAAATGCTCTATTTGCTTTTATAAAATTACTCAGCTCATCCTCCTGTGTGTATGACGCAAGCATGTATAAGTCCCCCATATCATAATTGACTTTTGCATAATGTATGGGATATTTTTCTAGCGAATAAATGTTTAGGCTTTCCTTATATTCCTCTAAAGCTTTTTCAAAACTGTCTTTACCAATACCGCGTTTAGCCATATCACTGTATAATTCCCCCATGCTTCTGTGAATATCTGCATAATCAAAAGGATAAGACTCTATACTTCTAATCTTTAATGTTTCATTATATGCGGCCATTGCTCTTTCCACATACCCTTTTTTGAGCATTAGTTTTGACAAAAGCTTATAGGTGTTTCCCAAACCATATTGTATTGATGACCATGTGTAGCTATCATTATCAAAATCGCATTTTTCCAAATAGCTCTCATATATATCTTTCGCTTCCGTCAAGCACTCCATTGCCAGGTTTTTGTGTTTTAGTTTAAGATATGCAGAGCCCATGTTGTATTTTATAAATGCATAATCAAGTGCATAACCTTCCGTATACTCCACAGCCAAGGACTTTTTGTAATAATTTATAGCTTTTAAAAGGTCATTGTTTCTTCCGGTTGTTTCCGCCAGTATTTTGTATGCACTACCAAGATTATTTAGGGTAATAAAATAGTCGATGGGATTATTTTCGGCAGAATAAACTGAAATCGCATCCTCATATAGGGATATAGCCCTCTCAATATTTGTCTTTGAATCTTTTATTTGAGCAAGTATGCTGTATGCGTTTCCCATGCCTTTTGCCGCATGGGCATAAGCCGTTGGACTTTCTTCCTTAGAGATGTTTTCCAAAACCTTTTTATATTTTTCAATAGCTTCCGGTATGTTGTTATTCTCCAGGAGGATATCTGCGGTACTTAATAAATCATAGGCAGTATCACTGTTGATGGGCTCAAATATATCTAAAATTATCCCTTTTGCCTTTGCAATAATAATATTACCCTGTCCATTTATTATAACGTTTGATCCAAAATCCGGGCTGGCAATTATTATGTTACCGTTCTTGTCCCATATCACTTTTTCTCCAAATTGTTGTGCTACAAAATCAACAGGTATATAGAATTTGCCGTCTATAATTCTGGCAGCATTGTTAAGTTCAACATTTTCACCATTTATGATCGCTTCTTTGGAATCAATTTTCAGGATATTTTTTTTATTACCTTTAACAGCAATAAGCATTTTGTCCTTTGAAACCCATGCAACTTCCCACCCCAGAGATTCAAAAACTTCCTTTGCAGGGACATATACTGTCCCTTCTACAACTTTTTTATTGAGTTCGATATTTATAGATTTATCTGTTTTTAAATTTGAACTTGACGCAGAACTATTGATAAACTGCACCATAAAGACTAGACATAAAGTTAGCAAGATAGCATAAAATTTTAACATTTGCACCCTCCCCAACCCCGTCTGTTAATTACTAATGTTTATAATGATGTTCTGAGAATCATTTATCTGGATATTCTTATCTCCATTAATTATGTTACCTGTATGTGGACTTATCTCCTTTATATTGGTGCTGTTATCCTTTGACATAACCGTCGTATTGGTACTGTTATCCTCTATCTTAACTGCTGTATTGGTACTGTTGTTCTCCGGCGTAGACTCCGTATTGGTTCTGTTATTCTCTGGCGTAACCTCTGCATTCTCACTGTTATTCTCTGGTGTAGCCTCCGGAGTTTGCCTGACCTCTAAGTTGATGCTGCTGTCTTCATTTATATCCTTCGTCATCACAGATTTCGCTAAGTTCTCTTCCTGTTCTTCTTCGAAGGACTTAGAAGGAATTTTTAAAATGCCACTATCACTTTTTGCGAAGGATGATTGGGGCGGTTTTTTCGAATCATCTGCTATACTTAGTTGCTCGAATAAAATAAACGAAGCCATAATGACTAGTACTGAGGCAGAAACTAAAGTCCGCCTAATTTTATTTATGTAATTATTACTTTTACATGAATTAGGTTTAGAATATAGATTATTATCTTTATATAAAATCATACTTGTATCTTCAGAGTATTTGGAAGTGACCTCGGGTAAAAGGAGTTCGTCTTCGGCTGCAAATGTGCTTTCCTCAACATTTTCACTTTTCTGTTCCTCAATGACAGTGGTAAAGTAGCTATTGTCCTGTGAAACAGCTATTGTCAAAGTTTCCTCTAGGAAAATTTCAAAATCTTCAATGCAAAGAATAAATTCTTTAATATCAGTACTAAGGGAAGATTCTTTTATAAGGATATTTATTTTATCTCGAAGGGTTTTTTGTTGAATAATCGTTGATTCACCAATCACAAATTCTACAATTTTACTTATATCCTCTTTTTTGGGTGTCACTTTTTCACTTTTCCATTTCGAGATAATAGAAACATCTTTAAGAAGGTACGCACCTGCAAAATAACCTGCGCTTCTGTTTATAGTTGCAAATATCACTTCTAATAACTGCTTAATAGTCAATATTTTTTTATCCATAGTAGTTGCTCCCCTAATTATTATATATAAAACAACACCAATTTCTATTTTTCATAATGCTAAAAATGATTTATTATATCTGTGTATCCAATACTCTTACAAATAATTCAGCTACTAGACTTGATATAATAGTATCACAAATTTATCAATTTGAATATGTAAATTTCATCGTCAGTGCCATAATCCATATGGAATCCAAAAGAATTTCAACTCTTTTTCAATGCTTTTACACAGAATATTCAACGAAAATTCCCGCGCAATTTGAAGTATTTTGTTAAGTTTACAGTGTTCCTAATTTTCGTGTCGAAAACTTTGTACTCATAATTGAATTTTGAAAAGGAGGTAAATTTTATTTGTAAAAAAATACAAGCAACTTGCATTAGGATTGAAAAAGTTAAACCAAAGAATAAAAACTTAAAGGGGTGATACGAAGGTGGCATTTATTAAGTCAGAAAATTTAGTTAAGGAATATAAGATAAATGTAAAAAAGAAAGGGTTATTGGGAGCTATCAACAGCCTTCTGATACCGGAATACAAGATTAAAAAAGCGGTAGATAACATTAGCTTTTCTATTGAAAAGGGTGAAATGGTAGGATTTATCGGTCCTAATGGCGCCGGAAAGTCTACGACAGTTAAAATGCTGACCGGAATATTAGTGCCTTCCTCAGGGGAAATAAGCATTGGAGGATTGTCTCCATATAAGAATAGGAAAGCCGTTGCATCAAAAATTGGTGTTGTTTTTGGTCAGAGAACACAGCTCTGGTGGGACCTTCCGGTCATAGATACTTTTGATCTTCTCAAATTTATTTATAAGATACCGGACAAAGAATATAAGAAAAATTTAGATATGTTCAGTGAACTTTTAGAGATTCATAAATTTATGAATCAGCCGGTAAGGCAGCTAAGTCTAGGGCAACGAATGAGGGCGGATATTGCGGCATCAATGCTCCATAATCCGGAGATGGTGTTTTTTGATGAACCTACAATCGGTCTTGATGTGGTAGCAAAAGAGAGAATCCGTGAGTTTATAAAGTACATAAACGCCGAAAAAGGAACTACCATGCTTTTCACAACCCATGATATGCAGGATATAGAGAAAACTTGCAATAGAATGATAATCATCGACAACGGCACCATTATATATGACGGAAGCATCCACGAGATAAAACACAGATTCGGAAACTACAGGATAGTCGAAGTCGAGTTTCAAAAGGAATATAAAAACTTAAGTTTTGCCGGGGTTAAGCTCATCAATAGCGATGGGAACAGAAAAAAGTTTAAGGTAGATCAAACTCTGATGCAGGTCACAAATCTTATCAATGAGCTGACTCAAAAATATGAGGTGCAGGATATTACAATCCAAGAGCCGGAAATTGAACAGATAATCAGAGATATTTACCAAGGAGGAATATGCCTTGATAAGAATGTATGTTGAGATTGCCAAAAAGGTATTTCAGAACAATATCGTGTATCGTTTGGATTATTTCGCCGGATTGATTAATGCCCTGATAGTCATTTTGGTTAATATATCCATATGGAAGGCTATCTATGAAGAAGAAGAGGTCTTAGGAGGAATTCAGTTTAGATATGTTATAACATACCTGATACTCGGAGTGCTGCTACAAACTATATTTATGATGGATGAGTACCTTATTGAAGGCAAGGTAAACTCAGGACTTGTTTCTATGGATCTGTTAAAACCCATGAATTTCAAGGCATATATACTGTCACATAATATAGGAGTACTGATGTTTAGACTCATAATGCAATTTACACCTGCATTAATAGTTTCAATGTTTGCCTTTGGATTGCTCCCTCCGTTTTCTCTTCTTTATATGTTTTACTTTATTGTAAGCGTTGTACTGGGATATTTGGTTCTCTATAATCTAAACTTTATTATTTGGATGACATCGTTTTGGTTCTACAAAACTTTCAGCCTGGTTACCATTAAGGATGCTGCTGTTACCATATTGTCCGGTGCCCTTATACCAATATGGTTTTTGCCGGAAAAACTAGTTAATTTCATTGAATTGACCCCTTTTGGCTCCATATATTATATTCCAATATCTATTTATCTTGGACAGGTTCCTCCAAATGATATTATTCTAAGCCTCATAAAACAAGCCTTTTGGATAGTAACCCTGTTCCTGTTAGGTCATATTCTTTGGAAGTCTGCAGCAAAAAAACTGGTGGTTCAAGGGGGTTAATGCATATGAAATTATTAAATAATACATTTGATACAATAAGGCTTTTTGCAAGGTTTACAAAACTGAACCTTAAGATAACTCTTGAATATAAATTAGACAGAACATTAACATTTTTCGCAATCTTCTGCAGGGAATCAGTAAATGTATTGGTCATTTACTTTATATTAAAAAAGTTTATCAGCATAAAGGGCTGGGAAATGAATGAAATGCTTTTCTTGTATAGTTTTCTCTTTTTGTCATACAGCTTGTTTGTTGCTTTCTTTACAGGTATAAGGGAGTTTGACTCAGTGATATATTCCGGAGAATTTGACAGATTGCTGATAAGACCGGTTGGATTGCTGACACAAATAATATGTGCGAGAATGGATCATTGCGCCTTCTTAGGTCATGGTGCGGTAGGTTTAATTCTCTTTATAAAAACATCAACTTCAGTTGGAATCCAATGGACACCAACAAATATCCTTTATTATATTGTTACACTCGTTGGTGCAGCTATTATACAGGCCTCATTATTTATGCTTTCTTCTTGTTTCAATTTCTGGGCCATAAGAACAACCAACCTGCGAAACATGATATTTTTCAACTCAAGGCGATTTGCAGGATATCCAATAAGTTTTTATCCGGCTTTGATACAAAACTTATTAATATATGTTACTCCCTTTGCATTTGTAAGCTATTTTCCTGCACAGTATTTTTTGAGAAAGCCTGAATTAAGTCTTTTCTGGGATGGTTTTTTATACATGACCCCCATAGTGGGTGTAGCAATGTTCGCTTTGGTTTATATGCTTTGGAAAAACGGCTTAAAACACTATTCCAGCTCCGGCACCTCAATGTACTAAATCGATCTTAAAAATACACTTATTTTGACTTATAGGAGGGAAACTTGTGAAGAAGTACACAAATATAATAATTCTTTGCGCTATTGTGTTAGTTTGTACAGGGGTTCTGATAAATTACTATATTGATTTTAATGATGTGTTTTATAATATCGGGTATTACGATGATAGTATTACCTTTGCCAATACCGCTGATGTTCATGGTCATATCGTTTTCGATGATGATGTTGGAGGTTATTATAGCCTTGATGATATAAGCAACATAATGGGTCTGCCCTTAATTAATTATTTTGTTCAGCAGGAAAGAGCAAAAGATGAAGACTTACTGCTGCTTGATACAGGCGATTTATTTCACGGAACCAATGAAGCAAATATTGAAAAAGGACAGGGTGTAGTAGAGATTGTAAATCAGATGGGCTACACAGCTATGGTGCCCGGAAACCATGATTTCAATTTTGGGGTTGACAGGCTTCTGGAAATAAAGTCCCAATTGAATTTTCCCGTCCTCTCATCCAATATCTATAAGGACAATGAGCATGTATTTGATGACTATTTAATAGTTGAAAAGGACGGCAAAAAAATAGGTCTTTTCGGACTTACCACTCCCTTTGCATTAAAATTCACAAACTCAAGAGACAATGGCGGTCTTACCATAGAAGATCCCGCAAAGGAAGCCAAAAGAGTATTGAAGGAGCTTGGAGACAAAGCAGATGTTGTTATATTGCTTTCACACCTTGGTGATGATGAAGATAAAAAGCTTGTCGATGAAGTGGATGGAATAGACCTTGTCCTATGCGGGCATTACCACAAACTTTATACTTCTGCTCAAAAGGTTAAAGACACATTTATTGTGTCGGGCGGTGCATGGACAACTCATGCCTGTATCGGAAAGATGTACTTTAAAGACGGTAAAATATCAAAGGTTTCATGGAAAACCAAATCTACAAAAGATAAATCCCTGGAAGATAAAAAGCTTGCGGATATAGCCAAAAAATATCACGACATTGCCCTAATAGATTCCCAAAAAATCGTTGGAAATGCGAAGGTTGAGTTAAACGGCAGAAGATCGCAGATGAGATCTAGCGAAACAAATCTCGGCAACTTGCTTACCGATGCAATGAGGTCCATTGGAAATGCGGATATTGCAATTATGAACGGCGGCGGTATACGGGAAAGCATCCCGGAAGGAGAAATTAATCTTTACAAGCTTGGGAAGGTACTTCCCTTTTCCAACTCTCTTTTGACAATTGAGTTGAAAGGTGAATTAATCTATAAAGCTATAGAAAGAGGTCTTTGGTCCTATCCTAGCGGTTCTAACGGTGCCTTTTTGCAAGTGTCCGGTATAAGCTATGTATTTGACGGCTCAAAGCCTGCCGGCCAAAGGCTGGTAGAGGTAACAAAGGACGGCAAGCCTTTGGAGAAAGATAAATTGTACAAAGTGGCAATAAATGATTACCTCTACAACGGAGGTGACTATTATGAGGAATTCAAAGATGCAAAGATTATAAGCTTCGGAGCATTACTAAAGGATGTTCTCACCCAATATATACAAGAGAAAAAGGAGGTGGCGCCGGAAGTGGAAGGCAGGATCACAGTTACCAATGAAAGATACAAGTAATAAGTATAAAAATAAAATCTAATAGGGGGAAAATGCAATGAATGAATTATCTATTAAATCAAAAGTACTCGAAATTTTAAAGGAAAACTCAGAAGTTGATCCGGGCAATATAACAGAGGTCTCAAGGATCAGAACCGATCTTGGTATTGATTCAATAAAGCTGGTGGATGTGGTTATGAGTATAGAAGATGTGTTTGGAGTGGATGTGGATATTGCTTCCCTTACTCCGGAAAACTTTTCAAATGCACAGCGTATAACCCAATATATTATAAAAAAGATGGAAAACACTGCGAAGGAGGTAGGATAAAATGCCACAAACTATTCATGAGCTTTCAAATGAAAGGAAACTTACAATTTTATGTTCTAAAGGAACTCTAAATGAAACAGATGTTGAAATGATAAAAAGTATCGTTTCAAATAGACTGGATTGGAAAGACATACTATATCAAGGCATCAATCACAGGACACTAAACATGATGTACTACCACTTTAAGAACCTCGGGCTTTTGGACAAAATTGAAAAGGAAATTATCAAAGTAATGAAAAATGAATGCAAGGTCTACGAGCTTCGAAACCAAACTTACTTTAATGAAATAAAAAATATTTTTGACCGGTTCAATGAAAATGGGATAAAAGCAGCTATTCTCAAGGGAAATTTTCTTGCAGCAAAAGTATATCCTTCAATTGAAACCAGAACCTTTAATGACCTTGATTTCCTGATAGATGTCAAGGATTCCGATAAGGTAGTCAGTGTATTGGAGGATGCAGGATATATACAGGGTGAGTTTAATGAATACAGCGGAGAAATAATCCCCGGTACCAAAAAGCAGAAACTTTTGTACAGGGCAGCAACCCACGAGCTTATGGAATGCCTCAAAAAGACTGATAATCCCTTTGTACCGGTGATCCGTGTGGATCTAAACTTTGAAGTTCTGTGGAAAGGAAATTGCCCGTATAAGATAGAAACCGCGGAGCTCCTTGAAAGGGCCATACCGGTTGATATAGGCGGAGCAACGACATATATTCTGGACAGAGAGGATTTCCTTATCCAGCTAGCGTGCCATTTATATAAGGAAGCTGCGCTTATAAACTGGATTAATGAGCTAAGAGACCTGAAAGTCTACAAGTTCGCCGATATAGCACTTTACATTGAGAAGTTTTCCGATGAAATCAATTGGAACAAACTTATAGATTTCTGCAGGGACAAAAAGTGCGAAAAAATACTTTACTATGCTTTCCATTTTGTAAACTTGATGTACGAAGATATTGTCCCTGAATATGTTATGAAGGCCTTAGAACCGGAGGATAAGGGGTATCTCGATGAATACGGAGTAGAAAAGGAAAAACCCTTCAAATGGAATTACGACTTCTTTACTCGAATATTTGAAAGCGACAGAATTCTTGAGGTTGACCAGGATGCGACTAAAATAAGATTTAAAGAAGCTAAAAAAGAATCCGGAATTATTTAAATTTGGCGGATATTTATCATGAATATTAATATATCCTCGAAAAGCAGGAGTAAAGGAGCTTTAATAGCATTTGAAGGAATAAGCGGTGCCGGTAAGAGCCATGTAATATGCGAAGTATACAATTTTTATAGAAATAGAAACCAGAAGGCAGCCATCGTCGAATGGAACTCGAACTCATTAATAAGAAAAATAATGAAGCTTTTCAATAAAGCAAATATACTGACAAAGGAGGTATATAGCTTTCTCCAGTGGATAAGTTTTCTTATAGACTATTTCACGGTAATACTTCCTTTGCTGAGAAAAGACTATTATGTTATTGCAGACCGGTATATTTATACCGGTCTGACCAGAGATATTGTAAATGGTGCAAAATTTAGACTGGGCCAGCTGATTTCTCTGTTCGTCAGGCAGCCGGACTATATTTACTTTATTGACACACCTCCTGATGTATGTCTCGAGAGAATTGAAAAAAGAGGAAAGCCCTTGTTTCACACCAACAAAAGAATACTAAGAAGCAAGCTGCTGCAAAACAGGACGTTATATTATCTAAAGAAATTGAGAAGGGAGTACATAAAGCTTTTTAAGGATCTAAAAGAGAAAGCAAATATAAAGATTATCTTTATGGATAACAGTAGTGTATTGGTTGAATCGAATATTGATGAAGTAAAAGTAAATAAACCGTTTTTCATGAAGGGAGGCAATATGTATGGAGAAGATTTTATCTTCAAAGCTAAGGTGTAGAGTAATGGATATCATTAAAGCAAATTCACAGTATGACATAGACAACATAAATGAAAGCCTAAATATAAGAACAGACCTTGGAATTGACTCGATTCAGATGATGAGTCTCGTAATGGATCTGGAAAAAGAATTTGAAATTGAAATCGAACCGGAACTATTGACTTATGAAAATTTCTCAACAGTGGAGCACATTATAAGAATTATTTTCACAAAAAAATTGTCGTTGAGTGAGGCTGAAAATGAAGAGAACCTTTGATTTACTTAAGTATCTTAACGAAGACAGGCACAGCCAAACTATAGTTTGGCTGTGCAATATCGGTGCAGAGAAATACTGGAATGAAACAAGCAAAGGCTTTACGGACCCCTATGAGGAAGGTATCGTTAACAGGATGGAGGAGGTAAATCTCCTTTTATGCAGGAAGCAGGATATAATGATCCTCAGGGAGTATCCGGACAAAGATTATTTGGAAATGCTAAAGAGATTCGGTTTTTCCATCCCCACCATACTTGTCCCTGAGAATTCGGATGAATTAACTCCTATATCCGAACTGGTACTTAGAGATAAAAAGCTTCAGGATAAGATCAGGGCTATATCTGAAAGTATGGAGAAGGCATATTTTATGCCCTTTGCTATCACTTGTCACGAGGAGCAAATAGCCAAAAACTGTAACCTTGAGATAATCGGTTCCCCTTCCTCTATCAATGCTCTGATAAATGATAAAATCAACAATCGTTGCCTAGCTGAAAAATTAGGCTTCAGAGTGTGCGAAGGAAAGGTTTGCGGTTCAATAGATGAAGTGAGAAAAGAATATTATCGACTGAGAGAAGAACCCTGCTGCTTTAATAAGGTAATTATTAAAGAACCCCATGGTGCCTCAGGTAAATGTTCTTACATTATTGAAGATGAAAGAAAACTGGAACCGGTATTAAAAATGATTGATAAATTATCAAGGCATAAGTCCGAAAGACGCTGGGTGGTCGAGGGATGGTATGATAAAAAGTCCGACGTTAATTACCAGTTGTATATATCTGATGAAGGTGAAGTAGATGTTTTTTCTATCACCCGTCAAATTCTAAGAGGTGTTGTTTATGAGGGTTCCCAATATCCTTCGGATTTTGACAATGCTGTAATTAATGAGTATATGAATTTTGGCAAGAAACTCGGCAAAGCCTTGTATGAAATGGGCTACAAAGGAATTGCAGGTGTTGACTCAATAATTACCGATGAAGGAATTATTCCTGTGGTAGAGATTAACGGAAGGCTTGTAGTGTCGACATATACTTCAATTTTAGCTCAAATAATGGGTGATGTAAAAACAAGGGTAAAGTATTACAATGTTGTGTCCGCAAACCTACTGAATTATAAATATATGTGTGAAATGCTCTCAAAGGAAGGATTATTATACGACAAGGATAAAAAAGAGGGTATTATCCTATGTACCTCAGGAACTCTTCCTCAAAAAAAGTTCTATGACAGCTCGAAATACATTGGCCGCATAATTGCATTAATTGTATCAAGCAAGTGGGAAACCGTGAAAAGTCTCATTTGTGCCCTTGACAAGCTGATTTTACATTGTTCGAAGGAGGATTTGGGTGATGAAGTCAAAACAGTTGGAAATAAAATTGCAGAATAATATTAACAATTACCTGTACAACTCTTATCTCTTATGTATTATTTTGGGAAATGAAAACTTTTATCCTTGGTTTTATGAGAATTATACGCAGATATTTTATAACGACAAAAAGCTAGGCAGATACAGCAATAAAGAAATATGGCTGGATTTTTACGGCGGATGGACTTCTGCTCAGAGTCACCTTGAATTCATCAAAATCCCCAGAAATTCTATAATTAATGTTGATATACTTACTTATATAAAGGACAAGATAGACAGTCATCAATATGTTTTTACTTTCTTGGATGAATACTATGTTAAGCCTAATTATATGAAAGCTGACTATCACTATGTGCATGATATTTTAATTTACGGTTATGACGATTCTAGTGAAGAACTATCGGTGATTGGATTTGACGATAACAGAATCTTTACATGCTATAAGATAGCCTACAAAACATTTGCCAGAGCCTTTGAAAATGGGTTGGCCCTTACAGAGGATAAAGAAGCCTGGGTTCAGGACAGATTATACGGAAGACTTTTTAGATTCCGGGAAAAAAGCGACCGGGTCTACAAATTTGACATAAATAAATTCTCCTGCGGCCTTCATGATTACATTTTTTCTATCAACTCGGCCTTAAAGGATTTCCCTGACAGGGATGCAAATAAAGAAATGGATTTCTTTGATATTTATTTTGATGATAAGAGTGTTTTCGGTATGAAAATCTATGATCATTTGCCGGAATATCTTGAAGATGTAATTAAATATAAAGTAAGGCTCTTCTATGCCGCATTCCATACTCTTTTTGAGCATAAAAAATGTATGAAGGACAGGCTGATTTATATCGCAAAAAACTTTAAAACAAATAATAAATTTGAAGAGCTGATCGATAAATATAATCATACCCTGACCGTATTTGATTCTATGAGGCTTGCAGCTTTGAAATACAATAAGTCCAACAAGGAGTCTATTATTAAAGATCTTATCAACACAATAAATATTGAAAAGGTATACGAAAAAGAGGTACTAAGTCAGGTATACGAAGAAATCTGCAGCCTTGTTGAATATAGTCCAGATTCATCTGAATTAAACACATGTCTTGTATAAATAGGAGGTCTTTTTTATGATATATACAGTATTTGATTTGTTAAAACAAGCTAGAGAAAACTATCCCGATAAAAAAGGAATAATTCAACTTCCCGGCAAAGAGATCTCTTACCTGGAAGTATATGAATCGGTATTAAAATTTTCAGCATATCTTAAAGCGATTGGAATAAAAAAGGGAGACAGGATAGGTATATACCTTCCCAACTGTATAGAGCATATTATAGCTATATTTGCAGCAGCCAAGATAGGAGCGGTCTTTGTTTCAATCAACATAAATTCCGTTGAAATGCAAATTGAACACATATTGAATAATTGCGGAATAAAATTGCTGATTCTGGATGCGTCCGATTATAACAAGGTAAGTAGAGGAGTAAGGAGCACTGACTTGAAGCATTTTATTACAACCGGGGATATTTGCCAAGGTGCGGACTCCTTTGAGGAAATACTTAATTCATATGCTTCGGATAATGAGATATGCACTGCCATAGATCAGGACCTTGCTTCCATTATCTACACCTCCGGTTCCACAGGTAAAGCAAAAGGCATAATGATTACCCATTCAAATCTTGTAATGGGTGCAAAAATCGTAAGTGATTATCTGAAAATAACAAAGGAAGAAAGAATTTTATCTGTTCTGCCATTCAATTTTGACTATGGATTAAACCAGCTTTTGAGCTCCTTTTTAAATTCATCGACCATCGTAATGAAATGGCCCTTTACTTTCTTCGAAATACCCTCAATTATTGAAAATTACAGTATAACAGGGCTTGCCGGAATACCGACTATATGGGTTCAGCTCATGCAGAATAGATATATTGAAAAGTTTAATTATAGAAGCTTAAGATATGTGACAAATTCCGGAGGTAAGATACCGGACAAATACGTTGATAAAATGCAAAGTATATTTAAAGATACTGAAATATTTTTAATGTATGGACTCACAGAAGGATTCCGCTGCACATACCTTGATCCTTCAGAGATTAATTCGAAAAAGAGTTCCATAGGCAAGGCAATCCCAAATACCGAAGTATTTGTAGTCAATGAAAATAATGAATTATGTAAACCTTTCGAGCACGGGGAGCTGGTATACCGAGGCCCCAATACTGCTCTTGGGTACTGGGGAGATGAAGAAGCAACAAGGAAGGTGTTCCGACCAAACCCATTCTCTCCGCCTCAATTGTTGAATTCAGAAAGAGTTGTTTATTCCGGCGATATTGTTTACAGCGACGAAGAGGGATATCTTTATTTTGTGGGCAGAAAAGGCGGAATGATAAAGAGCAAGGGATTTAGAATAAGCCCGACAGAAATTGAAGAAGTCCTTTACAAGCACCCGTCAATATTCGAGTGTGCCGTTGTAGGAGTTAAGGACAGCGAAATAGAGGAAAAAATAGTTGCATGTGTTAAAATCAAGGAGGGTCATACTTTTGATGAAAAGGATATCCGAAGCTTCTGTGCAGGAAAATTGCCTGTATACATGATGCCACAGGAATTTGTTGTTCGTGAAGAAATGCCCAAAACCTCTACCGGAAAGATTGATAGGGTGAGTTTATTGGCAGCATTGTAAATCTGAAATAATTTAAGGCTCTCAGTTTACTGGCAATGAGTACATAAGTCTCCTGAACGAAAATAAAATTAAAATATCAATTGACAGTAAATTGAGAGCCTTTTCTCTATTCATAGCTACTAGTTTAGAGCATATACTTTTTTAAGTTCGTAATTTGATTTAAAAAGTTGTTACAATACGAAGTATATATCTTTTTAATAAAGTAAAGTCAGTAGAAGTTACTTTGCCATCTTTGGTTACATCGGCATTTAAAAGGTTTTCTCCTGTAAGCTCTATTATACCTAGCAAATGCCTTTTTAACAGTTGAAGGTCTGTTGAGGTTATTTTTCCGTCGCCATTTAAATCACCCAAATGCTTATTATCATTTTCTTTACCCGCTGGCGTACCAAAAAACTGTATCTCTGCGACATTACCATTGCTGCCGTCCGGAGATAGATAACGGACATAACGGAAGCCAGTCGTATTGTCCACATCTATCGACGTTAATGCCCCAGCGCTAGGTTGCGAGGTAATGGTAAACAGCGTCACTGCATCGCTAAAATCTTCACTATTTGCCCCCTGAATAATTCCACCTACCATACGGTGCTCAAAGTTGGCACGCGGACTGTATTTGATCTGTGTAATGACATTTCTCACACCATCACCAAAGTCCAGACCCAACCAACAACCGTCTGATCTCGGACCGTCAAAGAACGTGTTCAAGTCGTTATCAAAAGCCTTGTGAATTGTATTGCCTACGTTATTCCACGATCCCTCGGTACCAATAACAGTACCTGTAAGTTTTGGGTATTGCAGCATCGCTTCTGCACTGTTGAGCGTTTCCTCTCCATTTCTTACTGCACTGACTACATAATAGTACTTAGTACCAATTGACACACTAGTGTCTGCATAGTTTGTCGATGTGATATTGGTGGCAATAGTTGTGTATGGGCCACCGCTTTTGACAGAACGCTTAACATTATAAGAGTTTGCACCTTCCGTAGCATTCCATTTCAAATTGGCCTCGTTACTAGAAGAATCAAGTATCGCGCTTAAACCCGTCGGGAATACAGGAGCAGAAGGTGGAAGTATAGCCCATTGCTGATTTGCACCTGCGTGTAAAGCCTTCCCCTCTATCTTGCTCAGGTCACTGTTTGATATTTGGAGGTTTGTGCCATCACCAACGAGCACAATTCTGTAGTAACCGTCACCAGTTGGTCTGATTATAAAACATGTACCCGAACCAGTTCCCCACCATCCTACGGTTCCAAATCCCATCCACCAGTTCCAATTCCAACCTCTACCTGCCGATGAGATTCTGTATTGTCCGCCACCAATGTGCTGAATTTTCCAGTGTTGTTCCGCAATTCCTTTGTAATCACTGGTTATAATACTATTGTTGCTGGTTACTTCCTGTAATGTTTTTGTGTTGGCACGGTTTAAAAATTTATAAGTTCCGTCGGGAATTGTTCCTGTTGATATTGGAGAAAGTTCAATCCAATTCAAATTGAATTCTCCGGACAAAGCATTGATGCGCAATTTTTGCAGGCCAGCTCCAAGAAATACCTGCCTTGTGGCTGTAGTCCAGGTTTGAAAATCTCCGGTAACAGGCAGCTCCCAAATCCCGGTCTTGTCTTGGTTTCCGAAACTAACTTGAACGCTACTCTCGCTTGTGCTTGCTACACGCAGCGAGAGGTCGTAATAGCCTGGATGCCGAACTCGTATGGTATATTCGAGCCATTCTCCATCAGAAATCCATCCGACATTGTAACCACCACCAATATCTGAAGTCTTCTCAATATCTACCTCTTCATCCGGGCGGTACTGTCCTCCGATATTCACTGAATCTGTATCATAATAGGAGATACCATTTCCTCCCCAATCAAAGTCTTCAGCTTCGATACGTGTTGTACCGGTCAAAAAGTTATTGACCCATGTTGTGGTTTCCCTAGCCAATCCCCCATTACCGTGCACACCGCGTGCCACTGGCCAGTTCCCGTAGTCAGGAGTCCACGAAAGTCCGGCATTTTCAACCAATGCTGAATAGTATTCCGGCTTTGTAACATCATCGGACACACCGATAGGAGGAACATATTGGAAAGTGAGCCAAGAGACTCCCAAGCGCTCCAACTCGTAGGTAAGTTCGACGTCAAATCCACCCCTTCCGCTTCCCCAAGCACCTGCAGCATATTCAGTCATAAAGCAGGGATAACCAGCTTTTAAAAGCTCCTCCACTGCGATGGTGGTTTCTTCCCAGCCCGCATATCCATGAAACGCCACAGCCTCGTTAGTCCACACTGCGTTTTCGTTGCCAAAAACCGCCCTGTTGAAAGCACGTATATCCTTCAAGGCTTCGGTTGCTCCTCCCTTGCCCCCAAACACCGCATAGGAAAAGAGTAATACTGGTGTTTCCGGTGCATGAGTACGGATAGTCTTATAAACATCAATTTCCATATCAACCGCACCGGGAGGATTCGCTGTCGGAGAAGAGTACGGCGGCCCCCATGCCACAGGCTCGTTATGTATTTCATACAATACATGCGTCTCTTTTGCATAACGAGGCGCATAGAAGTTCCAGAAATCCTTGGCCCATCTTGCATTATGATTCCCATTGTTGGCACCGTTACCTATGGTTATTACCAGGTAAAGACCGGAGTCCTTTGTCCTTTGCACTATTTTATCAATTTCATTAACTGCATATCCTGGGGATGTACTTCCTGCACCAGGATATTTGGGGTCAAAGCACTCCGCGTACAGGTGCACAGCATTGAATCCTAGTTCCTTAATTCTCTCAAGCTGGTCATTGGGAGCTGCCGCCGTCCATTCCGTAGAAACGAATGGACCGCGTAATGGCTGCCCATTGTCGCCTACAAATGTAGTCATAGCTTCATTGAGACGTGGCCGTCCGCGCTGAGGGCTTGCATTCACCTGGTTTGGAAAAAGTCCAAGTATGCTTACAACAATTGCAATAATTGATACAAATGCAACTGTTCTAAGTTTCATATTTGTTTTCATAGATTTAGAAACCTCCCTAATAATAAAGCTTAATTTTATTATAGCACATTTTTACTGTGCTCTAAAAAACCGTTATAATGCGAAGTATATATCTTTTTAATAAAGTAAAATCGGTAGAACTTACTTTGCTATCTTTGTTTACATCGGCATTTAAAAGGTTTTCTCCTGTAAGCTCTATTATACCAAGCAAATGCCTTTTTAACAGCTGAAGGTCTGTCGAGTTTATACTTCCGTCACCATTTAAATCACCCAAATACCCATCATTGTTTCCTTCAATAAAAGTAAACCAATTCAGATTAAACAAGTATCCACTACCACCAGTAAATTTTAAATAAAGATCATGGGTTCCTTTTACTTCGCTAACATCACAAGTCACAGTGCTCCATGTCTGCCAATCTCCTGTTCCAACTACAGGACATGTCCCTATCAATGGACCATTAATACTATCAAGCCTAAGCTCAATATTACCTCCGTCAGCTGCACTGGCAACTCTGGCCTGAAAGCTTTCTGCACCACTACCGAAATCAATGTTTTTGTAGACAACATAATCCCCATCCTCTATATAACCTATATTCTCTCCACCTTCCGAACATTTTTCGATCTGAATCCCCAAATGATTATTGTAGCTTTCCGCTTCAATTTTCGTAAAAGCCTGTCTCGGACTGGGAGTCGGTGTGGGTTGGGGAGTGTGATTATCACCAGGTATATCATTTAACCGAAACCAATCAACATCCATATACCCGGAGCTTCCATTAGGGTTAAAATTCATAATGGCATACTGTTCTCCCTGAAATGTTCCATATTGCCAATCAAAGCCCATAGTTATTGATGGTCCGAGCTGTTGCCAATCTCTGTTATCATCTTTCCAAAAGAACTTTGCCTGCTTATTTATGAAGTTCATTTCTATCCTAAAATACAAGATATCAGAAGTTATATTGTTTACAGTTGCCTTTACAACCTCCTCCTCTGTCATTATTATACGTTTAGGATTCCTAGTAACGGCTATATAACCCCGTGGATCACCCAGCATTCCCAATCCGCATATATCTCCGGGCTGCATACCACTACAATCAATTTTAATGGTGCCTGTACTAATGGGCCCCTGACCTTTTTGAGTCAAGCTGTTTCTGGCATTCCAAAAATCCTTCGCAGTGACAGCTTTTAATCTCAATGAAGATCCGGTTAATGACCATTTTGAATTATCCGGATTATGATTCCACATCCACTGAAGTCCTAAAGAATCGGAGTTGAATTCATCTGAAGCTGCTGGAACTTTTATGGGTTTATCCTGTATTGGTTTTGTATATTTCGATTCAACCTGACCTATGAATCCCGGCCTGCCGAATTTAGGCCAGCCATCCTGCCATGTAATAGGGCATATTCTGGTGGGGCGACCGATTGCACCGTCATCTTGGTGAAGATAGCCCCAGTAACTGCCGTCGGGCAAATCCACAATACCCCCCTGATGTCCCCCTTTTCCGGCAGTGCATAGGGTTATAGTTTCACCATAAGGGCCCCATACATTATTTGCCCTTGAACATACCAATCTTTGTGCCGGTACGGCGTTAAACAAATAATACCTTCCGTTGACTTTCGACAAATGTGCGCCTTCAACATTTTTATAAGAAAGAATTACTCGTGGTGATCCTACTGTGACACTTAAGTCGGAATTCAACTGCACCATTCTTATCTGGTTCTCCCAAGCTCCGCCATAAACTAGATAAGCAGAGCCGTCATCATCAATAAACAAGCAGGGATCAAAGTAACTGCCCCCAAGAAGATTGTAATTCCACGGACCAGCCACATCTTTGGCGTAATAAATACGGGTTCTTTCCCCATTGGGAGTAACCGCCACATAAAATGTTCCGTTCTTGTAGGCTATGGAAGGAGCATAGCAGCCATTGCCGTACTTTGTACCTCCCTCTAAGTTGTACGCTTTGTCACCGGTAAACGAGGATATGCAATGACCGGCAATTTCCCAGTTAACTAAATCTTCCGATTTTAAAATAACTAACCCAGGTACACCTACAAAGGTAGAGGAAGCCATATAAAAATAATTGTCAACCCTGATTATACTCGGGTCTGGGTAATCGGCATACAACGGTGGATTGTTAAACGTTCCGTCTCCGTTGTCAGATTGCCAGCCATAGACAAAAATGCTTTGTAAAAGTAGCATACATAATACCAATAGAATCGCAGTGGCTTTTTTTGTAAATAACATATTAAAAACCCCTCATAAAAATTTTCTTACTCGGCAAGCATTTCTATTAACGCATTTTATACCGAGCTTTGGATTGCAATTAATTTGTAAGCAATATCTTATTAAGGAAAAACGGATATAATACGCAGTATATATCTTTTTAATAAAGTACAGTCGCTAGAATTTACACTTCCGTCTCTATTTACATCTGCATTTAAAAGGCCTGTTCCTGTAAGCTGTCTTTGGCGGAGTATATGCATTTTTAGCAGCTGAAAGTCTGTCGAGTTTACTTTTCCGTCATTATTTACATCACCCAAAAGCTGATTAGGTGTTGGTGTTGGTGTTGGCGTCGGGTCTGAATCGGCTGGAGTGAACTTCCACCAGTTCATATTGATTAGATAACCGCTACCACCCGTAAATTTTAAATAGAGATCATGAGTTCCGCTTAAGCCGCTGACCTCGCATGTTGCATCAACCCATTCCTGCCAACCGCCAGTACCCACAACCGAACAGGTCCCTACTAAAGGACCGGTAATACTGTCAATCCTTATCTCGATTTTTCCTCCACTGGAAGCACTCGCTACCCTGGCCTGAAATTTTCCTGCTCCGTCACCGAAATCTATATTGGTATAAGCAACATAATCCCCATTCTCTATATAACCTATATTCTGTCCGCCTTCACTGCAGCTTTCATTCTGTATTCCCAACATGTTATTGAAGTCTTCCGCTTCGATACGTGTAAAAGCTGACCTTGGGGTCGGTGTCGGTGGTGGTGGCGCATTATAATCTGTAAATCCCGCCTGTTCTGCCATTTGGAGGAAATTCCACAAACCCGGTTTCCAAACACCAAAATCGTGTCCTCCTCCCGGGATAAGCCAATAGGTATGGTTAATATTATTGGCAGAGCAATATTCGTGTACCCTTTGACCGAATCCCAACAGATAATCACTGGTTCCACATGCGATGAAGAATAATTTCAACTTTTGCCTTGCAGCAGCCCCTCCATCAGGAAACAGCCTCTCATTGGAATAGGTATTGGGAGCCGAAGAAATAGGACCTATATAGGCAAATTTGTCCAGATTCGTCAAACCAATATTAAAGGATTGACCTCCTCCCATTGAAAGACCGGCAATTGCCCGATGTTCACGGTCTGTATAAACGGAATAGCGCGATTCCACATAGGGAATAAGGCAATTAATTAAATCCTTTGTAAAGTTTTCGTAACCGTCACTTATCCCCGTTCCCGCTGCGTTAGTGTTGGGTGTAACTATTATCAAAGGCTTGATTTTTCCCTCAGCAATTAGGTTATCCGCAATTATATTGGTTCTGCCGCCCCCTTCCCAGAACCAATCGTTTTCACTTCCCCCTATGCCATGCAATAGGTACAAAACGCTATACCTTTTATCGGTCGAGTATCCCGGTGGCAGATAAATTTTTGCGGGCCGAGTACTGTTTGTTGCTGTAGAATAATAACTAATATTAACAACCTGCCCCCTTGGGATACCATTCCTTACCTGGTCATATCCCGATGGCGGCATACTTGGCAGCGATGCTGCCGATGAAATGTTTACTGTGGTGCCTAAATGTGTTATAAGCACCAAGCAAATTAATAATACGCTAAAAGCTTTTCTTGACATGTTTTGCCTCCCCTTTTTATTTTTATTTTTTATTAAAATTTGTCTTAATGAAAATCAGTTCCATCAACATTTGGTTTCACTTCTTCCATTTCATAGTTATTTATCCGTGACATAATACTT
The DNA here is from genome assembly GCF_004102745.1 of Acetivibrio mesophilus. Taxonomy (GTDB): domain Bacteria; phylum Bacillota; class Clostridia; order Acetivibrionales; family Acetivibrionaceae; genus Hungateiclostridium; species Hungateiclostridium mesophilum. The sequence goes on along the minus strand of NZ_RLII01000017.1, from coordinate 52,292 downwards.
TTTATGTTCAAAATATGACTTAAAACTTAGGTATAATGCGAAGTATATATCTTTTTATTATAGTAAAATCGCTCGAATTTACTTTGCCGTCTTTGTTTACATCCGCATTTAAAAGATTTTCTTCTGTAAGCAAAGTTATGCGGAGTAAATGCCTTTTTAATATCTGAAGATCTGTCGAGTTTACCTTTCCGTCACCATTTAAATCGCCCAAATACTCATCATTGTTTCCTTCGACAAAGGTAAACCAATTCAGATTAAGCAGGTAACCGTCGCCACCTGTAAATTTTAAATAAAGATCATGAATTCCCTTTAGCCCACTGACCTCGCACGTTGCATCAACCCACTCCTGCCAATTTCCGTTTCCTACAACAGTACAAGTCCCTACTAAAGGACCGGTAACACTGTCAATCCTCAGCTCTATATTGCCTCCATCGGTAGCGCTAGCTACTCTTGCATAAAAACTTGCTGCCCCGTTACCAAAATCAATATTCTTATAAACAACATAATCCCCGTTCTCAATATACCCTACATCCTCTCCGCCTTCGCTGCACTCTTCGGTTCGGACTCCCGATTGTCCGTTGTAGCTCTCTGCCTCAATCCGGGTAAAGGCCGATTGCGGTTCGGTAGACGGAGGATTGGCAGAACCGCTCACTCTCAATATTGCTTCCGATTCTCCGATTTTTACACCTTGTGAATTAAGTATGAATAACTTGTACGTTCCGGCAGTGTACGGAGCAATAATAGAAGTTGCATCTCCTGCCGCCTTGGTCATGGTAGCACCTTCAACAAAGCTTGTTGTCCCAGAAGGCGCAAACCATACTGTATTTGAAGGGTCCCCGCTGCTCCTTATATTTATAATTGACCCAGCTTCTGCAGCACAGCTTGCAGGAAATACATAATCCTGTGTTGGCAGCAAGCCCTCGGGCATGATTCTTCTATATTCCTCTTGAATCCCCGAATTCAAACACACATTATACTGCTGCAAAGGCCATACATTATCCGAAACGGCAACAGGAGGGTCAATTTTGCTGTTTGGAGGGTTTATTCCCATTTTGCTTACCGTTGCATAGGTCCTTAGGATTGTCAGATTGTGTTTTGCTCCAAAATCTTCGCAGTTGATGGTATATTTTACTCCCGGGTCAATATCCAGTACGTTGTCATTTTCAATTATATATGCAGTACCTTCATCGTTATGCAAGCCATAAGTGGGACCGTATACCGCCGGAGGAATACCCTTTATATAATTCTCGTTGATATTTGTACCCGGCATCTGACCTATAGTATATATTGCTCCGCTGTCATGAAGCCTAGATAAAGTATCAATAACCCTGTTGTTATTTATTGTGTTGTTTTTGCACGTAGTCGAGTCGGTAAAATTACACCATCCCCATCCCAAATGTATACCATTGTAGGCTGTCTTTTGAACATGGTTATAGGTTATTTCAAGACTGTCTACAAAGTACGCTGTTATGGCGGCACATCCCCCGAACCCCGGGACCATGCTTATGTCGTACAATACATTATTTGAAATGGTATTATTCTTACAAACACCTTCAACTCCAGAAGGATATTTTGCACGGTTTGCACGGTTTCCACCGTCTCCTATATAAACATGCTGCGGATGACCTACTGTTATCCCGCTTGATGTGATATCGGTAATATAGTTGCCGATGAGCTTGGAGTTTATAACATCGTTTACCATGGAAATCCCGTCGGCACCGCTATGCTTTACTACATTTTCAATAAAATCTATGGAATCACAATTCCTTAGATTGATCATTCCCGGTAATGTATCAACAAGATCATATTTGGTGTTGTGCCAATTATCGTTATAAAAGGCTATAAAAGCTTGTGAAGCCTGGCATGTTGATTTACCCCGTGAACCTCCAACATCTACAAGGTTATAATCGGTATGTGCAAAGGTGATGCCCTGGAAGGTTATATTTTTAACCCTGTTTGAAGTTGATGTTCCGGCAATCTCAATGAGTTTTTCAACCACCGGTACCCAAACATCGGCAGTCTCCATATTTTCCCCCGGCCGTATATAGTAATAAAGGGTTTTTTCTGTCTTGTCAAAATAGAATTGTCCCGGATAATTTAGAAATTCAAAAGCATTATAAATTGTATGGGTGCCGGAAGCAGTAAAAGCCGCGCCCCACCCAGGGGTCTGTGCTATTGATCCATAAGGCTGTTGCAAAAGAAGCACCCTGTAACCATTGGCTGTAATTACGTCTCGGGTACAAACAATATTCTCATTCCATGTAGTACCGTTTACTATCTCAAGATCATCCTTGTTACGAGTAATTTCAGGTACTTCTGACAAATCGTACCTCACCCCATCACTCTTGCTGCCACTTGTCCATGCCCAAGGGGCTTGTCCGGCAGTAACGGAATAAGTTCCATGTCCTCCTCTGGCAGTTACCCTCTTGCTGGTCATCGAAGCCCTGGCATCATTTACATACAAGTTTCGCAATTTTGTCGAACGATTTAACTTTGCCTTGTATATATTGTCACTATGCCGCGTCCAACCTGTAACCTTTGTTGCACCGTTTAATACAGGCGTTTCTCCAGGATATGCCTTGTAATAAATCCTATATCCGTTTGTTCCCGAATCTTGAGGACCAAACGTAATTGTATCGGTAATATTATAGGTGCCACCCCGAAGATATACATAAATGTCTCCTGTCATATTACTATTAATGGTTCGAACTATGTCTCGAGCCTTGGTTATTGTCTTAAAGGGCGCATCTATAGTGCCTGGATTGCTGTCGCTTCCATTGGGTGATACATAATAGATCACCGGTTCCGCCGCGTTTACTGTATGTATGGATAATAATCCGGTTGAGAAAACGGATACCAAAAACAGTAAAACTATCACCCCTATTATATGCCTTTTAATTGCGATTCTAGATAACATAATTCCACTCCCAAACTAATTAATATTTAACCTTCAGGAAAAACAGTTATAATCCGTAATATATATCTTTTCATTAGAGTAAAGTCGGTAGAGCCTACTTTGCCATCCTTATTTACATCCGCATTTAAAAGGCTTGTTCCTGTAAGAAGGTTTATACGGAGTAAATGCCTTTTCAACAATTGAAGGTCTGTAGAGTTTATACTTCCATCACCGTTTAAGTCGCCCAAATGCTCATTAGGTGTTGGTGTTGGTGTGGCTGATGGTGTCGGGTCTGAATTAGCTGGACTGAACTTCCACCAGTTTATATTAAACAGGTAACCGCTACCACCCGTGAACTTCAGGTATAGATCGTGTATCCCGTTTGCACCGGAGACCTGACAAGATTGAGTCTTCCAAGTCTGCCATCCGCCAGTTCCTGTAACAGCACATGTTCCGACCAACTTTCCCGTCGGGCTGTCAAGACGAATTTCTATGTTTCCGCCATCAGTTGCCGATGCTACTCTCGCCTCAAAGGATACCGCACCGGAACCAAAATCCACACCCTTAACCTTTATGTAATCTCCATTTTCAATAAAGCCTACATCCATTCCACCTTCGCTGCATTTTTCCGTCTCAATCCCTGAGCTCCAGCAGATGGTTTCAGCTTCGTTTCTTATATATGGATTTAAAGTGCCTATCTGCGCAGGTCCTTCTTTAGTCATATTAATCTTAGGGATTGTTCCGTCGGGATTATATTCAAACTGTTCCACGCAAACAGAACGGTGGAAACCTCCTCCTCCCGGCAAAGCAGCATTGTGGTAAAAGAAGTAAGATTTTCCTTTGTAATCAATTATCCCGGGATGATTTGTGAAGCTGCCTCCCTGAGTCGGCATTATTACGCCGCGATAGGTCCACGGTCCGGTAGGACTTGTGCTTGTTGAATATGCAATATGTTCGGGTATAGGACCTGCTGCAAACACCATATAATATAAATTGTTACGCTTGTAAAACCACGGACCTTCCTCATATGAAGTCGCTCTATCGTCTTTACTTCGGGTCCCGAAGCCTGATGTGGTAAGAGGCACTTTGACAATACCCCCCGAATACGAAATCATGTCCGGATTTAGCTTCACATAGAAAAGATCCGGGTTTCCCCAATACAGGTAAGCCTGTCCGTCATCATCAACAAACACGGTAGGATCTATATCACCCCAACCTCGGTCTATCAATGGCTTTCCCAGGGCATCGACAAACGGACCTGTAGGGCTATCCGATACTGCAACTCCAATCGCCTCTCCGCCGCCTTTCTTTGCCAGAGGAACGTAAAAATAAAATTTACCGTTTCTTTCTACACATTGCCCGGCCCATGCTTTACCGCTTGACCAACTGAAGTCTGTGTAGGACAGCACAGAGCCATGATCGGTCCAGTTTACCATGTCTACCGATGAGTAGCACCTCCATTCATTCATCGTAAAGAAGTTATCTATAAGAACATCCTCGTCATGGGTGGTATACAGGTAACATCTCCCGTTATATACCATCGGAGCAGGGTCAGCAGTATAGATTGTTTGCACTATCGGATTGTCCGCAAAACATGATGAAATATTAAGAGTCATAATCAAAATACTTGACAACAGCATTAAAAAAATTTTTTTCATTTTTCAAAATCCCCCCTTAAAATTAGACTTAATTATCAAAAGAAGATATTAGCTTCAATATATATCTTTTCATTAAAGTATAATCGGTAGAATCTACTTTACCATCTTTGCTTACATCCGCATTTAAAAGGTTTGTTCCTGTAAGAAGGTTTATACGGAGTAAATGCCTTTTTAACAGCTGAAGGTCTGTCGAGTTTACTCTTCCATCACTATTTAAATCGCCCAAATACTCATTTCCACTTCCTTTATCAAACGTAAACCAGTTCAGATTAAATAGATAACCCTCGCCACCTGTAAATTTTAAATAAATGTCATGGATTCCCCTTAGCCCTGTAACCTCACATGTTGCATAATCCCATGACTGCCAATCTTCAGTGCCGGTAACCGGACAAGTACCCACTATAGGGCCATCAATACTACCAAGTCTAATCTCAATATTACCTCCGTTTGTAGCGCTGGCTACTCTGGCCTTAAAACTTGCCGCCCCGTTACCAAAATCAATAGCCTTATAGACAACAAAATCTCCGTTTTCAATATATCCTACATCCTCCCCGCCTTCACTGCATTCTTCAGTTTGGATTCCCGATTGAGCATCGTAACTTTCCGCTTCGATTTGTGTAAAAGCCGACCTTGGAACAGGAGTCGGTTCAGGCTCTCCTCCGGTTGTCTCAATAATCACTCTGTCGGATGCCAATCCGTTCGAGTTGGCTGTTACTATAATAGTCCCATTGGTTTTGGTCGCTTGGACTATCACAAGGCACTTGCCACTAAAAGCCTTACGGCTGTTTGCCTTGTAGGGTTCTAAGCTTGTAGGATCTCCATTGTCGACTCCGACAATCACTCCCGGTCCGGATATGGAGAAATTCACCGTATTGTTTGCCGTCGGGACAGGCACATCGTTGCTGTCTACAATATTGGTTTCTATATATACCAAATCCTTACCATCAGCAGTAATAGATGTTCTATCCGGTTTTAACTGAATTTTTGCGGGATTCCCGGCAGTAATAACCTCGTCATAAACCACTGTCCCGCCTTTGATTGCTTTGGCACGGAGGGTGCCCGGAACCCAAGGAACATTCCACGAAACGTGGCCGGCATTTCCCATACTCTTTATTCCAAGGGAAGTGCCATTTAAAAATAACTCCACCGAATCGCAGTTGCTATAAGCCCATACCTCTACATTAGTCCCGTTCGACCAGTTCCAATGGGGCAGGATATGCACCATTGGCTTGTTACTCCATTTGCTCTGATAGAAATAATAGATATCTTTAGGAAATCCGCATGTGTCAACGATTCCAAAATACGAGCTTTTAGCTGGCCACTTGTAAGGTGTTGGTTCACCTATATAGTCAAATCCGGTCCAAACAAATTCTCCAAACATGTAATCTCGCCTGTTGATTTCGTGATATGACGATTCTGCACTGTTACCCCAGGCAACCACGCTGTTGTCATAAGACGAGCACTGGTTGTCCTTGTCGGTCAGTATATTTTCATTGGTGGGAGTTTTATAGACACCCCGGCTTCTTACCGCCGAACTTGTTTCACTGCCAAACATTATCCATTCGGGATGCTCCTTGTGTCCTTGGTCATACATAAAGGGAAAATAATTGTATCCCACTAAATCAAGAACACTTGCAACCTTTTTATAAGTTTCATCCCCCATATTAATGGCAAAACAACCCCATGTAACTGGGCGGGTAGTATCAATTTCCTTCACCCAATTTTTTAGCTTAGTGGCAGTTTCAACAGTAGCCGAAGGAATCTCATTGCCTATACTCCACATAATAACCGAAGGATGGTTGCGGTCTCTTTTAACCATATCCTGAAGATCCCTCTTGGCCCAATCTTTAAAATACAGATGATAGTCATTGGCAGTCTTTCCGGTTTCCCAGCAATCAAAAGCTTCATCCATAACCATTAGGCCTAATCTATCGCATATTTCCAACACTTGAGGATCCGGAGGATTATGTGAGGTACGAATAGCATTGCAGCCCATATCTTTCATAATCTGAAGCTGTCTTTCAATGGCACGGTAGTTAACTGCTGCCCCTAAAGCTCCCAAGTCATGATGAAGGCATACCCCTTTCATTTTCATATTTACACCGTTCAGAGAAAATCCTGTTGTGTTGCTAAAATTAAAATAACGGAATCCCATGGTGGACTTATAGGTATCAACCACATTTCCATCGACAACTACCTGAGTTTGAACGGTATAAAGGTATGGAGAATCAGGAGACCATAAATTAGGATTGGATACTGTAAGGTTCTGGCTAAATGTATTGTCACTACCTGCCGGTATGTTAACTGCTGATGATATATCGGATGCAACTTGATCGCCATTTGAATCTATAATTGTAGTCTTCAGGGAAACTGTTTTGCTCGAGCTGCTCTCGTTTAGCACTTTCGTGCTGACGTTGGCTGTAGCTGAACTTCTGCTTACAGTCGGCGTTGTTACAAACATTCCGCAATAATCAACATGGACTGGGTTCAGTACTGTCAGCCATACGTTGCGATAAATCCCGCTTCCCGAATACCAACGGCTGTTGGGCTGGTTGTTGTTGAGTTTGACTGCGATTACGTTTTTGCCACCTATGTTAAGGTATGGAGTCAAGTCATATTCAAAAGAACTATATCCATATGGACGAATACCCAGAAATGCACCGTTTATCCATACTTGGCTGTTCATATAAGCCCCATCGAATACTATGGAAACTTTCTTACCGGAATAATTTTGAGGCACGGTAAAGGTTTTTCTGTACCATCCGATTCCTCCATCTAGGTAACCCCCGGAATCTCCTGCTGGAGACCATTGATTAAAGGAATTGAAAATACTCCAATCGTGAGGCAATGTGACATCCGACCACTTGCTGTCATCATAGCTAATGCTATGACCATTGTTTACATCACCTTTATTAAACTTCCAACCTTCGTTAAAGCTTTGACCTCTTAATCCGTTGTAAATATCGGTTCCTTTTAATTCTACGTAAGCAGCCATTACCGGATATTGCAATTTAGGAATGCCTACCAGAATTAATGATAATGCTAAGAGGATAGATAGAATTGCTCTCTTTTTCATATAATTCCCCCTTAAAAATAATTATTTATGGCAAATATTTAAAATTGTATTGATTTCGCTACAACTCTTCTAGGATGTATAAATGAAGAATTCGGAAATAATATAGGTTCTCAAAAATATTGCATATTAAAACGTTGCTTGTTTGCCCCTGTTTTACTTTTACGAAAGTACTTATGTTTTTAAGTTGGGAATTTTAAGAGAATGTTAAATTTGATCTTTTTGCAGATAATAGGATTTTAGAATTATTAAGACTTGATTTGAATTTGGCCGATATTTTCTTTTTAATTTTGATAGCTTCTCGGATTTATGTTTGCCAAATTTTTCTTCTTGAAACACACTTAAAATTCACTATCCTTCACTGATATTATAATATATTTGAGAATAAGAGTAGCGAGACAGCCCATTAGCCATCTCGCTATCAAATTTAATTTATACTTGTTTTGTTATTTCCAAATTCGCAATTTCTATTTCCTAAAAACTGGTATCTGAATTTCAGTCAGCCAATCTTCCTCTTTTTTACCATTCCAAACACCGTCAATATAACTTTCCCTAGGGTTGCCCGCAACAGCATAGCCATTTTCCTCTATCCATCTAACACCTCCACTAATAGGAGAGTCAAGAAACAAATATAATAAATAATTTTAAAGAGGAGGCATGCCTTCAACGAGCTTCTATTTTAGTCCTTCCGGTATATTGCATTGCTATTCTGTTTTCAGGTTTGATATCAAAGGAATATAATACAATAAGGAAAAACCATTCAAGAGGTTTCATCAGAATATATACAATATCTGCCCTCCCTTTGGTTGTTATGTGCTTCGATAATGGATAGCCATACTTGTCGTATGCATACCTTATACGCTTGTGCAGCAAAGGGAACCTCTCCTGTATCAACTGTTCAAAAGCATTTGCAACACAAAGCTGCCTGTTTACCACTATTTTTACTCCATGCCTTATACCCATTCTTGTGGGTTTCACTAGCTTTTTATGTCCCTTTAGTGCAACTGTGCACAAATAATGCCCTGAGTAATCTTCAATTGGCGGCGGAGATATCTCTTGTGACAAAGTCCAATCACTGGTTTCAGTAAAAGCTTTTATAACCGAATCCGGTGACTGTCCGAACATTACAAGAATGACAAGCAATATTCCAAGTACAGGAATCATCAACACAAAAGCAGCCGTATACCACCCTATGCTTTTTGATAAAAACCTGTAGCAAAAATTCAACAACCTGTTCTCGTAAACACTTTCATTTTTGTTGCTGCTATTCATCTCCAAACTCTGCTGATTGGCGTCAAATTTATATTCACAAAACTCATCTTCTTTTTCCTCTGGATTCTTTATTTTCAACGCTATTATTTGCCTTATTAGTCTAATAGAACATAAAATATAATTTAAGGGGAACAACGTTAAATACAACGCCTCGTATGGCAGTAATGCACTTGCCGTAAAAATATTTTTAGAGATTTGGATAATAAAAATTATTCCTAAAGCCATCCCCAAATACATGGACGAAATACATAAAAGGGTTATAAAAGGAGGCAACTTTTCTTTTTTTATTCTCAATATCCAATATCCGATTATTGCAACAGCTGCAATTGCTAAAACAGTAGGCATATGCTTATATGAAATCGGTGTATGCAGTGTAAATTCATCTCTACCAAGAATGATCGGTTCCGTATATTCTTTAGCTTCCCAAGCGCCAAAAAGGAAGATAGTTAATGGTATGCCAAGAATAAATGTTAAAACATCTATAGCAAACTCCAGTATTTTTTTCTTCTTTATCAAATTCACTGTATTAAAAATAGTTATTAAGGCTGGTACCAAATATAAAAGACATAAAATTACCAGCAAAATTACTATTAATACGTATTCTAATACGGATTCCAACTTATTTAGCCTCCTCATCCGAATTAACCATAATATTACAATGCCACAAGGCAATTCACTATACAAGTACCCGCCTTCCGCAAGGACAAGGATATCTTTAGAACATTTACCTCATAAGATACTTACGTTGCTCTATAATGAAAGCTGACATAACATATAACACTATCCCTGTTACCCAATGAGCTACAGCATATTTCAACGAAGACTCAAAAGGTTTTGGATTAATCCATTGACATGTGTGCCAAAACCAACTAGCTCCTCCTCTATAAAAAAAGCTTATAGCCACCCACAAAACTGGAATACCGAAACCTATTATAAGGTGTCTGCTCAGTAAAAAAGCTACCATTCCCAAACCTGACACAAAAAAGAGGGCCCCTGAAATTAAAAACATATCAATGATGCCGTATGCAAGCCTTTGACCATCACTTATAGAATATATGAAATACAGCAATAACAAGACAGAACCAGTATATACTGCAAACAGTCTCAATATCCTAAGAAAACCGTATCTAAACCCGTCAATGGGAAGTGATAATATCAGCTCTTTGCTTTCCGGCTGTACAATCTCCAAATAAGGGGTCAGTATCCAAACCAATACGCCAACAACCGATATTACAAACACTGACGTCTGAAGCGAAATATATTTTGTTACGGCTCCTCCCATAAGTACAAGGTGGAATATCACAGCCGCGGCAAAGGCAAGCAATATAAAATACCCAGCATAGCTTACCGTTTTTAAATCAAAACTCAAAGGCACCATCTTATTTACGCGTTTATCCATGTCAAATAACCTTCCTCCACCGTTGGTTGAACCGTTTCTGCATCTTCCGACGGCTTTTCTTCCGAATAAACCCGAACTTCCAAATCATTATCGGCGTTGGTATTTGTTGAAAGTATCTTGTATTTACCATCTATTTTATAAAAATCATCGCTGCTTACAATTACTTTCCACACTTTTCCTTTTGCCATGTTTTCCAATTCTTCAAAATTGTCAAACTGCTTAACTTTACCGTTATTTATTAATGCGAGTCCGTCGCAATTGTTTTTAATGTCTTCAATAATATGAGTAGACAGTAATACAACCCTGTTTGCAGCGACTCTTCTTATAAATCCTCTGAACCTGATACGCTCCTCAGGGTCTAGACCTGCCGTAGGTTCGTCAACCATAATAAATGCAGGATTGCCCAACATAGCTTGCGCAATTCCCAGCCTTCTTTTCATTCCTCCTGACAAAGCTCCGACTTTTTTTCTTGCCTCATTACTCAAATTAACCTCAACAAGAACCTGTTCTATTTGCTTTTTACGCTCTGATGTACTTATACCTTTCAAAACGCCTATTGTATCAAGGCATTCTTCCACCGTTATGCTCTTGTAGCATCCGAATTCCTGGGGCAAATAGCCTATCTTGTAACGAAATTTGTCCATATTCTTCAAGATATCTTCGCCGTCAAATTCAATCTTTCCTTCATCCGGTGCTACAAGTCCTGCAAGAATCCTCATCAGCGTTGTCTTCCCCGCACCGTTAGGCCCCAATAAACCGTAGATTCCGTTTGAAATAAATAAATTGACAGAATCAAGAGCTCTTTTCTTCTTGTAACTTTTTGACAACCCCTCTATTTTTAATCTCATGCCTTAAAGTTCCTTTCTATCTCAAAATAAAGCTTACAGTTTACTTTGACTTATTTACTGTTACCCATTTTCTTAGTATTTCATATGCTATTTTGCTTATTTCTTCCTTGGACTCTGCTTTTATGAGTCTTTCAATTTCGTATACATCACTAAGGTCATTTTCCCATACTATCTGTTTTTCCCTGTCCTCGTCCCACCACTGTGAATAGTATTCTTCTAAATCTTTTTTTTCACCAGTTTCAGCTATTTCAATTAGTGTTTGAAATAAACATGGCGCAACACTGCTTTCTACAAACTCGCCTGTCCTCCAAAAACACTCAAACGCAAGCATTGGTCTTAAAAACTCACAACTTCTTCTTATACTATCTTCAGAAGCCAAATGTACCCATGAACTGTAATCTAAATATACTTCATCGTGATTAATACGAATTGATTCATTCAAATTAACTAAAAATACTTTATTATATTTATCACAAAAATTATAATCAGTCTCAATCCCTAATGAATTTTCAAATTCCTTTCTATACTCCATAAACAAGTCAGGTATTATGCCTATATACTCTTTGTAGAAATGATATATTGAAGGTGGAGCAACAAAATGTATTCCTCCAATATTTCCGCTTTTATAATCTCCCTGTATAACTAAAGGTCCGGTTACTTGACCGCTAAATTCCGTATCCATATCGTAGGATAAATTAGTTATTACATCTCCCCTGTGGCTTTTGAGTACAATATCATAAGGTTCTCCGTTTGATAAATTATTAGGCAAATAACCATGAGTAAGCACAGGAAGCATTACTTTATGTTTCCCTAATACAGGATACCAAGGAAAATCTGGCATCAATAATAATGTGTGATCCGTTATTTCTCCAAGCAAATAGGGGAGTTTTCCAGAAACATTAATTTCAATTTCTAATTCTCCCTTTAGAGGTTCTTGTATAACAATCCAATCCCCATCCCGGATAAACTCATTATACTCAGATCCGTTAACCTTCACATTTTTAACAGCAAGACTTCTGTATAAAGTAAATATTACGGGTTCCTTTCTAACATTATCAATATTAATTTTGGCATAATACTCCAGTAAATCTCCTTTGCTATCTCCTAACTCCAAATGAAGCAACTTTATTTCACCATTACAATACTCCGATTCAAGTCTTTCTTTAGCCTGCTCGAGTATTTCATCATTCCAAACGCTATGACTTATCTCCCACATTTGCCCTAGGGAGTGAGGTTTAGATGAAAACACTGCTAATGGTACTGCACTTATAAATAATAATATCGCTGCTGCTCCCGCAATTTTAGCTTTTGCATTTTTTAAATTTCGTGTTCCTAAACTAATTAAATTTACAAGAACATATATTGACATACCAAACATTAAAAACCACAATTTTCTTGATAATAATCCAATATTAAGTTCAAGTCCGTAATGTAAAAGACGTGAATCGCCATAGGGATCTTCAACAAATTGATTTAACATAAAAGATATCCCACTCGTTCTATTTTTTATTGGTGAAATAATATACCATATTAACAGCAAAACAGGCCATCCTATTTTCGGATTAAACGTTTTTTCCACTGAATAGGCAATAAGCCAAGTGGATATCATGGGCATATAAAAATTTACGAATATATAGGGTACAACTTGCAGGCCATACTTTCCCAATTCCTTTAATCCGTTATCCACCCAAACAGTACAGAATATTGCAAGTATCAAACAATAAGCAAAAGAGCAGACTGCCCATGTAAAAACCTTTGCCATCAGGCGTGTCCAGGCAGCCGGCAATGTATTTAACACTTCCTCAAATTTGGCGTCTTTATCCTGTCTGGCATTTATAACACCAAAGCATATCGACAAAATTGTCAGAAACATCATAACGAAGCCACTAGTTCTTAAAAATGAGAAATTATCAAGTGCATCTTTCATAATATAATACCCATAAAACATGTATAAAAAAGACAAAAACATGGGAATAATCAAATAGTATTTTTTCATAAATAATTTCATTTCAAGTGTAAATATTTTTTTGAAAACCATCATGATGCACCTCACAAAGAAGCATGCGACTAGACCTTTAGTTCAAGTCTCATGCTGAATTATTATGTATTGCTTATTACTGACAACTTCGAACTCTGCTTTACTCATAGCAACTGTAGTCCCTTCTATTTTTGCATAATACCCAACATTAATTTCTGTCAAGTCGAAATAAGATGACCAACTTGACCAAGAAGTAGCAGTGGTAGCCATTGATTTAAGTTCCTTATCAAACCAATTCTTTTGTACCCTTATTGCCGTTGCTGTAACTTTCAGCCCATTATCATATTTAACTCTTTGTCTTCCCTTTCCCGATGTACTCCACAATGCAACTAGATTGCCTGTGTTTGATTTTTGAGAATCAGTCAATGTAACACTTGATACTCCAATTATTGTTGCTGCATCAACAACGCTAGCAACAATAATACAAGCCCCTATTAAGGTAATGTTTTTCCTATTCTTTTTTAGTGAAAATAAACTTATTAATCATACAGATTGATGTATAATACATAACGCTTAAGCATCTTTTTGGTAACCGCTGGAACCGCTCCTTTCAATAGCAATCAAAAGCTGTAACAATTTAACACTCTGTCCACGAATGAATATATTATACCATAATACGTTATTTTATCCAATGCAATTGTGTATAGCTATCCTTATTGATAAAGTGAACTAAACAAAAACATAAATCCACCTGCAAAACACTTAAAACATGTGGATTTAGTCATTCATAATATATATTTAAATCTACTGCTTCATTCAGCACTCACAATCTTATAATAAGTTCGTGCAGTCAGCCAATATACAATACCGTATATCACAGCAAATCCCAATAAAGTTCCCAAGGTACAAAGCATCGTAAGTCCATTGTTCGTAAGAGAAAACAAACTCAGAAGCCGTATCATCAATCTAAAATCAAAGGCCACATGAATTGCTGATACTACCAACGGTGCAAAGAAAACTATCAGAATCTGCATACTAATAGAATGTTTAATATCCTTCTTGGGAAGCCCAACCTTTTGCATAATCTCAAAGCGTTCCTTATCCTCATAGCCTTCAGAAATTTGCTTGTAGTAGATAATCAAAACCGTTGCCATGTTGAAAAGAAACCCTAAAAACAAGCCTAGGAACAAAAAGCCACCGGTCATCGCATAAACTTCATATGAGTTTTGTGCCCTTGTAGTTACGTAAAGGAAGCTATAATCTCCTATGCCATTTGCTGAAGATAGACTACTAATCTCCTCGGCACATTTGATTTGAATCTCTTCTTTCTGATCAGTATCAATTATTGCTATCCATTTTAAATTACTGGCCATTTCGCCATAGGCAGACTTCTGCCCCTCATACAATGTTTGAAGTACCGCCTCATCCTTCACCACTCCGTAGCCGGTATCGACTATTGAGGTTAGACCGCCAGTCGTAGGAAAACTATTCAAATGTTCTACTATAGTAAAGTCAAAAGAATAATCACCGGACTCTATGCGAATATTTTCTTTATCTTTCATCGTATCACTGAAAAATAAGATTTCATTCTCCTTCAATTCCACTTTCTTTCCTGTTAACTTCATATAGTCCTCTTCGGTTATAAAGCATAGCTGTACATAATCGGCATTTAAACTTTTTTCAACGTTTGTGTGGTAATAATTTTCGCCTCTGCCTACCACAAAGGACAAAAAGGTATACTCTTCCAGTCTGGTTATGCTGCCGTTGTTTTTGCTTATGATATCATTTATATTTTCTACCATAATATCTTTTTGAAAAACGTTTTCTGCTTCTGTATTTATGGTAATCTCCGATATAATTTGTCCCGGATAAAAACTGTCAAGCATGTCCTCCGTACCTAAATAAAGTGAAAGAGTGCCCGATACCATAACCAATACCATCGTAGACAATATACAAATATTTGCAAGACCGACAGCATTCTGCTTCATACGGTATAGCATTCCGGAAATTCCAATGAAATTTTTAGTTTTATAATATAGCTTTTTATTCCTTCGAAGCTGCTTTAATACAACGATACTTACAGCCGTAAACAAACAATAGGTACCTACTATCACAAGAAATACAGCTAAAAAATAGATTGTAAGTGCCTGAATTGCCGTCTTTGTAGTTAAGGCTATATAGTACCCGGCCCCAAGGGAAAGGACACCAATCAAAGCCAGAAGCCATTTAGTTTTTGGCTCCTTTTCTCCCGCGCTGGAGCTTCTAAGCAATTCAATCGGCTTGGCTTTTCGAATCCGCACCAGATTAAAAAGCAGAGTAATACCAATAATTGAAGCAAATAATATTGTCGATGCTTTTATAGCCGCAGTAGAAATCGTAAAACCAAAGGGTATATCGAACCGAAGCAGTTTAAATAACGCAAGACTTACCAACTTATGAAGCAGTATGCCGCAAAGTAATCCGCCAACAATCCCAATAAGTGCTACATATAGGGATTCGTAGCAAAGGATCCATGCAATATGCCGTTTTTCCATCCCGAGCATGTTATATAATGCCAGCTCCTTATGACGCCGCTTCATGAGAAAGCTATTGGTATATAGCAGAAAAATCACAGCAAATATACCGATAATATTTATACCCAAAGACATCATGAGTTCCACATACGCCGCACCTCGCAGTTTAGCTACCCCTTCGTCTGACGCAATGGCACTTATAATATAAAATCCTGTCACTGTGCCGATAATAGTTAAAATATAGGGTAGATAAAACTTACCGTTTTTACGGATATTCTGCAATGCAAGAGAAGGAAACAAGCCTTTACGCATTCTTGTCACCCCCGGTAGTAAGCAAAGTCAAGGTGTCGGAAATCTTCTGATACATCTCATCATAGCCGGAATTGCCCCTATAAATCTGATGATATACTACTCCATCCTTAATAAACAAAACACGTTTTGCATGGCTGGCTGCTTTCACCGAATGGGTCACCATAAGAATAGTGTGTCCATCCTCATTAATTTTGCCAAACAAATGAAGCAGCTGATCCGTTGATTTTGAATCCAATGCTCCAGTAGGTTCATCTGCCAGTATGATTTGGGGATTCGTAATAAGGGCACGACAAACTGCCGTTCTCTGCTTTTGACCTCCCGATACCTCATAAGGATATTTCTTCAGAATATCTGTAATGCCTAGTTTCTCGGCCAGTGGCTTTATCCGCTGTTCCATTTCCTTATAATCCTTCCCGGCCAATACCAAAGGAAGAAAAATATTGTCTTTGATCGAAAAGGTATCCAGCAGGTTAAAGTCTTGGAAGACAAAGCCTATATTATCCCGGCGGAAGGCTGCAATATCCTTATCCTTTATTTTTGTCATATCCTTGCCCGACAACAGTACATCTCCGCTCGTTGGTTTATCCAGAGCCGCAAGAATGTTTAAAAGAGTAGTTTTCCCTGAGCCGGATTCCCCCATGATAGAGACATACTCCCCGGCATCTACTGAAAAGCTCACATCGGTTAAAGCCTGTACATGATTACCGCCAAATCGCGTCGTGTATATCTTTTTGAGATTTTTTACTTCTAACAATGACATCATAACAACCTCCTTAAAACTTCTACACTTATTTTAGCGGCAATAGCATACCTTCTTCCATCGATTTACCTTACAATATTAGTCCGTTCCTTACCTTTTTGTAAGCTTCAATATTTTAAAGGCAGGCTTTTTTATCCGAATCCGGCATTAAGTCTTATGATACTATACTTTGATACTTGTTCCCATTTCAATACGAACTGTAGTCCCTTTCCCAATTTCAGATTCAAAGGAGATCCGATGTCCCAGCTTAGTCAATATCTGCTTGGTAAGATATAAACCGATGCCTGACGCCCTTTTGTCAATTCTTCCGTTATAGCCGGTAAAGCCCTTTTCACAAATGCGAGGTAAATCCTCGGGAGCAATACCGATTCCCGTATCACTAATTACCAATGTGGTCTCATTCTCTGAATCGATTAAGATATATCCTTCATTTGTATACTTAATAGCATTAGATAGTATCTGCTCTATTGCAAAACAAAGCCATTTCTCATCGGTTAATACCTTGCACTTTAGTCTTCCCAGCCTTACGCTGATTTTTTTACGGATAAACATCGGTGCATATTTGCGCACCGATTGTTTTACCATCTCTTCCATATCGTATTCTTTCAGTAGGAAGTCAGTACTGTTGCTACCGAGACGAAGATAGGCCATAACCATCTCTACATACTGCTCAATCTTAAATAGCTGATCCTGTAGTTCATGATACTGCCGAGTCTCTTCACTCTGAAGAATTAGCCGCATGGCCGCAATTGGTGTCTTTATTTGATGAACCCATAGGGTGTAATAGTCCAACATTTCTGCTTTTTCCCTGTCACTTTTGGCCATATATTGTTGTTTATCATTAAATAAGGCTTGAACTAAAGCCATGTAGTCCTGTTCAATCTGATTCACATCCGCCGGAAGTTGATCTATTGAAATGGCAATATCTGCTTGAAGTTCAGATAACCTAAGATGCTTCTTTAAAAATATAATATAGTCATAAATCCCAAATATCAACATAATAACAAAGCATAGTAGACTCGCATAACCTACTGCCTCGATAGGTAAATCATATAGAGAGAATACTGCAGCAAAAATTATTACAAAAATAAAAAGCATTATTAGCAATTTTCTTTTTGATTTCAAATAAGCCAATAGTATCCCCATGTCATTCCACCGTATAACCCAATCCTTTTTTTGTAATAATAAACTCCTCTATCCCCACACTGGCAAGTTTCTTTCTAAGTCTTGCTATATTTACGGTCAAAGTATTCTCATCTATAAAATCATCCGTCTCCCATAGACGATACATTAAAGTGTCCCGACTTACCACTTTGCCCCTTTGCTCAAGCAATACTTGTAAAATTCGATGTTCGTTCTTAGTCAAATCCAGTTTATTTCCTTGATACATAAGGGAATAGTCCAATAGATTTAAAATTACTCCCTTGTGCTCCAATATATCAGTCCCATAGGTAAAATCATAGGTTCTCCGAAGGAGGGCCTGAACCTTTGCCACCAAAACCGCCAAATCGAAGGGCTTGGCGATAAAATCATCCCCTCCCATATTTATGGCCATGACAATATTCATATTATCCGATGCCGAAGAGATGAAGATAATCGGTACCTGAGATATCTTTCTAATCTCACTGCACCAATGATACCCATTATAAAATGGCAGTGATATATCTATAAGAACCAGATGGGGAGAAAACTCGGCAAAATCCGAAAGTACATTCTGAAAATCTGTTACGCAGCGGGTTATCATCCCCCAAGAAGCCAGATGTTCTTTAATTATGTTAGCTATTGTCGTATCGTCCTCAATAATAAGTATTTTATGCATCCTTTTTCACCCATGCTATTCACTTTGTTTAGTATTTAGATACTTTAATATTTTCCTGTTACTAATAGCAATATTTTATTTGTTATTATAAAAGGCGTCAATCTTCTCTTTATCTATTAGCTTGCTTCACAATTTTCGTCCATATCCCATCTTCTAACTGTCCATTTCAACAATAAAAGAGCTTATGATTGATACGCATTTGTCCATTTCCCCTGTAGCCTTATTTTTGTCCAAAACAGGTTTAAAAGTGTATTTACAGGTTATTCCATATCTCCACTAAACAAAAATGTATTATATATAATTGGTATAAAAATTAAGTATATTCTTTTTCTGTAATCAACCAATATGACTTAACCTATCTAAAGCTACTGCCAACATAGCGGATTTGTATGGCATCAAAGTAAATAGCTCTTAATTATTAACCAACCTATAAAAATTATCAATTCCACCAAAATAACTGCAATCTGTATTTCTATTTTTAAACAGCTTCAATACCCTTTCCCCAAAAAGTTTGACACTCAGCACCAAAGTTAAAATGCTTGCCGGCTGTTCTTTTTCCAGTATCTTTTCTAAATAATTAATTACAGCATCAGTATTGTAGTTTAGTGAATATATAAGCAGCAAAAATTTCTCATAAGATAGCCACTGCAATCTTTCATCCAATTCATAATTCAACAATACATATTCAACTAGGGCTATTACCTCGTTATATAACCCATGCTTTTTGATGTTTTTAACTCCCATTATGCAAAGGCAATCACACAACAATGAAAAATAATCGTCATCATTATACCCAGGTTTAGTATAAAAGCCTATCAAATCTTCAATAATTGATAAATAACTTTCATACTTACCGTTGAAATATTCATAATTTAATGGCTTTTTTAGATAAACATCAGCATATCCCGATAGAGTCATTATAATGTAAATTTTTACAACAATGTATTCTCCAAAATCTGAGACAAGACTATTAATTAAATGTGAATCCATTTCCAGTTTTGCTTCCTTAGAAATCATGCCCAGTCTTTGATTCCACAAAAAAACAAAAATATATGGCAAAACAAGTTCCGAATCAGTGTCTTTTATTCTTGTTAGTAGCTCTTTTTCAGATAAATATATTATATCTTTGTAAATACCGCCATAATACTCATCCGTTGCTTTTTCATATTTGCTAACAATCTCTATCGCTGAATCCCTTGAAAAAAAGTATATTAAATTCTCATAAAAAAAATATAATGTCGGTTTTGATATAATGTTCTCATCTTTATCTAATGGATAAAAGGCCTCTCTCATACTAATCATCACCTCATTCCATTCACGATTTCCATGGGCTCATTCCCCTAGGATAAAACCTTTCCCCAGATATTTGAAATATGTGTTCGTTATTTCCCCAGTCGAATTACATTCCAAGAAGCTTTATGAAGCATACTGGTTAAAATACCATCATCCAATGAGGAACGATCTGAGTTTTTCGGCTGTACCTGCTCGCCATTTACACTATTGCGTATTTTTAGATCCGGATGCTCCAAAACAATATGCTCCAGTAGACGATAATTTTTCATACCTCTAACATCCGATACAAGAACAATATCCTCATGAATATTTCGATTAACTGCAAAAATCGTAATCTCTTCTTCCTCTTCATTATAAATTGCAATACTCTCAATGTCGGTAACATTTTCATGTTTTGAAGTATCATGAAGTGGTGTATTGATTACCGGTTGAAGTACTATACCTCTGCCATATTTTGAAGCATGCACAAACGGATAAAATATGGTCTGCCTCCAAGCCGCCCCGCCATTTCTTTCAGTCACAATAGGCGCAATTACATTAATTAGCTGTGCCATGCATGCAATTTTGATTCGATTGGCGTGTTTCATAAGGGTAATAAGCATCAAACCGACAAGTAACGCATCTTCAAAGGTATATATATCCTCCAGTAAAGGTGGTGCTACACTCCATGGTTCATTCTGCATAATGTTTGCATCTTCGTTATTTGAGTGATACCATACATTCCATTCATCAAAACTTAAGTATATATCCTTTTTGCTCCTTTTCTTTGCCTTTATATAATCACAGGTGGCAATGACAGAACGTATAAATTCATCTAAATCATCGGATTTTGCCAAAAAATCAGCTGTGTCATTTTCTTTGTTTCCATAATACTGATGTAATGATATATAATCCACATAATCATAAGCATAATCCAGAACGGTTGCTTCCCATTGGGGAAAAGTCGGCATATCTTTTGAGGAGCTTCCGCAGGCAACCAACTGAATTTTAGGGTCAATCATTTTCATGGCCCTTGCAGTCTCTTCAGCAATTCGCCCATACTCATCCATCGTTTTATGTCCAACCTGCCACGGACCGTCCATTTCATTGCCAAGACACCATACCTTTATGTTATGGGGCTCCCTTACGCCATGCTTTATTCTCATATCACTATATTTTGAACCTCCAGGATGGTTACAGTATTCCAGCAAGTTACATGCATCCGAGATCCCTCTGGTGCCAAGGTTTACTGCCATCATTATCTCAGCATTTACTTTTTTACACCATTTTGCAAATTCATTAATCCCAACTTGGTTGGTCTCTATACTTCTCCAAGCCAAATCCAAGCGCTTAGGTCTATCCTCTACCGGTCCGACCCCATCTTCCCAGATATAATTGGATACAAAATTGCCTCCCGGATAACGAATGATTGGAACATTTAACTCTTTCACCAGTTCAATAACATCTTTACGAAAACCATCTTCGTCCGACTTGGGATTTCCAGGCTGATAAAGTCCGTCATATACGGCTCTTCCCAAGTGTTCTACAAAAGAACCATAGATATGTTTGTCTATCTCAGCAATTTTATAGTCTTTATCAATGGTCATTCTGGCTTTTTTCATTTTGCGCCTCCAAAGAATTATTATTCTACTAAAGGATATTACTTGCTATAAGTTGTACTCAGGTATTATTTTTTATCCGTTCCATTTTATTATAACATCTTTCTAATATTCAACAGTTTCCAATTCTAATTATGTTGTAACAAACAGAAATAGCCAAAGCTTTAGGTTGCTCTGGCTATTCTCAAAAGTAAATTAACTTATTGAAGAAATAAATTTATTATGGTAATATGAAAAAACAAATATTTATCTAAAAATTATGAGACAAAAGGAGTATCTGTCGATGAAACGAAATATACTGATTTTTTTAATGGTTATCATATTAGCGTTGCTACCCACTGCTTGCAATAAGAAAAGTTCTGATGGTGAAGTAGGCAATGAAATGCCAACGCCGACTCCAACAATTGCCCCCACTCCCACCACAGTTATAGATAATACCTCTTTAGTGAGTGATGATTTCTTTATGGAGATAGAAGACACATTTAGTATTATAGAAGGAGGCATGGTGGTAACAGGAACCATTGCATCGGGCTTTGTATCAAAAAATGCCGAAATTGAATTGCTTGATATTGAAAAAGGTACAAAGACAGTAACGGTCGGCGGAATTGAGCAATTTCGCAAGCTGATCGAAACGGCAAATGCCGGTGACACGGTAGGTATTCTTCTAGGTGATCTTTCCAGAGAAGATGTAGCAGCAGGTCAATTTCTCACAGCAAAAGGAATTATGCCACCGATTAATCAATACACTGCAAAGCTAATGTTTTCCGATGAAGCCTTCTTGAAAGATAAAATTATTCAAGGTTCATGCTATTTTTATGAAACCGACTCAAGTGCATATATATATTTAACCTCCGATGTTCCAGATGCTGATGGCTATGTGACTGCATATATCAAAATGATGCATAGATTCCCAATGAAAAAGGGCAGCGAATTTAAAGTTGGTGAAAGTGGCAACTTAATTGCATTAGGAATCGTAGACGAGTTGGAGCCAACTGATTTCAATGAGGTTGTGGAAAATATAGCCGGGAGCAGTACGCCAGAAAATGCATCTAACCCCACTAATCAGACCGCTGGGCTTGAAAATTACCCTCCAGACACACGTGTTATTGTAGAATTAACCCATTGTGGCTCTGAAAAGGTAAAGCTTATTAAAAAGATAAGAGAGTATACTGGGCTTGGATTGGTAGAAGCCAAGGCAATTGTAGATTATGCTCCATCAATTATTACCGATAATATCACCAAAGAAAAAGCATTAGCTCTTCAATCAGAATTAAGAGAAATTGGGGCAACCGTCACTATTCGTGTTTTTGAGGAAGAATAACTTTGCTATCAACATGCAAGAAAAAACATAATAAAAGCTCGAGACAGAGGCTAAAATAACAAGTCCCATCTACGTGGTGGGACTTGTTGAATCTTATAAAAAAACATCGAAAGAATAAATAAATATAGCATCTTAAAATAATAGCCTTGAACATAACCATCACTTGTTCCTTTTGCCCCGGGCATATCATCATTTAATCTGTCAGCGCTTTCTTCTGATATTGTGATTGCTCGTACCGTTTTATTGGTTACTATATTGCTACTACTATCCTTATTTGTTTTTCTATCCTTATCAGAACTGCAGCTATCTCAATGTCCAACGTCTACACTGTGATAAAGGTACACCACAATATGAGCCCGCGGTGCTTCCCTCATTGGAATAAAGTCGGTTTGAGCGGTGGCAAAGAAGCCATGGATATCCGCCCAAGCCACCGCATCGGTATAATAGTGTTCCCCAAGTCCTGCTGCCAGTCTACTTCGCCCTGCTGGATCGGGACAGTTTTTGGAGCGCCATAGAAAAGTTATAATCTGCGCCTCATTGCAAGCTTCACTAGGACTAAAAGTTGTGTCCGAAGTTCCAGAGGTAATTTCCTTCTCTACTGCCCAAAGAACTGCTTTATAAAAATAATCGGTTTCAGCTACATCAATAAAGGGGTTTTCTGTAAGCCTCGGTTCCGGACATCCAGCAGACCGCCATAGGAATGCAACTGTCTGAGCACGAGTACAGCTCATATCCGGAGAAAAAGTGGTAGAAGTGGTACCGCCGGTTATTCCGTTTTTCAAAGCCCACTCTACTGCTTGTCTGTAATAAGCACCCTCTGATACATCAGAAAAGGGTAGCTGTTTCCCGCTTTCAGCCCGTAATTTTGCTATTGCAGCATCCAGATCCATAACACCCCAACCGGATTCCTCATCATAGCCTTCATCACAAATATCCCGGGCGGTATTGCGCAAAAGCTGCCGTAGCTGATAGGGAGTTAAAGTAGGGTCGATAGCCAGTAAAGCTGCCGCAGCACCACTGACCCAAGCTGTAGAGTAACTGGTTCCATTTACTGTTACAGCTTCCCCCTTGAGATTAGCAGTTTTCAACTTTATGCCCGGTGCCAGTAAATCCACACCGCTGTGGCGGTTGGAAAAGAGAGCCGAGCCATCTTCCGTTGAATTGACAGCTCCAGCGCAAAGAACGGTGGAAAAAGCCCCCGGATAATAGCCTGTACCGTCACCATCGTTACCAGCACAGGAAACCACTAGCACTCCTCTCTGCTCAGCCCAAGCTACCGCATCCCGAAGATCAGGGGTATCAACCCGGGCTCCTGAACTGATGTTAATAATACGGCAATCATAAACATCCACCGCATCCCGGATAATCTGTGCCAGCATGGATAGGTCGCCTTTTACCGCTGCATCGTTCCCGTTTTTGCTGTAATAGACCAGAGGAACCAGCACAGCTTCAGGATAAAGTCCGGTAATACCTGCAGCCTCGCTGCCTGCGATGATAGCTGCTACAGCAGTACCATGGCCAACAGTGTCTTCAGTGGTGGCACCCGACAAAATATAGTTGCATCCCTCATCCAAATTTTTTTCGCTTATTGCGACGGTGGAAATTCCAGTATCAATGACGGCTATGCGTATCGATTCAGGCTCAGCAGCATAAGAAGGTGCGGTAAAAAGCATGACTGCCAATATTGCTGCAAAAAATACACGTACTTTCATGTACTCATCCTTTCTGTAAGAAAAAACTGTAAACATTTAATCCTTCTCTGCTGTATTTTTCATACCAAAAGCTTTAAAAGGCGGGGTCTCCCCCGCCTCAATTTAAAGCTTTATTGAACTGTAGCAAATATATACTTGTAGTTCCGATACTGATATTCTTCAGTCTGTGTTATAGATTCTGCGTCTGTACCATAGTAGTCGGTACCGCCAATATAGGTATTAACCGCTGTAAGGAAGCCCGTATAAGGGAAATTAGGATCACCACAATATACCGCGCTATCATAGCCATGAGCTTCCAAAGTAGCTTCGTTCAAAAATAGCTTATATTCCATATCTAGTGGTCCAACACACGCACCATAGCTGCTGCCATTACTTCCAGCAGTACCTGCAAACACTTCCACTTTGACTCCAGTAATAGTTAAGTGAGCTCCCGAAAGGCCAGTTCGAATACCACAGTTAAATTTGTTTCCTCCTTGTCCGCTGGTAACAGTCAAAGTACCGGAACCTTTAATGTTTGCAATGCCGCTTATATAGATACCATAAACATTATTACTTGTATAAAGATCATCAAATGTGTTTGTCACAGTACTATTACCTTTGTTAACAATAGTCATGGAATGTGAAGTATAAATAGCTGCATTATTTGATGAGTAGTAACTTGTTCCTGATATCGTTGCGTTGTTAAGATACAGATTACCAGCATTAGAAACACTTCCGCTTGTAGTAACAACCGTTGAATTAGGATCAAATTGCACGCTTCCGGAACCGTCTCCAAGAATATCATTCATATTCTCAGTAGTTACTTTTACTCCGGCAACATAAATTGTCAAATTCGGATTAACACTTCCGGTAAAACCTGTATCAGCCCAACAAGCATACAAGGTATGATTAGCAGCAAGCTCAACAACTGTTTCGCTGGTGACCTTAGTTCCACCACTTTTTGCTGTATACCATCCAAGGAAGAACTTATCACCATTGGTTGGAACAGGCATCTCACCATAAGTCTCGCCTTCATATACATACTTGTCGGTTTGATCAACCGTACCACCGTTGGCATCAAAGGTTACTGTATAGGTAGGTACCTCATCCCATACAGCCACTAATATGATATCCTCTGCAGACATGGTGGTAAAGGTATAATTCTCTCCATTTAACTGCCAGCCCACAAATTTAAATCCTGCTTTAGTTGGTGCTGTAGGTGCTTTAACTACTGTACCGTAATCCTGCGTAATTGCTGCCACTTCACTGCCGCCGTCACTGTCAAAAGTAATGGTGTATTGTTTTGCTGTCCAACTAGCAATAAATGTGATATGTTCTGCAGGCATGGTCATGTTTACAGCATATCCGGACCATCCACTAAAGTTATATCCTGTTTTTGTAGGATTATTAACTGGACTGGCAATTGCCGCACCGTACTTAACACTGCCAGTGGTTGCGCCGGTAGTATCCACATCCCCGCCATTGCCATTCCATGTTACATTATAACTATTTCGTTTGTAGAACAACTTTAATACCAAACTACCATCTTCGGCAACAATACCGGATGAAACTGTGCCGCTTACATTAGGATCATAGGTAAATCCGGTATAACCCTTGGCATTTGCATTCACCACAGCTCCAGTCATTCCCTTCAAGTGATCAGTATCATCAGGCATTGAAGGATAGGTTCCGTCCAGTTTCTCCATATAGTATTCCACAGTATATGGAATATTGATATCAATCGTCCATTCAGCGACCAGAGTGATATCTTCAGCTGGCATTGTTGTAAATGTGTAATCTACACCATTCAACTTCCAGACAGCAAAAACATAACCTCCTTTAGTTGGATCTGCAGGAGCATTAACTGCTGTACCGTAATCCTGGGTAATTGCCGCTACTGCACTACCCCCATTACTATCGAAAGTAATTTTATACTGATTTACCTTCCATTCAGCAGTAAATGTTATATCCTTCGCAGGCATAGTCATGTTATTGTCATATCCCGACCATTCTTTAAAGGTATAACCCGTTTTTGTAGGATTATTTGTAGGACTGATAATAGTCGCACCATACTTCACACTTCCTGTGGTTGCTCCTGTGGTATCAACATTACCACCATTACCATCCCATGATAAATTGTAACTGTTTCGTTTGTAGTACAACTTCAATACTAAGCTACCGTCTTCCTTAACTATGCCGGAGGAAATTGTACCACTTACATTAGGATCATAGGTAAATCCGGTATAACCCTTGGCATTTGCGCTCACCACAGCTCCGGTGCTGCCGTACAAATGATCTGTTTCATCAGGAGTTGAAGGATAGCTTCCGTTCATTCTCTCCATATAATGTTCTACAGTATATTGTATATTACTGAGAGCTGTCCACTCGGCAATCAGGGTGATATTTTCAGCAGGCATAGAAGTAAATGTATAATCTGCGCCATTCAGCTTCCAACCTGCAAAAGTATAGCCTGCCTTAGTCGGTGCTGTAGGTTCTTTAACTACTGTGCCGTAATCCTGTGTAATAGCTGCTACTGTACTACCCCCGCTACTATCGAAAGTAATTTTATACTGATTCACCTTCCACTTAGCATGAAGAATAAGTGAAACATCGGGCATTGTTGCTTTATCCTCTAATGGTGAAGTCATCGCTTCATCTTTATACCATCCGACAAATGAGTAACCGGTACGACTAGGTGTATCAGGCAACTTAATAGTTGTACCGTATATCACATTTCCGTAGGTATATTCTCCTGTCAGAGAATTTCCTCCATTCACATTCCATGACAGGCTATTAGTATTACGATCATAGCATATCTCCACAACAGTGCTTCCGTCAGGCATAATAGTCTTTTGGTCAAATTTCTTAGCTGTAAATCCGGTGTATGTTCTTGCTTTGGCAGAAGTATTTTCTCCTGTGGTTCCGAACATTCCATCCACCTGTTCCAGCACATATTCACCGTTCAGTTCTTGTTTATAGTGCTTCACTGCGTATCGAGTATTTGTGCTTGCTGTCCACTTTGCAGTGAATGTCATCGCTTTTGCAGGCATTGTGCCAGGGATATCTGCATCCCAACCGGCAAAGCTATATCCTTCTTTAGTAGGATTTGAAGGTTTTACTATTTCAGCTCCGTAGGGCACTTTTAATGCAACATCGTTACTTCCGTTACCATATACATATTTTAAATCGTACAGATTGCGGTCATAGTAAATAGCAACTCGGGTAGAACCGTCGGGAGCGATGGTTTGCTGCTTTATGCTCTGTGCAGTAAAGCCGACATAGGACTTAGGTGCAGCACTAGTTTGCGCATCTACTTTCCCCTTATTAGTCTTGTCGGTTTCTACCAATACATATTGACCGTCCAGAGTCTTTTGATAATGCTCCACAATGTAGCTAGCATCGTTCGGTGTCCATTTGGCATATAGTGTGGTATTGCCCTTTGGCATGGTAGTAGCTGTGAAAGCATTGTTTAATTCTTTATCAGTATACCATCCGGCAAAGGTATAACCAAGTTTTGTAGGCGCTGCAGGCATCTTACCGCTGAGAGCCGTTCCTGCAAGTAAACGAAGCATTTGAACAGCTGAACCTCCATTGGAGTCAAAAGCAATAGTACCGGCATTTGCCTCGTTACTCCAGTTGAGCTTGATGGTTCTACTAAGAGTCTCAGAGGATGTGGACAGGGATGTACCCTTCCATATGATCTTCATTTCAGAACTTTGAGTTACTGCACCTGAAGAGGTGTTTATAGTAATTTTATTATTGACAGGGTTATAGCTAAACGCCGGGTTGGACAACTCCACAATAAAATATGCTTCGTCATCACCCTTTGGCGCAGTATTGCTATCGAAGTTTTTAATCTTGTCCTCTATTTCACCGGTCTTAAGATCCATCCAATACATATCGAAGACAGTCTTAGGAAGGGTGTAAGTATCAACATTCAAAATATTGAAAGTCGGGTCATCCTCATAGGCAAAGTCATAGACATTTTCCCGTTGTCCGGCCGACCATAATGGCCACTCTTTTGTATAGATGGACGGAGTGTAGGAGTATTTTCCATTGAGAGCCTCAGCAATAAACTTCACATCCAGATACGCACCAATTTCGACAAGAAGAGCACCGGAATAACCGCTATTTTTCTGCCATACACCTTTTACCTTCCAGTTTTCCAGATGATAATAGAAGTAACCCCACATTCGGGCGTAGGCCCCGGTTTCAAACTGTAACCCTATAGCGGCCAGTTTTGTGCTGAAGAGCCCTGCCGTAACCTTTACTCGGACACCAGCCCTGATACCAATAGTACCCATGACATAGAAGTCGAACTGGTAGCCATTGGTAGACAAGTCGATAGTTTCATTTTCCCCCTTCTTACTTAAAACAAGGAGTGTAAAGGAGTGACGCTTGAAGTTCTCATATTGGAAGGTCATTCCAATAGCCACATTCAGGTTGGCAGAAACCACAAAATCTACCTGAAGACCAAAGGCAAGGATATGGAGAGGATCCACCGCACTGCGTAAGTCTAAAATGCTAACTGAGACCAGATCTACCCACTCCTCATTGGCATCCTCCATAAACCGTGCATATTTCTCAGCTAGTCCACCGCTGGCAGTGGCTTCTTCTTCCGGGAGGACGGTCTCAATTTCTTCCATCAACTCCTTAATAGATTCACTCAGGCTAAAGATTTTTTTGGTAGCAGCCGCTTCCCTGGCACTTTTCGGCCATGGCATTCCCCAAGGTTCTTTGTCCTGAGTCAACTTAGCAGTGGCTGTGATACCAATACCAGTGTATGTGCCAATGTCTAGGTTACCGGTCAAGCGATAGTCGGAAATGTAAGGAATAATCTTCCACTTCCATTTCCAAACAGCACCACCACTAACGTTGAAACCGAAAGTAAACTCCTGCTCGAAGAAGGCAGTCAGATTGACTTCCATGATATTGTTATTGCCTTTTCTCTGAATCTTGAATTCATACGCTACTGCAACTTCCACACGTACCCCTGTTCCTACAACTTTCGGATCAAAATGGGCTGTTTTGGTTGAAATACTAAAGGAAACCTGTGGCTTTTTGCCTTTTTGATCCTTGTCTATTATGTTGCCCATCAGTGTCAGTTCATCTGCACCAAGAGGTGTACCGTCAGCATAGGTGATAGTACAGTTGGACAAAGTCAATCCATCCCCAAAGACTTCCCGAACTTCGTCAGTTTGGAGAGCTAGCTCTGCAAGATATTCACCGGCTTCATCAAAGAAGTTGCTCTCCATCAGCTGTGCCTCGACAATTTCTTGTATCTCGTTCTTTTTCTTATTAATGACTTCCGTGAGCTCTGCTTCGCTAAGCTGCTTTTCGTCGTACAAATCCATGGCAGACATGATCTTATCTTCTTTTACCTCTTTATATGTGATGGTAGTGGTACCATCTTCATTAGATGTGATTTTCGTAATTTCACCGTATGCTATATCCTGTGCGTTGTCATCTCCAAAGTCACCGGTATAAAACACCAAAAAGTCACCAACATCCACGGTGGTCTCAGCACTTAGACCCACGATTTCAAATTTTGTGTCAGAGAAGTCTAACTTACTGTTGTCGATAACCACCGATGTGCCTTTTTCTTTCCATCCGGTGGTTCCGTCACCATTATCCACATCAACAGGCAACACATCTGGCGTAAAGATAACATCCTCCGCTTCAGCTGCTACATAGTAATAGGTGCTTGTATCGATGTCAGTAATTTTCACATAGGAAACATCGCCGTTATTGGTTTTGTTTTCCGTTCCTTTTTCAGGCAAACGTTCTGTGGGCTTAGTGCCGGAATAAACAGCAACCGTATCACCCACCTGTATATCTTCGGTGCCAGTGTATGTAAAGCTTCCGCTGCCATTGCTTGCTGTATAGGTAGTATTACCCTGTTCATCGGTGCTGGCCAGATATAGACCGGCATATTCCATCAAGTTCATCCCATCAGCCTTACTCAGTTTATCTACTGGAATATACTTTATACCGCCGTCCAGCTTCAGATTCAGAGTTCCATCCTTTTCGATACTGAAGTTGAAGAAACGTACCTGGGCAATATCATATCCATTGATTGCTTTTAAATCTTCAAAAGCCTCGGCACTGTCTTCATAAATCACATCATCATTGATCAATTCAATTTGATAGGTATGCCCGGGAATAAATCCTCCGTTTGCAGAGGATATGATCCACAATCCATTGCCACCTTCGACCTTGACGCTTTCAATATTTGCCAAATCCTCCTCAGCAACCGCCCCTTCGGGTGTTTTGTCCGGGGAGGTAATATTGCGGAATTTAAAATCGGTTCCGACAATTGGTGCACTATCAGCCTTTTTCACAGCAACGGTAAAACTCGATTTCTGATCCAACGCACTTACGAAATTGGGGATACCGCCTTCATCTAAAGCAATACCATCCGTAAGCTTTGCGTAAAGTGTAATATCAGAGTTTAACCTATCGTTGCCGGCTACAGGATTAGTATATTCCGCATCATAATACCAGCCTAAAAATACCTTTCCGGAGAGCAATCCAGGACCTTGCAGGCTGCTTAGCAAGATATCTTTTTGATATAACTTCTCCTCCTTTGTAGAGTCAATCATAAAAGTTACCTTATAATAATTTGTCTTGCTTCCGTTATTGGAACTGCCCGTATTGCGTCCGCTACTAGAATCACCGGTGTTGCTTTCGCTGCCAGTATTTTCGGTGGAAGAATCCGATGTCTCAGGCTTCTGTTCTGCCTTCGGATCAATGCTCACTCTGTCAGACGGAACGCCAGGCTCCCTGTACCAAACCTTTACTGCCTTATCGGTAACCATACAAAGCGTAGCTGCCTGCGCACGACTTGCATTTCCTGAAGGATTGAAGTTTGTACCGTCACCGGCTAGCAGACCAGTTCTCCAGAGCTTTAAAACCATCTCTCTAGCCCATGGCGATACTGTGTCTAAATCTGCCGGAACAGTTGTAATATTGGCTCCGGTGTCAAAATCCACACCAAACTTTTCAAAGTAGCACACAAAAAACACGGCCATTTGCTCCCGTGTTACGATGCCATCCGGGTCAAATTTACCATTTCCAACACCGGCAGTGATACCATGCTTTGAGGCCCATGCTACAAAGGGAGCATAATAAGCGTCTGACGCTACATCACTGAAATCAGACTGTCCCTTGTATATTGTCTCATCCACACCAGCCATTTGTCCCAGCACGGTAACAAACATGCCTCGGGTCATTGTCCCATCGGGATTAAAGGTATTTGCACTGGTACCGCTAAAGAATCCATTGATGCGTGAATATAGTACCGCATCATAATACCAGCTCCCTTGTGGTACATCGATAAAGGGATTTTCATACTTCTTCCCTTGAACTGTATTGGCGGCTGTATTGACTTTATCGGCCATAACAGCCATTGCCTCCGCAGGAAGCATAGTGAACAACATGGTCACTAGAATGAAAATAGCTATCAATCGTTTTTTCATTTCAAACTTCCTTTCTAGTATTTATTTTTGTAACACATCGCAAAGTCCTGTTCCGTCTGTTTTCTTGCGGATATCAATATGTTTACTCTCAGTTTGCAGGAGTAAAAAGCAACTTTGCGTTTTCGGGTGCCGAACCGGTATGGGAGCAAACAATAACCTTTGTGCCGTTATCGCTCTTTTGTCCGGGAGCGCTGACGATTAGCTTTTGATTTCTGTAGCCACGAGTAGTGCAAAATTTGGTGTACTTGTTGATACTCCAAGGAATTGCTTAAGAGATTTGGATTTCCTTTTTCCTCTATGGCATCTGCATACAATGTAAAGCATATTAATCCAAAGAGATGCTATTGATAATATCGCTTAAATTGGTCTCCAGGGAGGTATTGGCCCCTGTGTTATACGTAAAGGCAATCTCTTGCGCACAAGCTTGACCGTCTATGGAAAAGAATAGAGTAATATAACAAACGGTATTGTTATTATCGCTGGTATTACCATCACCTGTGAACAGGAAGTACACAGCATCTACGCCGGCAATGGTAGCAGCATTATCAAATTTCAACACATTGATATTAGAATATCCGTCATCTACCAAATCAATCATATAGTCTTCGGTAATGTTTTCAATAGCTACATCCCTCTCAATAGTAGGAGTTATTACAATGCTGGCACCTTTAGCTTGAGCAGCGGCATAGCCGTCTACCTCTTGAAATTCGCTAAAATCACTGGGAACAAGTAAGGTGATGGAATTTGCTTTCCTGCTAACGAGTGTAACTTCCGAATCTGCCGCGTCTGTAGCGATTTCATTTCCTCCGCAGCCCACAAGGCTAAAAGAAAATGTCAGTGCTAGAATAAGTGCTGGTAATCTTTTCATGTAAACTTCTCCTCTCGTATAATAATCTCATACACGACTCACCAGTGCTCATGCATTAATTATTTTAATAACCAGTATTTAACTGGAAAATTGATTTCATAATTTGCATAGCAAATCAAATTTCATTTTATTTAAGAAACATAAAGACCGTGACCATTTTGCGGCCACCACTCGATAAACTTGTAGGCTCTGTTGACGATAAGTTACTTTGATGTCGTTTTGTTCAAACCACTGACAAGCTCAGAAAATACCTATCTGAGTTTATATAATACCATGCTCGTAAAGCTGTAAGATTAGCTTTACTCCGCTGTGCGAAGATCAAGGTTTCGTATTCAAAAAATTTTTTGTTTCCTTAAAACTACCTTGACATATTACCGAAATACTATATGTTAGTTTATATTAAGAAAAAATCTTAATGAATTAATTGTATCAATTATTATCGAAAAAATATGACTTTTGCATGAATCATTTTTTTTTCGACATGAAATAATGTAGTATATCCAATTTCTGTGTTCAAATGAATAATGAGAAAATGGAGGAATATTCATCATGCTACTGCTTGCACTTTGTGATGATAATATGAACGATCTATCCAATATGGTACATCTTTTAGAGCAATATAAATTATCAAAGCATTTGAATTTTGAATACACAGTTTTCTTAAACGGATTTGAGCTGGTTTCAGCTTTAGATAAGGGAAAGCGGTTTAATATATATTGCTTGGACATTATGATGCCGGGCTTTACAGGCATCGATTTGGCAAATGAAATCCGTCGGTTTGACAAAGTCGCGCCGATTTTATTTTTTACCTCATCATCTGAATTTGCGTTGGAAAGTTATTCCGTAAAGGCCACTGACTATGTATTAAAGCCAATCTCGCAAGAGAAATTATTTTTAACCTTTGACGGTCTGCTTGAGCAGATAGAATCCAAAAGCAATGAGGATGCTATTATCGTAAAGAGCAATGATGGCCTTCAAAAAATATTAATCTCAAATATAGTTTATGCAGAAGTTATTGGGAGAAATGTGCTGTACCACCTAATATCCGGAAGGGTAATCGAATGCACAGAATCTTTTTCTACTGTCTGCAATAATCTCCTGAAATACGGGCGTTTTCTTAAGACCCATCGCTCCTATATTGTGAATATGCAGTATATAGATGCCATAGGAAATCATCAACTGACTTTACAAACCCTTACTTCTATTCCTATCGCCCAAGGAAAGGCAAAGGAAATTAAACAGCAGTATCTGAATTATCAAATGGAGGGGTAATAATCAAATGATAGAAACTGCCATTGCATTCTCTCGTTATTTTATTTCATTGTTGTTCGGTGCAGCAATAGCTGTTAGTTTTGCCGGAATGGAGCGCACACGGAAAAACTATATAGCAGTTGGAAGCTTAACCATAGTTTTATTTATTTTGCAGTTTATCTGCTTGCAAATATGGGGTATGGTTGCGACGGTTAAATTATATCCTCTGCTTTCCCATTTACCGCTTGCTATTTTTATATTTACATATTTAAAGCGTCCATTGCTGATTTCACTAACCAGTGTATTTGCATCATTTCTGTGCTATCAACTCCCTCGCTGGTTTGGTACTTCTATAGGCGAAGTTTTTAACAGTGTCTCCATGGACCATATCGGCTATATTACAGCTGCTTTTCTGATATACTACTTCCTGCAAAAATATGCCGTGAAGTCTGTTTGTCATCTGATGGAACGCTCTGTTAGTTCCTGCCTGCTTTTCGGTGCTATGCCGGCTTTTTATTATCTGTTCGAATATTCCACCACTGTTTACACCGACTTTATGTACAGTGGCTCCCGAGTAGCTATACAGTTCATGCCCTTCATAACATCGGCATTCTACTTTGTTTTTGTCCTCCTGTACTATGCCGAAACGCAAAAACAGGCAAGCATCCAAAGGGAACGGGATATTCTGGATACTCAGTTTGTGCACGTGCAAAAAGAATTTGAATCGCTACGGAAGATGCAGCAGATTACAGCATCCTACCGACATGATATGCGTCATCATTTTGCTCTTCTACAGAGTATGGCATCCTCTGGAAATATGGAAGAGATCAAAGAATATCTACAGAATGTCCAGTCTGACTTAGACGCCATCACGCCTATACGCTTTTGTGAAAACGAAACCGTCAATTTGATTTTGTCCTCTTTTGCCGCCAAAGCAAAACAATCGGAAATCCTGTTGACCATAGATGCAAAGCTGCCTAGCTCTTATCCCTTCAGTGACACCGAGCTTTGTTCCCTTTTATCCAACGCATTGGAAAATGCCATACGAGCCTCGGAACAAATAGCCGACAGCGATAAACGTATCATAGAACTGCGGATATTTTCCAAGAATAAAAAGCTGTGCTTTGACATTCGCAATCGCTATGAGACAGAACCGATTTTCCATCAGGGCCTCCCTGTATCAAAAGAGCAAGGTCATGGCTTTGGCACAAAAAGCATGGCCCATATCGTGGAAAAGTACGGTGGTGTATTCCGGTTTTCGGTCAAGGATGGTTGGTTTATATTTCAAGCCACTACTTGATCTCTTCCTCTGCTTTATCTTCTGCCATTTGTAGAACATCGGAAGATGTAAACCTATTTCCTTGAAAAATATCAAGAGATGTAGATTGTTCCTTTGATGTGTATTTAATTTTCCCTAGGCTATCGAATACCTCCGCAACAAAAACAATCGTTTCCTCTGTACATTTTTCTTTAATCTTTCTAATGCCGACACCAACTCCACCGGAATACTTAATAACATTATAATATATAGGCTCAATAATCCACTTCTCCGTTTTTGGATCCACCAATCCGGTGTAGAATTCGTCCTCTTTCAAAACGGTTGCCAGAACATTCCCATCATCCATTAAGTGTGCCGTACGCATATTAGTACCGGGCATAAACTCATTACCGTCAGGGGTAAATATACTCCATGATACTATGCCCTTAGCAGTATCAACATCAGTGCCGCAGCGTATATAGTCTTTGGACAGGATTTCGATTTGATTGAATTTTCTACCGCCCAACAACTGGTTTCCCTTCAGGTCATATAAAGACATTACAACACCTACTCCGTGATATCCCCTTTCCTCAACAAAAACTACCATGTCGTCTTTGAAAGAAAACACACTGTAATGTATTGGTTCGTATAACCATGTTCCATCAACCTTTAATATACCACTATGCGGTCGACCGTCTTTTAGTACAGTTGCTGTAATCAACCCGTTTTTAATGCTACTCACCTCATAGTACTTTGGTTCTACAACCCAATTACCCTTTTCATCGATTACACCACACAAATTGCTTCCTGATTTATCAACGGGAGAAGCTAGTCTTAGCCCATCGGTTGCTTCAGAAATAAAGCTATAATCAAAGGGTAGCACTATATCTCCTTGCCTGTTTATAACACCTACCATACCAATAGACATATCTTCTTCACTAACCTTCTGAACAATTGCAGTTCCATCATCATCAAAACTTGATGAATCAAGTACCAAATTCCAAGGAAGTGTTATCACCTTATCGCCGGTTTTATCAATATAGTGTTTGAGGGATATTTGCCAGCTACCTTGCTCTTCAACAAATGCCAAACCATTAGAAAAGCTCTTAACCCTTTGATATTGAGGTTCAACAATTACATTACCGTTTTTATCAACAAAGCCCCACCGTTCAGTTTCCGAAAACAGTCCTACCGCTGCCATTCCTTCAGAGAAATCCATCGCATTGTCATAAATAGGCTGTACAACCCACTTCCCGGTAGTGTCTATAAAACCGTATTTCCCCTCTTTATTCTTTGCCTTTGCTAGTCCTTCATGAAAGTCACCAATATCCCAAAGGTTAAAGTCTGTCAACAACCCATTTAATCCCAATAGGCCATAGGTTTTTCGGCCATTAATATAATTCATGACAGTAGCCACACCATATTCGTTAAATTCAGATGCATAGTCAAACTGTGGCTCTATAACCATTTCTCCCGATAAATTCATAAATCCGAATTTATCGTCAGCACATACTACCAATAGGTCCCCAAATTCATGCAAGGCATTTTCTTTTTCTGAAGATGGATCATTCTCTGCAACTGAAGAATCAGTAATCTCAGGGTTGATAGGTAGTTTATCCCCACCAATTCCCAACCTAGGCATAACAAAAACGCATATTATCAAAGCTACAAGGCAACAAGATATACTAACAGCAAATTTAATAAAGTTAGGAATACGGTTATTACTCCTTTTTTTCAACAGTTCAAGGTCAGAAAGGTCTTCGTGCAACTTATGTAAAAAGTTTTCATCAACAGGAAGATATTTTTTTACATTCTTCAATTCTCTGTGAATTCTATGCTTTGCCATATTATCTCCTTTCCTAAAGCAGCTCTTTCAATTTTGCAAGACATCTGGACATACGTGTCTTAGCGGCCGCCACAGATATATTCATAACCTTCGAAATGTCTCTGTAAGGTAACTGAGCAAAATACCGGAGTGAAACCAATAATTGATCATCATAAGAAAGCTTATTTACAGCCATCACCAATTCTTTTGCCCTTTCCGAAGATATAATCGCATCTTCAACCTCATTTACATCCATAACAATATCTTGAATATCTTCCATCGGTTTTCGATCTCGGTAATAATTCTTTAATAAGTTTGAGGCAATGGTAAAAATCCAAGCCTTTGTCAGCTTTGTTTTAGAATTAACATTTCGAAAGGCTTTATAATAAACCTCTGCAACCAAATCCTCCGCATCTTGCTTTGATGACACCCGTGATATAAAAAAGCTGTATACCAAGCTACTTGTTTGTAAATAAAACAGTTCAAAATCCTGATTCATATTCTCTCCTTGCAATATAGTCCACTTATTATATAAAACACTTAATATATAAAAAGGTTACAAACTTATATAATACGTGTCTATTGGTCCCACTATAAATAATATAACGCTACGTACTTGTCAAGGTTAAAATTTGCGTAAGTACTGCCAATAATAACGATGGCTAAGATTTAAAACTCTTGAACTTTAGGTTGGTATTTTACTTGGACAAATTTATATTCAATAAATAGATATCACATGATTTCTCAAGGAAATAAAAAAATAAAATATTTTTGCCGTTACTGTGGGCAATTTAATGCGTATAATGATATAAAAGCATCACATAAATGATGAGAATCGTACGATTTTATAATTAACTATATCTTTTCGAAAAGCATCTTACTATCCTTTAGGATAAGGCGTATAAGCTTTTTGAAGAGAATAGCATATGGTTGGTGTGATAACTATGAGCAAAGAACGAGACAACATGTTGGTTGAAAGTACTTTAAAAGGCAATATCAATTCCTTTGAGGAATTGATAAGGTTATACCAGGGCAAGTTAATAAATTTTCTCTCAAAAATGACGGCCTCCCCAGAGGACGCAGAGGAAATAACCCAGGAGGTGTTTATAAAGGTATATAAGAACCTGTATAAATACAACAATAAATGGAGTTTCTCCACTTGGATTTACCGAATAGCTATAAACACTCTTAGAAGTGAATACAGAAAAGTAAAAGGTATAAAAAATGTTGACTATTACACAAACGTACCGGAACTACCTGCAAACTTTTGTGATTATCCTGAGATAGCCTACGAAATGAAGGAACGGCGAGGGGAAATAATTAGACTTATTGACGACCTTAAAGAGGATCAGAAAACAGCATTGCTTTTGCGATGTATACAGGATTTTTCCTTTAAAGAAATCGGCGATATATTAGGTATCTCGCCCGAAGCTGCAAAGATGAAAATACAAAGGGCTAAGCAGAGTATATGTAGGAAGTATGAAAAACTGGAAAAGGAGGGTAGATAAAAATGAAGTGCAATTTTAGTTTTGAAGACATAATTAAATATTCCGAAAATCAACTCTCCGATGAAGAGAAAAAGAGAGTTAAAGAACATTTGGATGCATGTGAAAGATGCAAAAGGCACTATGGTGTACTGAAATTTACAGAAACTTATGCAAAGGACAGTTCTTTGGCAAGTAAAAGCATCAGCAAAAATGTAATGGAGGCAATTGATGTGAATAGATATAGCAAAAATAAAAAGTTTTGGGTTGGCAGAGCATTTCATAAGGCAATGCCTGTTATTAAGCCAATTTTGGTATCTGCAGCAGTACTTGTTGTGGTAATGGTAGGTGTAACAAATTTTAGTAATCTCAGAGGATTAATTAATAATGGCAACAATGTGGAACCTAATCCAACCGCTTCGGTTACTAACCACCAAAATACCAATCCAGCTGTTTTACCTGAAAGTACAAACCCAGCAGTTCAAAATCCTGTAGAAAAGAGGACAATTACCCTTTATTATTCAAATTCCAATGCAGACAAAGTTGTAGCCGAAAAGAGGGAAGTTGAAATAATCAAAGACACACAAATAGAAAGATTAGTGTTTGAAGAATTGCAAAAGGGCCCGAAAAGCGAAGGTTTATATGCAACAGTACCTAAGGGGACAAGACTTTTATCGGTATCCACTGAAGGCGGTATCTGCACCCTTGATCTTTCTAGAGAGTTTGTTGATAACAATTCCGTGGGAACAGCGGGAGAATTAATGACTTTATACTCAATAATCAATACAATGACCGAGCTTCCCAATATCGAAAAAGTACAGTTTCTTATTGAAGGACAAAAGCAAGATGCATATATACATGCTGTATTAAGCGAACCCTTCAAAAGAAATGATAAGATTATCCAGAAGAGTTCAAGTGAGATAAAAGCTGAAGTTGAAGCCAAGTCTCAAACAGCAATTAAAGCTATTAAGGAAAAGGATATGGAAAAGCTGGCCTCATTGGTCCATCCTATGAAAGGTGTGCTGTTCTCCCCCTATTCCCACATTGAATTAGAAAAGCATAAAGTGTTTACAAAGGATCAAATAATAGGCCTGTTGGAGTCGGGAGAAGTGTATACTTGGGGAGAATATGACGGATCTGGTCATCCGATTGAATTAACCTTTGCACAGTATTACGACAGATTCATATATGACCATGATTTTGAGAATGTAGAAATAGTGTCATACAATGAAATAAAGCCCTATGGAAATACTATTGTCAATATTTTGGATATTTATCCTGACGGCAAATTCATAGAGTACTACTTCCCCGGGACCGCACAGCCCGAACCTTATGATAGTGCGGATTGGGCAAGCCTGAGGTTGGTTTTTGAAGAGTATGACGGCCAGTGGTATCTTGTATGTATCGCCCATGGTCAATGGACTATTTAAATAATCGCTTTTCAGTTATACCGTTCCTTGGTATTAGCCAAGAACGGTATATTTTTTTATAATAAAAGCTCGGGACATCGAGTCCCTTCGCCTTTGCCTCTTTCATTTCATTCCAAGAGGCCAAATAAAAAATCACCCCGCCTCCAATTAATAAAAGAGGCAGGATGATTTGAAACAGAATACTGTCCCCCGTTTTACGTATTAATATTTGCCAAACTCATTTTCATTCAGCACAATTTTTTTGGAACTATTTGATACCAGTTCTTTACTTTTTTCACCAGTTGATTTTTTAGCGACTTTGTCTTTATCTATCATATCCTCAAGCATTTTTAAA
Organism: Acetivibrio mesophilus; assembly: GCF_004102745.1. Lineage (GTDB taxonomy): Bacteria > Bacillota > Clostridia > Acetivibrionales > Acetivibrionaceae > Hungateiclostridium > Hungateiclostridium mesophilum. Next base: position 11,933 of record NZ_RLII01000017.1, on the reverse strand, counting down.
ATACCAGGATTAATATCGTTCGCTTCTTTATAAGAAGCTGACCTGATAGTCTTTCTAAGTTTAAACTTGGAAACCTGCTCTTTTAATACTTCTGCCTGGCCTGCAAGTTGTTCGCTTGCAGCAGCACTCTCTTCAGAAGTAGCAGATGTTGTCTGCACCACCTGCGATATCTGAATAACTCCTTGATTTATCTGTGAAATTGCAGTAGCCTGATTATTTGATGCTGTGGCAATGTCATTTACCAGCTCGGTTACCTTTGCAATATTATCAACTATTTCATTAAGGGCATCTGCTGTCTCTTTTGCAATCTTAGTGCCATCTTCTACTTTATTAATAGAATCTTCAATCATTGTTGTAGTTTCCTTTGCTACATTTGCAGACCTTTGTGCAAGGTTTCTTACTTCCTCCGCTACTACTGCAAATCCTTTACCGTGCTGGCCTGCTCTTGCAGCCTCAACTGCTGCATTTAAAGCCAGTATGTTTGTTTGGAATGCAATCTCATCAATAACTTTTATAATCTTAGATATACTCGCAGAAGAATCATTTATTTCATCCATAGCTTTTAGCATCCTGCTCATATGTTCATTACCTTGAGAAGCATTTAATTTTGCATTTTCAGCAAGCGAATTAGCCTGGTTTGCATTCTCTGCATTTCGTTTTGTTTGCGATGAGACTTCTTCAATAGAAGCAGAGAGCTCTTCTGTGGAAGTTGCCTGCTCGGCAGCTCCCTGAGAAAGGGATGTACTGAAGTCGGAAACCTGTCTGGAACCCGATGCTACCTGTTCTGCAGAAGAGTTTATATTAGTCATAACTTCATTTAGATTTTCAGTCATTTTTTCAAATGCTTCTGCTAAAGCACCTATTTCGTCTTTATAGTACTTATTGTCTATTGTTACACTCAAATCACCCTCTGCAATATTTTGTGCCACCATTTTTATTTCATTTACAGGACGAGTAATCATCCTTGTTATGAAAAATGCAATTGCCAGTGCTATAAGGACTGAAAGAGATGTTCCTATAATGATAACCATATTCGTTTTTGTTTTTAGATCTTCCAATTCTTCTGCGCGAGTATCCAACAATGTCCTTTCAATGCTTTCAGACTCCGCAATAATTTCTCTGAATTTGTCAAAGATTTCTTTACCCCTTGCAGCCTGTTCATCCCTTATAATATCATCCATTGTATTTGTGCCGTTTAACACATTCCTTCTAAGGCTTATGCTGGCTTCAGCTATTTTAAGCCACTCCTGCTGTGTACTTTTAAGAGAGCTCAAAAGCTCCTGCTGCTTTGGGTTATCGGCTGTCAGTTCTTTTACAATGTTGAAATGCTTTTCAAACTCTTCTTTACCGGTATTAAACGGTTTTAGAGATTCTTCTACTCCAGTTAGGGCAAATCCACGCTGACCGGTCTCCATATTTATCATTTCTTTCAGCATAGATTCCAGTTCAACTATAACTTCATATGTATGTGTGTTCCAGTTTGTAGTTTCATGCAGCTTTGAAAAATTTGTAAATGTTATTGCTGATAATGCTATAAGAATTACCAATACTGCTGCAAAGCCTGAATACAGTTTTTTTCCCAAGCTTAAATTACCGAAAAAATTCATAATTTAGATTCCTACTGGATTATTTGATGTTTTCTAGATTTTTAAACTCATCTTTACTTAATAATTCATTGCAGTCCAACAAGAGTTTTACGTCATTTTCTACTTTTGCAATACCCTTGATATATTTGTTGCTAAGACCTTGGTTCATATCTGGAGGAGAAACTATATCTTCTTCCTGAATTCCTATCACTTCAGACACACTGTCAACGATAAGGCCAACAGAGGCATTTATTATGTTAACAACAATTATGCAGGTTCTTTCATTATACTCTCGAAATTTCTTTTTAAATCTCAATCTCATATCTACCACCGGTATGATTTTGCCCCTTAAGTTAACTATTCCGCGGATGTAATCCGGGAGCTCAGGAACTTCTGTAATCGGTTGAATGCCAATAATTTCAGTCACATTTTTTATTTCTATACCATATGACTCTTTGCCTAATACGAAGGTAAGAAATTTATCTTTTTGAGTGTCTTCTTCCTGTCCTATGATTTCAAGTTCTTCTGTTTCGGTCACCTGTAAACCTCCTTTCATGTTTTTATGTAATTTTTTTAATGTTTATACTACCAAATCTCAAAATGTCTAATAGTCTTAGGGCATATAAGAACGCAATTTCATTGTGGGAATGGCTACACCACCTCCTTAAAAAGGAAAAAAACTATCGACAGTTCTTTGTTCTACGTTATGTAAATCTCATTAGTTGTCAATCCGGCCAACTCCGACAGCTGTCATTATGAACTCTCTTTCGATTCCCTTATGTATCTTAAAATGTCTTTGTGGATTCTACTCTTCTCATTGTGAAAAGAAGACAATTATACATTAGACTGTTCTAACACTACTGACTTGCCAATGCCATTAAACTCTTTGAACTTTTAAACACCCGTTTTCCTTTTCCCTGTAATCATTTCCAAAGCATAGTCTACATAAATAACCTTTGCCTCATATATATATTCGTCATAATTATTCCGTTTATATATATTAATTTTTTTCCCATTTATTATAACGGATTTAAATATTAGCCACAGCTTCTTCGCAGATTTTCACATAAAAATCGGAGCTGTTGCAAAACTAACTTGTTTCAGCTAGTTTTGCAACAGCCCCTTTTTAATGATGCCGTATTTAATTTACGAAGTAATATATAAAGTATGTATCTCCCTTACTTTCCCCGCTGTAATTGCTCTATTTTCCACTGGCATCTCCATACTATCCGAAGAAAGGCAATAGCAACAATACCTATCAATATTGCAAAAATCCAAAACAGTGGCCTATTTGTTTGCAGTGCTGCATTAATTTCTATAAAAAAACATCCAATCTCCAATATCAATGCAGCTAGAAAGAAGTTCTTTATTCTATTGTACTGGTTTATTTTAGATTCAACATCCGTATACATCTCAAAAGGACCATCCTCAGCTTTTTTCCTGAGGAAAACCCATCTATACCACTGTGAAACCACTTCAACCCCGCTGTCCTCCATAAAGGCAGCAAAATCTTCTTTGTCTCCGTCCCAATTTTCAAGCAAATCAATTTGATAGATATATTCTCCCGGCTTACATGGAACGAAAGTATATACACCCAGAAAAAATTTCTTTAATGCCCACCCTTCCGATGACATTTTTTGTAGCCAATCCTGTTCTCTATCTTTATCATAATACAATCTAAACTTCTTCATGCCAATCCCTCCATCAATTTTGCATTCCGGACAAGCTCTTCCAATCTCTTTACCTCTTTTAAAAAAACTTCTATACCTTCTTTTGTAATGAGATATTCCTTCTTTTTTCTAGAAGCCACGTCTTCGCTATATAGCATTATCCATTTTTTCGATAGTAAAGAATTTATGGCACCGTATAATGTACCGGGACCGAGTACCACTCTACCTCCTGTAATCTCACTAACTTCCTGAATAATTCCATATCCGTGGTTGGGTTTTCGTACAGCAAGAAGAATATAGAATATAGCTTCGGTCAATGGTAAATTATTGTCCACATATATCACCCCTCAATCTATCGTGCCCCGATATATATAATATATCACCTCCCGATATATTTGTCAATATAAAAATGGGGATAAAATTCTCTTTGTATAATAAAAGCCATTTTGTTATAATTGAGTTTAATATAAATTTTTAGTAAGGGTGAAAGACTGATGAAAAATAGAAAAAAGGTACTTGTTATTTCTATGGTTATACTTGCAGTCATTATCGGTATAACTCTTTATTTTGAAAGGGATACGTCTCAATATTTGCCTTATTCCGATTTTTACAGTTACGTGGAGGAAGGTAAGGTAGTTTCTGCAAAAATAGGACATGATGATGTAAGGTTTTACTTAGACGGCGATCAAACAGAATACAGTACCGATAATCCGGAACTGGATTCCTTTAAAGAATTTTTGCTCCTTAACAGAGTTAAAGTTGTCTCGGAAAAAGGTATGGATGAGTTTTTAGTTACAGTTACCGATATGATTTTTAACATCATTTTTTTCGGGATAATAATATTCGGTCTATATAAGCTTTTTGGTTTTTGGAAAAACACATTTAAAGTTATTCGTAATAATAATACGAAATTCTCTGATGTTGCAGGCATGGAGGATTTAAAAAGAGAAATGCTTCAGGCTGTAGACATCTTAAAACATCCAAAGGAGTATGCCGCAAAAGGAATACGCCCGATAAACGGTATTATGCTCGAAGGAAACCCCGGAAATGGAAAGACGTTGTTTGCAAGGGCCTTGGCAGGCGAAGCTAATGTCAATTTCATTGCAACTAAAGCAACGGATTTTCAGAGCGCAATTATGTCTATAGGGCCAGCTAAAATTAAATCCCTATTTAGAAAAGCCCGTGCCAATAAGCCTTGCATCGTATTTATTGATGAGTTTGATGGAATAGGTGAAAAGCGTAATTATTCCGGGACAGGGATTGATAAGGAAAACAATAGAATTATTACCGCAATGCTAAATGAGATGGATGGCTTTACCCGTGAGGACGGTGTTATGGTTATTGCCGCAACCAATAACTATAAGGCTCTTGATGAAGCGTTGGTGCGGGCAGGAAGGTTTGATAAAAAATACACTGTTCCCTATCCTGATTATAAAACCAGAATCGAGTTGATAAACATATATACAAGGAAAAAAAGATTGTCGGAAAGTGTATCAATTGAGCAAATGGCTACAAAATTCGATGGCTTGAGTTGTTCCCAGATAGAAACAATACTTAATGAAGCCGCAATGGTTGCCACCAGTGAAGGACGGGGAGATATAACCGAAAGTGATATTATCGAAGCAATAAAAAGGATATGCAATGTTGCATCAGCCAAAGAAGCAAAAAGAAGATAATAAAGTGCTTGGCAAAGCGCTAGCCAAAGGGGGACTAAAATCCCCCTTATATATATTTTTCCATAAACCAAAATAAAAGCTCGGGAAATCGAGTCCTTTCGCTTTTGCCCCTTTCATTTCATTCCAAGAGGCGAAATACAATTCTTTCAAACGGGTTCATCGCTAACCAAGATAAGTCCTCCGAATAAATAATATCTTTATAAACGTCCTTTAGTTGATTTGCCATGCACGGTACAGAATTAGTAAAGTCCAGGGCATCTAGGCCAGTGTGGGCACTGCCGTAAATACCCATAATACTTTCTCCGTTTAAAGCATCATATTCCCGTATAAAATTTTCTACCATCTTATTTTCACGATATACATCATCATCGTTTTCATAAAAATATTTTCCTTGTTCTATTGCTTCCTGCGCTAATTTATATTGTTCTGTATCTTTGAGATTATTCTCTTCAAGATACTTCAAGAATCGTTTCCCGGTACTATCGTATTGGTGTCCAACATCTGTGCCATGAAAAATCGTCTCAGGGCATTTACTCTTAATATTCTTATAAAACTCCTTTGTATAAGGATTATGTGAAGCAGTGCCAATCCAATCATTATAAATCTCATCCAAAATATCGTCACTGTCTGACTCCATCCAAAGGTTCAAAAACTCTGCAGTATAATAAGAAAGCTCAACGAATAAATGTCTCATATTCTTGTTGTTATAATATTCACACCACAAATCAAACTCTTTATCCAATATTTTTTCTACCCCATGCCTTTCTCCATATAGATAAATCTGTTTTGCGGACTTATCTTCAACGGTAGAATCAGAGTTTTTGGAACAAGCTGTGAATGTCATTAACAAGATCAACATCATGACAAGTGAAAAACCTAGAATCTTATCCTTTCTCCCTTTTCCCATATACTTACTTTTCATATTTCCAGACATAAAATACTTTTTCATTAATCCCCCATCCTATCCAATCGCATAATTATGCGAAGAAAACACTACTTATACATTTTTCTTCATAAATTATCGCATCAACAATATATTGATTATACCACGATTGGAGTTTTCTTTACAAAACATCCTATCGCTCTAGTGCAGCCTTTATTCTTGTTAAAAAGATAACATACTTTATGTTGACAAAAACGCCGGGATACGATAATTTATATTTATAACAATGTATGCATAAGATATATGAGTTTATAAAGTTTTTTGAAGGAGAATGTTTTATGAAAAAAGGTTTTATTCTAACTGTTGCAATGCTGATGCTTTGCAGTTTTATTCTCACAGGCTGTAATTCAGGCAGCGAAAGTTCCCGCGCTAAAGTTATTGATATACCATTAACTGAAGAAGAATATGCTTTTGGTGTAGATAAAAACCAGCCGGAACTACTTTCAAAGGTAAATGAATTTATTTCGCAAATCAAATCCGATGGAACCCTCGAAAAAATAAGCAATAAATACTTTGGCGATGGGGAACCTGAACCTGTTACATCGGCAGTACAAGATAGCAGCAAAGACCAACTTATTATAGCTACAAATGCAGCATTTGAGCCCTTTGAATATATTATAGGCGATAAGTATTATGGTATTGATATGGAAATTGCTGCACTTCTTGCAGACCATCTTGGAAAAGAACTCGTAATCAATAACATGGACTTTGATGCTGTTTGTCTTTCCGTAGGTCAGGGAAAAGCCGACATCGCAATGTCCGGTCTTACAATAAAAGAGGACAGAAAAGAGTATGTTACCTTCACCGACAAATATTATAACGCTTCCCAAAAACTTATCGTTAAAGAAAACGACACTACATTCGATAACTGTAAAACTGCTGCTGATGTTGAAGCAATCCTTTCAGGATTAAGCAGTGATACAAAAATTGGCGTTCAGATAGGTACTACCGGTCAATTCTATGTTGAAGGCGATGAAGATTGGGGCTTTGAAGGTTATAATGTTAAATGTGTAGGTTATAAATCAGGCTCTCTTGCCGTTCAGGATATGCTCAACGGCAATATCAGCTATGTTATTATCGATGAGGCTCCTGCTCAAAGTATAGTAAGAGCAATTAACGAACTCAACTAATTTTAATAGTAGTGGTACAATACTCTTTAGGATATTTTTCGGGTATTGTATTATATAAGGGATTGTTATGGGAAATTTTGATAAAAAACTATTGAAGTTCTGGGAAATTTTTTATGAATATAATGGCTACACCAAAGTCCTCATGGGTCTTAGAAATACCCTTTATATCGCAATTTTGGGACTTGTATTGGGAATCATCATTGGAACATTAATTGCTATTGTTAAAGTAGTGCCCAAATATAAAATATTACCTAGAATATTAGATGTTCTATGTGATTTTTATGTTGGATTATTCAGGGGCACACCGGTTGTTGTGCAGCTTCTGGTAGCCTATTATGTAGTTCTGCCTCTGCTTGGCATCAATATGTCTTCACTTTCTGTCTGTGTGTTGGTATTTGGTCTCAATAGCGGTGCTTATGTTTCTGAAATAATGAGAGGCGGAATTATGTCTGTAGACCATGGTCAGATGGAGGCAGGCCGCGCTCTTGGCCTCAGTTACCGCGTCGCAATGCTTAAAATAGTTGTCCCTCAAGCTGTCAAAAACATACTTCCTACTCTGGGAAATGAATTCATAGCCTTGATTAAGGAAACTTCTGTCGTAAGCTTTGTCGGTGTTTCTGATTTGTATGTTGCATTTAATTATATAGGCAACAATAGCTATGAATTTATGGTTCCGTATTTTGTTATGGCAGTTATTTATATTGTATTGGTTATGATGATAGCAACGTTCATAAAAGTAATGGAAAGGAGGCTAAGAAAGAGTGATAGACGTAATTAATTTAAAAAAAAGCTATGGCAATCTTGATGTGTTGAAAGGTATTACAATAAGCATCAAAGAAGGTGAGAAGGTTGCCATCATAGGTCCGTCCGGAAGCGGAAAAAGCACCTTTCTGCGCTGCCTCAATTGTATGGAAGACCCTACAAGCGGTTCAATAATATTTGAAGGTGTTGATATTGCAGATATGAGAGTAGATATCAACATTCATCGGCGACATATGGGTATGGTTTTTCAGCAATTCAATCTATTCAACAATAAGACTGTTATTGAAAATATAATGCTTGCACCGGTATATATAGGAATACATGATCTTAATTCAAAGAAGTTTAAGAATTTCTTTATAAGGCTTCGTAATATTTTTAGTAAAGAAAAAAAGCCTTTATATGAAATTAATACTACCCGTGAAAAAATAAAGGCAGATGCAAGAGAAAACGCCCTGCGTCTGCTGAGAAGAATTGGACTTGAAGATAAAGCCAACGTCTATCCATCAACTCTTTCCGGTGGTCAGAAGCAAAGAATAGCTATAGTTCGTGCCCTTGCCATGAACCCAAAAGTCATTCTGTTTGATGAGCCTACTTCAGCACTTGATCCGGAGATGGTCGGAGAGGTTCTTGACCTTATCAAGCAGCTTGCTGCCGAAGGAATGACTCTGGTTATCGTAACTCATGAAATGGGGTTTGCAAGAGAAATAGCTACTAGAGTTTTGTTTATGGATGAGGGAAGGATTCTGGAGGAGAATACTCCCGATGAGATCTTTTCAAACCCTCAAAATATCAGAACTAAGGAATTTTTGTCGAAAGTATTATAAATATACCTCATTAAGTATTGTTTCTATCTGCGAATAATTTTAGCCATCAAATTTGGTGGCTATTTGATTAATTGATACGTTCTTTGCTCAAAGCTAAATCTATCCCTCTCATTTTTTGTTGAGTATATTCCTTTTGCTGCTTACTCCTGTGGATGTTTTAAGAAGTCCACAGCCTTAAGCATTTCTATTTTAATTGCCAATCACCTATATTCAGACCTTGAGATTCTTCAAACGCATAACTTTGCAATGTTTTGCACTCAAAGTACAATTAATATTGTTACTGCTGTTTTAAGTTTCCAGTTGAAGATTTGAACCCAACAATAACACCAACACCCACGCGAGTTCCTACTCCTACGCCTACAGAAACTAATGAAGGAGTCTTTAAAAGATAATTATAATATTGTTGTTGATTGAGGCGACGGCACAACAAGCAAGATAACTGGTATGAGCAGTGTTTCACTATTCATACCAGTTATCTTGCTTGTAAAGAATATGTTTAATGTTGACAGATATTTGGAATACAATCATTTGCATTAATATTAATTGATACACAAAATGTATAAGTTTATATAGATTTAAGGAGAATGTTTAGAAAAGCTGCAACTACAGTATTCGAGCCCTTTGAATATACTGCAGGTGATAAGTAATATGTTTCATTCCGGGACAAATATTATTATGCTTCATAATAACTTCCCCTTAGGGAAAACAACAATACATTTGACAATTGTAAAACTGTAGCTAATATAAAAGCAATTCCTTCAGGACTGATTTACAAGACAAAACTAGTAGAGAAATAATATATAAGAATGACTTTAGTTAAAAAAAGACAACCGGATTACCTGACATTCATTATCAGATATAGCGCATTATTTTATTAAAAATGTTCGATAGAGGCACTTGAACATCCGCAAGCCCTGCCTCATAAACTACCCTGGGCATACCATATACAACGCAGGATTCCTCTGCCTCAACAATTATCCGTCCGTTATATTTTTTTACCGACTCACACCCAACAAGTCCATCATTCCCCATCCCTGTGAGAATAACCGACAGCAATCTTTCTTTATAAATAGGTGCTGCTGAATCTAAAGTTACATTAATAGATGGTTTGTAAACCGATTCGACGAACGGGCAGTCTTCTATCCTTAAAGCTATCGAACCATCTGTTTTTTTATCAAGGAAGGTTTGGTAGCCTGCTGGAGCTATGTAAATATTGCCAGCCTCAAGAATATCTCCGTCCTCAGCTTCTTTCACACGTAAATTGCAAATAGTATCAAAACGTTCAGCCAACGGTTTCGTAAACCCTGGCGGCATATGCTGTAGAACAACAATAGGTACATGAGTCTCTTTCGGGAAACGTGGGAGAATGGACTGTAACGCAGAAGGTCCTCCCGTAGAACACCCTATTATTAATAAATCAGCCAATCCCGATTTTGCTTCAATCGAATCTTCAGGCATATTTAAGATGTTTTCAAGAATTTCGGATACATTTTCAGAATTAGATATCTCATCCTTTTCCTCAATTTCAGATTTTCTTGCTTTTTGGGCGATAGCTTTTAACCTATCTAAAAATTCCTTTATTATTTCCGGCTTTACAGTCTCTTCCAATAGTACCCTCTTTAAATAAAAGTCTGCAGCCCCCGCCTCCAAAGCCCGAAAAGTTGTTTCTGGATCCTTATCGGTTCGGTTACTCAACATTACAACAGGAACAGGGCAGTTATTCATAATCTCCTTTAACGCAGTCATGCCATCCATTTCAGGCATCTCTATATCCATTGTCACAATGTCAGGCTTTAGCCTCTGTACTTTTTCTATCGCTTCAATACCGTTTCTTGCAATTCCTATAATAAAAAGTTGTGGATCTTTCTCTATGATCAGGCTGATACATCTTCGCATAAAAGAAGAGTCGTCCACCACTAATACCCCATATTGCTGCATTAACGCTTTTCTCCTTTCCGATAATAAAATGTCGAGGGAGCATATATCGTTTCAAATCCAGTATTCATGCCCGTTATAGTCTCTGCATGGCCTAAAAACAAGTATCCACCAACTTTTAACGTATCACATAAAGAACTAATAACTTTATCTATTGCTTTCTTATCAAAATAAATCAGTACATTCCTGCAGAAGATTATATCTACCTTTCCAATCTTCTCTGATATGTTTTCCTCCAAAAGATTGAGCCTGCGAAAATTAACCTTAGCCCTTATTGAATCCTTAACCTTATAGTCCTCTCCAAATAGAACAAAGTATTTATCAAGCATTTCTTTTGGCATTGTACGAAAGGAAAATGATTTTTTATTATATAAACCCCGCGTAGCTTTTTCCAAAACCTTTTTATCTATATCTGAAGCGATGATCTCAATAGCCCCAGCTTCAAACAACCCTGTTTCTTCACTTAATATTGCCAAGGTATATGGTTCTTCCCCGCTAGAACAAGCTGAACACCATATACGCAAAGGATTATTCGGTGTACGGTCTTTATATTGAGGAAGTATGACCTTTCGAAATTCTTCCAAAAGGTTTTCTTCACGGAAGAAATAGGTCTCATTTACTGTAATGAGTTCAATAAGAGTATCCCATTCTTTCGGTTCAACCCTTAGATAGCCTCCATATTCCCAACATGAAAGTCCTAGCTCCTTAAGCCTCTCTGATATTTTAGCCTCAAGAGAGGAAAGATTTTTATAAAAGTCAATACCACAATATTCATATATAAGCTCTGCTAATTGAATTAAACCGAATGTATCCATACAAATTTGCTACACCCTCCCTAAAATAATCTGTGGAGAGGCATACCGCCTCTCCAATATAAATATAATGGTTGAAGTTGCTTCCTTTAATAAATAGAGGTACATTCTCCTTTTTTAAGTTAAATCAAGCTTCGATATTAGCCGATTTGAAACGCTATTGAGCTAATTCCTGTAGTGCATCTATAATTTCTTCCGAGTATTCCGTCAATTCTCTTGTTACTGCACAAGTGCGTTCAACGTCGTTGATGTTAAGATTAATAACGCGGTTGATCTCCGACGTATATTTTGCCAACTGTTCTACCTCATTTGCCTGAACTTTAGTTGCAGCAGTCACTTCATTAGCTTGAACAGTCACATCCTCAACGTTATTAATAATCCTATCGGCACTTATTGTCTGCTCCTTTATGGCTGTTGTAATCTGTTTTACTTGTTCTCTTGCATTAGCCACACCTTTAACTATATCCTCAACACCATGTGCCTGTTCTTTTGTTACATTGGTAATTTGAGCAGCCTGGTTCGTGACATTTTCAACTGCAGTAACTATATTCTGGCCCTGTTTAGCCTGTTCTTTCACTGTATCGGTAACCTGACG
>NZ_RLII01000016.1 GCF_004102745.1 Acetivibrio mesophilus | reverse complement strand
CATAGCTATGGCTCATGGACAACAACTAAAGCGGCAACCTGTACTACCGATGGAAGTCAAAGCAGAACCTGTTCGAGGTGTAAGGCAGTTGATACACAGACAACAAAAGCAACAGGCCATACATTCAACGGATCATATACGACAACAAAAGAACCCACATGCACAACTACCGGCACAAAGGAAGGTAAATGTACAAAATGTTGGCAAACAGTTTCAACAATTACGATAGCTGCATTGGGACATAGCTATGGCTCATGGACAACAACTAAAGCGGCAACCTGTACTACCGATGGAAGTCAAAGCAGAACCTGTTCGAGGTGTAAGGCAGTTGATACACAGACAACAAAAGCAACAGGCCATACATTCAACGGATCATATACGACAACAAAAGAACCCACATGTACAACTACCGGTACAAAGGAAGGTAAATGTACAAAATGCGGGCAAACAGTTTCAACAATTACGATAGATGCATTGGGACATTCATATGGATCGTGGAAAACACTCAAAGAAGCAACGTGTACAGAGGAAGGAATCAGAGAAGGGACATGCTCAAGATGTTCGGCGCGTAAAACGGAAAAAATATCGCCTTCAGTACACTCGTTTAACGGTTCATATACCACAGTAAAAGAACCGACATGTACTGATGAGGGACGAAAGGAAGGCCGTTGTACTAAATGCGGAGCAGTGGTATCAACAGTAGCTATTCCTGCACTAGGTGGCACGCATCAATTTAACGGTTCCTATACCACAGTGAAAGAGGCAACATGTACACAGGAAGGGCGAAAGGAAGGAAAATGCACAAGGTGCGGTGCAACAGTATCAACTATTTCGATACCTAAACTGGAACATTCATACAATTGGAAAACGATCAAAGAAGCAACGTGTACAGAGGAAGGAATCAGAGAAGGGACATGCTCAAAATGTTCGGCGCGTAAAACGGAAAAAATATCGCCTTCAGTACACTCGTTTAACGGTTCCTATACCACAGTAAAAGAACCGACATGTACTGATGAAGGACGAAAGGAAGGCCATTGTACTAAATGCGGAGCAGTGGTATCAACAGTAGCTATTCCTGCACTTGGTGGCTCGCATCAATTTAACGGTTCCTATACCACAGTGAAAGAAGCAACATGTACACAGGAAGGGCGAAAGGAAGGAAAATGCACAAGGTGCGGTGCAACAGTATCAACCATTTCGATACCTAAACTGGAACATTCATATAATTGGAGAACGATAAAGGAAGAAACATGTACACAGGAAGGAATTAGAGAAGGAACTTGTTCGAAATGTTCGGCACGTAAAACAGAAACAATAAGTCCTAAAGGGCACCAATTTAATGGATCATTTGTTACAGTGAAAGAGCCGACATGTACTGATGAGGGACGAAAGGAAGGCCGTTGTACTAGATGCGGAGAAGTGGTAACAACTGCAAGTATTCCTGCACTAGGTGGCGCGCATCAATTTAATGGTTCATATGCAACAGTGAAAGAACCAACATGCACAGAGAAAGGACTAGCGGAGGGAAGATGTAATAGATGTAGAGCGGTGGTATCAACTAGAGAAATTCCTGAACTTGGTGGTGTACATCAATTCAACGGTTCATACGCAACAGTAAAAGAAGCAACCTGTACTGAAGATGGATTAAAAGAGGGACGGTGCAGTAGATGTAAAGCTGTAGTTTCAAAAATTACTATTCCGGCAAAACATACATATTCTCAAATCAGCACTAGACCAAGCACAGTGACTTTAGGAGGAGGTAATGCTACCGAAACTCCAATATATGTGAATGCAATATGTTCTAGATGTAAAAAGACCATCGATGTAACAAGTGAAGCAAAGTTTTCAAGCAGCAATAGCAATCTGGCATCTGTGGTGAATAGATATATTAAGAGTGGTACACAGTTTGGAACTGCAACAATTACTGCCAATTATGGTGGAATGAAAGCAGTCTGCAGCGTGGAAGTTAAGCCGGCAGGCGGTGCAAAATTACGTGCATTGCGTATAACTCCAAAAGAAGATACAATCGCTGAGTTCAACAAGTGGGGCTCAGAAGTGAAAGTCATGGCAGTATATGACAACGGTGAGGTTGATATAACAGATTATGTTGAATTTACATCCGGAGACAAAAGTATTGCTTATGTAGATAAGGTGGGTAATAAAAAATATATCAAGAGTGGCATAAAGAAAGGAACAACTTTAATAACAGCATCCTATGAAGGGAAAAAAGACACATGTACTGTAAAAGTAGACATGGCTTATGAAGTAGAAACAAAGCCCTTCAAGATTGGAAATTCTACAGGATTCACAATTCCTGAAGACCTGCCGGTTATTGGCGGTTCTGAAATAGAGTTTGACTTGGATTTCATTCCTGCTACATTGAGCTTTGGAAAAGAAGAGTTTAAAGTGGCAATTGGGATGAACGATGTAAATAGTGTTGGCGAAAAATGGGATGAGTTTAAAAAGACTTTTGACAGCGCAAAAAAATCAATGGCTTCTACGAAAGCCTTAAGAGACAAGATGAAAAAACTTGGCACAAAAACGGGTAAATTAGGTATTGAAAAAGGTTGGGAGCCAGATCTTGACGCCTTTGGCTATATCGAAGGTGTAATAATTGACGGTATACCTATAGTAACTAGCGGTTCAATAGCTCTAATAGCTGAGGCGAAATATACCAACCAGACACAATACTTGATAGGACCTGTTCCTGTGTACTTTGAAATAGGCGGCGGTGTCAAGCTGGAATATATCAACGACATCTTTAGGTTCAATCTTCAAACAGGTGAAGCCGTACTTAATTCACAGTTGAAAATAACACCAAGTTTCGAACTCGGTGGAGGAGTTGGCGTAGCAAAAGTATTGACAGTAGGCGGTTCGGGTGAAGCAGAACTTGAATTTCTCATTATCGGCAAAGAAGATTATTTAAAGGTTACATTAACGGGTAGCTTGAAACTAAAGGCAACCGCATTATTCTTCAGTGCTGAAAAAGAAATTGCAAAGGGTACATGGAGCCTCTATGAGTCACATCCTCGCAATAAGTCTTTGATGATGGCAAGTCCTTATGCTGATGCCAAGCTCGATATGTACAATATAGATGAGTATAAAATGATGTCGAGGGATTATATTGATAGGCCGTCAGTATGGATGGGAAATCAGCGATTAATGCGGGCAATGGCTACTGAATATACCAATAAAGAAATGAAAGTTTTAGGAACCAATATATACCCTGATGCTCAGCCTCAATTAGTGGATTATGAGGATAAGCAGGTTTTAGTCTGGATTTCCGATAATCCAAACAGAACCTCTGCCAACAGAACTATGCTGGTATATTCCGTGTATGATAAAAACAGCGGCATGTGGAGTGAACCTGTGGCAGTAGATGACGATGGTACAGCAGATTTCTATCCTCAACTTGCACAGGAGGGAAGCGATATTTACGTTGTATGGCAAAACTGCAATAAAACCTTTACTGAGGATGTAACATTGGAAGAGGTTGCAGGTTCGGGTGAGATAGCCGTCAGCAAATTTGACGGAGAGACGGACTCATTTGGAGCAGTTGTTCAGCTTACAGAAAATGATGTGGTTGATATGTTGCCACAAATAACTGTATCAGGCGGTAGTGCTTATATAGCATGGATCAGTAACAACAAAAATGATATATTCGGCGTGGACGGCGAAAACTCAATTTACTACTGTGAGCTTAAGGGCGATGAATGGTCAAGTCCCGAAATACTTAGTGAAGGCTTAAATGCAGTTCTTTCATTGAGTGCTGGAGTTATTGAAGACTCATTTGCAGTTGGGTATGCTTTAGACGGGGACGATGTACTTGAAACAATAGATGACACGGAGATATACGTAGTAAAGCCCGGTAGTAAAGATATTAGACTTACTAATAATGATACCGTGGATTCTGCACCTGTATTCTCAAGCTTCAATGGAACAGGAGCTTTATATTGGTACAATGAAGGTAACATATTATTTGTAACACAGCTGGATGCTGAGCCAGACCGTGTCTTCAGTGGAGCAAAACCGGGACTGAAGGATGACTTTAAGGTTGTTGAGGGAAGTAAAAATGAAACGGCAATAATATGGGCTAATACTACAAGGGAATCAAGCGCAATATATACAGCAATTTATGATGCAGACAGTGCTACATGGAGTGATGCTGTAAAGCTATCGGATGTTGCAGGTGAAATTCAATCTCCGGATGGTGTTTTTGACGATAACGGTAACATAAGTATTGCATTCAGTAGACTGACCCAGCTAGAGGATGGAAATGAACAAGCTGATTTATGTATTATTAAGGTTGTTCCATCCTACAATCTGTCTGTGGACGGTATCAGTTTTGACCATAACAAAGTTATACCGGGTACTCAATTGGCAATTGATGTTGAAGTAACCAACAACGGTGAAATAGGTGTCGAAGAATTGGTTGTTGATATTTTAGATGGAGATGAAATTATCAATTCTGAAGCAATTGGGGTAAGCTTAAAGCCTGGAGAGACTAAAACGGCCACTGCATTAATGAATTTACCGGATACCATAACTAAAAAAACATATAGTGTTCGGGTTTCTACCGTAGAAGGTGAAGAATACAACACAAATGACAATATAAAGCAGTTTACAATTGGCTATACTGATATCACTGTACAGTTGGAGAGATACAGTGAGGGAGACATTGAATATGTAACTGCTAATGTTATAAACTTAAGTCACATGCCTTCAGGAGCTACTTTAAAGGTAACAAAGGGCAGTGAAGAGGGTGAAGTGATAGACACAAAGATTATCAAAAGCACAGATGACATAGTAAAATATGAATATCAATTTGACAAAAAGGTACTGTGTGCAGATAAAGAGTCGGAGGTATTGTATTTTACGGTTGTAGCAGATGAAGAAGAGATTTATACCAGCGATAACGTTAAATTTATTGTCTTAAGCAATGAGCAAAGCAGTAATGAAACCAGTATATCCGGATATATTTCAGTTGACTTTGATTATCCATCTAAATCGGAATCAAAAATAAAGTCAGGATTCAATGTGAAAATAGCAGGAACGGAATTGTCGGCGAAGACAGATGAGAAAGGTTATTTCGAGATATCAGGCATACCCGACGATATGAAAGAATTTACACTGGAGATAAGTAAGCCAAGCTATCTAAAGAGGTATGTTACTGTGAATGGAACTGGGGAGTTGGTGGTTTCTACTGAGGATAATCCGATCATATTATGGGCAGGCGACCTAGAGTATAAAGGGGCGCAGGATAATGCTATTAATATGGTGGATGTGATGCAGATAGCTAAAACCTATGATACAGTAATTGGAGATGAAGGATATATAGCTGATTATGACCTAAATGATGATGGTGCAATCAATTTTAAAGAAGTATTCATTATTTTCAGACATTTTAATACAATAAGTTCTGACTATTAGTTCTGGCATGAATACGTTATTTGATGATTGAGTATTAGATAAAAAAGCGGTGGTTATAAGGACCACTGCTTTTTTTATGTAGTCTCTTATTATATTTTGCAATCCAAATAAAAACTCAACTGTTCAAAATCAAATTTTTATTATATAATTATTACTATGTTATAATTTGTCTTGGTCATTCCGATATATATAGGGAGAAATATACCTAAAATTATCTTAATAGGAGCTCACAGCAAATGTTTAAGAAGAAAATATTGATAATTGATGATACTGAGTTTATGACAAAACTTATATCTGACGTACTTGTTAATGAAGGTTATGAGGTGGTAAGCGCATCTAACGGGCGTCAGGGGATTGAAATGGTTAGAGTTGAGAAGCCGGACTTGGTTTTGCTTGATGTTGTTATGCCCGATATGGATGGTTTTGAAGTGTGTAAGATTCTAAGAGATGATGAGGGCAATAACCTTATGCCTATTATCATGCTTACAGCGCAGGATAATGAAGATGACAAGCTTACGGGTTTGGAGCTTGGTGCAGATGATTATATAATAAAGCCCTTTAATAGCAGAGAACTAGCCAGCAGGGTGCGTAACACATTAAGGCGCATAGACAGAAACCGATGGGCAAATCCATTGACCGGGCTTCAGGGCAATATTGAGATACAAACTGAAATTAATCAGAGGATAGCTACAAAGCAGCTTTTTGCCGTTATTTACGCTGATCTCGACAATTTTAAGGCATATAACGATGTGTATGGCTTTGCAAGCGGCGATAGAGCTATAAAGCTTACAGCCGATATTATTGTTGACAATGTACATAATTATGGGAACCAAGGTGATTTTATAGGTCATGTGGGAGGAGATGACTTTATTATTGTGTCCACTCCCAATAAAGCCGAAATTATAGTAAAGGGAATAATAGATGATTTTGATATGAAAACAAAGGCTCTTTATTGCGAAGAAGATGTAAAAAGAGGATATATTGTTACGAGCAACAGGCAGGGACAGGTAATGAAGTTCCCGTTGATATCCATATCTTTTGCCATAGTTACCAATGAGGTTAGGGAGCTTATCAGTCATATTCAGATTTCTGAAATAGCTGCTGAGCTTAAGAAAAAGGCAAAGTCCATGCCGGGAAGCTCTTATGTAAAAGATAGAAGAAAGTTTTAGAATATTGTGACTTGGGGGATTTAATTTGGAAAAGGCTGAATTACTGTTTGAAAGCTACAATATGGTGATAGAGGAAAGCTGCAATAAGATTTTTATGAATGAAAAAGAAGAGGACATTTTGAAGATTGACGAAGACCGCTTGTACGAAATAGTGGATGAGGACCTCGAAAAGTGGGGCAAGGCTCCAATGCAGGAACTTGACGGATTGAGTCCGGATGAATATTTTAATAGTATTTCGGAGATAGGACAATTATTGGAGCTGTTCAAGCTTGGAGCAAAAATGTGCGACATGCGCCTGCCCAATTCTCTTATTGACAGAATTGCATCCTATAACGAGGTGGCGGAGGATGAATTGCTGAAGCTTGCGACGGACCGCTGTGTTCAAAGCAATGAGGAAGAGATTTTTTCATCGCTGATGGCCATTTGTGTGCTTGGAGAATGGAGGACAGAAAGGGCTGTTGGACCATTGATCAAACTTTTGGGAAATTTGGAAATTGAGACTAATATGAATGATGAAATAGTTTTGGAGAAAGTTATTGATGCCCTGGCTTTAATTGGGGGTGCAGCGGTGCCGGCTATAGTTGACAGACTTAATTCCATAGAAGACTTCGGCATTTTAGATGAATACCTGTTGACATGTCTCACAAAAATGGAGGCAAAAGCTCTGGATAAAGACGTTTATGATACTGTTTATAGATGTTTGAAAAATTCATTTCTCAGAATGAGCAATAAAGCCTTTGGGGCTATTTGCCTCGGTGACTTTGGGGACGGTAGGGCAATACCTGCATTGAAGGGTTATGTTCAAAAGAACATGGGCTCTATAGACTATGAGACGTATTGTGATATACAGTCTGCGGTTATCCGCCTGGGTGGAAATATGGATGACATAAAAATTGAATTTGCATAAGCTTGATTTCAAGGAAAGACCTCGCCACAGGAAATTAAAACAGAGCATATCTAATATAGACAAATCAAATAATTTCGTAAAGCAATGGTTTGGTAATATGTAAATCGTTTTCGTTAAATTAATTAAATATATAGATTTAGGACATTGGACAACGTATGCAGTCTCAAATAGATCTGCGTTGTCCATAGAACTATCATAAGGAGGCAAAAAAATGAAGATTATAACAGGTTATGCCTTGTTGTTAGTTGTCTTTATCACCATGAGCATTGCTTTATCGGGATGCGGCACCGCAGAGGCTGGGTTTAATCAAGTAAACATAAATCTTGGAGAAGAACCGTCAACTCTTGATCCCCAATTGGCCTATGATGTGGTTCCAATGAGAGTAATAAATGCTACTTTTGAAGGGTTGATGCGAAAGGACAAAGACGGAACCCCCATACCGGGAGTCGCAAAAGAATATGTAATAAGCGATGATCGGTTGACATATACTTTCTATCTCAAGGATGATGCGGTGTGGTGGGATGGAACCGGTGTTACTGCCCAGAATTTCAAAGATGCCTGGATGCGTGCCTTAGATCCTAAGCCAAAGTATCATGAACCATCTTATATGGCTTATCTCCTTTTTTGCATAGAGGGAGCTAAAGAATACGCCTATGGAGAGGGAAAGGCTGGGGATGTTGCAATTTATGTAAAGGATGAAAAAACTCTGAGCGTTACCCTTATAGATCCTACTCCGTATTTTTTGGATCTTGTCTGCAATAGTGTATATATGCCCATAAATTCAGAATTTTTCGAAAGACAGATTTCCAATGACAATATATCGAAATACGGATCGGAAGCAAAAGCCCTTTTGGGCAATGGACCTTTTAAGATAGAGGAATGGAACCATGACGAGAGTATCATTCTGACAAAAAACGAAACATATTGGAATTCGGAGAATATCAAGCTTGATAGAATAAAATTCTGTATGATACGCGAGAACACTGCAGCCATAAACTCCTTCAAAGCAGGGGAGATTGACATGGTGGAGATAATCGATCCCCTATTGATAAAGGAGTTTGAAAAAAGCGGTTATCAGGTGGGAAGCTATGATGTAGGACTTGTAGAGTACATATCTATGAACAACGAGGACCCTATACTTAGGAATGGGAACATCAGGAAAGCCCTTTCCTATGCCTTAGATCGAAAAACCTTTGTGGAGAAGGTGCTGGGGGATGGCTCTCAGGAGGCTTTGGGTTTTGTAAGCCCCATGGTAAGAGGATATGAAGGTTATTTCAGGGATCAGGCGGGAGATTTGTTTAAGGATAATGACGTAAAAAAGGCAAAGGAGCTATTGGCACAAGGCCTTAAGGAATTGAATCTTTCAGATATGCCCAAGCTAAGCATTCTAGCAGATGACAAGGAAACGTCAAAAAGGGATGCCCAGGTAATTCAGGATATGTGGAGAAAGAATCTGGGAGTGGAGGTTGAAATACAGATAATGTCCTTTGATGCCATGGCGGAAAAAATGATGCAAGGTGATTATCAGATGTCGCTTCTTATGTGGTCAGGGGAATACAACGATCCACGGGCGTATTTGGAGGTATTCTCATCATCAAACTACTATAACGTGGCATATTACGTCAATTCCCATTTTGATGAGCTTTTAGATAGAATCATAGGAGAAAAAGACTTGGAGAAGAGGATGAGCCTTTTGGTGGAGGCGGAAAAAGTGGCCATGAGCGACATGCCTGTCTGTCCGGTATATTTTGCCCAGAACAGTTATGCAGTAAGGTCCGGGGTAAAAGGGTTGGTTAGAGGCAGTAGCGGTATACAGGATATAGATTTGTATTGGACATACATTGAATAAAGTATAAAGGAACCTGGAAAAAGGTGATGAAGAGTTGGAATTTATACGTTTCATTGTTAAAAGAATAATATTCTTTTTAATCACAATGTTTCTGGCGGCAACCTTTACCTTTGTGCTAATTAAGAGTCTTCCGGGCGGGCCCTTTGGTTCGGACAAGATGATACACCCTCAGATAATGGAGAACCTTAATGAAAAATACGGGCTGAATGAGCCTTTGCACAGGCAGTATATTATGTATATGCAAAACCTCCTTAAGGGCGACTTGGGGATATCCATGATTTATAAGAACCGGAGCGTCAGTTCCATTATTAAAAGGGCATTTCCTGTATCATTGGATTTGGGGATTAGA
This sequence comes from Acetivibrio mesophilus, assembly GCF_004102745.1. Lineage (GTDB taxonomy): Bacteria > Bacillota > Clostridia > Acetivibrionales > Acetivibrionaceae > Hungateiclostridium > Hungateiclostridium mesophilum. The sequence goes on along the minus strand of NZ_RLII01000016.1, from coordinate 65,142 downwards.
GCAGTTGCACTGGCTGTTTCGGCAGGTTTGTTGATGGGGCTTTTGCCCGCTCTTCATAATAATAAGGTGATGGATTATCTTGTTCTTGCGGTTACTATGCTGGCGATATCAATGCCCGGCTTTGTGATGGGAATGCTACTTCAATACCTTGTTTCCTTCCGGTTATCCGAGGCGCTGCAAAGTATTACAGGTATTGGATACAGTATTTTCCCCATAACGGGATGGGGAAGCTTCAGGTATACTGTTGTGCCTTCCATTGCTCTTGCGATCGGAGCAATGGGTATGATGGCAAAAATGCTCAGAGCAGGTATAAAGGATACGCTAAATCAGAATTACATAATCATGTCCCGGGCAAAGGGTATGACACATATGGAAGTGGTAATAAGGCATGCTCTGAAAAATGCTGTCCTTCCGCTTCTTTCAATTTCAGGCCCTCTTATCACCTCAATAATTATGGGTTCCTTTGTGATTGAAAATATCTTTTCCATACCGGGACTGGGACAGTATTTTGTATCCAGTGTTCAAGATAAGGACTATACAATGGTGGTGGGGCTTTCGGTGTTTACTGTGTTTCTTGTAGTTCTTGCAAATACTTTGACGGATATAATTTATGCTGTTGTTGACCCAAGGGTGAGGATTGTTTCAAGAAAGTAGGATTACGGGAGAAGATGTCATGTTGTATTTCATAAAAAAAGTTGCTTTGGGTTTGTCAAAGGACAGGGCAGCACTAGTCTGCGCAATTTTTATTACAGTGGTGGTATTGGCGGCTATTGTTATACCTGTAGTCTCGCACTATGACTATTACAGCCATGATGCGGATAGCAAATTCCTCCCGCCTTTTACCGGCGGGCACTGGTTTGGCACCGATGAGTTTGGGAGGGATCTGTTTGTAAGGGTCTGGCATGGGGTTAGAATATCTTTTGCCATAGGCGTGCTTGTAGCATTTATACAGATGCTAATAGGTACGTTGTACGGAGGTGTGGCAGGGATTTTTGGCGGCCTTGTTGACGAGGTTATGATGAGATTTGCCGACGTCATGTATTCTGTTCCCAACCTTGTCGTTGTTGTATTAATTACTCTCCTCATGGGCAACAATGAGCTTTCGGTGATATTTGCTCTTTCACTGACCGACTGGACAACTGCGGCAAGAGTTGTAAGGGGACAGACTCTTGTTTTGAAAGAAATGGAGTTTGTACAGGCGGCAAAGGTATTGGGCGCAAAGAGGCCACAAATAATGTTAAAGCATATACTGCCCAATTGCAGTGGACCGATTCTTGTAAATTTGATGATTAATATACCTTCAGCAATTTTTGCCGAGAGTACCTTAAGCTTTCTGGGCATTGGTATAAAGCCCCCGGCTGCAAGCCTTGGAACTTTGGTGAATGAAGGGTTTAAGTATGTAAACATAAACTACTACTCTTGGGTGATATTCATACCCCTTTTATTTATTGCACTTATAATGATAAGCCTAAACATATTGGGTGATGCACTTCAAAAAGTGCTGGATTCAAAATCCTAGGATTTTTAGACAAGGTGGTCTAATATATGAATGCGCTTCTTAAGATAAGAGACTTTTCTCTCTTTTGCGGGAAAAATAAAATACTCGATAACATTAATATGGATGTTTTTGAAGGAGAAATCCTTGCTGTGGCTGGGGAGTCTGGAAGCGGTAAAAGTATGCTGGCACGCTCTGTTTTGCGGCTCAACGATCCTAAAAAGTTTAAAACTAATGGGATAATACTCTTTGAAGAAGAGGATATAAACGCATTGCCGGAAAAACGATTGTCTAAAATCCGTGGAGCCAAAATAGGCATGATATTCCAAGAGCCCCTTTCCTATCTCAATCCGGTTCTAAAAATGGGTGTACAATTGAACGAAGCTCCCATAAGACATAAGAAAGTCAGGAAAAGAGAAGCAATTCTATTAATGGAGGACCTTCTTGAAAAGCTTAAGATAAATAACCCTTCCGCCTATATGAAAAGCTATCCTCATCAATTGAGCGGTGGAATGGCCCAAAGGGGTGCAATTGCCATTGCAGCATCGTGCAGGCCGAGGATAATAATAGCCGACGAGCCCACAAGCTCCCTTGATGTGATTACCCAAGCCTCAATTATTAGGCTGATAAAGGATTTGGCAAGGGTAGAGGGGATATCAGTGGTTTTTATTACCCATGATTTGCAGCTTGCATCAAGGTTGGCCGATAGAGTGGTGATTATTGAAAAGGGAAGAATTGCTGAGGAAGGATGTATCCGAAAGGTCTTTGACAGTCCCAAATCAAAAGCAGCATCTTGTCTTATTAGAGCCTGTATGATGGGCAATTTCAAAAAAAGCAAAGATTCTATAGATAGCAAGAATTCCATCATAATGAAAGAGCATAGCGTAATAAAGGAAAATAAAAAACCTGTTCTTGAGGTTCAAAATCTCAGCATGCATTATAAAAACGGAAGAGGGAATATAATAAGGGCTGTTGACGATATATCCTTGGAGGTTTTTGAGGGTGAAACCCTTGGCATTTTGGGGGAGAGCGGAAGCGGTAAGTCAACTTTGGCAAGAATTGTGACCAGGATTCAAAAGCCGTTGTCCGGGAAGGTTGTATTTGAAGGTACGGACATATTTGGACGGAGGGATTATCCTCGTCATGTCCAAATGGTTTTTCAGGACCCTTTTTCATCTATAGATCCTCAGATGAGAATAGAGGATATAGTGGCAGAAGGAATGGACATGATTTTAGGTAAGAATCGCTGGAATAGGGTAGAGGAGGTGGCACGCTGTCTTCAAAAGGTGGGGCTCGATGAGAGCTTAAAGGACAGATATCCCCATCAGTTAAGCGGGGGCCAGAGGCAAAGAGTGGGAATAGCAAGAGCTGTAATTATGAATCCGAAAATCATAGTATGTGATGAGCCTACCGCTTATCTTGACACCGTTTCACAGATGCAGATATTGGAGCTGTTTATGAAGCTAAAGAAAGAGAACGGCATTTCATATGTTTTTATTACGCATAATATAAGGGTTTTAAGCAGCATAAGCGACAGAATAGCTGTAATGCTGGGGGGAAGAATTGTAGAAACAGGAAGGACGGAGGATATAATTAATAATCCTGTCCATCCCTATACAAAAATCCTTATAAATGCCGCTTCGCTAAACGAAGAAGAATCAAAGGGGAATGCAAATTGATATACAGGTACCTTTGCCGGGGCAGGATTTTATGTCCACCTTGCCCTTAACCAATTCCGCACGTTCCCTAAGTCCTCCAAGACCAAATCCTCCTCTTATGCCAGGAGACTTTTTCAATTGCTGCATTGTATCGAAGCCCACTCCGTCGTCGGTTAGCGTAACATAGATTATGTTATCGTTTATGCTGAAGTCAACGGTTACATTTTTGGCATCGGCATGTTTGTGTATGTTTGAAAGAGATTCCTGAACCATCCTGTAAAGGGTTGATGCGAGGTAATACTCGATTTGGGAATCATCTCCTGAGACATTGAAGGTTACCTTAATGCCAGTATTTTCTTCAAAAATGCCAAACCTGTTCTGGAGAGCTGCTATAAGTCCGGCATCTAGGAATGAGGGTTTTAAATCGTAAAGAAGAGTTCTTATTTCCTTTGATGTGGATTTTATAGCAGTGTTAAGATTATCCAGTTCCTGGGTGCTTTTTTCGTATTCGGAGTTTTGCATTAGCTTTTTCACAAGATCAACCTTTAACGACAAATTTGCCATAGCTTGAGCTGGTCCATCATGTATTTCCCTTGCTATTCTCTTGCGCTCTTCCTCGTGTGCCTTCAGAATTTTTTTGCTTAGTATCTCAAGCTCACTATTTTGTATCTTATAGCTGTCAAGAAGCTTTTTCATGTCCCTGTATAGAAGGTTGTTTTGAAGAGCAACTGCAGCTTGTCCTGCCAGGGAATTCATAAGCAGCTCGTCAGTATAGTCGTAGGAAATTATATTGGACAATGCATCGGGGTTTGAATAATCTATAATTTCATCTTTGAACTTCTTTTTATTAATCAATTGAATCACACCTAAAATACGGTTTTCATGATTCTTCATGGGTATAGTAAGGATAGATTTTGTAATATAGCCCGTATGCACGTCAAAGCTGTCGTTGTGACGGTAGTCAAGATTGGGGGGAAGTTTGTAGACATCATCAATCTTTATGGTCTGACCTGTAATGACTGAATAGCCGAAGATGCTTTCTTTCGTTATTGGCGACGTAAAGGCCTCCAAATTTATATCAACACTCATGTTCTTTGCGATAACAAATTTGAGGATTTTATCCTCGCAGTCACCATCTTTTACTGATGTCCAGCTATAAGAATTTTTGTCAATCACAAGATAAATGGTTCCGGCATCGGAGGATGTAAGGTTAATACTGCTTGTTATAATCATGTCAAGAAGTTTTACAGCATCCTTTTCCGAGGATAAAGACTTTCCGATTCCATAAAATTCCTTGATTTCGTACTTGAGATAATTAATCTTTTGCCTGTTGGAAATCTCGTTTTTCAGTTTACTTAGGAAAAAAGGCATGCTGAAGTGTTTTGTGTATATGTACTCAAAAACATTTTCCGCTTCTTCTAAAACAGCCCTTTCGCTGCTGAAAACAACAAGTATGCAATCCAATTTCCCTAATATTTTGTTGAGGCGAGGCAAAAATTCCACAAAGATAGAATACTCCACGAATACAACAGATAAAGGAGGCGTATCCTTTGAACCTTTTGGTGCAAGGCGTTCTATGATGCCTAAAAAATCATCCCGGTCTGAAAAAACATGGGTATGTGGAAAACTGGTTTTAATTAGGCTAATAAAAGTCTCACATTCTGGGTTGTCTAAATTGGCTAATAAAAATACAGACTCTTGCAACATTTTATTACTCCTCACAGTATGACTTTATAACACAACTCTATGCAAAATGCTGAAATCTCTAAATAAGAATCGGAAAAAATCGATAAATATATTATACATTAATAGTGTTTTGAACTTAAAAAGGTGAACAGGATATATTTTTCTAAAGTTTGTGTATGAATATTTGGTTTGCGGGGGGACTTGCAATGATTTGTTTTAATTGCGGCATAAAACTTTATGGCAGTGAATTGAATGAATGCCAGTTGTGTGGTGTCAAGTTTGATAAAGTTTGTACGTCCTGCAATTCTCTTAATCCCCTTATGGGTAAGTATTGTTTCAACTGTGGCGCCAAGCTTGCACAGGTTGAGCCCCAGAGCACAATACAAAACTTTGATACCCTTTCCGAAAACCGCAAGAATGTTGCAGTTATATTTGCGGATGTTTCAGGATTTACAGCTCTGTCGGAAAAGCTGGATCCGGAGGAGGTAAGGGAGCTTATAAATGACTGCTTTGATTATATTACCAAACCCGTGTATGAGCTGGAAGGTACTATTGATAAGTATATAGGCGACTGTGTAATGATACTTTTCGGAGCAAAATATATACATAGTGATGATGCGAAGAGAGCCGTAATATGCGCAATGAGAATGATGAGTTTGATTCGGGAGTTCTCTGTGGAAAGGCTCTCATCAAAAGGACTGTCTTTAGATCTCTCGATAGGAATAAATTATGGACTGGTGGTTACCGGTAGCATTGGAAACACCTTTGACAGAGATTACACTGTAATGGGTGATATTGTAAATACTGCGCAAAGGCTTCAGTCCAATGCAGACAGGGGAACTGTTCTGGTATCGGAGTCGGTGTTTAGTGAGACCAAAGGAATCATTAAATATTCGGAGCCGATGGAGATAAAAGTGAAGAACAAGGAAAAGGCTGTGAGGTGCTATTCTCCTATAGAAATAAGTGCGGAATATGACTATGATAGCAAAAAAGTGTTTATCGGAAGAGAAAAGGAACTGGGGCTTCTTGTATCCATATACAATGACAGCTTAAATACCTCCACAAAATGTATAAATATTATCGGTGAGGCAGGGGTGGGAAAGACCAGCCTTCTTCAAGAGTTTTTATCAAAGCTGGATCAGGATATCAAGAAGGTTTGGGTGGACTTAAATTCCTTTTCCCAGAACAAGGTTTATTATACTGTTTCTAGTATTCTCATGAAAATAATGAATATTAATTCTGCAGAAAGCTCCAGTGTCAGACAGCGAAGGCTAGTTTCCTTCTTGGACTACATAATGGCCGATTTGAGCGAGGAGGAAATAGAAAGAAATTGCAACTTTATTGGACTTGTGTTGGGCCTTAAGAGAAATAATGAGTTTCAGAACATATTAAATTCTATGAGCTTTGAGAATATAAGAAAGGAAATAATAAAGCAGCTTTCGCTTTTCTTTATAAAGCTCTCACAAAAGTTCAGAATGGTAATAGTCGTAGATGACATGCACTGGTCCGATACCAATTCATTGCAAATTTTGAGGGAGCTAATAAAGTCCCTGTCATTGATTAATATCACTTTTATCTTTAGTTCCCGATACGAGTTGGAAGAAATAGGGCCCCTTTCGTACATAAACTATCACACCTTAAAGCTCCAGCCTTTGACGGAAAATGCTATTGGCACTCTGGCATGCAAACTCCTTGACTGCGAAGAAATTGATGAAAGCTTGTTTAAGGAAATTATGAAGTTTACCAACGGTAACCCGTTGTATATATACGAGTTTATACAAAGCATCAAAAGGTCGGAAAGCTTTGTAGTGAAGAAGGGTATTGGAAGTATAGATTCCAATAAAGCCATATCTCTTCCCAATAATATTCAGAGCCTTATTCTTTCCAATATATCGGAGATGAATGAAGCTGAAAGAAACTTCCTTCAAGCTGCATCTGTTATGGGCAACAAGTTCAGTCTTTCGCTTTTAGGTCCGCTGTTGGAGATGGACAGTGATGAGGTTAACGACCTTATAAGGCTTCCTGTGCGTCTTAACATCATTTCCCTTAAGGAAGCATACACTGCATTAGGTGCTGTGGAGAAGATATTTGTTTTTAACCAGGACGTGGAGAGGGAAGTCATATATGACAGCATTCTCAATAAGGATAAAAGGGAGCTTCACCAAAGGATAGGAGAACTGATAGAAGCAAAATACTGCGGTGAATTGGAAGGCTATTATGAGATCCTTTTTACTCACTTTAGAAAATCGGGGCAGAATAAAAAAGCTGCGGAGTACAGCTATAAGACTGCAATAAAAGACAGAGAAAATTATAATTTCCCCAGTTCTCTGCAATACTACAACCATTTTCTGCAGTTGGTTTTACAAGAAGGCAGTACGAAAATGGATTCAAGGGTATTGGATGCTTACAGGGATATGGCATATATTAATTTCATTATGGCCGACTATAACAGGTCACTGAGCAATTTGGATAAAGCCCTTGAAATTGCGACCCTGTACGATGATATATATTCTATAAAGCTTATGATTGCAGATATATACAAAGAGACGGACATGTACGATGATGCCCTTAAAATCCTAGAAGACCTTCAGCCTAAGATAAAAGAGGAAAACACTCTTTATGGAAAGCTATTGCAGATGAAATGTAGCATTTTAAGAATCCTAGGCGACACCGATGCCCTTGCAATAGCCCAAAAATCGGAACAGCTGCTAATAAAGATGAAGGACTTCGAAAACCTGTCCGAAACCATGAACCAAGCGGGAATCATATACTACACAAAGGGGGATGTTACCAACTCTCTATTGTGCCTTGATAAGTCGTATAAATATGCTGAGAAAATAAATAATCTTGCAATAATGTCAAAGGTATCGGGAAATCTAGGAGCAATTTACCATGCTACCGGAATGATCTCGAAAGCCCAAGAATTCTTTGACAGGTCCATCCAAATTTCAAAGAAGATATCGGACCAGCAGGGATATATTGCCGGATGTACAAACCTTGGCATATTATATTTGAATAAGGGACTGTTTGATAAAGCGGAGATATTATTTAATGAAGCTGTGGAAATGTCCCGGGAAATATCTTCAAGGCTTAATGAATGCATTGCCGTTGCCAACATTGGAGAAATAATGTTTAAGAGAGGCCTTGATTATAAGGCTTTGGAATATTACAATAGGTCTTTTGAAATAGCTAGAGAATTAAAAGTGCCGATAGGTGAAGGTATTTACCATCTAAGCACTGCAAGGATGTACATTGAGAATAAAATGGATGGCAATGTCAGGAAGATGCTTGACGCTGCTTTTAAAATCTTTACTGAAGCTGAGGAAGTATTATATTTAAGCGATTGCTACAGAAATAAAGCATTGCATGAGTTTATGCAAGGCAAGATAGAGGCTGCCATTGAAGATTGTAAAAAGGCAGCCCAAATAGCACAGGAGATAAAGAGCGACATTAGAAGGCTTAAAGCCTTAAGACTGAATGCAAGGATTTTGGCCTATATGGAGCAGAATGAAAGTGCCTTCAAGCTGATTGACGAGTCTATAATTCTATCGCATCAGTTGGAATCCGACTACGAAGCGGCAAAGGGTTATATTGAAAGGCTCAAGCTGCACAGAAAATTGGGTAACTGGGATAAAGCCCGGGAGGATTTGAAGCGGGCAAGGGAGTGTGCCGGAAAGTTTGACAGATGCAAGTTAAAAGAGATAATTGAGGGGTACGAGCTATAAAAGTATAAATACACTCTAAAAAAGCTTTTTAATCAATCCTAATATAGATAGTATATGGCCAACCTGTTTGTGAATATGCTTATTGTATAAATCACAAATCAAATTGATTCATATTAGGGGGAGGGCCGCATGATTCTAGTAATAAAAAAAGATAAGATAGCTTTGATAGGCTTAATCTTTTTGCTGTCGGTAATGATAATAAGCCTTAACATAGCATCGGGACAGAATGCACTTGAGGTTGCAAATGATAATACAGTAAAAAGAACCATTGTAATTGATGCGGGTCATGGGGGAGAAGACCCGGGAGCAGTCAGTGACTACAGTGGACTTAAAGAAAAGGATGTAAATCTTGTTATTGCAAAGAGGGTTAAGGAGCTGCTGGAGGCAGAAAACTTTAATGTTATTATGACCAGGGAAGAGGATGTTCTCAAGTATAAGGAAGGGACCAAGGGATATGATAGTAAAAGGGGGCAGGACCTCACAGGACGCAAAAAATTGATAGATGAATCAGGGGCTGATATTGCGGTAAGCATACATTTGAATAAGTTTAGCCAGACCCAGTATCATGGAGCTCAGGTTTTCTTCCCGCCAAGATCCGAAGATAGCAAGAAACTTGCGGATATTATTCAGAAGTCACTGAGAGAGAATATTGACCCTGACAATAAAAGAGAGGCGCTGGTAAAGGATACAAAACTAATAATTCTCAGAAATTTAAAGGTTCCTACGGTGATAGTTGAGTGTGGTTTCCTTTCCAACAGGGAGGAAGAGCAGAAGCTGGCCGACAAGGACTATCAGGAAAAGCTGGCCATGGCAATAAAAGAAGGGATAGTGAAGTATTTTGAGTAATAGTAAATCATTGACGGATAATTGGATGTTATGGTATATTAAATAAGGAAATAAGGTCATGAAGGCTTTAAGATATTAATAGTTTATATTTTATCAATATTGGGATGAACCCGAAAAGAGGCTATATGAAATAGTCCTTTTTGGGTTTTTAATTTTGGCCTCTTGGAATGAAATGAAAGAGGCAAAAGCGAAGGGACTCGACGTCCCGAGATTTTATTTTAAGGGGGGACTTTATATGCATATGGCTGATGCTCTGATTTCACCGGCTGTGGGTGGTACTATGTTGGCTGTTACTGCGGGAGCTGTAGCCTATTCAATTAAAAAAACAAAGCATGACATGGATGAAAAGAAAATACCTTTAATGGGGGTCATGGGAGCATTTGTTTTTGCCGCTCAGATGATTAACTTTTCAATACCGGGAACAGGTTCAAGTGGCCATCTTGGAGGGGGTATGCTTCTTGCTATATTGCTTGGACCATATGCTGGATTTCTGACTATGGCATCAATCTTGTTAATCCAGGCAATGTTTTTTGGAGACGGAGGATTGCTTGCCTTTGGCTGTAATGTATTCAATTTAGGCTTTTTCACGTGCTTTATATCATATCCTTATATCTATAAATGGCTTACCCGAAAGGGGATTAATTCCAAGAGAATCTTTTGGGCGTCAATGATATCGTCTCTGATCGGACTTCAAATGGGATCCTTTAGTGTTGTAATTGAGACACTTTTGTCGGGGAAAACAGAGCTGCCTTTCGGAACCTTTGTATTATTGATGCAGCCTATACACCTTGCCATTGGGGTTGTTGAGGGACTTGTAACAGCAGCGGTTGTTACCTTTGTATGGAGGGAAAGGCCTGAAATAATTGAAAGAGCAGATGATGGAGGAGGACTTGGCAGTATATCCATAAAGAAAGTTTTGACTGTACTTTCAATTGCAACTATAATTGTTGGGGGAGCTCTTTCTTGGTTTGCTTCATCAAATCCCGACGGACTGGAATGGTCTATCGAAAAGACCGCTGGGACAGCAGAATTGGAAGCCCACGGTGATATTTATGATACATTGTCGAAAATACAGCAAAAAACCGCGTTTTTACCGGATTATGGCTTTAGGGCAAGGGAGAACGAAAATGAAAAAGAAGCAGACGGCGATGAGGCTGAAGGAGCATGGCCTGATGTAGATTTGGGAACCAGTGTTTCGGGCATTGTCGGAGGGGTATTGACTCTTGCATTTGCAGTATTCATTGGCTTGATGATTGGTATAGTAAAAAAAGAAAGCAAAATGCGACGGCTTAAGATAAGCAAGAGGCAGGGCGTATAACCCTGCTTTTGTTTAGCCTCTTGGAGTCTTTTGTTATTTTTCGGTTGGGATTGTGATTATATATGTCAAGCATAAGTAATTCATTATACAATATAGAGCATTTGGATGATTTGGCCCGAAAGGAAACTTTCGTTCACAAACTGCATCCGCTGGTAAAGCTAATAGTAACCCTCGCCTTTTTGACTATGGTTGCGTCCTTTGGAAGATATGAAATTGAAAGGCTTCTTCCTTTATTTTTGTATCCCGTAATTATTATTACCCTTGCAGAGCTTCCGATAGCGCCTATATTTAAAAGGCTTCTAATTGTTGAGCCATTTATCATTGGAATTGGAATATTGAATCCGTTCTTTGAAAAAAAAACCTTCGTTTTGGCAGGGCTTACCCTTTCAACGGGCTGGATTACCTTTTTATCTATTTTTATCAAAAGTGGATTGACTGTTGCCTCTGTGCTTTTGCTTGTGGCTACCACAGGGATGGATAGGCTGGCAGCAGCTTTAAGGATGCTGAGAATACCAAGGCTATTCGTTTTGCAGCTCCTATTGACATATCGATATATATCCGTTTTGATGGAAGAGGCGGAGAGGATGTTAAGGGCATATGCCTTGCGTTCTCCACTGCAAAAGGGCATTCACATAAGTGACTGGGGCTCCTTTGCAGGACAGCTTGTATTAAGGACCTTTGACAGGGCACAGAGGGTTTACCGAGCTATGTGTGTCAGAGGTTTTACAGGTGAGTATAATACAGGAGAACACATAAAGTTCAAAATGGCTGATATTCTCTATCTTGTCGGATGGCTGTTATTCTTTGTAGTGACGAGGATGTATAACATACCTATGCTGATAGGTACATTATTTACAGGAGTGATAAAATAAATGAGTCATCATAAGCTTGAAGTAAAGAATTTGAGTTTTACCTATCCGGACGGTCATAAAGCAATTAATGAAATGTCCTTCATTATTCATCATGGGGAGTCGGTTGGAATTGTAGGAGAAAACGGTGCAGGAAAATCCACCTTGCTTCTGCTGCTTATGGGAGTCCTTTTTCCAAGCCAGGGGGAGGTAATGGTTGGCGATGTTCATGTCACGAAAAAAACATTGCCCCTAATCCGCCAAAGGCTTGGAATGGTTTTTCAAGATCCGGACGATCAATTATTCATGACAACAGTTTATGATGATGTGGCCTTCGGCCCCCGTAATTACAGGCTTGATGAAAAAGAAGTTGAGAATAGGGTGATGCAATCTTTGGATATGGTTGGGATATCCCACCTAAAAGATCGTGCTCCTTATAAACTGTCCGGAGGAGAGAAAAGGGCAGCAGCAATTGCAACAGTCCTGTCAATGCAACCGGATGTACTGATCATGGATGAGCCTACCTCAAGCCTTGACCCCAAATCCAGGAGAAGGGTAATGGAACTTCTTAAAGGTTTTGAGCATACTAAAATAATAACCAGTCACGATTTGGATATGGTATTTGAAATTTGCAAAAGAACTATTGTAATAAAAGCAGGCAAAATAGCAGCAGATGGCTTGACATCGGAAATTCTTGCAGATGAAGAATTGATGGACGCATGCGGGCTTGAGGTTCCCCTTGCTCTTCAAAGCTGTCCTGTCTGCGGATCAAAAAAGAAAAATATTTGAAGGGGAGGTAATTAATTAAGCAATTATTTACCTCCGAATCTATTTGGCTGATTTGGCTGATTTTGCTCTGCCTTTAGGTTTTTGCCTTTTCTAAAATTTTCTTACCACTACTTGGTCTCGAAGCATGGTCCAGATGCCCGGATCCTCCATTCCAAGACGCCATAAGGCAACGCCTTTTATGCCGAGATCCCAAGCAAGCTGAATTTTGGACAATAAGCTGCGGTCGTCCTCAAACCATACTTCGTGCTGGTTTCCCTGTGCATCCTGATAGGAGAACATGGGTGTCTGTCTTTCCTCGTTGAATATGATTTCACTATTATACCTTTGGGCAAGGTTGATTGCCGCTTGATAAGTTACATAAGTATTTCTGCCTGTTGTAAGGTTAAAATCAAATCCGAATACAGACACGGCTGCAACAATCTTATCCCGAGGCATTTTGGTCATGGTATACCTTAAAACGCGCTCCATCCAGCCTATTGTAACCGCTGGTCCCGGCGGGCTTCCCGGCCATCCGAATTCGTTATATAGCATTACCACAAATTCATCCACGGCTCTGCCGATAACACTGTAATTAAATGGATCGGAGAAGGGGTTGAAAGGCGCGTCACTTATCCTTGAAGGAACCGATGCAGAGAAGAAATATCCTCTCGGCCGTAATACTTCCGCAATCTCGGTATAGAGGAGGGAAAGGTTATCACTATCCTCAATATATACATCCTCTATGTCAATGTTCACACCGTCAAAACCGTATCTTTCTATGAGATTTACAAGGTTTAAGGCAAAGGCATTTCTGTTACGCGGGTCTGAAACCAGGACCTTTACAACATCTTTGGCAAGAGTAGTTCCCCCCGGTCTGTACAGTAGATTATGGACCACAGGCATAATTTGGACATTGTTCCTGTGGGCTATTGCTACTAGGTTGCGAACATCCTGATCGGTAAACTCTCCGAATTTTTCAATGGTAGTTGGGTTGTTGGCGCTGATTCTAAACATGAATAATGCGGTCGAGGAAAGTTGTCCCGTGTTGTTCACAAAGGATGTAAAAGAGCTTGGAAGGGAAGGACCTTCTTCAAGGGTATAGAACCCCAATATCCCAGTTATGGGCTTGCTTCCGCTGTACACATTGCGGGTTACGATGCTTCCTGAAATCCATCCCTCTCTTCCGTCAAAGAGGCGTACCTGATACCAGTTGTTGCTAAAACCGATAACCGGGAGCTTTGCACCGTTTGTCATCTGCGCAATTACGCTGAAGTTGGTTCCTGGGCCTCTGCGGATATTTGCGGTATTTACATTGACCACCACTTCGGTATAAAGGGGTATGGTCAACTGTTGGCCTATTCTGAGCTGAGAAGTGGTAAGGTTGTTAAGAGCCATAATGCTGTCTACGGTAGTGTTGTATCTTCGGGCTATAAGATACAATGTATCACCGGCTCTTACGGTGTATACGATAGGCGCTTGATTTCCTACAGGTATATACAGGCGCTGGCCTATATAGATAATGTTGCCTGTCAGTTGATTTGCACTCCTTATCTGTGCAATTGTAACTCCAAATCTTTGTGAAATTGTATAAAGTGAATCTCCTGGCTGCACGATATACCACATTTGATTCATCATTCCTTTATGAAAGTATAAATCTTCATATTCAGTATATTCATACAGCCTGTTGAATGTTCAAAATAAAATCACAGTTTTTTACTGCACAATACAGCAATGCTATTCATTGTTTTGAGACATTAGGTCATCCCAGAGTTCGTACAGCTCTTCAAGCCTTGAATTAAGCCCATTTAGCTCGTTATGAAGCTCCATCAGCCTTACATGATCGCTAATAATTTCTTCCTGGGTCATCTGTTGCTCAATCTCTTTTATTCGGGCTTCAGTGGTGTTGATTTCTTTTTCTGTCTCAGACAGCTGTTTTTCAAGCTTTCTTTTCCTCGCCCTTTCTTCCTTTGTTGCAATGTGCTCCATTTTTGCCGAGGTTACTTTGGCACTTTTGGATTGATTGTCCGAGCTCAAATTCAGCTTGCTCTTATATTCGTGAAACTCGGTGTAATTGCCGTTGTAGTCAATGCAGGAAGTTTCACGAAGTTCAATAATTCTGGTTGCAAGTTTATCTATAAAGTACCTGTCATGGGATACAATGAGCAGAGTACCGTCATAATCCGAAAGGGAATTCTCAAGGATTTCCCTCGAGTTTATATCAAGATGGTTTGTGGGCTCATCAAGTATGAGTAGATTAGCCTCAGAGAGCATCAGCTTGATAAGGGAAATTCGGCCTTTTTCACCGCCACTTAAAGTGGAAATCGGCTTTAAGACATCTTCTCCTTTAAAAAGAAACATTGCCAGAACATTTCTGATCTCTGTCTCTGAAAGCTTTTCATCGGCACTCCACACCTCATCAATCAATGTATTATTAGGGTTTAGTTCTTCCTGTTCCTGATCATAATAGCCGAGATTTACGTTGTGCCCGTATCGGAAGCTCCCCTTATAGCTGTCAATTTCTCCTGTAAGTATTTTTAGAAGGGTAGACTTTCCGCAGCCATTGGGACCTAAAATGAATACTCTTTCCTTTTTTCTGATGTTAAATTTCACGTCTTTAAATAATGGCTTGCCGGGGTATTCCTTTCCAAGGCCTTCCACAAAGAGAACATCATTTCCGCTGGCTATTCTGCTTTTGAACTCCATTCTGACTTTTTGCGGCAGGCTTTTGGGAGCCTCGATTTTCTCCATTCGGTCTATGGCCTTCTGTCTGCTTTCTGCAGCAATGATATTTTTTTCTCTATTCCATCTTCTCTGCTGTTCTATGAATGCCTCCATTCGTGCAATTTCCTTCTGCTGCAGCTCATAGTGCCTTTGCTGAATCTCCCTGTCAACAGCTTTTTTGTTCAAATAAGTTGAATAATTGCCGTTGTACAGCTTGCATTCACAGTTTTCAATTTCCAGTGTTTTGTTGGTGATTCTGTCGAGAAAATATCTATCGTGGGATATAACCAGCACACACTTTTTGTAGTTTGATAAAAACTCTTCCAGCCATTCTATGGCATTTATATCAAGGTGGTTTGTAGGCTCATCCAAAAGAAGGATATCAGGTTCCGTAAGAAGAAGCCTTGCCAAGGCAAGCCTTGTTTTCTGGCCTCCGCTCAAATTCTTGGCATTTAATGAAAATTGGTCTTCTTCAAATCCCAGGCCCTTCAAAACACCCTTTGCTCGGCTCTTATATTCGAAGCCTCCTAAACGGGTATATTCATCGGTCAATCGTGAATACTCCTTCATGATTGAATGCAGCCGACCTTCATCCTTTTCGGTGCTCATCGATTTTTCCAAGTCCTTCATACGAGATTCCATCTCAGTAAAGTGGGAATATACCGCAAGAACCTCATCAAGTATGGTATTGGATGAATCCAGACCGGAGTTTTGCTCAAGGTAACCGAGCTTTGAGTTTTTGGCTGTATAGATTTCTCCGCTGTCGGGCAGGTATTTTCCGATTATTATTTTAAAAAGTGTAGATTTTCCGGCTCCATTTACTCCAACAACGCCAACCTTGTCAGTATCATTAATGCTGAAAGAAATATCTTTTAAAATTTCTCTGACACCAAAGGACAGACTTATATTGTTGCAGCCTAAAACTATCATACTCCATCACCTTTAAAACCAAATATAGTAAATTACATATAAAAAATATACTAAAATAAGAATGTAAAAACACATAAATTACAGTCTTTTGAACGCGAACCTAATCCATTTTAGCAAAAATACTGGCTCTTAGCAATATTGACAATAAAATAACAAAGATGTTATAATCACAATTACTCGGGTGTTGATGTAAAGTTGTTCCAACAAAAAACTTTGAGGTGAAAGCGATGAGTTTAGAGAAAAAAATTTCTATGGCAGTGATCAAACGTTTGCCCAGGTACTACAGATATCTCTCCGATTTATTGAGACTTGGGATAACAAGGATATCATCAAAGGAACTAAGCTCTAGGATGGGAATAACTGCATCTCAGATACGTCAGGATTTAAATTGCTTTGGCGGATTCGGACAGCAGGGTTACGGATATAATGTTGAGTACCTGTATAATGAAATAGGCAATATTCTTGGCGTGAATGAAACTTTTAAAGTTATTATCATTGGAGCCGGGAATATGGGGCAAGCCCTTGCCAATTACTCCAATTTTGAAAAAAGAGGTTTTAAGCTTACAGGTATTTTTGATGTAAATCCGGAGTTAATAGGGAAGAGAATAAGGGATATAGAGATTATGAGCCTTGATAGTATGGATAGGTTTATAATGGAAAATAGAGTTGATATTGCGATCCTTTGTGTCCCATACGAACATACTCCAGCTATAGCTGACAGGGTGGCATGCCTCGGAGTTAAAGGGCTGTGGAATTTTTCTCCTATGGATTTAAAGCTCCCCTATGATGTGATAATCGAGAATGTTCACTTAAGTGACAGCCTTATGGTCTTGGGATATAGATTAAATGAAATGCTTAAAATAGAAAAATAAAGCACAAAAAAACCGGTCAACCTTTGTTGCATCCGGTTTTTGTATTTGGCCTCTTGGAATGAAATGAAAGAGGCCAAAGCGAGGGGACTCGATGTCCCCAGCTTTTATTGGCAAATTGGAATTATAGTCTATTTAAAACAGTTATAAATTCGGGGTATGCAATATCAAGTATCTGAGTCTTTCTGATGTTGGTTTCATCTTCGGCAACAAGACCTGCGACACAAAGGGACATGGTAATTGCGGCATCATTGTGGCCTTCTACGATTGTGCCCTTAAGAGAGCCTTTACCTTCAATTACTACTCCATCATCCGTCTCGTGTAATGAAGCTCCAAGCTTGGAAAGTTCGGTTATCATACGGCTGAGTTTGCCCGATTCCTTCGTCTTAAAGCCTTTGAGACCAGTGATTGTTGTAGTTCCTTTAGCAATGGAAGCAGCAACAGTAATAATAGGTATTTCGTCTATCAGCCTTGGTATCATGCTGCCATCAATGGTTGTTGCATTAAGAGATGAGGATACAACCCTGATATCAGCCACCTTTTCGTTGCTGACAATACGTTCATTGAGAAGCTCGATTTTTGCTCCCATTGATTTGTATACATCAAGAATTCCGGCTCTTGTAGGATTGATGCCGACATTTTTGATTACTATATCAGAATTTGGCACTATCAGACCTGCTGTTATAAAATATGCAGCAATTGAAATGTCACCGGGCACTTCAATATGTTGTGCATATAAGTTTTCGACCCTGCGGGAGGTTACCTCTAGACCGTTAATTTTGAGATCGGCTCCAAAATAGTTCAACATAAGCTCTGAATGGTCTCTTGATTTTACTTCTTCAATTACCTTGGTTTCTCCCTCGGCATAAAGTCCGGAAATGAGGAGCGGAGACTTAATATATGTGTCTAAAAGGGAAACATTATGGGTTTTCCCAGTCAGTTTTGCCGGCTGGATTGAAAGCGGACAAAGGTTTCCGTTCTCCCTTCCATTAATGTTTGCTCCCATATGTCTTAACGGAGCCACAACTTTACCGACAGATTTCCTCAGAGCTGATTCATTTCTGGTAAGCACAGAGGAGAAAGGCTGACCTGAGAGCACACCCAAAAGAAGTCTCAACGCAGTACCGGACCTCCCGGCATTTAAAGGAGCTGAGGGCGGTCTAAGACCATAGAGACCATTACCCTGGATCTTTATCTTGTTCGGGAGTATTTCAATGCTTACCTGCATCTTTCTGAAACAGTCGATGGTACTCAGACAGTCTTCACCCATCATAAGTCCATCAATTTCAGTAGTTCCTTTTGCTAAAGAGCCGAAAAGAATCGCCCTGTGGGAAATGGATTTATCCCCGGGTATGTTTATTTCGCCTCTTAGTGAATCCCTTTGCTCAATTAACACGCTTATTCCCCCATTCCATAAGTATAAGTGATGCTTTTGTTGTAGTACGGATTTTGCTGATAAATATATATTTAAATTGATATATCAAATTTTAAACACTTTATATCCTTTTCCTAAAAGCAGCTCAAAAGCGTCTGCTACACTGCTAGAATCGGGTAACGTAATTCTTAGGCAACCCTGCTCAAACTCCCGGCTGTTTGACACATTAATATTCTTTATATTGATACCGTTATTTCCAAGGATAGTTGCTATTTCTCCAATAATGCCGGGTTTGTCAACAACATCTACAATAAGCTCATTTTGCGGTTCGATGAGTCCTTTCCTGTTGCTTGGAATGGAATCCCGAAACTTTTTTGCAGATTCAAAGAAATTGTATATGCTGTTTGAATTTTCATTATCAATATATTCAATAAAAGCATTTATTGTCTCGGTAAATTTATTTAAAGTTGATTTTACTATTTGCCCATTGCTCAAAATAATATTTTCCCACATCGTAGGGTTCGATGATGCAATTCTTGTTATATCCTTGAACCCTCCTGCAGCCAAAATCTGCATTTTGCGGTCAGGCGAATCGGAGAATTTCACAAGGTTTACCAAGGCAGAAGCAATTACATGCGGTACATGGCTTATGGTTGCGGTAATAATGTCATGTTCTTTAGAGTCAAGCTTTACCGGTATTGCACCAATACCTTTAATCATTTCAGACAAAGACTCAAGGGATTCTTCGGAGCAGTTTTTTGAAGGCGACATAATATAATATGCATTCTCAAATAAGTGTGAGAAACTTGAGGCAAAGCCTGCCTTCTCAGTACCTGCCATTGGATGGCCCCCAATAAAGCATGGGGGATTATCCAATGAATTTATATAATCTATTATTTCTCCCTTTGTACTTGCTGTATCTGTAAGGATACACCCGGGCTTCACTTTGCCGTGCAGTTGGGTTATATACTCAAGAGTAATCCTGATCGGAGTACAAATGAAAATAATGTCAGAATTATATACCGAATCGTTTAGCTCGGTAAAACCTTCGTTTATATAACCTTCCTTTAGAGCCTGACTGAGACTTTTCTCATTGCTGTCAACTGCAGTTATTGATGAAATGTTAAGCCGCTCCTTCAGTGCTCTTGCCAGTGAGCCTCCAATTAGTCCAAGTCCAATAATGGATATCTTTTTAGCCTGCATAATGAAACTCTCTTCCTAATATTTCGGCAATTTTACTTATATCTTTACACAAATCATAAAAATCATCTGGAGTAAGTTGTTGGGCTGCATCGGATAATGCACATTTAGGATTCGGATGAACTTCTATAATAAGTCCGTCTGCGCCCGCAGCGATTGCTGCCTTTGAAAGAGGAAGAATATACTGGGTCTTTCCAGCTGCATGACTCGGATCAACAATTACCGGAAGATGGCTCATGCTTTTTACCACCGGTACCGCACTTATATCCAATGTATTTCTGGTAGCTGTTTCAAAGGTTCTTATACCTCTTTCGCAAAGAACAACGTTATAATTACCTTCACTCATTATATATTCAGCTGCATTCAGCCACTCATCTATAGTAGTTGAAGGACCTCTCTTAAATAAAACAGGTTTTTTGGAGCGCCCAATCTCTCTAAGAAGTTGGAAATTTTGAACGTTTCTTGCTCCAACCTGGAACATATCAACATAATTGTCAGCTATTTCAACAGCTTTTTCGCAGGTAACCTCAGTTATAATAAGAAGTCCCGTTGCTTCTTTTGCTTCTTTTAGGAGCTTCAATCCTTCTTCTTCAAGCCCCTGAAATGAATAAGGTGAAGTCCTCGGTTTAAAGGCTCCGCCTCTCAAAAACTGTGCACCGGCCTTCTTAACGGCTTGGGCAGCAGATATAATCTGATCCCGGCTTTCAACAGCACAGGGCCCTGCCATGATAACAAGCTCCTTGCCTCCGATTTTTACACCGCCGACATCGATTACACTAGGCTCCGGCTTAAAGGTCTTGCCCGCGAGCTTATAAGACTCGACGATAGGGACCAGCTTTTCGACACCACTCATAAGCTCTAAAGGTATGTCGGAAAGCTTTCTCTTGTCACCGATAACACCGATTATAGTCCTTTCAGAGCCCTGAGAAATATGCACACCAAGCCCCAAAGAACCAAGTACCTTCGATATCTCGTTGATATCACTTTCTTTTGAATTAGGTTTCATTACAATAATCATCTGGTTTTCCTTCCTTTCTACCCGTGCTAATTTAAAGTCATAAGACTTTTCTTAGTACCATAATTGATATCCATTCTACCATTCTGCCAAACAACAACCTGTTGCTTGCTTTTTGTTTAAGCCTCTTTGAATGATTCTTTTATATTAATGTACAATGATAATGTTCAATTGTCAACAATAAATAAAGCTAAAAAAGGTAACGCATAATAACTACTGGAAGTCAAATACATTTCATAAAATACAACACTTCAGGCATAGAATTTAATTATTGACAAACATATTATAAAGTTACGATTTATTGCAGACACGGAACTATAATGAAATTGGTGTAAGTATGCCATAAAATTTAGGGTGTTCTGCACATGCTGAAAAAGGATGTAGATTATTATATTTGCAAAAAATATTGCTATTATAAAAGGAAATTTATAAAAAAAATAGAATTAATAAATTAAATTAATAAATTAAAGTAGAAAATATCTGTATTTATAGATCAAATATTTAGTTTGCATCCAAAAGTATACAGCATGCCAGACGTAATAATTAATATAACTCCTTTAATTATGCAAGTAATGCAAAAGAGCTTTTATTTAAGTTCAATAAATATACAAGGGGGAATTATTATGAAAGACTTGGCTGCAGATAGAATCCGCAATGTCTGCCTGATGTCTCATGGAGGTGCGGGAAAAACAACTCTCGCCGAAGCGATGCTGTTTAATACCGGAGTACTTGAGAGGTTTGGAAAAGTCGAAGACGGTACCACCACTTCAGATTATGATCCTGAAGAAATCAAAAGAAAAAGTTCAATCAGCACATCTATTTGCCCATGTGAGTGGAAAAATCACAAGATTAATGTAATTGATACTCCCGGTTATTTTGACTTTGTAGGAGAAGTAAAGCAGGGAATAAGAGTTGCGGACAGCGCAGTGATTCTTGTTTCGGCAAAAAGCGGAGTTGCGGTAGGAACAGAGAAAGCATGGTCACAAGTCAAAGAAAGAAATATTCCTAAATTCTTTTTCGTGAATAAAATGGATGATGAAAATGCCAACTTCTTCAAGACATTAGATCAATTGGTTGCAACCTTCGGAAAAAATGTAATTGCCTTTCAGATACCCATAGTAGAAGATTCAAAATTCACTGGATATGTAAATATAATAACCATGAAAGCAAGTAAATTTGATAAAGATAAATTGATTGATGCGGATATTCCTTCGGAGTTAAACGATAAAATACAAGATATCAGGAACGCTTTGATTGAAGCCATAGCAGAAACAAGTGAAGAGCTTATGGAAAAATTCTTTGACGGTCAAGAATTTACGGTTGAAGAAATAAGTGCAGGACTTCGACAGGGAATAAAGGACGGCTCTTTAGTACCGGTTTTTTGCGGTTCTGCAGTTGCCAACCGCGGAGTTAAAATGCTGATGGATTCCATTGTTGAATTTATGCCCTCTCCAGTTGAGGCTGGTGTGGTAAGCGCCAAAAAAGCGGGTAAGGATGAAGTTTGTGAGTTGAAAACCAGCGAGGATGCACCTCTTTCAGCTTTAGTCTTTAAAACAATAGCTGACCCCTTTGTCGGAAAGATTTCAATGATAAGAGTATTCTCAGGAACATTAAAATCCGATTCCACGGTTTACAACACAACAACGGATAAAACAGAGAAAATATCACAGCTCTTTATATTGAGAGGAAAAAAGAATATTCCCATCGATAAGCTGGTGACTGGAGATATTGGTGCAGTAGCCAAGCTTCAATCGGTAAACACAAATGATACCTTATGTACTCAGGAAAACCCTGTAGTATTAGACAAGATACAGTTCCCCGAACCTGTTATATCTATGGCAGTTAAGCCAACATCAAAGGGGGATGAAGATAAAATAGGATCAGGACTAAATAAGCTACAGGATGAGGATCCTACCTTTAAGGTTTCAATAAATAATGAGACCCATCAGACTCTTATTTCCGGTGTAGGCGAAATCCACCTTGATGTAATAGTGAATAAGCTGAAATCAAAGTTTGGGGTATCGGTTGAACTGACTCTTCCAAAAGTGCCGTACCGGGAAACAATAAAGAAAAAGGTCAAGGTGGAAGGAAAGCACAAGAAACAGTCCGGCGGCCATGGCCAATACGGTCATGTATGGATAGAATTTGAGCCTGGGGACAGAGAACAATTGACCTTTGAGGAAAAAATATTTGGAGGTGCAGTTCCGAAGCAGTATTTCCCAGCAGTTGAAAAAGGACTGCAGGAAAGCATTCGAAAGGGTGTGCTGGCAGGCTATCCTGTAGTATTTCTAAAAGCAACACTGGTGGACGGCTCATACCACTCTGTAGACTCATCGGAAATGGCCTTTAAAGTAGCTGCAAATCTTGCATATAAGAAAGGCTTGGAGCAGGCGTCACCGGTGCTTTTAGAGCCTATAGCCCATGTGGAGGTTTATGTTCCCGAAAGCTATATGGGAGAAATAATCGGTGATCTAAATAAGAGAAGAGGAAGAATACTGGGAATGAATCCTCAGGACAACGGCATACAGCAGGTTGTTGCAGAGGTACCCCAGGCAGAGATGTTTAAATATGCCACAGACCTGACATCGATGACTCAGGGAAGAGGAATGTTTAAAATGTGGTTTGAAAGATATGAAGAGGCACCGCCACAGGTAAGTCAGAAAGTAATTGAGGAAGCAAAAAAGAACATGTCGGCAGCAGATGCAGAATAGTTGTTTCATAAATTATGAAAAGGGTATAGTAATAATAGCTGTACCCTTTTTTCTCTGAATTGCACAATCTCAGTTTACGTTTTATAAAAAATATTTATACTATTATTGTCATAAGGGTAGGATTTTTGGAGGATTTTATACATATGCTAAAGAAGAAAAATACTACAAGAGAGCGAATATGGGAAATTGATATTCTGAGGGGAATCCTTATAATAATTATGGTGATACTGCATATTCTGTATAATCTCGATTTCATTTATAATTTTCCTATAGGTTATGGTACGGGATTTATAGATGTAATAAGAATTATTGATGCTTCATTATTTATAATGGTTTCCGGTATTAGTACCTCGTTTAGCAAAAACAGCTTTAGGCGTGGATTGATAGTCTTTTCTGCTGCCCTATCCATTAGTCTTGTTACCTTTATCGCTGGCCGAGGTTTATTTGTTTCTTTTGGAATCCTTCATCTTCTGGGCATATGTATGATGGTGTCGCCATTACTAAAAAAAATATCAACTCCTGGGCTTTTGACGTTGAGTGTAATTATCGCTATGACTTACTTTGTTATTCCCTATGTTAAAGTCTCACATAATTATTTTTTTATGTTCGGTTTTCACAATGATAAGTTCTTTTCGGCGGATTATTACCCTATTTTCCCTTGGGCATGGATTTTCTTGCTTGGTATTGCATTAAGTAGACTTATTTATAAGGAAAAGAAAAGTATTTTTAATTTTTCAATCAGGGACAACCCTATAAGCTATCTCGGAAGGCATTCCCTTGAGGTATATTTGATTCATCAGCCGATAATATTACTGTTATTGGCAATTCTAATGAGTCTTTTTGTATGAATACAACATAACACCATTGGCAAAAATAACAAGGCAATGGATGTCTGCCATTTTAAACTTAAATTCCACAATATGAAAAAGTGGCCTGAGAGCAAAACTTACAAAAAAATGAGCTACTAAAAATAAGTAATAGTAATTCATATTATTTCTTAAAATAAATTAAAATAATTGCTTATAACAAGGGGATATTAAAAAAAAAGACCTTGAATATCAATTTGAAGTATTTTATAATATAATTAAAGGTCAAAGAAAGTCAAAATCAGCACGGAATAGGGTGATGAGTATGGCAAAACTCAGCGATCTTATAGAAGCATTTATAAAGCAGTTAATTAATGATACCAATGGGGCCATTGAAATACAAAGGAATGAGCTTGCAAATCAATTTAACTGTGTTCCTTCCCAGATAAACTATGTAATAGACACAAGATTCACAACGGAGAGAGGCTATTATGTAGAAAGCCGCAGAGGCGGAGGAGGATATATAAAGATAAGACGGGTGAGTATAGAGCATAAAGGAAAGAATTACCTTATGCACATCATCAATTCAATGGGAGACAATATTTCCCAACAGTCAGCACAGGTGTTTATAAACAATTTTATTGACTATAATGTAATATCGGAGAGAGAAGGCATGATGCTTAGAGCTGCTACCAGCGATAAGGTTCTTGCGGCTGTCCCAATAGAGAATAGAGGGGCCATTAGAGCCAATATATTAAAAAACATGCTGGTATGTCTTCTGGTATGATATTTTAGATGAATTTGATGATTGTAGTTTTAGAATAATGCAAGTAACCTAGGGCTTGGATCCTTTTTGAAAGGAGTGATGAGAATGTTGTGTCAGAAATGTCAGAAGAGAGTTGCTAATGTTCAGCTGACGCAAATAGTAAATAACAGCAAGAATGTGGTTTATCTTTGTGAGCAATGTGCCCGGGAGGAAGGTAAATTTAATGTAATATCACCTTT
Source organism: Acetivibrio mesophilus (assembly GCF_004102745.1). GTDB lineage: Bacteria > Bacillota > Clostridia > Acetivibrionales > Acetivibrionaceae > Hungateiclostridium > Hungateiclostridium mesophilum. The sequence continues at coordinate 40,166 of NZ_RLII01000016.1, read as the reverse complement.
TAGCATTAATGACTTTTTCTCAGGTATTATGGGGTTCCCATACATGGCCTCAGCTCCGCAGCAAAACCAGAATGTAGTGTGTGAAACTTGTGGAATGAGCTATGAGGAGTTCAAAAAAACAGGTAAGCTGGGCTGTCCCAACTGTTACAATGTCCACGGTGATAAATTGGTTCCACTGCTTAGAAGACTTCATGGAAATATACAATATAATGGAAAGATCCCCTCTAGAGCTTATGGAAGTGTCAAAGCGTCCAGGGAGATTGAGAAATTAAAGCAGCAGCTTAATGTTGCTATAAAGAATGAAGAATATGAAAAGGCAGCGATATTGAGGGATCAGATCAAAAGTCTTGAGTCAAGCAACATGTAAGTATACAGGGCAATGTATGGGTTTTGCAGGAGCAGGAGGTGTATTTGATGAATGAGTGGTACATGCAAGAAGGTCCCGAATCTGATGTGGTAATGAGTACAAGAGTGCGCATAGCAAGAAACTTTAACGGAATTCCTTTCCCATCTAAAATGAAAAAAGAAGATGGGCAATTGATAATAAAGAGGGTCAAGGAGGCAGTCTTTGGTAGAAGCAGTGCCATTGGGGAGAACTTTAAATTTATCAATATTCAGGAATTGTCCCCGATCAAAAGGCAGGTGCTGGTGGAAAAACACCTTATAAGCCCCAATTTGGCTGAAAGCCGTATTGAAAGCGGAGCAATAATCAGTGGGGAAGAAAATATAAGCATAATGATTAATGAAGAGGACCATCTAAGGATACAATGCTTGTCTGCAGGATTGCAGCTTAATGATACGTGGAATCTCTGCAACAAAATAGACAATCTATTGGAGGAAAGTATTGATTATGCTTTCGACGAAAAATTCGGCTATCTCACGTGTTGCCCCACAAACTTGGGCACCGGGATAAGGACTTCGGTAATGCTACATCTTCCCGCCCTTACTATGACGGGATATATAAAAGGTATTCTTGAGATATGTTCAAAGCTTGGTATTGCGGTAAGAGGACTCTATGGTGAAAATTCTGAAGCTGCAGGTAATATGTACCAGGTATCCAATCAGGTGACTCTTGGACTGACTGAGGAAGAGATAATTTCCAATATCAACAACATCGCAAAGCAGATAATTGATCAGGAAAGGACTATTAGGAAGCAGCTCTACACGCAGAATTCCTTCCGGTTTGAAGATAGAATTTTCCGCTCTTTAGGTCTTTTGTCCAATGCGAGGATAATTACCTCGGAAGAGGGTTTAAAATTATTGTCCGATGTTAGATTGGGAGTTGACATGGGAATAATTACTGATATAGATATTAAGAAACTTAATGAGATACTGCTTTTGGTACAGCCGGCAAGCCTGCAGGAGAGTGTGGGAGGGCCGCTCAATCCGGAGGAAAGGGATATAAAGAGGGCTGAAACCATAAGAAGCAAACTAAAGTAGAAGGCAATCAGTAAGATAAACATATATAGAAGTGAAGGAGGATTGTACCATGTACGGACGTTTTACGGAAAAAGCACAAAAAGCAATAAATATTTCTCAGGACATAGCAATAGAATTAGGCCATAACTATGTTGGAACAGAGCATCTTCTTCTAGGACTGGTGAAGGAAGGAAGCGGAGTTGCTGCACGGGTTTTGCAAAGTCAAGGTATTACCGAAGATAAGGTTATAAAGGAGATTGAAGAACTTATCGGACGCGGCGAAGTAATGGGTCAGCCCTTGGATTTTACCCCAAGAACCAAAAGAGTTCTTGAGCTTAGCTACAGAGAAGCACGGAGAATGGGTCACAACTATATCGGAACAGAGCACCTCCTTCTGGGAATAATGAAAGAAGGAGAAAGTGTTGCTGTAAGGATTTTGAAAGATTTGGGAGTCGAGCATCAAAAGCTTATTCAGGAAATAGTAAGTATGCTCAGTGAGGAAGCACCGAATTCTGCTGGTGTCCCCAAGACCAACGCATCATATTCAAACACGCCAACCTTAAATCAATTCGGAAGGGACTTGACCGAGATGGCCAGGGAGGCAAAGTTTGACCCGGTAATAGGCCGTGATAAGGAAATTGAAAGGGTTATACAGATTTTGAGCAGGAGAACAAAGAACAATCCCTGCCTTATAGGTGAGCCGGGAGTTGGTAAGACCGCTATTGCAGAAGGACTTGCCCAAAAGATAGTCGAGGGAAATATTCCGGAGATATTGAAGGATAAAAGAGTTGTGACTCTTGATTTGTCCTCCATGGTCGCCGGCGCAAAATATAGAGGTGAATTTGAAGAAAGGCTTAAAAAAGCCCTTGATGAAATTAGAAAAGTAGGAAATGTAATTTTGTTCATCGATGAAATGCATACAATTATAGGTGCCGGTGCAGCTGAGGGGGCAATTGATGCTTCCAATATATTAAAGCCTTCCTTGGCAAGAGGGGAGATTCAGGTTATTGGTGCTACCACTCTTGATGAGTACAGGAAACATATTGAAAAGGATGCTGCTTTAGAGAGAAGATTCCAGCCGATTACCGTTGGAGAGCCAACAAAGGAAGAGGCTATTGAAATATTGAAGGGCTTAAGAGATAAGTACGAGGCACATCATAGTGTAAAAATCACTGACGAGGCTCTGATAGCGGCAGTAAAAATGTCCGACAGATATATTACGGACCGGTTCTTGCCGGATAAAGCCATTGATCTTATCGATGAGGCGGCATCAAGGGTGAGGTTGAAATCCTTCACTGCACCACCTGACTTAAAGCATCTCGAGGAAAAAGTGGAAAGACTCAGAAAAGAGAAGGAAGATGCAATAGTATGTCAGGAATTTGAAAAGGCTGCCGGGATAAGAGATGAAGAGCAGAGATTAAAAAATGAGTTGGAGAAGGCAAAGGATAATTGGCGTCAAAAGAATCAGACCACTACAGATACGGTCAACGAGGATGATATTGCAGGCATAGTGGCTGACTGGACGGGTATTCCGGTAAAAAGACTTGCCGAGGAAGAAACTGAAAGACTTATGAAGATGGAAGATATCCTTCATAACAGGGTAATAGGACAGGATGAGGCTGTAAAGGCAATAGCTAAAGCCATTAGAAGAGGAAGAGTGGGACTTAAAGACCCGAAGAGACCGGTGGGATCCTTTATTTTCCTAGGTCCTACAGGAGTGGGAAAAACTGAGCTAAGCAAAGCTTTGGCAGAGGCATTGTTTGGTGAAGAGAATGCAATGATCAGAATAGATATGTCGGAGTATATGGAAAAACACAGTGTTTCAAGGCTTGTAGGTTCACCGCCGGGATATGTAGGTTATGAAGAAGGAGGACAGCTTACTGAAAAAGTAAGAAGGAAACCTTATTCGGTACTGCTATTTGATGAAATTGAAAAGGCTCATCCGGATATATTCAATATTCTGCTTCAAATCCTTGAAGACGGAAGGTTGACGGATTCTCAGGGTAGGGTGGTAGACTTTAGAAATACGGTAATTATCATGACATCCAACATAGGTGCCCGACTCATAACGGAACCGAAGCATCTGGGATTTGCACCTATTAGTGAAGACAAAAAGAAAGACTATAACGATATGAAAAACAACGTTATGGGTGAGCTTAAAAAGAGCTTCAGGCCCGAATTCTTAAATAGGATAGATGAGATAATTGTGTTCCATCCTCTAGAAGAGGAACACCTAAAGCAGATAGTAGGACTTATGATAGACAACCTTGCAAACAGGCTTAAGCAGAATTCGATTACAATTGAGGTATCTGAAGATGCAAAAGTTCTTCTGGCAAAGAAAGGATTCGATCAGGTTTACGGAGCAAGGCCGTTAAGGAGGGCCATACAGAGTATGGTTGAGGATAAACTGGCCGAGGAAATGCTGGAAGGCAGAGTAAAAGCAGGAGATAAGGTGTTTGTCGAGAGCAGAGAAGGTGAACTGGTATTTGTTCACAATAAAAGCGAGATTGCTATGGACAGAAGCTAAGGAGGAAAAAGAGTCAGAGGGAATGGTTCCTTTTGGCTCTTTTTTTAGCCTCATTTAAGCCTTTTCCAGGTCAGATATGCTTATTTTTCTTGAATGCTGCGTGTGACTCCAATCCTTGTTGTTTTTACTCATAAATCCTTGGATAGTAATTGGTATCCATGTAATGCAGTAAAAAGGGTAAATCAAAAAGCCATAAAGCACCTTGAGGTTGAATTTTCTTTCTGAAAGGACAACCAGAGGGCCGTAGAGAAACTGCAAAGTTACAAATACATACCAGACTACTGTAGGAAAAACATATCTCATATTATAAAAAGGGGATTCGGGAAAAACAGTTTGAATCCACATCATTATTGTTATTAATCCTATAAAAACCAGCCTTATGGGCTGAAATAAGTAAACTGCACAGTCGAAGGCTATTAAATCTCCTTCCCTGAAAGCTTTCCGAAACAACGGACCTAAAAAGCGGCTCGCACAGTCTGCATGACCCTGCATCCATCTTTTGCGTTGATTCCATGATTGCTTTAATGTAATGGGCTTTTCGTCATAAACTACTGCATTATGAGACCATGCAACCTTGTAATTGCTAAGGGCAAGCTTCATTGTAAACTCCAAATCCTCTGTAAGGCATGTTGCCCCCCAGCCTATTTCCTTCAGAACATCCACATCAATACAAAAGCCTGTGCCGCAAAGACCGCAGCTTAGGCCCATATAGTATCTGGGAAGCTGAAATATCCTGTTTGAGAGCCAGAACGCTATGGAGTATGACAGTGTAATCCATGAATCAAAGGGGTTTTTGCTGTCAATATACCCTTGGACAACCTTGTGACCTCTACACAACTGCCTGTTCATTTCCAAAAGATAGTTGGAGGAAACAAGGTTGTCGGCATCGAAGACACTTATTGCATCATATTTTCCTTCCATACTGAATATTTTTGCAAACATCCATTCAAGGGCATGACCCTTTCCCCGGGCGGAGTTATTGTTCCTCCTATATACAATGGCTCCATGCTCCGCTGCTATTTCGGCGGTTTTGTCCGTACAGTTATCGGCAATGACAAATACGTCAAAAAGATTGCTTGGGTAGTTTTGTCTAAAAAGGCTATCAACTATATGTGCAATTACTGTTTCTTCATTGTGGGCAGCAACAATCAAAGCAAACTTTTTTTGAGGAACGTATTCTTTAGGGCTGTCTTCTTTGCGCTTTCGCCAGCCAAAGATCGATATTCCGAAAAAATAGCATCCTGCAATAAATATTATCACCTGCATAATTTGTGTCGTGCCGTATATAACACTGTTTAAATGTGATAACATCTGATTCCTCCAAATAAATTTATTAAATGTGATTGTTTCGAGGTACTAAATATCCTTATTTATTTTGTACTTAATAAGGAAAAATATTTATGATAAATAAATATTAAAATATGTTATAATTAAATATATACAACACGATATATATTTGACAGGCTAAATAGTTTTATCAAAAATTCCAGTTCTGGATAATTTTAGCACGATCCTTGTGCGAATTACTAGCCGTTTCAGATGATGAAATAAGGCTTGTAGTATTTATTAGTGTCCAAATTAAGTAAAGTGACTTAAAATTACGGGGGTTAGTTCATGACGAAAACATACTTTAATGATGCTATTATTGGAAATTCCAGTATGCTTGTGTGCCTGACACGAAATGGTGAGCTGACAAGACTATTCTGGCCTCATATTGATTATCCGCAGCATTTTGATAAGATGGCTACGGGAATATTTTATACAGGCCATAAAAACAGCACTTCGTGGTTTTATGAAGACAACTGGCACCACAGTCAGTATTATGTAGAAGATACCAATATTTTAAAGACGGTATGTGAGGATAATGGCAAAGGACTTCGAGTGGAACAGACAGATTTTGTTCTAAAAGACAAAGATGTAATGGTGAGACGGTATATAATTGAAAACATTGGGGCAAATGAAGTGGATCTGGGCTTTGTTCAATATTCTTCAACAGTCTCTACAACTCCTGAACTAAGAAGCACTTTGTTTGATTTCAATGTAGATGCACTGATTCATTACAGGCATAATTACTATATTTCCATCTCATCCGACAGCGAAGTTCTGCAGTTTCAATTAGGGAATAATGCTTTTGACAGTGCCAGATACACGGAGCTTAATGGATATGACTGTATAGGTATGATGAAGGATGGCGCCATGTCCTTTAATATTGGAAAGATTGCGCCGGGGGATAAAAAATCCTTTAACCTATACATCTGTGCCTCCCATACCTTAAAAGGGGTTAAGCAACTGGTTAGATTGTGCAGGCAGATGAATGTTGATGAGGAGTATGAAAAGACCCGAAAGTATTGGGTGGACTTTTTGAAAAATTCAAGATCCCTTTCAACGGGAGATAAGAATATTGATGACCTGTATAAAAGGTCTATTCTGGTATTCAAGCTTATGGCCGATGAACAGACGGGAGGATTGTTGGCCTCTGCTGAAATAGATGAAGGGTTTACAAGGTGTGGGCGTTATGCATACTGTTGGGGAAGAGACGCAGCGTTTATTACCAGTGCATTGGATGCCGCAGGCCTTACCGAAGCAGTGGACCAGTTTTATCGATGGGCTGTAATGACTCAAGATGATGACGGGTCGTGGCAGCAAAGGTACCACATGGATGGAAACCTTGCGCCCTCATGGGGATTGCAGGTAGATGAGACCGGTACTCTGATATGGGGTATGTTGAAGCACTATGAGGTCACAGGGAATATTGATTTTCTTAAGAGCATGTGGGATAGCATAAAAAAAGGTGTGGAGTTTTTAACCCGATTTATAGACAACGACACGGGATTGCCTGCTCCTAGCTATGATTTGTGGGAGGAAAGGGTAGGAGAGCACACTTATTCAAGTGCTGCAGTATACGGTGGTATTAAAGCCGGGGCCGAAGCGGCGAGGATTCTCGGTGCTTCCCGCGAAATCGTTGAAAAGTGGGAAAAGGCAGCTTCGGATATGAAGGCCTCCATAGAGAAAAATCTTTGGAGGGATGAGGCGGGCCGATTTATTAGAAGTGTGCGCACCAAGCTCAATCCATGGGGAAGTGAGCATTCGCCGTACACGACGATAATCAAAGTAAATGAAAAAGGGTATTTCAGGGATGTGACTTTGGAGGATTGGACCATTGATGTAAGTCTTCTCGGAGTCTCCATTCCTTTTGGTGTCTTTGATATAAAGGATGAGAGGGTCAGAAAAACAGTGGAGGCCATTGAAAGGGCTCTAACTTCTCACCCTGTTGGCGGAATAAAAAGATATGAAAACGATAATTATATTGGAGGAAATCCATGGGTGTTGGCGACTTTATGGGTGGCTCTGTATTATATCGAGACTAAGGAGTATGACAAAGCGAAGGATTACTTTAAGTGGGCTGCAAAGTCCTGTACTGCTCTAGGTCTATTGCCGGAACAGGTGAGTAAGGATAATGGTGAGCCCTGTTGGGTAATACCTCTTACATGGTCCCATGCCATGTATGTATTGGTGCTCTCAGGACTTAAAGAGGCGGGAGCTTTATAAATAATGAAAATAAGATTGTTTTAGTGATTGGAGAAACAGATGCCGAAGCAAAAATCGTTTTATGTATGCCAAGAGTGCGGCTACGAGAGTATAGGCTGGATGGGAAAATGCCCTTCCTGCAATCAGTGGAATACATTTGTCGAGGAAATACAGGAATCTAAGGGTAAGGGCAGGGGAGGAACTGCTCTTACCAATGTGAAGCCGGTTAATATAAATGAAATACAAACGGATAACGAAGAACGTTATCTGACAGGTATGAAGGAAATGGACCGGGTGCTCGGAGGTGGAATTGTAAAGGGCTCCCTTATTCTTGTGGGAGGAGATCCGGGTATAGGAAAATCCACTCTTTTGCTGCAGATATGCGATAAGGTGAAGATAAATACCAAAGTTTTGTATATTTCCGGTGAGGAATCTATTAAGCAAATTAAGATACGAGCCGATAGATTGAATGTGAGAAATTCAAACCTATTAATGTTATCTGAGACAAATTTTAAAGTAATACAGGCCCTTAGCGAAAGTGAACGGCCGGATCTTATTATTGTGGACTCAATACAAACGATGTTTAATGACGATTTGCCCGCAGCTCCGGGAAGCGTAAGCCAAGTAAGGGAGATTACGTCTGGACTTATGAGGATTGCAAAAACGCTGAACATAGCAATAATAATTGTAGGCCATGTAACCAAAGAAGGGTCTATTGCGGGGCCGAGGGTATTGGAACACATGGTGGACACTGTATTGTACTTTGAGGGCGAGAGACATTTGAGCTATAGGATTTTGAGGGCAGTAAAGAACCGTTTTGGCTCCACAAACGAAATAGGCATATTTGAGATGCGGGATGTGGGGCTTGTAGAAATAGACAATCCATCAGCAATGCTGCTGTCGGAAAGAACTGAGAGCGTTCCGGGATCTGTGACGGTGTCAAGTCTCGAAGGCACAAGGCCTATGATGATTGAGATTCAGGCGCTGGTTTGTCCCACAAGCTTCGGGATGCCCAGGAGAATGGCAACAGGACTGGATTATAACAGGATTACACTGCTGATGGCCGTTTTGGAAAAGAGAGTAGGTATGCAGCTTCACAATTTTGATGCATATGTAAATGTAGTGGGAGGGCTGAGGATTGATGAGCCTGCGTGTGATCTTGGCGTAATAGCTGCCATAGCCTCAAGTTTTAGAAACATACCGGTGGATATGAACACCGTCATAATAGGTGAAGTCGGTCTGACTGGTGAAGTAAGGGCTGTAAGCCAGATAGACAAAAGAATTAACGAAGCTATGAGAATAGGTTTTAAAAGCTGTGTTATTCCAACCGGAAATATGAAGGTTATAAAGCAGATGAAAGAGATTAATAATATAAATGTAAAGTATGTGGAGAATGTACAGGAAGCATTGAATATACTTCTATAAGCAAATTTATATTTTGGCAAATAAATCTGTTTGAAATAATATAGTTATTGGAGGACCTATGACTGGCCTGGATGGAAAAAAGGATGAAGTAATCATTGATGTATTGAGAATGCTGGCTCCGGGAACTTCGTTAAGGGAAGGCTTGGATAATATTTTATTGGCCCGGACGGGTGCCCTTATTGTAATTGGCGATTCTGAGAAGGTTCTAAGTCTGGTTGACGGTGGATTCCACATCAACAAGGAGTATACCCCTGCCCATATTTATGAGCTGGCTAAAATGGATGGGGCTATAGTTCTCAGCAAGGATCTCAAAAAAATATTGTATGCCAATGCATTGCTTGTTCCCGATACATCGATACCTACAGGAGAGACCGGTACAAGGCACAAAACAGCTGACAGGGTTGCAAAGCAGACGGGAGAATTGGTGGTGAGTGTATCCCAGAGAAGAAATATTATCACCATTTATATGGGGTCAAGGAAGTACATATTAAGAGAGACCCCTGTCATCCTTGCGGAAGCCAATCAAGCACTCCAAACCCTTGAAAAATACAAGTCCGTATTGCTTGAGGCTATAAATAACTTAAGCGTGCTGGAAATTGAAGATATCGTGACATTGGATGATGTGGGATTTGTATTGCAGCGTACAGAAATGCTGATGAGAGTTGCTGCGGAGATTGAAAGGTACATAAGTGAGCTGGGTTATGAAGGTAGGCTTATTAGTATGCAGTTGGATGAGCTTCTAGCAAATGTTGATACTGATGAGCTTTTTATAATTGAAGACTATGCGATACGCACAGACCTTCGTTCCGATGAGATCTTGGAAAAGCTGAGGCAGCTGTCCTATGATGAGCTTATGAATCTGGTTAATATTTGCAACACTCTCGGTTACAGCTCAAATGCGGATGCCTTCGAGATGGTTATAAGTCCAAAGGGATATCGGCTCCTCAGTAGAATTCCCAGAGTTCCTGTAAGTATAATAAGGAAATTGGTGGATAAGTTTTCAAACTTGCAGGGAATTTTAAACGCTTCCATTGAAGACCTTGATGATGTAGAAGGAATAGGGGAAGTAAGGGCAAGGCTTATCTGGGATGGACTAAGAAGAGTCCAAGAGCAAATCTTTTTGGATTCCAGGAGGTTATAGATAATTAGCAAATACAGATTAAAAGAGCCAATACTTCTTTTTTAGTAATGGCTCTTATTTTACTTATCTCAGATTGTATTTTCCAAGCATCTTAATTCTATCAAGTTCCTTTATAATAATGTCATAAAGATTGAGATCAAGAGTATTACATATTGAAGCAAGGTAAAACATGTTCCTACCAATATCCTTTTCAATGAGGTCCCTGCAGTTTTCACAGAGCTCTCCTTCGATATGGGTTTTCATTAATTTTTGGACTTCATCAAAATCCGCACCCGCAGGGTAATTCTGCTTTTCGGCATTGATTTTGGCGCATCCGCACTGAGTGACAGCCTTCACTATTCCACGATTTACCCTGCCGTTTGAGTCTTGGAATTTTGTAATTAAATCCAAAATACTCTTATTTCTTACAAGAAGCTCTCCGACTGTAAACTGAAACTCATCTACCATTATGTCCTTCAATATGCTCACTCCTTAGGTGTATTGATAAAACACAGAAATTTAACAGGCAACTACATAGTAAATAACAGATTTTTTAAGAACTATAATTGATTACTTCATTATCATTATAATTCTTTGATGGACTCTTTGTCAATTAAAATCGGGATGGATAAACCTGCCATGAGAATAAAAAATGAAATGGCGATGGATTATATAAGAGTATGGAGTAATTTATGGTCAAAAATGAGAGGAAACAAAAGATAAATTAAAATTTTAATAAAATGTACTTGACACGTCTTTATACCTGTATTACAATATTGGAGTGTTAAAAACTTGGTTCACTTTAAATTGAACTAAAGAGTTTATTTCTATAAATCAAATTTGTTTTCGATTAAGGAGGTAAAAGGTTCCATGAAGACTTTTATGGCGAAGCCCCATGAAGTTCAGAGAAAATGGTATGTGGTTGACGCAGAAGGAAAACCATTGGGAAGACTGGCTAGTGAAGTGGCAAAAATTTTGAGAGGGAAACATAAACCCGAGTATACTCCACATGTTGATACAGGTGACTTTGTAATAGTACTGAATGCCGATAAGGTTGTACTTACAGGTAAGAAAATGGATCAAAAGCTTTACAGGCACCATTCACTGCATCCGGGAGGATTAAAGGAAATAAAGTACAAGCATTTTATGGCTCAAAAACCTGAAAAAGCAGTAGAAATTGCTGTAAAGGGTATGCTTCCTAAGAATAGCCTCGGCAGGGCAATGTTTAAGAAGCTCAAGGTATACAGAGGAACTGAGCATCAGCATGAAGCTCAAAAACCAGAAAAATTGGAAATCAATATATAATGGGGAAGGGAGGAGTAATTACTTATGGCTAAGGTACAATATTACGGTACAGGAAGAAGAAAGAAATCCGTTGCGAGAGTTAGACTTGTTCCAGGAGATGGAAAAGTTGTTATAAATGACAGAGAACTTGACGAATATTTTGGACTTGAAACATTAAAGACTATTGTTAAGCAGCCACTAGTGCTGACTGATACATTAAGCAAATTTGATGTCCTCTGCAAAGTTGCAGGAGGAGGTTATACAGGTCAGGCCGGTGCTATCAGACACGGTATCTCAAGAGCACTCTTGAAGGCTGATGAAGAATTGAGACCTGCTCTTAAAAAGGCAGGATTCCTCACAAGGGACCCAAGAATGAAGGAAAGAAAGAAATACGGTCTCAAGAAAGCAAGAAGAGCACCACAGTTCTCAAAAAGGTAATTGGTATATGTTTCCGGAAGAAAGAGCTACAGAAATGTGGCTCTTTTATTTATCCTCTTGGAGTGAAATGAAAGAGGCAAAAGCGAAGGGACTCGATGTCACAAGCTTTTAATGAAAGAACGCAAACTTACATTTGTAGGATGAAACGCTATTATATGAATTGGATTAAAAAATGATAAAGCCTGCTTTACTTATATGCTGACCAATCTATCAAAAGCACCCCTCTTAGGTCCCATCTTACACTATTGTAATTACAGCAACAATATAATAAAATAAAATATGCTTAAAAAATGAACTATAAGTAACTCAATATGCAGTTTATATAAACAATAACTTTTGGAGGTCAAAATGCTACTAATAAAAAACGGTAGAATTCTAACTATGGCCGGCATAAATTATGAAAACGGATATATTCTTATTGATGCGGGGAAAATAGTTGAAGTGGGAGAATATCCTGCGGCGTTAAATCAGGAAATTTTGCATTCTGATGATTTAGAAATTATTGATGCAAATAATAAATATATACTTCCGGGACTTATCGATGCCCACTGTCATGTGGGAATGTGGGAGGATTCGGTGGGGTTTGAAGGTGATGACGGCAATGAAATGACGGATCCTGTTACTCCTCATCTCAGGGCGATAGATGCGGTGTATTACTTGGATCGTGCATTTGCTGATGCTCGTGAAAATGGAGTCACCACTGTGGTCACCGGACCGGGAAGTGCCAATGTTATAGGCGGACAGTTTGTTGCCTTGAAAACCTACGGAAGACGGATAGAGGAAATGGTGGTAAAAGAACCTGTAGCCCTAAAGGCAGCCTTTGGGGAAAACCCCAAGACGGTATATAATGAAAGAAAAATGGCACCTACGACCCGTATGGCTACGGCGGCCATTCTCAGGGAAAGCCTGATGAAAGCCTTGGAATACAAGGAAATGCTGGATAAATACAATAGTGATCCGGAAGAAAACGACAAGCCGGAATATGATATGAAAATGGAAGCTCTGTTAAAGGTTTTAAATAAGGAAATTCCGATAAAAGCCCATGCCCACAGGGCAGATGATATTCTTACAGCTGTTAGAATCGCAAAGGAATTTGGATTGAGACTTACAATAGAGCATTGCACAGAGGGTCATCTAATTAAGGATATTCTTGTAGAGGAAGGGGTTTCGGCAATTGTAGGCCCATCCCTCACAGACAGGTCAAAGGTGGAGCTTCGGAATCTTAGTTTGAAGACACCGGGGATTTTGTCAAAGGCGGGAGTAAAAGTGGCAATAATGACAGACCATCCCTGTACACCAATTCAGTATTTGATTTTGTGTGCGGCTATGGCAGTGAGAGAGGGTATGGATGAAATGGAGGCCCTAAAGGCAATTACCATAAATGCTGCCGAGCTGACAGGTATAGATGACAGGGTTGGAAGTATAGAAGTAGGGAAGGATGCGGACATTGCTATCTATGACGGTCATCCCTTTGATATAAAGTCAAAAGTTTCTACAACCATTATTAATGGTAGAGTCATTTACGAAAGGAATAAAGATGAAAGAGATTAAAACCTATTCACAGGAAGATACAGTTGAATTTGGAAAGAAGCTTGGAATGCTCCTTAAACAGGGCGATATTGTCTGCATAAACGGAGATCTTGGGACGGGGAAGACGGTGCTGACCAACGGCATTGCATGGGCTTTGGGAATTAATGAATATATAACAAGTCCGACCTTTACCATAGTTAATGAGTACGAGAGGGAAAACATATCCCTTTACCACTTTGATGTTTATAGGATTTCTGACCCGGAGGAGATGTATGAAATTGGATTTGAAGAATATCTCTACAATGGCGGAGTAGTGGTAATTGAGTGGGCAGACCTCATAAAAGACATTCTGCCCCAGGACAATATATGGATTACGATAGAGAAGGACATGAAAAACGGAGTAGATGCCAGGATAATCCGCGTGGAATTCAACGGTGAAAGGTACCGGGAATATGAAGAAAAGCTTGGGTCAGGAGATGATAAAAAGCGATGAAGATATTGGCTTTAGATACATCGGCACTAGTTGCTGCCGTTGCAGTGATGGAGGATGACAGGCTTCTTGGAGAATATATGTTAAATCACAGGAAGACCCATTCGCAGCAACTGATTGCAATGATTAAGGAAGTTCTTGGTTCTTTGGAGCTGGCGCCGAAAGATATAGATGTTTTCGCAGCTTCTACAGGTCCGGGATCTTTTACGGGGCTCAGAATTGGGGTTACTACTATAAAGGCTATGGCCTATGCGACAGGGAAGCCTGTTGTAAGTGTGCCAACATTGGATGCCATAGCATATAATATTCCAATGAACAGCTTTGCGATATGCCCTGTTATGGATGCCAGAAACAACCAGGTGTATACCGCGTTGTACGATTGGAACGAAAATGCACAGAAGAGGATTACAGAGTATATGGGAATACCGGTGTCCGAATTGGTAGAGCTTATAAAAGGCATGGGGAAAAAGGTTATTTTTGCCGGGGATGCTGCAAAGATGCATGAGGAATATTTTAAAAAGGAGCTTGGAGATGACTGCATGATTGCTCCGGGGAACCTTCTTCTTCAGAGGGCGTCGTCAGTTGCTCATATTGCTTATTTGAAAGCGGTGGACAATGAAGTGGAGAGCAGTTTTGATATGGTTCCTTTCTATCTTAGAAAGTCCCAGGCAGAAAGAGAATACGAAAAAAAGCTTTGTAAAGGTTGTTAGGGTGGGAAGCAATGGGTTTGGATGATGTTGAAGTATCATATATGACACCTGAAGACATTGAGGATGTCTTTATTGTAGAAAAATTGAGCTTTACAATTCCATGGTCAAAAAATGCACTTATTGAGGAAGTCCTAAATAACAAATTAGCCATATATGTAACGGCAAAAATAAACGGAAAGGCCATTGGCTATGGTGGGATGTGGGAAATTTGCGATGAGGGGCATATTACCAACATAGCGGTGCATCCTGAGTTCAGACAGCATGGAGTGGGCAGTAGACTGGTAAAGAAACTGGTGAGTATTGCAAAAGAACGAGGGATTAAAAAAATGACCCTGGAGGTTAGAAAAAGCAATGCAGCAGCCCAAGCATTGTATATAAAATACGGCTTTAAGGAGCAAGGCTGTCGTAAAGGTTATTACTCGGATAATGGAGAAGACGCAATAATAATGTGGAAAGACAATGTTTAGTTTTAGGTTGATCTACATTATGCAAATCAAATTAAAATTATAAAATAAAAAGGATTTTATCATTCCATAATAGAATATAATGCCTTAAGGATAATACTGTGAAAATCAGTTTTAGTTTTGTACGAAATCAAAATGAAAGTAACGACGGTCTAGGATACAGATATCCGTCGTTTCAAAACCAATTTCCAAGATATGTTTGCTTTGAATAATCAAATGAAAGTCTTACCGTATAGTCTTCAAAATAGCTGGTTTAAAGGGGGAAAGTATATGCCGCAAATTAGTGGATTACCTGTCAGTATGCTAAGAAAGGAATGCGACCCGAATTCCTTTGAGTTCAATGATACTTCAGAGTTGGAATCCCTTGAAGGAATTATTGGTCAAGAACGTGCTGTGCGCGCGATGACATTTGGACTTAAAATCAATACCCGCGGTTACAATATTTTTATGAGTGGTATGACCGGAACCGGGAAAACTAGTTATGCTCTGAATTATATTAGGAAAATAGCGAAAAATTGCAAGACACCGGATGACTGGTGCTATGTACATAATTTTGAGAATCCGAATCAACCTAAAGCAATAAATCTGCCTGCAGGGCTTGGCAGAGTATTCAAGAAGGATATGGAGGATTTTATCAAGGTACTTCAGCTTGAAATTAGCCGGGCTTTTGACAGTGAGGACTATGAAAGAGAAAAGGCATCCATTGCAAATGAGTATCAGGAGAAAAAATCTGCACTTTTGGATGAATTGAATCAGGATGCCGAAAAACAAGGATTTAAGGTTAAGACAACGAATGCAGGAATATACTTTCTACCGGTAATTGAAGGCAGGACAATAACCGAGGAAGAATATGGAGAGCTGGATGAAAAAATTAAGCATGAAATAACGGAAAGATCAAATATAGTTCAACTTGAGACATTGGAAATAATAAGAAAGATAAAAAATGTTGAGAAGGAAGCGGAAGAAAGGGTTGCTGAATGGGAAAATAAAATTGCATTATTTGCAGTGGGAATGCAGATAAATGACATGAAAGAAAAGTATAAGGACTATAAAGAAGTGGTCAAATATTTAGAACAGCTTCAGGAAGACATCCTTAAAAATCTTGATGACTTTCGAGAGGAAGAGTATTCTGAAGAACAGCAGCTCATTTTACCTTGGATTAAAAGCAATGAAGGGGTGCCTACGGACAAATATAAAGTAAATCTGCTTGTGGATAATTCAGGGCTAGAAGGGGCTCCGGTTATAGTAGATTTCAATCCAACCTATTACAACCTTCTGGGAAAATTGGAGTATGAAAATGAGTTTGGAACTATGACAACTGACTTTACAATGATAAAGGGAGGATTGTTTCATCAAGCAAATGGAGGTTATCTGATACTCCAGGCAAAAGATGTGCTCAGCAATGTTCAATCTTGGGAAGCGTTAAAGAGAGCTCTAAAGACACGCCAGATAGCCATTGAGAATATGAAGGAGCAGATGGGACTTGTTTCAGTATCGGCATTAAAACCCGAACCCATACCTTTGCAAATAAAGGTAATACTGGTGGGAAGCGAATACCTGCATCAGGCACTTTATGAGTATGACGAGGACTTTAAAAAGCTCTTTAAAATAAAAGTGGATTTTGATGAGGAGATGGACAGAAGCCAAGATAATACCTTGAAATTGGCGCAGTTCATAAGCTCATTTTGCAGAAGAGAGAACGCCCCTCATTTTGATAGGACCGGAGTAGCAAAGGTGGTTGAGTACAGCTCACGCCTGGTTGATGATCAGAACAAACTCTCCACCAGGTTCAACGACATTGTTGAGATACTTTGTGAGTCGGCAGCATGGGCCGAAATTGAGGGAAGCAGTCTGGTTAAGGCAGAGCATGTAAAAAAAGCCGTTCAGGAGAAGATATACAGATCAAACAAGTATGACAACAAGCTTTTGGAGCTTTTGAAGGACGGTACCATAATTTTGGATACCGAAGGCGAGGTCATCGGTCAAATAAACGGCCTTACGGTGCTTGATATGGGAGACTATTGCTTTGGAAAGCCCACAAGGATAACTGCAAATACCTTTATGGGTGAAAAGGGAATAGTAAACATCGAAAGAGAAATCGAAATGAGCGGAACATCACATACAAAGGGTGTTTTGATATTGAGTGGATATATAGGCCAGAAGTATGCTCAGGATATCCCGCTATCCCTTACTGCAAGTTTGTGTTTTGAACAGCTGTATAACGGAGTCGATGGCGATAGTGCCTCCAGTGCGGAGCTCTATGCGGTTTTGTCAAGTCTGGCGGAAGTTCCCATCAAACAGAGTATTGCGGTAACGGGCTCAGTTAATCAGAAAGGGGAAATTCAGCCTATTGGCGGGGTTAATGAGAAGATAGAAGGATTCTTCGGGCTCTGCAAGGAGCGTGGACTTACCGGCAAACATGGGGTTATTATTCCTTGTCAAAACGTCAGGAATCTGGCTTTGAACGATGAAGTTATTGAGGCGGTTAAAGAAGGCAAGTTTAATATATATGCGGTAAAAACCATAGATGAAGGAATTGAAATACTGACAGGAAAAAGCGCAGGAGAAAAGAAGGAAGACGGCACTTATCCTGAGGGAACAATAAACTATTTTGTATATGAGAAGCTAAAAAAATATGCAAAGACTGTTGCCGGATTCGGCAAGGAAGAAAAGGATTCAAATAAGGATTGAGGTGACTTAAGCCAGCCTATCGTCATTTATTTGAGTATAGAAAATACCGATACCGGAAATCGGGGTCAGAGTATATTGAAGGGGAGTACAAATGAGGCTAAAGATTGCTAAGATATTTGATTTTTTAATGCTGATTATAGGCATATTGGGTATACTGGACTTTTTGATGTTAATGGCTATTGGCACGGTAATTAACTTTGGAATTTTGCTTCCGCTAGTTGCGGGAATAATTCTCACTTTTGTGGCATCTGTAAGGCTTGCGGGCAAAGGAGAGATACTTCGTATAAAAAACACGATTTTAAGAAGGTTGTTTGCCGGTGCCTGCATTGCTTTTGTTGCTTCGTTTCTTTTGATACAGGGCTTGATTATTACATCGTCAGTCTCCGACAAAAATGTTGAGGTTGATTATATGGTTATTCTGGGTGCGGGGCTAAAGGGTGACAAGATAACTCCGACCTTTCAAAACCGGTTGGACAAGGGCATAGAATATCTTCTGGCAAATCCTGAGATTAAGGTGGTAGTGACGGGGGGACAGGGACCCGGCGAGGATCTGACTGAGGCAGAAGCAATGAAAAGATGTAAGAAAAAGGGCCTAAATATAATGGTCGGGGCGACATGATTTGAACATGCGACCCCTTCGTCCCGAACGAAGTGCGCTACCAAACTGCGCTACGCCCCGATTCACCATTATATTTTAGCACCAAATTATTTAATATGCAATAGGGAATTTTGAATGTTTTTTTAGTGTTTTTTTAGAATGTTTTGTACATTTCTTTTTTTGTGCCGCAAATCGGACATGCATCGGGAACATTGTCAAGAACCGTATGTCCGCAAACGGGACAGATATTTACTGTGCTAAGTTGCATATCCTTTCCCTCTTTTGCCGCCTTTTGAGCTTCCGAGAATAAATTTGCATGAATCTTTTCTGCTTCCAATGCATAGTGGAAACTACGCTGAGCCCCTTTTTCATCTTGAAACTTTGCTGTTTCTATATATACGGGATACATTTGCTCAACCTCATGAAGCTCGCCATTTATAGCCCCCTGAAGGTTTTCTACTAAGGTTCCGATTCCAAAAACTGCCCCAGCTGCCACGGTATAATCGCCATTCTGGTTTTTTAACTCCTGGAAATGATTTCCTGCATGAACCTGTTCGGCGTAAGCTATAGCCTTAAACAGTTTGCCTATGTTTGGGAAACCATCCTTTTCTGCGAGATTTCCCCAGTGAAGATATCTCATATGAGCCATGCTTTCACCGCCATATGCGGATCTTAGGAAATCAGCAGTCATTGCATTTTTTACCGCCATACGTTTACACTCCTTCAGTAACTTTTTTATGATTGTGAATTTTGCGTAGACTGCATACTCAAGGGGATTATTATCCCTACGAATATGCAAGAACTTCCATCTTAATTCAACATCGAAATAAAACCAACCCTTCAATTAATTTGAGTTCATTTAATAGTATTTATGGTTGAGTAAATTATATACATATTGAAACTTTTTACAGGTAATTTATACTACTGTGAACATAGACGACAAAAAAATAAGTACGGGATATATTAATATGATATAATACTATTGGATAGGTAAATGGATAGGTAGTTTCGGGTACAATGCAGGAGGTACAATGTGGAGAATTTATTTCTTTTTCAACTGATAAAGGCTTTTGGAGTTTTGGCAATTTTTGCTGCGATATTCGGTTTTATAGGTCTTGTAGCCCTATATTTCACTGATGATGAAGAGATTATGGAACACCAGAAAAAATACAGCACAACTATCGGCAATGCCCTTTTAATTATGCACTCCTTTTTCGAGCCGGGCAAAAAGCCTCAGACCGAACAGGTTATATGGGTAAAGAAAAGGAGAACCCCTGTGGAAAGAGGGGTTCTGGGATTAACTGAACTCAATTATGACAAAATTCAAATAAGGGGATACTATAACTTAAAAGGTAAAAGGTTTTTGAGAAAATCAGGAGTCTAATATCTCCTGAATCTTTAATATCTTTTCAATAAGAGTCTGTCTGCGTGTGTCAACTACTGGCTGTAATATATGTAGGGTTTTAATGATATCGTCTTTTCCAACCCTGTTGTTGGATTTTATATCACTTATTCCATGCTTGAGCCCTTTGTATACTTCGCTATACATTCGGGTTTTATTGAGGTTTTCATTAAGAAGGTTGTTGCGGTCGGTATTCGGTGAATACTGGGCGATTATGCTAAGCATCTCGCTGAGCAACCCTACTTGATCAATATTATTGGAAGTATCTGCCCTCTGGTTTAACGCAGAGCTTTGCAGTGTTCTTAGCTTGTTGGCAGCATTTATTCCATTGGTGATTGTTTCAAGTTTTTCGTATTTGTTCATATCTGCTCCTCGTCATTTCAGATTTCTAATTATATATTATGTTAAATTTGCTTATCTCGTTACTTGTATGAGAAAAACTAATAAATAAAATTTTTTATGTAATATAGTGCATTAAAGTTATTGCAGCATCGCTTTTATATGATATAATGTATGCTGTGATTTTTATAGAATTATTTTTAATGAAATTATAGTAAAGTTAGAGTAAAGGGGGACAAAGATTAATGAATTATTCACACGAAGTTGAAAATATGATTTGTGTTAAAAAAGGACCGAATCATGGACCTGCGCCTATCCCGGAAGAAGGAAAATGGGTTAAGGCAAAGGAAATAACAGACATCTCCGGATTGTCACACGGAATAGGCTGGTGCGCACCACAGCAGGGGTGCTGTAAGCTTACATTAAACGTTAAAAACGGTATTATCGAAGAAGCCCTGGTTGAGACCCTGGGATGCTCAGGAATGACCCACTCAGCTGCAATGGCAGCAGAAATATTGGGTGGCAAGACCATACTTGAGGCTTTGAATACTGACCTTGTTTGCGATGCTATCAATGTTGCAATGAGAGAAATATTCAAACAGCTAGTATATGGAAGAACCCAGACTGCATTTTCCGAAAATGGATTGCCTATTGGTGCAGGACTTGAAGACCTTGGAAAGGGATTGCGTTCCCAGGTAGGTACAATGTTCGGAACAAAGGATAAGGGTGTAAGATATCTTGAAATGGCTGAGGGTTATATATTAAATATCGGCCTTGACAAAGATGATGAAGTTATCGGATACAAGTTTGTTCATCTTGGAAAGATGATGGAAGCTATAAGAAAGGGTGTTGACCCTAAGGAAGCCTATGAGAAAAACATAGGAACATACGGAAGATTTGATGAAGCTGTTAAGGTAATAGATCCTAGAAAAGAATAATTGAATTAATAGAAAAGAGAGGTGAATTTACGTGATTAGATTTGAAGGTTATGAAAGAAGAATAGATCAAATAAACAAATGCATGGCAGAGTATGGATTCAGTAGCCTCGAAGAGGTTAGGGAATTATGCCTTAGCAAGGGAATAGATGTTGAAAAAATTGTAAAGGGTGTTCAGCCTATAGCTTTTGAAAATGCTGTATGGGCATATACATTGGGCTGCGCAATAGCATTAAAGAAAGGTGTTAAGACTGCCGCTGAAGCTGCAGAAACAATAGGAATAGGATTGCAGGCTTTCTGTATTCCCGGATCTGTTGCTGATAGCAGAAAGGTTGGTTTGGGTCACGGAAACTTAGGAGCAATGCTCTTAAGAGAAGAGACTAAGTGCTTCTGCTTCCTTGCAGGACATGAGTCTTTTGCTGCAGCAGAAGGTGCTATAGGTATAGCAAAGACAGCCAACAAAGTTAGAAAAGAGCCTTTAAAGGTTATATTGAACGGTCTTGGTAAAGATGCTGCTTACATAATTTCAAGAATAAACGGATTTACATATGTACAAACAGAATATAATTACAGCACAGGCGAGCTCAAAGTTGTACAGGAAAAGGCCTTCTCAAACGGAGAAAAGGCAAAAGTTAAGGTTTATGGCGCCGATGACGTAAATGAAGGTGTTGCAATAATGGCTAAGGAAAGTGTTGACGTTTCCATCACAGGTAACTCAACAAATCCTACAAGATTCCAGCACTTAGTTGCAGGCACATATAAGAAATGGGCCGGTGAAAACGGTAAGAAGTATTTCTCCGTTGCATCAGGAGGAGGTACAGGAAGAACATTGCATCCTGATAATATGGGAGCAGGTCCTGCTTCATACGGATTGACCGACTCAATGGGAAGAATGCACGGTGATGCACAGTTTGCCGGTTCATCCTCTGTTCCTGCCCATGTTGAAATGATGGGACTTATCGGAATGGGTAACAACCCAATGGTTGGTGCTACTGTTGCAGTTGCAGTTGCTATTGAGGAGTCCTGCAAATAATCATACCAATAAATAATTTTGAATTTTAGGATTCATATTGGAAAAGCTGCCTTACGCAAGGTGGCTTTTTCTGTTCGATGGAAAGTATTGAAAATAAACATGTTTTATCTGAATATACACTTGTACTTATATATAGGATTAAATTAATTCGCAATTTAGTGTTTTTAGGTTTTGAATTTTCACACTGTAAGTCGTATAATGGTATTGTTGATTTAATTTAGCCAAAAAAACAGATAAATATTATCAAGAGACAATGAGATAAGGGGAACGTTGTATGAAAAAAGCAAATTTGAGGGAGAGTCTGTCCGACTCTAAAAGAGTTGTAATAAAGGTAGGTACATCAACTCTTACATATGAAAATGGAGAAATGAACCTTGCAAGAACTGAAAGGCTGGTAAGGGTTATATCGGATCTTATAAATCAGGGCAAGGATGTGGTATTGGTTACATCAGGGGCAATAGGAGTAGGTGTCAGTAAGTTAAAATTAAGCTCAAGACCAAAAGAGTTGAAGGACAAACAGGCCGTTGCTGCTGTAGGGCAGTGTGAGCTTATGCATATGTACAGCAAGTTGTTTTTGGAATATGGTCATATAGTGGGGCAGATTCTTTTGACCCGTGATGTTGTAGAGAATGCTACAGGTAAAACCCATGTAATAAACACGTTTGAGACTTTGCTGGAAATGGGAATAATACCTGTAGTCAATGAAAACGACTCGGTGGCTGTCGATGAAATAGAGTGTGAGACAAGCAAAGTGTTTGGAGACAATGACACATTGTCGGCAATTGTTGCGACACTGGTTAACGCGGACTTGTTGATAATATTATCGGACATTGACGGCTTTTATGACTGCGATCCGAGAGCTAATGAGTGTTCAAAACTCATTTCGGTGATAGAGGAAATAACACCTGAGGTGGAAAAATGTGCTGGAGGAGTTGGAAGCTCAAGAGGTACCGGGGGGATGGTTACCAAGCTTTCGGCTGCAAAAATTGCGACTTCAGCAGGTATAAACATGGTTTTGGCAAATGGAGATAACCCAAATGTTGTTTATGATATTTTGGCAGGTAAGGATGTAGGATCACTTTTTTTTGGGAAAAAATCAGACTTTTAATAACAAAACTCGTATTTTAAATGCAGTGGGGGGAGAAAAAGAGTAACTTCTAAAAAATGAAAGGAGGGCGCAGTTTGAAGAAAATCATATCCGTAATAATGATTATTTCCATGCTGACAGTTTTGCAGTCGTATGCAGCGGATGACAGTCGGTTGTCCTATGACGCCGCAAAGGAAACTATGCTTCAAAATAGCAGAGCCGTATTGAAGCAAAAGTTGTCCGAAAGAAAAGCCTTTTATCAGTATAGCGGTACGGTACAGCGTACTAGAGGAATAGAGACTGAAATGGCCACTTTCGATACCCCCATGGGGAGTTTTACTTATCTTTATCCTCCCAATATTCAGGTGCTCCTTACCAAGCAGGCAGTACTCCTGCCTCTTCAGATGAAGTATTATTGGAAAATGGCTGATAATAGCAGGATTGTTACCGAAAAGGCTCTTTCACTGGGGCTTAGAGATTTGTATCTGGGATTTATGAAAGCTGACATGGATTATCAATTGAGCTTGGAAAAACTTGAACTTCAGGAAAAGAAATATAATGCTGCCAAGCTTAAGGCGCAAGAAGGGCTAATTTCAGGGATTGAATCGGAAGAAGCAGAATATAATTACCTGAAAGCAAAGAAAGATGTTGAAAAATATAAAAGAAGCCGAGAAAATATGCAAAGGAGTATTAATTCCTACATAGGGGTACCGATTGACACAGCCTACGATAAGGTGTTGTTTTCCGAACTTACGAGGAATCTGACATTGAAGCCTGTAGAATATTATACTGAGGCAGCCGTGGAGAATAGGCTTGAAATAACCAGCGTAATTGAGGAGATTAAGATCAAGGAACAGAATCTTGAAATCCTTGAAAAAGGCAGGGCAAAGGATATATATCCCGACATACGAAAGGAGTACGAAGATGTCCTGCGAGAAATTGAGGCTTTGAAAGTCCGGCTTGACAAAGCAAAATATGATGTGGAGAATAACATAAAGTCTGCGTATATAGATGCAATAAAGGAAGGGGACAATCTGGATAATATGCTGGCAACCTTGAATATGCAGAAAAGAAGCTTTGAAAAGCTTAAAGCGCAGCAAAATCAGGGGCTAATACCGGAAATGATAATTGAGGAAGCAGAACTTGGACTTAAGGAATTGCAAAACGGATTTAATCTTGTGGTTTACAACTATAATACGAAAAAAATGAAGCTTGAAGAGGCAGCGGGCTTAGGTCCAGCATATTAGAGAGGATGGTGCATATGAAAAAGAGGATTATGAGTTTGGTTTTGACCGCGCCTTTGCTATTTGCTATTACAACAGTTCTGGCAGCTGGAGAAAATATCGTATTTAATATTCAAGGTTTTCAAAAATATGCGGTTGAAAACAGCCGACAGGTTACTCTTGACGACCTGGAAATAAAGACCATGGAGAGTGCTCTTGAGGATGCAAAGAAAGATGCAGAATTTCAGCAATCTCCGAGCAGCAACCTTGAAATGTTGAATAATGGTATTAAAAAAGAAGTTTCTCCCCTTGAAGCAGAGGCAAATCTTGAGTATGCAAAAAGAGCTAAACAGGAGAATATTGAAAGCTTGAAGCTGGACGTGTATAAAGCTGCTCTTGACAAACTTCTTATTGAAAAGGAGCTAAATCTGGAAAAGGCAAAGCTTGATATATTGAATGAAAAATACTCAATGGCCGAAGCCCGATACCGGGAGGGAAGGATTACCGAAAACGACCTCAATGATGTAAAGTATGCTGTAGATACTAAAAAAATCGATGTGCAGAGGGTCGAAAAGAGCCTCAAAACATCCGACCTTGAGCTTAAAAGGTTATTAAGTCTTGAACTTGACGATGAGACTATAAAAATCGAGGAAGAGTTGAAATTGTCAAAATGGAAGGGCATAAACCTTGAAACGGTTATCAAAGACGCCATTGAAGCAAATATAGAGATATATAAAAAGACTGAGGACCTAAAGGCAAAAGAGAAGACTATGGAGATTACAGAGAAGTACTATGGTGATGGCAATTCAACATATAATGGAAACAAATCAAGTCTTGAACTTGCAAGAATAGAGCTGGAAGATGCGAAGATAAGCTTGGAAGTAGAGATTAGAAATAAGTATAACGACCTGCTCACATCAAAGGACAATGTGGAACTTGCTTCTAAGTGGCAGGATATTCAAAAAAAGAAGCTTAAAAATGTTGAGCTTAAATTTGAAAACGGACTTGTAAGCAAGGAAGCACTCTTAAACGAAAAAGAAAAATACTTGGATGCAGAGTATCAGACATTTACCGCAATTCATGATTTTAATATTTTGAAGGCTGAATTCGAAGCTTTGTGCAAATAAATGAAAACTCTATTTCATGATAAGCACCCACAAAGGGTGTTTATCTGTATAGAATGGGTTTGGTATAAATTACTATTACAAAAAGGCTGTGATATTGAAATGATTATTGAAATTAAGAATGTGAGTAAGGTATATAAAAACGGAAAGGTTGAAGTTAAGGCTCTAAATAAAGTTAATTTGTTTGTAGAACGGGGAGAATTCGTGTCAATTATGGGTCCTTCGGGATCAGGTAAGTCAACGCTTATGAATATTTTAGGCTGTCTTGACAGAACAACATCCGGTAAATACATATTGGATGGAATGGATATATCCAGTCTTAATGAGGTTGAGCTTGCTAAAATCAGAAACTTAAAGATAGGCTTTGTATTTCAGTCATTCAACCTTCTTCCAAGGATGACGGCTCTTCGGAATGTTGAGCTGCCAATGATATATGCCAGAGTGAATGCAAAGGAAAGAAGAAAGAAAGCAGAGATGGCCTTGGAAAGAGTAGGGCTTAAAGACAGAATGAATCACAAACCAAATGAAATGTCCGGTGGTCAGAAGCAGAGGGTAGCCATAGCAAGAGCTTTGGTGAACGATCCGGCAATTATTCTGGCGGATGAGCCCACGGGAAACCTTGACAGCTACTCGGGGGAAGAAATTATGGATGTGTTTCAGGGGTTAAACAGAGAGGGAGTTACAATTATTCTTGTTACGCATGAACCCGATATTGCACAGCATACAAAGCGAATTGTGACATTTAGGGACGGATACCTAAAGAGCGATGTAGATGTACAACAACCTCTTGATGCTAAAGAGGTTATGAGAAGATTACATATTGAAATGGAGGCGGCAACATGAAAAAAGTTGTGACAATAATAATAGTACTGGCAGTACTTGGAGGACTTGTTGGATTAAGCTATCTCATAAGCGGCAATGCACAGAAGGTATTTAGCAGCGGAACTACTTACAGCGTAAAAACTGTTGAGATTGGAAGAGATGATATATCATCATCGGTTTCGGCATCAGGTAAAGTTGAGGAATCCGATTCCTTTGACATATACGTGGATAATTCGGCAAAGGTAAAAAAGCTTTTGGTTGAGAAATACCAAAAGGTAACAAAGGGACAGCAGTTGATGGAGCTTGATATTGAAAATATGGAAACGGAGCTGGAAAAACTCAAAATAAACAAGAAGGTTCAGGAGCTTTCAAAAATCTCTCCGACAGTTGATGCGGAAATAAAAAGAGCTGAATCGGCAGTTAAGAGTGCAGAGCAAGCTTTAAATGATTGTGAAAAGAAATTTGAAGACAGCAAAAAGCTTTTTGAAGCGCAGGCAATATCAAAAAGTGAGCTGGATATGGCAGAAAGTGCTGTGAAAGATGCAAAAACAGCACTTGAAAATGCAAAAGTTTCCTATGATGCTGCTGTAGAAAGCAAAGATGTGAACAAAAGGGTAAATGAAGAAAATCTTAACGCGACTAAACTTAGTATTAGCGATCTTGAAAAAAGAATTAATAAAACAAAGGAATCCATGATTTGCCCTTTCGACGGGGTTATTTCCGAGATAAACATTCAGGAAGGGGCTTATACAAGTAATGTTCAGCCTGCCTTTAGAATAGTTAATCTTGATAAGCTAAAAGTAAAGGCTATGGTAAGTGAATATAACATAAAGGATGTAAAAGTGGGTCAGAGTGTTAGGATCACAGGAGATGCCATTGATGAGGATATCGAAATCTTTGGAGTGGTAGAGACCATTTCACCGGTTGCTAAGTCAAATATTTCATCTACAGGTGAGGAAGTTGTAATTGAGGTAGGTATTTCAATTGACAATACTGCCGCAAATTTGAAAGCCGGACTTAGCGTAGATTGCGAGATATTGACCGTTGAGAAAAAGGATATTATTGTTGTACCGATGGGAGTGCTGAAAACCGATAAGAACGGAAACGAATATGTACTGCTGGTGGACAAAGAAAAGGGAGTCCTAGTACAGCAAAATATTAAAATTGGCATTATCTCCGATATGAATGCTGAGGTTTTGGAAGGGCTTAAAGAAGGAGATATAGTTGTAGATGATCCGCAATCATTCCATAAGGATGGATCAAAAGTAAAGATAATAGAATAATTGAAAAGAGGTGCTATAAATGAGCTTCCTAGAGAGTATTAGACAGGCGCTTGACAGCCTTAGGGCAAATAAGCTGAGGTCCATTCTTACAATGATAGGAATTATCATGGGTGTATTTTCAATTATTACTATAATGGCGATTGGAAATGCTACGGAAGAATATATTAACAGCCAATTCGAGAGAATCGGTGCCAATGTACTTACCATAGGCTACAAGAATATGAGTGTTGAAAGTGATGAGTTGCTGTATCTTGAAGACGTTGAGACAGTAAAGAATGCAGCTCGGGAGATAAAAAATGTTACAACCTATATTCAGCGTTCAGGTACATTTAGAATGGATACAAAAACAAGGGGTGCTTTAGTATACGGTACCACGGCCCAGTACAAGGATATTACACCTATGGAAATGGCTGCGGGTAGGTTTTTTACTGATTTTGACGTATCTTCAAGGTTGAAGGTAGTGGTTGTTGATGAATACTTTGCAAAAAGATATTTCAACAAGGTGGATATAGTAGGTGAAATAGTGCAATTTAAATCGCCTACAGGAAACTACAAACTGAAGGTGATTGGAGTTACAAAATCTACCAATGACGCCATGGCGGGTTTGCTGGACAATGAAGACTTTCCTACGCAAGTATACATGCCTATTACCACGGTTCAGCAAATGTATTACAACAACAAAACTTTAGACAGTATATTTGTTACATTGGACCAGGAAGAGGATTATAAGGAAGTAGGAGAAAGAATAGTAAGAGCCCTGGAGATGACCAAGGGTAAAAGAGACATATATATGACATACAGCACCCAGGATTCTCAAGAAATTCTTTCAAGCATAATTGGTGTTGTGTCGGGAGTGCTATTGGTTATTGCAGTTATTACTCTCATAGTTGGGGGTATAGGCATTGTAAACATACTGCTTGTTTCCGTAACCGAGAGAATAAGGGAAATAGGCATAAGAAAGGCATTGGGAGCACAGAAAAAGGATATAATATTTCAGTTTATTACAGAATCAATTATTATGACGGGAATAAGCGGCATGATAGGAATATTTCTTGGAGTATTGGGGGGCAATATAATCTCTCAAATCATCCAAATCCCACCGGTGGTTGATGTTCCCGTAATTGTCGGAGCATTTTTGGGTTCGGTGGCATTAGGACTCATATTTGGTGTGTACCCTGCGAAGAAGGCGGCAGACTTGGATCCGATAGAGTCACTAAGATATGAATAATCCAAGGATATAAAAAAGCTCTGGATTTAGATCCAGAGCTTTCTTTATATCCTTATCAGTCATCTCTCCTAAATACTCGTGGCAGTGTCTGATCAAGCTCATCAAGGAAATCGATCCATAGAGTTCTATCATAAGGCTTTTCATCCGGTGTGTTCGGAATATCGCTTGGAGTCTGTTCCATAGACGGCCCATGTATATTACAGTACTCTCCCTCGGGAAGCTCGTATTTCAAATCAGAAGGTGCCTTTTCTCCAGCCTTGGTCGGTACATAAGGCACCGGACGCCTTATAAATATCTTTTCTTCTACCGATTCATGAGGACAATAGTCACCGGCAAGAAGAGAATTTCCATTGGCATCGGTGCTGGCTTTGCATACCTGTGCCCTAACATGGACGTCACATACATCATCATCGGAAGGCTCCGTACCCTTGATAAACAACTCATTTCTTACTGCAGAGCCCCTTGGATCATGGGAACATAAATCTGTTGCGACTTTACCGGAGTAGATGCATATATCCTTTTTGACAATGCCTTGAGGCTCCGTGAATTGTATCGGCTCCAAGTTTTCATGTACTTTTTCCATAACATCATGCCAAATTTGCAGGGCTCTGCTTGATTCGGCGCTTGAAATGCTGGCATTGTGGTCATATCCATACCAGACAGCTCCAACATAATAGGGTGAAAAGCCAACAAACCACTTATCATAGTTGTCGCTGGTAGTACCGGTCTTACCTGCTGAAGGCATTTTTCCGTTCTGCAGCTGACCGAGGCCTACGGCTGTTCCACCGGATTCTCGTACGACACTTCTCATCATGTCAACCATAATATATGCAGCAGCTTCATCATAGACAATGGTGCTTTGGGGTTTCTTTTCCAGAAGGACGTTACCTTTCATATCCAGAACCTTTGTGTAGGTTATGGGCTCATAGTATAAGCCTTTGCTGACAAAAGGTACATATGCCGCTGCCATTTGAAGTGGGTTTACACCTTTATAAAGTCCGCCCATGGCCAGCGACAGATATCTTTCATTATCCCTGTTTATATTGACCCTGTCGAGATATTCCAAAGACAAATCAGGACCTAAAATTTCCTGCCATACTTTTGCGGCTACTACGTTTACAGACCTTTTTATACCGTTGCGGACAGTAGTAAGTCCGCCATATGCGTAATCAAAATTGGTAGGATATGCACTTTTATCTGCTCCCATCATATATACAGGGGCATCGTCTACGATAGTGGCGGCGGTTACTCTTCTTTCATTAATGGCAGGCCCGTAAATGGCAATAGGCTTGAAAGTTGATCCCGGCTGCCTTTGCACCTGGCTGTCCGATGCCCTGTTAAGAGGTGCACCTATTTTTTCTCCTGAGCCTCCATAGAGAGCTCTGACATAACCGTTGGGGTCTATAATTACCATGGCCGCTTGAGGGGTCTGGCTTGTCTTTTTGTTTACTTTTGTAAAATACTTTTCGTCTTTAAATATTTCATCCATAGCCTTTTGGATATTGGAATCCATTGTAGTATATATTTGCAGTCCGTTATTGTAAATGGTTCTTATGGCCAGCTCTTCCGAATAGCCCATTGTCATAAGATCCCTCTTAACATCCTTTACAACCTGATCTATAAAGTATGGCTGGTTGCTGACATACTCCGAGGTGCGCTTGTTTGAATCGGCAAATTTCAGTTCTTCGTTTAGAGCACTATTGTATTCGGTCTGGGTTATGTACCCCTGATCCAACATTTCTTTCAATATTACTCTTTGACGTGCAATGTTGTTTTCTTTACCTTTTTCAGTAAAGGGGTCGTATCTCCCCGGCCAATTGGTAATGCCGGCCAAAGAAGCACATTCGGCAAGAGTTAGCTCGCTGACATCTTTATTAAAATAAGTTTGTGAAGCAGCCTGAACCCCATAGCAGTTCTGTCCCATATATATGAGATTCATATAGATCTCCAGTATCTGGTCCTTGCTTAGTTTGCGCTCTAGGCCAAGGGCAAGCCTCCACTCCTGAACTTTTCGCTTTACGGATCTCTCCTCATTACCGGTAAGGTTTTTTATTACCTGCTGCGTAATGGTACTACCACCGTAAGATGATGCTCCAGGTTTGAAGAAGTTTATTACTGCTCCTGTTATTCTTTTTATATCTATACCGGGATGTTCATAAAATCGCTTGTCCTCAATTGAGACAAAAGCATCCTTTAAGTCCTGTGGTATGTCTTTAAAGTCAACCATCTCTCTGTTTTTATCTCCCTGCAACGCCATAATCTCATTGCCGTTACAATCATACACACGAGTAGTAAAACCTTTTAACATAAGCTGATCGGCAGTGAGGTCCTCTGCGGTTTTAACATAGGCTAATGCCATACCCGACAATATACCTCCCACGATGATAGAAAATGTAACAGCGAAAAAGATAAACATCCTAAAGGTTGATAATATTACCTTAGATGGTTTATGAGCCCGCTTCTTTTTTGAGCTTTTTTGAGTTCTACTTGAAGCAGTTCCTGTTTTCGAGTTCATAAAAGTTCCTCTCCTTTTTAATTAAAGCAAATGTTGTTTGATTGTCAGATTATCTCCTTAATAAAAATTCTAGTCTAAACTTATTACATTATAACATAAAAATGTGAAGTGATAAAAAATAATTTATTTGATAATAAACCCTCACGGGAACCAACCTTTAAGCATAGAATAAGTAAAGGAGGGTTTTTTATGAGGAGAAAAACCAATCTTTACAGAAGACTCTGGTATTTGAAAAGGAGCAGGAGAAGACTTAAGGCTTACAGAATAATTGCAATAATTATCATTACCCTTTTTCTTATTATCGCTTTAGTTGAAGGCCGAATAAGGCGTAACATTGTGGAAATCTCTGAATATAGGACAAAGTCTATAATAAACCATGCAGTAAGCAAGGCTGTAAATGAAAATTTTTACGATAATATAAATTATGAAGAAATTGTAATAATTAACAGGGGTGAAAATGACAGGATTAATTCCATACAAACAGATATAGTAAAGCTCAATAGAATATATGCGGACTTGTCCCTTGATATTCAAGACAGGCTTTTGGATTTGAAGGATGAAAGAATATCAATTCCTCTGGGGACAGTATTTGGGGATTCCTTATTTGCTGCCAGCGGTCCTAAAATCAATGTTAAAGTGATTCCAACAGGAAGCGTGGAAACAGACTTTAAGTCGGAATTTGTTAGTGCAGGAATCAATCAGACAAGGCACAGAATATATCTTGAGGTAAAGACCTGTGTGGGGATTGTAGTGCCCCTTATGGATAAAAAGACGGAAATAACCACAAGGATACCTGTGGCAGAAACGGTAATTATCGGTGATGTGCCGGAGTTTTACATAGATAGTGGCAAGGGAGATTGATTATATTCGAATATTACAAGCGGGAATCTACTTTGCTAAATAAAGTCAGATGGAGACTTACCTCCACCTGACGCTTTCTTTTTAAAGGTTTTATAGTGATTATTGCATTGAGGTTTAAGCTTTATTGCTATCTTTCTCCTTATCTTTTACGCTTTTACTCTTACTTGAAATGCCATTATCCGAATTCTGGGAATTTGAAGCGGGTATCATTTTGCAGTTTCCTTCAAATATACTGCCTTCATCGGATATGAGGCTTTGAACCAGTATATCTCCATAGAGCTGTGCAGTTGACAGGGCTCTTAATATTCCCTTGGCTTCGATATTTCCATTTACTCTGCCGGATACGTGGACATTGTTTGCGACTATGTTTCCGTTGACATTGGCATCCTTACCTATGTAGACATCACCTTTTACTTTAACGTCTCCGTTAATCTTTCCGTCGACTCTGATGGTGCCTTCTGTCTCAATGTTGCCTTCTAAGGTAGAATTAATGCCTATAAGTGTATCAAAAACATCCGGATTTGAACTTTCCTTCTTATTAAACATGTTTAACCTCCCATTTATAAGCCATTATTTAATGCCGTCTATTTACTATACAAGATAAGGACATAAAGCCTTATTTGTGCATTAAAGACAATTCTATTTGCTGTCCAGATATTGAAGAGGGTCGGTAGGAACACCGTTAAGCCTTACTTCAAAATGCAAATGCGGACCTGTACTTCTGCCGGTACTACCGACGGTGGCTATTTTATCTCCCTTATTGACTGTTTGCCCTTCTTCGACAAGAAGCGTTAGGCAGTGACCGTAAAGTGTACTCAAACCATAACCGTGATCTATAATGATACATTTACCGTAATTGCCGTACCAGTCAGAAAGAGTAACTTTTCCGCTGGCGGAAGCCTTTATTATGGTGCCGGAGTCTGCCGCAATATCAATGCCTTCATGTTTCTTTTCAGAAAAATTGAAGGGATCGGAGCGGGAGCCAAAATTGGAGCTGATTCTTCCTGAAGCCGGCCACAGAGTTGGAATGGAGTCTATGTAGTCTTTGAGCTTGGATTGGGTCTGATTTAAATCGTTAAGAATATCAGTATCATCACCATTAATCTCTTCAAGCTTGTCCAAAATGCCTTTAAGCTTGTTTACATCGTTTATAAAGGCACGATCATCCCTAAGGCCAGACCTCGCGGCAGTAACATTATTCATATTGCCGTCAATATACTTTGAAGTCATATCCCTATAAAGAGTCGTAAAGCTTTTGATTAACTTTTCCTGCTCATCAATTTTCTTAATATAGGATTGGATAATTTCCTCTCGCTCAGTAATCAAGTCCATTTGCTGGTTATTGACAGCAATAACTTTTTTTCTGTCATCATTTAACGTACGATTTTCATGCATCAAATACGTAATCAAAAGTCCGGAGCAAATAACCATAGTCAATACAACGGTGCCAATAGCCATTAACTTGTACTTTACAGAAGAGATTTTAAATACCTTTACCTCATCTGTATTATGAGGAATAAAAACAATTGATAAATACTTACTATCCTTTCCGTGGTTTGATCTTTTCATAACAACCGCCTTTTGTTTTAATTATTCATGATGAAACCTTATTTATTATATCATTGTGATAAATAAAATCAAAGTCACTTTAAAATATTATTAGAAATCGCAAAACACATATTATCCTATATTATATACTAAAATTTGCATTCTTATAACGAGGCGATATTTTCAGACAAAATCAATTAGCAAAAATAAAAGATTTGAATTGTAAAAAGTATATGGTAAAATAGAATGTGATTAAATTAATTGCTTTATTTAAAGTAGAGCAATTTTAAGTAGAGCATAAGAAATATGCGTTAATAAAAAACTTGTTAAGAGGGGTGTTTTACATGGGTTTGATGAATTTTATCAAGGGACAATTCATTGAAGTAATTGAGTGGACAGATTCTAGTGCAGATACTATAGTGTATCGTTTTCCTGTAGCAAACAAAGAAATAAAAATGGGAGCCCAGCTTACTGTCAGGGAGTCGCAGGCAGCTGTGTTCATAAACGAAGGTCAATTGGCAGACGTTTTTGAACCCGGTAGGTACGAACTGACAACAGAAAACATGCCACTGTTAACAAAGCTAAAATCATGGAAATATGGATTTAATTCACCTTTTAAGGCAGAGGTGTATTTTATAAATACCAGACTATTTACCGAACAGACTTGGGGTACCCAGTCACCCCTTCCGGTATTGGACCCTATGTTTGGTCCAATTGAAGTCGGTGCCAGAGGAACATACTCCTTCAGAGTATCGGATCCGGCTAAATTCTTGCGGGATGTGTCGGGTACAAGGGGTACCATGGCAACTCAGGACCTCACGAAGACTTTGAGGTCATATATTATGACGTATCTTAAAGACTCGGTGGCAGAGTCGAAGAAGTCCTTTTTCGAGATGCAGAGTAATATGATTGAGTTTGGTGAAATGGTTAGGGTAAGTGCAAGGGGTAAGTTTGAAGCCCTTGGCCTTGAGCTGGCTGAACTTACAGTTGAATCGCTAATTCTTCCGGAAGAGCTTAGAAAGGCTTATCAGGAAGGCGCACAGATAAATTTGATGGGTGGTATGGATACCTACGCCAAAAAGAGGACTCTCGATGCAATGAACACTGCTGCAGGAAATCAGGGAGGTGGAGGCTTTGCCGGGATGGGCGCCGGAATGGGTGCTGGAGCTGCAATAGGCAATATGATGGGACAGATGTTTACCGGTGGAGCAAATCAGCAAAGTCCCCAATACTATCAACCTCAACAGCAGGCACAACCTCAGCCGCAGCAGGAAGGGGTAGTGTGTTCGGCATGCAACGCAAAGGCAGCTTTAGGTACGAAATTCTGTCCTAACTGTGGCAAGTCTCTTGTAGAAGAGAAGGTAAAGTGCATTAAATGCAATCACGAAATTGCCAAAGGAATCAAATTCTGTCCTAACTGTGGAGAAAAGCAGGAACAGCAGGATAAGGCATGTGGCGGTTGCGGGACAAAGCTTTCACCAGGGACGAAGTTCTGTTCTCAATGCGGAACAAAGGCAGAGTAATAATGGATTAGGGAAAATATAGAATAGCAAACTGACATTGTGATATTGACGTGAAAAGCTATTTGTGATAGATTTTAGATAATTTAATAGAGTAGTTTACAGGTTTTATGCATATTGTATGCATATTAAAAGGGAAGCAGGTGTGATTCCTGCACGGTCCCGCCGCTGTGAGGGGGAAGCTCTTCAGATTATTGCCACTGGGTGACTGGGAAGGCATGAAGAGTTGATGAACCTTAGTCAGAAGACCTGCCTGTAAATAGCACCGAGAACTCTACGAGAGATAGGGGGTGTATTGATTTGCATTACTGCAAATGGATTGCAGCCTCTTAAACTTTGTGTAGTTTAAGAGGCTTAATTTATTATTTATTATTTAATTTTACGTTTTAAGGAGAGTATTAAATGAAGAACAAAAGAAGTCTGTATTTAAAGAGAAAGGTACTGACGGTTTTAATGGCGACAATGCTGATTTTTACGTTTTCCGCATGCAATAAAAGTGGAGATGGCAACGAATCGAAGGGGAATGCCGATGGACACAGCATAACTTTGAAAGACTCCTATGACAGGGAAGTAACCTTGGATAGGGAACCGGAGAGGGTAATATCAATTGCCCCCAACATAACAGAGATAATTTTTGCGATGGGCAAACAGGACAAGCTGGTGGGACGTACAGAGTTTTGCGATTATCCTGAAGAGGTGAAAAATATCGAATCAATAGGCAATATAGACCATCCAAATGTAGAAAAGATTGTTGAGCTGCAGCCGGATATTGTTATAACATCCACCATCTTTACAAAGGAGATGCTGCAAAAGCTTGAGGAGGCTAATGTCAAAGTGGCTATTCTTCATGCCGAGGACAGTTTTGAAGGTGTTTACGATATAATTGAGAAGACCGGTATATTGCTGAATGACCGAGATAAGGCAAATAGCATTGTAGCGGAAATGAAGGAAAAGGTGGAGCTTGTAAAGAACAAGGTTGATGGCCTTAAGAAGCCTAGTGTCTATTATGTTATGGGCTATGGCGAATACGGGGATTATACTGCAGGAAGGGATACATTCATTTCCCGTATGATTGAGATGGCTGGAGGCAAAAATGTGGCAGATGACATAGAAGGTTGGAAATACAACATTGAGAGCCTTCTTGAAAAGGATCCGGACATACTAATATGCTCAAAGTATTACGATTCGAAAGCGGGAATAGAGAATGCCGATGGATACAAGGAGCTTTCAGCGGTAAGAGGCCAAAAGCTCTTCGAGATAGACAACAATATGCTTGAGAGACAGGGGCCAAGGCTTGCCGACGGGCTTGTGGAGATGGCTAAAATAATCCACCCTAAAGCATTTGAATGAAATGGAGAAGTATAAATGTCGTTTAGTGATAAAAAGTATAGATACAGGTTTGCTTTAATTTTTGGAGGATTGCTTTTGGTGTTGCTGATACTGACTTCTGTAACAGTTGGTGCAGCCAATATATCACTACTTGATACTCTGCGTATTCTGATTGGTAGGATACCCTTTTTGGGAGGATTTGTGTCAGGTGGGGAAGTAAGCAGGACCCATGAGCTTATAGTACTTAATATAAGGCTTCCTAGAGTAATTGCTGCGGCAGCTATAGGAATAGGTCTTTCAGCGGTAGGAGCAACATATCAGGGAATGTTTGCAAATCCCATGGCCGACCCTTATGTTTTGGGAGTATCGGCGGGAGCGGCTCTGGGAGCTTCGATTGCTATTGTGATGGGAGCCGATAAAATAGTCGGGGGATTTGGCCTGACTACGGCAGCAGCCTTTATTTTTGCGCTTCTCACAGTTTTTATCGTCTTTAGCATAGCGAAAACAGGAGCCAAGGTTTCCAATACGCATCTTCTGCTTGCCGGGGTGGCAGTGAGCTTCTTTGCATCCTCGGTTATGTCGGTTTTGATGGTTTTAAACCGTGATAAAGTTGCGAATATTACATATTGGATGATGGGAAGTATTGCGTTTACTTCTTGGAAGCAAGTAATAATACTTGTTCCCTTGGTTATCGCAGGTACAATCGCTGTTTGCGTTTTCGCCAGGGAGCTGAACATAATTGCTGCCGGAGAGGATGGGGCAAGAAGTCTTGGGGTTGAGGTGGAAAAAGTAAAAAAGGTATTGCTTGTAATTTGCTCGGTTATTGTCGCCGCCTGTGTAGCAGTGAGCGGTGTCATTGGCTTTGTAGGACTAATCATTCCCCATACTGTAAGATTGATATCCGGCTCAGATAATAGAATAGTTCTTCCCTTTTCTGCAATAGGAGGGGGAATATTTTTGGTACTGTGTGATACAATATCGAGGATTCCGACAGCGGAGATTCCGGTAGGAGTGCTGACATCAATGTTTGGAGCACCATATTTTATTTCGATTCTTATTAGGAGCAAGAAGAAGGTGGTTTGAGTGGGGCAGGACAAGGCATATTCAATTGAAGTTCGGGATATAGAA
The DNA here is from genome assembly GCF_004102745.1 of Acetivibrio mesophilus. Taxonomy (GTDB): domain Bacteria; phylum Bacillota; class Clostridia; order Acetivibrionales; family Acetivibrionaceae; genus Hungateiclostridium; species Hungateiclostridium mesophilum. The sequence continues at coordinate 2,565 of NZ_RLII01000016.1, read as the reverse complement.
GTATCTTTTGGGAGTCTTAATGTGCTAAAGGGCATATCCTTAAAGATGGAGAGAGGCAGGTTTTATGGAATTTTAGGCCCAAACGGGTCAGGTAAAACCACGCTGTTAAAGAGCATGGCAAGAGCCCTTCGCCCTCAAAAAGGTGCAGTATATGTTAATGGCGAGAATGTCGGCAGGATGAAGTCAAGGGAGCTTTCAAAAAGAATTGCATGCCTCCATCAAAGCACAGATATTACCTGCGATTATCCGGTTATGGATGTTGTACTTATGGGAAGATACCCTTATGTAAAGAGGTTTCAGACCGAGGGTGAAAAAGACAGAGAAATTGCCAAAAAGGCTATGATTGCCTCAAATGTGTGGCACCTTAAGGACAGAAGAATCAATGAAATAAGCGGAGGGGAAAGGCAGAGGGTTTTCATTGCCCGCGCCCTTGTGCAAGAGACCGATATAGTGCTCTTGGATGAGCCGATTTCTCACCTTGATATTCAGCATCAGATAGAGATTTTGGATCTTGCCGGAACAATGACCCAAGAGGGAAAAACAATTATTGCGGTGCTACACGATTTAAATCTTGCATCCATGTATTGCGACCATCTGATAATGCTTAAGGATGGAGCAATTGTTGCACAGGGAGAGCCGCAAAAGGTTCTTACAGAAGAGATTGTAAAAAGGGTATATGGTGTAAAGCCTTTTGTAATTGATGGGATGAATGACAACAGACCCTATATACTGCCAGTAAAGAAGCAAAGGATATAATGAAAAAATTAACAATATCAGGTATAAATAATAGAAATATATGCAACAATTAACAATAAGGAAAACTGATTCAAATTCTTGTCCCTCAATGGGACTATTTTTTTGTAATTCGTCTACTGTCATTTAATTGGCAGGGCTCTTCAAATCAATCCATTTCAATGGATGGTTATTTAATTCATGGCTGAAGTTGTGTATAATAAACATTGGATTCAAGGAAAATAGCAACTATACTATGGATTTGAAAATGTTATTTTGAGAATATTATGCTTATAATACTATAATTGGTGAATGTATGCTTAATGCGTACACTGAAACGTATATGAAAGGCGGTATAAGCTTTGGCTTTAGTAAAGAAGAATGAGGTTCATACTATTGACATTACCGGAATGACCCATGAGGGACAAGGAGTCGGAAGGATAGACAATTTTACGGTTTTTGTGGATGGACCGATTGAGGGAGAAAAGGTGGAAATAAAGATTATAAAGGTCAACAAAAGTTATGCCGTTGGCAAGCTTCTCAAAGTATTGGAACCTTCCGGCGATAGAACAGAGCCCTTCTGTCCCTCCTATAAAAGGTGCGGCGGCTGCAGCCTCCAACATATGAACTATGAAGCGGGACTTAAGTTTAAGACCAACCTTGTAAGGGAGAATATCAGAAGAATTGGCGGACTGGAAGACGTTGTGGTACATGATGCGATTGGGATGGAACAGCCGCTAAACTATAGAAACAAAGCCCAATACCCGGTGGGAAGATATAAGGATGAGGTTAGGGCAGGATTTTACGCAAAAAAGTCCCACGAGATTATTGACTGTCTTACATGTGGGATACAGAACTCTGTGAGTGACAGGGTGAGAGCCATCGTTAGAGAGTTTATAATGGAAAATGGTGTAACTACATATGATGAAATTAAAGGAGAAGGCCTTGTACGACATATTATGACCCGTGTGGGTTTTAAGAGCGGCGAGGTAATGGTGGTATTGGTTATTAACGGAAGGAGCATACCCGGCCAGGAAAAGCTGGCAGACAAGCTGGTTGGGGATATCCCGCAGATAAAAAGCATTGTTTTAAATGTTAATAGAAAGAAGACGAATGTTATATTGGGTGATGAAAATATAGTTGTGTATGGAAGGGATACCATTACCGATTACATAGGAGAATTTAAGTTCAACATATCCCCTCTGTCATTTTTTCAGGTAAACCCGATTCAAACGGAAGTGCTTTATCGCAAGGCACTGGAGTATGCACAGCTCACGGGTGAGGAAACCGTTTTTGATTTGTATTGTGGCATAGGTACCATATCGCTGTTTTTGTCCAAGAAGGCAAAAATGGTTTATGGTGTTGAGGTTGTTGAAGCGGCAGTGAATGATGCAAAGGAAAATGCCCGGGTGAACGGAGTTGAAAATGCGGAGTTTATAGTCGGCGAGGCTGAAGAAGTTATACCCCAGATGTATAGTAGGGGCGTACGCGCAGATGTTGTGGTAGTTGACCCTCCAAGGAAGGGATGCGATGAGGCGGTATTAAAGACTCTTGTGGATATGGAGCCTAGGAGGATTGTTTATGTGTCCTGCAATCCGGCAACATTGGCAAGGGATTTGAAGTATTTGGCGGAAGGTGGTTTTGAGGTTCGGGAAGTGCAGCCAGTGGATATGTTCCCATGGACGGCGCACGTTGAGACGGTCGTATTGATGTGTGCGTCCAGCAAAGCTGGCAAATGCTAACAGGTGAAAGTCCTGTAGTGGTAAAGGTAGGGCAGCCACTTAGTCAGTAACCAGCGTATGGAGTAATTCATGCGTTGAAGCGTTACGGAAT
>NZ_RLII01000015.1 GCF_004102745.1 Acetivibrio mesophilus | reverse complement strand
AACAATATATGGTCTGTATTGCCAAGTTTGCATACTCTTGTGCAGAAAAAGGGGTAAGTCTTGATGATGTAGTTGCCAAATTAGGGGTCGCTGCATAAAGTTTTACATTTTACTGCACAAGTCAAATCATTAATTAAACTTCCACTGTTATGCTTAAGTGCGGCAAGCTTCACATTAGGTCCAAAACCTGCAATTATTCCTGCACAATGTGTGCCATGGTCACTTATACCTATAGGATCAGGATCGTTAGCACCAAAATCATACCCATAAATATCGTCTTTATATGTGTTTCCATCATCATCTCTATTCGGAATTCCCCAAGCTTCAGCTGTGTTCACCCACATATTATTCACCAAGGCAGGATGATTATAATCAATTCCCGAATCTATAACTCCCACAACTACATCCGGATTGCCTGCACACATATCTATTGCTTCTTGTGCTTTAATTATTCTCATGCTATCAACTTTATTATTGCCAGAATTATTTTGATCACTTTTAGTTTCTATCAAAAAGTCGGGTTCTGCATATGCAACATAAGGTTCATTATTCAACTTTTCAATCGCCTTCTGCACTCCATCCCTAGTCTTATTCTTTAAATGAAGCAAAAAGATTTTCTTCTTTTTCTTCTTTTCAGTACTGCTATCATTAGCTTTTGAAGGTTTTTGGGCTTTTGTCAAATCTTCGAACGACTCAACTCCCAAATCTTTTAGCTTATCACTTATAACGCTTATATCATATCCCTCTTTAAATACAACAATTACTCTTCCCTCTGCGAAAGTATAATCCACATTGAGATAATTGATTTCATTCCCAACGTCAACTGAATTATTTGCCAATGCAAACTGACTTCCGGCAAACGTTCCAACAACCATTGTTGTTAAAGCTAAAAACTTTGCCACGTTCTTTTTCAAATTCATGAAAATACCCCCTTATCAATAATTGGTATATTATTGTGAAAATGTTTAGGCCAAAATCTTCTGTAGCCTAAAACTATATTATTAATACTATTATAAAGATTACTTGGAAAAAGTGGATGCAAAAGAATTGAAAAAAGTTGAAATTTTGATGAAAATCCAGGGAATAAATTGGATGCAAGGAAAAACCAAGCAACTCATAACAAACATAATAAAAATTAGTATTGCAGGATGCAAAAAGGCACTATATAGCAAGTTACTATATAATGCCTCTTAAAATATCCTAACTATTATTTTAAGTATTTTATCACTTATTGTTTTACTAACAATATATCATCAAGATATACGGTAGTTGCTGCTGAAGTCTTATCTGATATAGTACCTAAATTTATAGTCAGTACGCCATCTGTAATTGACTTGTTTGCGGCAAATGTGAATGTATAGGTATCATCTTCTGTTGTTAAGTCAAAAGTACTTCCACCATACCAGTTATAGGTAGAATCCAATATGTCAACTTTGATACTTCTTGGAGCAAGTGCTCTTGCCTTAAAAGATACAGTATAGGTTTCACCCTCTTGCAATGCCAAGTTCTCCTGTTTTATTTGAGGCGTATAATCTTTGATGCCTACCTTGGTAATATCAACCTCTAGCTCTCCTTCTGTTACTTTACAAGAGCCAATAGCAGTACCATTCCCCTCACCTTCAGGGACATCTTCCCATTCACCGCCCCAGTATTCCAACCAATGTTCTTTATCATTATCGAAGGTCCCGTTTAATATTAATGAATCTGTTACAGCCTTTCTTACCACAACATTGTCAATTATTATCTCATGGGGTTCGTAAGTCGTCACGCTATCTGGACTTCCCAGTGCAAAACTAAACCTTGATGCTGAATCGGTCGGCTTATCCATTGTAAACTCATATTTGAATCTCTTAAGCTCATCTGTAAGTTGAACTTCTTCAAAGAAATAGGAGGTCCAAACATCTTTTTCTTGCATTTGAACTATTACTTTTCTGTCAACTGTTGATTTAGCGTCAAATGAAACTTCGTAGGTCTGCCCTTCTTCCAGTGGAACATTATCCTGATACAATTGTACATTCCAACCTTCAGAACCAACAGAAGCAATGATTGCCTTAAATTGCTCCTCAGTATTTTCAAATTCTGCCGAACCAGGACTATATGATTCATAATTCCAACCTAGTAAGCTATTAAATACCCCATTTAAAAGTAAATTTCCTTTAACTTCATCGGAGCTGGTTTTTTTCATAACAACATTATCAATGTAGACGTCGGCGTTATTTCCACCCAAATTGAACCTAAGTTCTCCGTTCTTATCCGAGTCTTTATCCATGGTAAACTCAAATTCATATGTCTTGCTTTCCTTGTCAAGTTCAATAGTAGCGGAGTATATGCTACTATTGTTTAAGTTACTTGCAACTTCCACATCTATGGTTCTGGCTTTTTCTGCACTAGCTTCGAAACTAACCTTGTAGGATTTGCTCATTTCAATATTAATTCCTGGCTGCACCAATCTTATGGCATCTTTTGAATTTCCGCCGTTTTCAATTCTGGTTTCAAATCTACGTTCATTAACATCACTTCCAATGTAGTATGAAGCCTTCGCAGTATCATCTACAGTAAATTTCCAGAATCCCATCCTATTTTCACCTTGATCAAAGGTACCGTTATATATGTAATTACCAGACAGAAGCGGAGGTCTTTCTATTGTTGAAGGATCTATCACTGGTGCATCTTCTGTCTTAATTAGCTTAACATTATCAATCCAGATATCATTATCGTCTAGCCCCATATTGAACTCAAATCGAGCTTTAACATCCGTATCGTACTTCATGGTAAATTCAAACTCGTAAGATTCCATTTCTGTGGAAACTGTAAATGGCGCAATAGCTGCATAATCAGTCCATCCCCTGTCGCCATCTCCACCTATTTTAAGTTTTATTTCTCTTGAGCTTTGGGCTTTCATATCAAAAGATGCTTTATATTTTGCACCTTTTTCAAGATGAACCGGTGCTTGAAGCAATTGCACGCTGTAGTCAGTTGTTCCTCCATCTTCTATCTGTACATGCATAACGCCTTCATCTACGTTTACTGTTGCAATTCCTCCAGGACCCTTTAAGAAAGTCCAGTAAGATGTATTTGGAACATCCTCAATACCAATTGCCTCAGGATCATTTACATCAAAACCGCCATTATAGATATAATTGCCGTCCGCAAGAGGCTCTCTTGCAGTCTCTTCTTCTTTAACGGGTTTTTCCCTATGAGGATATTCATTCTTTTGATACACTCTTACATAATCTACAGCCATTTGTTGTGGGAAAACTGTTGTTTCGTCAGGATATCCCGGCCAACTGCCCCCTACAGATATATTCATTATCAAAAAGAAATTTTGATCAAAAGGTGCCGGATAAGTATAATCATCAGCTAAGTATTGGTCTCTAGAATACCAGTCATTGACAGTGTGGTATAACTCTCCATCTATATACCAACGTATTTCTCCCGGTTCCCATTCGATTGCATAAACATGATAGTCATCACCAAAGCTCTGACCTTCCGGCAAGAAATATGTTCCCTGAGATTCTTTATGGGGTTCTCCAAAATGAAGTGTTCCATGAAGTTTATTAGGTATATGACCTAAAAGCTCCATAATATCTATCTCACCACATTTTGGCCACGTTCCATAGAAGGGTTCATCTTCCGGCATCATCCAAATTGCCGGCCATATACCTTGACCCGTAGGCATTTTGGCCCTTATTTCAAACTTACCGTATTTCCAGGATTGTTTGCCTTTAGTAATTAATTTTGATGAAGAATAATTATAGGTTTCACCACTAGGCTCTGTAATATCTTCTTTTCTGGCTTCAATAATCAGTGAACCGTCTTTGATATAGGCATTATTTTGTGTGTAGGACTGTATTTCTTTATTCCATCTTCCGTTGGTCGGATCATCATAACTCCAATTATCCATGTTTATTGTAGTACCATCAAACTCATCTCTCCAAACCAGTTGCCATTCTTCATTTGGGTTGCTGGTTGGTGAAGGAGTAACAGATGAACCCGGATTACTTGGTTTTTTCGGTGTATTTTCCGGCTGTGGAGTACTTTCTGTATCAGGTGTGACGGAAGGTTTGGGTTCTTCTGTTTCTATTGATATCGATTCTCCATTTACAGTATAATTCTTTGATGATTTTTCAATCTTTTCCCCATTTATTTTAACTCTTTGCCCGGATATCTTTAGTCTCATTTTTGCTTCTTTTGTTTGCAGCAAAGCGTCTTCTGCCAAAACATCAACCTGTCCAAAGTCACCAACAAATTCTATTTCACTGCTGGCCGAAAGTTGGGAATCAACCACGACATCTATAAATCCATCGCCGCTTAATTCTCTTTCTTCAAGTTTTGCACCGGATTTGACAACGACACTTTCAACCGAAGTATTTCCTGAAGTTACAATTCTAACTCCCTTTTTATTAACAATAACCTTGCCTAATTTAGTATTTATTAAATGTATGCTATTGCTTCCTCCGCCGTTTACATAAACTGTTCCCTTTACATCTACACCCTCAAGGGTAACATCTCCATTTTCAATCCCTTGAGCAAGATATAAATCACCGTTTATTGCAGTATTTTTTAAAACAACTCCTCCTGCATTAATCAGCGCGCTCCCGTTTATTTCTTCATCTCCATAATCTCCTTTGTTATTATATATAGAAGGGATAATTTGATTTAGTATTTTAATTGTCTCTGCACGGGTAATGTAATTGTCAGGTCTAAAAGTACCGTCATTATACCCTGTTATGTAGCCTTTTTCAAACATAGCACCAACAGAATCTTTTGCATATTCCTTGACCAAGTCTCCATCTTTAAACTTACTTATATAATTATTACTGCTTTGCATGTCAAAAACTTTCGCGATTATAACAACAGCTTCTTGTCTTGTAATATAATTTTCAGGTTTGAAAACATTATTTCCATAACCCGCAATGTACCCTGCTGCCCTAGCCTTTAATATTTCACCGGAATACCACTTTGAGTTTTCAACATCTATGAACTGTTCTTCACTTAGTTCATAGAATCCAAAAACTTTATTAATTAATGTGACAAATTCAGCTCTTATGATGTTGTTATCAGGTTTTATCGTCCCATCTTGATAGCCTAGTAAAATCCCTTTTTCCAACCATTTACTCAAGTCGTCTTCGGCCCAATGCCCTCTAATGTCACTAATCGCATCAGAAGCTTGTACGGATATTGGTGACCAAGCAGATAATAATAGCATAATTATCAGCGCTGATGACAATAATCTCTTATACATTTTTTACCCTCCTAAAATTTAATAAAATTAATAAATTATAATAAATACCTCGAGGTAATTATTATCTAATATAACCAATACAAAAATGTACCCGCGTACAGTTTTTGCGATTATACGGCTAAGACCTAGACAATAAGCAATTAATTTTAGTGCTGGAAAACAACTTAAAAAAACAACAATTTATTTTAAGCTTCTTTAGTTGATTCCCGGATTATCAAATTAGTCTTAATTCTTATTTCCTTTTCTTTAAAATGTTTATTTTTGCAAAAGTATTTTAATGACTCAATACATGTTTGGGCAATGTATTCTAATGGTGCATCTACAGTTGTTAATGCAGGCATAATATAGTTCCCAATTGCTGTATTATCAAACCCTATTACGGATATATCCTCAGGAACACTTAATCCTTTTTCTTTAATAGCTTTAATTGCACTAATAGCCATTACATCATTGGCACAAAAAATAGCTGTTATATTCTCTTCTAATATTTCATAAGCCAATTGATAACCGCTGTCTTCGAGGAAGTTGCCTTCCCGTACTAATTTTCTGTCAAAACACAGCTTTGCATCTTCCAATGCTTTCTTATATCCTTTGTAACGCTCTATACCTGAAAGCTTTCTAAGGTCTCCGGATATATGCCCAATTCTGGTATGACCTGATTTAATCAAAAATTGTGTTGCATTATAAGCACCCTCAAAGTTGTCCAAGTTTATAACCAAGCGATTTGGCTTTTCCTCTGCACTTTTAGATTGACGATCAATAATAATTGTAGGATATTCTAATATAATATTATCATCAAGTTGAGATTCTTCATTGAATGCACCGATAAAAATAGCGCTAAAAATGGTTCTGCTGATAAAAAGATTTCTTATTTCAGTTAATTGCTTCTCTGAGGTTATAATTGATACCAACACTTGAAAACCAAAATTGTTTGCCTGGTCTATTATTAAATTTACAAGCTGCGAAAAGTACGCACTTTTTGAAACTCTTGTTGTTGATTCAGAGATATTGATATCCAAAACAAATAAACCGATTATGTTACTATCTATCCCAGCCAAACGCCTGGCAGATGCTATCGGCACATAATCTTTCTCTTTTATTATCGCCAAAATCTTTTGCCGTGTTTCCTCTTTTACGTTGGGACTATTGTTAATAACCCTAGATACAGTAGCTCTGGAAACACCACACAATTTTGCTATTTCTTCGCTAGTCATCATCCACCTCGCATGAAAACTTATATGCAACCTTCAATGAATTATACTTTTTTCCTTGTCAGTATATTTATTAATTCCTTTGAGATGGGTTTTCCCTCCCCATCATAAATTTCAAAGTCCATATCTTTATAGTTCCATACTGCACCACCAATATCGTACTCTTCCAAAAGGCTGACATAATCTTCATGCCATTTTACTCTAGACTCTATATCCGAAAGAGCAATTACACCAAACTCACCACAATAAAGTTTGCATTTTTTCTTTTCCCTGAATTCAATTGCAGACTTTAAATCTTTACGCAAAAGTTCCTTGTTTAATTGAAGATTATTTACTTCCATCATAAAATCATATTTGGGATTTTCCTTGACAAAAGTCTCAATTCCTTCATATTGTCCCGGATACTTAACAGCCCTATTGTATGCCATTGCACTTTCGGACCAGTGAGCTTTCTGATGCGTAAAGAAAAAAGGATTATAAAAATGAAAGTTGTAAACTATGTAATCATCCTCAATATCTGCAAGATTTTTAAGTTCATCGGGACTGTTATAATTATTACCTCCAATATAAAGCCACCTGGTAGGATCAATTTCTCTAATTGCCTTTATACATTCCAGCATTAGCTTATTCCAGCGAACACTGTCAGGCTCCACAATTTCATTTAGTAATTCAAAGGCAATATGTTCCCGTTCATCTATATAACGTTTGGTCAAGAAAGTCCATATCTCAACAAATCTCTTTTGTTGAGATGGATCTTCAAATAATGTATTTGTCTTTAGATCTTGAAAACGGTACCCGGGAGCATGGTGCATATCCAAGAGAAGACCCAAATTGTATTTTTTACACCATTCAAGGCAACGATCAATATAAAAGAGCCCTTCCTCTTTATATTTGCCCACATTGTCATCAGACTCGATAATCGGATAATCAAAGGGTACTCTAACATGATCAAATCCTGATTCTGCAATAGTTTTAATATCCTTTTCTGTGATAAAAGTATCAAAATGTGTTTTGCTAAAGTCTTTATATTGTGATATCCATCCACCTAAATTTATACCAGCTTTAAAACTTACCATTTGCTTCCTCCTAAAATATCCTATGTTAAATATTGGCATTAAATGTTTATATGTTTTATAAAATAAAACAATTGAAACTACAAATTGAAGTATGTAGCGTAGTAATATTCAAATTGTACGCGCGTTCATCTATATAAATTATACCATGTCTTTTTACGCTTTGTCCAGTCTTACTTTACGTCTATTCAAGTGATATCAACACCAACTGCTTTTTCATCAAAATTTCAACTTTTTTCAATAGTTTGGCATCCACTTTTACCAGATAATCATTATAATTGTATTAATGAAATGAGTTTAGATCGCACGATACCTAGATCTAAACCATTTCGGAATAATATACTAATTATTGAAAAGGAGGATTTGAAATGAGAAAGAAAAGAATTTTTGCGATTGTTGCAAGCTGTCTACTTCTAATGTCTGTTTTTATGAGTATACCGATATCGGTATCTGCTGGGGCAACTGGAGTGCCTGGAGATCCAATAGTTAAAATGCTAGATACTAATGGCACAATCACTTGTAGAGTAGTGCTTTTGTCAGGCAACAACAATGCTACCCAATGGAGACTATATGAGAACGGTAAAATCATTCAATGCGGTGCAGCAGAAGACAATACACCCAATGGACAAGTAATTACGCCGGAGCCGTTTACAAGGCCGGCAGGACAGTATACATACATATGTGAATTAATAAACAAGTACGGCTCAACTTTTAGTAGTGAAACAACATTATCAGTAAATCATGGATTTATTGATGAAGTTCCTCAAGCAATATTTACAGAGAAATTTGAAAATGGAGCGAACGGTTGGACCGTTGTAAGTTCCGGCTCCGGTTCAACTGTACAAATTGAAGATGGCACCGGTGTTTACGGTTCAAAATGCGTAAAAATATCTTCACCTACAGTTGCTACCGATACCGCGTATACAAAAACAATTAGCGGTCTTACGGTCGGTGAAAAATACAGATTGACTGCATATGTTAAATACCAAAATGTGGTCAGAGACCCCAATTCCAATTATTGGCCGGTTATAGGACCTAATGTTTGCATATATCCCACATGGAATTATTCAAGCGAATGGGAAAACTTAGGCACCTTCTATCCGGGTTGGAAAAAAATATATGCGGAATTTACAGCATCAACAACCAGTGTTGATATTGCAGTGCGTTTGGGTTACACAGGCAGCAAAGTAACCGGAACGGCCTGGTTTGACAATGTAACGTTGGAGCATTTGCCAAAGTATACATTCATGGAAACTTTTGAAAACGGTCTTTCTTCTGATTGGGTAAAAAGGTCATCAAAGCAAAATAATTCTTCAGCAACCGGAACTATTGAAATAGGGACAGGTCTAAACAACAGTAAATGTCTAAAAATAAGTTCATTAGCACAAGACGAAGATGTTGGATATGCAAGAACCCTCCAGCTTGCTCCAAACAGCTATTATAAACTCAGCGCCTATATGAAGTATGAGAATGTGACAGAAGAATATACAGTCTACAACGGCACCAAACAAGAGACCCACTACAAAAGTGATGGAGCTAATATTTGTCTCTATAACAATCAAGGCGAAGATGCAATATGGAATCGAACAGTTACAGCAACCGGGACAAATACTTCATGGAAGGAAGTAAGCCTGCTTTTCAAAACCCCGGAATCCGGCAGGGTAAATATTGGGTTGCGCTTAGGATTCCTTCATTGTGAAACCAAAGGAACGGTATGGTTTGACAATGTCAAGGTAGAACCTGTACCTTCCGACTATATTTACGAATCCGAACATTTTGATGCTTGTTTTGACACTTCCGATACACAGTATACAACAAGAGAGGGCATTATCAACTGGTTGTCCGACTTAGACAAGGTATATGTTTTGATGAAAGAATTTTCCGGAAACAGAATACCTTTTAATGGCAACAAAATAGGAATATTGGCCTCAGACGGTCATCCGAGCGGTTCTGCAGCTTATGCGGGAAATCCAATAATGTGGTTTAAAAGCAGCGACAATAACCCTATAGCTAATCAGTTAAAAAGATCTTATGAAAACGGCGATTTGTCCTTTGGAATTTTGCATGAAATAGGACATAATTTCAATCTCGGAAATACCAGTTGGAACTGGAATGACGAAATGTTTGCCAATTTCAGAGCATATTATGCCGTTGACCAATTGGAAAAGATTCATCTAAACAACATGGGGCCAATGCCTGTTGTTTATAATGACCCAAATATACGTCGCGAAGGTACTCAGCTCAAATATTACTATCTTATAAGATATCTTCAGACTATGGGTCAAGGAGAGTTTCATCATGACGGATTAATGTATAGACTCATTGAAGTTCAAGAAGAAATAGGCTGGGAACCCTTTTTGAAAACCATACAATACTTATCCGATAATGATTACAGCGACAAAAATGACCTGGAGAAATTTAAACTCTTCTATTCCAAACTGTCCGAGTATTCACAACGACCGGAAAGCGAATTAATATCCAATAAAGACCTGTCACTCGTTGAATCGTTCTGGGAGGATCATGGTACACTATTTACTCGCTAAAAATTATAGGACAGTTTGCTTATCCAAATAATTTGTACTTTCAAAAGCACCGGAGCAAAAAATCTCCGGTGCTTTTTTGAACATGTTTTTGATTTTATTTTAATGCAATGTAAATATTAATATCTGCGTTATCCCAATCGCTATTAAGATATTCCTCAAAATCACCGGTAAAGCTTCTATCTAAGTCTATCTTCCAGATTTCTTCCCAAGCCTCAGCAACTGCTTTTACCATATTTCCATGTATAGAAAACTTTGCATATTTTCCTGCAGGAATGATTTTTACAGCCAGTTCATCATTCTCTGCTTTTGAAACCTCATTACCAACAGTAACACAGTATTGATCATTTGAGTAGTCAGAATAAAGTCCAATGGCATACTGGTTAATCTTATTTTTAATTGCAGCACTTATTCCACCTTGATATAACTTTTCCCATAGACCGCCGATAACTTCATGCATTTTAGGATCGGAATTGCCGGTAACTGCACTAACACCTACAACTATTTTTTGATCTAAATTTACAACCTCATAGTTCATTTTTAATAACCTCCATATGTTTGATAAGGCTATTATATTTTGTCCAACATGACAACTGCGTGTCATATTAAAGATAATGTTTTAACATATTCTGAAGTTCTGCTTTCACACTATTTCTCACGTTCTCCGGCTCCAAAACTTCACATTGGCTCCCGAAGGTTGCGATGTAGTAAAATAGCCACTCACCCCTCGGAAAGTTAATTTCTGCAATAAAACTTCCGTCCTCCTGTTGTACATAGCTGTCGAATTCATCATACACCCTGTAAGCAGCCTCCGAAGACAGCTTTAACTTCAGATTAATATATTCTTTCCGATATGTATTATCGTTTGAAAAGATTTGATTTGGGGGGTTACGCTGAAAATTTTGCTCCGTTACGCAAAGGTTCCTGATTCGCCTCAACTTAAAGAAACGAAAATCATATCGTGACTTACAATATCCATATAAATACCATGCGTTGCTTTTAAAGCAAAGCTTCAAAGGCTCTACCTCCCGCAAGGTCCGCTGTCCTTTTGCACTGGCATAAGAAAAAGTAATAACCCTCTTATCTAATATCGCAGACTTTATTGCATTGAATACTTCAATTTCCTTCTGTGAGTTGGCCCAAGAAGAAAAATCCACTTCAATCCAATCTGTATTTGATTCACCAAACAAACTACCGAGCTTTTTAATTGCGGTATCTGTTTTGGCTAGATTAACAGCGTTTACAGCCTTTAAGGAAGAGAGAATCTCCTCTTTTTCTTCATCGGTTATAACAGCTTTATTAAGGACAAAATTAGGCAAAAGTGATATTCCACCGCCTTTTCCTTTGCTCGTATAGATAGGAATACCTGCTGCCGAAAGAGCTTCAATATCGCGATAAATAGTTCTTGTTGAAACCTCAAATCGTTCTGCAAACTCTTTTGAAGTTACTGTTTTTCTATCAAGAAGGATGTATACTATTTCAAACAATCGGTTAATTTGCATTTTTATCACCCTATTTTAGTATAGCTGTATAATATAACATCATAAAGTCATATTATACAGCTATATTTTAAAATAAAGATGATACAGTTTCAACCCACACAATCCCTTCCTCTCTCATCAATACACGCCGTTAGCATCAAAGCACACATAATTAATGCATTCAAAACACGTATATTTACAAATAGTATTCTGTCATATCTCTAGGCTTTAGCTCAAATTCAGCAAAAACCCTGTCCCTGATTTTTAAGAAGTCACTTCCTGTTCTGTCCCTTTTTCTTGCCAACGGCACCTCAACCACGCTCTTCACTTTACCGGGACTTGGAGTCATTATCACAATTCTGTCGGCTAAAAAAACTGCCTCTTCGATATCATGGGTCACAAAGATTATTGTTTTTTTCTTTTCCTGCCACAACCTCTCAATCTCATCCTGCATACTCATACGAGTCATTGCATCCAAAGCCCCTAGCGGCTCATCCATAAGAAGTATCTCCGGATCAACAGCCAATGCCCTTGCCAATGCCACCCTCTGCTGCATTCCTCCCGAAAGTTGGGCCGGATGATGCTTTTTATACGCGGAAAGACCCACAAGTTCAATATATTCTTCCGCAATTTGCAGCCTCTTCTTTTTATCTATTTTCTTGCTTTCCAGGCCAAGCTCAACATTCCGAAGAACAGTTCTCCACGGAAGAAGCCCATAGTTCTGAAATATGGTAATTCTATTTACAGACGGTTTTGCAGCAATTTCTCCATTAATTTTAACAAAGCCTGTGGTAGGTCTATCAAAACCGGCAATCAAATTCAATAATGTTGTCTTTCCGCATCCGCTCGGTCCTAAGAGGCAAATAAATTCACCTTTCTTTATTTCCAAATTCACCTTTTCAAGAGCTACCGTTCTTCCTCTACCTTTAAAAAAATACTCTCTAGATGCTCCCTCAATAGAAATATACATATCAGTTCCTCCCCCTCCGGGATATTCCCCACTGCTTTTCAATGCCGGTTTCAAGGAGTTTTATCAACCTATCCAGCAAAAGCCCTAAAGCGCCAATAAATATTATTCCTGCCAAAACCAGATCCGATCTCAAAGAATTTCTTGCATCTATAATAAGATATCCCAGACCGGACTGGGCTCCTACCATTTCTCCTGCTACTAGAAATACCCAAGCTGACCCTAGGGCTAAATGAAGGCCGTTTGCAATTAACGGAAAGGCCGCCGGAAGAATAATTTTAAAAAGCATTTGCGGCTGTCGTATTCCAAAGTTGTCAGCCACTTTCAAATAAATTGGATCTACATTTCCCACGCCGGAAACGGTAGAAAGAAGAATTGGAAAAAACCCTGCTATAAAAATAATGACAATGGCCGGAGCATCCCCTATTCCAAACCATAAAACAATAAAGGGGAACCAGGCTATAGGTGAAACCGGTCTTAATACCTGCACTACCGGTTCAATAAAAGACCATACGCTTTTATTCCAGCCCAGTAAAAGTCCAAGGGTTATTCCTGCAAATATTGCTACCAGATATCCTATAAAGAAGCGGGTAAGACTTACCCTAAAATGGGTGAGTAGAGTTCCGTCCTTTATCAATTCTGTCATTGCTTCAAAAACTTTGGTCGGAGAAGGAAGAAGCGACGGCTCATATCTTCCCGTTAATACTGCAAATTGCCAAATACTTACAAGTACAGATATGCTTATAACAACCTTTAATGTCTTTTTTAATATTTCCATTCTGATCACTTCACTTTACCAATAAATGTATTATCCACAAACTCGCTGTACTCTGGAGGATTCTTAGAAAGTCCCATTTCCACCATGTATTTCGAAAGCTCATTATAGTCCTTTTCCTCAAGCTTCAGGTTTTCATAGGAAATCCATTTAAGAGACAAGTCTAGGACCTCGGATTCTGCTTTTAAGTATTTTGTTGCAATATCACGAACCACATTATCTTTCAACTCAGCTTTATGTCCTGCGTTTATATATTCCTTAATAAATTCCTCTGCTATAGCCTCGTTGTTCTCAATAAAATCATTTCTAAGAACCAATCCGCAGCACACCGAGCCTTCCCATAAATCCTGAGATTCAAATAAAGTTTTTCCTTTATCCACTGCCACCGATTTGGCTCCAAATGGTTCAGCCACACAATAACCGGATATTCTCCCCTCCGCCAGGGCTGCCGACATTTCCGGCGGCGGAAGTTCAATAACATTTACATCGCTATATGTAAGACCACCTTTTTCAAGCATAATATGCAGCAAAATATTATGGGTGGAAAGCTTGCTGGGTATAGCAAAGTTCTTTCCCTTCAAATCTTCAACTTTGTTGATATCCTTAGATACCACCACCACATTCCCATCTCTGTGGCCTAAGGCAACCGCCTTCAAATCAATACCTTGCTCCTTTGCCTTCATTGCAAGCTCTATGAGCATGGATGCACCGTCCACCTTTCCGGAATTCAAAGCATCCACCAGCTCTGTCCATGAACCAAACTTTACAAGCTCCAGTTTAAAATTTTTAAAGTTCTCCTCGGCCAGCTCATTCTCTACATAAAGGGGAAGGGCGTGAGTAATAGGCAAATAGGCAATCTTTATTGTCTTAACCTGTGTATTATCATTGGACACGTTTTCTCCTGTCCTAGTCGCCCTGTTTTCATTACTGCAGCCTGCAAGGTTTAATATCATCAACACCAGCAGTGTAAAAATAACGGCTTTTTTTCTCATATTCATTACCTCCCTTTAGAAGTTATTCATTTAACAAATGAGAAGAAAAATATGCATTCTCACCACATCAAGGCCTTTCTCTTTTCATTGATATCTAAAATTATTCTATCTGCCAGCTTTAGCGGGTCTACCTCCACTACCATAACAGCGCCCAGTGTTTTCTGGGTATCTTCAAACAAGTATTTCATTACATTTCCGGAGCCTTGCACCGGTGGATAAACCGAATGATAGGAGTTTATACCTAAAAGTCTAAATCCAAGAGCCGCCCCCACTCCCTTTTCATTGGACCACTCAGGACTTGCAAAGGCAAAAGGCAAGTCTTTTATATCCCTTCCAAGGCTATCGGCCAATGCTCTGAAAAAGGCAGAAGCTCTTGCATTATCAAGACACTCACCCATATGCCATACAGGAGGCAAATCCGACCCCAAAAATTCTCTGATTCCCTCCCCGGCTTTTTCTAATGCTTTGGCATTGCAATAGCCCAGCTTCAAAAGGGGAAAGGATGCGCAACCGTTGGTGAGCACAAGGATATTGTTTTCAATCAACTTTTGTGCCACATCTGCTATTGCTTTTTCATACATAACCCTTGGGTTATTGCAACCCACCAAATTGACTACACCGCGAATTTTACCTTCTTCTAAGGCCTTTGCAATTACTTCCATGCTTCCAAAGCGGCTGGTGGCATACTCTACAGAAAAGCCTATCTCTGCGTCCACCTCATAATTTGGAATAAAAACCGGGACATCTCTTCTTTCCTCAAAGCTTTCAATAGCCCTCTTAAGAATAGTTTTTGCCAGGGCTTCTGTCTCGTCTAAATTTGAATGGTGATGGTCGTAGCCATAATGCTCAGCTCCGGGAAGTCTTGCAGAATCACTGGTTGTAACAACCGTGGTTTTAAAACATTTTGCCACATCCATTATTGAAGGAAAGACATCCTGAACATCAGCCACCCATAAATCAATAGCTCCTGTGCCAAGAACCAGCTCCGCACCGATTGCATTCGACAGAGGGATAACACCTCCATAGCGATACATTGCCGAAAGTCCTGAGCAACATATTCCATAAAACTGTATTCCATGGGCTCCCTTTTCTTTAGCCAGTTGTATAAATTCCGGATTTCTCCCCTGCTTTACTATTTCGCTGACCAAAAGAGGGGAATGTCCGTGAACAGCAATATTGACATAACCTTCCTTAAGGGCGCCTAGATTAGCCTTAACGGTACTTCTTGCGGGTATGCCAAACAAACTATCCATAGCTATTGAAGATCCCAAAACGCTGCTCCAGGCAAAAGCCAAGCCGCACCTCAAGAGCTGCTTCATAATGTTCTCCCAATCTCCATCCGTTCCCGTACTGGTTCGATGGAGGGCTTCAAACACTTCGTGATAAGCTCCTATAGGAAGGATATCTAGTTCTTGCCATTTCTTAATCCTTTCCTTAGTGGCAAAAGCCTTTAATGTCTTATGCTCTCCCGGAACTGTTCTCGCCAAATCTTCAAGAAGAATACCGGCAACTTCTATTGCTAGCTCTTCCTTTGTCTTGCCTTCAGTGGATATGCCCAACTGGGCTGCAGACTTTCTAAGCTTTGCTTCTCCGGAAATAGGTATGTTCAGTACTCCTTCCCCGGACGCCTTTAGGGCCAACATTACTTCGCGCCCTCTTGCACCATGGGCTGCAACGCCTGCCGCCACCCACCTTAGAAGATTTCTCGCAACAATAAGATCCGCATCTGCTCCACATACTCCTCTAGGACTCTTCTTCGTCACTCTGCACGGACCCATATTACAATTTTTACAGCAGACACCTGCAATCCCAAAGTTGCAATGGGGCTTTTGGCTGTCAAAGCGATCAAAGCAAGTCTCACAGCCTTGCTTTTCCATATGTACAAGCATCTCTCTTACTGCAGGGTCCGGGGTATTCTCTATAACATTTGCCTTTGACGGAAAGCTCTTCTTGTATTCATTAACAGCATTGTTGTAATCATCAAAAAAAGAATTTTGGTGGTGGTGATGTCCATCTCCATCATTAATATGCCTGTGGTGGTATCTTATATCTCGATAAAAAATCATATTCACACCTCACTCATTTTCTCACTATCCCTATATGTTTACTCGTGTTTTAATTATACGTTATTTTAATATGAATAGTCAATAGTAATTTCCCATTATTCCTATTTGTTTTGTTGTGTTTACGGCATAAAAATCCAAGCATGCATTTGCTAATATTTATTGACAATTAGTAAGGCATTTTAGAAAGACGATGTACAGCCTCTTTGATTCTTTCAAGCCCTTCTAATAAAAGTGTTCTAGGGCAAGCGAAATTGAGCCTCTGAAAACCATAGCCTTCTCTACCGAAGACCACGCCATCATTTAATCCCACACCGGCTTTATTGACAAAAAAGTCCTTTAGTTCTTCTGCCGGTATGGCAAACTCATTGCAATCAATCCATGCAAGATATGTTGCTTCCGGCCTTATAACTTTTATTTGAGGTATATTTTTCTCAAAATACTCCACCAGCGTATCCAGATTTCCTTCAAGATACAGAAGCAATTCATCCAGCCACTCTTCACAGCCAGAATACGCAGCCTCAGCCGCTACAAGTCCGAATATATTCAGCATACCGGATCCGTTTTTACTTAAAGTACTTCTAAACCTTTGCCCAAACTCCCTATCGGGTATTATTGCTGCAGATACCGAGAGTCCTGCAATATTGAAAGTCTTTGTCGGAGACACCAATGTGATGCAGCTTTTAAAATCATCCTCTGCCAAGGACGCAATCGGAATATGCTTATGTCCTTTAAACACCAAATCTGAGTGTATTTCGTCGGAAACAAGAATCACATTGTATTTTTTACAAAGCCTTAATACTTCATTTAGCTCATGAATCTTCCATACCCTTCCTATTGGGTTGTGGGGACTGCAGAAAATCATCATTTTAACATTATCGGAAAGTTTCTTCTCAAGATCTTCAAAATCAATCTCATAATATCCTTCATTATTCCTTAAGGGATTTGTCACCAGCTCCCTTTCGTTATCCAGGATACTGGAATAGAAAGGGTAATATATAGGAGTTTGCATTAAAACCTTATCTCCGGGATTTGTATATGCTTGTATTGCGGTATTTACCGAAGTAACCACTCCCGGACTATAAATTATCCACTTTTTTTCTATCTGCCAGCTGTGCCTTTTCTCCATCCAACCGGCCAAAGCCGCTGAAAGCCTCTCTGACGCCTCAGTATAACCAAACACTCCTTGCTGAGCTCTACGTGCTATCGCCTCCGCTATGATAGAAGGTGACTTAAAATCCATATCGGCAACCCACATAGGCAGAATATCTGCTCGGCCGAACCTTTGTTTGCAATAGTCCCATTTCAGACTATCGGTGTTTTTTCTATCTATAACCTCATCAAATATACTGCTCATAAAATCCCCTCCTATTCTAAGGCTTGCTCAAGGTCAGCAATTATATCCTCTGCCGCCTCAATTCCCACTGAAAGTCTTAAGAGTGTATCGGTAACTCCTATTCTTTGCCGTATTTCCTCTGGTATTGCAGCATGGGTCTGAACAACAGGATAGGTAATCAAGCTTTCCACACCACCGAGACTTTCGGCAAATATTACCAACCGTACTTTTTCCAAAACCCTCTCTACAACTTGCACGTCTTTTACATTAAAGGAAATCATGGCTCCAAACCCGGAGGCCTGAGATTTTGAAATACTATAACTCTCATGGTCGGGCAATCCCACGTAGTTGACCTTTGTGACATTTTTATGGGTGCAAAGCCACTTTGAAATTTTCATCGCATTTTCCTGCTGCTTTTCAAGGCGTACCCCCAGTGTCTTTATTCCTCTTAAAATCAGCCAACTGTCAAAGGGAGACAATACAGCCCCTTCTGATTTTTGAATAAGCGTAAACTTTTCCGCCAACTCTTCATCATTAACTACAACAAGACCTGCCAAAGTATCGTTGTGCCCTCCAAGATATTTTGTCCCGCTGTGGACCACAATATCTGCTCCGAGCTCCAAAGGTCTCTGAAAATATGGTGTAAGAAAGGTATTATCCACAATCAAAAGCATTCTTCTATCTTTGGCAAATTCCGATATCGCCTTTAAATCGGCTACCTTCATCATTGGATTTGAAGGAGTCTCAATAAAAAATGCTTTGCTGTTGTCTTTCACAGCGTTTTCTATATCCTGAATCTTACTCGTATTAACATAGGAAAACTCCACACCGTATCTTTTGTATATTTCCTCAAACAGCCTGAAAGTACCTCCATAGAGGTCATCAGAAACAATGATGTGATCTCCCGGTAAGAAAAGAGAAAGTATAGTTGATATTGCCGCCATGCCGCTGGAAAAAGCAAATCCATACTTACCGTTTTCGATATTTGCAATCGTATTTTCAAGTTCTTCCCTTGTAGGGTTCTGCAAGCGGGAATAATCATAACCGGTAGTCTGATGCAGCGCCGGATGCCTGAAAGTAGCACTTTGATATATGGGGAAGCTTACTGCTCCCGTATGGGGGTCATAGCCTTTTGAGCCATGTACCACCTTTGTACTTATACTATGCTTCGACACATTCCCAATTCTCATCATCCTTTCTTTATTTTATTGCAACCGCTTCAATTTCTATTAATACACCCTTCGGAAGCTTCGATACTTCGACACATGACCTTGCCGGAAAAGACTCCGAAAAGAATTTGGCATACACCTCATTGATTTTTGAAAAACTGTTCATATCCTTTATGAATACAGTAGTTTTTACCACCTTGTTCAAGCCACTGCCTGCTGCTTCAAGAACATTTTTTAGGTTTTTGAGTACCTGTTCCGTCTGCTCCTCAATTTCACCGCCAACCACTTCTCCCGTTTTGGGATCAATGGGTATCTGTCCTGATGTGTAAATAAACGAGCCCGCAACAATTGCCTGTGAATACGGACCAATTGCTTCAGGGGCTTTATCGGTTTTTATGACCTCAATAGACATTCTAATAATCACCGCCTTCATTTCCCGACTATTCCAATATGTTTTATATTATAGTACCACACATACTCTCTTGTCAATAAAAGCCTACAAATAATTTTATAGTTTTAATTTTTCAATCTTATGAAGGATTACTGTTTTTCTGAATCCTTCATAGTTTCTTCTCTGGATATCTTGCAAAGATTGCATTTATGTATTTTATAGAATCTATAAAGAAGAGAATCCAGCTCCCTTTCGGCCTTCTCTAACTCTTGCTTTTTAAGGCAGCAACTGCTATGACATTGATCTTTCAAAACAATATTTTTTAATTCTATTTCTTTAAGTAATTCTTCAATACTTTTCGTCATGAGCAACACCCCTTTTAAGAAATAATGTATATATAAATTAGCAGCTCCACTTACTGCGTATTAGATTCCACTTTTTATCCCTGGATATAATTATCCTGTCTATGTCCTCTTTGGTGAGATGTTTAAACCTTGACTGTTTTTTCAAATATTCCTCTACAGAGGTAAACTTCTTTGGATTTTTATTTAAAGTATACTCATTATTCTCATATTCTGCAAGATACCAAAGACCGCAATCCACTACTTCTTTGGCTATGTCAATGGCGCTGTCCAAAGGAGCTCCCCAACCGGTGGGACATGGGGCGAAAACATGGATATACGAGGTCCCATCTACCTGAGAAGCTTTTTGGATTTTATTAATAAAATCCTGAATATAGCCTATACTCGCTGTTGCAGCATAGTCAATACCATGAGCGGCAACAATTTCAAACATGTTCTTTTTTTGCGTCAAAGTTCCGGGGATATTGTCACCCGCCGGGGTGGTAGTGGTCTTTGCTCCATAAGGGGTAAGGCCGCTCTTTTGAATTCCCGTGTTCATGTAGGCTTCATTGTCATAGCAGATATAGATGATTTTATCCCCTCTGTCTATTGCGCCGGATAAAGCCTGAATACCTATGTCCGCCGTTCCACCGTCACCGGCAATTCCCACAACATGATAGTCCTTAAGCCCCAGCGCCTTTGCTCCGGCCGCAATGCCGGAAAGCATAGAGGCTGTACCCGCGAAAGTGGAAATAATCGCATTATTTGCAAAGCAAAGCTGAGGGTAAACAAAGCCCACAGCGGACATGCAGCCTGCGGGAATTACCGTAAATGTTCTTTCACCCAACACCTTTAAAACCAGCCTGACCACAATGCTTCCACCGCAGCCCGCACATGCTTTGTGACCGTAAAAAAACTCCTTGTCAGTGATATTTCCGGCATTTATGGTTCCTCTCACCTTACTCATCAATAGATACCCCCAGACTTAAAAACTTAACCCTCTTTTTTGAAATACCCCTAGATTCTTCCCGCAAATCATAAAACGCTTCCCGTATGCTTTCTTTGGAAATATCCCGCCCGCCAAGCCCGGCTATAAAGTTCAAGCTCCGCACATTGGCGCCTGCTTTTGAAAGGGCAGAGTTGACATTGGTAAATACCGTTCCCTCATATCCGAAGGATATATCCCTGTCTATCACTCCCACAGCCTTTGCATTCTTAGTTATTTCTATTATCTCCTCTTCGGGAAATGGCCGCATAAAACGTATTTTCAATACGCCTGCTTTCCACCCCTCTTGCCTTAGCTCATCCACCACCGTTCTGCAGGTTCCTGTGGTACTACCAAGGCTTACCATGATAAATTCCGCATCCTCACAAAGATATGCGTCAACAAGTCCTCCATATCCTCTTCCGAAAGCCTTTCTGAACGAATCATCCACTTCTTTTATTACCTCTTTTGCATCCAATACAGCCTTATGCTGCTGGAATTTAAACTCGGTGTTGTCCGATGGGGAAGAACTAACCCCCATGTTCTTCGGATTTTCCAAATCCATTTTATACGGTGTCTCAAAGGGCGGCAGAAACTTATCTACTTCGTCTTTTTGAGGAATATCTACCAGCTCATAAGTGTGGGTAAGTACAAAGCCATCCAGATTTATCATTACGGGTGTAAGTACCTTTAGATTTTCTGCTATTGCATAAGACTGAATCACCATGTCCAGGCTTTCCTGGGCATCCTCCACATATATCTGAATCCAGCCGCAGTCAAGTTGCGACAAGGAATCTCTGTGATCGCCGTATATACTCCATGGCAGCGCAAGGGAGCGATTGGCATTCATCATTACAATGGGAAACCTGCCTCCGCTGGCATAATGAAGGCACTCTGCCATATACAAAAGACCTTGGGATGAAGTTGCTGTAAAGGTTCTTGCCCCAATACTGCTGGCTCCCATACATGCGGATAGAGCCGAGTGCTCGGATTCCACATGAAGAAATTCGGATTTCAGCCTTCCATCCTCCACCATTTCAGCCAGGCGCTCTACCACCACCGTCTGGGGAGTAATCGGATAAGCAGCGATTACATGGGGACTTGCCAATCGCACCCCTTCCGCTACTGCTTCATTTCCCGAAAGAAATGCTTTATTTTTCATGGTCCTCCCCCTCTCTTATCATTTTTATTGCTTTCTTAGGACAAACCCTAGCACAAATGCCGCATCCTTTACAGAAGGCATAGTCAATATCTACCAGCTTATCTTTCTTATATATAACCCCTTCCGGACAGCAAAGATAGCAATAAAAGCAGCCGATACACTTATTGCTTTCCACAATGGGCTTTTCTGTTCTCCAACTGGCATTTTCCGTCACAAGATGCCCGGCTGTATAGCAGGGACCAACAGGATAATCTTTGATATGCTTTGGTTTAGCATATTCTCTAAGTTTTGGCCTGTTCACGATGTTACCTCCTTGCATTGAAGGAAGGTTCTTTGAACCACCTCAATATTTTTCTTAAGCAGATCGCCTTTTAGAAAACCTGCCATTCCTTCTAGTACAGCATTCAAATCAACGATATTTGATACGGCTAAAAGTGCACCAAGCATGGCTGTATTTGCTATGGGCTTTTCTAAAACTTCCAGCGCAATAGAAGATGCATCTACTACAGTTATTTTCCTTGAATCATACTTGGCATAAACCTCTTTGGTGGCTGAGTTTATAATAATTCTTCCATTGTCCTTCAAGTCATCGAAAAAGTTTTCACTAAAAAGGGTTTCATCTAAAATCACAATAAAATCACATTTTCTGATTTCGCTGCGGTCGGTAATTTTTTTATTGTCTATTTTAGTAAAGGCCAGGACAGGAGCACCCCTTCTCTCCGGGCCAAAGGAGGGAAAGGCCAGAGCATGCTTCCCGCCATATAATGTAGCCAAAGCCCCAAGAAGTTTTGAGGCTGTGAAACTGCCTTGTCCTCCTCTTCCATGCCACCTTATTTCTACCATTGCCATCGCTCCCTTGCCTTATCTTTTAGTTTTTCAAGTCTTTTTAGGGCCTCCTCAAGGGTTTCTTTCTTTTTTGCAAAGTGGAAGCGAATAAGATGATTTACATTATCTTTGAAAAAGCTTGAACCGGGAACCGCTGCAACACCTACTTCCTTTGCCATCCACTCACAGAATTCCAAGTCGCTTTCGCAAGCAAACTCTGAAATATCCACCATTACATAATAGGCTCCCTGGGGTACAGTGTACTTTAATCCCAATTTATCCAAGCCCTTTATGAAGAAGTCTCTTTTGTCGATATAGCTTCTTTTTAATTCTTCATAATAATCATCGCCAAAATTTAGGGCAACTACTGCCGCTTCCTGTAGAGGGGCGGCAGCACCCACCGTCAGAAAGTCATGAACCTTCCTAGCCCCATCGATAATGTGAGATGGTGCAATCAAATATCCCAATCTCCATCCGGTAATAGAATAAGTCTTTGATAAAGAACTGCAGGATATGGTTCTTTCAAACATCCCGGGAAGGGATGCAAAATATATATGCTGATAGGGGTCATACACAATATGCTCATATACCTCATCGGTAATCACAAATGTATCATATTTTTTTGCAAAGTAGGCTATGGTTTGCAGTTCCTCGAGGGTAAAAACCTTTCCGGTGGGATTGGATGGATTGCATAAAATCAATGCTTTTGGACCTTGTTTAAAGGCTTCCTCCAGCTCATTCACATCAAATTTAAATTCCGGTGGCCGCAAATGCACATATATCGGTTCTGCTCCTGAAAGTATGGCATCTGCAGCATAATTTTCATAAAACGGGGAAAATACCACCACTTTGTCTTGCGGATTACAAACCGTCATCATAGCTGCCATCATAGCTTCAGTACTGCCACAGGTCACCACGATTTGAGTTTGTGGATCAATGGGTATGCCCATAAATTTGGACTGTTCTTTTGCCAGTGCCTCCCTGAAATTTTTAGCTCCCCATGTGACTGCATATTGATGTATACTGCCGGATGCCACTTTTTCCAGAGCATTTTTTAATTCCGAAGGAGGATCAAAATCGGGAAAACCCTGGGAAAGATTTATTGCTCCATGGCTATTTGCAATACGGGTCATTCGCCTTATAACCGAATCGGTAAAATTCTCTATTCTCTTACTTAGCTTTGGCATAAAATCCCCCTATCTCTTTCATCGATCAAGCGTTTTGCTTTGTGGGTAGCCCTCGGCAATTCACCATTATCCAAAATAATGACTTCCTTTGGCTTAACACCTATACGCACTTTTATTTTAGCCAAGACCTTTTCTGCAAGCGCTTCTTTAGGCTCATCATTTCCCAACGCCCGCTCAACCTCAACCTTGAATTTGGTAGTAAAGCTTTCTGTAATGGCAGTAATCCTGTATTCCCCGGAAAGCTCTTCCATATTGCGGACAACATACTCAATATCACTAGGAAACACATTTACTCCCGAAACAATCAGCATATCATCCAGTCGTCCTGTGATGTTTATTCGGGCATGGGTACGTCCGCAAGCACATTTCTCTTTATTTACTGTACCGATATCTCCCGTCCTGAAGCGAATCATAGGCCTTGCAGTCTTTCTCAGAGTTGTCAATACCAGTTCCCCTCTTTCCCCTTCAGCTGCCGGCTGTAAAGTATCAGGATTAATTACTTCAACCAGGATATGATCCTCCGCCAGATGAAGGCCATTTCTCGCACTGCACATTCCGGCACATGCTCCAAAAATATCCGAAATTCCATAGAAATCGTAGATCTTCGCATCCCAAAGCTCCTCGATAGCTTCCCTGGTAGCATCAATAGAGCCTCCCGGTTCTCCTGCCACAATGATTTTGTTGATAGAAAGGTCCTTTGCAGGATCAATTCCCTGCTTTTTTGCAGTTTCGCCCAAGTACCACGCATAGGAAGGTGTTGTCCATATAACGGTGGGCTCAAACTCCTTAAGGATAAAAAGCAGTCTGTCAGAAGGAATAGCTCCTGCCCATATGCACAGAGCTCCAAGGTTTTGAGCACCTATAACATCCGGACCTCCCACAAACAATGTAAAATTGAGGGCATGAACATAACGGTCTTTAGGTCTCATTCCTGCCGCCCAAAACAATCTGCTTTGAATATCCTGAAATTCTTCAAAATCTTTCTTGGTAAAAGGGCTCAACGTAGGAACACCTGTTGAGCCGCTAGAAGCAGATACAAACACCACTTCCTCTTCAGGTACAGCTGTCATATCGCCCAGCAAAGGCTTACTTAGCTGTCTTTCCCGTTCTATATATTTATTGACAAAAGGAAATTTGCTAATATCGGAGAGCTGCTTTAAATCCGACGGCTTTACCCCTGCCTTGTCAAAGGATTCCCTGTAATATTGAGAATTTTCATATGCCAGCGCAATATGCTCTGAAAGCAGCTGAAACTGATAATTTTCCAAATCTTCTCTTGCCATTGTCTCTATTTCTTCATTCCAATATTTCCTTGCACTCACAAAACTTACACCCCTTATTTTATTTTCTCCATCTCAAAAGATAGCGTTCTATTTTGTCAAATAAAAAAGTAACTCCTGTAACAACAACTCCTATAAAAATAATCCCTACAATAACCCTCGGATAGTCCGCAAAATCAGAGAAATACTTTACATACCAGCCCAAGCCTGAAGTTGCTCCAATCATTTCTGCAGCAGTCAAAAGAATAAAGGACATGACAAGCCCAATAGTGGCACCGCTTATAATTGAAGGCAAAGTGGCCGGCAATATCACCTGAAAAAGCATTGATCCTTCACTTACACTCAGAGCTTTTGCCGAGTCAATAATTCTTCTATCCACATTAAACACACCGTTTAAAGTGTTAATAAACACCGGCCAGAAGGCTCCAATAAAAATAATGAATATGGATGCTGCTTTAAACGTGGGAAGTATAGCAATGGCATAAGGAATATACACTATGGGAGGTATCGGTCCAAATACTTTTGTAAGTGGATTTATAGCCTTGTAAAGTCTCTTCCTCCAACCAATAACCAAGGCTAAAGGAATGGCTAAAGCCAACGCCAGAATATAACCTGTCAATAACAGCTGAAATGAACTTACAGTTCCTTTCAAAAGCTCGGGCAATTCCGATATCAATAATGAAAGAATAGACGAAGGAGAAGGAAAAAGCAGCTTATCGGCCAAATCCGTTTTTGTTGTAAAAATCTCCCATATTATCAAAACACCATATACAATAGCTGTAACATCACCAATAGTCTGAGTTTTCTCTTCATCTTTTTTTAATATAACATTTAGTATATAGAAAATTTCTAGTAGTAGTACCAATCCGATATAATACCAGGCATTTATACCATCCCTTTTGGACGGAAAAAGCTCAAGTATCAATGTGGCCAGAAACAACACATTCGTTAGATTGAGTATTCTCCTCACAAAAATCCCCCCCTTTCTAAAATCACTTATAGAACGACCTCATCCCCGCCTATTTTTTCTATCAAGTCATCATAGAAAAGGCCAACAAGCTTGTTTCTAAGATTTGTATACTCCTCAGATCTTATAAGAGATGTCCTGTCTCTAGGTCTTTTAAATTCAACATTTATTTGCTTTTTAATAGTACCCGGCCCGGCTGACATTACAATAATCTTGTCAGATAAAAGTATTGCTTCATCTATGTCATGAGTAACCAGTATTACCGTTTTTCTTTCATTTCCATTATCCCAAAGATTTAAAAGAAGCTCTTGCAAAATCACTCTGTTTTTTGCATCTATTGCACCAAAGGGTTCATCCATCAGCAAAATACCGGGATTCATTGCAAAGGCTCTGGCAATGGCAACTCTCTGCTGCATACCTCCTGACAATTGGGACGGATATTTGTTTTTGAAGTCTCCAAGTCCCACCAAATCCAGGTATTTATCGGCAATCTCTTCTATCTCTTTTCTGCCCTTTGACTTATAAACCTGCTTTAAACCAAAAATCAGATTTTTACGGGCACTCATCCATGGAAATAATGAATAATGCTGAAAAACAACTCCTCTTTCAGTGCCGGTACCCTGAATCTGCTTTCCATCCAGCAAAATATATCCATCGGTAGGAAAATTAAGACCTGTCAGCAAACTTAGCAGCGTACTTTTACCGCAGCCACTTGGGCCAATGATACTTACAAACTCGCCTTCGTTTATAGAGACACTAATATCCTTGATGGCGCAAAAGCTGCTATTTTGCTCTTGGTATTTTAAGGACACATTTTGCAAGCAAATTTTACTCATAATTTTACTTCCCCTTTACTCCTTAAAATCTGATTTAAGCTTTTTATAAACTGCATCGTCCGGATGTTGCTGAAGAACATCTTCAAGGGCAAGCTTATAAATTGATGTGTCTATGTAATCTTCAATATTGAGATCAGAGGTAATATATCCGGACTTATTAATAAGATCCCAGAACTTTATAACTCCATCTTTATCAGGGTCGGGTATGCTATATATATGACCGCCGTACGTTTCTTCCTTTATAATATCTTTGTCTACCTTTGCATATTTTGAAATAATATCAACCGTTTCATCCTGATTTTCCAGATAGAATTTATATGCCTTTATCAAGGCTGCTTCAAACCTTACAAAGTCTTCGGGTTTTTCCTTTATTTTAGAAGAAAGGGCAACCTGACGGCAGCAAGTATGCATCTTGACCAAGTCTCCTGAATACTTTACTATTTGAAGTCCCTGCTTTTCCCCCAGCTTAATAAAAGGAGTCCATACAATACCCGCATCGACACTTCCTTTCTTGACAGCCTCAATCACCGCTGCCGGTGAATCCAATTCGTTAATTGTCAGATCGTTTTTCCAGTCGATGCCTGCCTCTGTTAATGCAGCCCTGAAAATAACATCTCCCGTAGCAAGTCTTACAGTAGCAATCGTTTTACCTTTAAAGCTGTTTAAATCTGTAAACTCTTTTGCTTTTTCCGGAAGGGCCACAATTCCATGTCCTTCAGTTTGCTGTCCGCCAAAGATGGTAAAATCAGTACCTTTTGAAATGAAAGTTAACGGTGCAGCTGTACCAAAGGAACCAGCGTCTACTTTTCCCGAGCTAATGGCATTTAAGCCTTCCCCGGAGTTTGTAAACAAAAACAGCTCTACATCCAGTCCTTCTTCTTCGAAAAATCCCTTTTCTTTTGCTACAAAATAAAGCACATGACCCGGAGAAGCCAGATAGCCTATACTAAATTTCTTTAATTCCTTTTTTTCCTTCGGGTCTTCTGAGCCGGCTTTTTGTGCCCTCTGTCCCCCACATCCGCTTAACAACGTGCTTGCAAGCAGTAATGATATTAAACTTATCAAAATTCTCTTTTTCATTTTTTCCCTCCGTAAAATTAATAATTTTTCAAATATCGCCTTCCTCAAGAAGCCTTTTATAATAGAATCCGCTGGTGTATAGGGCTGCCGCCGGATTATGTCCTAATACCCGGTCCTTGGTTATCAGGGTCGTTACTGGGGCTTTGGAGTATTTAATAAACAATGAATCATGCCCCACGCACAGCCCTACAATTACATTGAGATCCGTTTTCTCCTTGTTGAGCAGCTTCGCCTGCAAAATCGGGTTGCACAGCGCCTCGTGACATCCTTTCTGGATTTTTAGCTCTTCCAAAATTCCAACTTCTGTTTTATCCGTTGACCCAACCTTGCAAATGACGCTGTAGCTTTCAATTCCCTTTGCTTTTAATATCTTGGTAAAAATCTTTGCTTCATTCATAAGACCAATACAGGTGGCAATTCCTATTTTCTTTGCTCCAATCCTTTTGGCAAATGCAATAATCTCCTCCACCCTTGTAAGCTTCCCATAATAAGTACCTTCAATTTCTGCTGCTGCATGGGATATTTTAGAGACTAGGCTATCATTTCTGTAGAGTTCGTTAACTTTCTCAATTTCTTTCTCCGATATGTTGGTAGTCAGGCAAAAGTCCGGAAAACTCTTTTCTCGTCTATAGCAATTTAACACTCCGCAATCGGAGCAGCTCATTTTTTTATCTCTATTCTTCATATTATCTCCCCTTAGAAACTTAGACATTTGACAAAGACCTTGTCAAAATCCTTATGATTTGCCAGCTCCAACACCTCGACACTTCTAACCGCTTCTTCCATTCTTCCTCTGTAAGTTCGATTCAAAAGAAAGGCTTTGGCACCGGACAATGAAGTGTTGCCGATAAATTCAATTTTCCCGTCAAACTCCTTTGGAAGAAGACCTATATTTATAAGGCTCTTTCCCCTGAGGTGATATCCAAAAGAACCGGCAATAAGCACTTTATCCACCTCAGTAACTTTTACACCCTTGTTTTCCAGCAAGAATTCAATTCCGGCCCTTATTGCTCCCTTTGCAAGCTGAACCTGCCTCACATCTTTTTGAGAAAGGAAAACCTTGTCGGTAATTTTGAAAGTCAACTTTCCGTCCTGTTTTACCAATCTTTCCGTTAGAGCCGGGTATAAATTATTTGTGCTTTCCGGGTCAACGAAGTTGCCATTCTTCTTAATAACACCATGGGCTACAAGCTCGCCCACTATATCCAATAGCCCACTTCCACAGATTCCTGTCGCTTCCGTTTCACCGATAACCTTAATATTAATACTCCCGTGCTTATCAATTTCAAAAAACTCTATTGCACCTTTGCCGGCCCTCATGCCACAAGTTATGTTCATTCCTTCAAAGGCAGGCCCTGCCGCCGTGGATGCAGCCGAAAGATTTCCGTTTAGACCTATTACCATTTCCCCATTAGTACCTATATCAATAAATAAAGTGATACCCTTTTTCTTATGAAGCTGTGATGCCAAAACTCCGGAAACAATGTCAGCCCCTACATACGCCGATATAATCGGAGGCAAATATATAATTCCAAAAGGTGAAATATCAATATTGTGTTGTAAAGCACTAAGATATGCCGCACCATTTATTTTAGGAGTATACGGATACTTTCCCAAGGCTTCGGGGCTGGTATTTGAAGCCAAATGAATCATGCATGTATTGCCGCTAAAGATAATCTCATATATATTTTTTTGACTGATACCTGCGCTAAAAGCTATTTCACCAATCATAAAGTTAATCTCATGTATCAAACCGGAATACATAATCCCAAGTCCTTTGGCATCTGATGAGAACTTGATTCTTGATAATACATCCTGGGCATGGACAGCTTGTGGATTTAAGGATGAAGAAGTACCTATTTCGGTTCCGTCGTTTAAGTTCACAAGAGAAACCACCAAGGTAGTAGTCCCTATATCAACAACAGCTCCATAATTTTTTTCTCTTGTATCTCCAACCTCCATCCCCAATTGGTTTCTTCCGGCAAACACCTTGGTAAGGTTTTCTTCAATGAAATATTCCTTTCTTATCAAGGGCTCCAAGCTTATATCAAAACTCTGCCCCCTGCTTAAAATTTTCAACGTGCTGTTTTGCTGATTTTCACTTACATAAACCTTGATATCTCCGATTATTTGTGTTTCACAGGCCAGTACATAGCCTTGTTTTTCTTCATCTTCGGAAAGATGATGTTTGCCTTTGGCTAAAACCTTCTGCAAAGATTCCCTATCCAGTCTTACTTTACACTTTCCGCAAGTCCCCGCACCGTTACACGGAGATTCTATTATTACCCCTGCATTGCGGGCTGCCTGAAGAATAGTGGTCCCTTCTTTGACATTAATGGATTTGTTTTGCGGGTAAAATATTACTTCTGCCATAACTGCTATGCTCCTTTACCGTTGTGGTCAGGGCTCGTATGTTGTGAATTGAAGATGACGTACTTAAGCCACAAGCCGGTGATATAATATCAATTCCATCCCTCAACAGGCGCTCTGTCTGGTCTGCGACTTTTTCAGGGTTACCGAATTGAAGAAGAAAAGTGCTTAAATTGCCCATTGTTGTAAGAGAAGGGAACTCATCCTTTAATATCCGAAGGTTTATTATTGCATCCGTGCTGATTGCATCAGACTTGATATAGGGAATAAAACGTTTTACCGTATTTATATTTCCGCAAATATGTACAATTACGGGAACCTTAAAGGAATGTATTCCATCGATCAGCTTATTTAGATACCTTAATGCATATTCTTCAAACATCTTCGGCCCTAAGATCTCGCCCGTTGCAGTGGGATCGCCTATAGATATCAAATCCACACCGTTATCTATCATAAGTTTTGCATATTCAATCAGAAAATCCGTGACATAATTTATTACCCGATGGGCATTTTCCCTATCTTTTCTCAGCTCCTTGAGAAAGGATATAGGATTTACAATAGATGCAGAGGTGCTCAAAGGACCTGTTAAATTCCCCACAACAGGCACATCCTTATTTCTTTTAGACAGTAGGTAGCCTGCTTGAATAACAGATTCTATCCTGCCCTTCTTAAGTATTTTGCCGATATCCTGATATACTACATCCGATACCGAATCAAATACTTCTTTTTCGATTTTTGGCTCACAAGCTAATGTTCCAAAGTTTATTTCGCTGCCCAATACCTCTGCTTCTACAGTCATGCAAAAGGGAATGCCAAAGTTCTCAAAGCCCGTATATTTAAATATATCCTTCGCAAGCTCCGCCATAAGCTTATCATCATGGTGCGCTTCCGGAAGGGTATGACCGGTACTTTTCATAACATCCACAATCGCAGCGTTCATCATGCCTCCGGGACAAATTACAGGCGGTCGATCGACCTTTTCCTTATTTAAAACTCTTAGTATTCTCTCCTTGGGACTTATAATACTCATTTCTTTCTCCTCTCAGCATACATACTTGCACCAACCTCTAAATATAATCTGAACAATAAGAGTCATACTGCGATGGAAAATGCCCCTTGTAAATCATGTAATTAAATACATCTTCATTGGGAGGATATCCGATTTCTCTTACCGCATCCATCATTGCATGAATATTTCTAAAGGGCGTCTCTGTAGGAAGACTGCATCCCGAAGCCACAATATAGCCTTTTGGGCTATCATAAGCCTGACGTATGCATTCAAAAACGGCTTTTTTTACATCGGAGACCGTTCCTTGAAGCATAGTTTCCGAGGGTTTTATATTTCCCATCAGCCTTACTTTATGGCCCACTTTTTGCTTTGCTTCAAGAAGGTTGGCATCATTGTCAATACTTATACAGTCGGCACCAGCTTCGGCCATCAGCTCCCATATTTTATTTGTCTTTCCGCAAATGTGTAAAGTTACGCTTTTGCCCCTTGAATGAATATAATCAATCAATCTTTTCAAGTACGGATATGAGAATTCCTTAAATTGCTTGGGGCTTATTACAGTGTTTGAAGACATTGCATCGGTGAGGCTTGGTGTACATCCCGCATCAATAATTGCCTTTGCATATCTCAAATTGGTTTCTAAAGATATCTCACATAATTTATGTACTTTATCAGGATCTTTAAGGGTCAGTCTAACAAGGTTTTCGGCACCTATCAGAAAAGACGCATTGGTAAAAGGGCATGTGACAGGCCCTGTTACCGTTACTTCATTGCCCACCTCTTCCGCTACTATTTTCATGGCCTCAATATGATGGGGCAAATTGCCGTCCTTATATGGATCTGCAGGTTCTAATGAATCAATCTCTGAGATATCATCAATGGCAGGAACTTCAAGATATGCCGTTTGATCATAGGGGTAATGTATTTTTGCACCCATTGCCTCCGCCTGAACATATAAGTCTGTAAAAACCCTTATGACGTCATATCCAAACAACTTGTAGGCTACAACATGAGCTTTGGCGATCAATTTGCCGTTACCTCTAAGCTCTGATATTCTGGCATTTATTACCCTCGCAGCGGTGTTGCCTACAATCGGCACACAGGGGAGCCTATCTATCTGCTGTCCTTTATTGTATGCAGCCATTCTTTCAATAGGAGTCATTTGGTCTTTAATCACTAGGCAGCACCTCCAACCAGCTTCCTTGCCAGTCTCACAGCCTCTGCAGCATTGACCGAGTATCCATCTGCCCCGATTTTATCCGCAAACCGTTGAGAAATAGGCCCTCCACCCACCATTACTTTATATTGGTCTCTTATGTTATGCTGATTTAATATATTAATTACTTCCTCCATTCCATCCATGGTAGTAGTCATCAGAGTAGATAGGGCGATAATTTTAGCGTTGACTTCCTTTGCTTTTTCAACAAACCGTATAGGTGGAATGTCCCTGCCAAGATCAAAAACCTCAAAGCCTGCGGATTCCAACATTATTTTTACCAAGTTCTTACCGATGTCATGGGTATCTCCTTCGACAACTCCAATTACAACCCTATATCTTTCACCCTCGCTATCTAATTTTATATGGGGCTTTAGCACATCCAATCCTGCATACATCGCATCGGAACACATTAATAACTCGGGAATGAAATACTCCTCTTCCTCAAATAGCTTCCCCGCCCTATCCATACCGTCGGCAAGGCCTTTGTCAATTGCTTCATAGGCATCATATCCGTCAACAATGACCTTTGTGGAAAGCAGGACAGTCTCATCTTCATCCATATTAACTACTGCATCCGACAGCTCTTTAAACAACTCCTCTTTACCTACTGACATTTTGCAACCTCCTAGAATAGTAAACATATCATTTTAGTCGTGTTTAGCTGATTATTTTTGGAGGTTACCCTCCCATGAACATAATTTATACTATTGTATGAAATAATTGATTTCTCTTTTCTCTCCAGAGTTAACACCTGTAATTTAATCTTCTTGGAATAAAGGTGTAGAAAGGTATCTTTCGCCGGTATCAGGAAGCACAACAACTATATTTTTGCCTCTATTCTCCGGCCGTTTAGCAATTTGCGTCGCTGCAAAAGCAGCAGCTCCTGAAGAAATTCCCACAACGAGTCCTTCCGTTCTTGCAAGTTTTCTGGAAGTTTCAAAAGCTTCTTCATTTTTAACCTTAAAGATCTCATCAACTACGTCCTTATTAAATATATCCGGAACAAAGCCAGCTCCTATTCCCTGAATCTTGTGGGGTCCTTTAGTACCTCCCGATAAAACCGGTGAATCAAAGGGCTCTACTGCAACCACCTTAATATTTGGGTTTTTAGCTTTTAAAGCTTCGCCCACACCGGTGACTGTTCCTCCTGTGCCAACTCCTGCAACAAAAATGTCCACATTTCCATCAGTATCACGCCAAATCTCTTCGGCAGTAGTCTTTCTGTGTATTTCCGGATTGGCCGGGTTCTTGAATTGTTGGGGTATGAAGGAATTGGGGGTTTGTGCTGCCAATTCTTCCGCCTTCTTTATAGCTCCCGGCATCCCTTCACTTCCGGGAGTCAGAACCAATTCGGCACCAAGGGCTTTTAGCAAATTCCTTCTCTCAATACTGAAGGTTTCCGGCAAAGCAATTATTAGTTTATACCCCTTTGCCGCTGCCACAAGAGCAAGAGCAATCCCTGTGTTTCCGCTTGTAGGTTCGATAATTACCGTATCCTTATTGATAAGCCCCTTCTCTTCGGCATCCTGGATCATTGCATATCCTATCCGGTCTTTAACACTGCTTGCCGGATTGAAGGATTCTAGTTTTGCAATAACTTTTCCTTCCAAACCGTTTTGGTTGTTGTAATTTGACAATTCCAACAAGGGTGTGTTGCCGATAAGTTCGGTTAAATTTTTTGCAATCTTTGACATAAAATCGCCTCCTAATATTTTATTCGCTTTTCTTTCCCGACCTCTTAAGATTTTAGCCGTTTCATTAATTCGCATTAATCATATATGTTTTGTATGGTTTAATTTTATTCTATAATTTCTCTTTTGTCAATACTATCCACAAAAATATTTTTATTTCTATAGGTTTACTCGTGTTTAAACCCTATTTTGCATGGCAGCAATCCGGCATACTGTCATCTATATTTATTTTGCTTAAATCAATCTCATCTTCCCCTTGATGCAGAATCTCAGGTTCATCAGCACCAATAGCACGAATATTGTGCAGTCTGAAACTTGCTAAAATCGCCAATGTTATAAAAATGGTTATGACCCCAAGGATAATTGCAACTATTTTCTTATTTCTTATTAGACTCATTTACCTCACTCCTTAATCTCATCATATTAATTAAATTGCTTTAAAACATAGGTATAAATGTCTTCTAAAAGTCTCAGCCCTCCATGATATCCTACATAAGAGCTGTGTAGTATTAGTCTTTCCTTTATGGGCACAGATACCGCCAGAAAGTTGCCACTAAGCTCTTTGGTGAGCTTCTTTTCAAAAATACTTCCGATAATTAAAGGTGGGCCAAAGTAATCGCAATTGCGGATTTCCTCATGTATCCGGTAGGCATCTTTTGAAAAGG
The DNA here is from genome assembly GCF_004102745.1 of Acetivibrio mesophilus. Taxonomy (GTDB): domain Bacteria; phylum Bacillota; class Clostridia; order Acetivibrionales; family Acetivibrionaceae; genus Hungateiclostridium; species Hungateiclostridium mesophilum. The sequence continues at coordinate 48,010 of NZ_RLII01000015.1, read as the reverse complement.
TTACCTTAGCTTCTATGCCATATTCAAACTCTGTAAAATATTTCTCGATACTGTCCCTGTATTCTTCAGGTGTGTCATCGGTTATGTATTGCTTCTCGGGTACAAGTCCAAAATCGTTCACTAAAAACTTGGAAATGGCCAAGGCATCGGTGGCATTTGTTACAGTGGAAAAACGCCTTGACATGGTTCTATTTTCAAGAAATACATCCGAGGTTCTTTCAATATGGTAATAATACTCCTTCTCATGGCGTTCAATTACAGCCTCAACAACCTCAACATCTACTCCCGCATACTTGCCCACCGTCCTTAGAAACTTGCCGGTTTCAAATGCGCCTATGGGAAGTGTTGGATAATGCAGATAAGGTGTCTGGAATTTTTCCTCCAGCAGTTTAACATTTTTAAGCCCAACCCATGGTGAAACCAACAAATTGAACTCAGCCTGGGGAATCTTATCTATATTTTCAATTCCCCTGTACTCGCCAAAAATTGCATTGGGAGTAAGTCCAATCTCAATTAAAAGCTTTTCCAGCTCCCTTATGTTTCCTACCCAGAAAGGATCATAGGAGGGGACAGGGCCCCAGATATTAACCAGCCCTTTCACTTTCTCTTTAACAGGCTTTTTGGCAAGGTATTGCTCTATTATGGCATTAATCACCCATTCATGGCCTTCAAGGTTATTCCCTTTAAATCCTGCAGTTTCAACATACACCACGGGTTTTTCCATATTTGCAAAACGGCTTGAAACCTTAGCTATATCATCTCCAACAATTTCAGCAGTGCATCCCGAGAGAACCACAAAAATATCTCCATCCACCACCCGAAGTGCATTCTCAATAGTTTCGGCAAGGCGCTCTTCTCCTCCGAATATTATCTCCTTCTCGGTTACGTTGGAGCATGGATAAATCTGAGGTGATATATATCCCGAATCTCCATTGTTGCCTGCAATCCCCGCTGCCAGCTTTCCTGCGCAGCCCGGTCCTGCGTGCAGTACAGGAACTCCTCTGTAAATGCCTTGAACAGTCTGCATTGCACCCAAAGCGCAAACATATCTGGGTTGATCCAATATTTTAATCAAGCCGTAACACCTCCATCTATAAGGAAATGACTGTTATTTTGCTTTAGCCACCAGTCGGTATAAGGAAGCTTAACACGTTTAGATAGATTCTCTGTAAAGCTTCTGTTGGTCACTATATCCAAAATAGAATAAGCAAAATTAAGAAGGCCCCTATATCCGAATATTGCATATTCGTCATACACACAAAGTGCCGGAATCCCCAACTTCATTGCCCATACAGTAGAGCCTACATGACGGGAAAAATAAATATCGGGCTTAACCCTTTTTAATATGTTTACAAGCTCTTGGTTTTGAAGATCATTGACAGAGAGATTATAATCATTGGGTGAATGATCCACCAAGTATTTAAATGCAGCCGGTGCCAAGCCATCATCATATTGCTTATCAAAATGCCATGCCGCAGAATACACAATCTCTATCCCCAGTTCCTGTAATGCACGGGTGGTGTTGAAGTTAAAGCCCGGTCCCATGCCTATAACTGCTCTTAGACCTGTAAGCTTTTTCTTAGCTTCCTCAATTTTCGGAAGATACTTCTCCTTTTCGAGGGCTAAATATTCTCGGGCCTCTGCTTCCTTCCCCAAAGCTTTCGCAAGTTCCACAAGCCAGCTTTCAAAGCCTGCAATACCATGAGGCTGAAGGGATCTCACATAAGGTACACCGTATTTTTCCTGAAGTCCGTTGCCAAGGTAAGTCCCCAAAGTTCCGCAGGTGCTTACTGTGGCTACTGATTCAGACAGTCTTGAAAGCTGCTCTATATTTGTATTTGAAAGCAAAAACAAAGGCTCAACCCCAAGATTTTTAAATATTTCTGTGATTTCCTTTCTTGCTCCACCGAAAAAATTGATAACATTCACAATATTGCGCTTTTTCTCCGGTGGTTTAACAATAGAATTTAAAATTGCGTGAAAGGCTGCATCAAATCCCGATGCCCATATTTTGCTTTTAAACCCCTCGCAATGGATTGGCGCTATCGGAATATCCAACTCCTCCTTCAGATCCTCCACAACACTTCCCAAATCCTCCCCGATAACACCGCTTACACAGGAAGCGGCCACAAAAATTGCATTGGGCTTATATCTCCTGTAGGTCTCCAAAACCACTTCACGCAGGTTTTCGGTTGCTCCAAAAACTGTGTCCGATTCATTCATATCGGTGCAAACATAGCAGGACTTTGAGTTATCAAGACCTAATTTTGCTGCAAGTTGATCCTTGTTGTTGCTGACCTGCATAGCTGTCACAGCACATCCTGACGGAGAATGATGAACTATAGCGGCATCGGTAATATAGCTTAATATGGACAAAGCGCAGGCAGCACTGCACAAGCTTGCCTGGCTGTAGCATCTTTGCCTGTCGGAAGGCCCGCCGCAGCCAGTTTCGGCATAAAGCCCCCTTAATGTACCGCAATATCCTGTAACTGAGCCTAGCCTGCTTTCCCTTGCTTCACTTTCTCTTCCTCTAAAACTGACCCCCATAGAAATCTCCCACTCCTCTCAAATGCAAGACGCTTTGCTTGTGACTTCACCCGTTTCAAGGGCCAGCAAATGATCCGCCCATTTAGAAGCCCATTCCCGAAGCTCATGGACATCCAAAGGCTCAGGTACCTTTGACTCAGTGTGCTCCGCAATTTTTAATGCAAGTCTTGTATATATCTTTGCCTGCTCTGAATTTGGAGCCGCTTCAATTGTGGTTTTGCCCTGAAGCTCACTTTGCGTGACAGTGACCGATCTTGGAACGTATTCTACCACCTGGGTTTTTGTTTGTTTGACAAAATCATCTATTATCTCTTTGGCATAGGGGGCATTTATTGAGTTGGCTATGACGCCTCCCAACAAGGCACCTCCGGCATTTGAATACTTGTGTATTCCTCTAAAAAGGTTATTTGCCGCATAAACAGCCATAAAATCTGCTGACGATACTGTAAATACATGCTCTGCAATACCTTCCCTGATGGGAACGGCAAATCCTCCGCAAACCACATCTCCAAGGACATCATATATTACAAAATCCAGATCCAGCTCTTCAAAAACCCTTTGTTGCTTGAATAATTGGACAGCAGTTATTATTCCTCTTCCGGCACAGCCAACTCCTGGAGCCGGCCCTCCTGCTTCAACGCAGTACACTCCGCCGAATCCTTCATGTATAACCTCACTGGCCTTTACTGTGGTCTTTTCCCTCAATGTGTCCAAAACTGTAGGTATATATTTACCACCTCTTAAAGTATTGGTGGAATCACTTTTGGGGTCACATCCAAACTGCATTACTTTAAAACCCTGTTTTACCAAAGCTGCACTTATATTGGATGTGGTTGTGGATTTTCCGATTCCACCTTTTCCGTAAATAGCTATCTGCTTAATCTTTTTATTTGCCAATTTAAACACTCCTAACCTTTAGATTTTTATTTTGGGATTTACCAATCTATCCAACAGCTCATCAATATATCCGGCCGCAGCAAAAGCTTTTATTCCTTTCTGCTCAAGTACTTGTATTGCTCCGGATCCAATCATAGACGCTAAAACAATTTTACAATCGGCAAGTAGTTCGGCTGAATATAATAGCCCACCTTCACTATGTTCACCATAAGAGCATGCAGGACGATTTTCTCTGGACTCCAAAAACTCCCATCCATCTTCATTAATTTCAAAAATCAAAAAGTTCAATGCTCTTCCAAAGTGGGTATTTACTACTTTCCCATCACTGCTTGCAACAGCCACCTTATAACCCATATAATAAAACCTTCTTTCATAAACCTGTTATCCGTGGGAAAATGTTTCTATCCTTTGCTCATAAAGCCTATCGGCCAAATCCTCATTACTTCCCGGTATTCCACATGCGTCAGCCCTACAGTGGGTGCAATGCCTGAACACCTCTAAATACTGCTCCGCATCCTCTCTTGCTTTATTTAGCATCGCACAATCGGGGGCCTCAATATCTGCCATTTCGAATTGGGGAATCAAAGGTATAATATTGATTTTGCTCGCTCCAAGTCCGGCTACAGTCCTTGCCACGTCACCCACATGTTCATCATTTATTCCCGGTATTAAAACAGTATTGATTTTTACAAAGATTCCTCTCTTGTGCGCTTCCCATATTCCTCTGGTCTGAGAAGCGAGGAGCCTTAATGCTGCTTCCTTCCCATAATTAACTTTTCCATCCCATACTATATGTGTACAGATATTGGACAATATATCAGCATCTACAGCATTAACAGTAACTGTCAAGGTACTAACCCCCACCTCCACAAGGTCCTTTGCCCTATCCGGAAGCATCAGACCATTTGTGCTAAGGCACTTAATCAGCTCAGGATATTTTTCATGTACCACCCTGAAAGTGTCAATGGCATGATTGCTGGCAAGAGAGTCCCCGGGACCGGCAATACCCACAACCGTAATTTGAGGGCATAATTCTAAAGCTCTATCCACTATAGTTAAGGCTTCTTTTGGGGAAAGTATTTTTCTGGTCACTCCGGGTCGTTCCTCCCATTTGTTAAAGCATCTGCGGCAAAACTTGCACTGTATATTACATATAGGACTTACCGGCAAGTGAATTCTTCCGTATTTATTATGGCTTCCGGCATCCAGACATGGATGCCGGCGAAGCTCTGGGCGCATCGTAACATTTAAATTCGCGCTGTCATATACCATCTTAAATCGCCTCCCATTTTCTTCATTTCCCCTGATTTTCAATATATTTAAACGGATCCTCCTCGTACCAACTGTCATAATATGGAAGCCTTGTATGTTTTGAAATGTTTTTATTAAAAGAATTGTTCTTTAGTATCCTGTTTAATCTTCGTGCCACCTCAAATACCCCTGAGTATCCCATATAGTTTACTGCCTGCGAGAAAATAGGGAATACCGGCAAGCCTTGCTTGGCAGCCCACACATTTCCGCCCACATGCCCTACATATACATCAGGCTTAAGGTTCTTTAAGAGGTTGGATTGTTCAAAGGGTTGACCTGTTGCTATGTTAAAGACCATCTTGTCATTGTTCTTTACCGTCGGAATCAGCTTTTCACCAAATTCATCAAAGTGATAGCCCTTCATTCCCAAAACCTCGAGCCCCAAGTCCTGCAACAGCTCTGCAGTTGCAAGAACCCTTATTTCTCCTCCTGCCAAGAATACGGTTTTATTGGCAAGGGCTTTTTTATATGGTTCCAGTGCTTTATTGAGTTCTCGGGTTTCATACTCAACCAACCTCTGTGCCTCCTGGCGAAGACCGAAATGCTCAGCAATATCCAGCACCCATTTATTTGTATTTTCAATGCCTATCGGTATGGTTTCAAGGATATAGGGTATGTTGTAATGTTCTTTCAAATGCCCCACAAAATAATCATCATGGGTTGAACAGATACTTACGTTCAAGGCCGCCTCATGAATCTCTTCAAAGTCTTCAGGAGTCGAATAACAAGGAAGAATCCTGACCTTTAGTCCTAAAGCCTCCAGTATACGCTTAAGCTCCAATTCATCGCTATGACTCATTGACGAAACATTTAAAAGATTTACGGTTTTGCTTTTTACAAGCTCTGCTTTGTATCTCTCCTCGTCATCTATAAAGTCTTTTTGAGGCTTTTCATTACCGATTACGAGATTTCTAAGTATCCCATGGTAAACCGAGTCATAAGCTGTCGCCATAATTTTGCTTTTAAAGCCCTCACAATGTACTGTTACTATTTTTGCTGCTATCCTTTTTTGCAGGTCCTTAGCCACACTTTCCACATCATCCCCGATAATGGCAGGAACACAGCTGTTTACTACAATAATTGCCTCAGGCCGGAATTCTTCTTCTGCAAATAATATTGCTTCTTTGAGTTTTGCTTCTCCGCCAGATATACTGTCTGCCTCGTCAAGATTGGTGTTAATCCAAATCAGTCCTTCAGCTTTTGGGTCTCTTAGCTGCTTAAACATCTTTGAAATCCCGGCAAAGAAAATATTGCCTCCACCGCACCCGATAGGGCCGTGCACAACAATAACTGCATTGCGTACGGTATTTAGAATTGCCAGGCTCAAAACAAGCGTACATCCCTGGGTTTGCGAAAACTGCCTTCTTGTTCCGTTAAGGCAACCTTTCCTGATTCCTTCAGAAAGGGCACAGCAGCTTCCGCCAAAGGCGCTGCAGGCCTTCAGTCTGTCCTCCCTTACCGGCGGAGCTTTTTCATTGAGATAATTGTATACTCTATTTTCCATTGATAAATCCTCCCATCATCTACTCTCCAAAAGCACACTGAAAATATCCTCCGTTAATGTAAGTGCTCCCTCGAAGCCTGCGTATGCCCTATCCAAAACAACACGGTTGGAAACCGGATACATTACACTTAAGTGTTGAGCTTTAATTTTTTGGGCAGTTTCTTTTTCAAAACTACTGCCGATGAGAAAAGCTGGAGTCATTGAATCATAATATCTGGGGTTTTTATTCACTTCCCAATGGCGGTTTATATGTTTCAATACACTAGAGGCATCTGTATCAAATACCAACTCAGGCTTTATCCCCGATTCATAGTCACTAAATTTCCTTCTTAAGAATTCCTTTTGTTCTTCCTCCAGCAAATCATTTATAATAACCAATTCAGGAAGCCAGCCCAAATCATCGGAAAGGAATCTTGTAAGTCCCTGAGTATAATTTGCATCCCCTACAATAACTGCGTATCTTTGAAGATCAAAATCGCTATAGGCATCCACAACCCTCTCTAAGTACCCGTAATACCTTTTTCTTTCCTTTTTAATAAGCGCATTGATTACTTCATTACTTGCACCAAGGGCTGTTCCCACTTCTTTAATAAATCTTGCTGTTCCATGGTCTCCAATGGGAAAATCAGTGGTGATATAATCAGTGTCATGCACTTCTTTAAAGGTTTTGGCCGCATCAATCCCGTATGTATCCGAGACAACAATATTTAGAATTGCTTTTGACGATTCTTTTAAGTCCTCAAGGGTTTCATCTTCTCCAAAAAATGTGTTGACCTTATACCCCAGACCTTCAACAAGCTTTTTTAAAACCCTTAAGTTTCCCTTCCAGTAAACATCCTGTACAGGTACAATGCCCCAGAGGTTAACCAGCCTTTCATCCTTTTCAAGACCGGTTTGGACGTACTCACTGAAGAGCTTTGACAAAACAATATCATAGCCTTTATAAGAGTTTCCTCTAAACCCTCCGGTATCGGCAGCAAATAACCTCTTGCCCTTGTTGAGCCTTTTAACTACAGATACCGCATCATCTCCTATCATTTCCACCATGCAGCCTGTAATGACAAAATAAATATCTGCCTCTGCAATTTCCATTGTGCTTAAAATCTGCTGTTCGAGCCTTCCCTCACCGCCGAAAACAATTTCCTTTTCAAAAACATTTGAGCTTGGTAGCGACTGGCCTCCGCAATATCCGCTTCCCACATAGCCGCCGCCTCCATTAATTGCATTTGATATATTGAATCCACACCCGGCTGCTGCATGAAGTATAGGAACAACACCGGGCAAGGCATTAAGTGTAGCAACGGCACCTCCCATTGCACAAATATATTTTGGACGATCAACAAACTTCCCCATTTATAACCCCACCTTTAGACAAGCCTTATTTTTTCATTCTTTTCAATTTGAATCACCTTGCCGTCTTGAATAATAATCGTGACTGTTCCGAATTTTATATTATTGATGATTTGAATTAGTCTTTTTGTATCTTCCTCAGTAAGTGCTCTTCTATCACTTTTATTTATCTCTGACATAGATACTTCCCCCAAACACTTTATAGATTTTTAAATCGTATAAGAAACCCCAGGTTTATTTGAGCGATTAGAGATAATAGCTTAATTGCTCCTCTTTGGCAAAATTCAAGAGTTCAAGGATTTTTGATCTTATTCTGAAGAAGTCGGGATCGTTTCTCCTTCTTGGCCTTCCAATCTCGACATTTATTATCTCTTGAATCTTTCCCGGCCGTGGTGTCATAATTATAATTCTGTCGCTCATATAGATTGCCTCATCTATATCATGGGTTACTAAAACAACGGTGATTTGGCGCTCCTGCCATATTCTCAAAATCTCATCCTGCATTTGCATCCGGGTAAAAGCATCCAATGCTCCCAGCGGTTCATCCAACAACAGCACCTTCGGGTGGTTTACAAGGGCTCTGGCAAGGGCCACACGCTGAGCCATTCCTCCCGACAATTGATGAGGGTAAGAGTTTTCAAAGCCGGTAAGGCCCACAAGATTAATATAGTCCTGCACCTCATTTTGCTTTTTGTTATAGACCTTTCTTGCAATTAATCCCGATGCCACATTATTTTTTACATTCAGCCACGGGAAAAGTGTTGGATCTTGAAATACCAAGCCTCTTTCATACCCCGGACCCAAAATTGCTGTCCCGTCAAGCAGCACTTCTCCCAAGTCTGGATTATCAAGTCCTGCTATGAGCCTAAGTAAAGTTGATTTACCGCAGCCACTGGGGCCAACTAGGGAAACAAATTCTCCTTCATTTACTGTAAGACTTGCATCATTTAGCGCCACAATTTCATTGCCGTTAACATCCACAAAAGTGCGTTTTACATTTTTAATCTCTAGCTTTCCGGAATCTATCTTTCGGGAATTTACCATTTTATCAGCCCCTTCTGCCAGATTAGAACTTTGTCCTTAACCTTGAACAACAAGGTCAAAAGGCTTGAGAATATTACTGCCATTAAAATGAGACTTGCATATACCTTGTGAAGCTCCGCCCAGCCTTGCGCCCAGTTGATATACCATCCGAGCCCGGCTTTTACACCTATCATTTCCCCTACTATGAGGGTCAGAAATGAAGAGCCCATTCCCATAAATAATCCGATAAATATATTTGGATAGGCTGCTGGTATGGCAACTTTAAATATCAGATATTTCTTATCAGCCCCAAGGGTTCTGGCTACTTCAAAGAAGGAATTTCTCACATTTGCTATGCCTGAGCTGGTCATAACCGTCACCGGAAACCAAACCGCAAGAACAATCAGAAATACACTTGCCGAAAAAGTTGTCGGAAAAACTACCATTGCTACTGGAATCCATGCGGTGGCAGGAACAGGGCCTATTACTCTAAGAAATGGTGTTACCCAGTAGTTGACCTTTTTGCTCCAGCCCATAGTTATACCTGTAACCAATCCGAGAAGCACTCCTATTAAATAGGCTATAAACATAAGCCTCAAAGAATATAATGTGCTTTTAAGAAGCAGTTGCCAATCATCCTTAAATACCGAGAGGACTTTGTCGGGCCCCGGAAAGTAGGGAAGTTCAAGCAATGCAAGCTTCAGCGTTACCAGGTCCCATAGCTCCACTAACAAGACTGCCACCGTAATAAGGGGTACAAAATGTTTAAGCTTCTGTGAGAGTATTTCAATCTTTAACGAAAGCAAGCATAGTATCGAATACAAAGCTGTTGCTGCCACTAAAACTGCTGCATATGTGTAACGGATGCTTAATTCCTGATTGTTCGGTACGGTTAGATGAAGATGCAGGGCTAATGCAAAAGCAAGTAGCGGTAAAAATATTATTGGGAAAAATGCTTTTCTTGTTTTGCAGTTTATACCCTCATTTGTATGTATGCTGATATTTTCGGAGTAGTTTAACTGATTTACAGCCATTGTTTTATCCCCCCTTTTAGGATTTATTTAGTTTCCATTAAAGTCAGGTATGACTTCTGCAAATATCTTGTTAAATAATTCTGTTTCATCGGTAGAAGCATCAAGTATACCTTGCTCTTTTTGTTCATGAATAAAGAATTTGATGTTTTCTTTAGCGCCCTTTACACCCGGTCTCCAAACATAGCCTCTGAGGAAATCTGCATTTTCCTCTACACCAACAGATACATAATTGTTTTCAACCTCAATTTTAGAGGCTTCATCAATATTTTCACCTACCCACTCAGCGGATCTCAAGATTGCTCTGGTATATCTGGCTGCAGCATCAGGATCTTCCTTTACCAGCTTTTCACTTACCACAGTATAGCAGCAGTATCCGGATTTATAGGGCTCATCTTTGGCTATATCAACCAAGGCAAGATAATTCTTTTCCCTGACAAGCTTTGTTCCGAACGGGTCCCAAGTGATAAAGGCATCAATTTCCTTTTTGTCTATCGCCGTTTCAAGCTGCGCAGAAGGAAATGCCTTCCACTGAACATCTTTTTTAGGGTCGACCCCGGCTTTTTGAAGCTCAAAGGACAGAATAATCATTGGTCCTCCGCCTATTGATTCCACACCTATGGTTTTGCCTTTTAAGTCTGTAACACTTTTTATACCGGAATCCGGCGGTGCCACGGCTACAATACATCCTGCGTGAATTCCTGCAGTAAGCTTAACCTTCAAGCCTTGTTCAATAGCTTTAAACCATGCGAAGTTACCCACAGATGCGTCAATTTTTCCTGAAGCTATTCCGGTTTTTAGCTTTTCGAAATCTGCTTTTACGAACTCAACCTCTAAGCCCTCATCCTCGAAAAAGCCTTTATGGTATGCAACAAACAATGGTGCTTCGCATGTTCCTCCGGCATAGGATACCGTTATCTTCTTCAATTTCTTTGAGCCATCATCGGGACTTACCGCTGTTGATCCTGTGTGTTTTGTGACATCCCTCCCCGATGTATTTTCCTCTTTTCTGCATCCCGACAACACCAAAGTAAGCAACACAACTATAGCAATTACCGACAAAACCCTTCTTTTCATCTTAAAATCCTCCCCCTTAATTTGTTATATTTCTTCAAGTATTTCATACTCTTCCCTTACCAATTGTTTTGAACAATAAAGCTGCTTTGTAAATTCAGTCATATCTCCATCCACTTTCATTAGTATTCATACTTGTTTAGTCGTGTTTTTATTAATTTAAAATTCCTAAACTCTTTTAGGAACTTATTTAAAACAGTATTGGGAACTTCAATAACCTTAGACGTTAGTTGCCTTTCTTAAAGCCTGATCCAAATCGAAAATCAAATCATCTGCATCTTCTATACCTATGGAAAGACGAATTAAGTCGGGCAGTACTCCTGCCGATCGCTGTTCCTCCTCCGACAGCTGTGCGTGTGTTGAACTTGCAGGATGGATTACCAATGATTTTGCATCTGCAACATTTGCTAGAAGTGAGAAAATTTCAAGGTTATCAATAAACCTCTTGGCTGCATCAACTCCACCTTTTATGCCAAAGGTAAAAATAGAACCCGCGCCCTTGGGAAAATACCTTTTAGCCAGATCATAATATTTATTGCCAGGAAGGCTCGGATAATTGACCCATGAAACAGCAGGATGCTCCTTTAAAAACTCTGCTATTTTTTGAGCGTTGGATACATGCTTTTGTACCCGCAGAGAAAGGGTCTCCAAGCCTTGAAGGAACAAAAATGAATTAAAGGGACTTATAGCTGCACCGGTGTCTCGTAAAAGCTTGACTCTAGCCTTTACTATGTATGCTGTCTCCTTGAAACGTTCATAAAACCTAAGACCCCCATAGCTTCTGTCCGGCTCTGTAAATCCCGAAAACTTCCCGCTTTTAGACCAGTCAAACTTTCCCCCATCAACTATAAGTCCACCTATGGAGGTACCATGGCCGCCAATAAATTTTGTTGCCGAATGGACTACAACGTCTGCCCCGTATTCAAAGGGTTTGATAAGATAAGGCGTTCCGAAGGTATTGTCCACAATTAGAGGAATTCCATTTTGATGGGCAATATCGGCTACCTTTTCAATGTCAATAATATTAATCCCGGGATTTCCTATCGACTCAATGTAAAGTGCTTTCGTTTTTTCTGTGATAGCCTTTCTGAAGTTTTCAGGGTCATCGGGATCCACAAAAATAGTTTTTATTCCAAGGTCAGGTAAAGTAATGGAAAACAGATTATATGTGCCCCCATACAAAGTGCTTGCAGCAACAATTTCATCTCCAGCCTTGGCAATATTCAATATTGAATATGTAACTGCCGCCGAACCGGATGCAAGAGCCAAAGCTCCAGAACCTCCCTCTAACGCGGCTATTCTCTGCTCCAACACCTCATTTGTTGGGTTTACTATTCTTGTATATGTATATCCAAATTCCTTTAGTGAAAATAAGATTTCTGCACGTTCTTGGTTTTCTATTGAATATGATGCTGTTTGATAAATCGGAACAGCCCTAGAACCTGTCGCAGGGTCCGGCACCTGGCCTGCGTGAACCTGTAGAGTATCAAATCCAAACTCTCTTTTACTCAATTACCATCATCTCCTTGTAAAAAAATAAGAGGCATTGTTTCCACTTCGAAGTGAATTACCTAGCCTCCAGTTTTCTGGTCAACTCTAATCCTTAGTTCTCATATATGTTTTATTGTATTTTATTTTAAATCATAACTAATCAAATGTCAATACTTTATTTGTTATTTTTCATATTTATTTACTCGTGTTTAAAAAAAGAAAAGTCCCTGTAAGATTACAATGAGACTTTTCACAACCCTTTGGATAATTAATTCTTTAGTTTTTTCAGTATCGCCATCGCAAGAGCGATTCCTTCAGCCCTACTCATTGGCGCATCGGGCCTGAAGGTTCCATCCTGATAACCTTTTATTATGCCCTGCTCATATGCATCAACTATCAGGTCTTCAGCCCAGTGGTCTTTTATGTCTTTAAAGGGCAGTCCATAATAGGTCAAAAAGTCGATTATCTCCCGAAACGGAAATAGTTCCCCAGGACAGTTGGGTCTTTCGTTTTTGTCTATATCATAATGTCCAATTATAGTTTTTGCCGACGGCTCAATATCATGGCCGTATTTATCTTTTACATATTCAATTATGTATCTGTGAAGCATCTTTGTTGCCTCTAACTGCTCAAGAGTTAATGCACCTTTTGTTTCTGCCCAAATCCCTTCATGTTCAATGCTTACCGAATACCAGTTGGGATTTTCAGACTTACCTTTCTCTAGCACCAGCTCAGCTGTCGCGTTTTCTATTCCGGATGTCAGCCCATTAGCCCATGCACAATCCTCTATAGCAACAAACTGATATATGTTACCTGTTTTACTTACCCCAAAATGGGCACTGGATACTGTGTTACTGGGGGATGTAAACCAACTTATCAAACTAGATATAGTTCCTTCCGATATGTGGTTAACTATCATTTCGGGAATTCGCTGCTGTCGGCTGGACTTGTTGGTGTGTGAGTTTCCCACGAATTGAATATTTTCTTTAGCCCAGGCCATTAAATCCATTATTATCACCGCCTCCAATGTTATATGCTGTGTCTAAAGGCACCTTCCCTTCCAAACTACCACCCTATCCAAAATAATAATTCTCTTATAAAATATGATGCAATTATACATATGGTGTAAATAAACCGGCAAAAACAATTCTATTTCAGCTACAAGCTTTGAGAAACAGTTTAGAAGGTAGCATAACCCTGCCCTTATCTATCGGATCACGCTTTTCATTATCAAGGATTACGCCAGTGCTTTTATGATATATTCATGGCATATACTTTATGGATAGACGTTGAACATAAAAAAGGAGGGCTTATTAAATGCCAGATAAACCAAACGGAGGAACACGGTCCGGAACTCCAATTAATCCTCCGCCAGCCCCACCACCAAAACCTAAGGAATAGTATTTTCTCTTTCTACTTTCCCTTTCAACCATTCTATATATTTTGTGGTATCGTAATCCTTGATTACGATATTTTTTTCAAAATTTATAAAGATTCTATTTACGTCTTGAAATAATGGCCGTATCTCTTCTTCAGGATAATAATCCAAGTATTTTATTGGATGGAGTATTAGCTCCTTTTCCTCATCATTCAAAGAAAATTGAGTATGAAAGCCAAAATAAGATTCGCCATCTCGAATTACTTCTAGATACATAGAATCTCTGCTGGAAAAAAATGATTCCCAGCAGGTATCTTCGCTGGTCAATATATTCTTTCTAAATATTTTTTTCTGTACAAATGCCCTTATGGGGTTTTGATATTTTCTTTTAAACCACGCTATAACAATACCAAAAATAATTGAAGTAGTAACTGACATTACCGCAAATACCATTACAAAACGGATAGAACTAAAAGCATCAAATATTTCGGGTATGCTGTCCAAGCCCTCAAAATAGTCTACGATAACTCCTACAAAAAGCATAATCGGCAAGCTATATAGTATGCCATTCATAGTGCTTTTAAAATCACTTTGCTTTTCTTCTTCATTGGCACTTCCGCAAAAGCGGACTATTTTTTCAGTTAAGACCCCTGGCAATATCAATAATAAAATTGCAAAAACATCATTTATTCTTATCATGTTCCCACCTTCTGATAAGTTATATTTTATTATAGTGCGTATATAGCATATGTGGGACTAAATTTTGATTATAAAATTTAAACTATATAGTTCTGGGCTTATATTAATCTTTTAGTTTTTTATAGATGTGTAAAATCATTTGTCCATTCCGGACACTCCCCAACACTAAAGTACTTAGATTTGCATATTATGTATTATGTAAACATTCTCTCGGAAAGGAGGTAATCTTATATGCCATATAACCCTTGGGCCAGTTACTGGCATAACCCTTGGTACAATAGGCTAATTACCCAGCAACACGCCGTACAAATAGCCTTGCAACGTATTCCAGGACAGGTAATCAGAGTAGAAATGGACACTGAGAATGGCATATTGGTTTATGAAGTAAATATCAGAACAGCATATGGAGTTTACGAAGTAAAAGTAAATGCTGCCAACGGGGCAATAGTGGATATTGATTTTGATAATGATTGAACTTATGAAGGCTGTATAATACAATTTTCTTAATGTAAAGAATCCACTGAAAGTCTCCTCTACAATTGATATGTGTCTTCATACAATAAAAATAGGGTTTTGCAGCATTGGTGCCTCCGGCATAGCAGCCAAGAGAAAATCCCAATGTCTTAAAAACCCCTTTGTTTACTTCAAATAGCTTATCCTTCTTCAGCATTTTGTCATTAAGCCCAAAGCCTTTAAGAATAAACCACCTTCTCTATTCTATCCTATTAATACCGAGTAGCTTATCAACCTCCGATGTCACACGAAGAAAGCGCTCATGGTAACTACCACCAACACTAATATACTTTATACCGCGCTCATCAAATAGTTTCTTTATTTGATTTCCGTACTTTTGCCGATCGGCGGCTATAACTTCACTTCTGTCGCCATCCTGTACAAATTCCACGTCGGGCTCTAAATAAAAAACCAAATCGTAATGGTTTAAATCTGAAAGTGCATCAGCCAGCGCCTTATTCTTCTGTTTTTCATTTTGCGCATCGTCCAGAAAATCAATATAGAATCTGGTAATCAAACAATCTGTGTCAATAAACAAAACTTTATTACTATGTTTAATTGCCTCTATTTCATTCATTTTATGCGTCAAAAGGATATCGGTGAAATCACTTGGTAGCATAAGCATATCTGTTCCTGAGCGCATTGAAATTTCTCTTCCGGCTTCGTCAATATAATTAGTATTATAATAATTTGCTAAATTTATTGTAAGCGTTGATTTTCCGGTACTTTCACCACCAATAAGCAGAACTTTTTTAGTAAAATATTCTCTCACAACATTTGGAATGCTATCCCAATTAGCATAAGGATTCTTTCGTACCTCTGTCGAACTAATTCCATTTCGTTTGATGATATAAAGCTCGCTTTCTTCATAACACCGTTTCCAAAAACTATTTTCATCATAGTCGCTTCCACAGAAAACTACATCAATCGGTTGTCCTATCATATCTTTTACTTTCTGTGCATCTTTATGCCAATACTCTTTTGAATAAGCAATCTTATCAGGGGCATCATCCTCAAGAAAGTGTATTTTTACATTGCCAATATGCTTTGTCACTTGATAAATCCAGCGATACCGTATTCTCGGCGGTATCTCGTTCCGATTTAAGCCGCAACTGATAATGATGTGCAATTCCTTGCACTGATTCGCCGCTTCAATTATGCATCGGATATGTCCTAGATGCAGAGGATTAAAAGACCCTCCATATATCCCAACGTTATACATTTGCCTCACTCCTCCTGCTTTCTCTATACCATTTAACAAACATGAAAATAGCATTTAACAGATAAATGCTCCACATTATTAATGTTGCAATGCTCTCTCCTCCGTTTATAAAAGCTACTGCCCACATGTATACCGAAACTACATCAATAATAATCCAAAGTATCCACTGTTCCATATATCTCTTTACACATAGAATCTGTGCAACAACAGAAAATACTGTGGTTAAAGCATCTACAAAAGGAAGGCTTCCTCCCATCCTCTTTAAAATCAAACCATATAGGAAAATCCCTATGGCAGAGCCAATAAATACACTGACGATCCCAGTTCCTTTCAGCCTTTTCTTTTCTACTTCTTTTGTCTCCACGCTTATATGCTTATTCCACATCACCCAACCAACTACATTCATAGGAGCATAGTATAAAATATTGAGCATAGCATCACCATAATATTTTGCGCCATAGGCAACATAAGCATATAGCACAGTATTAACCATTCCAAACACATAAGATGAAAGTTTACCTTTGCCGGTCAATACAACACATATCACTCCAGTTATAGCCATAATAATTCCAATCAAGCTTTCGTTTAAATATATAGAAAGCGACAAAATTGTTACGGTAGATATGATAATCCATAAAACCTCCCAAGGCTTCCAGCCTGACAGTTCATCCCGTAAAAAAGCAGTGATTTTTTCCATGTTTACCTTCCATTCTTCATTTTATTAATATAAATAGATTATCAGATTATGTATGATAAAAAAAGATATTGTAGAACATTTACCTTTTGAAACATCGATGAACCAGACCCGCTGCAAATACCCGTGAGCGGATTTACCCCGATGAATGGATATGGCAATCATACCTCGTAAACATGTCCTTTACTCCAATGGACTTGCTGCCTGAAATATGGTGCCATCGCAACTCTAATTTACTTTTTGACTTTTCTCAGCACTCTACCATATAGTTGCCTTAACTTTGTATAAATCAAAAATATCAGTAACGGAACAAAAATCAAATATATATTTAAAACTGACATAACTAGTGAATTTCCAATACTCCCAATATTTATATAAATAGGAAAAGTCATTATAGCAAACGGAAGTGTATACCAAAAATAAGAATTCCAATATTGACTATACCATACCTTGTCACAGTCTCCGCAACACAAGGGTCTTATAATACTCCAATCTGTATCTATCATACTTAATACCCAAAGTTTAAATCCAATCAAGGCATATAGCAAACATAAAATCAAAATAACTTTAAGCACCATATTCTTTTTATATACAGTCTGCCTGTATATTTGTATATGCTTTTCTTCAAGATGACTTCCACATCCACTACAAGCATTACTTCCATCTATATATTCCAAGTTACACTTAGGGCACCACGCCATTTTTCTCCCCCTATCCATATTGTCATTTTTGTCTTGAAAAGCAATTTACATTAAAGCCATGAAAAATTTCACCAAAATCAATTACTCCACTCTATAAATTTTAATAGAATTCAATAACTTGTCACTTTTATAGTCATATATGGGTATATCCCCATTAGTCAATACAATAAGTATTTCTGCATCTGAATTTTCATCAAGCTTATTTTTTGCGCACCTCAAAATAAAACTTATAAACTTTTGCGTTCTCTCATACTAACCCCCTTCTCATTTCCTTCCATTTAATTTACTTAAGCTTATTAAAATTTTATCATAATTCTTAGCTAAATTTAACTAGTCAGTGGATAATTTGTATTGTTGGAAACTACAATCCTATCAAAATGAATACAAGTAGCTTCATTCATAAAAGATATTTAAAATACCCGAATTGCCAACCACAGATAAGTCGGGGTAAAAAAACTATGGATGACATAAAAAATAGAACCTGAATTCAAGTTCAGATTCTTTTTTGTAAATTTACTTTAGAATTCTATTATCCCATAATATAATTAATCAAAATGCTTAATCACCGATTTTTTACAAATATTCGGCATCCTATGAAACAATTGCAGCAGAGTAAAACCAAGCATAGATTCAATAATATTCGAAATAATAACCAATGGAGATGCGAGCATAATTAACTTCGTTGTAATTTCCAAGCTATTCCACGATGTTGAAAAGAGTAAATGTATAAATAACCTGTATACAACTCCCGTCACAATAGATGCTAACAGGATATTCTGTATTTTTTCCATCCTCTTTAAAAAGATAGGAAGATAGTATCCTAGAGCAATAAATAATATATTGTTTGGCATAACAGTATATAACACACCATAAATAGGAGAATGTGAATACTCTAGATCATACCCCGGTACAGGAACATATCTTCCAATTATAAAAGCAATAAGAAGTATGATTACACCGCCAATAATATTATGCAAACTCTTATAGCTTGACAAACTTTTTGACAACTCTCTTTTCAGGCGTTTCTCCTCACCAAAAGTAATCATAGCTTGTTTGGTAGCATCGCTCTCGCTCATACCTTTTGATAAATATTCTATCTTCAGCATTTGTAAATGATCTAAAAACTCTTCAGCCATTTCAGCTTTTTTCTCTTCGGTTATCCTCAAGCCTTTTATGATTGAGTTAATGTAATCATCAAATTGGCCCATACCAACCCCTCCTTACATGAATTTACCAACTTACTCAGTGCATCCCATTCGTCCAATCTTTTAGCAAGCTGTTTTTTGCCTTCATCCGTAATAGAATAATACTTGCGCCTGCCGCCACCATCAGAATCACCCCAGTAGGATCTAATCAGTCCTTTTTTCTCCATCCTTTGAAGTGCAGGATACAAAGTTCCTTCACCAATATTATATAGATGATTGCTTTTTTCTTTTAACCTCTTAGCAATTTCATACCCGTACAAGTCCTCTTTAGCTATTAATAGTAGCAGAAGTATATCAATACTGCCTTTCATAAGCTCTTTATTCAAAACAAATCACCTCCAGTATTGTAATGCTAATTATATTGTATTACAAACTACATCGTAATACAAGGTATATAAAAATTTTGTGATATAAATATTCAAATTCAAAGTTTTAGTTAAAACCATGAAAATTTCTTGGCATATGCCGGGAAAAATATAATTTTATGATATGATTGTATTCAAGTTGGTGTAATAATAAAATGTAATAGAAGTCTACATGCTCAAAAGGAGAGTAATCATATGAATAATCATAGTTGTAACTGTGAGAGATGTCAGCATAAAATTTGTGCAAAAAGAGTGCCGATATTTTCTACCTTGAATGCAGAGGAAATCAACAGGGTTGTAAACTTGATAATAAGAAAACGATATTCCCGGGGAGAAATGATTATTCTTGAGGGCTCACACCTAGACAGTTTAATTATAATTAACAGCGGAAAAGTGAAAGCTTTTAGGAATACCTTCGAAGGAAAAGAGCAAATTATATATATCTTTTCTCAGGGTGATTTTTTTGGAGAAAAGAACCTTTTAATAAATCAAAACGCCCAATATAATGTTGAAGCATTGGAAGTAACCCATGTTTGCACCATTAAGAAGGATGACTTCAAAAAACTGCTTCGAGAATATCCCGAAATTGGCTTAAAAATCATTGAGGAGCTATGCAGTAGGCTAGAACGGCTGGAAAACGCAGTTGAAAGTATGGGAACAAAAAATGCAGAGGAAAGAGTGAATGAAGTCCTTCTCGAATTTGCAAGAAAATACGGTAAAGAGAGTCAAAACGGAATCATTGTTGAACTGCCGTTAAGTCGCGAAGGAATTGCCAATTATATAGGAGTTGCACGGGAAACCGTCAGTCGGAAAATGAATCTCTTACAAGAGGAAGGAATTATCGAAATGGTTGGAAACAAAAAAGTTATTATTCGAAACATTGATGCTCTATAGCATAAAAGCCAAGCGGAAGTTAGATTAAAACGCTTGGTTTTTTTAATTGTCCAAAATTATGACATAGGTCACAGTTTTAAAATTAAAAACAGTGTATGATTTAATCATAACAAAGGAAACGTAAATATAAAAGAATCAAGGAGGTATTGATTATGGATACTATAAAAATAGCTGATAATATATTTTGGGTAGGAAAAGTGGATGACCGAAAAGTACCCTTTCATCGTCTAATTCTAGAACGTGGAACAACATATAACAGTTATCTATTAGCGACAGAAAAACCAACTGTAATTGATACGGTGGATATCGCATATGGAAAGGAATATGTTGACAACCTAAGTAAAGTTATTGACCCGGAAGATATCGAATATATCGTAATCAACCATGTTGAACCGGATCATGCAGGGGCACTGCCAGCCTTGGCAGCTAAAGCAAAGAAGGCAAAAATCGTGACTACAAAATTAGCCGCAGAATTACTAAAGGATATGTTTAAGCTGCATCATAGGGAATTTATAGTAATCAAAGACGGAGATACATTGGATATAGGCGGCAAGACACTACGATTTTTCGAGACACCTTACCTTCACACTGAGGAAACAATGATTACCTACGTGGAAGAAAATAAAATCCTTTTCCCTTGCGATATATTCAGTACTCACATAGCAAACTACGAGCTGTTTAATGATTTGGCAAAAGGTGAATATATTGAAGACTTTAAGGTCTACTATACACTCATCATGGCACCCCACAGACCTTATGTGAGGGATATGCTGGAGAAGATTAAAAACCTTGATATAGAGGTGATTGCTCCTTCCCATGGATATATCCTGCGTGAGGATGCTGCAAAGTTTATTCAAATGTATGATGAAATGAGCAGTCTCCCAGTTCAAGAAGAACCCAAGAAGGTTACAATCGTATATTCTACCATGACAGGTAATACTACAAAGATAGCACAAAAACTTGCTCAAGGGCTTGAAAAAACAGGAGTGGAAACCTCCATATTCAATCTTAAAAATGCTGATTTGGAGGAAGTAAAGAAGCGGATCCTAGAAAGCGACGGTGTCTTGGTAGGAAGCTCCACCAAATATGCCGATATGGTTGGAAATGTTGAAGAGATTCTTAAATCCTTAGAGGGCGCGGAAGTCAAGAATAAGTTTGCAGCTGCTTTCGGTTCCTACGGTTGGAGCGGAGAAGCAATCATGCACATTGAAAACTATCTTGATAAAGTTGGCTTTAATGTGATTAATCAAAAATATCTCATTGGCAGTACGGGTGTTGATATCCCATTATTCCCACTGCGAATTAAGTTCGCATATGAGGAGGGTCTGGAAGTTGCTGAAGAAGCAGGAAGAGTCTTTGGGGAACAAGTACTAACACATTGATAGAATTGGAGGAGGATATTATGAGTACATTTAGTAGCTCACAAAGTATTGGAGAAATTGTATCCATCATGCCAAAAGCTAGCGAGATTTTCAAAGAATTTAATATTGATTTTTGTTGTGGAGGTCATAGAACCCTCGCTGAGGTAATAAAGAATGATAAGGTAGACGAACAGCAATTATTGAGAAAATTGGATACTGCCTATGAGGAGTCCAAAAACATTTCAAGTCAGACAAATTTTATGGAAATGTCCTCAACCAAGTTGATTGATTATATAGTAAATACACACCATGTATTTTTGAAAAGGACTCTTCCTGAGCTCAGTGAGCTTATAACAAAGATATTAAGAGTTCACGGTTCAAACCATGCCAGCCTTTTCAAAGTTCACAAGCTGTTTCATAGCCTCAAGACAGAATTGGAGCAGCATTTGATTAAAGAAGAAGAAATTCTTTTTCCGATCATCAAGGAATATGATGTCAATCCATCAGGCGAACTATTGAATCGGATTTCCGCCACCATGAAGGAAACAGAAGATGAACACGATACGGCAGGTGGTATTCTGAAGGAGCTTAGAAAAATAACAAATGATTATAGCGTGCCAAAAGATGGCTGCAGCACCTATTGCAGAGCATTTGACAAGCTTCAGGAGCTTGAATCCGACTTGTTCCAGCACATACACCTTGAGAACAACATCCTGTTTAGGCGATTTAATTCGATACAATAGTATACCCACAAGTTGTAAAAGAGCAGATAAAAGATTAACCTAGAATTCTTTTATCTGCTCTTTCGTTAATGTTGACATAAAGAATCTCCTTCTTGGATATTATTTTCATAATTCTTACCAAGAAGGAGATTTCTATCTTCTTATATACAGCTTTATCTAAGTATTTCTGCATTGTCTTTATCTTGTCTGCTTACTGCTATATCATATGCTCGTTCTCCATTTTTGTTCTTAATTGTTTTATCCACCCCATTTTCCAATAAAATCTCTATAACATCAAATCGTTCTTCTCCGTCAGAAGCCTGTACATGCAAAGGGGTTTTGCTCTCGTTATCTGTAATGTTTACATCTATCGTTTAGCTTTAGGCATCAACACTGACATAACTTCCATAATCGAGAGTGTCCCGATAAAAAGGGTAAATTCACCATAGTCACTAAGTATATTAAATAATGTTAAAGGGAATTGAGGGTTTGCTGAAGCCCTTATATAATATTATCAATCCCCGAATTCAAGGTCCTCTAACAAAAAAACTAGAGTCTCGGGTCCACCGGTTCACTTTCCATGGCCAGAACTCCGAATACACACTCATGTACTCTATAGAGTGGCTCATTCCTTACAAAACGTTCAAGAGACTCCATTCCCAGTGCAAATTCACGAAGAGCCAACGAGCGTTTCTTTCCCACAGCCCTGTTTCGAAGTCTTTGAATATTCTCTTCCATTGTGTACTCAGGTCCGTAAATAATCCTGAGATATTCTTTTCCACGGCATTTTACAGCGGGCTGCAAAAGTTCTCTGCCATTCTTTACAATAAAGTCGTATGGTTTTACCACCATTCCCTCTCCACCGGAAGCGGTCAGGTCTTCCCACCATTTTGTGCCCTTGGCTATACTTTCTGTATCAGTAACATCAACAAGAATATGGTTTGTTGCTATAATTAAGCTGTCATCCTGCGCACAGTATTTAGCAATGTTATCCATGTGCCATAGGTGGTTTTTATCGGAATGCACATTCCCTTCTGTAGCAAGGATATGGAAGGGTGCTAGCCTTAAGTCATCGATAGAATTAACAGGCCAACAGTATTCTCTGTATGCATCCACATACTTGTGCATCAGCTCTGAACGTTCCCTGAATCTTTGCAAAAGTGCATTTATATCTGCATTCTTCCCTGAAGTTTGCTTATCCACATCAAAGGAAACAGTTTTATTCATAGATGCTTGCTCAAGTAGCTTAACAGCTTCATCCAACGCAACTCTACTGGAAACACCCACTGCCGAATATTGATCCTTCAAAAGCATCTGTGCCTTGGCTGACCAGGGCATCAACTCACAGTCAAGGCATACCCAGTCAGTATTAAAGTCGTTCCAGAATCCCGACTTGTCTAGAACCTTTCTTACTCTGTCAATCAATGCTGCCTCAAGCTCCATATTATCAAAGAAATGTCTTCCGGTACGAGTGTAGCATATTCCGGAGGTTCCATCTACAACCCCGAATCTTTTTGCTGCTGCCTGGCTATCTTTGCATACGATTACCACTGCACGGGAACCCATATGCTTCTGTTCACACACTACTTTATCCACTCCCCTTGTACGGAAGTACTCAAAAGCTTCAGCAGGGTGTTCCAGCATCCCTTCTTTTTTACTGGTCTCGCTTGGCGACATAGTAGGTGGCAAATATATAAGCCAATGGGGATCAGCAGCAAACCTGCTCATTACCTCCAAAGCAGCAATAGAGTTTTCTTCATGTATTGTAATGCTGTTCATCAGTCTGGTTCCGATAATCCTCTTACCCAGAACATCATTGATATCCAGAGTATCATTATCTCCCCTTGCTTCAAAAACATCAGCCTTCTCTTCCTCAGGAAGAAACGGCTTCGCAGGCTCATAGTAGGTTTTTGAGGCCTTGATATCCACAAATTCTTTTTCAGGATACCGATAAGCCGTTAATTTTCCCCCAAAAACGCATCCGGTATCAATGTTTATTGTATTGTTTATCTTTAAGGCCTCGGCATGGGGAGTATGCCCATAAATGACCGTAGCCTTGCCGCGGTAATCGGAAGCCCAATCATATCTCACAGGCAATCCATATTCATCGGTTTCACCGGTAGTCTCTCCATAAAGGGCAAATTCCCTTACTCTACCCGAGCCTCTACCCTGAAGTTCTTCTTTCATCCCGGCATGGGCCACAACGAGCTTGCCATCATCTAATACATAGTGGCTTACCAGCCCGTCAATAAAGGTTTTGACTTCTTCAATAAATTCAGGAGACTCTCTTTCAAGCTGCTCCAAAGTATTATCCAAACCATGAGTGATCTGAACATTACTTCCCCTTAGCTTCTTTAAAAGCTTGATATCATGATTGCCCGGTACACAAAGTGCTGCTCCCGATTTTACCATACTCATAACAAGCTTTAACACTTCTGTAATTTTAGGACCACGGTCTACCAAGTCCCCAAGGAACACAGCTTTTCTTCCCTCAGGATGCATTGCCCTGTAATTTTCGCTTCCAGTGCCATCTTTAACTTTCTCAACACAGTATCCCAATTTCTCAAGCAGCATCTTTAGCTCATCGAAGCAGCCGTGAATATCTCCTATAATATCGAAAGGACCGTGCTCATCTTTCCTATTATTCCATAAAGGTTGTCTTTCAAATATAACCTCTTCCACCTCTTCAGGAGAGTTAAGTACATACACATATCTGAAGCCTTCCCTTTGAAGTCCTTTGATTGACTTTTTAAGTTGCTGGGTGTGCTTTTTTATTACATACTCTTCTACCTGTCTGTCAGTCCTACTTTTATTCCTTTCATGACACACCTTTTCCGGAAGGTTAAATACCACAGCCACAGGAAAACAGTGATAATCTCTGGCAATCTGTACAAGGGGCTTTCTTGCAGCTTCCTGCACATTTGTGGCATCAACAACTGTAAGCTTCCCCAACTGAAGCCTTTTTGAGGCTATATAATGTAGGACATCAAACGCTGTCTGAGTAACTGTCTGATCATTTTCATCGTCAGAGACTAGACCTCTGCAAAAATCCGAAGATATTATCTCTGTCGGCTTAAAGTGCTTTTTAGCAAAAGTGGACTTACCACTTCCTGAAGAACCTATTAATACTATTAAAGATAACTCCGGTATAGTTAATTTCATAATGTAAACACTCCCATCTGTGTAGGGCTTCCGAATTCATCATCGATCTCGCCTATTTGTAAAAATCTCACATTATAACCGTAACTCTCAGCAACCCCTGCTGCCCACGTTTCAAACTCTTTACGGGTCCACTCAAAACGATGATCCCTGTGACGCACATCTCCTTCAAGGAGGTTTGAGTAATGCGTGTTATATTCCTTGTTTGGGGTAGATACAATTACTGTCTGCGGCCTTGCAAACTTAAATAATACCTTCTCAAAGGCTTTAAGTCTATTTTCATCAAGGTGTTCTATAACCTCAATAACAGTTGCTGCGTCATATCCTGAAAATCGCTTATCCCTGTACACCAAGGAACCCTGAAATAAGTTAATTCTTTTCCTTTTCATTTCGGGCAGTCTATCAATTTTCAATCTATCCTTAGCCCTTTCAAGAACATTGTATGAAACATCAACACCAGTGATTTGCTCAAACTCCTTATCCTTTAAAAGCAATGAGATAAGATTCCCTTCTCCGCACCCTATGTCTATTACTCTTTTTGCATTAACACTTTTTAGTACCGCAACTACAGTGCCGAGTCTTTGCTGATTTAAATTGAGCTTCTTTTCAGTTTCCTGTGGCTGTGAAGGCTGATCCGGTTCGTCTTCTTCATCTATTACACCACTATCTTCTACTAGTCTTTTAAATGCCTGATTAATAAGACTCTTCTTTCTCTTTAGATACCTTCCCGTGATTAGCCCTTTTTCAGGATGATTAATGAGCCAACCCTCTCCATGTTGAAGCAGCTTGTCAATTTCATCTTCCCCGACCCAGTAGTGCTTTTCAGTGTCAAGTACAGGTATTAGAACATAGATATGATTTAACAAATCCCGAAGCTTGACTTTCCCCTCAATAGAAACCGTATAATACTTGCTTTTACCCCATTCAGGGAATTTCTCATCCAGCATATATCCTTCGACGGCTACCTTGTAACCTAAGGGTTCAAACAGCCGGTGGATGATTTCTTCCCCTCCTTTACAGGGAAGCATCGTTATTTTGGCCTGCAGCGGTAATTCCATTGCTGCCAGCTCAGGCCTATCCTTAGATTTACCGGACATTGCTGTTCCAAACACTCTTGACATTGCTACACTCAAGAAGGAAGATGCAACATAAGGTCTGTCGTTTACATAATCAAACAATCCGCCTTCTCCCGAGGAGCCTTTCTTTCCTCGGGCCAAATCAATAGGGTCGATATCGAGGATTAGTGCAACTGTACATCTTTCTTTTGTTGCCTCCGGATAGAATATATGAGCTTTCCCATGGCTTAACTCAAAGGTTTGGGGTCTTGATGGATTTTTATATAATAGATACCCTAAATCCGTTGCCGGTGGCTGAGTATATGTAATTGTAAGTATCATGTTTACACCTCTAATCTTTCATTTATAAGTATTATGTTAATTGCTTGGCATAGATATCTGCCTCATGCAACATTAGTAAGTTATTGTAAAACTCGTCACCTAATAGGTTAATTGTTCTGCGTCTTGCCTTTGATGTTGAAATATTCATTGGGTGCATGTGCCATTGGATATATTTCGCTATTTCAAGCATTTTTCCCTTTGGCAGTTGCTTTAAATAAAATAAGCTCATGTATGCCGATACATTTTGATGACCATAGAAATGTGCAACCTCAGTGGGATTTCCCTTTGAATCCTCAAATTTTTTGGTGAACTTTTTACCAACATCATGCATTAATGCTGCGATTTCCAGGACATCATTATCGCAATACTCCTTGATATACTCCATGCACTTTTTACAGTGCTCTCCTATCGTTAATGTATGATAAGGATTATCCTGGGAAATTGCATCCAGATCATCGAAAAGTTCAGCTATGTCAAAAGTATCATCATAGTTTCTTGCAACCTCAATATTATCCCACCCCTCGAAATATTGAGGAATAAAAATACCTTTATAGATATTCTCTATTACTGTATCAGGGACTCTTCTGCTCCTGGTGCTATTCTGTCTCAAACACTTTTCATATGGGGTAACAACCATATAGCATTCTTTATAACATTCTATTCTCAACGCCTCTAAAAAGACTTTTCTCTTTTTGTAACTTGAATTGGTTGCATCATAAACTACACTTTTGCCATCTGACAAATCACGATAGATTCTTCTATGCAATTCTTGAAAAATCAGCTCATTACTATCTTGATTGCCGGCATCCCCAAACAACTCTTCTCTCAAATCATCTGAAGAATGTAAGACAGCATTTTCTCTAAGAGATAGTTCTTTTGCAAGGGTGCTTTTCCCGCTTCCGGGTAGTCCAACCATCATTATAAGCTTATTCATCTATCCTGCCTCCAAGCCATCAAATAAAGCAGCATATGTTTGTTCCAGCCCCATCTCGCTTATTTTTTTGTATTTTATACTATTAACGTAGCAAGTTTTTAAGACATGGTATTCGCCATTTAGGTATTTCTGCCGTAGATATCCCTGTACTTCTTTTGGGCAGTTTTCAGTGACCCAAATCATATATACCTTTTTATCTTCCTTAGGAGCTATGCTGTAATAAGCCTCGATCTTTTGATTCATGTTTTTCATGTAGTCATAAATAAGCCTTGCAACGCAATTTATTCTTTGCTTATAGTTATAGGGCACCTTACTGATTAGGTCATCATACATACCGTCTGCAATACTCTTGATTATTGCATTAACTGAGGAAAATTTGCTTAATGCTCTATGCAGATTAACGTAGTCATCACACTTAATCTTTATCATGTGCCCGTCAATATTTAAAACCCATCCTTCCTTTTCGCTGGATTTTAACCTCTTAACATCTTGCATTATCTCCTCAAAAGATCGGTTTTCTATCTTAGTCATAGGAACTTTATACATGGATGCATACTGTTGTACCTCGTTGTAAGATAGTTGTCTCCCGGTTAAAACATTCCTCATTCCGATTAAGTACATGTCTTCCTGCTCAGGCAAATAATTAACTACATGCGCGTCTTTAATGCTTATGTACTCAAAAATAAAGGTAAAATTAGGGTTGTCTATAATCATCTTTTTATGGTATTCGGTTAATTTACTATAGCCATCCTCTAGCCTCCAAGAGCTATTTCTGTCAATAGCCATACTTCCGGAAATGTAAATTTCCCCATTATAATACCTTGCATTTTGCATTGAACCATCAAGTTTATCGGTAATTTCAATTGATTTAGCATTTTTGATTTCATTTAAAACGTTTTCAAGCTTGTTTTCCTCAACTTCGTTGAGATTGAAAAACTTTCTGAAAGGAGCTATAACCAATTGCTCATTTACAACGTCAATAACAATGCTTCTACATTCCCTGTAAATACTCTCGGGATTTGTCCACATACTTTCATGCATTTCATCCATACTGTATCGAATTAAAATAAAGTTATTATGCTGTTTTACTTTCAAATGGAAAAAAATATTATTGTATTCTTTATTATCAAGTCTAGACAGCCAGTCTTCAAACCTGACAGTATCAATTGAACCGAATTTATCCTTATAATCGCTTTTAATTTGCATTGCCAAATTAAACACAGGATTCCAATTGTAAATACTCATAACCTCACCTCAAATTTCAACATTAAGAACTGAGATAAAGAAAATATTCCAGAAACTAAAGTTTCGCAGTTTAGATCCTGTAAATACTCCTCGGGGTCGAGCAAAACTCGCTTCGCTCAAACAATGCTCTCCCTTTCCTCGTCGTATTAACAGGCTCTACAACTTGCTTCACAATGTTTCTTCCATATTTTTCTTTACTCACCTATCAACTGTTAGTAGATAAAAAATAAATGTATTTTCTTAGGTAATAAAAAAGTGGCTAAATCTATTTGCTAGACTTAACCACCTATTATTTATTATATATGTAATGTCTTATTCACTGAAAGTATCATCTGTCTTTGAACTTGAATAATAGAGGATTAAGCCACTGTATATGCATATTTATACTTGGTTTATGAATCAGTTGAAGGGATATGTAGTTTTTTATCGATTCTCGGTAATTAGCTATATACATTGTCCATCCTCCTTTCAAAAAACTAATTTACTGTATTATACCAATAACTCTGAGTTTATTTTACTATACCATCCATCATCTGCCAATCAATGTAAATCCAGTACTTTTGCAATTATTATAGCTGGCTGATAGCAAGACGGCCCTACTTAAAATAGTAGCTGTTGATTTTGTCAATCAAAGAGTCCACACCTTGTTCAATGGAGGAAATAAAATCGAATACTTTCTCATTCCATCCAGCGATAATGTTTACATTTCTACCTTCAAACTGCTGCGTACCATATCCCTGCATATCTATCGCATGAACCCAAACATCAGGATTTATCCACTTCTTATATCTCTCGACCAATGCTTGGCAGGTGGTCTTAGTTCCGCCATAACCCATACTATAGGAATATCCTCTGTTTATCTCATTGTCAGACAATAAAATAATACGGTCAACAAATATCCTCTTGTCCAGTAAATAACGCAACGGTAAAGTAATATCAGTTCCCCCGCCGTTTACTTTGATACTGTTGGCATTGGCAATTATACCGTTTTGTGTTGACAAATTACATGCATATAGACTGTCGTCAAAAGTCATCGTAATGGTTTCTTCACATATATAGTTTGCAATTGACAGCATCAATACGGCAATTTCAGCACAGGTCAGATCGCTTTTGGCACTTATACGAGAATTCATAGAACCGGAAACGTCCGCAGCGATTAATGTTTTACCCGGGAGTCTGTTAATATTTTTTGTTGATGTTTTTATAGCGGTTTCCAAAGCATCATAAATCTTTGAGGTTCCTATTCCTTCATTTTTCAATACCTTATACGCGCTATAGTACCTGAAAGGCAACTGCTTGTTCTTTAAAACCCTCTCTTCATTAGTCAAGTACGCGTATACTTTATCTATATTTGACGCTCCCGAGTTGATTATATTACGAAGATTTCTCATCATGGCCATATATCCCAGTCTGTTTTCATCAATTAAGCTTTCCCAAGTTCCTTTGCTATTCCCTTTTGATGACAACTCTGTCTCCCATGTAACAGGAGTTTCAAGCCTATCATCCAATAGTCTCTTCCAGAGATCATTTTGAGCTTCATCCTTAGCCTTTGGGTGAACCAGGCATAAGATATCTTTTAATTTAATTGAATTTTTTCTGTTGTATTTAGCCAACTGGTACTCGTCAAATTTACCGAAGCTATCGGCCAAACCTTTCTTTATCGAGTTTGGTATAGGTTTACCATATGTATTCATGTAATATGCCAAGACCTCAGTCATATCATCGGGGCGCTCAATTACCTTATTCAAAGTTCTTCTCACATACTCTTTACCTTCTATACTTTTTGCAAGCTCGGACACCAAAACATGAGATATTGTTCTCAAATGCATCTCTTTCCTTGCAAAAACACTCAAGTTAGCTACAAATCTTGGATCAGTTTTTATTACATTTCTAACGGTGTTCAATATATCCTGGGAGTTGTCTCCATAAAATTTATTCTCATTGAAAAAGCTCGTCAATACTTGCGTTACCAACTTTTCCTTATCACTCATAGAATAAGCGATTGCTCCCTCGTTATTTACCGTTTTATTTGCTCTAAAGACTCCTAAATTAAACTTTGACATAGTTACTCCCCTTTCATAGGAAATTATTACTTGGGAGAAAATCGGAAGGAGACTATTATCCGGCGCGTCTTATTTTTCCGCCACCCCAAAATTTGAGAGCAGGATTCTCACCTGCACACGTTTTCACGTACCGGCCCCAACGAAGTAACTCCTTCCTGCACTTCCCAAGTGTTTGTTGGGAGAAAATCGATTAGAGCTTATAAAGTGCTCTATCCATCTGAGCTACATGGAATGTCCATGACCGGACTCGAACCGGCGACCTCTCGCTTAAAAGGCGAAGTATCTCTAATCTGCACTGCCCAACCTCTATTTTTTAGTGAGAGAAAATCGAGAAGAGTATTTTTCCCTGATATGAAGTAACTCTTTTCTGCACTGCTCACTACATTTTTAGTATACGAGAATAATTTACCAATTTACAGACAAAAAGTTTGCAACTTTTAAAGTAATGCAAACTTTTTATATATTATACAAGCTTATAGACTTTTTAACCCTTGCTATAATCTCATCGGCAATCCTTTGGGGAGATATGACCTTCACATAGGGCCCTAGTGAGATGATGTTTCGGATAAGATTTTCTTCTTCAAAAAGGTAGTAATTGAGCCTAATCTCATATTTATTATTGCCTAAGCTTCTTGCTGTTCTCTCCATTCCTGAAAAGCACATAAAGCACCGTTCCATTGCTGCCTTTTTATCGGTTACCTCTAAAACTATCGGCTCTTCCGAATGTTTCTGTTCAAACAGCAGCCTTTTGGCTGTTTCTCTATCAATATCACCCTCTTCATCCACAATCCTTATATCCGATAAGGTGAAAATGTTGGCCATGATAGGACGATTTTCATCCAATAGGTACATGGAAACGCGAAATCTCCCATCTCTCATGGAATACTCAATGCTTACAGGCAGAGCTAGCCTGTTACTGTATATGTTTCCATTTCTATCGGTATTGTTATATCTTATAGGTTTTTCTTGTATTATAGCATTCAATAACAGTCGGAAATTCGCTTCATACGCATCCTGATCTGTAATTGCAGGTAGTTTTATTGTGTTTGTGAGTTCAAAATACTCGTCTTTTATGGGAGTATCAATATCAGCGAGCTCTTTTTGAAGTTTGTCATAGGTTTCTTTACTAAGAACCATTTTTACCCCCTCTTTATCCAAAAGGGCCTTCAGCCACGCCTTTTCAATTATAGAAAAGCGCACCGGAAGAGGAGGCTGATTATTGTGCTTCGCTGTATCACTCTCAGTACCTTTTGACTTATCAGCAATCTCAATAGAGGGATAGTACATGCCATTCTTCTCAGTTAACAGATTAAAATTTTCATCCGGTTCACATTTATTTAAAACAAAGTCTGCAAAAGACTTTTGATTCTTTCCTATAACCTTCTGTTCAAATTCTCCTTCATCGATGATTCTCATTATTTCATTTTTTGTCTTACCACCGGCACATTCATTTATAATTCTAAACATCAACTGAAAGTACCTGTTTTTAATTTCACTAAACAACTCCATAGGATGAAAGCATCTCCTTCCAGTCATCAAGAATTTTATCTGCCAGTTTTTTGCTCTCTAGTACTCTAACATATCCTGCATATCCTCTGATCCAAGGAATAAGCTCCCCACTATCGTTAACTTCAATTGTTATGTGATATCGCCCATCTTCAATCTTATTCAATATACCGTTAGGTGATTCATTAAGAATCTTTTCAACAATATATCCTTCTGTTTTTTCATCAATAACAACTTCAAGTTTTACCTTCTCCGGTTCATTTCTACCTTCTAGAGATACACTGGACCAACTGCAGCACATCTGTTTATCGTATAATTCATCATAGTCCTCTCTTTGAAATGTATCCTCCAATATTTCTATACACTCTATCCTATCAAGTCTTGATACTATGCAATTTTTATTACTGTTGAAGGATACCAGATAAAATCTACCATGACGCACATCATATCTTATTTTATATGGAATTAGAACATTGCTGCTGTGCTGTTCACAAGCATTGTCCCATTTTTTAGGCAAATGGTAGAAAAGCTTTACTTTCTGCCTCAGGTGTATGGCCTTCAAAATCTCCCACAAAACTTGTTCTTCAATTGCAGGATGAAAATGCACATTCCTATAATTAAAGTAATGGTTATCAATTCCACTGACATTTCTCTCAAAATGCATATAATCTTTAAGCGTCTGTTCACAGAAGTAGCCCGAAACTACCGGAAAGATTATATTTTTAAACAGACCAATAGCTATAAGCAATTCTACCAACTCATTATTATCCAGTGTCTTTAATATGTCCGGAGCAATGGAATAGAATTTTGTTCGCTTTACCACTTCACATGATAACATTCCAAAACTTGTGCACATTTCTGAAAGTTTTCTTTCAATGGTCTTGCTGCTGATTTTGTCATAGGACAAATACCCACCCTGTGCCAGTCCGTCTTCAATATCACTTAGACAACAAGGGCAATTTTGTGACTGTATATATAACAGAATAAAAAAATATGTAAGCAAGTCTGCGCGTGTAAAACTCTTGGTCATATAGGTGCTCACAAGAAAATTATCTGAATGCCGCATAAAATCGTAAGTCAGATTTAGAAGCTTGTATCTGCCGTCTTTGTCAACCTTGATATATTTCTCCTCCACATACTGCTGGATACGACGCATCTCATAGCTTACTTTTCTTGAACTCACATTTCTTTTGCTTTCCAAGCCATCTCTTGAATAGCATCCGTATAGGAAACAATCCCTAAGGATATCCCTTATGATATTGTAATGCTTTATAAAATCATTAAACATGAAACAACTCCTATATATAAATCCATGTTCTCATTCTATAATATACTATTTGGAAGTAGAATTCAAAACCAGCAAACAGATTAACTTCTTAAATGTATAACTTGATAATAACTTATATTCAGCAGATGTAGCTCTCTCTTCAAAATAATTATGATTCATTTCTTATCACATTTGCCCAATAAATTTAATCCATACGCCTAAAATTTCCCAATCCTACGCTATCAAACTCATCCTTTTCTTTTTGCTTGTATACTCCCAGTTCTTTTAGTACTAAATTAATGGCCTTTTCTCCTTCAGGTTTATGATAATAACTATAAGTCTTTTCATCCCAAAAACTTTCAGTCTTAAGGGGTTCCATTTTAACCTTTGAATTTTCAAATAAAATAGCTGACTGTCTACCAACACCTCCAAAATAATCGGTTTCAATGTAAGCTATCATTCCTTTTCTTGACTCTTGAACTAAAACTTCATAAATGGACGGAGATAAGTAATTAAAAAATTCGTTATAAGCAACATCAAGCTTGCTATTGACTAATTCCTCAATACCGTCATATAATTCATCTGTCAAAAAAATAAGTGAAAATCCTTGAGATAAGTCAATAGTTTCAGCCTCTACCCATCTATCTGCAAAAGCATTCATCAAGTCTTTTTTTCCGATAAAACATCTTATACAATGCATAATGTCCTCCTTACTACTTGGTAAAAATCTAAAATAGACTAGATTTTTTTATCACTTGTTCTTGATAAATTTATAACTAAATTTTTCTCAATATCAACTCAAATCGTCTTATCCCGGATAGTATGTTCTAATAAATTCATTAAACTTGTTCGCGATCATTTCTTTAATCTCAACCTCAGCTTCACTTAGAGTAGGGTCAACTGAATATCCCAAATAGCCTAACTCAACCTTTTCTGAATTCGTATATAATCCGAGAGTAAAATCATAAAGCTTATTATTATACTTTATTTCTATTGTTGTATACCCACAAGTAAAACCGTCATCAGTTTCAATTACTGTTTCCCTATGCGAAACAATTTCTATACCCTCATTTTTTAACTTTTTCATTCCATTAATCCATTGGCTTTTTTCCTCTTCCGCTGTGAGTCCCTCATAAATTACTCCAAAAAATCGTAACTTTTCAGCTGCTTTTTCAAACTCGCCTTTTTCAAGGTGTCTTAGAAATATTTCAGATTTTACTCTTCCGGATATGGTAGAAAACCCTACCCTTTCACCGTCTAAAGTATTATAAGTCAATATTGCTGTAACTGATAAGATGAAAACTAAAACTAACGATACTATAAAATTTCTAGTAATTTTCTTGAAGGGTTTTTTAGCTTTTAAATTATCCTTGATAACTTCTGCGTTTACTTTTATTTCACTTTTCTGCTCATTATATATTTTACTGCAAGTCTCGCACTCTCTTAAATGCTCTTCTACCAATGAGCTGCTTTCCTTGCTGCAAAAATCATCTATATATAATGGCAGCAAATCCTGGATTATATTACAATTTATTTTCATTATAGCCCCTCGCTTTCCATATACAATGATTTAATCTTTTCTTTTGCACGGTAATATGTAACTCGAGCCCAAGCTTCACTCTTTCCGAATATTTCACTGATCTGCCGATAGGATAGTTCTGCAAACACTTTTAAACTAAAAACCTCCTTGTACGGTTCTTCGATGGAGTGAAGAATTTTGTGAAGAGAGATATTATTTTGTGAAGTAATAACCCTTTCATCAATCTCTGTATCCGTATGTAAAGTTTCATTGAGTTCTTGTTTATAATTTGCCTTTTCTTTTTTGCTATAGCTATAATATAGATTTTTAGCTATCTGGCAGAGCCAGACAGACATTTTGCAATTCCCCTTAAATTTATCAATGCCTCGCAGTGCTCTGTAAAATGTTTCCTGCGTTAGTTCCTCTGCTATTTTTTCGTCCCCTGTAATGGATATCAAGAATCTATATACATCATTGACATAAAGCCTGTATATTTCATCAAATTCTTTCTTCACTATTTCACCACCGTTCTATATATAAGACTTTCATAAGTGGATTTTGTTACAAATTTTTATTATTTTATCATTTTTTATATTAAAAAGACTTATATTAATACCTATAAGTAGCTCCCTACTTTTTACCTGAACTTAAAATCTTCATAAATTTAAGTAAGCCTTTAATCTTGTACTAGATTTTTATAACAGTCCATGTTCTAATGGCATAGTTTTATAATATAATTTCGATGCAATTTGGTACATCTTGATTGGATATTAAAATGTGAAGGAATATCTTTTATGACTTAACTTGAAACACTTTTTATAGTAAATACTCAAGTTAATATGAAACAGAAGTACTAAAATACATTTCTATGAAAAGACTGTACAAACCCAATTCACTTACTTAACACTATTTATTATCGTATTTATCATTAAATCTATCTAATACCCTTTTTAGTCCCGAATCTAGAATAAGCCTTACTCTATCTACAATAAATCCAGGTATTTCTCTATAGTAAGCTTGTGCTATTCCTCCTGTAATACAGGCTATCGTATCGCTATCCCCTCCAATAGAAATAGCCTTCCTTATGGCATCTTCAAAACTTTCTGACTCAAGAAAAGCGATAATGGCTTGTGGCACTGAACCTTTGCATGAGGAATCAAACTTATAATTAGGTCTTATATCATCCAATCGCTGGTCAAGGTTGTATCTAAACTTCTTCTCAATAAAATCTTTTATTTCCTTCTTACTTTTGCCTGTCCTGGCTAAAAAAACTGCACTGGCAACAGCTTGAGCACCTTTTATTCCTTCCCTGTGATTATGTGTTACAATTGCACTTCTCTTAGCTTCTTTCATCACATCTTCCAAAGTATCAAAAGCAAAACCGATAGGGCTAACCCTCATTGCAGAGCCATTTCCATAACTATTGTAGGGTTTCAATTCCTCGCTTGATAACCATTGCTCAAACATTC
Organism: Acetivibrio mesophilus; assembly: GCF_004102745.1. Classification (GTDB taxonomy): domain Bacteria; phylum Bacillota; class Clostridia; order Acetivibrionales; family Acetivibrionaceae; genus Hungateiclostridium; species Hungateiclostridium mesophilum. Next base: position 11,469 of record NZ_RLII01000015.1, on the reverse strand, counting down.
GCCCATAACCCACATTAGGATATTTCTTGCCATACTCCTTTAACTTATATGCATAGCTTCTCTTTGATTGAATTGTATCAATTATAAAATTCTTATGGTGTTCTTTATTCAATATGGCATCAGCTATTGCTATTGTCATAACTGTATCATCAGTAAATCTTGACTGACTGTTAAACAATTTAAAATCAACAGTCTTCACATTATGCCATTCAAACCTTGAACCGATAACATCACCTATAATTGCACCTAACATAAATATCTCCTAATTCTTTTACTATTTCTTATATAGCCATTTTTATCAAACTTTCGACTCAAATATGAGTAATTCTCTTCTAATCATAATACCATCATGAAGATCACTCAATATTTATAGTTAATATATAAAGAAAGTTTTCTTTTATATCTTACCGTACACAACATTTCCTTAGTGTTATTCTTCATCTTCATATGTAACATCTTTCGTACCACCTCCCAAGTACCATACATGCATTTCAATGAAGTCAATAAATGTGTTTAAAAAATCATCGTGGCTTAGGAATGGCTGGATATATACACACCCATCTATCCTGATTACCGCTCATCCTTTATACCATCCTTTAAAGGCAAGGCATCAAAAATCCTGTCTGCAGCTTCTCTGTACTTTTTAATTCTTGCTATATCCTCATCCGTTGGGTCTTTAATTCTTGTTAAATCCATATTGTCATGCAAATCTGCGAGCTTAACTCTACATGCTGTTTCATTCTTTAATACCCTATCAATAAACTCATCATAGCTTTCACCCTTGCGCTTGGTCAGGCAATCCAGTACAGTAATAACATCCTCTGAAAATCCCTCTTTGCGAAGATCCTCAAAGGTAATCTCCGAATCTTCCACAACATCGTGCAAAACTGCACATATCCTTTCAAGTTCATTTTTTGTTGAAAGCATGACCCTTAGTGGATGCAGTATATAAGGCTCTCCTCCCTTATCAACCTGCCTTGCATGCGCACGGGCCGCAATTTCTATGGCTTTGTTAAGCATAAATAATCCTCCTTTTAAGTTCTGTAATTCTTAGAGCTGTGTATTTCTAATAATCCCTGCTACAATTCCTAAAACTATATCATGTATAGATGCCGATAGCTATATCTGATATTGCAAAAAGTAAACGGCTGTTAAAAGGAAACAAACGCCCTTTTCCAAGGGCGCTTGTTTTCAAGCTTATGTCTTAAGCTAAAAATTACGTCATCATTTCACATTAGCCACCGTAAACTCAAGGGAACGCTCCACTTTAATCATAATGACTTTATCGTCTTCTAAAAGTAGGGTATCGCCAACAGGAACAATGATTTTACTACCTTTGCGTTGCACCATGATGATAAGGTTGTTATACGGCAATTCTAGGTCCTTGATATATTTGTTTTGCCATTTGTGACCTTTTGAAATAGTAAATTCAGTAAGCTCTTGACCAGTTTTATCAAAATGTACTTCCCCAGCTATGACAATCAGATCATTTTCTTTTATTGTGACATTTCCTCTAGGTACAATAGTTTTGCCATTACGCTCGATCTTTGCAACTATGAAGTCGAATGTGAGGTTCAAATCCTTTACCTTTTTACCTATTAAACTACTATTCGGGCGAATTCTTGTTTCTAAGAAGCCAATTTCTGCTTTGTCTTGATAATAGTTGAAGGTTTTTAAGACCGTATCCCCAGGATCCAGCATTTTCAACCGTTTTGCCGCAAATGGCATTAAGCCGCCCTGAATCAATGATGAAAGCACACATATACCAAATACTATATGATAAATATCGACAGATAAAACCGCCGGACTATTCACAGCCATGATTGCAAAGGCAATAGCAGCAGCACCACGAATGCCCGCTAATGAAATTATGTTTAGTTGATTGAGTTTAAGTCTAAATGGCAACATTAATCCATAAACGGTTACCGGACGAGCAATGATAGTCATAAATAACATAATAGCAAGGGCCAACGGTAATGCCATAATGAATTTATTTAAGTCGGACAATAGACCCAAGATGAAAAACAAACCTATCTGCATAATTTCAGTAAAGCCATCAAAGAAAAAGATGATATTACGCTTACCTTTAAACTCTATATTACCTAGATAAATCCCTAGGATATAGAGCGCCAAGTATCCATTACCACCCAAAAGATCTGTCGTGGCGTATGTAATAAGCATTATAGAAGCCATGAGGACGGCATAAAGTCCTTCTGATTCCAGTGAATAATTTTTTAGCAATTTTCCAATAACAAATGAAAAAATACAACCCATAGCAATTCCAAGAACTACCTGAGATAGAACTAAAATCGGTATAGAGAGCTTTGAGCCTATTATTGCAGATAAAAACACCATCGTCATTGTAAACGCTGTCGGGTCGTTTGATCCGCTTTCAAGTTCCAGTAAAGATGCTGTATTGTATTTTAAATTCAAGTTTTTTGAACGTAAAATATTTGAGACACTGGCGTAATCTGTGGAACCAACAATAGAACCAATGAGCATACCTTCCAACAATCCCAAACCTAAAACATAATGACAAAACAGACCTGTTATTAATGCAGTCGCAACAACACCTAAGGAACTCAGTACAATCGCTTCTTTTGCCACCGGTTTACCCATCTTCCAATTGGTCCCGAAACCACCATAAAACATAATGACCATTAGTGCCACTGTAGCAAAGCTATCAGCAAATTCGTAATCGCCAAAATCAATCCCTATACCAAAAATCATACCCAGCACAATAAATAATAATAGCGCAGGTATCCCATGTTTATTTGAAAATCGAATAGCAAATAATGCAAGGATAAAAATAATACCAATAGTTAAATAACTCATATATAATCCCTTCCAACTATACATGATTAAATAATAGCTAAATTAATCATAAATTTTTATAATCATTCTTCTGAATTTTTTATGGAGAATATCATTAATAATTATATTATCATATATTCTTAGTTATTTCAAAGCTATTAATATCCCTCTAGGTTGTTCATTGCTTGTTTATTATATGTTTAAACTTACCACTTTTAGGATGCTGCTTTGGTTCTTCTTTAGAAAGAGAAATCTCAACATGTTCAATATCATGGGATGCAAGAAACTCTGTTAAAGCCAAACAAGCCGATTGAAATACTTCTTCTTTGTTATATCCGTTTTTCAAATTAATTCTTAATTCTATTTTATTATTCTTATGAACCACGACTTGGAATCTTTGAAGATTATTTACCTCTTTCAGTACTGCATATATGGCAAGAGGAGCAATTTTTATTTCTTTCCCTTCCTCGAAAAATGTGACAATATCATCAGTACGTCCCTCTAAAGTCAACCATGGAGATGGATTGCCGCATGGACAAGGCTCATGATGCATTACTACACGGTCAGTAACCTCATAACGAATAAATGGCTGAGTATAATTAAATAGGTTTGTTAGGAGAATTTTATCGGACTGGATGCCATTGGAAACCGGTTTATTATTCTTATCAACAGGTTCAACAATTACCCAATCGTCATTGATATGAAAATGACGTTCTGTACATTCACACGCAATCGTTCCTGCTTCTGTACAGGAATAACTGGTCTGAACATAACATTTAAAGGCCTCCGATAGTTTTTCACGCAGAGAGTCACCCAAATACTCACCACCAGTCATAATAATCACAGGCTTTATATTCAGACGACCACTTTTTTGTTCATCAATAAGGAGTTCCAAAATAGTTGGATATCCTCCAAGCATCGCAGGTTGAAAATCATTCAGTTCATTTACTATCTGGGATATAGGCAACAGCGCACTCGTCACGGCCATCTGCCTTTTCTTCCAAGGCATCGCCAGTAATCTTGAGCGTACCGAACTGTTGCCCAAATAGAATCCACCTGTTGCAAATACTCCTATTGTCTTTTTTCTGGACTTTAAAAATGCTTTCATATCTTGTTTTCTAGCGAAAGTTCGTGTCGCGCTAATTCCACCCATCACATTATTGGTATTTCTATCGCAAAGCATTACCAGCGGATCGCCTGTTGACCCGCTGGTGGTAAACACCAGGTAATCCCCCTTTAGTTTGCGCCCAATATTATCAAGGTCTTTCATAAATTCATTTATATCTGACAGCTTTATAGAACGGTCCGTTACCCACTCATCGAAATGAGCCATCAGCTCCCTCTTATTTGTCGGCGGTAAATCTGAGAGCTCGAACTTATCCCCTAAGTTTTTATATCGCTCTTTGTAATAGGGGCTATACTGTTTTGCATAACTTACAAGCTTATGAAGCCGTTCTTGGCGTATACTTGACTTTTTAGCATCGCTCATTTTTTCATACTTCCAACATAGCATCATAGCTTTAATGATCCCAGTTTTCTTCATTCCCCTTCCCCCTTCACTACACCGTATAATAAAAAGTCCATATACTCTCTTATTTCCGCTTTTATCTCTTCTGATTGTTGAAAGAATTGATCCGGCGCCTCTTTATATACCTCCAAATATCTGTTAATAATTGCTCCGGTGTACAAGATAAACGCTTCTGTTATTTTCTTTGTATTTGATTCTTTCAGATTGAGGGTTGCCACGGCCTTAGCCATTACTTTAGCTGATTTTTCCTTGACTTTTTTCATATACTTTGCTAGAACTTCATTTCTTTGCTCAAAGACCTGACTATTTGTTTCTCGTGCTGCCATGTTTACAAACCGCATCTCCTCCGGAAACTTGCGGCACACGCTGAATTTCTCCTCCATAAAGGAAAAGATAATTTCATAAAAATCATTTTCTTTATGCTCCAGCTGTTCTGTAATAAGTCGTTCTAAGGCCTGTTGCAGACAATAACAATAGAATTCTTTTTTGCTTCCGAAGTAGTGAAAGAGTATCCCCTTAGATATACCGCTATTTTTCGTTATTTCATCTGTACTTGCTTCTGAATAGGATTTCTTTGAAAATTCAGTTATCCCGCTTTTAATAATAGTATTTTTCTTATCCTCCGATAATTTCTTAAATGCATCTCTTACCATATACGCCTCCACATTGACTAGTTAGTCAAACTCTATAAATCTATTATATATTTTATTGACTCACCAGTCAAGTTCTGTGCAAATACAGAAAAATGCACCACCGTGTAGTGAGTGCTATGCTCCATTATAATTATTTATATTTAACATCAACATAAAGTTGCTTCCTGGAGTAGTCGTAACCGCATCTACTGCCTCTTGTACAGATGCAAAAGTGGCAATTAGTATTCCCTCTACTGTAAGTGTTGCGGTAGGAGAGGCCGCAGCGGATTCAAAGCTATAAGAATTGGGTTCTAGCACTCTGCCAATTGATGTTCCAGTATTGGGGTAGATTGGAAAGCTAGTTCGGAGTTATATTCTGTAAACCTTAAGAAACGGTCTCTTATATGTCCAAAATTACTCCCAAAGGTCGTCAAGCATATTCGATATTTTTTGCTTCCTGGCTTCCGTCTCTTCAGTGTCAATTATATATTTGTCATCTATTTTCAGTAGAACATCTCCCTCTTTGACATCCGGGGGCAATTTTGACTTACTAATATTAATCATTTCTTTGTTATCATTTTCGCACACAGCAAAATCACCTTCAAACCTATCTACAATTAATCTCATAATCATCCTCCTATCTTGGTGGATTACACCTACTGCAAGGTGTATATCCGCTGTTCTTTGCATCAAATAATTCTATGGGAATACTGCTTTTTCTTAGATAGCTACAGCCTGCCGCATGGTATTTTTCTTCGTTTTTTGTTATATAGACCGTGATTTCCTTTATTTCTGTCTTCTCGGGTGAGCTCGTTACGACACTTGAATGTGTATTTGGTGCTTTACTTTCCACGGGTGGCGCTTGCTCTTTTATGGCTGAAGCGTTCTTGTCAAATTTTATTGTGTCACCATCACTGGTTACAACAATAGTTCCAATTTCATCTGTGCGAAACACTTCTACTCCAAAGGTCTTAAGTCGATTTAATATGAGGCTATCCGGATGTCCATAACTATTATCTTTCCCTACGCTGATAACTGCGTACTTCGCGGAAACTTTCTTTAGAAAAAGAGCTGTAGTAGATGAACCGCTTCCATGATGTCCAATTTTTATTAAGTCTGATTGTATTTCAAGGTTATTTGATAAAATTTCCCGTTCGGATAATTCCTCAGCATCGCCCATAAATATAAAGGAGTTATTGCCAAAGGTCATCCGGACCACTAGCGAAGAGTTATTGATATTCTCGTATTTTTCCTTATTTGGGGCTAAAATAGTCCACTTTGCCTTACCAAGTTCATAAACATCTCCGACTTTAGGAGTAGTAACCTTCATACCTTTATTCTTTATTGCAACCAATACATCCTCAAAAGTCTTTGTTGTACTTATTTGCTTTGGCATTAAAACTTTGCCTATTTCAAAATCGTTAATGACGGCATCAAGGCCGCCGATATGGTCTTCATGGGCATGGGTTCCAATCACATAGTCCAGCTTACCTATTCCTTTGCTTTTGAGATAATTAACCACCAGCTCCTCATCGGCATTATTTCCGGCATCAATAAGCATGTAGCGTTGGCCTTGCGATATAAGGATTGAGTCTGCCTGCCCGACATCAAGAAATGTTATTTGCAGTTGATCATTCAAAACACTATTTTCTATTGTATCTGATTGTTGTGATTTAACGAATTTCTGTGGCGTATTCAGACTATGAGATGATTGTGGTATTTTGGTTATATCAATAGATGTAGAATTGTCATTATCGGCATGAGTTCCTTCTGACATTACTGTTGAACGATCACTATTGGATTCCCTACTATCAACACCACACCCCGATAATATAATAAAAGCAGTAATAAGTAAAACTTGAACAAGGTATCCAGGTCTAATATAGTACCGGCAATCCCTGTTTCTGTTGGAAGACCTACGCATAATAAACGCCCCTAAAAATTTTTTGGCTGTACTAATTTAATATATTCATTAACTTGCTTAACAACACTTATTCTATTTCATGTATTTATTCTATCTATTATCTTATAAAAACTTTACAATAACATTTATTATACATGTTATTATGGAAACTATCCAGATGTCTATAACTATTATTTTTCCACTCACTGATAACTGCGTATTTGGGGGATACTTTCCTGTTCGAATAATTCCTAAGCAGCGCCAATAATATAGAAATGAGTTGTTACTAAGGTATAAATATCTAATCCGTAAAAATAATAAAAGCCACTATATTAGTGACTTTTGCTGGTGGAGGCGAGGGGAGTCGAACCCCTGTCCGAAACCATCTCCACAAGAGCTTCTCCGGGTGCAGCCCTCATTTTAAAATTCCCTCAACCCAACGCCCAAGGGCAGGCTTTGGATATCAGTATCCTTTAAAATCCGTCACAGCTCAAGGCTACCACTGTGATAGTTCTAGAGTTTAACCTTCCCGCTCAAAAGGCCTGACTTAATGACGCCAGCTACCCAAGGCGCAGGAACCCTGGACTGACGGGCCGCCTATATTAGGCAGCAGCTAAAGCGAAATTATCGTTTTTAGCGTTTATTTTAGTTTCCCGTTTTTTTAAGAGGCCAACGAGAATCCTCTACCCGCTACTCAAGTCTCAACAATCCCGTCGAAACCAATACGCCCCCATATTAAATTTTCAAATATTAATCTTAAACTTCACTACTTAAAGCTCTCCTTGAGCCTTCTGTCAATCTCCCTCTGTGCGTCCTTTTTAGCAATATCCTCTCTCTTGTCGTAGAGCTTCTTACCTTTTCCTATACCCAGTTCAATCTTCACTTTGCCGTGTGTAAAGTAGACTTCCAGCGGCACTAAAGTCATTCCCTTCTGCTGAATATAACCTATAAGCTTATTTATTTCAGCTTTGTGCAAAAGAAGCTTCCTGTCCCTCAAAGGATCCTTATTGAATATGTTACCCTGTTCATAGGGACTAATATGCATGCCGTATATGAATACTTCACCGTTTTTAATATTGGCATAGCTATCCTTGAGACTTACTTTGCCAGCCCTTATCGACTTAACTTCAGTACCTGACAGGACTATGCCAGCCTCAATACTCTGTTCGATAAAATAGTCATGCCTTGCTTTTCTATTTTGTGCTATAACTCTTTTTTCTTCCTTTGCCATTATTATACTACCGCCTGTCACTTTAATGTTACAAATTGACCGGATAAAAATAACCCTTCACAGAGAAAGGGCATATATCAAAGTGTATTCATCATTCGTAAATATTATACCACTTTTAATTTATCTGTCAACACCCTTGAATTGGGATTTAATTTAAGTATTTTGCAAGCTTCCGATACTTTTCAACCTCTCAAGAACCTCATAAGGCACTCTCAAATTTCCCCTGCCCTTTCCTATACTGATATCAGGCTTAAACCTGCCGTGAAAATCGCTTCCCCCTGTAGGTATAATATTATGCTTTATCGCCAACCTCAAGAGATTGCCGGTATCGTCACTGGAGTTATCTACATAGTATGCTTCAATCCCTTTTAGACCGACCGCAACCAACCTTGCAATAAGCCCATCAAGCTTTTCCAGGCTAAGTCCTAGGTAAATGGGATGAGCCAAAACGGGAATTCCTCCCGCATCCCTTATTGCCCTTATACCCTCTTCCGGGGTCAACGTGTCCCTTTTTACGTAGGCAGGCTTGCCGTTGGAAATATACTTTTCAAAAGCTTCGCTAACGCTTTTTACATAGCCCTTTTTCACCATTACACTTGCTATATGCGGCCTTGCCACCACCCTACCCTTGGCCTCGGCTATAACCTCATCAATGGTGATATCAAATCCCAAGCGGTTAAGCTTCTCAACAATTTTGGGATTCCTTATTTCCCTGTTTGCCCTCATTCTCTTAAGGAGGGGTTCAATATTAAGATAGCTTTGACCGAAAAAGTAGCCCAGCATATGCATTTCAGTATCAAAATCGAGACTTATCTCCACCCCAGGAACAACCTCAAATCCAATCCTTTCGCCTTCCTCGAGGGCCTCCTTTATACCATCGACAGTATCGTGATCCGTAAGTGCCACCGCCGACAAACCGCTTTCCTTTGCATGCCTTATAAGCTCTGACGGAAGCATGCTACCATCGGATGCAACAGAGTGGGTATGCATGTCAACAAATTTATCCATTATTAAATGCTCCTTAGATAGTTTAATATGCTGCAATTAATAATCCTTCAAACAAATCTCCGGCGGAAACTTGCCGCTATATGCCATCTTAAGTATTTTATCCAATATACCAAGCGACATGCAGGCTTCCTCCATACTTATAATATTATTCTTCAATGCCTCGGCCAGTTCATCGGCATCAAGCACTTCTACTCGACCGTCAGGCATTATTTTCACATCAAGAAGCAAATCCACCAATGTGTATTTATCCTGCTCTTCGTCATATAAAACATTTATTATGTCGCAGTACCAGTATTTAAACTCACCGGATGGGCCAAAGAATTTACTGGCCTTATAGCCCTCCTTTAGAAATGTAAACGAAATCCCTCCGGAAATATCCGCCCTTTCCCTTATTGGCTTCCACTTTGTCACCAAAAGCTCTTCATTCCTCAAAATCAGCTCGTCGCCAGATATATCAATAACTTCAGAGGGTATGTATCTTTTTCTCAATATAATTGGGTTTTTCATAACCGTCTCCTTTAAAAATATTATTCCGAGGTATTTTACACTATTATACCTCAATGAGCAGTTTTTTGAAACAAAATTCATGAATATTATTTCCCACATCCTTCCACAGGCCGTTTTCTAATGTTATAATATTGTGTGCTAAGACAACTACATATTATTAATCAGAATATTATTAATCAGAAAAATTGCATTAGTAATATAGTCATTTTTCACTATTTTTTATATAAGAGTCGAAGGGTAATATGTCCGCTTGACATTTCCAAAGTCTCAACTGCTAAAGCTATTTGATTTTAAGTTAGCTTTACGAAGATAATAGGTATTCCAGTAATATTTGGTTGGGAGGAGTAAACTTTGAAGAAAGTAAAAAGAACATGCAGCAATTGTCTTAAAGGAACCGCAATAAATATTAATAGTGATATATTATGCATTGAAAAAGGAATAGTGTCATCGGATTACGTTTGTTCGAAACACAGGTTTATGCCCGCTCTCTGCTCTATAAATAGGAAGATAAATACCTGCATGGACTGTGAGCACTTTATTATCTTCGATACCTCCAATATAGAAGATAGGGCTGTCGGTATATGCCAATTATTTACTGTGCGGAAATATGACGGCAGAAAGAAAAAGGTGTGCTCCAAATTTCTTAAAAGGATAAAAAAAGAAGTTTGCTAGATAGCTTTTAATTGCCAGTTCGCGATCCTCACCCGTTTTATACATTTGGTGTTATGCTCTAGGTTATTGATGCCGATATTCTATTTAAAGTTATACGCTTTGTATGTAAATTGCATAGAGTTTTATAGTTTACCATCAAAATATTAAAGCAGGACGGGTGATAAAACTTGAGAGTCAGCGATATATTTAATCAAAAATTAAATGAGATTCAAAGCAGAGTTCCGATTAAATTAAGCAAATCTTCCAATAGCTTCAACAAGGTGTTAAACTCGGTCATGGATAGCAGCAATGCTGTTAATGAAAATATCGGCACCTTCAGCTTGGAAACCTATGGCGCTACCAGTTCGACTTCAACAGCAAAAGCAGTGGACAAAGAAGGCAATGACAGAAGTCTTGATGTTCAAAGAGCCAAGCTTTCCCGTGCAAAGAGCACCGCATACATTCCCGAGGACAAAAATGCTCGCATGGATTTAATAAATCAGTGTATTGACAATGCCTCTGCAAAGTACGGTGTCAACAAAAATCTAATAAGAGCAATTATCAAACAGGAATCGGGCTTTGACCCTTATGCTCTTTCCCACTCGGGTGCCCAAGGTCTGATGCAGCTCATGCCGGGTACCGCCGATGCCTTGAAAGTCACTGACCCTTGGGATATTGCACAGAATATTGACGGTGGAACAAGGTACATTAAGGACCAGCTTGCAAGGTTTGACGGTGATATGGTTCTTGCCCTCGCAGCATATAATGCCGGACCGTACAACGTTATCAAGTACGGCGGTGTTCCGCCTTTTAATGAAACCCAAAATTACGTTAAAAAAGTTATGCAGTACTACTCTCTGTATTCGGGTGGATGATATTTATCCACCCGAATACCTTTTATAAGGCCCTTTCTAAATACTTTCACCTCATAGGAGATTTAATCATATCAATAGAATATATTAGCAGAAGTTGACATAATTTTTTACAAGCTATACAGCAAAAATTGAATTCACAATTCAGCAAAACCTTCTACAACATTGGAAATCAAAAAATGAAAATATCTTTTTGATCTTAAATTGCAATATTAAATGCAACACTTTTTAAAGAAACCTGATGATATTTATCATTCCAACCTTAACCATTCTTCAACAGGCGGGTGAAATGGTGTCAAGGGCGGTTTTCCCCTTGATACCAT
>NZ_RLII01000014.1 GCF_004102745.1 Acetivibrio mesophilus | reverse complement strand
CTATCTTTGAAACTCCTACAACATCCAGTATGCAAGCTACACTTCTATCTCCCAAAATTGTAGCTCCAGAAATACCCTCTACTTTGCCTATATAGGATCCAAGGTTTGTAACAACGATTTCCTGGTTCCCTATAAGTTCATCCACTACAAGTCCAAAACGCTTCTCAGCTATTCCAAGCAAGACGATCAAACTATTTTCCCTTTCCTTACCCCTTGGAATGCCGAAGTAGTCATGCAGCCATATCAAAGGAGTCGCTTTATCCCTTATAACAGCCACTGCTTGCCCATTGATGGATTCAATCTCCGTTTTTGGTTTGCGTACAATCTCAACCACATTGCTCATAGGAAGGGCATAAGTATCATTGTTGATTTTAACTAAAAGCCCTTTTAATATTGCAAGCGTTAGTGGAAGCTTGATTGGCAGTTTAATTATGAACTTTGTCCCTATACCTGGGCGCGTCTCAACATCAATGATTCCATTCAATTTTTCAATATAGGTCCTTACAATATCCATTCCAACTCCATGGCCGGAAACATCACTTACCTTTTGCGAAGTCGAAAAGCCCGTATGGAAAATGAGGTTTATTAACTGCTGCTCTGTCATTTTTTCCGCTTCTTCCTCTGTAACAATTTGCTTTTTAATGGCGGATTGCTTTATCTCTTGCGCATCAATTCCAGCCCCGTCATCTTCAACCGTTATAATTACATTACTATCGTCAGGCAATGCTGTTACTCGCAGTGTGCCTCTTTCGGGCTTGCCTAGCTTTTTTCGGATTTCCGAATTTTCAATCCCGTGGTCTATAGCATTCCGTATAAGGTGGATCAACGGATCACTCATTTCCTCCATGATTGCCCTATCTATTTCGGTTTCGCCACCCTCAAGCACCAGGCTAACTTCCTTATTCAATGAGCGGCACAACTCCCGGACTATTCTGTGAAAACTGCCAAACAACTGATCTACGGGGATCATACGGGTTTTCACAATTCCTTCCTGAAGTTCATCGATTAAAACCGCTACCTGGTTTGATATACCTACTAAGTCATCCACAGTTTCATCAAAGGGATACTGGTTATATAAGTTGTTTGAGACCTGAGCGATTCGAATCTGTTCAATCACCAGTTCTCCTACCAGTTCCGTTATCCTTTCCAGACGGTCTACATCAATTCTCACAGTATGTACAGCCCTTTTTTCCCCTCCCGCTGTTTTTGCACTGGGCGTGTCATCTTTATCCCGTACCCCAGCATCTTCAGAAGACTTCATTTGGGATTGCGAATTTTCAGCAAGATAGGGAGAAACTTTAACTTCGCTTACATCCATCAGGTGATTTTGTGCTTTATGCTCCAACTCATCAGCACCCATTTGGGTAATAGTTAAAAAGGCTACCTTGCTAATATCAGCATCTATTGGAACTTCCAGTACATTTGGAACCATACCTATGACCGTGCCCCACTCATTAAAAAAATTCATTATAAGACAAGCACGAGTTGATTTCATCTGGCTATCCTCTAAAATTTTAACCTCACATACAAAAACATTCTGCCCGATGCTCAAAGCCTGATTTATCTGTTCCTGTTGTTTTGCATCAAGTACAAACACTGTCTGATTCCTTGTATCAGAAGAACCTTTTAAGGGGTGTTCTACACGGGATAATCCTTGGTCCACCTCTGTTGTCTCACCGTTTTGCTCCTTTTCAATGCCGTTTTCGAGAAGTTGTAGCTGTTCGTCGGCTTCGTCTCTAAAAGCCCCTGTCATCTCCGGGCTTTCAAATATGTTAGTCATGCTACACCCCCTTCCTTATTCATGAAGTACATAATCAATTTTTAGAATGCTCACTACTCCTTCGTCAGTAATACCTATACCATCAAAGTAGCTGCCATCAATTCCTGCTACCATCTCTGGAGGTGGCTGAATGTCCGAAAATCTTATGACATGGTTTACCTTATCAACCACAATTCCAATCATCTCACCCCTGCTTTTTACCACAACAATGCGGGTTTTTTTTGTAGAAGTATAATTGACAAGCCCCAACCTTTTATGGAGGTTGACTACGGGAATGATTTTACCTCGAAGGTTAATAACTCCTTCCAGGAAGGGCTGGCTGTTGGGTATCGGGGTAATATTTTGCATTTTTATAATTTCATGTACATCACTTATTTTTATGGCATATTTTTCATCTGCCAATTCATAAGCCACATACAGGCTGGTCAAGAGTTCATTCATCATTGTTCACCTCCCTCCAAACATCGAATAAATATTAATAAATTTGCTACATATTACTTACTATATTTTCTTACTGTCCCAAAATCGTTTTCTGTCTAGTCCATTACTTGAAAACCATTCTTATCAGGCTATGAACCCTCTTCATTAGCATTTCACCTCCTTATGCTATGTCTAAAAAGTAGGTGTTAATGTCAATAAAAATTCAGGCTAGTTACCGGAGTAAATTTAGGCCACTAATTCGTAAAAAAATTAGCCCATATCTGCTTGGTTTAAAATAGCCTGCTTAAACAACCTGTGGCTTTTACAATTAATGTTCAGTATGTGTGTTTTATGGGGCAGGAGGTCATGCAATGCAGCTGTCATTTGTTCTCCATCTAACACCTCCGTTGATTTTGGAAATTCTAACTTTGTAATTATGATTAGACTGTTTCTCACATATGGGGAGGAACAAAACTGAAAGAGCAATTTGGCCTCAACTTTGCTGAAAGGTAAGACAATTTATTAAGGGCAAGAAAGTCACAGCTTTCAATTGTTTTAAGTACCGGAAAGCTCGCTTGTCAGATTCCACTCTGGATCTGGTTATTTTTCCGCTGGTGTACTTCCTGCTCCAATACGCGCAGCAAGTATTTTTTATAACTAAAAACCTTATGTCGACTTCTATTCAAGTAGTTTTGGCTCCTCCAAAGATATATATGTTGAAATTGCATACCTGTGTATCCCAGTCCTTAAGTCGATTTCCCTGATACTCAGGCCTTGCATGAAGTAGATTTTTCTGATATTCTCTAATTGCTCCATCTTAATCATACATCTCCTCCTGTGTGATATTGTCTGGATAACATAATCAAACAGGAATTTTGATTAAGGTAACCTATTTTCTAGCGGTATGTGTTACAATTTTAGAGCAGCATTAACATAGAAAACATAAGTTGCCTACTTGCAATTCATTATTGATAAGGTCTAAACTATCGACTAATTCTTTACTCTCCAATAACTTCACATGGCAATTGGCAACCCTGCTATCATTGTGTTTTCACATTGGACCTGTAGCTTTTCGGGCCTATATTTTGATAAGCTTGCTTTTCTCAGTCTACATGGGTACTAATTCAACATTCTCTTTTGTTGCCATTTCACTTTATTAATGTAACAATATGACCATTTTGTTACTTTATCAATAAGTCAAAAGTGTTTATATTTCAGGTGTTTAGGATTAATTATATTGGTTTTGCCTCTTTTTTTCTACAAAAATGATGTATCTTTTTTATAGTATTTCTGTTAAAGTTATATAAGCAATCGTCTGGTTACAATATATTATTCGAAGTACTGCTGAATTCGAGTAGCCTAACGGAACCATCAAATACACGTTCAAAATTAACATTTTATGGTGAAATAAGGACAGGTTAATAATCATAGAAACTATTTAAAACAAAGTGAAGATCAAGAGAATATACTATTATTTATATAGTAAAAATTGGCTTGAATGAAGGTCTGAGGATTAGCAATATTTTGCCTATGAAAGTTAAAGTGTCCTCCTATAATACCGGGCTTATCATGGATACATTCAACTGTAGCGCTGAACAGATAACCCTCTTTATATAGGTGTAAACTAGGACCCAAAAGATGAACTTTACTCTTTGCTTCAGCTCTGAAATGGTGTAAAGTCCCAAACTATCAACTAAATAGTTTTGGGCTTTTATTTAATTATAAAAAAATGCAAACTATGCAGGAAAAATAAATATCGCGTCGAAGTATATATTTTAAAGTAACAAAATGGTCATATTGTTACTTTGTATTTTAGGAAAATGTTTCCTTTATGTAAAAAAACGTAAGAAAACGCCGAAAAAGAACATTATATCAGCCTTAATAAGACTGTTACGCACATCCATGATCCATTCAAATATCTGCTCGAAGGAACTATTCAAAATATGTTGGAATCTGATATTAATCAGCATTTTGGATATGAATCTAGCGAACTCATAGAAAGTACAAATTCAAGGAATGGTAGTAAAGTGGTTGACTCCAATTGACCTCCCCATATTCTTTAACAACCTCATTATGTCTATCAATTAATACATTCTTATAAAGATGCGGGTGAATCGTATCTGAAAAAGCAACAATCATAACCACCCGTCAAACGGGTGGTTTGCTCTTGCCCTATAAGGGCATGTTACTTGGCAGAGCCTAAAAGGCTCACTGAAGGTTTCGCCAACCGCACACCTTCACAAACCACCCCTAAAAGGGAGTTCAACTTAGGGATTTACGAAAGCGAGTAAATTTTTGACCGACTCTCTTCAAGCGGAGGCTCGTAAGTAAAGACTGCACCGAAGGATAAAACCTTTAGTGCAGTCTTTCTTGTGCGCTGATGTTAATTTGTGAATGAGGGAGAGCAACACCCATGCCGATGAGTTTATTTAGCTGTTCACATTCCATGAACTTATCAATATACTTATTGAATACGGCAGGTGTTTGATGCTCCGAATCTATTTATCTAGCGATTTTTCTATATATTCACCGCATTATTTATACTATTATTCGCCTGTTTTCTAAATCTTTTTGATTCTATTAAAAAATCTTGATTAATTTTAGAGCGCTACCGATTAGTTATTCATTTTTCGCCGAACAGTTCGACATCTTTTTGGGCAATCCGTTTTCCAAACAACTGAAACAGTTCTCTTTTCCCATCCAAATCATCCTTGAGGGCAACAGGCCCTAAATGAATAAACGGTCTTCCACATCCTGCACCGGATGAATATACCATAATGCCTTTGACCAGCATATGCCGTAAAACACTCGATATGGCCAAATCTGCACCGCCATGCATACAATTTGCTGTGGCAAAAGCTGCTCCAAGCTTTCCTGCCAAATTACAATTCCAATCCGTATCAAACCATTTTTTTAATTGCCAACTCATATCAGCTACATATGCAGGGGTTCCAATAATTATAGCACTGCTGTCTTTAACAAAACTAAAATCTACGGTTTCTTTCTGATTAAGATTCATCAGCCTTACTTCCATGTCGTCCGTCTCTTCGATACCATCTCTGATATATCCTGCCATTTTCTCTGTATTACCAGTGACACTGACGTATAAGACTGTTATTTTCATTTCAATACGACCTGTTTAAAACCGCCGAAGTCCTTAGCCATTTGCGTATAAATTTCTTTCCCTAAAAGGAGCTTATATATTTCGTCTGCCTTTTTCGCCGGATCAACATCCTTGAACTGTTCAGGATAGAGTATCTTCCCAATATAGTAAGCATCAGCAATCGCAGTATCGATATTTGTTGTGTAAAAATTATACGGCAGGATCGAATATAGTTGTCCGTTTTTCACAGCAGAAAGTGTCTCATAGAATTGTGTGTTTTTCTTATAATCCTCAAGTACTGAGGGGTATCCGGCGCCATCAACAAAAATCTTATCCGGATTCCACTTGATCAACTGTTCCTTATCAATCATCAACGAACCAGTCTTTCCTGTCTCATCCACCACATTCTTGGCATGGACAGCATTAAACAACGAGTAATTGCCCTGGGTGCTTTCAATCCCATGGGTTCCCTTCATTCCCAGACCCCCGACATAGGCAGAGGGTTTCTTATCCTGGGCTATGTCCTTTGTTCTTGTGTCCAGATCAGCTTTAAACCCATCCATCAGTCCAACCAGTTCCTGAGCTCTTTTATCCATACCAATAATTTTGCCTATAAGCATTAAGGAAGCGTTAACCTGCGGATCGAAAGTCGACGTTTTTCCATAACTTAACGCGATAACAGGGATTCCTGTTTTTGACTGTAAATTATCCGCAGCGGCTTTATCGGCAGCATAAGTTGTAAAAATCACATCCGGTTTTACCGCCAGGAGTTTTTCAGGATCCGGAGCATTATTGGGGCCTCCCGGACCAATCACCGGCAGCGTAGTGAGCGTCGGATTGGCATAAAGGTATGGTCTGCCTGTCGGACTATCTATTTCCATTTGTTCAATTCCTGTAAAAATATCAGGATTATTAAAATAGCAGCAGAGCCTTAATGCACCCGGTCCAATGGCTACCACTTTTTTGGCCACTCCGTTAATTTCAACTTGTCTCCCCAATGTATCAGTTATCGTGATTTTTGAGGGTGCTGTCTGAGAAGTTTGGGAAGAACACCCACTTAAGAGAAATGTCATACAAAATAGTAGCGCAACAGTTAGAGTAATAATCTTTTTTTTCATCATGATCCTCCAATTTTAATTAAGTTTTTGTTTGCAGAACTATACCGGAACCACAACCGGAATGCCATCGATTTCTTTGACTTTAACCGATATCGAGTAAACGCTTTCGATATTTTCCGGAGTCATCACTTCCAATCCGCCGGCGGCAAAAACCTCACCATTTTTCAATAACAGGAACTTATCAGCAAAGCGAATGGCCAGATTCAAATCATGCATGCTGACCACCGCACCGATTTGCTGGTTTCTGACAACTCTTTTAATAATCCTAACAACTTCAAGTTGATTCTTTAGATCCAGACTACTGGTTGGCTCGTCTAGTAGAAGAAGATTCGGCTCTTGAGCCAACGCTCTGGCTATGACCACTTTTTGCTGTTCTCCACCGCTTAATTCATTCAGGTACCTTAAGGAGTATTCCTCCAACTCAAGCATTTTTAAAGCTTTATGGGTAATTTCAAGATCCTTCTTGGAAGCCTCCCATTGGATATAGGGTTTTCTCCCCAGTAGCACTGCATCATAAACTGTCATACAGACACTTTCTTGGCGCTGGGCCACATAACCAATTCTTTTAGCAATTTCTCTTTGACTGAGTTTGCCTATCTCGTCGTTCTGAATAAAAACAGCACCTGCACAAGGCTTTAAAACCCGATTGATGCATTTTAAGAGGGTGGACTTCCCAGCGCCATTAACACCAAGAACGGCAAGAAATTTCCCCTTGCAAATAGAGAAGTTAATCTCCTGTAAAACTGAATGGCTGGGATAAGTAAAAGCCAGTTCATTAACCGATAAGATCATTTCTTTTGATACCCCCTTACCAGCAAATAAAGAAACAATGGTGCTCCAAAGAAAGAGGTAATAGCCCCGACAGGAAGCACTACAGGAGCCACCATTGTTCTAGCCATAGTATCCGAAATAAGCAATAGTAGTGAACCCATCAACGCCGAGGCAGGTATCAGATAACGGTGATCCCCTCCAATAATTCTCCGCATAATTTGGGGACCAACAAGACCGATAAAACCAATAATGCCTAAAAAAGAAACAGCAACAGCCGCAATCAGAGACGATACTAACATTCCTCCCTGTCTGACTCTTTCCACATTTACCCCCAGACTTTTAGCCGTTTCTTCTCCGCTGTCCAGAGCGTTGTAGTCCCATCTTTTGAACATAAAATAGATGAATGCTACGCCGATAAGACAGGTTAAAATAGAAACTTCAGGCCAAGCGATCCTCCCCAGGTCGCCAAATGTCCAGAATACTACTGCGGCAATCTGAAAATCCTGGGCAAAATATTGGATTAGGATTGTTCCTGCAGAAAATAGTGAACTCAGCGCCACACCAGAAAGAACCATTGCCTCGGGTGAAAAACTCCGTATTCTAGCCAAAAGCAGAATAACCATCGTAGCTATCATTGAACAAACAAAAGCGGAAACCGTTACCAAATATGGATTGTTGATGGTTACTGCGTCTGTACTAGTACTTGAAATACTGCCTGCACCAAAAACAATAATGGCCAAATTAGCTCCAAAAGCTGCAGCATTGGATATGCCAAGGGTGGATGGTGAAGCCAGCGGATTTCTGAGATTGTTTTGCATGACACAACCGGCGACCGATAGTCCTGCGCCAGCAATAATTGCCGCCAATATCCTAGGCAGACGAATCCGCCAGATCACGACATCCGATACATTACTGCCATTTCCCAAAATCGATTGGATAACCTGATACAGATTTAAATTCATCGAACCAGCATTCACTGCAACTATCGCTACTAAAATTATTAAACATACCAGCACAACAAGAACCAGCTTTTTTCTTCCTGTATATCTCAGGTATATATCCGTCTCGTTAATACTATAGTTAGTATTTGTTTGATTTTTCAATTTTCCCATCCCTTTGGCTTTACTACCATCCTCTACTATATTCCTTAAAACAATCCAAGCAAACTTTCTTACCGTCCTGCAATCGCATTTTGTGCTCCGGTGCACTTTCCCCGCAGGATTCACAGACAACAGAAGTAAAAATTCTTGCTGTCTCAGGCAAACGGAAAGTAGGCTTCATGAAATCAAATATCTCATCTACCGGTGAGTTTAGAATATATTCCTGGCGTTCTTCCCTGTCCATTTCCCCTTTAAAAGGTTTAATAATCACTCGCAAGCTTTCGCCGTTCTTTCTGTTAAAAAAGCTGAAAGCCATTTTACCCGTACCCCTATAAATCAAATTCCCCTTGCCAATACTACAGCCCGTGAGCAACTGGATAGCATCAACACCGCAGGCATCATTTTCAGTGACGCAGACCACTTCTTCATCTGAGGAAAAAGCAATGCCCATCTTTTCTTGTGCTGCTTTGACAGCTTTAAAACCTATTGCAAGTCCAGGACAGGAATGCCCGTGAAACTCCACCGCTTTTTGCCAATCCGTTTTACCCATAATCCATCTCCTTTTATCAACTGATTAAACCCGCCAAAATAAAGTTACTATGGTTGTTTCCACATCTTCATAAATAAATCCATCTCGGGCTAAAGTTTTCAAATAAGCTCTAATCTTTTCTTCTTCTGACAAAGTAATATCTTGATAAGTTTTAACCCGGTTAACATATAATCCATAAGCCTCATCAAGAGTTTTTTTCATATTCCAGACCTGTTTTTCATACTCCAGTTGTGGAAGATATCCCTGTCGCCATAACATTTCAAAGGCAAACAAAATTTCCTCATCACAGCTTTCTCTACGCTCACTAATGCCAACCAACTCTTTAATGGCATCAGAAACTGGGTCTGTTCGTTTAATTGGTTTGGCTAACACACACCAGCCTTTAGATGCTGCGGATAGCTTCTCAAAGGTATCCCCACTCTGGATAGCTGGTGTCATATGAGCAAATACCAAATCAAATTTATGTAAGTATCCGGATTTTTTAATATCCAAATCATGCCAATCTCCACAGTAAAAATCAATGTTTTGGATTTTGTAATCCAAAGCCTTTTGTTTGGCGATATTAATCATCTCAGGAGACAGATCCACCCCGGTTACATGACGAAAACATCCGGCTATAGCCAAAGCATATTTTCCTGCCCCGCAACCCACATCCAGGGCAAGCCCATCCTGCTTCAGCATATTTTTTGCTTCTAATAACTTTAAAAAGGGATTGTCCTTAAAATTTGGCAGAACAAAATCACCGAAACTCTCTGCCATCGAGTTCCACATGTCAACACTGGCTTGTTTGTTTTTTTGCTTTAGACTCCATTTTTCCCGGATTTCATTTATATCCACAAAAACACCACCTTATCAGTAAGGATACCAAGATTCCCCATAAATAATGACAAAACCAAGTTTATATCAAAACAGAATGTCCCACAAGCCCGCAAGGGGGATAGAAAAATGCGCATCTTTGATTTCTTCAAAAATGCGCATTTTCATAGTGTTGCAGTAAACAGCACGGTTCGTACTTATCATT
The DNA here is from genome assembly GCF_004102745.1 of Acetivibrio mesophilus. Lineage (GTDB taxonomy): Bacteria > Bacillota > Clostridia > Acetivibrionales > Acetivibrionaceae > Hungateiclostridium > Hungateiclostridium mesophilum. The sequence continues at coordinate 73,879 of NZ_RLII01000014.1, read as the reverse complement.
TTTCTAGTAGCTATCCCCCGGATAGGGTTATATGAAAATATTCAATGCCGCTTAGTTTACTTAATAAAACGATCAATTGCTTTAGCGAGATTATCAATAGCAGCTTTATCACCCAATTCGACAGCATCCACAATACAATGCTCCATATGGTCCTTTAAAATTACCTTGCCTGTATTGCTCAGTGCAGAGATAACTGCAGATAATTGGATTAGGACTTCGCTACAATCTCTTCCGTCCTCAACCATTCGTTTTACGGATTCCAGATGTCCACTTGCTCGGGATAATCGGTTTAATACCATTTTTGTATTTTGATGAACATGTTTATGCTCATTGTCATGGCTATGTAAATACTCCGTACCGTCAGGCGCTTTATGGGTATGAACTTGCCCTTTGATAATACCTTTCATAACAAACTTCCTCCCCCGTTTTTAATAACATTCTGTGATAACATTAGCCCTTTATAATACTTACTGCTGCTTCAATTTAATATAGTTGCCGGAGAGCGCTTCAAACATTTCCGGGTAATGCCCGCAACGCGCTCTAATCTGGGTATACTGTGCCTTTTTACCGTTCTTTTGCAAATACAATCTGCGGTCATATATCTTATCCGCTAGTTTTGAAGCATGCATCGTTTTGTCATCGGCCTCTTCAAGGACGATCCTCATAGCCTCTTGAAGTGTGTAGATTTTTTCTTTTCCAGAGGTTGTCCCTAAATTGATAGACTGTTCATCAAACTTTAGTATAACATACGCAGGCCTATTATCCTTAAGCAGGACAACCTTTCGGTTCTTTTCAACGACTGTAAATACATGCTCAAGATCAGAATGCAATGCATCAAACGATATAAGGCTGTCTATATTTATCTCCATGTTTTTCACCTCAATGATTTTTTAATGCAAATATTATTTTATACATCTGCATCTATTTTGTCTATACATTTGTATGATTCTTGTATAATGTAAAACCACTGATCAAGGAAGTTTTTACCTTGATCAGTGGCCATCATCTTAGGTACGGAGTCTATTTAGGTAATGTTTCTATTTACCTATCTCTATGCCATCCTTGAAAATAAATACCAATGCCCCGTCCTGCTGGACGGTAACCTTATCGATTGCTGCAATCCAGATTCGCTCGTCAAATTCCTTAAGGATATCACAGGACTCTAGATTTCGTATAAAACTTTCAAGCGTTTTTCTTTTACTTTGCTTTTCCCGCTTCAACTCCTCTGGTTCAGCGACACGCTCCGTTGCATTGCGATGCCTTTCCAGATATCCATTATTACGTTCTTGCCATTCAATCAGACTTATATCAACATGGGCATTTTTGTATAGGGCCTTTCGCGAGAGCTCCGCGACCACTTTCATTTCACGGTGCAGTTCATCAAGTTCAGCATCAATGTCTGAACAATCACAGAGGGGCTCTTGAGCTAAATGGCAGTTGGCAATTAGTTCTTCTCGATACTCCAGAATGGAATTGAAGGCTTCGGCGAACTTACTTCAGCAGCCTTCTTGCGAGCATAGCTGGCTCGTCTGTTCCTACGATTACGCTCAGCTTGACAGTCCCAACTATCGCAATATAGTTGGCGGCTTGAATGTCGTACAAAGTATTTCCCACAAGCAAGGCAAGAAAGTATAGAGCCTTGAGAATACATATAGTCCGGATCTTCATCAACCGGCGGTGCGACATCGGCAACTATTCTTGAAAAGGTATACCAACAAATATCAAAGACAGACTTCACATCTGCGCCGAACATCATCTTGCCGGATTTCTTATCTAACTTCAGCCTCATTCGAAAGTCCGGGAACATATCAATCATTTGCATTATACGGTCATCGTAGTCAGCTACGATGCGCTCTAAATATTCCTTATCGTTTTCATATTTTCTATATTTTTCAAGGAAGGCAAGGCTATCACATAATCTGCCTTCATAATAGAAGTTTCTGGCATATTCCGCTTGATAATGATACTTGGCCCTTTGCAATGCAAAGTACAGTTCAAAGACCGTCCCAAGATCGCATAAATCCTTTATGAATCGTTTTATGCTGAAAGTAGCATCGTTCTGAATAATCTCCCTGTAAGTGATATGTGCAAACTTCTCGCTTTCGAGGATTTCGCAGAGACTATCAATATCATATGGATGAATATTGTTTCTACACCAATCCCAGATGGCATCTGAAATCGACTCAGTGCTGTCTGGGTTATTTAATTTGCCATAAAGATTACACAGGCTGACCAACAGGTCTTGACCGGTCAAGGAATAATCAGTACCACTTTCCGGAGCATGAAGACCTGTGAAAATAGGCTTGATTATTTCACCTTCATCTTCATAGTCCGGAACATACTCGGGAAATCGCACAGCCCTATATATCATCTCGCCAACGCCGCCAATTTCAACGAAACCGAGATTTTCTACCGGTAGTTTTTTCATGGCAATCATCCTTTAAATGTAATCGTTATTGTAAGCGTTGAAAATTTAACTTCGATTACATTGTATTATACAATGACATTAAAAACAAGAACAAATTGTAAAACTACTTGATTCCCGGTTCCTTGACAACTGAATAGTCCACCCGCAAGAGATACTTTTGCTGCGTCGCCGCCACGATGGTGAAAGCCGGAGCGCTTCTGCTGCAATCGGATACGAGGAGACCACGATCAGGTGGCTGCCTTAGGAACGGTAGCGAATGGTGGATGTAGAGACTAAAACAACTATCAAGACAAGGAGGAAAGAGAAAATGGAAAAGACGACCATGAGTGTGCAGGAACTGTCGGCACAGATGGGCATTAGTCTGCCGAAGGCCTACGAACTTGTAAAAAAGCCGGGATTTCCAGTCATACGAGTTGGTACGAGAATCCTGATTCCGGTTGAAGCCTTTAAGGAGTGGCTGGTCATAAACTCGGCGAACGAATAATGGCAGCACAAAATGCAGCAGAGAGGAGGTGGACAAAACGGCAAACGCAATGCAGGAACTGATGGATATGAAGATATGGTTTCTTTGGCGCAAAGAAATGGATGGCGACCGTATCAACAAAATTCCCTTTGCTGCTGGCGGTGGGGCGACAGGCACTAATGAAAAATACCGGCACACATGGGTTACCTACGACGAAGCACTTAGCTCACTGACTAAGCAAAGCGCTGCAGGTTTAGGTTTTGTAATACCTAAAGGCTACTTCTTCCTTGACATCGACCACAGGCCTATCACAGATCCCTTCGTACAGATACTGCTTGAACGTTTTAACTCCTATACCGAGCGTTCCGTCAGCGGAAATGGTATTCATATTTACGGTAAGTGTAATTTTGAGAAACTACCGACTTATGCAGACAAAAACGGCAATCCCAGACTAGATAAAGCTTACTATATGAAAAATCCAAGCAATCATTTGGAGCTTTATATAGGCGGACTTACAAATCGCTTCGCAGCTTATACTGGTGACATGATTCTGAATGAACCGCTCAAAGAAAGCACAGCAGCCATCTTGCTCACTCTCGATAAGAACATGAGGAAGTCCAAGAAAGCAAGATACAGCCAAAAACGTGACGGTGACCGCACCTATTTCGATATTGTCTGTAACTTACGCAAACAGAAAAACGGAGATAAGTTCAAGAAACTATATGACGATGGAGATATCTCCGGATATAACTCACACTCCGAGGCTGACGCGGCACTGTGCGCCATGATTGCCTTTCGCACTGGGCCTGATCCTGCTGCTATTGATGATATCTTCCGCAGTTCTGCCCTCTACCGTGAAAAATGGGAGCGTGATGATTACAGAGAAGCTACCATCAATGCCGGTATCGATGCCTGTCATGGCACCTTCCATAAATCCAGGATGGAGCATCCGTACTTCATCAAGTTTCATGGCCAGACCGGTGAGCCGTATGTCAGCGTTCCGCTCCTTGCAAAGTACGTACGCGAGCACCTCCGCTATGTGCTTGTAAGGGATAACGGAAAGCAGGGCCTTTTGAAATATGTCTACGAAAACGGCTGTTATCGGTTCTATGCCGACAATATGCTGATGGGCATTATCAAGCAGTACATCGCGGATTATGACGAGGAACTTGTGAGAATGGGCATCGTCAGCGAAACTTTACAGCATATCACCACTGACCTTAATTATGTTAGCCAGGAAGAGCTAAATGCCGATGAGGATTTAATCAACTTCAGGAATGGCCTGCTCCGTATCACTGCAGATAATGCCATTCTTCTACCACACTCCCCGGATATCCTCTCCACCATTCAGATTCCGTGCAACTGGTCGGGAAGGGAAACGCCCACGCCGGTCTTCGACAGGTATATGCGCACCCTCACAGACGGAGACAAGGCCATAGAACACCTGCTCCTTGAGTTTATCGGTGTATGCATCTCCAACATCAAGGGATGGCGAATGAAAAAAGCGCTTTTCCTTGTCGGCGATGGCGACACCGGCAAATCTCAGCTAAAGAGTCTTGTAGAGCGGTTGCTCGGCAAGGGTAACTTTATAGGAATCGACCTTAAGGAGATTGAAGCGCGTTTCGGCACCGGCGCGATTTACGGCACACGACTTGCCGGTAGCTCTGATATGAGTTTTCTATCCGTAGATGAGTTGAAAACATTTAAGAAAATAACCGGTGGCGATAGCCTATATGCCGAGTTCAAAGGACAGCAGGCCTTTGAGTTCACCTACAACGGGCTGCTCTGGTTTTGCATGAACAGACTTCCCAAGTTTGGCGGCGATGATGGCAAATGGGTCTATGACCGCATCATGGTGGTGCGCTGCCCTAATGTCATTCCAAAGGACAAGCAGAACAAAACACTCCTTGACAAAATGTATGCCGAGCGTGATGGCATCGTCTACAAGGCTGTTAAGGCGCTGCAGTTGGTTATTGCAAACGGGTACAGCTTTTCCGAACCGGACAGTGTAAGCCTTGCAAGAGAGCAATATATGTCAGAGAACAATACTGTGATCTCCTTCTATGAGGAATGTATGTGCGAGCGGTCAGAAGGCAAGTTTAATGATTCCGCTACAACAAGCCGCATCTACGATGTTTACAGGGCATGGTGCCATGACAACAATAACGGCTTTGCCAAGACAGCCAAAGAGTTCAGAGAGACATTGGCATCCCATCTCGGCTGCACCTTTAAGGAGATGACCGTTCATACCAATAAAGGCACCTATTATAAAAACCTCACCCTCACTATTGAGGCAAAGGAGCAGTACAAGAAGGCTTATGGCTATGACAGTACGGATTTTCTTGCTTAAGGTGACAGAAGTGACAGTCGAGTGACAGTTCTCACAGGCAACTGTCACCGTTAAAAAGCCCATATATCAAGGGTTTCCAGCCACAAGTGACAGTAGTGACAGTCTTTCAAACTTCTTGGCGGGAAAAATAAAGTTTGGAATTGTACAGAGAACAAGGAAAGGATTATGAGCTGTTGTGAGTATGAAATGAAAAGTTCTGTCACTTTTGTCACTTAAGCTATAAAAGCCTTGCTACGAGTCGCTTTTCAGCGTGACAGTTCATCAAAACTACTGTCACTGAACTGTCACTTCTGTCACCGGAAGTATCACCAGAGGGAGGAACATTTACAGCGATTCAACATGACGAACGTTCAGCAATTAATCTACAGGAAATATCATCAACCGCATTTAAACATCTTAATTTTGAGGAGGGAAAAATCATGAATTATCCGCTTATGAAAATGAACAAGGAAGGCACTTTGCTGCGACCGCAGCACACTTACTATTCCGATGAGTTCGCCCATACCATGTGCGACCTGCATCTTTCCGATGTTGTCATCGAAGACGATAAAGGAAAGTTAAAATTGCGATACCGCCTCCATGCAAAGCATCCTCATACCATTGAAGGGGCTATGGCATATAACATTCTGTGTCCGAAATGCCACCACCACTTGAAACAGGTAGGAAGATCGCTCAGCTACCATGACCTCGGTCTCTATGCCTGTCCATTCTGCGATAAGATTTAAGGAGGGAACGCCATGAATTATACTGAAGTCATAGTATATACCGGTCAGCCGGAATACAGCAAGAACTTCTGGAATGCCATGCGCGGCCAGGAAGACGGTTATTCCGGACTTTCCGAAGGCCGCAGCAGCGAGACGGGTACTTATGTCATGCCAAATGCCACAAATAACAAATATGAAGCAGCCATCATAAACGAAAGCCTGTTCCGTAAAATCGGCACAACCTTTAACGTATATGAAGGCAGTTATCACATCCTTGCAAAGGAATACGATGACCTTGCGCAGTTTGTGCCGGAAGGCGGCGCTATCCCAGTTTTTGACGGACTAAATGATTTCACTCAATACACCGTTGAAAGCCATAAGCTCGCTGCTCTTGTAAAAATGAATTCAGACTTTGTCCGCAATGCCGCATTCGACATTGAAAGCTACCTTGTAAAGCGCCTTGCCAGGAACTTTGCCAAAGCTGAGGACAACGCCTTTATTAACGGTACCGGTGTGCAAATGCCGACAGGTATCTTAAACGATGCAAACGGCGCTGAGGTTGCATATTCCGTCGATGAAATCACCTATGATCATATAATCCGCCTGTACTTCTCTGTGAAGTCGGAATACCGTAAAAATGCCGTATGGCTCATGAATGATAAAACCGCTCTTGCCCTTCGCACAATGAAGGACGAAGCCGGAAACTACCTTTGGCGCAACAGCGATGATACCATCCTCGGTAAAAAGGTATTTATATCAGAGTTTATGCCGGATATGGAGTCAGATTCTAAGCCTATTGCCTTCGGTGATTTCAGCTACTACTGGATCATCTGCAGAAGCCCTGTCAGCGTGAGGGCACTCTCAGAGAAGTTTGCCCTGCTCGACCAGATAGGTTACCTTGCCTTTGAATTTGTTGACGGAAAACTTATCCGCCCGGAGGCAGTGAAGGTAATTCAGATGAATACCGAGACCAACAGTTAAAACATACGAGAAAAGGCACAGTGGAATATCCTGCTGTGCCTTTTCTCCTAAAGAAGGAACTTTCCCAAGATGAAATACACACCAAATTTATATCAATTATATGCATTTTATCCCGGTTGTTCCCTTAATACCCCGTTTGAATTCGCGTTTTTTTGTGTGAAACCCCACGCCCGTTGCACGATTGAAAGGGTGTAAGGATTTATTACCCCCTACCCCCCAGAGTCAGGAAGGAGGAGTATCTTATGGCTGAGAAACTCATCAGCGTTACCGAAAAGGTAATCGGTGATACGCTCTACATTATAGAATCAGTAGTCAGCAGCACTGCCAAAGAAACTGCTTACGACAAGCTGAAACGCATGATACTGAACAATACTGTAAATCTTGAATTAAATAAGGCATCTTGATCTAAATAACTTGACTTTTTCACGGCAGTACGGGAGCATAGAGTACCGCTTGAAGACTGTCGGAAAGGAGGTAAACATGATTAGCAGGCAGTCTTATACTGCTGTGAAGAATAACGATAAAATAACCGCTCTGTATTGCCGTCTCTCAAGAGATGACGAACTGCAGGGTGATTCTAACAGCATTAAAAATCAGAAGACCATTTTACAGAAGTACGCTGATGACAACGGTTTTACAAACACTGAGTTCTTTGTGGATGATGGCTATAGTGGTACGAACTTCGACCGCCCGGATTGGCAGCGCCTTATCTCCCAAGTGGAAGAAGGCAGGATTGGCACAGTCATTGTCAAGGACATGAGCCGTCTCGGAAGAGATTATCTAAAGGTCGGCTACTATACCGAAGTACTCTTTCCCGCATCCGACATTCGCTTTATAGCAATAAACAATAATGTTGACAGTGCCAATCAGCAGGACAGCGATTTTACTCCGTTTCTTAATATCATCAACGAATGGTATGCCAAGGATACGAGCAAGAAGATACGCGCCGTTTTCAAGTCGAAAGGGCAGTCTGGCAAACCACTCTGCACCAATCCGCCTTACGGTTATATCAAAGACCCGGAAGACAAGACACGCTGGATAGTCGATGAAGAAGCCGCCAAAGTGGTACGCGAGGCATTTCACTTGTGTATGCAAGGGTATGGCCCTTCGCAGATAGCCAAGGAATTCACCAAGCGCAGAATTATGAATCCAACGGCTCACGCCAGGAAAAACGGAATCAATATTCCGGACAACAGAGGCCATGACGATGATTATGTCTGGCGAGGCAGCACAATAGTTCATATGCTTTCAAGGCAGGAGTATTTGGGACATACGGTTAATTTCAAAACTTACCGCAAGTCCTATAAGCAGAAAAAGCAGATGAAAAATGACCCGTCGGAGTGGATGATCTTCAAGAATACCCACGAAGCTATTATAGAGGAATCTGTATTTGAAGTAGTGCAGAGAATCAGGGATGGTAGACGAAGGCTTACTCCGATGGGTGAAATGCCGCTTCTCTCCGGCATGATGTTCTGTGCAGATTGCGGGAACAAGCTGTATCAAGTGCGTGGGCGCGGTTGGGAACATGAAAAGGAGTATTTTGTTTGTGCTACCTATCGCAAGATAAAAGGTGGCTGTAGTTCTCATCAGATACGCAATGTGGTGGTTGAGGAACTGCTACTTGACGGTATCCGCCGCGTAACGGCTTTTGCCAGAAACTTTGAGGAAGAATTCGTGGAGATGGTAACTAAGAAAACAAGGTCAGAGCTTGACAAAAGTATGAGAGATAGCAAACGTGAATTGGAACAGGCACAGGCCCGCATCGCCAAGCTGGACGAGATTATCCAAAGACTCTATGAAGATAATATCGGGGGTAAGATATCCGACGAGCGATTCGCCAAGATGACCGCAAACTATGAAGCGGAGCAGCAGGCTCTTGAGAAGCGAGTAACGGAACTGAAATCCATTATGACAGAGGATAAGGAAAGCACTCTCAATGTTGACCACTTCCTCTCACTGGTAAGAAAGTATACGGACATTAAGGAACTCACAGCGGAAATTATCCGGGAATTCGTTGAAAAGATCTATGTTTACAAGGCAGAGTGCATTGATGGCAGGCGGGTACAGCGTATCAAAATTGTATGGAACTGCATTGGCGAGTTTGATCCACCGGTTTCTACATCCACCACAAAGAATGAAAAATCGGCATAGCCGGTAAATACATACCAAACTATGCCGATATTTTCCTGAATTGAAAATCCCTAAGACGCACCCTCAAAGGGGTTATTTTTTCTTGTTTTTATTTACTAGCTCACCCGTAAACGGGTCTATATACTCTTTTAGGCTTATCTGGTCTGTTGCAATGTCTTCTTGCAGTTGGTTTTTTATGTACTCTTCTATTGCCTTTTTGTTTCTTCCAACTGTATCTACATAAAAACCTCTACACCAGAATTGCCTATTTCCATATTTGTATTTTAGATTTGCATGCCTATCAAATATCATTAATGAACTTTTTCCCTTAAGATAACCCATAAAGTTTGATACACTGAGCTTTGGTGGTATCGCTACTAACATATGGATATGATCTTTACAGGCATTTGCTTCTATAATTTCGACTCCCTTAAACTCACATAATTTCCTCAGTATTTTACCTATATCTTCTTTTATTATCCCGTATATAACTTGTCTTCTATACTTAGGTGCAAACACTATATGGTATTTGCAATTCCACTTCGTATGTGCTAATGTATTATTATCCATTTGGATAGTACCTCCTTTTGCTATTTATGCGGTCGGCTAAACCCGCTATATTTTAGCAAATGGAGGTATTTTTATCTACTCATAGCTATAAGCTTTTTGGAACCACCTGCATAGCAGGTGGTATTCATAAAGACAAAAAAGCATGGGCATAAATCATTTTTATACCCATGCTCTAATTACTACACTTATCTTCTAATTATTGCAAATCCAATATTACAGATCAAACTTTATTTTCAGCTCCTCAAGCTGTTTCGGGTCAACCACATCCGGTGCATTTGACATGAGACATGATGCGTTCTGCCCCTTAGGAAATGCAATAACATCTCTAATGCTGTTTCTTCCGGCCATAAGCATTATTAATCTGTCAAGTCCGAATGCCATTCCACCGTGGGGAGGCGTCCCATATTTGAAGGCTTCAAGAAGGAATCCAAACCTGTCCCATGCATCCTTTTCTGTAAAGCCTAGAAGCTTGAACATTTTCGTCTGCAGTTCCTGACTGTGGATTCTGATGCTTCCTCCGCCAATTTCGGTACCGTTTAATACAATATCATAGGCTTTGGCTCTGACCTTCGACGGGTCGGTGTCCAGCAATTCAATATCCTCATCCATTGGGGATGTAAAAGGATGATGCTTTGCAACATAACGCTTTTCCTCTTCGTCATATTCAAAGAGCGGGAATTCCGTCACCCACAGGAATTTGAATTCCTTGTCATCCAATAGACCCAATTTTCTTGCCACCTCAACCCTAAGCTGACCCAATGAATCGTATACAACCTGGTTCTTGTCTGCGATAAAGCATATAAGGTCTCCCGGCTCCGCTTCCACTCTAGCTAAAATAGCGTTAACTTCGTCCTCGCTAAAGAACTTGGTAATTGGGGATTTATGCTCCTTTTCTCCTACAACTATCCAGGCCAATCCTTTTGCTCCGTAGGTTTTTACAAATTCACCGAGAGCATCTATTTCCTTCCTGCTAAATTTACTGCCGCAACCCTTTGCATTTATTGCCCTGACGCTTCCTCCATTTTTGACAGCATCGGCAAATACCTTGAATCCGCAGTTCTCTGCAAGGTCGGATAAGTTGACCAACTCAAATCCAAACCTTATATCCGGCTTGTCGGAGCCAAACCGCTCCATTGCTTCTCTGTACGGCATTCTAAGGAAAGGAGTCTCAAGGTCAACATCAATAGCCTCCTTGAATACCTTTTTTATAAATCCTTCATTTATGGTAAGTACATCCTCAACATTCACAAAGGACATTTCCAAGTCTATCTGTGTAAACTCAGGCTGCCTGTCAGCTCTAAGGTCCTCATCCCTGAAGCATTTTACAATCTGAATATACCTGTCAAAGCCCGAAACCATCAACAACTGCTTAAAAAGCTGGGGTGACTGAGGCAATGCAAAAAATTTTCCCGGATGTACTCTGCTTGGCACCAAATAGTCTCTTGCTCCTTCCGGAGTGCTCTTGGTAAGCATCGGAGTCTCTATTTCAATAAAACCGTTTTCATCATAATAGTCTCTGGCGATTTTTGCCACTCTATGCCTTAAGATTAAATTTCTCTGCATGTCAGGCCTTCTCAAATCTAGATACCTGTACTTAAGTCTAGTAGCTTCGTTTACATCGGAATCCTCTTCAATATATATAGGTGGAGTCTCAGCACTGCTCAGTATTCTCAATTCCTTTGCAATAATCTCAATTTCTCCTGTGGGAAGGCTGGAATTTATTGCTTCCGGGCTTCTTTTCGCAACCTCTCCTACTACAGCAAGTACATATTCACTTCTGATTGGCACAGCTTTTGCAAAAATCTCAGGATCTGTTGTGTCGTTAAACACCACTTGGATTATACCGGTTCTGTCTCTTAAAGTAACAAATATTACTCCGCCAAGATTTCTGCTTTTGTTGCACCATCCCATAACCGTAACGGTTTTCCCAACATCATCCACACTAAGCTGGGCGCACATATGTGTCCTTTTTAATCCATAAATAGATTCTCCCATATATTTATACCTCCATTTCAAAATTGCTTTGATTACATTAATCGAAATAATTACATTTTTAACCTGCTTATCAAAGTATCCAGGCTTATTTCCTTTTGGTCTCCTGTCTCCATATTCTTAAGTACTGCCTTGCCCGAATCAATCTCATCATCACCCAGAACAATGCTGTACTTTGCTCCCAGCTTGTCAGCATACTTCATCTGTGCCTTAATGCTTTTTCCCACCAAATCTTTCTGAGCGCTAAGACCTTCTTTTCGCAATTCATAAACCATTTTCTCCGCATACATATTGGCCTTATCGCCTATTGCTGCGATAAAAATATCCAAACCCTTCGGTTCCGGAATTTCGATACCCTGATTTTCCATCACCATCAAAAGTCTTTCCAAGCCTATTGCAAAACCTATTCCCGGTGTAGGTTTGCCGCCGCATGCTTCAATCAATCCGTCATATCTTCCTCCGCCGCATACCGTACCCTGCGCACCTATATTGCTCGATACAAATTCAAATACGGTTTTGGTATAGTAATCGAGTCCTCTTACTATATTTTTATCAATAGTATAATCAATGCCAAGGTTTTCAAGCCCTGCCTTGAGCCCTTCAAAGTGGTTCTTGCAATCATCGCACAAATTTTCTATAAGGGCAGGTGCACTGGCAGTAATTTTTTTACAAGAGTCCTCCTTGCAGTCAATAATTCTCAGAGGATTTCTTTCAAACCTTGTATTACATGTATCACACAGCTTATCTAAGTTCGGCCTCAGATAATCCGTTAGCTTTTTATTGTATTCGGCCCTGCAGACAGGACAACCTATGCTGTTTATATTAAGACTAACCTGGTTTATCCCAAGCCTGTCAAAGAACAATCTCAACATGCTTATTATCTCCACATCTATTGAAGGTCCATTAGCTCCAAAAGCCTCAACCCCAAACTGGTGGAACTCCCTATAACGGCCTTTTTGCACATTTTCATACCTGTATGCTGTAATATTGTAATATAGTTTTACAGGTTGGGGCAAAGATGCCATACCATTTTCAATATAGCTCCTTACAACACCTGCAGTTCCTTCAGGTCGCAATGTAATACTCCTCTGACCCTTATCCAAAAAAGTGTACATTTCCTTTTGCACAATATCTGTAGTATCTCCAACTCCTCGTTGAAATAACTCGGTATGCTCAAATACAGGGATACGGATTTCCTTATAGCCAAAGTCATGACAGAGCTTTGCTATTTCCTTTTCAATATACTGCCACTTGTGAATCTCGGACGGTAAAATATCCTTTGTCCCTTTAGGTGCCTGTGTTAACATCATAAACCTCCAGTTTTTCGTGTTTTATACTAAAATAATATTATTAAAGCCTCCCGTCTGACAAATGTCAGGGACGAGAGGCTGTTTTCCCGCGGTGCCACCCTAATAGGCAACAATATGATATATCGTGCCCACTTATAATTCTTTAACGCAAGAATTTACGGATAAGCCTAATCGTATATCAACTTTCAGCCCATCAGCTCCAAGGTGTCCTTTCACCAACCCTTTTCCTGAAAGTGCTTCCAGTCACGGCACCCTCTCCCTGAAGGCAGAATTGGCTACTTTTCCTATTCATAGCTATTATAAGTATTTAATAACAATCTAATCAATATTTATAATTACCTAATTTACAATTATTATTTAATTTTAATTGCCAATAGCTCAATTGTCAATAGTCAAATAATATTTAACAATATAAATCAATAGTTGCCAAATTACCCAATGAACTGATAAAATAGTAGTATACGCATATTGAATTTTGATAAAAAATGTAAAATAATCTGTAAACAGAAGATAAAGTATACATAATAATCATCATAATATTTTTTCGATAAACGAGGGGGATATTATTCTATGGCTAATGATTATTTGAAGAAATTTGAATTCAATTATGAGAGTAGTGCCACAGGCAGCTTCCTTGTGGTTAGTGTTGATGCCGGCGAAGACGTGCTTTTATACCAGGTTGAAATGCTTGCCAACAATCCAAACGACAATATTTTATCCCTAGATATTAGACAAAAGGATTCGAAACACAATCTATATTATAATATAACGTCCAAATTGGCTTTATCCCAGTATCTTAAGCGCAACAAGCTAAAAAGGGATGATTTTATAAACATATTCAAGGATATTCTAAAGACAATACTTAGTTCCAAAGACTATTTATTGTCTGATAGATCATTCCTTTTAAACGAAGACTATATTTACATAGACCCAAACACTCTAGAGGTTTCACTGGTCTATCTTCCATTAAACATAGAACACAATGTAAATGACCAGTTAAAAAATTTCACCGCAAACTTCATAATGTACAGTGCAAATATAGATGAAACCAATAGCGACAACTTCCTTCAAAGGATTTTGAATCTTTTGAAATCAGATACCTTTAATATTTTAGAGTTTAATAAGCTGCTAAACGATTTGAAGCAAGAAACCGATATTCCAAATCCGGCTGTGCAGCCTTCAGTTATTCAACAGCAAAATGTACCTATGCAGTCTGCGCCACCGGTGGTATCGCCAATGTCAACTGCACCAAAAGCGAATGTTCAAAGGTCGGATATTCCCAGAGCCACTATGCCAAAACCGGAGGCACCGAAATCCAGCATACCAAAGCCCGGTGTGCCGAAACCTGCCCCACAGGCACCTGTTTCCGGCAGACCTACCAAGCCAGTAAATATGGCCGAAAATACCGTAGTTAGAATGAAGTATAAAACCAGTGTAATAATAATCGGCGCTATATTGCAGGCAGTTATTGTTATTGGATCCATTGTGCTTTTAGCGTCAGGAGTCATGGATTCTTTAGGAAACGAACCGGCCATTAATATTTTGGGTATTGGTATCTTGGCTAGTGCCGCATCCTATGTTGTATGGAAAACAATCTTAAATGAAAAAAACAAGGTTGAAAGCATCTGCACTGTCAAAGAAAAGCCTGTTGTTAAAACACAAATTAATATGGAAAAAAGAAATTTTACCACTGTTTCAAATATGCAAAGCATTCCTCCAATAAACAATACACCTTCACAGCCACAATTCAATCTAAACAATGCAGCAAACAGTCGTAACCCTTTAAATGAAACAACTGTGCTTTCACCATCGCCTCTGGAAGAGACTGTTTATCTAGGTGTATCAAATTCATACCCCTACTTACAGTCAAAAAAGAGCGAAGTAACAGAAGAAATAGTAATCAACAAGCCCAACTTTATAATAGGAAGACTTAAAAGCCAAGTGGATTACATAAGCCAAAATAACGCCGTTGGAAAAGTACATGCTGAGATAATATCAAAGGATGGACGTTACTTTGTCAAAGATTTGAATTCCAGAAACGGTACATTCGTCAATGGTACAAGACTTGCTGCCAACACAGAGTGTGAAATAAAAAACAACGATAAAATTACTTTTGCCAACAGTGAATATGTCTTTATAATTCCGTAAAATGGATCGTATTGACTATGGAGGAGTTATAAAAGAAGCAGGTAAATTAAGAATCCGAGGGCTAAGAAAGGGGCAAAAGGTATTCTGGACTTTAAATTTGCCCTTTTTAATATAAGGAGAATTATTCCCGTTATACCGCTAAGCACAAGAGAATAAAACATGACGGATACCATGCCGACAAGTTCGATATAGAGACTGGATACGGCAATAAGCTTTGTATCACCCATTCCAACTCCTCCTCTTGTGGCAAATGTGACCAAGGACATTATCAAACCAATTGCAATAAAAGCAATTACTGATTGTATGATTCTCGTCGAATCTGCATCCAGAGCAGCTGCAGCCAATCCCAAAACTATTCCGGCAATAATCAGCTTATTGGATATAAGCCTTTCTCTATAATCTTTCATAGAGGATGCTTCCAGCAATATGTACAGAATACAGTACCGAATCACCTCAAGATTTGTCTGAGATTTATGGTATACAAGCATAAAAGCAAGGGGTGTCAACAGCATTATCGCTATGTATTGGGGCTTTTTGTATACATATCCGATAAACCACTTTAATCTGTCGGTATCGATGCACTTTTCATAGTCCGTAGAAAGATTAATTATAAACCCTATGATAATTCCCAGGCTAAACATTAAAATATAAGTCATTTGTACATTTCCCCATTATTAGTATATATGTTTATTTTTCTTATTGGAGTCTTACTTTTCATTGTTCAAGAAATCCTTAACCTTTAAGAAAACATTGGAAATTCCTTCCCTTACGTCCTTTACCATCTCCCCTCCCTTGCCTTCAAATACTTTATTATCTACTTCCTCAACAACATCAACAACAAAATCCGTAGTCCTGATAAACTCTACCGGTTCGTTTATTATAGCATCCGAATGGGTTTTAATTGTTATGGTATTCCCTATTCCGAATACTTTTAATAGTGACAAGAAAGGATTTTTATATTTCGCTTCCACATTAACCCTTATTTTTTTATATACTATATAATCTTCCACTACAACTGCAGTTATTTTCAGGTCTACGGGCTTACCAAGAACAGCTGATTCCTTCAATAAATAACCTGCATAACCTTCAATTTTAGATTCCTTTTTCTTTTTACTATCACTCATCTCCCATATTCTCCAATATAGATCCGCGTCATCCATATTATCCAGAGTGATTTGCCCAAAAACCATGTCTTTAGATGGAGAGTTCCAGATTTCCGCTCCACGCTGCACTGTTCTGTCAGCAATAGCCTGTATGCATGATTTTTGATACAGGAATTCGCTAATCAGTATCAATGCAAACATGATTAGAATGACAGTAGGAACAATTACAGCCGCTTCTACCGTAAAACTCCCCCTATTATCCTTGATAAGCCTTTTGATACTTTTTCTACAATTCATATAACCTGCCCTCTTAGACAAAAATAATATACAAGTACTAATAAGAAAAGAATCTATTAGGGCATAAGCCCATGCCCTAATAACATTAAAGATCGGTACATCGAGTCCCTTTGCTTTAGCCTCTTTAATTTCACTTCAAGAGACTAAATAACAAGCAAATACTGTAACATAATTTAATCGGGCACTCCCTCTAAAACTTCACCCTCTAGTTCTTCACCAAATATCTTACTCATTATGTTCTTCACAAAGTTGAATATGGCCCTTCTGAAGATAAGGGCAATTGCTACCAAAACAGCCACAATTATTACTACCTCAACTGTGCCCATACCATCTTCTTCTTTAATAAAATTTCTTATCAACTTTAGCATTTATTTCACCCCCTTTCACCAATAAATCCTATACTGCCGCAAATTACATACTGCTAGTGAGTGTCAAAATCGCTGGAGTCGCAACAATCAGAATCACGGCTATAAACATTAGCATCATTGGAAACAACATCTTTGAAGATGCTTCTTCCCCGAGCCTTTTTGCTGCATGCTTTCTCATTTCCCAGCACTCTGTAGCCTGAAGCCGCAATATAGATATCATCTCCGCATTTCCTTTGTTAAGGTTCTGCAAAAGAGCTGATACAAATTTGGTTATTTCAGGAATTCTACACCTTTTGGCAAAATCCTCAAATGCACTTGTCTCTGATTTGCCACCTCGGATATCTGCCAATACCATTCTTAGCTCCCTATACAAAACAGTATCCTTGTCGTTATCGGTTACGGACTTCTCCCAAGCTTTTGAGACTGTCATGCCTGCATTTACAAGTAAAATAAGCTTGTTTAAAAAGTCGGGAAAGTCAATCTGTATGCTAAGTCTCCTCTTATTAACCTTCTTTGTAAGCTCCCGGTCCATAAAAAATGGGATGGACAACATTACTAAAATTCCAAACACTGCAGTTGCCACATCTCGGGTTGCAGCAGATAATAAAATAGAAAAAAGCAGTATTACAAGCATAAGAACTATCTTGTTGGCATGATGAATCTGCAAATAATACACTGAATACTTCACTCCCTTTAATTCAGCAACTTTTGAATGAAGTATCCTATCATACTTGGAAGTATACTTGTATTGCACTTTATCAAGAATGAAAAGCCCTATGGGTAACAAGCTTCTTAATTTGTACTCATTCTTATCCAAAGGCTCAATATAATCGTTATACTTGTTTCTTGACAAGAAAAACAATAGTAAAAAAAGTACAAAAATCACAGCAAAAACTATAAAACCTACAATCATACGCCCTCCACCATCAAATCTCTATGTCGATAATTTTTTTCGATATAAAGTACCCCACAGCTATAATAATAATTGCGAACGTCATCACTATTCTACCGATTATTGTATTGAACACAGGAGCCATATAATCATCAGTGGTTACAGATAGAATAATTATCATAATAAGGGGCATAACAGATAAAATCTTCTGTTCAAACTTCTTTGCCGCCAGCAAAGTGTTTATCTCCTCTTTAATCTCAATCTTGTCGTTGATAATGTTAGTTGAGTTTCTTATTACATTTACCAGATTTCCACCCGTCCTCTTACAGGTCTTAAAAACATCGGTGAAATTCTGTATATCCTCTAGATGTGCCCTTCTTGCGAGGTCTTCCAATACATCTTCGACGGTTTCATTCATTTCCAGTTTTCTTATTATGTACTCTACTTCACGAATAATATATGTATCAGGATCCGGGTATAAAATGCTCAAATCCTTAAGCGCTTCTTTAAAAGACATCTCCACCGACCTTCCCGCAGTAAGGGAAGACGAAAGCGAATAAAGCATGTCTTTGAACTGCAAATTCAATTCATTCTTTCTCTTCTTAATTATATCTTTGGTCCGTCTTTTCGGATATAAAAGCGCAAAAGGCGTCAGAAACAATGCCAGTATTATGTTGTGATAGAAAATATATCCTATAGCAAATAACACTGATGCCGCAAGCAGAATATACAAAACCGTCTCTTTAAAGCTCATGACATATACATCATAATCAATCAAACTGCTACTTTGCTCGATACTTACTTCTTCCAATTCTTTATTTTGCAACCCCAGCTCCATTTATTAAGACCTCCTTGTCGGCAAACTTAAAACTTGTCCGATATACCTGACATTTTGAATTTGAGCTTGTTAATCATTTCATTTTTTGTCCTTATAAGAGAACCAATTACCTGATTTTCCGGAGTTTCTCCTTCTTCAACAAACTCATAAAGCGGATTTAACACAATCTGTCCATCCTTATATCCTACAACCTCTGTGATCTCAAGGGTTCTTCTCGATTTGTCCCTGAGTCTTCCCAGATGAATAATTATATCTATTGCAGAAGCTATCTGCTGCCTTATGGCCTCTAACGGCATATCGGAACCACTCAATACCATGGTTTCAAGCCTTGAGAGCATATCCTTTGTAGAGTTTGCGTGTCCGGTGGAAAGGGAACCGTCATGTCCGGTATTCATCGCCTGAAGCATGTCCAATGCCTCTTTTCCACGCACCTCACCGACGATTATTCTCTCAGGCCTCATACGAAGGGAAGTTTTGATGAGATCTCTAATCGTAATCTCTCCCTTTCCCTCGGTATTGGCATTCCTCGTTTCCATCCTGACAATGTTTTCTATCTCGACAATCTGAAGCTCGGCCGAGTCTTCTATTGTAACAATTCTCTCATCCTTGGGAATATAATTGCTAAGAGCATTCAAAAATGTTGTCTTTCCCGACCCTGTACCTCCGCAGATAAATATGTTATATTTGGCCTTTACTAGCCTTTCCAGTACATCAGCAACTTCTTCGGTAATTGAACCGTATTTTATAAGCTGCTCCACCGTCATCGGTTTCTCCGAAAACTTTCTTATGGTGACAACAGGTCCGTTTAAGGCTATCGGATGCAAAACCACGTTTACACGGGAGCCATCTGCCAGCCTCGCATCAACAATCGGAGATGACTCGTTTACTGTCCTGTTTACCCTTGACACAATTGTCTGAATTACGTCCTCAAGCTTACGGCGATTTTCAAATCTAATATCCAACTTGGAAACTCTGCCGTCTCTTTCAACAAATATTGAATCCGGGCCGTTTATCATTATTTCAGTCACACTTTTGTCATCAATGATGGGTTGAAGAACATCCAGCCTTCTCATGGAGTTAAAAATGGCGTCGGCAATTTCCTTCTTCTCCCCGACATTGAGGTAATAATCCTTGGACCTTTCAAATACAACATTTGTAATAACATCCCTTATCTCTTCATCTGAGAAGTCCTTTCTCAAATCGATGCTATCACTTATCTGCTTCCTTATCTGGGCAATAAGCCTTTCCTTTTCTTCTATCTCCACTAACAACCACCCGTACTTCCTTGTAATATGTTAATTATCTGCCTTACAGCAGATCCAAGGGGATTTGAATCTCCTATTAAATTTTCCAAGCCATAGCTTGCATTCAGGCCTTTTATGTAAGGTATCCTGATAGAAGCAGATTTTCCGTTCAAAGTAAGATTTTCAACATCGGTAAGTCCGGAATTCAAGCATTTATTCAGTATAAGCTCTACCTTATCCATAAAGTTTAAGCCTTTTCTCTTGCTAAGAATCTCAAAAGCCCTAAGGAGTGTTGCCAGCTTAATCTTTGACGTAGTATCATAGGGCAAAACGCAGAACACCAAATCACTGCTCTCCAACAACGGTATACTTACGTCATTCAATTCCGATCCCATATCAGCTATAATCACATCATAGCACTCCATTGTCCTCATCTGTCCTATAAGCCTCTTAATTTCATCGGAGGTCAATTCATCAAGGTCAAAGATATTTTCCGGGGGCAGAAAATAATGAACCCCTGTTTTATTGTCTATTGACCTGCTTCCTTCTATTTTTAGACCAAGATTTTTATTGTTCTCCTTTAGAAAAAACAAAATATTCGAAAGACTCTCTCCACTGCCATAAGCATCAAAGTATGCTGTAGTGGCAGGAAACCTTTCAAAGTTCAGATAAAAAGCATTCCACCCATTCTGCGCACATTTGGCGCTCAGGCCCGCAGCTAATGTAGACGTACCGGCACCGCCGCATGGAGAATAAAAGGTAATAAGACGGGTCTTCTTTTTACCGTCACCGGTGATAAACTCGCAATTGCTTTTTTCGGAAAAAATGTTTAATATATTGCCGATAAGCTTATCACCCATCTGATATTTACTGATTATCTCACAGTTTTGAATATCCTTTGAGAGAATACCGGTTGATAACACAATAGGAGCAACTACCTTCTCTAAGTCAAGTTCATCATTATAAAAGTCAGGACTTATAAGAAGTATGTCAATTTTATCTGTTTTGCTAAAAAAGTCATTAAAAGTATCCTCAGTGGAAAAAGCCTGAACATAAAATCTGTTATTGTATTTTGAATAAATGAAGTCAACCACACTATAAAGATAAGCCCGATCTTTGTCAGCGATTACAAGATGAATTACAGCCATCGATTTACCCCCATTTTATTACTTATTAATAACAAAAGCGCTTCGCAGCAATTCTCAATTCTAGCTATTATCGCATTGCATATTTTTAATATACTGTAAACATATCATTTGTTGTAAACTCTTGTTGAAAATTAGGCATTATATATTAATATAAAATATATTATAATATAAAATATTACAATTTCAAATATATTTTAATATTTTTTTTGTCAAATTAAACCTCTAAAAACATTATAATATATAATGCTGTCATTATTCAACATTCTTAGTAAGAGATTATTGATTTTGAAAATATAGATTATTCTCAAGAATTTTTATAGAAGTGTATTTTTTCTTTCAATCATTTCGTCAATTCGGCTAATATACTCCTCAACACTCTTTACATTAAAAGCCCTTTCAATCCTGTTGCTTTCGGGGAAAACCACCTTAGTTATAGCTCCTGCCCCCAACGCAATAATAGACTGCTTTTCTTCCATAATCTGTACATTATATATTGACTCATAGCCCAGCTTGCTGTATCCCACATTCTCCAGATTGCCCAGCATATTCTTCTGCCTGTAAAGATAATAGGGCTCCAACCCCATTTTTGTCAGAATATCATATGCGGCATCAACCATTTGTGCCACTTCATTTCCCGATGTCAGGCTATAGTTTTCCTTATCTTCATTAAGCCGTGACGCGCGCTTGATTGCCATGGTATGAACAGTAACGCTTTCAGGCCCTAAGCCCCCTATTTCGTCTATGGTTTTTACAAAGTCCTCAAGATTGCTTCCCGGAAGTCCTGCAATAACATCCATGTTTATATTGTCAAAGCCTATGCTGCGGGCAAGTTCAAAGGCATCAACTATATCCTTGGATGTGTGAAGCCTTCCAATTTTCTTTAAGATTTCATCCTTCATGGTCTGTGGATTAATGCTTATCCTATCTACCTGGCTATTTTTAATTATCTCCAACTTCTCGCCAGTAATGGAGTCGGGTCTTCCGGCCTCCAATGTATATTCCTTTAAATCCTTTAAGTCCAATATCTGCTCAATATACATAAGAAGCTCTTTAAGATGTGAAGCCTCAACAGAAGTAGGTGTGCCGCCGCCTATGTATATGCTCTGTATTTTCAGCCCTTTTTTGTCCAAAATACTGCCGACACTCATTATTTCCTTCTTTAGTGCCTGAATATAGCTTGCAACCATATGCTCGTACTTCTTAACAGGATTGGAGGTAAAAGAGCAGTAAAGGCAACGGGTAGTACAAAAGGGTATGCCAATGTAAACCCCTACCATATCCTGTCCGGTAGCATCGAGTATATGTCTCTCCTTTTTTGCAACACTGTATAAAATCTTTGACTTTTCTTCAGAGACAAAATAATACTGGGTCAATTTTGAGTTTATTTCCTCCCGGGAACAGCCCATATCAATCAGTTCATGAACTATTTTTGCAGGCCTTATCCCTGTAAGCATCCCCCAGGGCATGCTTTTCCCAGTGAATTGCGACAGCGCTTTATATATCTGTCTTTTAACTTCTCTCTTTTGAATCTTTCTTTCTTCGTAAATAGAGCTTGCATCCTTTGCAGGCAATGAAACCGAAAAGAAGTGATTTTCTTTGAATACATTCTCCCCATCTTCATAAATCATAGTTTCTATTTGATATCCCCCATCATCTTTAGAGGGTGCGTCAAAGCGTGAATAAAGCAAAATTCCCCGGTAATCCTCTCCGGGGTCCTCATAGCATATTCTTATATTCTCATATCCAAAAAACAGTTTTAATACATCCTCTATCTCGTATTGAAACTCATGTCCTTCAAGCTTTATGTATATTTCCATGCAAACTCCCACCAAATTATAGAACTCAATAAATTGCAGTTTTTCTAAAAATTTCAAAAATTTCACACAGTGAAGCCTATCAAAATATATCAAACCTAACGAAACCTATTTCTTTCACGTCCAATGGTAGTCGGCTCCCCATGTCCGGGGTAAACCACAACATTATCATCAAGCTTCATAAGCTTATTCTCAATAGAATCTAAAAGAGTATTCAAATCACCATCGGCAAAGTCAGTGCGACCTATACCCATATTAAACAAGGTATCCCCGGTAAAAACCTCATTCCCCACTCTTATGCAAATGCCCCCTACGGAATGTCCGGGCGTGTGAATTATCTCAAAATCAAGTCCGCCAGCCGTTATCACGTCACCGTCTTTTAAGAGACTGTCAGCTGCTTTGCATTCCCTGCCCAATCCAATTCCAACGGGATCATTTAAAGACGGATCTGTCAATTTATCCGCTTCCTTTTCATGAATAAGAACCTTGGCCCCTGTCATTTCCCGAACCTCATCCACCGTCAACAAATGGTCGATATGTCCGTGGGTTATTATTATATACTTAATTTCCAGATTATTTTCATTAACGGTATCCACTATTTTTCTCGGGTCACATCCTGGGTCAATAATTATTCCTTCCCCATTCTGTCCCACAATATAGCAGTTTGAACCAAAAAGTCCAATCGGCAGACACTTTATTATCATGTTATCCTCCACCCTAAAATTCTTTTTTGCTGTCAATAAGCATCGTAACAGGCCCGTCATTATGGATTTCCACCATCATCATGGCCTGAAATCTACCAGTTTCAACCTTTACACCGTAGTTTTGGCACTCTTGAACAAATTTCTCATACAGCTCTTTTGCCGCCTCAGGTCTTGCTGCCTTGTCGAATCCCGGCCTTTTACCCTTTCTGCAATCTCCGTAGAGGGTAAACTGGGATACAACCAAAAGTTCTCCTCCAACATCCTTCAGGGATAGATTCATTTTCCCATTTTCATCTTCAAAAATCCTTAAGTTTACGATCTTGTCTGCAAGGTACCCAACATCCTTTTCGCTGTCATCGCAACCTACCCCCAGAAGCACCATCAGACCTTTTCCTATCTCTCCAGTTATCTCACCTTCGACCGTAACCTTCGAGGCTGTCACCCTCTGTACAACTGCTCGCATAAAATCCCCTTCTTAACTTCATCTGAAGCAAATTGCTTCAGTTCTTTTATTGTCTGTTTCTTGTTACTTCAAATACCCCATCAACCTTTTTAACCTTTTTGATAATTTTCTCAAGCTGCTCGGTATTTGTAATCTCCAAAGTAAGGTTCATAATCGCAATCTGATCCTTTGTGGTTCTCGCATTTATTGCCTTAAGCGGAATCCTTGACTCACCAATGACATTGGTTATTTCCATCAAAAGCGCCGTTCTGTCATTGGCCATAACAGTGATCTCAGCCTTATATGCCACGTTGTTTGCGGTATACCAGCTTACCTCAATAAGTCTGTTGTCACCGTCGATATTATTTATAACATTAACGCAGTCGTTCCGGTGCACCGAAACACCTCTACCCCTTGTGATATATCCGATAATATCATCACCGGGAACAGGGTTGCAGCACCTAGAAAGTCTTACCAAACAGTTATCTATTCCTTTAACAATTACACCATTTTCCGGTACTTTCTTACGCTGGGCCTGGTTTTTCCTCTCGTCGGCTTTGGCTACCTGCTCTGCAAGTTCCTCGGCCTTGACGGTTTTCCTATATTCTTCCCGCAGTCTGGAGATAACCTTGTTTGCCGTAAGTGCTCCATAACCTATGGCTGCCCAAACATCTTCAAGGGAGACAAAAGTATATTTTCTGAGTATTATTTCTATCCACTCGGGCTTAAAGAGCTGACTTGCCGTAAAGCCTTGCTTTTTCAGCTCCTTATCGATCATTTCCTTGCCCCTAATAATATTTTCTTCCCTTTTTTCTTTTTTAAACCACTGATTAATTTTGTTCTTTGCCTGGGAGCTCTTTGCAATTTTCAGCCAATCCCGGCTTGGTCCGTGAACATTCGAAGAGGTAAGTACCTCAACAATATCACCATTTTTAAGCACATACTCAATAGGTACAATCTTATTGTTTACCTTTGCTCCGGACATCTTGTTTCCGATGGCACTGTGGATTGAGTAGGCAAAATCTATAGGCGTTGAGCCGGCAGGAAGACTTATAACATCCCCCTTAGGTGTAAAGACAAAAACCTCATCGGTGAAAAGGTCTATTTTCAAAGTCTCCATAAACTCATTGGCATCACGCATTTCCTTCTGCCATTCCAGAAGCTGCCTTAACCATGCCAATTTATTGTCGGAATCATCCGCAGTTTTTCCCTCTTTGTATTTCCAATGGGCTGCTATACCCACCTCAGCTACCCGGTGCATATCCCATGTCCTTATTTGCACCTCAAAGGGAATACCCTCATGTCCAATTAATGTGGTATGAAGGGATTGATACATATTCGGCTTCGGCATGGCTATATAATCCTTGAATCTGCCCGGCATAGGCTTGTAGATTTCATGCACAAGACCCAAAACAGCATAACAGTCTTTTACCGATGTAACAATAACCCTCACTGCAAAAAGGTCATATATTTGCTCAATGGTCTTATTCTGCTGCACCATTTTCCTGTAAATACTGTAAAAATGCTTCGGTCTGCCCTCAATATGTGCATCAATGCCAATCTCTACGGTTTTCTCCTGAATGGTTTTAATAATATCGGAAATATAGGCCTCCCTTTCCATTCTCTTCTTGGCTA
This sequence comes from Acetivibrio mesophilus, assembly GCF_004102745.1. Lineage (GTDB taxonomy): Bacteria > Bacillota > Clostridia > Acetivibrionales > Acetivibrionaceae > Hungateiclostridium > Hungateiclostridium mesophilum. The sequence goes on along the minus strand of NZ_RLII01000014.1, from coordinate 48,318 downwards.
TCTTGTTTACAAGGTCGTAATATCCTTTAGGGTCAAGATAGCGTAGACAAAGATCCTCAAGCTCCCACTTTATCTTTGATATACCAAGCCTGTGAGCCAAAGGAGCATATATCTCAAGGGTTTCCTTAGCCTTCTCATGTTGCTTTTCAGGGGGCATATACTTAAGAGTACGCATATTGTGCAAACGGTCTGCCAGTTTAATGAGAATAACTCTGATGTCCTTTGCCATTGCAAGAAACATCTTCCTGAGGTTCTCGGCCTGCAATTCTTCCTTTGTCGTGTAAGGAATCTTGCCCAGCTTGGTTACTCCGTCCACAAGACTTGCAATCTCCTCGCCAAACTTCTCCTTGATCTGTTCAATAGTGTAAGTAGTATCCTCAACAGTATCATGAAGAATGCCCGCAACTATAGCAGTACAATCCAATTCAAGATCCGCCAGTATGTTGGCAACCTCCATGGGATGCACAATAAATGGATCCCCGGATTCTCTCTGCTGCCCGTTATGCGCCTCTTGCGAAAGATTGTGAGCCATTTCAATGAGTGCAAAATCGCAGCTTGGGTTATATTTTTTAATTTTTCTTATGAGTCTGCTGTAACCATCACCCATCAAGTATTCCCCCACATCGATTCAATGCTAATTCTACTTTATGTATTCCCCATATATATTAATACGAAACTATGGATTCTACATTGTATCCTTTCAACTTGTCTCTTCCATTTAGAAATGAAAGCTCAACAAAATAAGCAATTCCCACAACTTCTCCCCCAAGCTGCTCCACAAGCTTTATGTTTGACTTGGTGGTCCCTCCTGTTGCAAGAAGGTCATCAACAATAACTACCTTCTGCCCCTTTTTAATTGCATCTATATGCATCTCAAGCATATCCGTGCCATACTCAAGCTCATATTCAACACTAATGGTCTTGTATGGGAGCTTTCCCTTTTTCCTAATAGGTACAAAACCTTTTCCCATAGCATATGCCAGCGGTGTACCAAAGATAAATCCCCTGGATTCGGGCCCTACAATAAGGTCGTAATCCCCAAAAGATTCTATTTTCGCTTTCATGACATCAATACACTCTTTAAGAGCCTCTGCATCCTGAAGTACGGTGGTAATATCAATAAAGTTTATACCTTCCTTCGGAAAATTGGGTACTTCTCTTAGTTTTGTCTTTAAATCCATACTAAACCCTCCATACATTAAATATATATATTTTCCAGTAACATTTGCATACTTCTAAACAAGCAAGAGTTTTCAAGATTTGTTCTGTTATTTCCGATATCGTTCAAAATAATAATATGACCCTTCTGACCGTAAGGAAGCTTCTTTACAAGGGATAGTTCCTCAAAAACCTGTATTGCTGTCTTTACCTTGAAATAATTCATGGGTATATGATATTTTCTCGAAACATCCCGGGCAACCGCAAATAAATCCTCCAAAACAACACGATTATCCTCTTTTGAGCCGGATTTCAAATACTTATATACCGCAGCCATATCTTGCCTTTTTAACACAATATCATCTTCAATAAAATCGATTATTATTTTATTATAAACATAAACCCTGCTTAAATCAATCTTTCTTACAATCTGATACACATAATCCTTCGATATCCACGCACCGTATAATATCACACGGTCAAAGCTCGATAGCAAAGCCCCTTCCGGATGAGGATTCACCACAATAGATACCGATTCGATATTATCATGGGGCAAAAAAGAGTAAAATATTCCATATTTAATTTCTACAGACAGCGAAGCTTTTTTCAAAACATTTTCAATATACTCAAGACTTGCAGGAGAATTTATCAGAATAGCCGTCTTCTCCCCTCGGGCAGAAAAAACATCTATGGCTTCCCCAATCCCCCCGGGATAGTCAATGGCAGGTAGCTTTGCCAAAACTTCATCAACAATATTATCCTCCTGAGGAATAATAAAATCAATACAACCGTCAAGGCTAAAATAAAATTTATTTTGCCTTTCCATCGCCCCTGCGGGTCTGATATCCTTTATGTTCAGCTGAACATTTTCCCTCCCGTTCCATGAATTCACCTCCATGGAACACACAACGTCCACAAAATCCGCTTCACCGTAACATTCTACCAAGTCGCCTGAGTTAAAGAAGATGCCATCAATAACAGCGCCGTTGTCATCAAACCTGATTTTTGCATGCTTACTGTCCTGTCCCACAGAACGTATTTGTCCAACTTTTAAGTTGTCATATCTTAATACCGGTAGAGGATTGCCTTCCCCGAAGGGTGCTAGAAGCTTCAGTTCTTTGCAGTTGTCAATGGTCATATCCTCCCCGGTTATGGAAACATCAATCTTCATCCGCGGAACAAGGTCATCTTCTCCAAGGACCGAATCGGCATATTCATTTATCATTCTTCTGAATTCATCGATGTTTTCCGGCTTTAGTGCAAGACCGGCCGCCTGCTCATGGCCGCCATACTTTTCTAAAATCCCCTCACAATGCGTCAGGGCTTTAAACAGATTGAATCCTTCAATGCTTCTTGCAGAACCTTTTGCCGCGTCACCATCAATAGAGATAAGTATGCTTGGCCGATAATACTTCTCTGTTATCTTGGAAGACACTATCCCGATAATACCATGGTGCCATCCCTCTCCTGCGACCACAATCACCTTTTCCTTGCTTAGGTTTATATCGGTCTCAATAGTATTAACCGCTTCCTCCAATATGGCAAGTTCATTTTGCTTACGGTATATATTCTGCTCATCCAGCTCCTTCGCAATCTTTAGCGCCTCTTCTTCATCATCTGTGGTCAAAAGTCTTACAGCCCTAGATGCATCTCCTATTCTGCCTGCTGCATTTATCCTTGGAGCGAGAATAAAGCTAAGTAAAAAAGAGTTGATTTCCCTGTTCTCTGCCCCCGCCACTTTGATGAGACTTCTAAGTCCTATATTTGACGTCTTCTCAATCATGGAAAGACCATATTTTACAATGATTCTATTTTCCCCCAAGAGAGGAACCACATCCGCCACAGTCCCTAATGCAACAAGGTCAAGATAACGCCTCTCAATACCCTGAATACCCATTTTCTTTGCAAGGGCTTCAAGCAGTTTGTATGCAACCCCAACCCCGGCAAGCTCCTTAAAAGAATAGGTACAGTCAAGCCTGTGGGGATTCACTACGGCACAGGCATCGGGAACGCTTTCCCTGCATTCATGGTGGTCGGTTATTATTATATCTATGTTTTTGTCAGTAAAATATTTTACCTCTTCGAAAGCGGTAATCCCACAGTCAACAGTAATTATCAGATCTATATCCATATCCGATATTTTTTCTGCAGCAACCATGGAGATTCCATAACCTTCATTTAATCGATCGGGAATATAGTAGCAGACATCTGCATTATGTTTACTAAAAAAATCATAAAGAATGGATGTGCTAGTTACCCCATCCACATCATAGTCACCATATATCAGAATTTTCTCATTATTATGAACAGCCTTGATTATTCTGTCGGCAGCTTTTTCCATGTCACGAAGCTCAAATGGATCATTGAGCTTGTCCAATGTGGGATTCAAAAAATCTTTTATATAATCCGGATCATCCACTCCCCTGGACAAGAAAATCCTGGCAAGGAGCTTTGATACTCCGGCTTCTTTTGCAAGTCTATCAACCTTTTCCTTAGGCAAATCGTTCATTAACCATAGTCTGTCCCGTTCCATTCCATCACCTGCCTAAAATAGTGTAATAATGACTTATATAAAGTATCTAAACCGAATACAATGTATTAATTATAATGTATTTGATTCTATTGTTCAAATGAAATATCTAAGACAAAGCAAAGGAGATTTTTCAAATGAATCAACTATACTTGTGACTTGTGTGGCCATATCGAAGTCAGGTATTGATACATAGTATCCGTCATTTTCTTTTGTGATTATTACTGGATAAGCCTCTTTCATTTCATTCCAAGAGGGCAAATAAAAAAAGCTCGATTATTTATCGAGCTCTTGGCCTTAGCCTAAATACTTCTTAACAATATTATTCACCATTTTTCCATCAGCTCTGCCTTTTACTTTAGGCAGCACAGCCTGCATCACTTTGCCAATATCACTGGCCGAACCTGCTCCCGTCTCGTTTATTGCTTCCTTTACAATAACCTCTAGTTGATCCTCAGTTAGCTGTTCAGGCAGGTATTTTAGTAGAACATCTATTTCAGCTTTTAAGCCGTCTATAAGATCCTGTCTGCCGGACTTTTCATAATCCGTTAGTGAGTCTCTTCTTTTCTTCACTTCTTTAGCAATTATTTCTAATATACCATCGTCGTCAAGGGTAATCCTACTATCCTTCTCAACCTGAAGCACTGCCGACCTGGCCATTTGGATGGCGTTCTTTCTAATATTATCCTTATCCTTCATGGCTGCTTTCAAATCATCCATAAGTTTTTCCTTAAGGGACATCCATACTCGCCTCCCTTATTTAAACTTTCTTTTTCTTGCAGCTTCAGATTTCTTTTTTCTTTTTACACTTGGTTTCTCATAGTGCTCCCTTTTTCTTACTTCTGCCAATACGCCTGCCTTAGCGCATTGTCTCTTAAATCTCTTAAGAGCACTATCGAGAGATTCATTCTCTTTAACTCTAACTTCAGACACGTATTTCCCTCCCTCCGATGGTAGCAATTGTGCTAAGACTAAAACTACGACCTTTTTAGTGTGGATTTAATTGGGAACTCAGCTAAATATAGCACACACTTTATTATATATTAGACGGAGAACGCGTGTCAATACTTATTTTTACTGTTCTTTAAGCCATAATTGTTATTTTCTTTCTATTGGATAAAAATATTCTTTATTTTTTCCCAGAATAGTGCTAAAATATTCCTTAACAGCATTAATAGTATATTGATAAGGTAGGTAAATACGATGCATAGACTCAGTAGACAAGCTTATTTAAATGTAATTCAATTGATGCTGGACATTCTCTTTTTAGTAGCTTCATATTTTTTATCATACTATATTGCTTCATTTAATACAAGTCTGCATGATTATAAAGAATACTTATGGATTTTGGTAGTTTTTATTCCTCTATGGTTTTTCAGCATGAGTAATCTAGGAATGTATGATAAAACAACTTTTTGCTATCCCGATAGAATAATTCGAAACTGCCTTCTTTCCACACTAATATCCAGCATCACCCTTGCTTCAATGATATTTTTTATTAAGGAAACAATGTTCAGCAGACTTCTGTTTATAACCTTTGTTATTTCGGTAATGACACTTTTGATTCTGGAAAGACTTGTTTATACCTTCTTTATATGCAGGAGAAGCAAAGCCAAGGAGGACACCACCAGGGTCATCATAATCGGTTCTCCCAGTGAGGCGCAAAAGTACAGCCAGTATATCGATAAGACCAATATCAACATAAATATTATTGGTTATGTAAAGGTAGATTCAATTGAGGACGATAAATATTATTACAACCTCGGACATATAGAAGACCTCCAGCAGATTCTAAAGGAAAATGTGGTAGATGAAGCAATATTCGCTCTTCCAAAGGATTATGTAGGAAAAGTCGAAGAATACATCCTATTGTGCGAGGAAATGGGCATTACCGTTAGGATGGTACTAAATCTCTATGACTTAAAGCTTTCCAAAACCCATTTAACCAGCATAGGAACTCTTCCTGTACTTACATTCCATACGGTTTCTTTTAATCCTCTACAGCTCTTTTTAAAGCGTTTGCTGGATATTGTGGGTGCATTGGTCGGTTTGTCTTTGACAGCTCTGGCTTCAATTCTCATAATTCCCGCAATAAAGTTTGATTCCCCCGGTCCGGTCATATTTCAACAGGATAGAGTTGGCCTTAACGGTAGGGTCTTCAAATTGTACAAATTTCGCTCAATGACCTCGGATGCAGATTTTAGAAAAGCGGAGCTGTTGGCATTAAACGAAGTCAGCGGTGGACTGATGTTTAAGATAAAAAATGATCCAAGAGTAACAAGGGTCGGGAAATTTTTAAGAAAGACAAGCCTAGATGAGCTTCCCCAGTTTATAAATGTCTTAAAGGGAGATATGAGCCTTGTAGGTACAAGACCTCCAACAGTAGATGAGGTAAAGAAATACGAAACATATCACCGGCGAAGAATCAGCATAAAGCCCGGCATCACGGGATTGTGGCAAATAAGCGGCAGAAGCAGCATTACCGATTTTGAAGAAGTCGTCAAGCTCGATACAAAATACATAGACCAGTGGTCCATCTGGCTTGACATAAAGATTATATTAAAAACAGTGCTTATAGTATTAAAAAGGAATGGGGCCTGTTAATTCCGAATAATTTATACTATTTTTTAATCAAATACTAGTAATAGGATCTTTTTTTACTTAAGTCCTATGGATTTATTTTTCATTACGAATTATAATATTAGTGTCAATATATTTAAAGCTCGAATCATATTTTTATTTTTCTAATTTTTCTTTTGTTTAGGGGGCAATTATGCATAGTTCAAACAGACACGCTTTTGTTAGCATAGGACAATTATTTTTAGATATATTTTTTCTCATATTGTCGTTTTTCGTTTCATACTATATTGCGTCGCATCTTAGAGTATTGCAGAGTATTACCGCTTTCGTGTGGGTGCTGCTTATATATATTCCCCTCTGGATTTCATCCATGGGGTTCTTAGGTATGTACAACAAAACAACCTTTAATTATTATGACAGAGTATTAAGAAATATATTATTCTCTTCTCTCATATCGTGTATGTTTGTTGCATCCTTTATGTTTTTTATTAAAGAAACCATGTTCAGCAGAACACTTTACTCAGTTTTTACCGTTACCAGCATAGTTTTTTTGGTCTTTGAAAGATTCATGTCCGTTTATCTTGTCGGCAAGCACCGGCGCAAAACGACTTCCAACGTAATATTTGTTGGAGATCGCAATGTAGCACTTAAATTTGTATACTTCCTTCAGAAAACAAATATCACTATAAATGTAATAGGTTATGTAAATGTACATAAATGCAACAGAACATTTAATAGCAAAAAAACGTTGGGATATATTGAGGACCTTGAAAATATACTTAAAAACCAGGTTGTCGATGAGGTGATTTTTGCCCTCCCGAAAGACTATGTCGGAGATGTGGAAAAATATGTATCCATATGCGAGGAAATGGGAATAACAGTTAGAGTCATTCTGGATTTGTACAATCTCAGAGTTGCAAAGACGCATTTTAGCTGCATGGGTACTCTTCCTATGCTTACCTTCAATTCCGTAAGCCTTAATCAATTTCAACTTATGATTAAGAGAATTATGGATATTCTCGGTGCTCTGGTAGGGCTAGTTATTACCGGGATAGCTTCGATATTTATAATACCTGCCATAAAGCTGACATCCCCGGGTCCGGTTTTATTTAAGCAGGACAGAGTCGGAATGAACGGAAGAGTATTTAAGATATATAAATTTAGAACAATGTATATCGATGCGGAAGAACGCAAAAATGAACTTATGGGACAAAACCAGGTCGAAGGCGGTTTAATGTTTAAAATCAAGTCTGACCCAAGGATTACTCCTGTGGGTAAGATACTCAGAAAAACAAGCCTTGACGAGCTTCCCCAATTCTTTAATGTATTAAAGGGAGATATGAGTCTTGTAGGAACAAGGCCTCCTACAGTGGATGAAGTCAAGAAATATAAAACCTATCACAGAAGGAGAATAAGCTTCAAGCCGGGTCTTACAGGCATGTGGCAGGTAAGTGGCAGAAGCAACATCACAAACTTTGAAGATGTTGTAAGGCTTGATACAAAATATATAGATGAGTGGTCAATCTGGCTCGACATAGTCATAATTTTAAAAACTATATGGGTAGTTATAAGAAAAAGTGATGCCTACTAAAGGCATCACTTTTAAAATGGCAAATCATCATCTTCTATCGGGAAAAATCCTTCGGCATCGGTATTTTTGGGTTCAAAACCGTCCGATGTATAATTATCCTTTTTGCTGTCGGCAAAATACGCTTCCTCTGCAACAATTTCCGTCATAGTACGTTTATTTCCCTGCTCATCGTTCCATGACCTATTCTGGACCCTGCCTATTATCGCAACCTGCTGTCCTTTTCGAAAATAGTTATTACAGAATTCACCGGTCTTCTCCCATGCAATTATCGGGAAAAAGTCAGCCTGATCCTGCTCTCCCTGTCTTGAAAATCTCCTGTTTACCGCAAGGCGAAAATGACATACCGATTTACCGGTAGTAGTGTGTCGCATTTCGGGATCCTGTGTCAATCTCCCCATTAAAATAACTTTGTTCATATATCCAACCTACTTTCAAATAGTTTTTCCATAATTATATCAAACACTTGTTCGGTTGTCTATATTCTTTTTAGCAAAAAGCCAACATATCAGAATAGCCACAAGCGCACCCGAGCAATCTATAAGAACATCCATAATTTGAGAATTGCGCCCCGGCACGGTTCTCTGATATAACTCGTCACTAATAGCTGTCAGACAGGCTATTAGCATCGCAAAAGCCGAAGCTTTAGTCTTATTTAGTTTAAGAAATCGCAGCGCATTAAAAGCCAACAGAGTAAGAATAAAATACTCCGAAAAATGCATTGCTTTTCTAAACAAGTAATTTTTGTTTTCCATAAGTACTTCATTTCGCGCAATGGTATCATCAAGGTTTAAAAGGCTTATAATCTTGTCAACAATTTTTTCGGAAATACTTACAGAATCCCCACCATTTTGACTGGAGAAACCAAGTATTATTACGATCATAGCAATTACAGCAACCCATGCTACATATAGTGAAACAGCTTTTGCTCTTTTCATACCCTAACCTTTCTTTAAGTTTTAAGCTTTAAACTCCGGTGCCTATAAACACAAATCCTTTTTCTTCTATATCCTTTCTTGAATAAATATTCCTTGCATCATAGAAAATATTACCCTTCATTATTTTTTTAAGAAGAGTCAAATCCATATTGCGGAACTCATGCCATTCTGTAATAATAATCAAAGCATCCACATCCTCAGCAGCATCATAGGCATGCTTACTGTAATTAATATTATCCGCATATTTATCAAGAATCTTTTTTGCCTCATCCATAGCTTGTGGATCGTAGGCTCTGATATTAGCTCCCTTTTCAACTAAATCCGGTATTATTGTCAATGAAGGAGCATCTCTCATATCATCCGTCTCAGGCTTGAATGCAAGCCCAAGTATACCAATTGTTTTGCCCTTCAGATCTCCTGCAACCTTTTCAAGTTTTTCCGTCACCATCTTTTTCTGCCTGTGGTTTGCCTCTATTACCGAGCTTACCACAGACATATGAACACCATGCTTTTCAGCTATTTGCACAAGGGCCTTGGTATCCTTAGGGAAGCAGCTTCCTCCAAAACCGGGGCCTGCATGCAGGAACTTCGGACTTATCCTTCCATCCCTCCCCATAGCCTTCGATACTTGCTGAACATTTGCCCCTACCTTTTCGCAAAGATTTGCAATTTCATTTATAAAAGTTATCTTCGTTGCAAGAAATGCATTACATGCATACTTAATCATTTCTGCAGTCTCTATGTTAGTTATTATGAAGGGCGTTTCATTAATATACAAAGGCCTGTATACCTTTTTCATTATCTCTGCAACCTCTTTACTTTCAACACCTATAACAACTCTATCAGGATGCGTAAAATCATAAAGGGCTTTGCCTTCACGAAGAAACTCCGGATTTGACACAACACCAAATTCGTATTCTACTCCTCTTTCCTTAAGCTTATCTGCTATTATTTTCTTTACAACCTGGCCTGTCCCAACAGGGACAGTGCTCTTATCAACTATAACCTTATAACCGTTCATATGCTCTCCGATGGTTTTTGCAACAGCATATACATACTGCATGTCTGCCTCTCCATTCTCCATTGGAGGTGTACCTACAGCAATAAACAAAACATCGGATTCTTCTATTGCTTTCTTTGAATCAGTAGTGAATTGTATCCTTCCTGCTTTTATGTTCCTTTCAAGGAAAACATCAAGACCGGGCTCATAAATAGGAATTTTTCCATTATTGAGTCCATCAATCTTTTCTTTATTAACATCAACGCAAATAACGTTTACACCAAAATCAGCTATGCACACTCCGGATACAAGTCCAACATAGCCAGTCCCGAACATTGCAACTCTTGGTATCATGTTGATCCCATCCTCATCTACTTATATTTACTCATTTTACATCTTCTATGATATACTATTTCTTTTTCTTTTGGAAGACTATCCTGCAAATTAATAATATTGCTTGTACCATCTTGCAAACCTCAATAATTATTGAGAAATTCTATTATATTACTATCTGTATACTCTTGCAAGTTCAAAATACTGCATCTTACTCGTGCCTGGACTACAAGACAAATATACAAACTAAGAATCAATTTAGTAAGAGTTATCCTTTGAGGAAAGATTTGGTATTATAGTTGAAAAAGAATGGGAGTCAAGAAAAAACTCTAGGATTAAGAGATATATGCATAAAGCATCTTTTAGTATTAATGCTTGCATTGAGGATATAAACTATGCAAACTCTTTCTACTTGCGCCTACATTATTCAGAAGCCAAATATAGTTATCGCTAGAAAAACCTGAAGCACCAAGACATTTCTAGCACGTGGGTTTAGTAATATCGCTTACAGTCATGGTTATACTGCAAAATACTACCGTATTTCTGAACTTTTGCTTGAAATACAAGATGCAAAAAATGAAAAAAGAGGGCTAATCTTTTAGATAAAATACTTGAAGGGTATGTCTCATTTCGGGATCCTGTGTCAGTCTCCCCATTAAAATAACTTTGATTATATATTGGACCTACTATCAAATAGTTTTTCCATGATTATATTAAGCACTTGTTCGATTGTCTATATTTCTTCTAACAGAAAGCCAACATATCAGAATAGCCACAAGCGCACCCGAGGAATCTATAAGAACATCCATAATTTGAGAGTTGCGTCCCGGTACAGTTCTCTGATATAACTCATCAATAATAGCTGTCAGACAGGCTATTAGCATCGCAAAAACCGAAGCTTTAGTCTTATTTAGTTTAAAAAATCGCAGTGCATTAAAAGCCAACAGTGTAAGAATAAAATACTCCGAAAAATGCATTGCTTTTCTAAACAAGTAATTTCTGTTTTCCATAAGCACTTCATTTCTCGCAATGGTATCATCAAGCTTTAAAAGGCTTATAATCTTGTCAACAATTTTTTCGGAAATACTTACAGAATCCCCACCATTTTGATTTGAGAAACCAAGTATTATTATAATCATAGCAATTACAGCAGCCCATGCTACATATAATGAAACAGCTTTTGCTCTTTTCATACCGTAACCTTTCTTTTAAGTTTTAAGCTTTATTTAGTATTTTTCTGAAAAGTTTTTTCACGCGTTTTCTCTACTATTCTTACTTAGAACGCTACGTATCCTTCTTTTTATTCTCACATGTATTGCTGGTTTAAGTAATTGAAGAAGTTTTTCAGTTTCAACTCCACGATTCAAGAGGCTAAAAAACTTATCTCTCTTGGGGTGCATCAATACTGACTTTCTGGAATCCGCTGAAGGAGGAAGAATTTTATCTACTTCAGCTTCCTCAAAAGTCATCTTCTCCTTACATGAATCAAATAAACGTCTCCCTTTCTCAGAATGAATGAGTACAACAGATGTACCTTTATCATCATCCATATGTGGTTTATACTTTTCTATTCCCCAACTATCACCTAAAGTAATATCCGAAAGCCGATTCAAACTTTTAAATTTGCAATCATGACACGACAGACGCAAACAAATATCATTTAAAAACAGCTTCATATAAGGGTTTTTATAGGCAGATTCTTTGTATACTTTATCATTTTCAAATGTAAATTTTACATCATACTGCTTCCAGCCATTCTCTTTATCACGAAAAGAAACCGATTGTCCTTTTCCATACAATTTGTTTTTCTCACTCCAGTATCTCTTCCATACTTTTGGGCTGGGTACACCATGGCATAATACATCTATTGTAAACAGATTGTCGTATTCACATCCTAAAAAATGCTTCAATCCTTCGATCTGGCAACAAGTGCCTGAAAATAGCACAGTCCTTCCCTGTTTCAAAAATTGCTCAGCCTCATTAAAACTATTGCCTATACAACTCTCTAAATATTTACTTCCCTGCAATTTCCAAAGTTCTTCCAACTTATCTATTTTTATGTGCTGTACAGCAAAATCTTCATCAAAAGCAGCTCCAAATACCACGCCACCCATCTCTAATACTCTTTCAACACATAAAGAGAAAATTGCTCCTGAAGAACTTCTTTCTCTCAATTGTAAATCATTTGCATATGCTACATACGCACCTAAAAAAGATTCTTTTTCTTCTTTATTTTGAATAGGGCACACTTTCTCGCACAACCCACAAGAAATGCAAGCAGCATTATTTATATTTGGATAAAGGAAACCTTCAAAATTCTCTTTCATGGTAATACATTTCTTTGGACACCGCTGTGCACAAGCAGAACAACCACAACAATCCTTTTTATTTGTAATGTCTATCATAATCTTCCCCATCTTTAGCTCCAAGTTTTTTTAACAATTTTATTTTTCCCTTAGTCATTTTATCCGCAAGCTGTACACTTTGCTTAAACTCATCCATATTGCGGTATGCCAAGAAGAAAATTATATTTGGAATTATGCAACAGCAAACCAATCGAACTACAACTAGTAATATATCGGTCAAACTAAAAAGACTACACACAAAAAACGTAATAACACAAGAAATAAATACTACTATTACATATCTCGCTAGTTTTTTTAGATATGGAATCAAATTTTCTCTGTCAAATAATGTTGTAAACAAGTTATGAAGCAACCACGGCATCCCGACAAATAACATTGATAAAATCGTCGAAAGAACAACCCCATATAATCCCATAAACTGTACTGAAATTAAATTTAATGTCAGATTTGTCAAGGCTGTTATCAGCGGTCGAAAACGATCCTCATGCCATATTCCAGCAGCATCTTTATATGTATTTAATAACTGATTAATCTCAAAGATGAAAAAGTATATGCACAAACAGACCACAATTGAAAAATCCAACAATAAATCTGTTCCTACCCATAGTCTCATAAAAGGTTGATACAGACATAAAAAACAGGATGTACATACTCCTGCAATCCAGGCAATAATGAATGTGAACTTTCGTAAATCATTGAAATTTTTCTCTTGGGTTTCTACTACTATACTATTACCTATGCCTGCTGTTACTGAAGCAAATATAATAGTAATCATACCGGTTACTGCAGTAATTAGATAAAAATAATTCTGATAGACAGCAAGTACACTTAGTCCAAGAAATGCAGAAATAACAATCGTATCTGCAGAGTTTACAACTACTGCTCCAATTTTTGAAGTAAATAAGTCACGAATCCTATGATTTATCTGCTGAATCATTTCTTTTGGCAGATTACCCTTTGGCTGATACTGCGGATACATACGGTTTGCCACAATAGCAGTAAAAATATTAGTCAGCACCTGAGTAAATAATAGAACAATTACAAAGTAATAATAGTTATGAAAAACTGCTAATGTAGCAAACTGTATTATATACTTTAAAGTTTCAGTAAGTAACATTACCTTACTTATTATATCTGTTCTCTGATGCGCCTGCAAAATACTATTTTTATATGCAAAAAGCCAATAGGATAAGACTGTAGCGCCAAGGTTTAAGATATATAAAATGTAAACATTTATATCAGGCGGCACTTCTCCTTTAATCAAATATGGTATAAACGGCAACAATATCAATCCCGCCACACATACTACCAATCCTATTATTCGGTAATATATTTTATATAAGCGCATTAAGGCACAAATAGCGTCCGCGTCATCATTCGCAATCGGTTTATACATGGAGTAGACCATTGCAGATCCAACTCCGAGTTCCGCTAAATTTAATACCTGCAAGACCGAAGTAAATAGGCTATTCAATCCCAAATATTGCACGCCTAAAAGATAAATCATTGCCGTCCGCATCACAAACGGAATTAACAACTGGTATATTTTTAAAATGCTTCCGAAAATCATATTTCTAGATGCATTTTTAGTTCGTTCAATCCTCATTTCTTCACAATCTCCTTACTATTCTCACGAGCTCATTACGCTCTATAAGAAATTACGCTTTAGCAACTACACAAGAATGTTTATACAATAGTATACTTTATTATCTTCGCTCATTTTGAAAAGCAGAAGTTAAAAAATCTTTGGCAATATTTCGTTCATTTAATAGTACTTTTTGAGATTTACTGTAGTCAATATCCAATGCATTTTTTAATTCAATATTCTCTCTCTTTCTGTTTTCCAATTCAAATTTTTTTAACAATGTATTTAATCTCGAATTCATTTTCTCCGCTCTATCTTCTCTATCATATACAATAAACGGCACTTGAAAATTGATAGAAAAAGCACTTCCATGAAAAGAATCTGTGCATATTAAATCAGCATGAGCCAACATATATAAAAATTCTCTCGGTCCAACAGACTGAAACTCATTTGAATCATCAGTATTTAAATAAACAATACCTAAATTATGTATTTGGGATATTGAATCAAGTTCTTTTTTGCGCTGGGCTGAGATATTGCCCAAAAAATAACACAATATATATTTTTCAGGAAGACCCTTGGGCTTTTTCATAATTTTAGACCACTCTTCTTTATCAATCAACATTGTTGGATCCAACAAAACTGTTGCCTCACGGCCTGTCAATTCTTTAATTAAATCAGCTCCCTCATGCTCCCTAACAGAAATATTTTTAAATCCGCGTACACCTTTAACAAATTCATCAATGTATTGATCGCTAATCTTTGATATTCCAATACTAGCAGCAAAAGAAATTCTCTTATTTTCAGGAGCAAACCCAAGAAAAGTATATGAAAGATGTCTATTATTACAAGAAAAAGTAGGATTCCAAATCTGATCACTTCCACAAACAAAAAAATCATATTTCTCAACTAGTTTAACAGGCACATTTCCTTTAATTGGTTTTGTATACCGAAGATATTTTCTTCCAAAACTATCAAATCGAAGTTCTTTTAACCTCTTCTTGTAATCGCCCTTTTTTAAAATAACATATACATAATTCTTAATCTTATGAGCAAAAGAGCACCAATATTCTGCTCCTTCAACATTATATAATGTTTCGCTGTTACTGATTCCAATCTCCTCAAGGAACTTTAAAACAGCAAAATTTTGTAATTGATTTCCATAGTTTGGACCATTGTTTGTAATTGTAACAATCCCAATTCTCACTATAATAACTCCTCTTCCTATTGGTAAAAATATAATTTTTATTATCAATCTGAAAACAACCTTTTAATTTTCCTCTTAACTCTCACAATAAACTTATCCTTACCGTATTTATCCAAAACATATTCTAATCCTTTACATTCATAATCATCCCAGAATACCTTTCTATTTTGAGGACATTCTGTTGGATGACACAAGTTTGGTTGCAAGCAACTTTTTATATCACTATCCCACACATCAAAAACTTTTTTAGTTTTTTCGAACAGCTCTTTTCCTCTCAAAGTATGTATCAAAATTAAAGAACAGCCTTTTTCGCTGTGAAATTCCGGATTTACTTTTTCTATCCCCCAATAGTCACCAATAGTTATATCAGTGTTACGTTCTAAATTGGTATACGGACAATGATAGCAGGCTGGCCTTAATACGCAGTGTTCATAATAAATCTTAATATAATCCTTTAACATAATCTCTTTATTCTGACCAATTTTAACTGCTGCTGTTGGACGATTCCATCCATTTCTCTTGTCTTTAAATGTTACGTAGGTAATCTCACCTTTATATCTTCTTTCCAAATATGTACAATACTGTGTCCAAAATTGAGGGCTAGGAGCTCCATGACATATAATATCAACAAAATATACTTTATTCAAATAATTCTTATCAATATTTTCTATAAATTCTCTAAAACCTGCTGTTTGACACCCTGTTCCAATAAAAAGTAAATCTTTGTCAGGGTTATTTATGATCCAACCATATGCATCTAAAAAAATGTCTCCTATATAGCTCTGCACATAAATAGATCCTCTCGCTAAATCTCTTTGTTTCTTTTCAGAAGCAATCACAAACTTAGGTATTTTCACTTTGTAATCAAACATACTACAGGCAATAGCTCCACCTTGTTCCAATATGATATCGGATAATCCTGTAAAAGCTGCACCAGATGAGCTATTAACTAAAATATTTTTTTCTTTATGCTTAACTGCATATACTAGAGTATCTTCTGAATGTGGTATATGTTCCTTTTTAAAATTACAAGTATTAATACACTTATTGCATTTGACGCATACTTCTTCATCTATGACAGGATAATAAAATCCTTCTCCATCTATTTTCATAGAGATTGCCTTTTTAGGGCAAATACTATAACATGCGAAACACCCACAACATTTTGCATTATCAGAACTTAAATCAGGAATCGAATATTTCGGTGATTTACTCAAAAAATCATTCATATCTTATTCTCCTGCTACAAATATATAATAAGATGTCTATATTAATAAACTTGTACAAATTTATATAATTTAAACAATCGTCGATATGCTTTATTTTTCAATAAAAATAAGCTCACTAAATAAACAGGAGCTAATTTTCTTAATTCTAAAAATTGGACATAACGTACTTCTTTTATAGCGTTATTTATATCAGAAGTACTACATAACTCTGCAAAATCAGATATCTTTTTGTCCATATCCATATTGTTTTGATTGTGCAAGTAGTATTTAGAAATGCATGCTAATGCTCGTTGTACAATAAACTTTTTTACTGAATATTGAATACTTCTTTCCTGACATATAGCCCACTTGCTATATAATTCGGCAAGATTTTTCGTGTTGGCTACTCTTTTATTATTAAACCCTCTGCTTGCTGAATTATCATTGCTATTATAGAAATATGTTTTTTGAAAACTTACTTCTACACTACTACAATAGTCGTAGCAATTTAGCAGAAAAAAGATATCTTCTCCCAATGTCAGGTCTGAAGAGAATAAAAGCCTATTTTCTATCAAAAAATTTTTCCTGTATAATTTTCCCCAGCAGGTCCAAAGCAAAAAAGCATCGTTTAAATGTTTATCTTTTTTTAGATACCTTGAATCCAGCGTTAACAACTTCATTTCATAGGCCTTTTTAGTAATAGCCTTTTTCCTTTCTTCACAGGTTAATTTATTGGTATCATAACCAGTTATAATTATATCCGTATTATTGTTTGAAATTAAATCAACCAAAACGTCAATTGCATTATCCATTAACATATCATCTGCGTCAATAAAATAGATCCAATCACCACTCGCCAATTCAATTCCTTTATTTCTAGCTGATGATACTCCACCATTATCTTTTCTATAGTATTGAATCCATGGATACTTTAAGGAATAGGATTTACAAATTTCACTTGACTTATCAATTGAGCCATCATCTATTAAGATAAGTTCTATCGAATGATTTTTTCTATTATTAATTATTTTTTCGATATTGTCTATTATGACTTCTTCTGCATTATAGACTGGAATTACAAATGATATGCTGCTTTGCTTTTCCATCGTTGATCTCCTTTTTCTTTTGCACTTCTATAGATTTTTTTACCTTAATTATTAACATTCCAGCTAACACGAACCAAGCAAATTGATGAAAATAATATAATACATTTCCTGTAATACCATAGATTAAAGTCATAGAAACTATATAAAACGCAAAATAGCTATACCGCAACATTTTTTGAGTACAATACTTTTCCCTTTTCTTTATATCCCATAATTGCTTATATATCACAATAACCATAATAGCGAACAGAATAATTCCAATCAAACCTATCTCAGCCAACATTTCGTAATATATGCTATGCGCATAGTAGTTCCATATACCTCCAGCAATTTTATACCCCGAATCAGCAAAATAGGAATTAAAAGAATTTATTCCCCAGCCGGTCAGCGGCTTCGTTCTATACATCATCTTACAGAAGTTCCAAAATATAGCTCGTCCGCTTATTGTTGTATCACCTCTGCCCTCAATAATCCTTTCTATAATTATAGAAACAGAAGGTATAGTATATAAGGCAACCAAAAAGGCCATTGCCCCCATGGAGACTATTGAGAAAATTTTAATAAATTTATTTTTAACACCGGAGAGCAAAGTTAAAGAGCAAATCATAACGATTGGTATTACCAATAACATTCTTTTTCCGGTCAGAGCCATTGCAAGAATATACATTATTAGTATTACATCATTCTTTATGTTTTTTAATGAAAAGTTTGAATACGCCATCATATCTGAAACTTTTAAAGCAAATCCTATATTAAGCAAAAAAGCAGCCTCCGCTTTTTCTCCAGCCAATCCAGAATATTGTCCTGCTGCTATTTCTGACGCTGTGACGCTTGGGGTAAAGATCCAAAACCGGAATAAATCAATAGCCAGATTATGATAGAAAGCTGAAAGTAAAATTGAAATTGCTACAACGAAACAATACATAGAACTGATTTTCAAAAATCCATCAATTATACCGTCCGAATACTCAAAACATATTAGACCTATAAGACAAGTATACATAATTGCCGAATGGATAGCCAATGATTTATCATATGCATATATAACACTTATAATAATCCAAATAAGGAAAAATACCATACTATACTTAATAGCATTATTAGTAGATAGCTTAACTTTTTTCATGCTTGCAAAAACAATTGTTAAAGCAAAAAGCAGTTCAATTTTCAAATCTCTTCCCTTAATAAGAATTGTTTGTCCACTCAAAAGGATAGTTGCCAATAATATTATTATTGCAAAGTGTACAATATTTATTTTTATGTTTCGTTTTATTTTTATTTTCATATATGATATTCCTTCCTATTTATAAGCCACATCTCATATTTATTAATGGCATATTGCCCAAATAAAGCATTACGATTTGCATTGGCTTACAATACTATTCAAGTAATCTATAGATCCCTTCCTAAGATTTTGAATTGTTCTGTTTACATAATCATAATCAATCTTACTTAACGTTTTTTGCTTTTCACCGTTACTTAGTAACCTGTCTTGTAATTTGCAAATATTTAAAATATCAATCAATCTAGAATTGTCGTGATTCGGATTACTATTCTTTATTGTCACAAATTCCTTATTAAATATTATCGAAAAAGCTGTGCCATGAAACGAATTCGTAACAACAAAATTGGCATTTAAAATGTATCCCAAAAATTCAGTTGGAGATACAGTAACAACATTTTTTCTGTTTTTAACAGTAAACAAATTATCTAGAGTACAAAATACTAGCTGCAATCCTGTGGCTTTTTGCAACTGTTGAGCATAATCAACAACTTCCTCCGGCATTGATAACGAATACACGAAAATATAATTATTTATACCTACAGGCTGTGCTACTTTTAACCATTCTTCTTTTGATAGCAAAAATGTTGGATCTACACTTTGAACGATGTCTTTTGCTTTATCCTCATTTAAAGTATTCTGTAATATCTGAATTGAAGATTCTTCTCTTACAGATATCTTTGAAAAATCCTCCAATAAGTTTTTAATATGCTGACTTCCCAAAAAGTTGTAATCTACTACTCCTAAACAAGCTGCATAAGAATACTTCTTCTCTTTTTCTGTTACAAAATCCAAAAAATATGTTTCGTCTTTGCCTGTACACAAAGGTGCCCAAACTTGATCACTGCCGACTATAAACAGGTCATATTCCTTATTTGCTTCACCAATATTCTCTCTAGTATAGCTCCTTTTTGAACCATCTAACAAATATCTATCAGTAAATTGCGTAAAAATATGATTGCGCTTGCGCTGAACATGCCATGTGAGCAAATTTTTAAGTGTCGTTTTAACACTATTTCCATGACGATATATTTTATTATAAAAACTCTCTATTTCTGTACAACGGTAATCTAAAATGTCACATTTTATTCCGTATTCCTCAATAGTGTGTTTTAATGCATATGCTTGCAAACATGCGCCATAATTTATTGCACGATGAAAAGTTAGAATCGCAATTTTTTTCATCCCTTATCCTCTCTATGTTTAATTATTTTTCTCCTTTAAATATGTTCAAAATAAATGACAATACCCCGTAAAAATCTTGCATTAATAAGAATTTTCTTATCGAATCTGCCTTTCCTGAATAGGAAATATCTAAAATTGTTTTATATACTTTACTTTCAACCAAACCTCTCTTTATTTCACGCTTTGTTACACTCACATTTTTCAAATTTTGAATATCCCTTGTTATAATATGTAATAATAGTATTTCGTTTTCTTTTTTATAGGTATCATCAAGTTTGCTAGATTTAATATATGTACCTATTTTGCTATATACCTTTAATTGCTGTGCAAAAAAATTAGTGTTCACCCTAGAACAAGCACTTTCATCATTTTTTCGATAATAATAAAAAGGCAAATCAAAGTATGTAAAACTACAAATATGGTCTAGATAGTCTAAGAAAAAGCAAATATCCTCTCCCATAAACATATCCTCAGGAAAACGCAAATCATGCTCTAAGATAATATGAGACAAGAATATTTTTTTCCATGGCTCATTTAACTTCTGCCTAACAGTTAACATATTCAATTCATCTAAATCGCTATGCTTTCCTTCTTTTATTTCATATGATTTTAATAGATAACCATCTTTATCATTTCCCTCGAAATAAGGAAAAACAAACAAGTCTGTTTGCTCGCTGCTTTTTAACATTTCAATACATTTTTTCAAAGCAATTGAATCTACCTTATCATCGCTATCTACAAAGCAAGTATATGTACCGTGTATATGTTGCAGTGCTAGATTCCTGGCGCTGCTCACACCTCCATTTTCCTTAGACAAAACAATAAAATTACTTGCTTCTTTTGCATATTCCTTTGCGATACTTAAAGACGAATCGGATGACCCATCATCTACCAAGATTACTTCAACGTCTTTATCAATAGCAGCAATCAGCGAATCTAAACAACTCGGCAGAAACTTTTCAACATTGTACATTGGTATAACAATGCTTAATAGGGTTTTAGCTGTTCCCATAGATTATCCTCGCTTTTTGGCTATTACTTTTGCTCCTACAAGTGCTAAAAAATGCATACGCATCTTTAACAATATGAGATATAATTTTGCCGATTTTGGTAGTCCCTTTAACTTTATTCCGTCTAATACTCTTGTCTGTTTAATCTTTTTCCTTATATGAATCGTGGATTCTAATATTTTTCTTCCACATTTCACTTCATGAAAAACCGCCATAATCAGCCAGTATGCCTTAAAAGCATTAATTTGCTCATCTACAATTGGGCTTTTTCCACCTAGATTTTTTTCGATATAGTTTGTAAGAAGTTGATTGTTTTCAAAGCGTTCTGCATCATAATTACTTGTCATGGATCCACTATTTAATTGATTATAATAATACAACATATCATTACAGAACACTACCGAATTCGCAACAAATAAGCATTCAAATATAAAAGCATTATCTTCGCCCATTTTTATGCGTTCTTCTTTACAATAATGTTCCTTCAATAGCTCTCTTTTAAAAACTTTATTCCAGGCAACTGGGAAAATTAATCCTGTACAAAACGGCTTACGGTTATCATACATCATATAAGGATATATATATTCATTTAATTTATTTTTATCATAATAACCCTCTTCGATTTCAGATGAATTAGACAATTTTGTTTGATAATCCTCAAATTGTCTGACAGCATTAAATACAACCATGTCAGGGTGATATGGCTCAATTGCTTTTTGCCATACTGTTTGTAGAAGCTTCTCCGAAACCCAGTCATCACCGTCCACATAACAAATATACTCTCCTGTGGCAGCTAAAACACCAGCATTTCTTGCGCTTACAAGTCCACCATTTTTCTTATGAATAACCTTCACTCGATTATCTTTTTGTGCATATTCATCACAAATCTTAGGGCAATTATCTGTGGAACCATCATCCACAAGTATTAATTCAAAATCTTTAAACGTTTGATTTAATATACTATCTACACACTTATGCAAATATTTCTCAACCTTATATATAGGGACAATAACAGAAAAAACTGTAGCCACTTTTTACATCCTTTCACTAATTACTTTTTCAACTGTTCTGCAATATCTGCATCTACGATCTCTTCACCTGTCTTATTTTTGAGCTGTTCCCTAGATGCTTCACTCAAACCGTCATTAACGACACAATTTAAGTCACAAGTTGAGCATTTATCAAGCTGCTCTTTCGTTACTTTTCCATCTCTATAGTCCCTAACAATTTTATTCTCATACATGCTATATTTCTTTTTTGTCCAAAACTTTGCCTTGTGCCTAATTACCCACCACATCGGGACCCAGATATATTTATGCATAGCAGGAGACACAGATCCAATCATCCAACACTGACGATCACATTTACGAACCTTATTTCTGACAGCTTCCGCCTGCGGACTGTTCCAAAGTTCATCCCAACTCTGTGTATTTAAATTACCCATAACTTCTTTATCCTTTGTTCCATTACAAGGCATAACATCTCCATAGGGATCAATGAAAAAAGTGTCAAATGCCATATCACAAGGGAGAAGACGCTTTTGTCCATAAATATAGTTGATTAATCCATGGTTGAAGTAAGCACGAAACCATTTTTTTGGGCTCTTAGAAGCAAGCAGCTCATTGACCAAATCTTCAAAGTTTTTTGCAACCATAGGGCGATCATGAATAATGTTCTTATTTTCCACAAAGTAGAAACTATTATGTAAAGTAGCTGTTGCAAATTCCATGCCCATCTCATTTGACAGTTCATATAGAGGAACCAAATCCGGAGCATTTTTATCCTGAACAGTCATACCAAATCCAACATCTTTCATTCCCATTTCACGGAGCTTTTTCAACGTTGTATAACCGCGATTAAAGCCATCTTGCAAACCACGGATTTCATTGTTTGTCTGTTCCAATCCTTCGATGGAAATACGAATACCCACCTGAGGGAATTCTTTACAAAGATCTATAATACGGTCGGTAAAGAAACCATTTGTAGAAATAACTATACGTTCACTTTTCTTATACAGCTCTCGTACAATGTCCTTCAGATCCGTGCGGATAAACGGCTCTCCACCTGTAATATTAGTAAAGTACATTTTAGGCAGCTTTTTAATTGTATCTAGAGAAATTTCCTCCTCTGGTTTAGATGGGGCCTTGTAACGATTGCACATTGAACAACGTGCATTACAACGATATGTAACAATAACAGTTCCATTTAACTTTTTTTCCGACATAATTATTCTCCTTAACTTACAACTTGATATTTTACTTATTAATCAAACGAATAATTTGCATTACCTATGAGACTTTTCTCAATTTTACTTCTAGTATATTGACTATGTGTAAACATATAAAAATACCTCCTGGCGAAATTTAATTTCAGCTAGGTACTCTTATTAGATTATTTTCCATAGTATAATTCTAGAGTTCGATCAACTACAGCATTCCAATTATATTTACTACAAATAAAGTCTGCAACTCCTGTTTTATACTTTAATACCATATTCTTATCATCACATACTTCTTGTAGTTTATCTCTCAAGTTAGCCACATCTGCCTTCTTAAAGATAATTGCCTTATTTTCGACAACATCAGTGATTTCCGGAATGCTAGAACCTATAACAGCATTTCCAAAAGACATTGCTTCCAGCAGACTTAATGGCATTCCCTCTAAGTTTGAAGGAAGTACATATACATAAGCATTGCTAAATAACTCTTCAAATAAATTACCCGATACAAAGCCAGTAAAAATTATATTAGGATTTCCTGCTGCCATGTGTTTTAACTTCTTAACATAGTCATCTGTATCACTGGTATCCCCAGCAATAACTAACTTCTTATCAGTTTTTACTTGCTGATATGCTTCAATTAGATAATGAATTCCTTTTTCTTCTGTTAACCTAGACAATGCACATATATACTCATCTTTATGGAGCCCAAACTTCTCTGTAATTAACTGAGCTTCCCGTATTTGTGGGCGACTTACTCCATTAGGAATAAGTACGGTTTCTCTCCTGTAAGTATCCATGAAATACTGTTGTACGCTTTTGCTTAGTACAATGACTTCATCTGCGAATTTTGCGGCAACCTTTTCACCAAATTTTATATATTTTGAACCAAAGCCACCTTTCCACTTTTCTCGTTTCCAATCGATTCCATGGATAGTACAAACGCATTTTTTCCCAAAGAGTTTAGGGATCCACAAAGCCGCACATGGACCTTCGGCATGAAAATGAACAACATCATATTTTTTAAAGGAAGCACAAATAGCCGCAGAGAATGAGGATGTCATCGCCGCCAATCCCTTTTTATTAACTGTGAAAACCTTCTTAAGTTTCACACCTTTATACATATTATTTTTAACTGTTCCGGCATATTCGTTTTCAGCTTCCCCACCTGAACGATTATAGCAAGTAACATCATGTCCCTTCTCTACCATTATGGGACACATGGTTGTCAAAACAAGCTCGATCCCTCCTCGTCGAGAAGGAACCGCCTTATGCCCAATCATTGCAATTTTTAATTTTTCCTTTTTTATTTTTTCTTTCATAACTCAATCCTTTAAGTATAATTGATAATTTATATATTAAATCACAATTTGTGCGATAGCGCTCTTAACTTAGTTATTTAACGACATCAAGCCTGTCAGTGGATACCTTTTCTCATCCGTCAACAGGCTTAATCTCATCTTTCCTCATATAGAAAATTTTATCATCGCCAATATCAACAACTGTTAATAATTTATTATTTGCATTCCAATGCGGTTGTAACTTTGATGTAAATGCTATCTAATCATTACAATCCGGAACCTTCTTAACAACTTCCAAAGCTACGGTCACCAATCTGACATCTCCCATTATCTCTATCTCGATTAGTGCCTCTCTCTTATGTCTATTCACCTTTCTAACAATACTTTCCATGCCTTTTAACGGTCCATCAAATATATGTATTTTATCTCCTTCAATAATTCCATAAGATACCTCAATACAATGGTCGTTATTGCACAAGCTAAGTAACCTCAGCTTTTCCGATTCTTTCATAGCAACTTCTGTATCTGAGTATTTTAATAGACTTATAATATCTCCAGACTTATTAATCAAATAATTAGTTTCTTCTAAAAAATCTTGTCCAGGTAAGATAGACTCAATAAACACATATCCGGGAAACAAAGGCCTTATTTCTTTTCTTACAGTTCCCGATCTTCTGAACAATATTTCTTGTAATGGAATAAATGGTATAGATATATCGGTATCTAATTCTTTCCTTAAACATTGCTCTACTTTTCTCTCCTTACCGGACTTTACAAAAAGTACATACCAATACATAAGTCTATCCTCTCAGTGCTATATTTCAATATACATAGCTTCGCCCATTCACTTATAAGTAAAATAAGCTACAATAACTCTCACTGTATATTCCCCATTGACAGATAACGTGCCCCCCCAACGATTACCCACCAATAAGTGCCTCAAAAAACACCCCTATATATTAAGAATCCAATACAATAACATGGTTTATACAAACAGTATATCTCTATAAATCACTCATACTTGTAGCTGTAATAACCTGTTCTTTCAGTATCCAATTTCGTAAGAACTGCACCTACAAATCTTGCCTTTACACTTTCAAGTGATTTAGTAGCCCTTTTTGCCATTTCAATTCTTGTTTGGCCGCTTGCCAATACAAGCATGACCCCATCTGTAATTCCGGCAACAATTGCCGCATCGGTAACCTGTCCGACTGGAGGAGTATCAATGATAATGATATCATATTCCTCCTTCATTTTTTCCAATAATTTTTTCATTCTGTTCGAGTTAAGCATTTCCGCAGGATTCGGCGGAATCGGACCGCTTGTAATAATATACAGGTTTGAAATATCGCTTTTTTCTGTTGGTTTAACTTTTATGTCTTCCTTTGAATCAGTAAGGATATTAGTTAAGCCTTCTTTGTTCTTCACACCAAAATAATGGTGTACCTTCGGCTTTCTTAAGTCAGCATCTATAACAAGAACCTTCTTACCGGAACGCGCAAGAGTAACTGCGAGATTTACAGCAGTAACCGTTTTTCCATCTCCAAGAGTTGGACTTGTTACTACTATAGTTTTGATTTCCCTGTCTACACTTGAATAATACAAATTTGTACGAAGCTCTCTGAATGCCTCCGCAGAAGTAGCCTTCGGATTATTATGTACAATAAGATTCTTA
Organism: Acetivibrio mesophilus; assembly: GCF_004102745.1. Classification (GTDB taxonomy): domain Bacteria; phylum Bacillota; class Clostridia; order Acetivibrionales; family Acetivibrionaceae; genus Hungateiclostridium; species Hungateiclostridium mesophilum. The sequence goes on along the minus strand of NZ_RLII01000014.1, from coordinate 22,048 downwards.
AGATATTGTTCTTGAAGCTCCTTCTCATCCTTAGCTTTTTTCTTTCCTCTTTTGCCGCCTTCAAATTCCGGTATTGTACCGATAACATTAATCCCGAGCGTTCTTTCAACCTCTTCCGGCTTTTTAAATGTATGGTCAATTAATTCAAGAAGGAATATCAATCCAACTCCCAGCACCAAACCAAACAATCCCGCTGCGCCCACATTCATTTTCTTATTGGGCTTTATGGGGTTCTCCGGTATTTTTGCTGTATCTATAACCTTAATATTCTTTACTTGTATAATCTCATCTGCCATCTTTTGAATAACTGATGCCAGCTCATTTACCACATCTGCCGCACGTTTTGGGTCAGTGTCCTCATAGCTTATACTAAAAAGTCTCGAATCTTTTACTGTTTTAACATTTACATTATTCTGAAATTCGCTTATACCAACGCCAAACTTTTGATTAATAATCTCTGCCACGCGTCTAGATTGAAGTATTTCTCTGTAGTCCACAACAAGCTGATTATTCACCTGTATATCTGCAAAGCTCAAAGAAACCTGGTCCTTCTCTTTACCAAGAAACAGCGTAGTTTCAGCTTTATAGATTGGCTTTATATAGAACTGAGTAACAACAAAGGCTGAGCCTGCTGCAAGAACAAAACATAATACAATAAGATACCACTTCTTGAGAAGAAGATATACCATCTCGCGTATATCAATTTCTAAGATATCATCCTTTTCCATATTCTTATGACCCCTTTTCGTACATCCTTAGCTTAATTATTATAGATATGATAAGCAATATACCCCTAACATTACCATTTTACATAGTACGCATTTTATTGTCAATATAGTATCCTTACAAATTTTTCATATATTGCAACTTAATTAGTTATTATCCCATGGATATAAACATTTGAATCTGCTGATTTAGCATTCTTTACGTTGGCTACCTCAATTCTTAATTTATGCAGCCCCAATCCTATATTATCACTTATCAGTACATGTCTTAAAGCTTCATTAGGCGCATAACAATCATAGGTCTGAATCAACTTGTCATTTAAATAAATATCAACAGTTCCGCAATCAGGGCCTCCCAGCAATGTTACCCCCAACACACGGCTATTATTTACCTCATATGTGATAGAGTCGTTACTGCGATTACTTTTCATAAAAATCTTATCACAGGCCAACACACTGTTATAAAAACCGCGAATTGTTAGAAATTCTGTAGTAATTTTTCCATTAGTAAATGCATTACTTTCTTCAAACAGCAAAGGCTTTTCTTCTTCAAAACCGGGCTCTCTTTTATTATCAATATTTGACTTAATCAAGTCGAATACTGCATCGGTATATATTTCGTAACCTTGCTCACTTGGGTTTGCACCATCTTCTGTCAGAACATCAATTGCCATTCGTGAGTCTATAAAGGCTTTAATAGTATCAACATATGTTATTTCGTAATAATCGGATATTTTCTTTAATGTATCTATGTACGCTTCACTCTTTATGCTGTTCTCTATGATTGTTATTATTTCTGTATTGGATTTTGCTCTTTTTATATTTCTGATTAAGCCTTCCATAATTGTTCCAAAAACTGTTTGATTGAAATTCAACTCTTTTTCATCACTTGATCCAAAGCACAGAAAAACGAGATCATATTCTTTAGGTTCGCTGTCTGCAATATAGTCTATCCATCCTCCAAATGCAGTCCCTCCAGGTGTTGTAATAATTTTAAAGGTGGAATTGGCTCCATACTCTTCTTTTATTTTTTTCCCCAATCGGTTATACCACTTTTTTTCCTCATCTGCTTCCAAACCACCTTGGGCAATGCCGTTCCCGATAATTAACACTTTGATTTCCTTATTATTCATGAGCTTTGTATATACATTCCTGGATTGAGCTTTTTCAAGCTCCGTTTCCTGTACTGCTTCAACTTCAAATTGATTATTTAGTTCTACTTGGTCTATTTCACTCCTCCCGTCGAGATATCTCCCGGACACAAGTATAACTGCAGTCACAACTAAGATAGAACTAAATAAATAAATAGCATTTTTCCACATAATGTCACCACTTTCTAGTAATATTTTTGCCATTAATTATATTACTACAATATCCGCGGATTTTCAACCAATAATTTACTTCTGTTTTATATCCTTTTTTATATACAAGTATAAATAAATTAAGCACCTACTTTCCGTAGATGCTTTTATACTGAAAACTCTTAATCTTCTTCTAGTATATATGAATATCTATAAAATAATATTTTCGCTCTTTCGTAATCTGCTCCTCCAATAGTTCTATAGAGGTAAGCCTTTAATTGCTCCATGTCTTCATCGGTATATCCACCGCTTCCCAAACTCTGTACATATCCAATATCGATTTTCGGAAAAATCCTTCTAAAATCAGCAAGATCATCATCTAATATTTCATCCCTGTGCTCCTCGATCTTTTTATCTATCCATGCTTGTGAACCTTTTACCAAACCTGCAGAACCGGAAGGCTGTGTGTTCTCTTGATACTCGGTACCAGTGTCTTCTAAATCCTCAGGCAATATATAATCGGTCGGTGTTGGACTGCTTCCAAGAGCCACCTCCGGTGTTGTATCGCCTTTTGGGGTTGATAGAGGTTCTTCTGTGCCGGCAGGTGTATATGTCGTATTGTCCGGGCGCCCGTTTGCTCTGCTGACATCTCTATTGATCATTATTGGGACAATAAGTCCCCCACCAATTGTCAGCAAAACTACCAGTACGACAATAATTACTTTCTTCATCTTACTTCTACTCCTTTAAAGCTATTGGAATGTCAATCCAACTCTACATTCCTAAATGTCGGCAGGTTTTTATCCTTTTCAGATAAAACATATTCCCCTTCAATTTCAGGCCAAGCAATGCCTAAATCTTCATCATAATATATTATTCCCGATTCAAACTCCGGATGATAAACATTAGTAGTTTTGAAGTAAAGCTCTGTGTCGTCCTCCAATGTAAGAAATGCATGTCCAAAGTTTTCAGGTATATAAAGCATTTTATTGTTTTTCTCGGAGAGCTCTATTCCATACCATTGCCCAAAGGTTTGGCTATCTTTTCTTAAATCAACAGCCACATCATAAACGCTGCCTTTAATTACTCTCACAAGCTTCCCTTGAGAAAACTTCCTCTGAAAATGTATACCCCTCAAAACCCCTATCCTGGACTTTATATGGTTGTCTTGAACAAATTCCATACTAAGCCCCAGTTCGCAAAATGACTCTTTGTTGTAGCTTTCCATAAAAAATCCCCTGGTGTCTGTGAATACTTTCGGTTCAATAACTACAAGTCCTTCAATTGGAGTCTTAATTACTGTGAAATTATTCATATATTAATCTCCTGACATGTATTTATGTAAAGCAGCTCATACTTTTATATTACTAAAATTTAAACATTTTGTCAATTTACACACAGGGCATTGCTGCTCTATAATGCAATTAGTCATAATGCTTTATTTTTCGGAACAAGTTTAACAATGAAAACCTTTCTTTTACAGTACTTGTTTCCTCTACATCTCCATCTTCAAAAACTCTTTGAGGGTTTATATATAGAAGTTTTTTTGCATTTTCTACTCCACAGATTTCAACAAGCTCCTTTTCAACTTCCGATAAACCATAAACCGGTCTTCTGCCACCATGAGCATCAGTAGCTATAAGATGAACCATTCCACTTCGTAGAAGTCTTATTACTTCTTCTCGTACTTCAGAACCATGTGCTCCCATAATACTTCCCGAATTGACCTGAAGCAACGATCCGTTTTCTACAGCCTGCTTAATAATACCGCTCTTCCTGTATCGGATGTTATAGCGCTCAGGATGTGCAATTATTGGAACATATCCCTTAAGCTGCATAGAGAATAAAAGCTCCGACATATATTTAGGAATATTCTCAAAGGAAAATTCGATAAGCACATATCTGGAATTATTTAATGTTAAAATCTCACCATTCTGTATTCTATCAACGGTATCATTAGATGCAAAGACCTCCATACCTGGATATATTTCTAGCTTGATACTCTCCTTGTCCATTTCTCGCTTAAGAGCAGATATTTTCTCGTTTATACTCTCAGGAGTCGGCTTCGAATCATAATCTCCGATAAAATGCGGTGTGGCAATAACTTTGTCAATACCCCTTATTTGAAGCATTCTGCATAATGATATCGATTCTTCTAATGTCTTCGGTCCATCATCTATCCCATACAGAATATGACAATGAATGTCTACAACCATCTCACTTCAGTCCTTTTCTATTATGCTGGTAACACTCCTGTTCAATTACAAAATTATTATAACATCTACTTAAAACTTCCACAAGACAATTTCTAATTTTTAATGTAGTAAAAAGGTAGAGCAATCATGCTCTACCTTTTTAACTTTTCAATTTAAATATTTTAATTATAATTAATTACAATAATTAATCCTGTGAAGCTTCTTCCGAACCACTCTCAGCAGATGTTTCCTCTGTTGCTTCTGCAGTATCAGCAGCTTCTCCAGTCTCTGCAGCTTCTTCTGCTACAACTTCTTCTGCTGCAGCTGCTTCCTTTGCCTCAATTCCTTTTACAAGAACTGTAAATGCTTCAGCTCTAGTTACATTTTTCTTAGGCTTGAATGTGTTATCTGGATAACCCACAACAAACCCTAATTCAACTGCCTTTGCAACAAATGCCTTTGACCAGTCTCCAATCTCACTTGCGTCTACAAAGCTGAGTTCAGGATTTTCAGATACTTCATATCCATAAGCCTTTATTGCTAATACTACCATTTCTTCTCTGGTAATGTTTCTTGACGGTCTAAATGTATTGTCTTCATACCCTGCAATAATACCTGCCTCAACTCCTGCCTGTACATATCCAGCTGCCCATGCAGGTATCTGATCTGCGTCATCAAACTTCAACGACACATTTTCAACAGGCTCAAGCCCTGCAGCCTTAACAGTAATTACAGCCATTTCTGCCCTTGTTATCTCTGCGTCAGGCTTTACACTTCCATCCGGATAACCGCTTACGATATTTCTAGCTGCCAACTTCGCAATGAACTGCTCTGCCCAGTGGCCTGCTATATCATTAAATGGCGCTGCCGGAACTTCACTAGGTGAAGGCTCTACAACTTCAGAAGTAGGTGTAGGTGTGGGTGGTGGTGTTGGTGTACTAGCTGAACCTCCTCCAGAACCGCCAGACCCACCGGAACCACCGGATCCGCCACCGGATGTAGAAGTAGGTGTTGGTGTTGGTACTGGTGTTGGTGCTGCTGACGGATACGGAAGTGTACCGCTATATACACTGTTTCCATACAAATCATGCAACTGTTTCTTAAAGTTATAAATTTGAATATTGTCATTGTCATTAACTATATCTTCAGCTACGGCAAGGAAGGATTCAAAATCTGTCACTCCCCTGTCTTCTAATGACTTAATCAGCTTTATCAATCCATCAAGATGACGTTTCATTGTGTTGTTATTCGGAACATTGAAGTCAACCTTATAAGAATCTGCAGCTCCATCAAACACCATTGGACCTGTAAATGTTGACAGGTAGTTCAACATTCCTACAACAAATTTCGTTCCTGTAACGTCACTAGCATCTCCAGTAACTTCAAGGTTTATTTCGGCTGCCAGATCTGCGTATCCTGTAGTATCAATTTTAACTGCCGACAAGTCAAATCCTAAAATCATGCCTTCAATCTGTGCACGATAGTCTGCTGCATAACCGGCATATACTTTGAGTGCAGCCTTCATCTCAGCATCGGAAATTGTAGCTCCAAGAATTCTCTTTGCTGTATATACATATTCGGTATAATTGCTTGGTGTAAGCTTAACAAGCACATTCTCTACAAAGGACTTCCTGCTCTGTTGTGGAAGACCAAGAACAGACAGAATTACTTTTTGCAAAGGATCAATTTCAGAAGGCTCCGGCAAAGTACCTTCATATGCACTAGTTCCCAGCTCATCTTTTAAGAACGCCTTTAATGCGTATATCTGAGCATAGGAGTTAGTGTTAATTTCATTTTCAATATAATCAGTGAAACCGTTAAAGTCTTCAATACCTCTGCTTTTCAAGGACTCTATTGAAGAAATAAGAGCATCGATCTCATTCTTCAAAGTATTGTTTCCTTCAACTTTAATGTCAATTTTATAAACATCATCAGAACCATCGTAGAATACAGGTGACATATTAAATGTCCTGATGGCTTTGAAAATTTCAACAAAAAGTTTAAAACCTCTGCTGTCATCGGAATTTCCTGTTATTCCGTAATTAATTCTTTTTTCAATGTCTTTGAAGGATGCTGTATTGTATGGCTTTGTACGCAATCCGAACACTTTTATCAAGTTTTTCAAATCGCTTTTGTATGTATTCGGATAATTTGCATAACTTGCAAGTGCTTTTTCCATATCCGAATCAGACATTGACAGACCAAGAATAGCTTTTGCATCATCGACATAATCTTTATAGTTTGAAGTACTGATTTTGTCAAGAACATCATCGACGAAATCTGTTCTCTGCTCTTCTGTAAGACTAATCACCTGTAATACTACCTTTTGAAATGCATCCGGCGCTACCACTTCTGCATATGCCACCGTTGCAATAACACCAAAAATCATAACAATAGCAATAATACTACAGATGATGTTTTGAAGTTGTTTGTTATGGAACTTTTTCATTTTTGCCCCCCCTATAAATACTCCTTAGTTTTAATTATTTCAATGCTGGATCTGAGCATAAGACCCAACACTTAAGATACAACATATTCAAAATAAACATACCTAAGAACCAAAAAAATTCATTTGTGATTATACTATCACAGATGGCATATTATTGCAATAAGAAACTGGTGTATTAAAGAATTTTAGGACCCATATCAACACCACCCAAGAGATGATAGTGAAGATGAAAAACTGTTTGCCCTGCTGCTTCCCCACAGTTGGTTATTATCCTATAACCCTTCTCCGAAATCCCCAATTCCTGTGCCACTTTGTTTGCAGCTTTGTGAATGTCTATCAGTATTTGAGCATTTGATTCATTGATTTCTTTAACATTAGCAATATGCTCCTTCGGAATAATGAGCACATGCACCGGCGCAGCGGGATTTATATCTTTTATGGCGATTACCCTGTCATCTTCATAATAAACTGTTGAGGGTAATTCTTTGTTAATTATCTTGCAAAAAATACAATTATCCAAGATGCACCTCTCCCTATAAAAATAATCCTTTTTTTACAGTATTATGATATATTGGTTTTGTAATTTATAGCATTATGATAACATAAAAATGTTATTTATACCAGTACTATTTTTTATTATTTCCCAACTAAAATTTGAGTCACCAAATGCCTTGAATATGGAATATAGTGATAAATTCATTATCCGATTTTCTGCTGCATTAACCATACTTTCATCATCATTTTTTGAGGTAAAAGCTTGGCCATCAGATGACAGAATTTCACGTATATGCCGTAGACAGAAATATCTTTATTTTTCTTAGCATCCTTCAGTGCCTTTTTAGCAACTTTATCAGGGGTAACCATACCACTAAAATTATTCGTAGCTTTTTCTGCGCCTATTGCAGCTCTATCAAACAATGCAGTTTTCATCCACCCCGGACAGACTGCCGTAACCGATATTCCTCTATCCTTTAATTCAACATTAAGAGCTCTTGAATAGTTTCTTACAAATGCTTTTGTTGAACTATATATATTTTGGTAAGGCAACGGCTGGAATGATGCCTGCGATGAAATGTTTAAGATATGACTTCCCCTTTCCATATATGGAATACATACCAAGCCCATCGCCACTACTCCACTAACATTCAAATCAACCATATTGATTGATTCATCAATACTCAAGTCATCATATGAGCAGAATTTTGCAAATCCCGCATTATTAATTAGTATTTTTATTACAATATCTTGTTTCTTAATTTCTTCTTCAAATTTCTTTATCTCATCTATTATTGACAGGTCGATAGAAAATGGCTTTATTTTCTTCCCACCTTCCTCTAAAAGTGCTTGCAATTTCTTTTCATCCCTTGCAATCGCCCAAATTTCATCAATTTCATCATCATTCAAAATCAGATTTACAAATTCTTTTCCCAATCCGCTACTTGCACCTGTAATTATTGCGACATTCTTTTTTTTATTCATCTGCTATTTGTCCTCCATTAAAGCAACTACATTAAGTATTATTAAGTATTATTATATAATACCCATTTTGCAGGCTAAGTAAAAGCTCGGGACATCGAATCCCTTCGCTTTTGCCACTTTCATTTCAAGAGGCCCGATTGCAAAAAGCAGCTAAAGTAAAAAGTACTTTAGCTGCTTATCAACATAGATTCTTAGAAAATTCGGGTAGTTTTATCAAGCTCAATTTTTGATATCGTAATAATTTATCCGCTCGATTAGTCCATGGCTTCGTTATCGAACCCTTCATTATCTACAGCTTCTATGTGCAAAATCAACTTCGTTCTCCTCGCATATGTAAATTTGTAGGTTATGTCTCTGTTATTTAGCGAAATATTCGCTCTATAGGTCTTTGGCAAGTCATAGTACACATCGTCAATATGCATAGCTATTCCTGTCCTCATGTTATTGTAATATGATGTTATCTTTCCTTCTCCATAAAGGTAGTCTTTTTTTGCATAATCAAGGCTTAGATTTATTGTGTACGGAGCAATAATACATAACACAAGCAGAGGTAATAATCGGTTTACAATAATCCTTACGCCTTTCTTCATCTTTATTTCCCGTACTACTACTCCCTTTTTCTTTATTTTAATAACATCACTTGCAAACCAAAGCACTATACAGCCTACAAGAACTATAATATCAGCTATTGCAGTAAACACAACTTGATTAAAGAGTACTTTATTGTATATTTCCTCCACCATTTAACCTCCTTGACTTAATGAATCTAATTTGCAGTACATTTACTATCGCCACCTATAAATTCTGATGCAATTCCTCCAGACACTTTATCAACAAAAGCACTGATTACTTCCACTATTTTGCTTTGGAATAGCCTTTTCTTAATAAAGGCTCTGGCAGCCGGACCACTATAGTCTCTTCCTTGATTTCTTAAAATATTTCTCGCAACCTGTCTGGATTCCGGCACATGAACATCAGGAATTAAGTTTCCTATTATACATCCAATAGTATTTCCTATAACATTCCCAAGGAAATCTCCACCAACTTGCCCCCAGTCTATTCCATTTATCTCTCCGGTACGTATATCTTGAATTCCAGAGTCTATTAATGTACTGATACTTGTAGTCAATACACTATCACCAATTATCAACCCAACATTTCCGAGAAAACCGATACCACCCGGAATCAGGCCGCTAACTGCTCCAGAGAAGATATTTGCTATATATGTACCCGGAGAAGATGATGGCACAAAGTTTGAAAGTGACCATTTCCAGTCATTTTCTGCAAAGTTGGAAACAACATCTGTCACATAAGTTGCTGCCAAACCTACACCCGCACCAATTGCTATACCTACCAGCGGGGCTGCTGCTCCAAAGGTTGCAACAGTTAATGCAACTGCCCCTACACCTATAGCAATTCCACCTATTATCTTCAAGCCGCCGACAACATAGGCTCCAACATTATTTTCTACCCACCAGTCCTTAACGTTGCTTGCCGTATCTGTTATGAAATTACCGACATCTTCGACCCTGTCGCCTACCCAATCAACTGCATCGCTAACCCTATCTCCTACCCAGTCAGCTGCATCGCTCACCTTGTCGCCTACCCAGTCAGCAGCGTCGCTTACCTTGTCTCCTACCCAATCTACTGCTTTGTCAATAAATTTGGGCCAGTGTCCTGTAGGGTCAATATACATTACCGGATTGTTCTCAACATATGTGTACAGGTTCAAACTTGCAGGATTATAGGTGAAACCTCTCCATGTATCCTCTTGGGTAAAACGCCCTATAGCCGGATTATAATATCTTGCTCTCAAGTAGTACTGACCTGTCAGGTCATCATACTGCTCCCCGGCATAGCGGAACCTGTTGCGTACTGTTTCTTTCTCCTTTACAGTGTTACCAAAGGCATCATAATCGTAGCTGTTAATAATCTTTCCTGAACTATCTGTAAGATTAGTTACATCGCCATGCACATTATGTAAATAGTGGTATGCATTATTGTTTTCATCCTCCAATTCCAATAGCGCATGCCCTCTTATGTTCCTGCTCTTTAACTCCCAATCCTCTCCGACCTCGGATATGATCTGTTTTCCGTCAAATATGAATCTCCGGTATTCACCATTTTCTATGGTCTGAACCCTCATTCCTTCGGCATCATATATGTTTTCAAGATATGTGCCGTCAGGATTTACTACTTTTGTGAGTCGGTTAAACTCGTCATACTCAAAATTCCTTACGGATTCTCCTTCAATTTCCTTTACAAGGTTTCCTCTGACATCATATTCATAGTCTGTCACTATGCCATTAGACACCTTCTGTATCAACCTGTTATTTTGATCATATTTATAGTTCTCAATTGATTCTCCAAACTCCCTAGCAAGTCTGTTTCCTGCATTGTCATAATCAAATTTCTCATTATTGCCTTCGGGATAGGAAACCTTCTCAAGCCTGTTTACACTATCATAACTGTATAACGTTGCCTTCCCGTTTTCTTCTTTCATCACCTGGTTGCCGTTTGCATCATAGGAATATTTTCCGTTGAACAGTTCTTGTCCAAAGGGATCAACACTAAGAAGACCAACTATCTTTTTATCCATGTTGTAGTCATACTTTGCACAAACACCGCTGCCATACAGAATCCGGGATATGGTATTATCCGGATTGTATTCATACTGTGCTGTTTGCCTTCCGGCGTTTGCCACACTGGTGAGCCTGCCGAGAATATCATAATTATACTCTACAGTTTTTCCGCTTACATCGGTAAGCCTCGTCACACGTCCGTTCTTGTCATACTCATAATCCAATACTCCAACACCATTTGTGTTCTTCCTCTTGAGTCTTCCCGATGGAGTATAGGTATATGAATGAATCGTTCTGTCGCTAATTGAGGCCGCAAGGCTTCCGTCAAGATTATACTCATATTTTTCAAGGATTCCATCCTCATTCCAACTGCTTACAAGCTTATTGTCAAAGTTGTATCTGCAGTGTATAATCCTTCCTTCTTTATCGGCAGCCCAAACCCTTCTTCCCTGTTTGTCGTATTTATAAGAGATCTTGCCACCCAATGGGTCTATAATCCCCGAAATGAGGTTAAGGCTGTTGTAATTGTATTGTGTGGTATTTCCGTTTCCATCAATTACTGATGTAAGGTTGCCGGCATAGTCATATTCGTATCTGGAAACAGAACCGCTAGCTTCGTGAACTTCCTTGATTTTCCCCCATAAATCGAGATTGTATTTTGTTGTATTCCCTTTTCCGTCAACAAATTCCGTAATATGCCCCAGAGAATTATAGCTATATTGTTGGCTGACAATGCCCTTCGCTTTTGCCTCCGGTGTTGCAATATATTTGAGTCTTCCTCCCAGATCGTATCCGTATTCTACACCGTATCTGTCATTATCATCGGATGCAGACATGTATTCTGTCGCACCGATTCTCTTTATAATCTCTCCGGCTGTATTATACAGGTTTCTTTCTACAACAACACCGGCTGCATTTGTCACCTGCAAAAGTCGGTTCATTGAGTCATAAAGATACGATGTTCCAGGACCGTCATCGGTTTCGGGGTCATAATTTTCAGGCAGCACACGTTTTATCAAATTGCCTGACACATCATAGAACAGCCTTGTTGTATTTCCTTCCGCATCCCTTACCCTGATTTTTCTGTTCATTTCGTCATACTCGATTTCAATAGTATTGCCGTTGGGAAGGGTTTGCCTTACAAGGTTGCCGGCTTTATCATAGCTGTACAGCGTTCTTCTAACTGTAGTTTTTAGCAATGCATTGGCAGCATTGCCGGATATTTTTACACCATCCGGCGGCAAATGAGCCTCAACACTTGTTCTCCTGTTTGCCGCGTCATAGGTAAACCTTTTTCTATATCCTTCAGGAGAAGTAATGGCTGTTATATTGCCGTTCTTGTCATACTCAAATAAGGTGTCCGCTGTCACAGTTTCCTTTTCTTCACCAGCCAGATCTTTTCCATCGTACACTTCGGATACTTTTTTGAGTTTTCCGGCACTGTTATATTCAAATCGTGTTATCTTATATGTGCTATCATTTATTTTTTTCTTTTCCAGAGTCTTTTTGCCAAGGCAGTCGTACTCATACTGAATATTTGATCCAATGCTGTCCGAAACCTCAATGACTCTTCCGTTTTTGTCATATTTATAGTTAATGATATTCCAGTTCTTCGGATAGCCGGTTTTAGTCACATACTCAGGGGAAGTTTTTTGCTGTACAATACGGCCGTTTCTGTCATAGACATTTTCCGTAACATTGTAAACAATCTGCCCATCGAGGCTTTCAAGGGGCACCCTTCTTTCAAGAAGCCATCCTGCAAGATTATATTTGTACAATGTTCCCCAGCGCTCTTCATCATTGTCTGCGCTCATGTATCCCTTTGCATTTATTTCCTTTATTACTCTGCTGTCCTCATCATAAACATACCTATTAATTACATTTCCATCCGGGTCAATAATCTCCACAACTCGGTTCATTTCATCATATGTAAACTGCACTCCCGGACCGTCGTCGGTACTCTCATCGTAATCGCTCGGCAATATGGTTTTAATTATATTCCCTCGAGGGTCATATTTTATTCTGGATTTGCTTCCGTCAGGGAAAATGGTATTTATTTGCCTATGGTTGGAATCATACTTAAAGGCAATTCCTATGCCGTCATCTTTCTCTTCGTTGTAGTAATTGGGGTTGACTTCTTTGATTTTATTACCATTTTCGTCATACTTCACCGCAAATACATTTCCCAATGGGTCAACCTGCTTTATCATGCGATCCATTGCATCATACGCAAAGGTATATCCCTGGCCTTTATCACCTTTTTCTGCGTATTGCTCGGGAGTAATAACTCCAATCATATTTCCGACGGCATCATATTTAATCCTGATCTTATTCTTTTCCGCATCAATCAGACCTGTTACCTTATCTTGCTGATTATATTCAATTTTTACTGTTCCATAGCCTGTTGTTATTTCTACAACTCTTCCAATGTCATCAAAATCGTAGGCAAATTTGCTTCCTTCTGCGTCTATTATTGCCGAAGGCTTATTTATATCATCATCATAATATTCAAAGGATGTTGTGTTATTCTCGGCATCGGTAACTGTCAAAACTCTTCCGAATTCGTCATATGTATATACAGTCTCAGAGTTACTGCTGCTACCTGTCTTTACAATGCGTTTTAAAAGATTTCCTTTTTCATCATACTCAAATCTTGTCAGGCCGCCTCCTGGCGTACTGATTTTTGTCCTTCTGTTGTTCTCGTCATAGCTGTACCTTATGGTATAATTGAAGGGCTCCGGCATGATTTCCGCCGTCAAATTGCCTCTTTCATCATATTTAAACCTCTTTGTTCTGCCATTTCTGTCCGTTATACTGTCTCTGTTGTTATTCTCATCATAGGTAAATACTTCTTTGGTGCCATCATCGTATATGGTTTCCGTCAACAGCTTTTCTTCGTTGTATTTATATATACGGGTTATGCCGGTTTTTTGCCATTTATATATATTCTTGCATTCTTCGGGGTAGTATTCAATAATTAGCTCATTTCCTTCGTGATCAAGCTGCTTCACAACCCGGCCTGCTTCATCGTATGTATTTTGAACATAAGTATTCCCGTTCTGGTCGGTTATGGATATCATTCCCATATTGTCATATCCATACTTGATAGATCCGCCGTCGGGGTACTTTACCTGTATAAGATTTCCGGATTTGTCGTAGGAGTAAGTTATTTCCCTTCCCGTATGATCGGTTATTCTTCTTAACCGGGATCCTTCATACGAAAAATCCAACCGTTTTCCACCTGGCGATACTGCTGATGAAATCATTCCTTGGCGGTCATATTTTATAGAAATTTTATTCTCGTTGAGATCACTTATTGATATGAGACTTCCGGATTTGTCATACCTGTAGGTAGTCCCATCATGGAGTTTCAATGTGTAGCTTTCATCTTCATTCTTTTGCAGTATGTCAAAAACTCCCCGTGGAGCGGTATACTTATTGTCTTCTTCATTATATTCAAATACGTTTACACTTCCGTCAGGATACACTACCAGTATATTCTCACTATCCTCCATGTTCATTAGACTGGTTTCATATCCTATTCTCCAGCCCTTTCCCAAAATTCCATAGGTTTGGTCAATCGAATTATAATATCGCTTTATTTCAAGGACTATACCCCTTGAGGGGATTTGGATATCCTTTTTGGTTACATAAAAGTTTCCCGATGTTACATTTATAGGGTCACCTACAAATGTATTCGGGCAGCTTGCCGTTCCCGGGCCAAGATTTTTGTAGTCCGATGTATAATTTACGCTGGCAACTTTTGCATTGCCTGCAGAAGCTACTGCTGCCACAGAAGCTCCAATTGTTGCACGCTTCATTTTTTTAGTAGTATTTGCGGCCTTTTCGTCTTCCTCAATCATCCTGTCCCTGGCAAATTCAAGATCCTTTGCCATCGAATCAAGTCCGCTGGATATCTTTCTTGCAGATTTAATGGCTGAAGATGCTTTTTGATCTACTCCCTCACTGCTTCTTAATTCCCAGTCAATTGACTTCACTATACTGTTTATGTCTTTTATTATATCATCAAACTTATCGGACAAACGCCTTAGATTGCCCGCTACTTTTGTCATCTCTTCCGGTGATATTCTAATTCTCAATGACCTCACTCCCAACCCATATATTTCATTTCATAAAAATTATATCACCGTATATTTCAAGTTTCAATTAATTACTTATGTCGATAATATAAAAACTTTACCTTTGGCACATACTCTTTACTTTGAGTTTTCGATAACAGTTATATGCTATATACATCTTATATTTAGTTGAGTTGATAAAATTCTTTTCAGATAAAAATTGCATCATTTGGAGTGAAAATTTATTATTAATGTGTTTTTCTCTTTGTAAAACATCTCAATATAGTCTTCTTTCCCTTTTTTATTCATACCGAAGTGGAACAACATAATAGCTTAAGCCCTTCTTTCTTGCCTAACGGCAATTTCTGACTTTGATCTGAATTTACCGCGCAAGCAAATATCTAAGAAGGGCTTAAGGATAATGGATAATATTGCAAATTAGTATGAAATGTATAGGTAGTATTGTTCACTATTGTCTTTACTAATAAAAGCCCATACTTCACGTGATTTAACAGCGTATCCAAATAGCTTTTTTTTACCGGTTACAAACCTTGTATAACAGAACTCAATATTTTTGGTGTCCAAATCCCACCACGAACATGTGCTTGAAAAGTTTGGTATCCTCTCAGTAGTAATCTCATCCGCTAGTCCGCCAAAATACCTATCAAGTTCCTTTTTTATACTATCAACGCTATCCCTTCCAATTGATATTTTTACATCAAAATATTCACCAAACATATCATAATTGAAATTTATAACTTTTGATTCAGCAGGTAGTTTGATTCCCAACTTATCCTCAATTACATTTTTTGGTCTACTTTTCTGGAACAATAAAATACTAACTAATCCTACTATCAAAACTATTGTTATTATAACAGTAATTATAACTTTTTTTGCTTCAAACATACTTATATCCTCCTAGTCCATTTCATCAATCATTTCCGAAAGTGTTAGGTTCCTCCCTAAACCATCCAAAGTACTAAGCCCATCAACTCCAAACGTATATATTACCCAACCTTCATTACTACGTGTACTACCTTCTGCTCGTTGCCTTTTAAACGCTTTATCATTTTTTGATTTGTACACATAAGAACCAAAAAGGCCGAAAATTTTCCTTCCTGCGTATACAGTACCATCACTTGCAAGAACGGGGGCTCCTTCTACTATTTTAGAGAAATTTGCAGCAGGATTACTGTCTCTATGATCAAGGTGTCCCGCGTTACAACCGTAGAGTATCAGTTGGCCAACACTTTTGACATCAAGAGTGGATACATCACTCGCCATAATAATTGCATTTCCATCGCCCATATACAGCCCCGAACTGTTTGCATGGGTATTAAGTACGACAGTCCCAATATTTACATTCTCTCCATCTACAACACCCATTGAGTTCCAATCCTCTTTAAATTGATCTGACGAAGTAATTTCTATTAATACTATATCTTTTTTACTTACTCCGTAGTAATCAGCCAACCTTTTTCTATCGTCTTTCGCCTCACCCTCCCATTCCGGCAAATAAAATACATAATGAACAGTACGATCAGGTTCACTGTCACTTACGCCCTTGGCCTCCACATTTTTGAGGTAGCCTGAAATCCAATCCAATCCCAGAATATTTGTGAAAGTATTATTCAGGTTGCGACCTAAAACATTACCGATTCCATTACTAAAGTCAACGCCCTCTTTACAGTGACCGGTTGGGTCAATGTACTTTATAGGGTTGTTGGAAACATAGGTATATAAGTTTAATCCGTCGCCTCTGAAGGTGTCTTCCTGCATAAATCTACCTATACTTGGGTTATAGTATCTTGCCCTCAAGTAATACTGGTCTGTCACAGGATCATGCAGTTCCCCCGAGTACTTAAATCTGTTATCTACAGTCTCAACGCTGTCTAGTATATTACCAAAAGCATCGTAGCTGTAGCTATTTAGCACTTCTCCTCTACTGTCGGTAAGGGCAGTAATATCTCCGTGGGCATTGTGTATATAATAGTGGGTATCCTTATTGCTGCCTTCCTTATGCAATATTGTATGCCCTCGGACTATCCTATCTTTTAATCCCCAATCCTCATCCACTTCACATGCTATGCTGCTTCCGCTATATACATACCTGTTATATTTTCCGTTTTCTATCGATATAGATCTCAAATTCTCGGCATCATATATATTCTCCATATATGTTCCGTCAGGATTCTTTACATGGGTCAGTCGGTCAAATCCATCATAGTTGTATAGTTTATTTAATTGTCCTTCTTTCTCTCTTATGAGATTTCCTCTTTCATCATACTCATATTCCGTTGTTAATCCATTCTTAATCCTTTGGATTAATCTATTGCAATTATCATATTCATAGTGCTCCCATATATCTCCGAATTCCCGCTTAAGTCTATTGCCGTTGGCATCATAGGTAAATCTCTCTTTAACCTGCCCCGGGTATATTACCTCCTCCAGGCGGTTTAGTGCATCGTAGCTGTAGGCTGTGACTTTGTCATTCTCCTCCTTCAGTATCTGATTGCCGTTTCCGTCATAGGCATACCTGTACATAAACATTTCTTTGCCTGAAGGATCTATATTTAGAAGTCTTGTTATATTCTTATCCAAGTTGTATTCATATTTTGCGCATACCCCACTGCCATACAATATCTGGGCTATGGTATTGTCAATATTGTATTCATACTTTGCAGAGTCTTTTCCCCCATTTGATACTGCCGTTAGCCTGCCAAGCATATCGTATGTATACTCCACGGGAGTTCCGCTTATATCGGTAAGCTTCGATATGCGTCCATTTTTATTATAGTCATATTGCAGTACCTTTTGGCCGTTGGTTGTCTTACTTTTTAGTCTTCCTGCCAATGTATAGGTATAAGTATGTATAGTGGTACCGCTTATTGATGCTGCGAGACTTCCATCAATATTGTACTCATATTTTTCCAACTGTCCTTCTTCTTCCCAACGGCTGGTAATATTATTGTCTGCATTGTAGGTGTAATAGGTGCTGCGTCCGTCTTTTCCTGTCCTTTGCACCCTTCTTCCCTGCCTGTCATATTTGAAGGTTATTTTCCTTCCCACAGGGTCTATTATCTCAGACAGGAGATTTAAGCTGTTGTACGTGTATCTGGTAGTGCTTCCATTGCCGTCGGTGGTGGATATAATGTTTCCTGCATAGTCATAATCGCATTTTATATTGGTTCCGTCAGGTTCTGTGACGTTTACTATTCTTCCCCACAGGTCCAGAGTGTATTTTGCGCTGTTTCCGTTTCCGTCAACTATACCGGTTATGTTTCCTGCAGCATCATAGTTGTATTGCTGGCTCTTTCTCTCTTGGAGCTTTGCTTCCGGGGTTGTTATATCTACAAGGCGTTTTGCCAGGTCATAGCCAAATTCCACTCCATGCCTGTCATTGTCATTATCCGCCAATTTATAGCCGGTTGAGTCAATTTTCTTGATTATCTCTCCCGCGGTGTTGTATATGTTCCTTTCCACAACTATTCCTGCAGCATTTGTTATCTGCATAAGTCGGTTCATTGAATCATAAAGGTATGTCGTACCAACACCATCATCCTTCTCAGGTACATAGTTCTCAGGATCAATATATTTTATGATGTTTCCTGAGGTATCATAAAAAATCCTCGATGTATTTCCGTCAGGGTCGGTAACTCTTATCCTTCTGTTCATTTCATCATATTCGTTTATTATGGTTCCTCCATTAGGCAAAATTTGCCTTGTAAGATTACCAGCCCGGTCATACTCATAACTTACACTTCGAGCTCTTGTATTTAAAATGGCACAGTATGCACTACCGGTTAGTTTTATTCCGTTCTGAGGTTGATACAGGGTGCTCTTTATTCTTCGGTTGGCATCATCGTATTTAAATACAGTCAGATAGCCTTCCGGAGAGATTACTTCTATAAGGTTGCCATTCTTGTCGTATTTGTATAATGTCTCAGCGAAAACCTTTCCATCACTGTAACCTGAAAGGTCTTCACCATCCAGTTCACGTATTACTTTTACCGGTTTTCCCATACCGTTATATTCGTAACGGGTTACTCTTTGTTTCTTTTCGTTTATCCTGATTTTCTCCAGGGTCTTTTTACCCAGGCAGTCATATTCGTAAGTTATGCACGCTCCAAGGCTGTCGGTCACTTCTATTAGATTTCCATTCGGATTATGTTTGTAGTTTATTATATTCCACTTCTTTGGATATCCTGTTTTAGTCACATATTCAGGAGATCTTTTTTCCTGCACTACTCTTCCGTTTCTGTCATGTATGTACTCAGTTATATTGTAATATACCTCTCCATTCTTCTGCTGTAATGGAGTCCTTTTTTCAAGGAGCCAGCCGGCAAGGTTATATTTATATATAGTTCCCCACCGTTCTTCGTCATTATCTGCGCTTATGTACCCTTTCGCATCTATTTCCTTTACAATTCTTCCGTCTTCGTCGTATACGTATTTTTTGATGGTATTTCCTTCGATATCTATTATTGACGTAAGTCTGTTCATTTCATCATAGGTGTACTGCATACCAGGCCCATCATCCAAAGTCTTATCATAATCCTTCCAGGATATGGTCTTTATTATGTTGCCTTGAGGGTCATACTTTATCCTGGACATATTCCCATCTGGGAATATTGTCTTTATCCTTCTATGGTTGGTGTCATATTTATATTCTACTCCTATACCGTCATCCTCTGTGTGATTGTAGAAGTTCGGATTGATCTCTTTTATTTTATTGCCGTTTTCATCATACTTTACTGAAAAGACATTCCCCAATGGATCAATGGTCTTTATGAGCTTATCCATTGCATCATATGTAAAGGTATACCCTGCTCCGTCTTTGCCCTTTTCTGCATACTGCTTAGCAGCAATAATGCCTGTCATGTTCCCTGCCTTGTCATAACCGAGTCTCGATGTATTTCCTTCAACATCAGTTATGTGGGTTATTCGATCGCAGTCATCGTATTTTAACTTGACTTCACCATAATTTGTGATTATTGACTTAACTCGTCCCGGTTTGTCAAATTCATATTTGAATATATTTCCGACAGCATCCTTTACTAATGCCGGTTTGCTTACATCTTCTTCTCCGTACTCAAAGCTTGTTGTATTGTTCTCTGCATCCTTTGATGTTATTATCCTTCCATATTGGTCATAGGTATATGACCACTCGGAATAGCTGCTACTTCCTGTCTTTATGGTACGTTTTAAAAGGTTGCCCTTTTCATCATATTCAAAGGTCACCTCTCCGCCACCCGGTGAGGTTGATTTTATCAGTTTGTTGTTCTCATTGTAGCTGTATTTTGTTGTAAGTCTTAGTGGTGAGGTTATTTCTATTAAATTGCCTCTCTCATCGTATTTTTTATATGTTGTGTTACCATTTCTGTCGGTCTCACTATTTCTGTTAAGATTGTCATCATAGGTATATTTTTGCACGCTTCCATCATCATATTTTATTTCGGTGAGAAGCATGTCCGAATTGTATTTATATACACGGGTTATACCGCTTTTTATCCATTTAAAGGTGTTTTCACAATTCTCTTCGTTATATTCTATAAATAGCTCATTATTCTCATGGTCAAGCTGCTTTACTACTCTTCCGTTTTCGTCATAGGTGTTCTGGACGTAGGTGTTGCCGTTCTGGTCGGTTATTGAGATTAGTCCTATGCTGTCGTAGGCATAGGTAATTTTTCCTCCGTCAGGGTATATTACCTGTGTTAGGTTTCCTTCGTTGTCGTATTTATACTTTAATTTTCTTTCTGTATGGTCAGTTATGGTGCTTACCCTGTCGCCTTCATAGGAAAACATCAGAAGCTTTCCGCCCGATGATACTGCTGAGGATAGCAATCCCTCACGATTGTATTTAAACTCTATTTCGTTATTGTTTGGGTCTGAAATTGATATTAGGCTTCCGGCTTGATCATATTTATATGTAGTTCCCTTTTGAAGCTTTAGTATGTATGTATCATCCTCTGTCTTAAAAAGCGTGTCGTATACACCCTTGGGAGATTCGAAACTTCCGGTTTCCGTATGTTCGAATACTCTTACGCTCCCTTCCGGGTATACTACTATTATGTCTTCACTGTCTTCCTTCTTTTTAAGGCATGTTTCGTAATCTGTCCTCCAGCCTCTTCCGAATATACCCTGTGTGTTATCCATGGAGTTGTAGTATCTGGTTATTTCAAGACCAATACCCCTTGAAGGTATGGTTATATCTCTCCTTGTTAAATAGAAATTCCCCGACACTACGTTTATAGGGTCTCCTGCAAATGTGTTCGGACAACTTGCACTTCCGGGACCTAAGAGTTTATGCCATAATGAATAGCCTGCTTTTATAGCTGATGTGAGACCACCGGAAAGTATTGCTGAGGCAACTCGGCTTTTAAAGCTTGCAGTCTTCATCTTTCTCGCTTTGGACGCAGCCTTATTGTCTGCATCTATCAATCGGTCTCTTGCCATTATGAGGTCTTTTGACATTGTTTCCAATCCGCTAGCTATCTTTCTTGCCGACGATTGAGCCTCCGATGCCTTATAATCTATTCCTTCTCTGCTTCTAAGCTCCCAGTCAATGGATCGTGCTATTTTTTTTACATCCTGCGCTATATCCTCAAACTTGTCGGATAATTGCTTTATGTTGCTAGCTATCCTTGTCATCTCTTCAGGCGTTATTTTTATCTGCATATCTACTTTAAGCCCCCCTACTTACAAAACTGATTTAATATTAATTATGGTAATTGTACCATTAGTTACTTTTCAATTCAATGAAATTTATGTAAACGCCAAAAATAGCCTCACATAGTGATTGAATGAGCTCTCAAAAAGTATAAAGCATTTAAACCCGCGGTAAAACACTATCTAAAAAACTATAAGAAAATCAAGAACTACTGATTAGTTTTGTACGTTTCAATTATATAAAAGACTGCCTATCTTCTCTTTTACTTCCTTTTAAAAATGCATCATTTTGACAATGCCACAATAATTCCTACAACCAACAGCACCAAAACAGTTAATAATGATGCATATAACCTCTTCAAAATATAAACCTTCAATAGATTTGCTATTTCTTTTGCTAATTGAACAAATAACCAACCTCATCATCAAAATCATTGGCTTGATCCAACGCTTGTTTAGAAATTAACGTCTTTATGGCTTTCCCATCTTTATATTATAGCCCATCTTGAACTACACAAAGAACTACCATAAGCTTAAAATGCAAACAACTATTCGTTAAATATATAACA
>NZ_RLII01000013.1 GCF_004102745.1 Acetivibrio mesophilus | reverse complement strand
ACCCCTTTAGGGGTGGTTTGTGAAGGTGTGCGGTTGGCGAAACCTTCAGTGAGCCTTTTAGGCTCTGCCAAGTAACATGCCCTTATAGGGCAAGAGCAAACCACCCGTTTGACGGGTGGTTATGATTGAAATTTTTTCAGATAAGTGTTTCATCGATAATTTCGTTTGGAAGCGTTGAATCAGGTGTTGGCTCGGGGGTTGGCTCAGATGTTGGCGTTAATGTTGCTCCCGGGATGACCGATTGAGGTTCTTCAATCTTGGCAACTTTTTTGGTACCCCTCTTAATTATGGTTTCATAAGGAACATAGGTACTTCTATGAATCTTGTCATTGCTTACAATATTACCACCAATTTTCACTATCTTATATGTGTCTACTGTATATCCGGCATATCCTGACTGGACTACTACCGTTTGGCCTTCTTCAAGGTTTGGATCGTCTACATATTTGATAGGTGATGGCTTGCTTCCAACCTGAACATGTTTTATTTCTATAGTTTTTCCCGCATCTTCCTTTGTACCATATATTGTAAATGATATGGTATTGTTCTTAACACTAGACATAATTTTTATTGGCCAGTTTGTGTTGTTTTTAAATTTGAAATCCAATTCATTGTATGCTACAGCAGCATCTCTTCCTAATGGAATATAGGAAACGGTAAACATATGATTTTGTCTTTCTATTGTTTCCAAGTCAGAAAAAAGTACTGCACCGTACAGAGTTGATGATACTTGGCATACTCCTCCACCGACTCCGTCTACTATTTTACCGCTAACATATTCTTTTGCAGTCTTAAATCCATTTCCCACAGTTCTAGGACCAACTATTTCATTAAATGAAAACACTTCACCGGGAGCAAGGATTTTGCCGTTTATTTTTGATGAAGCAACACCTATATTTACACCTCTGTTATAGTTATTTTGACCGGATGTGGAAAATGAGGTGCTTACATTTCCAAGAACATCTTTAAAGAGCTTTGCACTTACATCATCCGTTGTCATTTTTGGTTGTGTAAATTTTACAGGAAGTAATACTTCTTTGTCTATGTAATTCTCATTTTCCTTAACTATGCTAAGAAGCTCCGACTTGGATATTTCACGGCCAAACTCATGAGGAATAATCCTGGTATTATTGTTTTCAACAGCTACCTTTGCATCAACCGGTTCTGATA
Source organism: Acetivibrio mesophilus (assembly GCF_004102745.1). Classification (GTDB taxonomy): domain Bacteria; phylum Bacillota; class Clostridia; order Acetivibrionales; family Acetivibrionaceae; genus Hungateiclostridium; species Hungateiclostridium mesophilum. Next base: position 89,832 of record NZ_RLII01000013.1, on the reverse strand, counting down.
CTATCTGATTATATATATCATCAATGTCAATAGCTTTGGGCATAGTTGTAATAACAGGAGCATCGAAGGTTCCACCGGTACATGTCTTTATTGAGTTATCAATAATATCCAGAACTTTATTTTTATCTATTGATTTGCCCGGATGGCCGGTTCTTAAGGTTACTTTGCTGTCCTGTATGGAAAGACCTACTTCTTTGACCGAAACCAGTGTTTTGAAATAGAAATCATCAATTATATCATTCACTTTATCCGAATTATAGGAATAGTCTAAATTGAGTTGAAAACCTTCTCTACTGGTATTAAAAATCTCAGACAACCTTGCAAATATGTTTCCTTTCCTTCCTACATCAAAAGCCTTTTGTGCAGCTTCTTCAATTTCATATTTCAAATCTATTTTAGACAAGTCAATTTCTGCCGTCACATCGTTTTCATTTAAAATAATTTTTAATTCATTTGACTTATCTGAATATTTAGATTTGAGAGAATCACAAATGTCACTAAAGGTCATTTTACTAACGTTGATATCATTTATAAAAACACCATTATAAACTCTATCATAGGAGAGCGTAGAATAAATAAAAAAGAAGGATAATACTAGGCAGACTAATATTAATGCCGATAGGCTGATTAATATTATTTTAGTTCTTGGGTTTAAACTTTTCTTTTGAACCACAGGGTCAGTCATATAAAACACTCCAAATCAAATTTATTTTATTAATTAATACTAACATAAAAATAGACGTACTTTTGTGAAGTTTAGTTCGAGTAAACTGCATTGATTGCTTTAAATATCTAAAATTAACATTATTCCTTATCTTGGGATAATTATATTATCGCAAGTTTGCTGCAAAAAAACAATATATTATTAAATGAAAATATGTAAATTATTGCTTTTAATAATTTAAATCCTTCAATGTAATTATCGGTTAAAGAGCTTTGATTGCTTATGGTTTAGGGCTATATATTAACTCATATTTCAGAGGAATATTATACCAATCTATAAAAATCGTTCAAACAGAAATTTCCGATTATAGAAAATACTTTTATTTCTATCTACCTTAAAAGCCATTAAGCCTGCAAAGTTTGTGTTCCATAAGAACCATCGCTTTTATATTTTATTGCTAATATAGTGTATTAATGAATAAAGTATTTGGTCAATAATCATACAAAATGTATAGTAAAGGTAAAATCTGCTTATACTTATTAATGTATGAAACTGTATTTGGTTTATGAATATTATGGAAGTAAAGATTAAAAAATAATATAAGGTGATTAATATGGACTTGAATATACAAAAAAATCTTAACATTAGATTTCTGAAAAACGCTATTTTTGCAAAAATATCCAGTTTGTTGGTAAAAGGAAAAAGCGAATTAACAGAAGATGATGAGTTTAAAGAAATTGAAGAACTGATAAAATGCATTAAAGATGCCAAAAAAGAGTGGCTAAGTGCCAATTCCAATTTTGAGCATGCCATCGACAGTGAAATCATAGATTATTATACCTACGAGATAAAAGCTTATCAGTTAAGATACGAGTATCTTCTGAAAAAGGCAAAGGAAAAAGGAATTAAAGTTAATGAAGACAGCGTCATCCTCTAGTATTCTAACTCTACTTTTACTATGATTAGGCTTATTTTTGTAATAAATTATTGACCAGGCCTATATATTTATTATGAAAGGTTTTTTTATTAGCAGGTGAAATATAAACCTGATGAGTTGATTTGAGAGTACAAAGGTGAAAGTGGAGTGAGGATGCATATGTTTATTGAATATAATACAATATTTGCCTATATTATAGGGATTATACTTTTATATTTTTTAGGCAAGTTCTTAGTTGTTCCGATGAAACCTGTCTTAAAACTTCTATACAATGGTCTTATAGGGGGAATCGCCATTCTGGTGATAAACTTTGTAGGAGGGAATTTTAACTATCAAATTGCATTAAATCCTCTAACAGCATTTATTATAGGTACGTTGGGAATACCTGGGGTACTTATGATAGCAATTCTAAAATATCTTTTCGGGATATAAAATTAATTCTGAATTTAGAATAATACCCTTTTTATTGATTTTAAATTCTATGCAATACATAGTCAAAAAAAATTAAAACTTTGTGTAATTCTATAAGAACTTGTATACAAAGAACATAGAAAGAGCAAATCAACATAGATATCAAGCCTTTTCGAATTTAGATTTCTTGACAAAAAATTGACAAAGAATTATACTTGAAACTGTATTAATCTACGTTTTTGATAATACAAAGCTGAATTATTTTCAGCATAAAATTTCTTATAAATAAAATAAGGAGGATTACCACATGGGCAAGGTTGTTGAAATCAGATGGCATGGGCGCGGCGGACAAGGTGCTAAGACTGCATCGCTTTTGCTGGCTGATGCTGCATTCAATACCGGAAAATACATACAGGGTTTTCCGGAATACGGTCCTGAAAGAATGGGCGCACCGATTACGGCTTATAACAGGATAAGCGACGATAGACTCACCATTCACAGCAATATTTATGAGCCAGATTATGTTGTAGTTGTAGATGACACTCTTTTGGCATCCGTTGATGTTACAGCAGGTTTGAAGGAAGATGGAGCTATTATTGTCAATACTACAAAAACTCCTGACGAAGTAAGACCTTTGTTAAAGGGTTATAAGGGAAAGGTTTGCACAATTGATGCGAGAACAATTTCTATTGAAACATTAGGAAAGTATTTCCCAAACACCCCAATGCTTGGTGCTGTTGTGAAGGTCAGCAAGATAATGGACGAAAAAGAATTCCTTGACGATATGGTTGGTTCATTCAAGCATAAGTTTGCAAGTAAGCCTGAGGTTGTTGAGGGCAACATAAAGGCTCTTGAAAGGTCAATGCAGGAGGTGAAGGGATTATGAGCAAGAAAGAATTAAGAGATATAAGACCTGATGTTAACTGGAAAGAAATAACACCGGGCGGAGTAATCGATTCATCTGGAAATGCACATCTTTTTAAAACAGGCGATTGGCGTTCAATGAAGCCTATCTGGAATGAGGAAAAATGCAAACAGTGTTTGCTTTGCAATCCGGTATGTCCTGACTCATCCATAAAAGTAAATGAAGAAGGAAAAATGACAGGTATAGATTATGATCACTGTAAAGGATGTGGCGTTTGTGCAAAGGTTTGTCCTTTCAAAGCCATAGACTTTGTAGAGGAAGTATAAAGGAGGGAAATACGTAATGGCAATAAGAGAAAGACTTAGCGGTAATGAAGCAACAGCGATTGCTATGAAACAAATAAATCCTGATGTAGTTGCAGCATTCCCAATAACACCATCTACAGAAGTTCCCCAATATTTCTCAACTTATGTTGCTGATGGGGTTGTTGATACAGAGTTTGTTGCAGTAGAGTCAGAGCACAGTGCTATGTCTGCATGTATAGGTGCTCAGGCTGCAGGTGGAAGGGCAATGACTGCTACATCTGCAAATGGTTTGGCATTTATGTGGGAGGCTTTGTATATAGCAGCAAGTTCGAGACTTCCGATTGTATTGTCAGCTGTAAACAGAGCGCTTTCAGGTCCTATTAATATACATAACGACCACAGCGATACTATGGGAGCTAGAGATTCGGGATGGATACAGATATACAGTGAAAACAATCAGGAGGCATATGACAATATGCTTATGGCACACAGAATCGGTGAGCACCCTGATGTAATGCTTCCTGTTATGATCTGTCAGGATGGATTTATCACTTCTCACGCTATAGAAAATATCGAATTGGTAGAAGATGATAAGGTTAAGGCTTTTGTTGGCGAATATAAGCCAGCTCATTCTCTTCTCAACAGAGAAAATCCTATTTCTGTAGGTCCTTTGGATTTGCAATTACATTATTTCGAACATAAGAGACAGCAGGCACAGGCAATGGCGAATGCTAAGAAGGTAATTCTTGAGGTATCGGAAGAATTCTATAAGCTTACAGGAAGAAAGTATGGACTGTTTGAAGAGTACAAAACCGATGATGCAGATGTTGTTATTGTTGTTTTGAACTCCACTGCCGGTACTGTAAAATATGTTATTGATCAGTATAGAGCAGAGGGCAAAAAGGTTGGTTTGATAAAACCAAGAGTGTTTAGACCTTTCCCTGTTGATGAATTGGCAGATGCTTTATCTAAGTTTAAGGCAGTAGCTGTTCTTGATAAGGCAGACAGCTTCAATGCAGCTGGAGGACCTTTATTTACTGAGATAACAAGTGCTCTTTTCTCAAAGGGAGTATTTGGTCCTAAGGTTATAAACTATATTTTCGGTTTGGGTGGAAGAGACGTTAAATCTAATGATATTGAAATTGTTTATGACAAATTATTAGAAATCGCAAATACAGGTAAGGTAGACTCAGTATACAATTACCTTGGCGTTAGAGAATAGGAGGTGCGATAAATGGCTTATAATTTAAAAGAAGTAGCTAAAAAACCGGAAAGGCTTACTGGCGGACACAGAATGTGTGCAGGTTGTGGAGCTCCGGTAGTTGTTAGACAGATACTTAAGGCATTAAAGCCTGAAGATCATGCAGTTATATCAAGTGCAACAGGTTGTCTTGAAGTTTCAACTTTCATTTATCCATATACAGCATGGACGGATTCCTTCATTCATAGTGCTTTTGAAAATACCGGTGCTACAATCTCCGGTGCAGAGGCAGCTTATAATGTAATGAAGAGAAAAGGAAAATTTGAAGGTGAGGCCAAGTTCATCGCATTTGGTGGTGACGGAGGAACATATGATATAGGATTTCAGGCATTATCCGGAGCAATGGAAAGAGGACATGACATGGTTTATGTGTGCTACGACAATGGAGCATACATGAATACTGGTATTCAGAGATCTTCTGCAACTCCGAAATATGCTGATACTACAACTTCACCAGCAGGTAAGAAGATACCCGGTAAAATGCAGCCAAGAAAAGACCTGACAGAAATAATGGCAAACCATCATATACCTTATGTTGCTCAAACTGCTCCTATAGGGAATATGAAGGACCTTTATGAGAAGGCTGAAAAGGCTATTTATACACCTGGACCTGCATTCCTTAACGTATTGGCTCCATGTCCTAGAGGATGGAGATACAACACTCCTGACTTGATGGAATTGAGTAAGATGGCTGTTGAAACATGCTTCTGGCCTCTTTATGAGGTTATTGACGGCAAGTATATAATAAACTACAAGCCGAAGACAAAACTTCCTGTTAAGGATTTCTTGAAACTCCAAGGAAGATTTAAGCATCTCTTTAAGGCAGGTAATGAATACATGTTGGAAGAGATACAGAAGGAAGTTGACAGCAGATGGGAAACACTGCTGAAACTAGCTGGAGAAGCATAATAGCAATAAAGTAAAGTTTGAATAAAAAGACCTGGGTTTTCGGCCCAGGTCTTAAAAATTTAAATTGATTTATCTATTAATAAGTATTATTTGTGAAGAACCTTCGGTACTTTGGGTTGATACAGGAAGAAAAAACAGGCAGAACTTGCTGACAGGATAGCAAATATGGTAACAACAAATGACAATAAACCTAACGTTTTTTTTAACATATCAAATTACTCCCCCTTTATAAAATTCATTTCAATTTATGAAGTCGGTATTATGAAGCCAATATTGTATAAAAGAGAACATAAGAAAAATACAGTTTGTTGTAATAAGTTAGTTCTCTTTGATGTGAGTTTTTAAACTAATTAGGGCGTCTTTGGCTTCATTAATGTTTTGCTCATCTATAAGTCTATATATATATTCTATACTTTGAACAATTTCATTATTATTAAGAGTGCTTTTATTCTTATAAAAATCATGGATGCTTTTTACAGCAAGGGTCAAAATTATAGTTACAAATAAAGATATATATATATTTATTTTTAGTAAGTACATATTTTGAGATGAAGCTATTGTAACTTTTTCAAAGAGTAACATTCGAGTCATAAGAAAAGTAAGAAAGCCAATAGTACATAGTGATATTAAATATACAACCAATTGAATGTAGTATTCTTTTGTCTTTATGTTTGAACTCTCCATATTTACAATCTTTATTTTAAAGCGGTAGAGAAATACTGCCAAAAGTATATGCAGCAATCGCACCGACAGGACAAAAATTACGAAGTTTGACGCATTCTGATAAAGTTCCCGTTCGCCATTAATTCCAAGTATTGGAGCAATGATTAGCGAGAAAGATATTTCAACAAGCATTATCATTGAAAAACCAAGTACTGATGCCGTTACTGCTTCGTAAAACTTAAACTTCATAATGAGTATAATTAATATGATGTCAATAAATAGCAATAATAGAGTGCTCTCCGATACAAGTCCTAATTTTTCACGAAGTATATAGCTGATAAAAGTAATCAGTGAGGCTGTTATGAATATTCTGTAGTAATTGGAGCGTGTCTTAAAGTAACTATATTTGCCGATTGAAAAAGCTCCTAAAAAAATAAAGATCACCTGTTCAGGAAAACTCACCAGAATAAATTGCAGTAATGACATATTTTGCATATATAACACTCTCCTGTACTTGTTTTAATCTATCAAATAATTTACATTTAGTCAATTATTTCCTAGTATTTCTTTGTGTTTCTAATAAGCTTATTTTGAATTCTTAAGCTCATTCACAATAGTATCTATCAACAGCTTCAAGGTATTGGCGCTAATATTTTTCTTTCTTGCTTCCATTGCCACTTTTATATAGGGTATGTTTTCTTCGGAGGAAAGAAAACTTTTAATATCATTATGAAGATTGCAAAATATTGCAAACTCTTTGTCAAAGGACTGAGAGGCTGATTTTAAAATAGTTTCATTGTATTTGGTTCTTTCTTTATGAAGACTTTTTTCTGTATTGGGCACATACCAAAAATCCGGAGTAACATGAGCATATTTCGAAAGAATGTTTATTGTACCTGGAAAAGGTTCGATATCACCATCTATATAGCTCTTTATCTGGGAAGATTTGATTTGATACCCTGTCTTTTGGTATATGTCATCGGAAAATTCTTCAATAGTCATATTTCCCATAACGAGCGAAATGTTTTTTACAAAAACACTATGATCAAATTTCTTTTGTAGTAGAACATCATCGCTCAAGTACCCTGCAGCCTTCATAAGCTCTTCGTAAGGATAATTATATGCCTTTGAAATAATCCTCAAAGTCTCAGGTTTTGGATTGGAATCCTTGCCTGTGCGGGGATCAACCCCTCTTTCAAGAATACTTAAGTATGAGTAACTGATTCCCATCTTTTTTGCAGCCTGCCTTATAGACCACTTTTTACTTAATCTTATTTCTTTGAATAGTTCACCTAAATTGCTACTCATATCATCCATCCTGTATCATAGTTTGAAAATAAAACTTAAGTTGCTCCGCAAAAATAACAAGATATATTCTAAAGCAAATTAATAAAGTAGTTGTAATTAATTATAGTTAAGTAATAATGCAAAATTAACAGATGCAAAAGTGAATAATAAATTACAATAAAATAACGAACTTCATAAAACAAGCAAAAAAGGGATATACTCTTATTCTAAAACATTTGACAGAATATTTCAAAGTAAATTTTGCATAAAGCAGGTTATTTATAAAATTAATAGTAAATTGCCGCATAGACTGTATGTTCAAACTGGCAAAGATTGAATAATGATATAATTTTCTCAAGCCAAATATTGACATAGAAATAGAAATAGTATAATATTACATAAGAATATTATCTTTGTAGGTTAGTACTATTATTTTTTGAGGTGTACTTACTTAAAATATTCTACATCTGTATATAGAATATAAATAAAGTTGCATTGTCAATGCAACTTATCCTTCGTGGTTTGAATAGTAGAAGGTTGTTTATTGGTATTGACAGGTATTTATTTTCCATATAGATTAGCAAATAATAGAAATATATAGAATAGAGATATTTGTAATTATATTTTTATGACTTAAGATAATTGTTTCTGAAAGGGTGAGTAATTAAATGGAGTTTATCAAACGAAAGCTTCTTAATGAATGTATTCGCTTTATTGAATTGTGTCAATCCTATGTACTAGATGGAAGGATAAACGTAGAAACATATAGTTCACTTTCAGGTATTAAAATAAGCTTTATAAAGGATATGTTGGAGAGGGAAAAAACAAGCATTTATTTTGACAGGGATTTTTCAAGGAGAATAAATGAACTTTTCAAAAAAAATTCCCTTATCTATGAGATGAGTAAGAAAGTTATTAATAGATAGAATTTTATTGTGTTTAAATAAAGTGGAAATGGTAAGAATATAATTTGTATACTTAAAAAGATGCTGATTAAAGTGTCTTTTTTATTATTTTAGCCTCTTTTAGTAAAATGAAAGAGGCAAAAGAGAAATAGGGCAAAAAGCTTTGCGGAGTAGATGGAAATGACACAAAAAAACAAGCATTATTTTACCTTGATGTTGATTATCTTTATATCTCTAATTATTAAGATTGTTTTGATAATAAAGTATCAAAACAGTTTAACCTTGTCCAGCGATGATTTAAACTATGTAAAGAGTGCTACAGTACTCGTAAAAAGAGGTATTTACATATTCCACAATTTAAATGAACCCACTGTCTTTGTAACACCGGTGTATCCTTTTTTTCTTGCTCTGGTTTTTAAGTTTTTTGGTATGGGGTTTACCGGTTTTCAGGCAGTGAGAATTATACAAGCTATAATGAGCTCTGTTACCATACTGCTTATTTATTTGATTGCCGAGAGGCTTTTTAATAAAAATGTTGGCTTGCTCACGGCATTTCTGGTGGCATTCTATATTCCAAACATCATAACAGTAGGATATATGCTGACAGAAACGCTTTTTACAATGCTTCTCTGTCTTCTTATATATTTTAGCCTGTTATTTTCAAAAAAGCCTAGGAAGGCTCATTTTGGACTCTTGGGAGTTCTTTGGGCTGTTGCAACATTGTGCAGGCCGACTATTGCTCTATATCCCGTTTTTTTATTTATCTATTTATTCTGGTATGAACGCTTTAAAATTATTGACATGATAAAGTTGGGAGCTATCATGTTTGTGGTTTTTGTGGCAGTAGTATCTCCCTGGTGGATAAGGAACTATCGGGAGTATGGGGAGTTTATACCCCTTGCGGCTTCCAGTGGAAATCCCATGCTTCAGGGAACGTATGTAGATTATGAGCAAACACCGGAAAATATCGTGTATTACAAGCTGGGGAGGAATGCCTTCGAAACTAACAAAACGGAAGTTGAAGTTGCAAAAATGAGGATAAAGGAAGGGTTTGGGAACAACTTCTGGGGATATCTTAAATGGTATACGATAGATAAGACAAACCTATTCTGGAGAACAGTTTTCTATTGGAAGAGATTTTTCAACATTCCCCACTCCATTGTATTATATAGTCATCTATTTATAGTTTATGCAGGTTTTATGGGCATAATTGTATTATTATTCAAGGGAATCGGCAAATACAGCCTGCCGATAATGATAATGCTTTATTTTAATGCGACCCACTGTGTTTATATGGCCTTTGACAGGTACGCATTTCCTATGATACCGCTTCTATCGATATTTGCATCCTTCTTGATTTTGAAGGTGCTAAGCTTAGTTCGGCAAAAAATCCGGTTCTAATTTATAGGACGTGTTAATATGATTATAATTATACGGAGAGTAAATTGAGAGCATTGTTCTACGGGAAGAGATTTCAGTCGAATAGAGCTGAATTTATAAGCCTCTGTAGACTTTAAACTTAGTTTGCAGAATAAAAATGCAATTAAGAAAAATAAGCTATAGGATGTCTGGGGGTTGAAAAAATGCAAGATATAGATAAAGAATTGTCCAAGATATATGATTTTGATATAGATAGGATTTATCCATTAAAAAACTATTATATTATTGAAACATCGCAAGGAAAGAAAGTTTTAAAGAGTGTTAACTATTCACCGGAACGCATAATATTTGTACACGGAGCAAAAGAACATTTATACAATAACGATTTTAAGAGCATAGACAGGTATTTATATAATAAATCCGGAAGCCCGGTATCATTCGTAAATGGAGTATTTTATACTGTCTCAGAGGCAGTGGAAGGTAGGGAGTGTGATTTTAATAACAGGGATGATGTCATAAGAGCCTCAAAAACTTTGGCAATGCTGCATAAGGCTTCAAAAGGATATATTCCTCCGCAAAATAGCATAGCAAAGGATGACTTGGGAAAACTTCCCGAGTATTTTAATAAGAGATTGGAAGAGATAAAAAGGACAAAAAAGATAGCACAAAGGGAAAAGGGAAGATTTGATTATTTGATTCTTGAGTATATTGACTATTTTTATGAACTGGGAGAGAATGCATTGGAGAGGGTATACAATTCAATGTATAATGAGGTGGTAAAAAAAAGTTGCGAAGATAGGTCCTTTTGTCATCATGATTATACCCATTGCAATATAATTTGCAATAACTCTGAAACATCAGTCATAAATTTTGAATATTGCAGCTTTGAACTAAAAGTATATGATGTTGCAAACCTTTTAAGAAGGAAAATGAGAAAGTGCAACTGGAATATAGATGAGGCAATGGTTATAATTGATGCCTATACATCCATAGAGCCCATTTCAAAGGAAGAGTTTGAGATTTTGAAAATCATGCTTCAATTTCCCCAAAAGTTCTGGAGAGTGATAAACAGGTATTACAACAGTAGGCGCATACGAAGAGAAAAAAGTTTTGTCGCAAGGTTTAACGAGGTGATTGAAGAAATTGAGTATCATAAAAAGTTTTTAAATGAATTTAATAAAGTCTGATTATCTGAATTAAATAAAATAAAAGCTTGGGACATCGAGTCCCTTCGCTTTTGCCTCTTTCATTTCATTCCAAGAGGCCAAAATAAGGGCCAAGGGGCATATACCCCTTGGGCTTTGAGTATATATTATAACTTTGACTATTTTTTAGAAAAGGCCTGTAATAACCCCATCTTCACTAATATCGATTTTTTCTGCAGCAGGAATTTTAGGAAGACCCGGCATTGTCATAATATCGCCGGTTATTGCAACAATAAATCCTGCTCCAGAAGAAAGCTTTATTTCTCTAACTGTAATGACAAACCCTTCAGGCCTTCCCAAAAGGGATGGATCGTCAGAAAGGGAGTATTGTGTCTTGGCTATACATATGGGCAGCTTATCCATCTTAAGGTCTTCTATTTTTTTGATTGCTTTTTCAGCTGACGGCAAAATGTTGACACCGTCTGCTCCATAAATTTCCTTGGCAATAACCTCAATTTTTTCCCTTATAGAGAGATTGACGTCATAAAGAGGTTTGAAGTTCGATTTTTGAGTTTCGGTAAGCTTAACAAGCTTTTGTGCCAGTTCTATGCCTCCTTCGGAGCCTTTTGAGAAAACGTCGGAGAACGCAACCTCAACACCCATATCCTTGCATCGATTCTTAACGTATTCGATTTCAGCTTCGGAGTCAGTATTAAAGTGGTTGATAGCTACGAGGATTGGAACGTTGAACTTCCTGATATTTTCTATATGCTTTTCAAGGTTTACAAACCCTCTTTTAAGGGCTTCAATATTTTCAATCCCCAGATTCTCTTTTTTCACACCACCGTTATACTTAAGAGCTCTTATGGTAGCCACAAGTACGACTGAGTCAGGTTTTAACCCTGAACAGCGGCATTTGATATCAAAAAACTTTTCGGCACCTAGATCTGCACCGAATCCAGCTTCAGTGATGCAATAGTCGGCAAGCTTTAACCCTAGACGGGTAGCAATGATACTGTTACAGCCGTGGGCTATATTGGCAAAGGGGCCTCCATGCATTATTGCAGGAGTGTTTTCCAGAGTTTGAACGAGGTTTGGCTTTATGGCATCCTTCATGAGCAAAGCCATGGCTCCGTTCACCTTTAAATCCTTTGCAAAGATCGGTTTGCCGTCGTAGGAATATCCTATGAGTATTCTTCCAAGGCGTTCCTTAAGGTCCATAAGCCCGGTTGAGAGGCACAAAATAGCCATAACCTCCGATGCGACCGTTATTTGAAAACCATCCTCTCTAGGGGTACCGTTTGCTTTGCCGCCAAGACCCACAAGAATACTTCTAAGGGCTCGGTCATTCATGTCCATTGCTCTTTTCCATATTATCTGCCGTACGTCAATATTAAGATCATTTCCCTGTTGTATATGATTATCGATAGCAGCTGACAACAAATTGTTGGCAGCGGTTATCGCGTGCATGTCCCCTGTAAAGTGTAAGTTTATATCTTCCATGGGAACTACTTGGGAATATCCTCCACCGGCTGCTCCACCTTTGATTCCCATTACAGGACCTAAAGATGGCTCTCTCAAAGCAATTACTGCCCTTTTTCCGATTTTTGACATAGCCTGCCCCAGTCCAACGGTGGTGGTGGTCTTTCCTTCACCGGCTGGTGTAGGGTTTATTGCAGTAACCAGAATAAGTTTGCCGTCGGGCTTATCCTTTAATCTTTCCCAGAGCTTATCGGATAATTTTGCTTTGTACTTTCCGTAGAGCTCAAGCTCTTCGTCCTCGATACCAAGGTCTGCAGCAATTTGATTTATAGGCTTCATTTTACATGATTGGGCTATTTGTATATCTGTAAGCACGCTTAATACCTCCTGAGCACTGTTCCCATTTATAAGTATAAAAGCAGGAATAGTTTATTATATTTTATTATATCGTTTATTGGCACAGTATTTCAATACCCCTCACAAATCAACGGGATAAAACATATTATGTATAGTAGGAAGGAAAAAAGAGGGTGGTATTAATGAGTTTAAAAATTGGGGATATTGTAGCAAGAAAATCCTATGGTTCCGACATATTGTTCAAGGTTGTTGATATAAAATACGAAAAGGGAAATAAGATAGTTATACTAAAAGGTATTTGCTACAGGCTGGAGGCTGATGCCCCTGAAACCGACCTGGTCGTGCAATCGGATAATTGTGTTCGGGAATATAATGCACGGGTTAACAGATCGGTTAACGAGAAGGTGAGGAGCCTAAACGAATCGCTGATGAGGGAAAAAGTAAAAAAAAAATTTTTTCGTGACGTTGCTAAAGAGAATAATGAGAGTTTTCCAAACCCTGGTAAGGTCCTTCATATAGATGGGGATAGGGATTATCTCGATACATGTATGGAGGAATATAGAAAGTTTGGGATGGAAGCCGTAGGTGTATATGTAAAGGAAAAGGAACAACCTTTAAAAATATATAATCTTTTAAAGGAGCATAAGCCCGACATCCTTGTGCTGACCGGCCATGATGGTGTGATAAAGAGCGAGGACGGATACTCGGATATAGAGAATTACAGAAATTCGAAATATTATGTCGAAGCAGTGCGAGAGGCCAGACGCTTTAATAGCAACTTAGACAGTCTAGTTATTTTTGCCGGTGCATGTCAGTCAATGTATAAAAAAATCATTGAAGCCGGCGCAAACTTTGCAAGTTCACCCTACAGAGTACTTATTCATGCCCTTGATCCGGTAATGATATGTGAAAAAATAGCGTTTACAAGCATAAACCAAGTGGTGAGTCCGCAGGATGTAATTAGCAAAACAATTACCGGAGTCAAAGGTATAGGTGGAGTAGAAACAAGAGGGAAATACAGAGATGGATTTCCACGGGAACCTTATAATATAAAATAATAAATGATATAGATTTTAATGAATGTTTTGGGTCTGCCATACTAAATATTGATGAGATATTGAGCAATTTCATCAATATTTAGTATGGCTGGCTTCAGGAGGGCTGTATGTAAGAAATCACCTCTAAAAAAAAGCTTGACACGAATATTTTTTCCCTGTTATAATATAATATTTTTCTTTGACAAGCTTGGCTTGATATGGTATAATGTTGGCAAACAGAAGATGAGGTGATTCAATGATGGAAAAGAGCAGCCTGTTTCAAATAAAGAAAGATATTGAGACCTGTATCGGACAGAAGATTCAGCTCAAGGCCAATAAGGGGAGAAAAAAGGCATTTATTAGAGAAGGAATACTTGAAAACACCTATCCTAGCATCTTCGTAGTTAAATTTGAAAACGATTATGAAGCAATAAGGAGAGTATCTTACAGTTATACGGACATTCTTACGAAAGCTGTGGAAATAGTTGTTTGTGAGGATAATAGAAAAATACAGGTCAGTTAGTTGGAAATGAGTTTTAGGTGTTATAATGTATAGAGGATTGAATTTAATATTACTTAAAAAGCATAAAAGAACCGGATTGCAAAATCCGGTTCTTTTATGCTTTTTCTCGGTATAGGAGGTAGGGGTTTATTATACCTATGATCCAAACGAAGGATTATTAGCATGAATTTACATGACAGTTAGTACTACTATATCGTAAATTTACAGGGAGATTATAGAGATTATTAACAGAGTAGAAGAACGGATAATAAGCAATATTTTATATATATGTGTATCAAATTCTTAAAAGACGATATTTAAGATTTCGTGTATATGAGAGTCAAAAGTCTCCTTCTTGGCAAGAGTTATTAAATATTATTCAAGACTGGAGAGAAAGTTATTGCTTTATGTGAAAAGCAAAGTCTACACGAGATATTAGTAAGCAAATTAAAGAACTTTATGGATATAGTTTATCACAGAGATGGTTAGCAAGGATTGTACGTAATTCTTAGTGAACAGCCGTATGCCGAATGGTACTTTCAACTAGATCTTTTAAATACAGCATAAAAAGATTTTATCATTTATTGTATTCAAGGGAATATTTTAAAAGCCTTGTCAATATATATTTAGTAGGCAGGTGTTTATTTTGGTGTAATCCTGATTAACCTCGGTGATTTAATGATACAAATCGTTACGGAATAATATTTAAGGAGGATGGAGAATGTCCCTTGAACTTGTTAGAGAATCCACAAAAGTCAATTACTCTGTTGGTGAAGATTTCTCACAGACAATTGTTGAGCATGATATAATCGTACCTGACATTAATCCGGATGTTGCAAGAATTCTTCTTCTTGACGGTGAGGTAATAGAAGGAGATTCTCAAGCTTCACAGGATAGAATACATGTGGATGGTACCGTCTGCTACAAGATACTATATGTTTCCGATGGCCCTGAACAGGCTGTAAAAAGTATAAATACTTCTAGTGATTTTTCGCATACAGTTGATGTGTCAAATACCCGGCCAGGAATGAAAACAAAGGTAAAATACGACATAGAGCATATTGATTATGAGATACTGAACGGAAGAAAAATCAATGTCAAAACCATTCTCAAAATTAATGCAAAGGCCATAAATGACGTAGAACAGGAGTTTGTAAACGATTTAAGGGGTATTGAAGATATACAGGTTTTAAAAGATAACGTAGATATATACTGCTACCTTGGAGAAAATACAGTCAACTGTACTTCCGATGAAATGTTGGAGATACCTGCGGGAAAACCGGCTATAAAAGAAATACTAAGAAACGATGTAAAAATAGTAGGAAAAGATTACAGAATTTCAGATGATAAGATTATTGCCAAGGGAGATATAAACATACTTACTTTATACATAGGGGATAATGAGGAGAGAAGTGTCCAGTTTATGGAGCATGAGGTTTCCTTTACGCAGTTTATTGACCTTCCCGGTATTAGTGAAAACTCCGAATGTGAAGTGGATTATAAAATAAGGAGCGCTTCCTTTACTCCGCAAGAAGACAGCGATGGAGAATTGAGAGTGCTGAAGGCAGAGGTAACGGTAGGGCTTGCGGCTGAAGCAACGGATAAGAGAAATGTGGAAATTATATCCGACGCATATAGCTTAAGAACGCAAGTCGAGCATGAGAAGCAGGCATTTAAAATTAATAGAGTTGTGACAAGGAATAGAAGTCAAATAACATTAAAGGAAATAGTAGAGTTTGACGGCAATAGTCCCGATATATCCGAGGTATTCAATATTTTGTGCAAACCCAGTCTATTTGAATATAGCACCGGGGATGGGTATGTTAATCTTGAGGGAGCTGTCAAGAATAGTATCCTGTATGTAGCCAATAATACAGAACAACCGGTATTTGCCTATAATCATGAAATGCCTTTTAGCCAAAGAATTGATATTGAAGGTTCAAGGCTGGGGATGAAATGTGACGTTGACTTGGAAGTTGAACACTGCAACTACAGCGTGATTTCAGCAAATGAGGTTGAGGTAAGGGTTGTAGTAGATATTAATGTCAGATTGGTGGAGCAGACGGAAATATCACTTATATCAAATGTAAGCGAATCACCTATTGAAGACAGAGGTAATGAGCAGTATCCAAGTATAACTATATATTTCTCTCAACCCGGCGACAGTCTCTGGAAGATAGCCAAGAAATATCGTACAACGGTAGAAGATATTTTGAGAGTAAATGAGCTTAATGAGGACGATATTATTGGTATAGGACAGCAGATAATAGTCCCAAGGAAAATAGGTTAAGCAATTAGCTTACCGGTTAGCCTTTCAGACGGTGAGTTATCTTGTGCCTAGTTGAAAAACCGCCGAGGTAAGAAAACTTTTCTACAACCGAAAATTTTCTTTGAACCGAGGTGTTATAATAAAGGTCCGAAGTCGAAGATTTCGGACTTTTTTGCGTTAAGAGATTTTATTGAAAAAGAAATGTTTATTGTATATAATATAAAAATATATATAGCACAATAAGTGCTGCTCTGTAAGTAAAATTAAAAGGTTTACATAAAAATATTGAAATCAGGTGAAAAATGAAATCAATTAGCTTAGACGCCCATGCAAAAATTAATTTATCCCTTGATGTAATCGGAAAGAGACAGGATGGTTATCATGAGGTCAGAATGATTATGCAAACTATAACTTTGCATGACAAGGTAATACTTGAAACAAGGGATACGGGAATTGAAGTGGGATGCGACAAACCATGGGTACCCGGAGGAAATGACAATATTGCCTATAAGGCAGCAAACCTCATTATGGAGAAGTATAAAGTCACAAGCGGTGTCAGTATTAAAATCCTTAAGAGAATTCCTGTGGCGGCAGGTTTGGCAGGAGGAAGTGCCGATGCGGCGGCAGTGATTAAAGGAATGAATGAACTTTTTGATCTTAATCTCAATGAGGACGAACTTATGGACATCGGAAAGCAGATTGGGGCGGATGTACCTTTTTGTATTAGGGGTGGAACCATGCTCTCCGAGGGAATTGGAGAAAAACTAACAAAGATATCATCCTTTCAAGGGGTGGATATTGTCTTGGTAAAGCCCAAAGTTGGTGTGTCAACAGCATGGGTATACAATAATTTGAAATTGGATAAAATATCCTTAAGACCGGATACGGATTTTCTAATAAATGCAATTTCTAAGAAAGATATTGGCTCTCTGGCGCAAAATATGAGAAATGTGCTGGAAACAGTTACAATAGAAAAATACGGTGTCATAAATGATATAAAAAATGAGCTACGAAGGCTTGGAGCTTTGGGAAGTATGATGAGCGGAAGCGGCCCTTCTGTGTTCGGTATATTCGAAGATAGCGAAAAGGCTCACCGCGCCTATGAAAGTCTAAAGGATGGCAAATGGGAATGCTTTGTGACACAAACACTATGAGGATTGTAACGGCATTTGGAATATATGTTGCAATACTAAAAATCAATGTAAAATGTTTATTGCAAAACATCTAGTTTTGTAAAAAACACTAAGTGAGGAGAGAATTTAATGGCTGGAAAGCTTTCAAAGGTAAATTTAAATGATTATAAACCCTTAAGGGAGGTAATTTTTAATACACTTAGAGAGGCTATTATTGCAGGTGAATTAAAGCCGGGAGAAAGACTTATGGAAGTCAAACTGGCAGAAAAGATGGGAGTCAGTCGTACACCTGTAAGAGAAGCAATAAGAAAGCTTGAGCTGGAAGGACTTGTGGAAATGCTTCCTCGGAAAGGAGCACATGTAGCGGAGCTTTCAGCAAAAGATATTATGGATGTTTTGGAGGTCAGGGCATCTCTTGACGGTTTGGCAACGGCACTTGCGGCCGAAAGGATAACCGATGGAGAGATAAAGGAATTGGAGCATATACAATCGCAATTTTTAGCTTACGCGAATAAAGACAATTTGCAGGGCTCGATAAAAAAGGACGTAGAGTTTCATGAATTAATATATCGGGCATCACGAAATGAAAGGCTTATTCAGATTTCAAGCAATTTACGCGAACAGATTCAGAGGTTTAGGGTAATATATTTAAAGGATTACAGCAATCCCAAGGAACTTATTAAAGAGCATCAATACATCCTAGAGGCCATTTCAACCCGGGACAAAACAGCTGCTCAGGAGTATGCACAAAAGCATATAAACCAACAGGAGACAGCAATAATAAAAGCAATAAAGAATATGAAGGTAGGTGGAGGAGTATAACCTCCACCTTTGGTTCTAAATTATTTCATAACCCATTTGGGCAATATGCTTTTTTATTTCCTGCGGGCTTATATCCGATGGATTGTATTCGATTTTTACCTGTTGGCTTTTAAGGTCGGAATACACATTTCCTATACCCTTTAATTCTCTTACGTTTTCCTCAATTTTACTAGAACAAGCGCTGCATGAAATTGACGGAACATTAAAAATTGCTGTTTCCATAAATACCTCCTTAAACGGCTTATTATTGTAAAAAATATGCTTATTATGTTCTTTATATATACTTTATAGCATTTCAAAAGACCAATTTAATTATTCTCAATCAATATGCCAATACAACTATTCTTTTCAAAAAGATTTTTTATTAGAAAATATACTTAATAAAGTAATAAAAAGAAACAATAGATAGTAAATTAAAAATTAAGCTTTCTGATGATTTTTAATGAGTTTATGTTATGGTATGATATAAAATAGACGAAAAAATACTTAGAAAACCCTTAAAGAGGATACCGAAAATATATCTTTCAGGGGCTGATTACAACTGGTGGGAAGCAAATTAAAAGGAGGACAGCAATGGTAAGCGGTCAATTATATATTCCGTTTATAGAAAGTATAAAGAATATTTTCAGGAAGAATGCAGATATTGAAATTTGTACGGAAGGGACCTTTTACACACAAAATGAAGATATTAAATCCCTTGGAGTAGCCTCTATTATTAATTTTTTCGGCAAAATGAAGGGAAGATTTTTGATTGATATGGAAAAGGACCTGGCCCTTGCTTTGGCAAAAAACATGATTGGAACGGATTTTGATCCCCAAAACGAAAATATGGTATTGGAGTCTGTTAAGAAGCTAAACAGAATTATTGCCGACAACGCCATAGAAGAACTTAATAATTTGTACTCGGCAGAGATTAAGGCGGCGCTACCTATAGTCTTAGAAGGTAAGGATGCTCTTATCACTGTTCCGAAGGTTGAACCTATATCTATGGACTATATTACTGCTTGTGGCAGACTTAAAATCAATATTGCAATAGAAGAGGATAATAGAACCCAAGAGTATTAATAATCTGATATATTCCAAGGTTTTTATTAACAGATAGTGAACTTTTCGAAAAAATATCGTATAATTACTGTATATAAATCGCAAGGGATTATCTTTAGGAGGATAAAAAACAAAAAATGTGGTTTGATAAATTTTTAAGCATTTATAAAGCAGGAATATCTCACGAATTTATTCTTTATTTCAACATCAGGGATGTGGTTGACGACTACAGGTATATAGACAGATATCTTTATGAGGAGTTTATAAAGCAGAGAGGTTTTTCTATAGTGGCATTCTATGACATTTCAAGAGGTCTGACTTTTCTAGAGCCGGGAATGGAAAGAGAATTCAACAAGATAACCTCAAATGAGACCATTGGACTCAAAAGAGTGCTGCCGTCAAAGATATTTCCGTACATTGATATTGCTCTAAAGAGCACGAAAATGGTTCTGTTTATAGAACATGCGGAGAAGATAATTCCTTCCGGCGATACGGCTTCGATGTCGATGGAAGAAAGAATGGCGCTTATTTGGCTTTGTGAATGGTCAAATGACGCAAAAATTTCCACAGTAGGAAGCACAATAATTATGACGGCAAACAACTTGGCTGAAGTAAGCAGCGAGGTCTTGAATTCATCCTACAGAGTAGAACCGATTCTCGTGGAACTGCCGGATGAAGAAGAACGTAGGAAATATATAGAACATCTATTGAAAGATGAGAATATAAAAATAGATATTTCCATTGACGAGTTTGCCAAGCTTTCCTCAGGTCTTAGCAAAAAGGCCATAAAGGATATAAAGCTGAAAGCTGAAGCGGAGGATGTTCCGATAAGCTTTGAATTCATTAAGGATAAGAAGCATTCTGTGCTGAAAAAAGAGTATGGAGATGTTCTGGAGTTCATATATCCCGAAATAAGCTTTGAAGATATCGGAGGTATGGAACGGGCCAAGAGCTATCTTCTCAAAAATATTGTAGAACCTATAAAGAAAGGTGACTTAAGACGGGTGCCAATGGGAATACTTTTATGTGGACCGTCGGGGACCGGAAAGACTTTACTTGTAAATGCACTGGCAAAGTCAAGCGGATTTAACTGTGTAAAGATTGATATGTCGAGGATCTTAGGACAGTACGTGGGAGAAAGTGAGAAGAATTTCAAAAAATGTCTTCTAGGTGCACAATCACAGCAACCGGTAATTGTATTTGTTGATGAAATAGATACAGCCTTCAGAAGAGGAGAAAGTGGCGACAACGGAGTAAGCAGAAATATTTTTAGTGAATTTTTGCAGTTCACCAGTAATACAAATAATAGGGGTAAGGTTATCTTTATTGCTGCAACAAACAGGCCTGATCTTTTAGATGCTGCTTTAAAAAGAGCCGGAAGGTTTGATAAAAAGATACCCATACTTCTTCCTGAGGAGAATGAAAGAGCAGATATATTTAAAATAATGATAAAGAAATATGGCTTTGAGACAGACATAAAGGACTTTACATCTTTTGCGGCACAAACGGAAAGTTATACCGGTGCAGAAATTGAGACGGTGGTAAGAAAGGCTTATGAACTTGCAAATGAAGATGATGTGGAAGGATGCATCCTGACGGCAGAGATACTCAATGAAGCGATTTCAAGGTGCAGGCCGAGTACTCAGCAGGTAGAGTTTATGACAATGCTGGCAATTAAGGAATGCGACGATAAGGATCTCTTGCCCGAAAGGTACAGGTATATTCTCGATGACAGATCAAAACTTGATGAGGTTTTATAGAGAATGAAATATGCAAACTATGCATAAGAATATTTGATTAAAATTTTATTGATTTACAGTTTACAACAGAACATATTTGTTATAAATTAAAAGATGAACGATTCTATTTACAAGGAGGATTAGGTATGGGCTTTTTTAGCAGACTTGGAAGTTTGATTCGAGGCTTTTTTGGTTTATTTGTTGGAGGACTTGAGGAAAACAATCCGAACTTATTGTTCGAGGACATCAAAAATCAGATAAATAAGGCTCGTAAGGAAGCAGAACAGCAAATAATTGAAATTCAGACAAATGCAGAAATGATAAAAATTGAAATGAAGAATGCGGAAAAGAATCTCGCTGCGGTAAGGTCCAGAGTTGAAGCAGCTCAAAGACAGGGTGACAAGGAACTTCTGGTGGAGCTTCTCATGCAGGAAGAGGAGTATCAGACTGTTTATGAGACACATAAAGCAACTCACGATAATGCTTTAAGAGAAGTTGAAAATATACGTGAGAATTATAAGGTGTTTGAGGCTGAAATGACAGCAAAGCTCAACGAGCTAAAAACTCTGAAGACTCAAGAGAAGATGGCAAGGCTGAAGGAAAACATCAATTCGGTAAATGCAAAATATACTTCCCAGAACAACAAGGTTGGGAATATCAATCAAGATATGGACCGTGCGAGAGAAATTGTTAACAAAAAGATTGCAAGAGCTAATGCTGTTGAAAGCTTGAATGAGACTAATACAGAATTGAAGCTTAAGAAGCTTGATATGAACTCTGCTCGTGACAGGGCAAGAGCAAGGGCTGAGGCTTTGCTGAGCGGTGAGCAAGGATTTGAAGTTAAGGAAAAGACTGAAAACAAAGCGAATTCATAAGATGATTGTGAATAAAACACACACTCCTCATAAGGGGTGTGTTTCACTAAGAGGGGATATATGAAACTAAAGCTTTTTTGGAATTCAATTATTTATTATAAAAATTTAGGTATGCTTTTGGTTTTTATGGGAATGGGATTGGCAGCTGCCGAATTTGCCCACTTCCCATCTTCGTATGCCGCCATTTCCGCTGTCATACTTTATTTTGGGCTGGTGTTAAAGAGCTTTACGGATAGAGAATTTCAGGAAAATTTTCTTCATAAAGAGAAGGAAAAGGAAATAAAAAAGATGAACAAGATGTGTCTGCAATTGACTGCAGATACTAAAAAGTACACCAATTCTGCGTACTACAAAAAACTTTCTTCTTTAGTAAAAGACAAGGACGATATACTAAAATCCTATAATAAGGACAAATCCAATCATATAAAGGAGAAGATTGCTGAGTATACCCTAAATCTCACTATATCCTATTTGAATCTGCTTAAGGACTTTTGCATAAGAAGCAAGGCTGTAGACCGTACAAATATAAATTCCTTGATGGAAAGGCTTTCACAAAACACAAGAAAGCTTAATTTTGCTGATAATCCCAAAGTGTATGAGGATATAAAAAGAATTGTTGAGATGGATGAAAAAATAATTAACAGACTCAAAGAAGAAAAAAATGACTTAGAGAGAATAGATGTGAAGCTTGACTATATAAAAAGTACAGTTAGCATGATGAAACATCAGATTAATTCAAGTTTCGATTCCCAAGAAACCATGGAAAGTATTGAAAATATTTTAAATGAAGCTGTGGCATTTGAAAGCGTCTTATATGAGAGAAATAAAAGCAAATTCAGGATTTAATCAGGACTTTAAATATATTATAACTTATTATGATTGCAATAATGTTATAGTTGCAATTATCCGATAATAATCTATGACAGTTCTTATCAAAGTCAATTCCATTAAGTGGTGTAGAAAGAAATATATTAGCTATATAAGGATCTATTTAGAGAAATGGGGATTTTAGTATGGCGCAGGATAATATTGTGTATTTTTCTTCTTATATAAGCGTAATAAAAGAAACTGACGGCTTTTATATTGAATCCTACAAAAAAGGCATGTCAGTGGAGGAATTCAACAAAATATTAGGTGAACACCCAGAAATAAAGATTACCAGCTTTATGGCAATTAAAAATTCAATACTCTTTGCGCCAAAGCCTCCGGCCAAATTTGGTGAGCTTAAAGATAGAATAAGTATAGAGCTCTCAAGCGACGAGTTAAAAGCATATATTAAGCTCTGTGTAGAAGAACGGGAGTTTTCCGGAGATGCACGGATAAAGCTTATGGAAGAGATAGTGGAAAGCCTTGAAAAGGCAGGCGTTGTCTATGGGGTTAAGCAGGATGTATTATTAAATGAGCTTTGCAATAATAAGCAAATCCTGATAGCTGAAGGCATACCCCCTGAGAATGGAGAAGATTCGGTCGTAAAAATGTATGAAATTAAAAAAGCAACGCCTGAGATAAAAGAGGATGGTAAAGTAGACCACTATGAGCTTAACCTTATAAACAGGGTGGAGGTTGGAGATTGGTTAGGAGAAAGGATTGATCCGAAACCGGGAGTTGAGGGCAAATCGGTAAAGGGCAATCCAATACCTGCTGTACCTGGGAAAAAACATCCCTTACATTATGACAAGAACACGGTCAAAGAGGAACATAAAAATGGAGTGACATATCTCTTTGCATTAAGGAGCGGAGCCGTACATTATGAAGGAGATAAGATAAGTGTATCGAACCACCTTGAGATAGAAGGGGATTTGGACTTTAAAACAGGGAATGTTGATTTTGACGGTTTTGTAAGTGTAAAGGGTACAGTTGCAGACGGATTTTCATTGGTGTCAAACCAGGACATAGAAATACTCGGGGTTTATGGAATAGGCAGTGTAAAAGAAGTGATCAGCAGAGAGGGAAGTATCTATATCAAAGGTGGAATAGCAGGCAAAAACAGGACGATAATAAAGGCTAAAAAGGATATTTATTCGAAGTTTATTTCGGATGCCACTATTATTTGCGAAGGAAGCGTACATGTGGGCCTTTATTGCATCAACAGCAATATTACAGCTAAAGAAGTTATAATTGATTCGCCCAAGGGACAGATATCCGGCGGAAGTATACAGTGTGAAACAAAAGTAATGTCTCCCATTTTGGGCTCACCCAGTGAAAAACGTACGATTATATCGGTTAAAGGGTTTAATAGAAATAAGCTGAAGGAAAGACTCCAAGAGGTAATAAACAGTATTGAGACGATAAAGAATGAATTGGTAAAGGTAAAGTTTGAGGCGATGAATTATTTCGGTAATGAACAGCAAAAAAAAGCAGATAGTTTTAAGGCTGACGGCATCAAACAGAGGTTTAACCGGATAAAGGATGAATTACAGAAGCTTGAAGAGGAAAAAATATCAATCGCCAATGTATTAAGGACCAGAGGGGAAGGAGAAATAGCGATATTAAAGAAAGCTTATCCCGGTGTTGTTCTTGAAATAAAAAATATTATTAAGGAAATAGACAGGCCTGTAATTAATACCACCTTCTTTGTACAGGATGGTGATATAAAAGATATATAGCATTCAATTTAAATATATCATTTTGGCAGAAACTTTGATATGATATTCTATAAGAATCAAGGCAATATGAAGATTTTGGGGTGGCTTGCAATATGAATTCATTAAAGTTTCTGCATTTTTCAGATATTCATCTTGACGCGCCTTTTAGCTCATTAGGTTCTAAGATTGCAGTAGCAGAGCAAAGAAGGCGGGATCTTCTACAGGTGTTTGATAGAATAATTGACCTTGCGATAAAGGAAGCTGTGGACATTATGCTCATAAGCGGAGATCTTTATGAGCATGAATATGTGAAAAAGTCTACAATCCATTATATAAATAAAAAATTTAGCGAGATTCCCGAAATAAAAGTATTTATTGTGCCGGGAAACCATGATCCCTATATTCCCAATTCTTATTACCAAAACTTTGAGTGGAGCAAAAATGTCTTTATTTTGTCCGAGGACAGGCCAAAAGTCTTTCTTGAGGAGTATAATGCCTGTGTATACGGTGTCGGCTTTGCCAATTTCCATGAAGAAAAAAGTCTAATAAGCAATATTGAACCAGTGGACCCAAAGTATATTAACCTTTTGGCAGTTCACGGTACTGTGGATTTGAATTTCAAAAAGAGCAGGTATAATCCTATGACTAGCGGCGAACTTGATTTACTAGGCATGGATTATATAGCATTAGGGCATTTTCATAATACTTTGCGAGGTATAGGTAAGAGTGGGAATATATACAACCCCGGAAGTCCGGAACCATTGGGCTTTGACGAGGAAGGGGAGCATGGTGTTTTTATCGGCAAGATAGAATTTGTGTCAAAGAAGGAAAAAAAGCTTCATGTAAGGTTTGAGAAAACAAACAGAAGGCAGTATAAATCACTGGAAATCAAATCCGACTGTTTTGAGAGTGACAACCGGATCATAGATCGGATTTACAGGGAAGCAGTAAAAGACGAAAACCGAGATAACCTCATACATATAACTTTAAAGGGTTATACCCTGCCGGGATACCATATTAATGCTGCAGATATAGCCGATGCTATTGGGGACAGCTTTTTTTATGCAGTCGTAAATGATGAAACCATCAATCAATATAATTATGAGGATATTATGAACGAACCAGGTCTAAAAGGCCTGTTTGTCAAAAAAATGCTTTCACTTATAAATAAGGCCGAAAGTGCCAAAGAAAAGCATCTTCTTATGAAGTCAATGCAATACGGAATTGAGGCCTTAGAACAGGGCAAGGTAGAAGTACTGTAAATTTAAGGAGCAGATATGAAGATCGAAAAGCTTGATATAAAGGGGTTTGGAAAGCTTCACAATTTAATAATGGGTTTTTCAAAAGGCTTTAATTTAGTATACGGTGAAAATGAAGCCGGAAAAACAACAGTTCAATGGTTTATCCGGGGCATGCTATATTCCCTGAAGGGAGGAAAAAATATAAGAAACGCCAATATCCCTCCTTTGAAAAGGTATAGTCCCTGGGACGGAAATTTCTACGGAGGAAGCATTGTGTACAGTCTGGACAGCGGAGCTTCATTTACTGTGGAAAGAGATTTTAAGGATAATACCGTCAAGGTATATGACTCTTTATTCAATGATATAAGCGATACCTTTAAGAAAAGCAGGGACAGAGGACCTTTGTTTGCTTTAAATCATCTTGGCATAAATGAAGCCTGCTTTGAAAGAACCGTATTTGTAGGACAGATGGATGCAAAAATTGATGTTGCCGGGAGCAGAGAGCTTTTGGACAAGCTCTCAAATATCAGAGAGACAGGCTCGGAGGAAATTTCTCTTAAGAGGGCGAGGGATACATTGAAGGATTCGCTCATGAGCTATGTCGGGACTGAGAGAAGCACAACACGGCCGCTGGATATTGTAAATTCAAAGTTGGATGAGTTCGGGCAGAGGAAAAAGTGTCTTATTGAAGAAAAAGACAAAATATTTGAGGCTGAAGAAAAAATCAGAGAACTTCGTGAGCTAAAGGGGCAGCATGAGGAAAAAAGAGAAGCCCTTGTCTATGCAAGAAAGGTTGTTGAACTTAGAAGAAGCATTGAAGAATTGAAGAAGCAAAAAAGGGAGCTTGCCTCAATTATAAAAGATATAAATAGATATGAACAGGAAAGAGAGAATCTTAATCAGCAGATTATACTTTATCATGGGATGAAAAAGCAGTATGAACCCTATTCGAAATATGCGGATGATGACCCGGGGCTCATTAGTGTTTTATACAACAAGCTGAAAGATGCGATAAAGGAAAAGGAACGACTTCAAAAAAAGCAAACGGCATTAATGCAGGAGATACAAGCGGCTAGATCGGAACTCGAAGAATATAAAGCCTTTAGCAGCTTTGATGAAAGTATAGAGGATAGGGTGCAAAGTCTATCGGACAGTATAAAAAGCCTTGAGCGGATGAAAAAGGATATAAATAATGACGCTTTGAATGAAGATATAAATGCTGCTTCTCATAGGCAAGGACTACTAAAGGCAGGCATTGGGGCTTCCATAATTCTGACCCTTTTATCCGGGATTGGTACAGTATTTTTTTCGCAAAAGCCTGTTTTAATGGCGTTGACCTTTGTTTTTGCGGCATTATTGCTGATATTTGTTTGTATGGGAATAGGCAATAAAAATAAGATTCAAAGGCTCAATGACAGTAAAAACATGCTGCTTTCAAGAATGAAGGAAACAGATAGGGAGATTGCGTCAAAACAGGAAGAGATCCATCAAATTTTTTCTATGGTGGGTGCGGAAAATGTGGGGGATTTTATTAAAAAGAAAACCCTGTACGAAAATATGTTTCTGGATTTTACCCGCCAAAGCAGCAGAATGGCTGAACTTGAGAGGGAGATGGAAGAGAATCGGTTGTATATAAAGAAGGTTCGAATTTTAGTGCTTGACAGGCTTAGAACGTGCGCTATAATTGGCTTAGAAGAAAAGGAAATAAGATTAGAGCATATAGAGAATTTTCAGTCGGGGATTGCAAAATATATGGAAAGTATTGAAAATATTTCAAGATTAGGGGAGAAACAAAAGGATATTGATACTTACTTGCAATCTCTTTATGAGAGGGCTTCTTCATTATTTGGGTCAAGCTCGCCTAACAAGGGGGATTTATTAGAGGGCATTGATAATATAGAGGCCAGAGTGAATGACCTTTATGAAAAAATTGAGGAATATTCCGTAAGAATTCAGAAGGCGTATAGCTTTGCCGATGCTTCTTCAAAATATAACGACTTAATGGAGAAAATTTACGACGCAGACTTTGAACACGCAGAAAGCTACATAGAGAATTTACTTCCCGAGATAACTGAAGAGATTGATAAAATCCTACTAGAGATGAGCAGAAATCAGGCTCTTGTGGAAAGAGTCTCTTTAATTGAAGATGAAATTCAGGAAATTGAAGCAAGATTAGCAGAACTTGAAGGAGAGAAAAGCCATCTTCAGGATATAGGCTTTAGCTTAAAGACCGCTCTGGATATCCTTGAAGAGGCAGCTCTTGAAATCAATAGGGAATTTGCGCCAACATTAAATCATAAGCTAGGTAATATAACCGGCCTTATAACACAAGACAAATACAATGATGTAAGAGCCGATGACAGCCTTATGATAAAAGCATTAGAACCGGATACCGGGCGGATTGTAGAATTGCCTTTTTTAAGCGGAGGTACCGTTGAGCAGCTATATCTTGCATTTAGACTTGCTCTTGCCCAGACCATTGAAGATGGAGGAGAAGTTTTGCCTCTTATTATGGATGAGGTATTTGCCCACTATGATGACAATAGGGTCTTGAGTACTCTAAAGATGCTTTTTGCTCTGTCAAAAGAGCGCCAGATTATATTCTTTACATGCAAGGAAAGGGAAGTAGAAGCTGCCAGGGAGATTTTTGGCAAAGGTTTAAATATTATTAAATTGGAAGCTTGCTAGAAGTTTTAGAAGATAGAACAGTTCTTTGTAGGGATAAATGTGGAGGTCATGATGAAAAGAATATTTGTGAATAGAGTAGTGATGAGAAGAATATTATTGTTTTTTGTGATAACAGGAGTATTTGGGGTGTTTGCCTGTGGCTGTAGGCAGTTATCTCAAGAAGCGAATACGGATATTTCCAATGGCGACGATAGAGCGAAGAATGAGACCACGAAGCCAAGGAGCAGTGATGAAGGGGTTTTGGATATCGAGAACAAATACAAGGATAAGGCAGTTGTATTGGATACGGTGGTTGATATTTTCCGGGAGCCTGATATAAACTCGGAAAGGGTAACCCAGGCTATTTTCAATCAGAAAGTTGATGTGATTGAGGAAAAGGGCACTTGGACAAAGGTAAAAGTGGTGGACGGATATATCGGATGGCTTAAGTCAAAATTTGTTGATAGAGATTGTACAAGTATTATGGAGGAGAAGTATACCGACAGAGCTGTAGTTACCGGAAAGACAAAGAAGGTTTATTCTTCGGCAGGCGGAGGAGTTACTCTGAAGGATGTTGTCATGGGAACGGAGCTTTTCATAAGGGGAAAAAAAGATCGGTATTATGAGGTAGTTTTGCCGGGAGGATTAACAGGATGGATTGACACCAAAGATACAATAAGAGTCCCATCAGGAAGTTTGGTACCGACTACTTCTGCACAGGATTTCATGGCTACTGTGAATAAATTTAAGGGTACGCCGTATCTCTGGGGAGGAGTAAGCAGTTGGGAAGGTGTTGACTGCTCGGGTCTTGTGTATATTTGCAGCAGAATAAACGGAGTGGATCTGCCAAGAGATGCCGACATGCAATTTGAGTTTATCCAAAATGAAATTGGAGGCACAGCCGAGTTAAAAGTGGGGGATCTGATTTTCTTCAGCAGCAATGAAGAGCTAAAAGATGTGTCCCATGTGGGTGTTTATGCTGGAGATGGCAAGTTTGTACATGCGTCAAAATCAAAGGGAATAGTTATCGAAACTGGTCTTGATACGGAATATTATTTTAAAAGATTAAAGGGCATTAAACGAATATTTGAATAGGCCTTTTTCATTATCATTGATAAGTTTTTCAATGAGATTGACAATATTGTGGCCGGAATCTGGTTTTGCGAGGGTTCCGGCTATTTCCTTCATCTGCGTATATCTTAATTTATTGTCATAAACTTGACACAGGATACTGTCAATATTTGTGTTTTTCTGAATTCTAACTGCGGCACCACTATTTATAAGGAACTGTTCATTTCTTTCCTCTTGTCCGGGAATTGGAGAGATTATAAGGGCGGGAAGCTTTTTTACCAGAGCTTCCGATATTGTCATTCCTCCCGGTTTCGTGACAATAAAGTCTGCTCCGTCCATGAGCATAGGAATATTATCTGCATAACCAAAAATTTTGACAGGTATGCTGCATGAAGCCCCGAAATCGTTAAGTCTTTTTTCAAGGGAGCCGTTCTTGCCGGCAGCAGCAATAATTTGAATATTCCTTTTGCATTTCGCAAAGGATTTAAAGGCACTCTCAATATCTCCTATTCCAAGGCTTCCACCCATGAGAAGCATAGTCAGGGTGTTTTTCAAGGATAGCTCTTTTCT
Organism: Acetivibrio mesophilus; assembly: GCF_004102745.1. Classification (GTDB taxonomy): domain Bacteria; phylum Bacillota; class Clostridia; order Acetivibrionales; family Acetivibrionaceae; genus Hungateiclostridium; species Hungateiclostridium mesophilum. The sequence goes on along the minus strand of NZ_RLII01000013.1, from coordinate 59,706 downwards.
TACCTGCGCTTTAGGTGCGCTTTTCAAAAATTCCGGTGCTATGGGTATTCCATAAGTAAATATCCGGTTTTCAGAAATTCCGCATTCAATCATATCTCTTTTAATATAGTCATGAGCAACTATATAGGCCTCAATATTATTGTGAAACCAGAAGGGATGGTTGACAAAATCGGTCAAAATTGCTATTGAAGGCACAGCAAGATTATAATGCTCCTTCAGGTATGCAATCATTTGTAGAGGAAAAGGATGAGTGCATACAATTATTGAGGGCTTAAAATCTTGTATCAGCTTATGGATTTTAGGAGCCATAAGCTGGCTCAGAACCCTGCTCATCCTGTTTACATTTTTGCGATATTCAGACATCCTGTAAAGACCCCCATAGACTTGGGGCGCGTATTTGACAATATTAAGGTATCCATCTACAACTACTGTATGAATTAAAGGGTTTATGTATTTAAAAGTATCCACTATTAAAGTTTTTGCGGTGGGGTACCTTAGCACAATATACTTACGCAAAGCCTCGGCTGCCTTAATATGCCCCGATCCCAATGAGATTGATAAAAACAGAACATTCATTTGTTTACCTCGTAGATTAAAATTATTCGCTTCCTAATGTTATTATCTGGGGGTTTGCATGATGTTATACATAATTTTAGTGAATTTACGAATATTTTTTGCAATAGAACAAAAAATATCTTTGAATGTATAGCAATGTCTTTTGTAGAGTTATACTGTTTTTGGTTCTAAACCGGTATTAGTGTTTCTTATAAAGGAGGATTGAATACTTTTGAAGATGTTAAGAAGAATACTTATTCTTGTTGTTATATTTTCTGTTAGTATGCCCCTGTTCTTAAATAGTGAGGTCTTTATAGCACCAATTACCGACAGACTTGAGCCGGATATGGAAAGCGAGGATGTCATGAAGCTGCAGCAAAGGCTTAAGAACTGGGAGTATTATGACGGCAAAATAAGCGGAGTTTATGACTTTAAGACATATTTAGCCGTAAGGGATTTTCAAAAAACATACAATTTGCCTGTAACAGGTATCGCAGAAAAAGATACTTTGACTGCCATGGGACTTACTACCGTTTCCCGATGGGGTGAGGCCTATGCACAGGCAAGCCGGGTAAGTGATGAACAGCTTCTTGCGAGGGCAATCAATGGGGAAGCCAGAGGAGAACCCTATGAGGGACAAGTAGCAGTAGGTGCAGTTATTCTGAACAGGACAAAGGATCCGAGGTTTCCCAAAACTATCGCAGGGGTCATATATCAGCCGGGCGCATTTACAGCAGTTTCCGACGGGCAGATAGGTGTGCCTATTGATCCGAATTCAACTGTTCTAAAAGCTGCAAGAGATGCTTTGAGTGGATGGGATCCTACCAATGGGTGCGTATACTACTGGAACCCGGCAACTGCGACTAGCAAATGGATATGGAGCAGGAAAATAGTTACCAAAATCGGAAAGCATAATTTCGGAATATAATTTTTAGCATATAAATTAGGAGGTGCAGCCTTTTGAGTATCAGAGAGAAACTACTGGATTTTAAAAGAAGATTATCCGACAGAAAAATGTACAGTATTGTAGTTGTGGCAATTGCTGCTGTAGCTATGTGGGGTTTTTATCAATACAAGCATGCGGCAGATTTGAGACAGGAGCTCGATAACCAGTATAACCGTGCCTTTTACGAAATGGTGGGATATGTGAATAATGTCGAGGTATTGCTGGTAAAATCCCTTATCAGCAACAACCCGGAAAAGACGGCACAGACTATGCAGGAAGCTTGGAGGCAGTCGAATCTTGCTCAAAGCAATTTAGGACAGCTGCCCATAACTCCGGACGTACTGGCCAATACATCGAAATTCCTTACACAGGTGGGAGACTTGGCTTATTCCATAAACAACCAAAATATGTCAGGAAAGAGCATGACCGAGGAGCAGTATAAACTTATTGAGCAGCTTCATGGTTATTCTGTATCATTGGAGCAAAGCTTAAATGATCTTCAAAACCAGCTAACGGCAGGGAGAATAAAATGGGGAGAACTCGCAAATAAAGGGACCCCGTTGTTTCAGAAAACATCTCAGAACATGCCCATGGAGCAGTTTGAGAACATAGATAAGACCTTTCAGGATTATCCTACTTTGATTTATGATGGTCCTTTTTCCGACCACATGAGTTCAACAGAGCCAAAGGGACTTACTGGAAATGATATGACCTCGGAAGAGGCAAAGCAGAATGTTATAAATTTCTTTGGCAAGGATAAGGTTAGTGCAGTAGAGGATACCGGAAGAAATGATGCGACAACTATAAAAACCTACAGCTACACGGTTAAGTTTAATAATATGCCCGAGGATCAGACAGCGATTGTGGATGCGACCCAAAAGGGAGGCCATGTTTTATGGATGCTTTACAATAGACCGATTGGGGCAGAAGAAAATATAAACATCGACCAGGCGAAAGAGTTGGGGAAGAAGTTCTTAGATGAGCGTGGATACAAGGATATGGTGGATACCTATTACTTGAAAGAGGACAATACAGCGATTATCAATTATGCTTACAAGCAGGGAGATGTTGTTGTATATCCTGACCTTATAAAAGTAAAAATTGCATTGGATAATGGTGAAATAATAGGCTTTGAGAGCAAAGGGTATCTTTCCAACCATATAGAGAGAAATATTCCGTCTCCAAAACTTACTATGGAAGAGGCACGGTCCAAGATTTCATCGAGGATGGAGATTTTAAGCTCCGGCCTTGCAATAATACCTACAGACTACAAGACGGAATTATACACTTATGAGTTTAAGGGCAAGCTGAATGATAAGGATTTTCTTGTCTATATCAACACCGAAACCGGTAGGGAGGAAAACATCCTTATGATAATTGATACACCAAACGGAGTGCTGACAATGTAGAGTTGTTGTTTTATATGATATATTATTGATCCTTCTTCTATAATAATCGGGCATGCTAAATTTGCCCGATTATTATATTTTGGCCTCTTGGAATGAAATGAAAGAGGCAAAAGCGAAGGGACTCGATGTACCAAGATTTTATTTGGCCTCTTGGGAATCTTTAATAATTATTTTAAATAGTCTATAATAAATACATAGTACTTTTAGCTTTGCATTAATTACGAAGGGGGAATTAATCGTGGAAGAGTTTTCAATGGAGCAAAGCAGTTTGGATATGCAGGGAGTAGAAAGTCAGACTGAAGATATTAAAATGCCAGGCATAATGCAGGTGGGAGCCCTTTATTCCATTGTAGTGATACTTATGGTGTTTGTATCCACGAGATTGCAGAAAGGATTGGGGTTCAACCTTGGAGGAGCTCTTTCGGAGGTTCTTCTCATAATGTTGCCTCCTTTGCTTTTTTTGGTATTGTTCAGGTTTGATGTAAAAAAAGTATTGAGAATAAATAAAACGGGCTTTATGAATTTCTTTCTGGTATTTTGCATCATGTTCTTTTCCATACCGGTAGTAGGACTTTTTAATATTTTGAACATGCTTCTGGTAAAGCTTTTGTTTGGTACTGTGGAAATTACCCAGGTTCCTGTTGGAAGTGACGCTGTAGGTTTTCTTATCAGTATACTGGTTATAGGGGCTTCTGCAGGAATATGTGAGGAATTTCTGTTTAGAGGAGTAATCCAGAGGGGATTGGAGAGACTTGGGATAGTCAAATCTATTCTAATAACTGCATTTCTCTTTGGACTTATTCATTTTGATTTTCAGAAGCTTTTTGGGACTTTCTTGCTAGGCGCGTTAATAGGATTTCTGGTATACAGGAGTAATTCTATACTTATCGGAATGTTTGCTCATTTTACCAATAACTCTTTAGCTGTAGCTGCCCTTTTCTTGTCTATGAAGATGACCGAGTACATGGAAGAAGTGGGTATTCCCGGTGCATCCGGAGTGAATGCATCGAATGCAGGAGATGTGTTTGCGGAGCTTCAAAAGTTTTCCGGGGTCCAACTTGCCATAGTAATAGTCTTTTATTCGATGGTGTTTGTTATCACGGCAGCAATTCTAGGGGTTTTTCTTTATGCTTTTATTAAGAATACATCAAAGGATGCCAGAGAAATAAAGAAGGAGAAGTCCGGGATTAAAGCAGTAGATGTTATTACCTTTATGCCGGGGATTCTGATGGTGATTTTGATCTATATCTGCAATGGGCTAATGATGGCAGGCACTATTGATGCTGAGACTATGAGGATTATATTAAAGGCTATAGGGGTAGGTTGATACGTACTAAGAAGGACATAGCCTTTGTTGGCTATGTCCTTTGTTATCAAGCCTGTATGGTCTTTTTTAACATCCTAATATCATTTCCTGCAAACCTAAACAGGTCAAATCCACCTATAATTCTTGATACTATTCTTTCATCATAGTACTCATTAAGTAGGTTGATTCCAAGGTTAGAAGCTATAATAGTCTTGCAGGGAACAGACAAATTGTTTTCCTGCCGAGTGTTTAAAATATTAAGCAGTTCTGCGTATCTTGTTGCCGTTGGAGACTCGGTTCCAAGATCATCTATAATAAGGAGCTCAACATTGAAAATATCGGAATAGACGGTATCTTCAAATTCATTGTCCTTTAGAGCCGATAGCCTGTAATCATTAATAACCTTGAACAGGGACTGGGCTGTCTGATACAATACGGTTCTGCCCTTTTTTAGAAGTTCTGAAGCTATACAGTTTACCATAAAGGTCTTGCCAACCCCTGTGGGTCCACTGAAAAAAAGGTTCTTATCCTGCGGGTTGTCGATATTCTCAATAAAGGCTTGGGATCTTTCCCGTATTTTAATAATATTCTGCCTTGGAGATATTCTGATTCCAAACTTCTTTTCATTTACTTCATCAGGATAATAGCCTTCGTTAAAAGTGGAAAAATTCTCCGCGTCAAGGACCTTTATATTTGACTGCTTAAAAAGGTGATTAATATATTGCTGACGGTAGCAGGAGCATTTTTCCGTACCGGTGGAAGTTTCAACAAAGCCTGTATCCTTGCATTGTTTGCATTGGAATTCAAGCTCTAGATAATTCTCCGGATAGGAGAAATCCAACAGAAGCTGCCTTTTTTCCCTTTTAAGGCAGTCTATCTTGTCTAAAAGCTCGCTTATCGCTCTGTCCGATGGTTGGATGCCTAAAAGTATGGCTTTATTGTATTTTATCCCCGTAAGATGTATCTGATTATCAATTTCCTCAATACGGGGGATCTTTTTATAGACCTCTTCCTTTTTCAATAATTGCCTGTGAGAGGCTGCTTGCTGTCTGGATTCATATTCATTTATTATTATGCGGTGAATATCCCTGTTCATGCTGCCTCCTTATTTCCCAGTACCTTTTTAGGTTTATGCGTTTTCATAAAGACTGTTCAAATACCCATCCTCGTATTTTCTTTGCTCGAAGTTGCCTCTTTGAGGCACAGCGGCAGATGCCACAGAGCTGGTTTTATTTGAAGTCTTCTTTCTTCTTGCGGTTTCATAAACGGCAATATCTTCTTTGGTTTTTAGGCTATTTTTGTGCCAGTCGGTAATTATGCTGTCCAGATAATTGAAATTCGGGTTGGTTTTAGAGGTTGTCTTTTTTAAAGCAAGCTCAATGGTGTCAATGCTGTATCCATAATCCATAACCCACTTTTCAACATATTCCTCCTCAAACTCGGTGAGGTTTCTGCCGAGCTTCAGCTTTTTAACAATGGCACTGCGAACATCCTTGAACTTTTTGTATTCGATAGAGTAATTATCAAGGTCGAAGGAGTTCTTGATATTCCTGTTTTTCCAGTTCTCAGCTACTTTTTCTATGTAAGGTTTGACAAGCCCCTTCTGGTCAAAGCAGTATTGAAACAGTGCCAACATAACATCTTCGTCAAATTTGTACCTATCAAACCAAGTATCGATATCGGTATACCATGAAGGAGACATAATACCTTGGAAGAATGTATTGTTTATCGTATAAATTATTTCATTGCGCTTCTTGTTCTTTTCACAGTTGGACACAGCTTCCTCCGGTGTGGAGGTGGTTTTTAAGCGATACATTTTCTTAATTTCCTTTTCTTTAAGGTCATGAAGCACAAGGCCGTTTTCCTTCCAAGAGAGTACACCGAGGTTTTCAAGCTGGGCGAGACATTCTTTTACCTTTGTGACTTCAAGTCCCAAGCTTTTGGCAAACTCTTCTGTTGAAGCACTCTTGTTGTGCTTGCTTAAAAAAAGGCAGTATAAATACACCTTTACACTGTCGGAACTGAGCAAAGGCATGTACTCGGTAATAAAAATATCCGGAACTTGGGTATCCGAATACAAAATTGATTTGTAAGACTCAAAAAACATTAAATCATCCCCTCATTATTATGGGAAAATATTCTTTTCAAATATCCTTATTATATCATATAAAATTGACATGTTACAGGAATAATAAACCTTATATAAAGTATTCAAGGAAAATAAACTTCTTTTAAACTTGTTTTTGAAGTGTTTTGGCAATCTAGCAGGTGTTTTGAATTTTGCTTTTGAGAAAAAGAAAATAATGTTGTTGATTTTTTTTATAATTTATATTATTATATTATATGTTCATTAAAATTACTTTTGCGCCCATAGCTCAATTGGATAGAGCGTTTGACTACGGATCAAAAGGCTAGGGGTTCGACTCCTCTTGGGCGCGCCAAAAATGACGGTATCAGGTGGTTCTAAAAAGGATCACCTGATATTTTTTAGCCTCTTGGAGTGAAATGAAAGAGGTTAAAGAAAAGGGACTCGATGGCATGAGCTTTTATTCTTAAATGAAGTATTCAAAAATCGATGATAATAAAGAACTATAATTTCTTTTAAAATAAAACATGAGTTGAAGAAATATTTCTTCAACTCATGTTTTATTTTAATTTACAAGAAGGAGCTAATATTATAAGCTTTTTAACTTAACTAAAAATCCTCAGATTTAAATATGGTGTCAATAACAGTTATTGAGTTGTTGCTCAAATCCAGCTTGCACAGGTCAAGCTTTTCACTTATGGAAGCGCTGTCTTTAACTTTTTTTCTTGCCGATAATATGTAGTAAAGACTGTTATCGTTTTCATTGTAACAAAAACCTGTAAGAGAATTATCAATAGTGTAATTATCTTCTGTAACCGCATCATATTTGGTAATAAGGTTAAGCTTGTTGTCTTTTTTTGAAATACTAAATATAGCTGCATCTTTAGGTTCCTTCATGCGTCGTCCTTCAAAATACATTGTATCGCTGACAGAGTATTTCGAACTTCTTACAGAAAAATTATTATTATCTTCACGGAGGTAACTGTCAAGCTCCGATTGATTGAAAGGATAATTCAGTGTCATTATTGAGTTGTATTGTTCCTCAGATACATCGCTGACATGTTTGCTGTCTTCAATCAATATTGCGCTGTATTTGCTTACAAGCTTTCCTGTCGGCTCACCTAAATCATTTGTACCACCGTCACCCTCAAATACGATAAGTTTATGTATTATCAGGTCATTGGCTACTAGCATTGACCCTACTCTTTGACAGTTTACACTGGCAATTTCAGTTTTTTCTGAGCCGTCAAAAGACTGCTTAATAATATTATGAGTATAATTGGTATTAGCTATGGTTTTGTCTTCGGTAATTCTTTTAGTATAATATAAGTAATTATTATATATATTGATATTTAAGATTTCTCCAGACTCCAGTTCGAGTTTGTTTGAGCCGTCTTTATTGGTTCTGTAAAGACCTTCGGTGTTTGAATAGAAAATATATTCATCCGTTACAGCAAGAGAATCACATGTCAAAGCGTTTTTCACATTTGTATCAAGACTTATGGGTGCGTTTAACCTTGAACGTATAGACTCGGGTTGAGATGGCTGAGAAGGCGATTCCGAGCCAAGCTTAGATATAAGAACCACAAACAGCAAAATAAGAATTACGGCCGAAGAAACCAACATTATTTTGGAGTTATTTTTGTTATTTTGTTCACTGCTCATTATTTGACCTCCTGACAAATTACTTGCAGAATTTTGCTATTAGTAATGTTTGAAAATCTGCACATAAAGCATTATCATATAAAATTACACGTACGTACATATTATAACATATAACTTCACAATATTACATAACAATTATCTCACATCTTGAATTTTTTGTGCTCGCAAAAATGAAAGAGCGTAAAGAGTTATGTTAGATGAATAGTACTATTACTAATTATTGCTTAATGAACAGCGTAAGCATTTAATGGATAATCGCTAATTAGAGTTGCTAAATATTAATAAAAGCTCTGGGATTTGCGCCCCAGAGCTTTTTGTAAGAGTTGCTTTTTATTTCGGCTTAGTTTATATCCTTCTTATAGACTACGTTAAACTTTATGTTGTCGAAAGGTACTACAACTTCAAACTCATCTTCACCTTCGGATTTTATGCCGTCACCATTTTTATCTTCGTACAATTCGTATGTTACCTGAGGTCCGGCAATATCAACAACACCTTCAATGGATAGAGTATTCTCGGTGAAGTCATCAGAATAGTTGACAATCAGTGTGAGGTATAGTTCACGGCTTTCTAAGTCGTAGCTCAAACCGTCATCAATACTTGTGAGGTTCGCAAGCTCATCATCGGTGAAGATGTGACTGATATTGTACTTGCCACCGGATGGCGTAAGCTCAGTCAAATTAACAATTGATTCTTTCGAACCATCTGCTTTCTTGAAGAACAGTTCAACCGGCTTGAGGTGGCTTGGCAGTGACAATTCAAATTTCGCTGAATTGATTGTCAAGTTTTCCACAGCCAATTTAGGTGGAATAGTGTTTGAAATATATGCCAGCTCATTAATAATTGAAAGAGATTGTATATCCTCTAATGAAGGACAATAGTAAGCTTTCTCTTCAGAGTCATAGACACTAATTCCCAAGTCGGAAGCAAGACTTCTTAAATCATCGATTTCAATATCAGACTCTTTCACACCATTTTTTATATTTGATTCTTTAATATAGGTAGTCAAATCAATAAGTATAGGTCTTATTTTACCATTGCCTGAGGTGCGATTATAAGCATCTATTAATTTCATTATTTCTATAACATATTTATTTCCATTATTGTTGCTTCCAGTTTCATCAGAAATATAGAAGTCACTAGTGTCGTATGCTGGGTCGGTTTCAAACTGGCTTCCAGTATGAGATCTGGTATATGCATTTGGATCAAGGCCTGTGAAGATATATATATATTTCTCAGACTCAGGGTCGGAATGTTTAATAAAGACATCCAAAGCTTTTCTTAAGCCATCACCAAGATTGCTTTTCTTGGAATCTACGTCTGCTGACAGCTCTATAGTATAATCTAAGAACTCCTCCCGTTCAGTGGAAGAATCAAAGAATTTCCAACGATCTTTAATGTGTGAATCATTTATATCTGCATAGTCGGAATAGGTTATGATTCCCGCTCTTGTATACTCATCAAATATATAAGGAAGTAAAGCTATTGCATTCCTAATTGTGTCAAAACCCTCAGTAGTTTTTAAGGCATCTTCAATGTCGTCTAATTGGCCATCACTGGGTCCCTTAAAAGAGGTATTACCTGAGGTGCTTACAATAGAGTTTCCAACAAAACTACCTTGAAGAGTGTTGTTTTGACCATTAATTTTAATTTCTCCATTTGGGGCAAATGCAATTCCGGATATAGTAGAACCAGTTGTTTCAATATTAATATTTCCATATTTGGTTATAAGATATACATCTTCAAAGTCTGCATCTGTACCTTGTAAGGTTATGTCACCGTAAGCATATATAAAAGCGGATGTAGCTCCACCAATTAATTCTTGCTTAATGTTTTTGACACTTATTACAAGATTACCATCAAAAAACATATTAGACTTAAGTACAAATCCGCCGTCGTCCCTATCTTGTTTTATAAGATATTCTGGGAAAGTATTATCATAGGTACGATTAAATCCTCCAGCTTCTTTTGAACGATATGCTATAGATACAGACCTGTCAGTATCATCATAGTAAAACTCTGCAGCTCTTTTACGCCAATTGGGGTCTGTATGGGCTGCAGGGTAATAGTTTGGGATAATATCTTCCATAAACAAAAATTTAGCATCATCTTTCTCAGGCAGTTTTGCAACTTTATCCTGTATCATTGAAAATAGAGTTGAATAGTCTCCATTTTCATCAGGTGCAAGATAGCGATCATATCTGCTTGCTTCCTTACTATCCATCTTTGATTCATCAGAACCTAATGGTCCACCATAGGATTCAGTAGTTCTTTCGCTATACTCAACTTTTCCTGTCACATCGATCCTTGACATTCTAACATCCATCAGATTTCTTGTGAACACATCGCCCTCTATTGTTATTCCTTCTCCTTGATATAAAGAATCACCGCTTGAGAATAGACAATATTTAAAAATGTTACTTAGTTCAGATTCTACTTTGGTAGATTCATAAGATGAATCAAGCAGAATCAGGGCTTCTTTTTGACGAGGAGAAAAACCGACATCTATAGAACCTTGATGAGGGAATCCTATATTGGCTGGCTCAAATAACCCAGCAGGAGTAGGGTTTGGTCCAACTATATTTCCGTCAGCAGTAGCCAATATTTTCTCACCTGGACTAACCGCAGGAGAAGGAGAAGGGGAGGCTACAGGTGTTGTAGTTGGCGTTGGAATCTTGGATGTCTCACTAGGTAATACGCCAGACAGGAGTACAAAATCAGATTTACTTGAATCATAAATAAAAATTGGTACTCTTCCCGATGCAAAAAAGTTTTCAGGTAAAAAAGGAGCATAGTAATTATTATTGGAATAGTCATTGAATTGATTGAAGTCATTGTATATGTCGCTTTCTTTTATATGAAGCTCAATGTATATAGGTTTTCTATCATAACTCAGTTCTACAGATCCTGTAAACTTTATTTCAACATAGCTATCAGCACCTGCATAAGGCAAACCTTTCACCAATGTGGTTTTAACCAATCCTGGATTATAGATCAGTGCAGCTGTACCGAACGATTTTACATCTATGTCTATAGGACTGCAGCCATCATCAGAAAAGTAGTATCTTAATTTAAGGTCGTCTAAATTTATATTTCTTCCTTTATTTAAGTTAATAATACCAAGTTGCAGAGCTATGGTGTCTGATGGAACATCTTTCCTAATGTTTTTTAATGTTACAGAAACCCTATTACTTAAGACCGGGAATTCGACCTCTTCAGCCGCAAATACATTTTCTACAAAAAGGCCATTAAAACCTGTCATTAATGAAAGGTTAAGAAAGATACCGAGAACCATCAGAAATGCAAGAGTTCTAAAACAAGAATTTCTTTTCATGTACATACCTCCCTAATATTTTTTATAGTCTTTCTAAAATACCCGGTTAAAAAATTGAGTGGCTATGATGTCATATAAAAGTTTGTTGAAATCATTAGATATCATATCTTGCAATTCTTATATATTTTTCATCCTTAAATGGCGTTGTTACATACATTACTTCTGGAACAAAAGATTTTGAAGCAAAAGCCGAGCCGGAAAACTCATATGTATCAGATTGTGATGGTTGGGCATAAACTCTGACTTTAACAGATTTACCGGTAGTACTGTAAAGCTCAAGAAGTAAAGTCGAACCCTTTATATTGGTTTTGCCTTTTACAGTTATTCTAACGTCATTAGTTCCTTCTACTTCTTTAACTACAACTTCGTCAAAGGAAAATGTCATGTCTTGATATGTAGTTTCATCGCCTAAGCTTTTCCTTTCTACAGCTGGTGGCGTTTCTCCTGAGGAGGACGGCATATTTTCAGGCATTGTTATGTACACAGACTTGGTGCTGTCATCCCAAGCAACATCAGCTCCACAGTTTTCACTGACAAATCTTAATGGAACAAAGGTTCTGCCATCGGTTATTTCCGCAGCGACATCAAGTTCCTTTTCTTCTCCGTTTACAAGGGCAATTTTTTTCCCTATGTAAAGAGTCATTTCAATGTCGTTTCCATTAGCTGTAACCATACGGAGCGTAGAATCCCAGCTAACATCCATACCCAAAGCTTCAAATATTCTACGGAAGGGAATAAGTGTTCTTCCTTCCTTAATATAAGGAGCTGGATCGTTGGCGTTAGTTCCAAATTCCATTAGTTTGCCATCAAAATATACTTTTACGTTGGTAGATGCAATACTTTGAAAGGTGGTTGATAGAAACAGCGTACAGAGCAAAATAGAGTAGACAACAAAGCGAAAAGCAAGAGTTCTTAACTTTTTCATTGTGATTCCTCCCCAAAATTTCTTATCTTTGTTAATCTTCTTTCTAAATTATATGATTTTTACATAAGGTTGTGAACAATAAGTTCAAACGAGGTTAATTCTATCACTCCTCTTTTACATATGATTATATGAGTAAGACTACAGATGTTTATAAAAAGGAAAAATATACTTTTTCCCAGTATCATTATATCGCAAATAAGATAAAAAATAAAGCGATTTTTGCCATTAATACAGAAGAATATGTTTATTTAAGGACACAGATGCAGTAGTTATCAAGGTTTAATGAGTCAATAGAATAAAAGAATAAAAAAACATAGGAAATTATAATCTTATTACTTAATTATTCCGATATATAGATAGCAGGTTCAAAAATATAAGGATAGAAGGCGAGAATTTATGGATCTAGCTACTCTTATAGGAATGATTGTAGGTATTGTATGTTTAATATGGTCTATTATGATTGGAGGAAGAATATGGTCCTTCGTGCATCTCCCGTCGATTATTATTGTTCTTGGCGGAGGACTTTGTGCCACTCTTATCTCCTGTAAGATCACCGAGTTTGCAAAGATTATGAAGGTGGTTGTAAAGGTGCTGGCTGGGAAGGAATCTAGGCCTCAGGACACCATCAAGATGCTGGTCGAGCTTTCGCTTAAGGCTAGAAGAGAAGGTTTGCTTTCTCTTGAGTCAGAACAGGAAAATATCGATAATGACTTTCTAAAGCAATCTCTCCAATTGGTTGTTGACGGTGTTGAACCGGAAGTTATAGTTGACACAATGGATCTTGAGTTGGAGAATATGAAAGCCCGCCATGATAAAGGTGCAGGATTATTTAAGACCATGGCTTCACAATTTCCGGCATGGGGAATGATTGGTACTCTTATAGGGCTTATACAGCTGTTGGAAGCATTGGATGATCCCTCAGCAATTGGTTCAGCTATGGCGATAGCATTAGTTACAACTTTCTATGGAAGCGTTCTTGCCAATCTAATATGTAACCCTATTGCAAGTAAGCTGTCTCAAAAGAGCAAGGAAGAAATACAGGAGAAAAAGATGATTATTGAAGGGGTTTTGTCTATACAAGCAGGAGAAAACCCAAGGATATTGGAGCATAAACTGAAAACCTTCCTTTCGCCAAAACAAAAGCTTGAATATGATCAGATGACAAATCAGGCTTCAGAAGAAAGAAGAAGCGAGAGAAATGAAAAAGGCAGAGAGGCTGCTGTATAAGTGAGGTGTAATTATGAAAAAACCAAGAAGGCAGATGCCGGAGGATGAACCGTCAGAAGGTGCACCCGAATGGATGACAACTTACAGTGATATGGTTACACTGTTGCTCACCTTTTTTGTGCTCTTGTTCTCCATGTCGAGTGTTGACAGCGAAAAATTTCAACAGATTACAAATTCGCTGAGTGCGGCCTTTATGGGAAGCGGCAGCGGAGGTATTTATGGTTATAATGACGGAACAGTGGTTTACAATGTAAAGGAGAACAACGTTTCCGGGGATATAATGGAGGACGGCGACGAAGCTTTTAATGAAGGAAAAAGTGCTGAAATTGGGGCTTTTACAGGGGGAAATGCTGCTAGTGAGGCCCAAAAAATCGAAGATTTTGTTGAGGATGTGCAAAGTCTTGTTGAGGAAATGGAACTGAATGAATATGTAAAGGTGATTGAAGATAATACATATTTGACAGTCAGAATAGACTCTGTCATACTCTTTGACCTTGGTAAAGCAGACATAAAGCCATCAGGAAAAGAGGCATTAAAAAAGATTGGTGAGCTTCTAAAAGAGCTGAATAGAGGTGCTACCATACAGGGGCATACAGACAATTTGCCGATAAACACGATGTTGTTTCCTACAAACTGGGAATTGTCTACGAAGAGGGCAACCAATGTAGTGTTGTTTCTTGTAGAGGAAAGCGGAGTAAATCCGGAAAAGCTTACTGCTACCGGTAACGGTGAATTTAAACCTATAGCACCTAACGACACAGAAGAGAATAGACAGAAAAATAGGAGAATTGATATCGTAATAGATAAATAATGGATACAATAAAATTATGATAACAAAAGGCTTTATGGCAAATCAAAACCATAAAGTCTTTTTTAGCTCTTCGAGTAAAATAAAAGACGTAAAAGCGAAGGAACTCAATGTCCCGAGCTTTTATTTTTGTCCTCTAAATCATACAAAACGGTGGAAATATCAAGCTTGACTGTAATAAAGAAGAAAAGAAAATTGTTTGAAGCCTTGGAATAAGTGAAATCAGTAATAACGAGGGATCTCGATAAGCTAGAGTTTTTATTGAGTTTATAAATTTAATAATGTATAATAAATTTAATAAAACTATAAGTGAGGTCTAGGATGAAACAGGATATTTTTGAGAAACCCAGGCATATGACTAGCATAGGTGGACAGGCCCTAATTGAGGGACTTATGATGATAGGCCCAAAGGAGGCTGCCATTGCAATAAGAAAGCCTGATGGGGAAATCATCGTTGAAAAAAGACCTGTTCCCAAAAAGAGTAAATTTTCGAAGCTCCCAATAATACGGGGATTTGTAGGTATTTTTAAGCAGATGGTTCTTGGAATTAAGGCATTGATGTATTCGGCAGAGTTTGTAGATTTGGAAGAAGATGAAGGCAAAGAGCCTTCGAAGGTTGATAAGTTTCTTGACCGAATTTTAGGTGATAAGCTGCAGGATGTATTGATTTATATCTCGGTTATATTTTCAATAATTTTCAGTGTACTGTTATTTATGGTGCTTCCAAACCTGGTTGCCTCATTTTTGCCCATTGACAAATCAACAAGTGTGGGGTCAATCATATATAATGTAGTTGAGGGTATTGTGAGGGTTGGACTTTTTATACTGTATATGGCTCTTACATCGACAATGAAGGATATCAAAAGGGTTTGGCAGTATCACGGAGCAGAACATAAGACCATACACTGCTATGAGAATGAAGAGGAGCTCACTGTTGAGAATGTCAAGAAATATTCAACAAGACATCCCCGGTGTGGGACATCTTTTCTGTTTACAGTTATGATAGTAAGTATACTGGTGTTCTCGCTGGTAGGTCAGCACGGCTTGTGGATAAACATACTTCTTAGAGTTATTTTGATTCCTTTGGTAGCCGGCATATCCTATGAGATAATAAAGATAAGCGGAAGAAGTCAGTTAAAAATAGCAAGGATTATCAATACACCGGGATTGATGTTCCAGGGATTTACTACAAGGGAGCCGGATGATAGTCAGATAGAGGTGGCTATTGAAGCCATGAAGAATGTATTGGTGGACAACAAGGAAGAAGATAAATGGTGATAGGGTGATAGCGTGATACTAAAGGATGCCCTTTTAAAGGGGATAAAGCTGCTTAAGTCAGCAGATATTGATACCCCGGCACTGGAGGCCGGGGTACTTTTGTGCCATGTATTGAATGTTGATAGGAGTTTTCTCTATTCTCATGATGATTACAGCATGAAGGATGAGGAGTATGAAAAATTTGCAGCATTTCTTGACGAAAGAGTTAGGGGAAAGCCTCTTCAGTATATAACCGGACATCAGGAGTTTATGTCTCTTGATTTTATCGTAACACCGGATGTGCTGATACCGAGACAGGATACCGAGACCCTTGTTGAGGTTGTATTAGGGCATGTGAAGGATACCGGACTTAAGAATGCGAGAATACTTGATATTGGTACCGGATCGGGATGTATAGCTGTAAGCCTTGCTCACTTTGTAAAGGACTGCAGGGTTCTGGCAGTAGATATCTCGGAAGGAGCGCTGGCAACAGCCGAAGCAAATGCAAGAAGGTGCGGTGTGGAGGACCGGGTGTCTTTTCTAAAGGGCGATGTTTTTGGAGGACTCTTTAATGCTATAGCTCAAAGTCCCTTTGCAAAAGTCACTGAACACAATGAGGAAGGTATTTTTGACATCATTGTTTCCAATCCTCCCTATATACCTGCGGAAGAAATAAAGACCCTCCATAGGCAGGTTAAGGATTTCGAACCCGGTACGGCGCTAAATGGGGGTGAGGACGGCCTTGACTTTTATAGGGTCATAACCTGTGAAGCCACAAAGCTTCTAAGCCCGGGCTCATTGCTGGCCTTTGAAGTGGGGTATGGCCAAGCAAAAGATGTTTGGGGCCTTATGGAAAGAAGCTATTGCGCCATTAAAAGCGTAAAGGACCTAGCCGGTATTGACCGGGTAGTTATGGGCTATAGAAAGTAGTTGATGTATCAATCGCTCCATACACTTATAAGACCGGACTTGTGGAGACTTTTTAGAATTGTCACAAACATGGGTCCTATGAAAAGTCCCGGAAATCCGAAGAGCATCATTCCCAAATACATTGAGATGAGGGTTACAAAGGGGTGAATTCCTGTCTGGCTTGCAACTATTTTCGGCTCGATTATCTGTCTTAAAATTACTCCAAAAAGGTATACTGCCGTTATGCCTAGAGCCATTTGAATGTTTCCGCCGATAAAATTCCAGGCTATAAGCGGAAATAGAACAATGCCTGTTCCTACAATGGGCACTGCATCTGCTATCGCAGCAATAAAGCCGATTAGTACTGCGTATTCGGATTTTATGACAATAAGACCCAAAGTGGTTTCAATGAAGGTAATGCACATAAGTATGAGCTGAGCCTTTATATATCCGGCTATAGTTGAAAAGGTGTCGCTTTTGATGCCGATAAAACCTTGCTTAAAATTTACAGGGAGCTGTCTGTAAATAAAGCTTCTAATCTTTCTGCGGTCACTACTAATAAAGTAGGAAGATAAAAGAGTCACAGTAGTGAACACTGCAGCTTTAGGTATTGAGGCGATACTATTTATAATTGATTCGGCTATTCGACCGGTTATAATCTCAAGCTTGGGCAGCAATGATTTAAGATTATACTCAAAGATACCGGACAGGTTCTCCGGAAGATAATAATAAAAAACGCTGACACGGCTGTAGCAGTTTGAGGCGGCGGCAGAAAAAGATTCTATATAATGGGGGAGATTGGCATTAAGCTTTACCAGTTCATAATATACTTTAAATACACATAAGGAAATCAAAACGATAATTATGCTTACCGTAATAGTGAGGGATATGACTGAGGCAATTTTTCTGCTCAACCTAAGCTTTGTTTCCATACAGTTAATAAGAGGCTCGTTGACAGAAGATATTATTATGGCAATTAAAAAAGGCAGAATAAGAGCAAAGAGATAATTCATTATAATATAGAGCAAGATTAGCAATATTGATACGATCAACAGACTAATTATTGCTTTTTTTTGCTTTTTCCATAAAAAATTCATACCATTACTTCTCCAATACTATTATTTAATAAAGGGATATGCTTTAATCAAAAGTCCTATATAAATATATATGTTGGTAAATTTATAAAAAAACCGATGCAAACGAATATAAGGATAACGCTGTTTTATAGAAAATAGAATGCAAACGGGTATTATGAGGTCTTGAAATTTGGCAAATTCTTATTTGACTTATTAGAGAGTTGCAAATATAATATTCAGTGTAAAAAGATAACCTGCCGAAGAAAATAAAAAAGACCTGTCAATGGGGATGGGGTTTATTGCTCTACTCGAATAGCTTATTGTAGAAATTGCTCATTTTTAGTATGCATTGTGGAATATTTAAAGTTGTATACAGTATACCTACAAAGATTACAAAAATCCACTAATTTTGCGCCATGGTAATAATTGCCTGTTTTACACAAATCAAAATATTTTATTAAAATTGCCGATATGTTATTATGAAAGAGTGAGCATATAAAAGACAGATACTTGCGCTATGTGTAATTTTATTGCAGGAAATAAAAACTATTTTAAATGGGGTCATTCAAATGTTTGTTAAGAATTTCTTTAGGGGGGGAACTACAGTTCCTCATTCGAAAAATACTGCTGGATGTGAAACGGTCAAAATGGGGGTTCCGGAAAAGGTAACAATTCCTATGCTTCAGCATATCGGAGCACCGTGCGAACCCTGTGTGAAGAAGGGAGATACTGTTCGGGTGGGACAGATAATTGGGAATTCTAATAAGTATATATCGTCGCCCATCCATTCAAGTGTATCCGGAACAGTAACCGATGTAGCTCCGATGCTTTATGCGGGAGGGGTTTACGTTACATCAGTGGAAATTAAGACCGATGGAAATCAAGAAGTCTATGAAGGTATTAAACCACCTAATTTTTCCAACAGCAACGAATTTATTTCAGTCATTCGGGAATCCGGACTGGTAGGACTTGGCGGTGCGGGATTTCCGGCTCATGTCAAGCTTTCACCTCCTCCAGGCATAAAGATAGACACATTGATTATCAATGCCGCTGAGTGTGAGCCATATATAACTTCCGATTACCGAGAAATTATTGAGAACTCTTGGAATGTAATCAGCGGAATCAATATTATTATGGAAGTTCTTGAAATCGATAATGTACTGATAGGTATTGAGGATAACAAGCCGGAAGCCATAAAAGAGATGACTCGTGTTGCGGCAACAAACGATAAAATAAATGTAATCAAGCTTAAATCCCGGTATCCGCAAGGTGCAGAGAAAATGCTTATTTATGCCACAACCGGAAGAAAAGTTCCACCTGGGAAGTTGCCTGCGGATGTTGGAGTAATTGTCATGAATGTAAACAGTGTGTCGTTTATATCGGAGTATACCAAGACCGGAATGCCCCTTATAAAGAAAAGGGTCACGGTGGACGGACCTTCAGTTAAGAGACCGTCCAATGTGGAGGCTTTGATAGGGACACCGGTATCTGAAGTTTTCAATTTCTGCGGAGGTTTCGGTATCGTTCCAAAAAAGATTTTGATGGGTGGACCAATGATGGGAATAGCCCAGTTTACGCTAAATACACCGGTGCTTAAGCATACAAATGCGCTACTGGCTTTTGATGAAACAAGTGCTGTATTGCCTCAGGAGCAAGCTTGCATAAGGTGCGGAAGGTGTGTAAAAGCGTGTCCGATGAATTTACTTCCTCTCTATCTGAATAACAATTCGTTAAAGGAAGAAATTGAAGAGCTTAATAAGTACCATGTAATGGATTGCATTGAATGTGGCAGCTGTTCCTATGTGTGTCCGGCAAAGATAAATCTTGTACAGTCAATAAGGCTTGGCAAGGCACAGGTAAAACAGGCGGCAGCGAAAGGGGGTAAATAATTTGGAGAATAGTTTTGTAGTATCATCATCGCCTCATATAAGGGATAATGCAAATACAAGGCGGATAATGCTGGATGTAATTATTGCCCTTCTTCCGGCGTCATTGGCAGGCGTGTTCTTTTTTGGGCCTAGGACACTGCTGGTGATTTTGGTAAGTATCTTGACCTGCGTGTTGTCAGAGTATTTCTCAAGAAGGCTGATGAAAAGAAGCAATACAATTTCAGATTTGAGTGCAGTGGTTACAGGGCTTCTGCTGGCGTTAAACCTTCCGCCTACAGCACCTCTGTGGATGGTTGCGATAGGAGCAGTTGTGGCAGTAGTTGTCATAAAACAGTTGTTTGGCGGTTTGGGGCAGAATTTTATAAATCCTGCACTGGGGGCAAGAGTGTTTTTGTTTATTTCCTATGCAGGACACATGACAAATTGGGCAATACCGGGTGTGGATGAAGTTTCTTCGGCAACTCCTCTTGCTTTGTTGAAGGCAGAAGATACGGCATCAATTGTTTTTCCGTCCTATAAAGACCTTTTTTTGGGTAATGTAGGAGGATGTATAGGAGAGGTTTCTGCTGCAGCTCTTTTGCTAGGGGGGATTTACCTTGTGGCAAGAAGGGTTATAGGTCCACAAATACCTCTGGCATACATCGGAACCCTGGGTTTGTTTACATGGGTGTTTGGTGGCTCGGTATTATTTAACGGTGACTTTTTATATCATATACTATCCGGCGGTCTGATTCTGGGGGCAATTTATATGGCTACGGATTATGCAACTTCGCCTATGACCATTAAAGGGCAGATAATTATGGCGATAGGATGTGGACTTCTTACGGGAATCATAAGACTTTTTACCAATTATCCGGAAGGGGTATCCTTTGCAATCCTTATAATGAATATTATGGTTCCATTGATTGATAGATATACTGTTCCCAAAAGTTTTGGAGGTGGAAAAGCAGTTGAGTGATATAGTTAAACCAACAGTAGTTTTATTATTAATATGTTCCGTTGTTACTTTGGCTTTGGCATTTACCAATTCCTTGACAAAGGATAAGATAGCCGAGGCGGCAAGACTAGAGGAGGAGAGTGCAAGAAAAGAAGTATTGTCCTTGGCCGAAAGCTTTGAAGAAATTCAAGGTCTTGAGGCAGTAATAAACGATAATGAGGCTCTTTTTCCTGTAAAGAAGGCATTTGTAGGATTTAAAGGAGAAGATGCCATTGGCAGAGTGTTCCTTACAGAAACAAAGGGGTATGGAGGCACGATAAAAATAACAGTGGGGATAGACAGCGAAGGGACAATAACCGGAGTAAAGATTGGTGACAACAATGAAACACCGGGTCTTGGTTCCAAAGCAAAAGATGAACCTTTTATATCCCAGTTTCAGGGTATTTCGCCAAAGGGTGCGCTGACTGTGGTGAAAAATAACAAGACAAAGGATGAAGAGATTGATGCCATAAGCGGAGCGACCATAACTTCAAAGGCTGTAACAAAAGCAGTTCAGGCAGCTCTTAATGTTAACACGGAGCTTAGCAAATTAGAGGGGGATTTATGAAATGAGCGGTTTTAAGACTGTAACGAAAGGGATAATAAAGGAGAATCCGGTATTCAGGCTCGTTCTTGGTACTTGCCCTACTTTGGCTGTAACAACATCGGCCGAAAATGCTATTGGAATGGGTGCTGCTGTTACACTGGTGTTGATGGGTTCAAATGCAGTGATTTCCCTTTTGAGAAAAGTAATACCTGACAAAGTCAGAATACCAGCCTATATAACAATTATTTCGGGTTTTGTGACAATAGTGCAGATGCTTCTTAAGGCATACCTTCCTGCTATTGATAAACAGTTAGGCATATTTATACCTCTTATAGTTGTAAACTGTATAATACTTGCCAGGGCAGAGATGTTTGCAAACAAGAATAATCCCGTTATGTCGATTCTTGATGGTGTGGGTATGGGGATAGGCTTTACCCTTGCACTTCTTGTTATGGGAAGTTTTAGAGAGATACTTGGGAACGGCACATGGTTTGGAATGAATGTTACCGGTGGAGTTTTTGAACCGGCAATAATCATGATACTTCCTCCCGGAGGGTTTCTGGCGTTTGGATTTATATTGGCAGCCATAAATAAATTCTCAGCAGTAAAGATTGAGCATAAGGGCTGTGAATCATGTCCCATGCCTTGCGGGGCTTCAAATAATGGCGAGGAGGCTCAAATGTAATGGAGTTATTTTATATAGTAATGGAGGCTTTATCTAGACTTGGTAGTTTGATGACTATAACTATATCTGCTTTGCTGGTGAAGAATTTCGTACTTTCGCAGTTTTTGGGAATCTGTCCGTTTCTCGGGGTTTCGAAGAAGCTTTCAACAGCAACAGGAATGGGCTTTGCAGTAACCTTTGTTATGACCATTGCTTCATTAGTGACAAGATTGCTGTATAACCGTTTACTTGTAACCTATGGGCTTGAATACCTGCAGACTATATTGTTTATTCTTGTTATAGCTGCGCTTGTACAGCTTGTTGAAATCATATTGAAGAAGTTTGTACCTCCGCTTTACAGGGCATTGGGTATTTATCTTCCGCTTATTACCACTAACTGTGCTGTGCTGGGGGTTGCATTGCTGAATGTTGACGTGGGATATGATGTTTTGGAATCCACCGTTTATGGTTTTGCGGCAGGGCTTGGATTTACTCTGGCACTGGTTTTATTTGCAGGGGTAAGGGAAAAATTGGAGTACAGTAATATACCGGAATCGTTTAAGGGACTTCCGATAGCACTGATTTCAGCGGCTTTTGTTTCCCTGGCATTTTTTGGTTTCCAAGGACTTCTTGGTATATAAGAATGTTTTTCCAGATCATTAAGAGGGGTTGTTTAGAATATGGTTTACGATTTGTTAATACCAACTGCTATTATTGGAGGTATAGGCCTTTTGTCGGGGCTCGGTCTTTCCATTGCGTCAAAGAAATTTGAAGTGAAGGTTGATGAGAGAGTTGGCATGATAAGGGAGGTTTTACCGGGTGCCAATTGCGGTGCCTGTGGACAGACGGGCTGTGATGCATTTGCAGAGGGCGTTGTTGAGGGAAAATGCAAACCCAATGCCTGTCCTGTAGGAGGCCAGGAGGTTGCCGATAAAATTGGTGAGATTCTCGGGGTAAAGGCTGAAGCGGCTGTGGTCAAGGTTGCTAGGGTTATGTGCTCTGGGACTTATGAATCCTGCAAGCAAAAGTATGAGTACTCGGGAATTGAGGATTGCGCAGCAGCAGCGCCCCTTTTTGGCGGACCTTCAGCATGTACTTATGGTTGCGTGGGTCTGGGTAATTGTAAAAGAGCTTGTCCCTTTGATGCAATTGTGATGATAAACGGTTTGGCTAGAATTATTGAGTCAAGGTGCAAGGCATGTGAAAAGTGTGTAGCTTCTTGCCCTAAGAGAATAATAAAAATAGTTCCAAAGTCCAATGAGTATACAGTTGCATGCTCTAGTCTAGATAAGGGAGCTGTGGTGAGAAAGAACTGCACTGTGGGATGCATTGGCTGCGGAAAATGCTCCAAGGTTTGCCAACATGGTGCTATAGAGGTTCAGGGAACGTTGGCAAAGATAAATCCGGATGCCTGCATCAACTGCAGTGAATGTATAGGCGTTTGTCCTACCGGAGCAATTAAAAAGTATAAATGCGAAATCTAAATATCTTGAGAGAAAAGCTCAGCATTCGCTGAGCTTAATTTATTTGGATTATTATCTGAGTTGTCTTTTGGTAACAAGTATTTGATTTCTGCCGTTTTTAAAGGACTTTCTTACATCGTAGCCCTTCATAACCAGTGTATCGTATATGGTGTCCGTTTGGTCAAAATAGTTGTTTCCAACATCCAAAATCAAAGTCTCATCGGGTTTTAGCTCATTTGACAGCTTTTCCAAGGTTGCATCTATATTCAGACTTTCCGCATTCATAATTCTATCGTTGTTTTGATCCATTCTATTTTCCTCCTGATTTTTGGATAAACTAAATGATAAATGATTTAAGCCGAACTGAAAAAATGTTTGCAAGTACAACTTAATGCATATATATTCTGTATATAGTATTGACATATAGGTGTTATTATAACACCCAGGTTCAAAGAAAATTTTTCGGTTGCAGAAAAGTTTTCTTACCTCATATAAATAAAAAGATTTCTTATTAAGGGGTAGATTATGAAGAAAACAAATATTGTACTTATAGGTATGCCGGGAGCCGGCAAAAGCACTGTGGGAGTACTTCTGGCAAAAGCAATGAAAATGCCTTTTATCGATACGGATCTGCTGATACAGCAAAAGCATAACAAGTACCTACAGGAGATTATTAATGAAATTGGTGTTGAAAAATTCCTTTCTATTGAGGAGAAGATAGCTCTTGAGCTAAATGTCAAAAACCATGTTATTGCAACGGGGGGAAGTATGATCTACAGCAATTCGGCATTGAACCATTTTAAAAAGGATAGTATGCTTGTCTATCTGCAGCTAAGGTATGATGAGATTGAACGCAGGATAGCCAATATATCCAGCCGGGGAATTGCTATGGATAAGGACCAAACTCTGATTGCATTGTATAGTGAGAGGGTGCCATTGTATGAAAAGCACGCGGATATTACCGTGAATTGTTCGGGTAAGGATATAGAAGCTATTGTAACGGAGATAAAAAACAGATTTAGAGGGGAAGAATAATTTTTTTAAAAATTTTTATAAAGTTTGTATAAAAAGCCCGGATATGGGTCAATACTATAAATGACCTCACAAAATACATTTTGACCCCCTTTACATGGGTTAGTCTGTCAAAGGACTAACCTCTTTTTTTTGCCTCTTGGAATGAAATGAAAGAGGCAAAAGCGAAGGGACTCGATGTCCCGAGCTTTTATTTATGTATTAAAAGTATTGTTTATCTTAATGGCTACTAGACGTTAAAACAATAATGTCTATAAAAATTCTTGTTTATGATGGTAATAATTTGTTATAATGAGTTTATACAAATACTTTGGTAAATATTTTATTGATTCTCCAAGAATTACTCGCATATAAAGTTAATAAGGAATTTAGCTAAATTAGAGTATTAGCGACAGTAGTAAATGCCTATAAGTTGGGGTGTTATACGACGTATTTCTGAGATAAAGGATGCATTATAATTCCAGAGAATAACTTTGAGGCCAAACTATTTTAAAAGCACATATAAATTAAAATGAAATACTGAGAATAAGGAAGATATTAAGAAGATAACAGTATATTAGGGGGTGAATTATGAGAAAATCGATAGTAATAGTTTTTTCAAGCATTCTAGCTGTATTGATAATAATTATCATTATAAATTCCTTTACTTTTAATAGTATTAATTCTTATGTCAATTCGAATGAGTGGGATAAATATTATACAGCAGGAAATCAATATTTTTATGATAATGATTATAAAAATGCTATTGTGCAATATGAACAGTCAATTAGTGCGCTTAGAAAAGAAATTTCAGAAGACATCACCAAAAGAATTTTTATTTTTCAGGTGCTTTTAAGTAAAGCAAAATGTTTGGAGGAAATTGGTGAGGATGAGGAGGCGATGCAAGTTTATGAGGAGGTAATAGCAGAGAATGAAAAAGTTCATTTAGATCAATATAAAAAGTCTTGCAATTCTTATACTGCGGTAGCGTTAATTCAGCAAGGACTTATTTACTTGAATAAGGATGAAAAGGATATGGCGGACAAAAAGTTCACTGATTGTATAGTATATTTACAGAATGGAGATAAAATTGATTATAGTACAAAGAAGAGCATTGAAAGAATAATTGAATTTTATAAAACAGATAATGATGAAAAAAAGTCAAAGATATTTGAAGGATTTTTAGGTACTAATTAATAAACAAACATAGAAATAATACTACCCTAAGGCAGTAATAATCATTGCTTCAATATTTACATGGGTTTATGCTGCAATAATTTATATAATGATAACAAGGAGAAAATGATTTTTATGACTAGAAAGCTTAATGCTGATGGGTGAGTATACAAAGAATAGTTATAATTGACGGTTTGGAGAGGGTGGTACAAATTAACAGAATTACTCAGGAAAAGATTATGGAAATATTATCAAATTGCAGTGATGTTAAAGAACTTGAAGATACTGTACAATGTTGTGGTCTTATACTTGAAAGAATAACTTTTAAAGGTCAAAAAACTGCCATTAATGAAATTGATGACCTTAACATTGATGATTTTGACGGTGAACAGATTAAAAAAGCTTTAATCTCATTGCTTAAAAGAGAAATTATTAATGATTACAAAATAATTTGGGCGCTATCAAAGAGTTTTGATCCTACACTTAAAATGCTTTATTTAGAAAAGTTACAACAGTATTATAAAACTATTGAAT
The DNA here is from genome assembly GCF_004102745.1 of Acetivibrio mesophilus. GTDB lineage: Bacteria > Bacillota > Clostridia > Acetivibrionales > Acetivibrionaceae > Hungateiclostridium > Hungateiclostridium mesophilum. The sequence continues at coordinate 33,943 of NZ_RLII01000013.1, read as the reverse complement.
CTCAGTATACAAATATGTTTCAGACGATTATAGCACTTGATAATATCGGCGAGATAATTATTCCATGCGACAACGTAAATCCACGCTATATTTCTCTCTTGGACATTCAAAAAAATATAGAATCGGTTCGCTCATATATAAACAATATTGATTTAATTAAGAATGAATAAGTGCAATTACTAAAATTTGGGAGAAGACAGCTCTGGAGGGCGGGTGGTATAACGCTGTGAATCAAGGTGTTACTTGAAACTGACTAAATCCTAATATATTAGTTGAGGAGAGTTGAGAAGAGATGAGTAGAGAAATTGAATTTAAAGGATTAGATTTGCCGGAGATCGTATTTATCGGAAGAACTTATGATGAATACAAGGCAATGTTTGATTTGTCAGATGATGTTGTTAAGAATAATACAATTCTAGATGTACCTGCGGGTTCTTGTTCCTTCGCTGCAATTGCAAATTCTTTAGGAGGAAAGGTAACAGCTGCAGATATTGCCTATTATCATTCTGCTGTAAAACTCTATGAGAAGGGATTAATGGACATTTCACAAATAGTTTCAAGTTTATCTATGACTAGGGAACAGTATATATGGAATTATTTCAAGGATGTGGATTCCCTTAAAAGGAGCCGTCGCCAGGCATTGTGTGATTGTGTGGCTCATATGAAATCAAATCCGGATGTTTATGTTCCGTGTGTTTTGCCAGAATTGCCTTTTGAGGATGAACAGTTTGATATTACGTTGTCTGCGCACTTTCTCTTCACCTATGCGGACCGGTTAAGTCTTGCTTTCCATAAGGAAACTATTAAGGAGCTATTACGTGTGACGAAAAAGCAGGTTCGTATTTTTCCATTGGTAGATTTAAAGAGCAAGAGATATAGTGAGATGGAAACACTCCTTGAATTTATTCAAAGCAGTGGTTGGAAGGTAGAAGAACAATTAGTTGATTATGAATTTCAAAGGAAGGCAAATTCAATGTTGAGGATCTATAAGAGCTAATGGGAGAATTTATTTGTACCAAATACTTTTTTATCAAGAATAATAGATTTAATACGATTATTAGGTATATTATGTTAAAATGGTTGCATTAAAATAGTTTAGTTTACATTTGTTTTATAGAACTAAATGCTGATTGCTTGCAAAAATCAATTAAGGAGGAGTATGAAATGGAATGTAAAAGTTTAGAGGAAGTTCGTATCAATATTGATAAAATTGATACTCAAATAGTTAAGCTTATTGCTGAACGTAGCTCGTTTGTAAAACAGGCATCAAAATATAAAAAAGATAGTAATGATGTTAAGGCGCCTCAAAGAGTAGAATCGGTTATTCAAAAAGTGAGGATTTTAGCAACTGATTACGGAGCGGATCCTGATATGATAGAAAAGATATACAGAGTTATGATAGATGGTTTTATTAATATGGAAATGGATGAGTTTGAGAAGAATAAAGGGCTATAAATATTAAACTGAGGGAGAATAAATGGGGATAATTGAAACACTTATTAGACTATAGACACAGAAGAAGTAAGAGCAGGCATCACACCGATTTGTTGAGCTTAAAATAATTTTTCACTTCTTAGTTGAAAATAATATTATTATGTCAAATACATGATATAATCATATTATATAATTATATATTTTTTATTTTATTATTGGGGGGTAAAATATAATGCCGAGAAAAATAGCCAATAGGCTGGTGCTATTGGTTGTTGTGTCGTTATTGGCAAATATGCTGATGAGTGGTATATTTGTTTTTGCAAATAGCGATGTGCTACAGCAACCAATTGAGTCTTCCGACATTATCGAAAACATTGTTGGGAGCAATGAAAGCGATATACGCTTTTCGGAAAGCTATGATGGCGATAAAAAAAACATAGTATTGCCATTGTTACAAGAAGGAGATCAGAAAGACAATTTTCGAACCTTAAAGGAACCTGTCACAGTAACAACCCAAGTTTTTGACAAATCTTTTCAAATCAGCGATGGAGCAGCAACTACAAAGACTCAAAAAAGTATGAATACTGGATTTTCCTTAATGTCCATTCCACCGGATGCAATTTATGTTAATGAGGGTGAAATCAAGATACTGAATGATAAAGGCAGTGAAGAAGCTACTACTTATTATAGTTTTGTATTTACGCCTTTGGCCACCGACTGCTATATAATAACCGCGTCGGGCTCAGAAATCCCCTACATATACATTTATGACAGTGAGTACAACAGCCTGGGATGGAACCGTACATATCCTAAAAAAAGTGATTCTGTGGCGGTAAAATTAAATAAAGGTCAGCAGTATTTAATAAGCTTATCGAGTGTAAGCCTTGACAGTGCTACGGAGTTTTCAATAAACAAGTATGAATCCACATCAAACGACATTATTTATACCTTTATAGATAATACATATATAGCCGATGAAAATGCTTCAGTAGTTGTGACTGCCCCCTATATAGGAGCAGATATTTTGTACGGAATATTGGACAGAGATATACTTATTGAAGCCAGGCTATTAAAAGATGGAATATTGATTGACACGATAAATGAAATTCCTGAAGAGTGCATAAAGGGAGCAAGAGGAACCCCCGATGATAATATATTGCAATTTGTATGTGAGTTCGGTAATAAGGTTGAACACGGGGAATATACTATTGAAATAACCTGTAGAGACATTTTGGGAAACATAGTTATAGATACCTGTGAAAGCGTAATAGCAATAGGTAATTCACTATCGGTCTATATGCCATCTGACAGTGTGTCATATACCGGAGACTATTACTCGGATTACAGAGTATTTTTTAAGGACGTAAATACCAACAGAGGGAAATTTGTAGTATTTGATGGGGATAGATTAATTGGAACCAGCGACACTGTAAACATTAATAGTACCAGACTAAGTTATAGTGACTTTTTTTCGAATTACAACACTATAGACAGTAAATATGATCCTAATAAGTTTGAAAAAACTTTATATTATTCAAGTATACCTTCTATCACTCTTAATGAAGTTTCCAAGCAAGGTAAGAGTTATGAGATTAAGCTTGTGGCTGGGGTGTCGGAATATGATACGACTGCGAAACTAATACCTACGGACGCCTTAATTCTTAATTATGTTTCTAGCGGCTCACTAAATGAATCGGTTACGCATTTTAATGTATATACACAATTTTATAATATAAAGAATATAAATGCCGACGATATTTTTGTTGAACTGTTAGACTTGTACGGAAATGTTATAGCATCAAAAGCGGATTATGTTTGCTACAGCGCAATAAACAACGAGGAGCAGGCATATATGCAATTTAAATTGCTTGTTGAAAAGCCTCTGGAAGCGTACAAAAATTACAGTATAAAAATCAGTTATCCGGGAGAGTTTTATACAAATACAAGAGGTTCATACATAACGGCTTATTCCGGGAGTGACTATTTAAGCCTTGGCACTCCTAAAATATTGGACGCTGAAAAATCAATTATAAGTGTTCCTACATATAACGTCAGCAATTCGCTGGAATATGACGTAGTCCTAAATAGAATAAATAACGGCCTGGAATTTCCCATTTCTGAGCTGTCGAAAGAAAAACCCAACGAATATGGCACTTTTGTATTGGATTTTTCGAAGAATATGGGCGGACCCCTTCTAATTCCGGGAGAAGAATACAGCATTGTATTTTCATATAAAACATCTTCTAATTATACAGAATATGCGATCACAACCTTTAAAGTGCAGTCAAAGGAGTATGCTGCTGTTGGGGACAAAAGCGTTTTATTTAGTCCTCCAATGATTCCGGATACAATCACAGAGACTGAATTTACAATCAGCGGATACGAAATTGAAAACGGAATTATGGGTGCGGATAATGAGAATATAAACATAGAATTGGTAGCCGATAACGAGGTTTATGGGGCAATTAAAAAAGATACCCTTAAGAAAAATGCATCGATCTATAATGCAAATCCAAATTACAGCATGAGTCAGGTAAATATTACCGGTATACTGGAAGTATTCAAAGAGTTGAAAGAAGATACACAGTACTACATAAGAATTAACGGTACTGATTATGAGTATTTCTATAATTCATCAGAAGGATTTGTATACAGAGACTGTGAGATAAAGCATTCATGTTCCAATGCCGAATTTAAAGAACTATCCGGTTCAAATTCAATTGTACATGAGATTTCCGAAAGAGAATCACTAGAGCTTAGTTGTACCTTTGTTAGAAGAACCCCTGAGGACTTGGTACTTATCATGAAAGGCATTAATTCAGGCAAAGCAATTGAAGCTGGGAAATGGGATACAACTAAAAGTCATTTTAATGGGGAATTTAGGGATATTTCAATAAAAGTTGATATGGAAGGTGTTGCCGGGAACGAGATATATGACCTGTATTTGGGGGCTGGTGAAGAAGAGTACCGCCTAAGCAAATATATCAGGGTAATCGAGCCTAGAGAAGCAAGCACATTTACCGTGCAAGAAGCGGTATATGAAGGTGATAAAATTACAATTTCAATACCTTCTTGTGACATAATAGATGGATATTCCTTTGATATTCTCGATTCCATGGATAATGTTATCGACTGCGAAATTATTACTGAAAGTATAAGGCAGGGCGCAGACAACATTAAATATTTCGATATAAAGGCAGAGAAGGCTTTAACATACGGCGTTTATCGTATTCGTATGTACGATGCGGATAATGAGTTGAAGATTTCGCAACAATACACTGTTTCAGTTAAATACTCAAGCCCGTATCTTGAATACATTAAGAATGGGATTCCATACCTTATTTTTGGAAAGAACCTTCCGGAAGAGGGAGACTATACTGCCGACATTATGGATGCAAATAATATCAGAGTGATAAAACGCGGAATTCCTCTTGTAAAGAGAGCAGGAGAGAATGTTTTAGAGCTGCATGAAAATAGTATCGGTGCTTTACCTATTAGTGATTATTATAGTGTTTCTGTGAAGCTAAACGGAAGCTTTATAGGGTCTGCATACTTAAATTATTACGGACCACTTGACCTCAAACCTTTGATTATTGCAAAGGAATGGGCAGAGGCGGCAGGGAAGAGTCCAATAATTAGAAGCAATAATGTTGAGTTGTTGATAAAGACTATGTATTATACCAAGGTTCGTTATGCTGAAAGCTTGGATGAACTTCAAGATGAGGAATATCAAACCTTGACCAACAATGTTTCTTATGAATTTGAAAACCCGGAAAAGCAGAAAACCCTTTATTTCCAGTTTGTTGATGATAACGGGCAGGAAAGTGAGATAATCACCTTCAAGGCTTATTACCCGGGAGAACAAAATAAAATTACAATTATCTCTCCGGATGTAAATGAGCCTATAGTTGATAATTGTCTTATTAAAGCCGAGGTTTCCGGCAACCCTTATTCGGTGTGGGCGGTAATTAAGCTCCCGGAACCTATAGTTACGATGATGTCTGCTTCCCAAATATATAAGAGCGGCAATGATAATTGGATGATTCCTCTTACCCGGGAGGAGGGTACCGATTATTATTCCTATGAAATAACGGCGAATGACCTAGGGTATTTTGACAGAATTGATATTTATGCGATGGATGAGTATGCAAATATAACAGGCTCTGAATCGTTAATACTAAAAGAACCCGAAACACCTCCGCCGACCACACCAAAAATTCAAATTACTAGCCCTAATTCAGGCTATAACAAAAGGAATATAACCATATCAGGAAGCAATGCATATGCCCACAGCAATGTTAGAATATATGCGTACGAAGTTGATGATTATGGCCGAATTATTGGATCATCCTACAACGTAACAGTTGTTGCAAATGAAGCTGGGGAATTTGAGGGAATGTTGAATATTTTAAAGGATGGTCGTTGGCGTATTTCTGCATCGGATTCCAGCGGAAGAGCAAGCGGCAACTATTATACAAGAATTGACACAGTAGCTCCTGCGTTAAAGAACTATTCTACGGTAGCTCAGGGAGTTAACAGTGTAAGAATTTCCTGGGATGTATCTGACAGTAGTTCCTGTACCTATACTCTATGGAGAGATGGCAAGCTTATTGCAACCCAATATAATGATAAGCAATATATTGCGACGGGACTATCTAAAGGGCAAACCTATATTTTTAAGGTAATGGCAACGGATAGTGTGGGAAACAATTCGGAACCGGTTGAAATAACTGTTACGGTGGGAGACGAAGAAGCACCGGGCATACCGAAAAACCTGCATGTAAGCTCCCGCGCAGGAAAAAGTATTACGCTTTCTTGGGATGCACCGAGTGACAATAGTTATGTGGCAGGATATGATATCTATAGGGATGGTAAAAAAGTTGGGACGTCTTATACAACAAGCTTTACCGACAAGGGATTGACAACGGAAGCAGAATACAGCTATTGTATAAAGGCCTTTGATCCGTCAATGAACTATTCCGACTTTAGTGAAGCTACGGTACACGCTCCTGCAGCACCATTTATACAGGATGCCTATGACGGAAGCTACAATGTTGTTTCGATAACTGCCAAAACATTGACACTTAAGGCCTTGTCCAAGGACATTTTAAATAACAACAACATTTCCGTGACTTTTGAATATTCAAAGGATGGAGGAGAAAATTGGATAAGGATAGGCAAAGTAACTGATTATACTACAACGCCTAATGGTCTTCTGTTTAGCACAACATGGAGAATAGAAAACTATGATAGTGGGGACTATGTTGTAAAGTACATTGTCACAGACCGTGACGGATTGACCGATGAAGACTTTTCACAGGTCATACGCCTACAAAAAACCGATGATTTTACAAACCCAGTCATTTCATCCATTTTACCTTGGCCGTCATGCTTTAGGGAGTCGATACCTTTGACAATTTTGGCTGAGGATAATGCCGCATTGAGGAGAATAATTCTGCAAGGCTCCCTGGACGGTGTAATATGGGAAGACATAACATCAGTATCAATATCCGGCACATACAAAAAATACTACTGGAATTATACCCTTGATGTTTCCGGAATAGATGAAGGTGCTTATTATATACGAGCTATTGCGGAAGATACTAGCGGAAACCGAAGCAACAGCACCGAGACCGCAGCGTCTAACCAATACATAATCGACAGGACCGCTCCGGAAAAGATGGAAGATGTGACGGTATTAAGCGGTATAGGGCATATTGAGTTGAAATGGGGAATTAATTCCGAACCATATATAAAAGGTTTTACAGTTCAGCGTTCTGTAAGCATCGATGGACCATACCATACTGTTGCTTCAAATTTAAACACATTAAACTACATTGATCAGGATGTAAGACAAGGTGTTGTGTATTATTACAGGGTAATTTGCAATGATATTGCAGGAAACTCAAGCCTTCCTAGCGATCCGATAAGTGCAAAAGTGCTTGATGTTAATGAAATAGCAGATAATATTTCTCCGGAGATTATCAGCTTGACTCCTAAGGATGGCTCTACCGTCGGCAGCAATTTCTCCATAGCGGTAACTGCAGAGGATGATATCATGCTATCTAAGATAGTTGTTCAATACAGCACGGATGATGAGGTCTGGCATGATTTGTATACACATAATACGGCATATTCCTATGATGGATTTAACCAAAGTATGGATACAACTGGGTTTGAGACAGGAACCGTACTTAAAGTAAGAGCCTATGCCGTTGATGCTAAAGGAAATATCGGGGACTATGTGTACAGGGATTATATAATTCACAACACTCCTCCCACAAAGCCTGTGGTTAGTGTGGTAGCTAGAAATAGAGGCCTTGAAGTGTCTTGGTCTTGTGATGACGAGAATGTAAAAGTATTCAGAGTTTATCGAAAAACAACGGTTTCGGATTTCTTAACCGTTATAGGTGAATATACCAAATTAACTGGTATGATTCTGGATCAGAATTTAGATCCTTCATATCGGTATATATATAAGATTGTTGCAGTGGATGCCTATGGAAATACATCATCTTCAGAGAGTATTCCTATTTCTCCTTTGGATATAGATGATACAGCGCCCTTTGCCCAGATAAACTGCACTTCATCGGCTGAAGCGGGTGCAGATATTGAGTTTGATGCAAGTGCTTCGAGAGACAACATAAGAATTGCGAGATACGAATGGGATTTTGGAGATGGCACAAAGAAAAGCGGGGTAAGTGTCAGACACTCTTACAGCAAAGAAGGAGTATATGAAGTTGTGCTTAAGGTTACCGACCCTTCAGGAAACTCAAGTACGGCTTCTAGGAATGTAACAATTGTGAAGAAGGGAATGACGGGTACTATAAACGTCTCCGTGTTCGACGGCGATGGAGGAAACTTGGCTTATACAAATATATATGTCAATTTGGGAGACGACAACATTTTTAAGAAGATTTCAGATTCTAAGGGAATGACATCCCTGCAATTGGAACCGGGGATCTATAAAATAGGTGCCTATAGAGATGGGTATGCGCCACAACAGCAGGAGGTTCTGATCGAGGAAGGAAAAGAAAACAATCTAACCTTTAGGTTAAGGAAGTCCCAATTGGTGGTAGGAAGCCTCACTGCTACTAAAATGACCCTTCAGGAAATAAAGAATGCGGGTATTGATGTAACGGCACCGGGAAATCAAAATGTGTTCAGATACCAGATCAATCTTGTATACCAGAACAAGCCTTACAATATTATCCATCTATCAACGAATGATTCGGAAAATTCTATTAGCAGAAATCATATTATAGGCGATAGAATTGTTCGTGTAGGCACAATAGGAAATACAGGTAACAATAACAGGGCACCGGTGGTGGTGATTCTTGATATCCCGGGTTCTGTGACATGGCTCAAGGATTTCTTTGATGTAAAATTGCATTTAGTCAACACCATGGGGGACTATGACATAAACAACTGCGTAGTAAATTTAAATACTCCTGCAGGGGTTTCCATAGTCGGCGGCAGTAAAGCAATTGAAAACATAGGCACGCTTCCAGCCAGCGGCAGTAAGACTGTAAACTGGATAGTTCGAGGTGAAAGGGCTGGAAGCTACAACTTGTCTGCCGACTTTAACGGTATGCTTGAGTCGTTTAATGAAGTTATATCTGCAACATTTGCTTCGGATGCTCCCATTGTTGTGGAAGACAGTTCAAGACTCAAGCTTATAATTGAAGTGGAAGACAGGAAGTATCCGTCAGATAAATTGTTGTACAGGGTAGGGTTTAAAAATGGAAGGAACTCGGATTTAAACCGTCCAAGAATAACAATGCAGGATTCCGAATTTATTAGAAGCTATAAGACAACGGAAAGCATGCAGCTTGTTAAAACATCTTCCGAGGTTGTAAAGCCCGGAGAAATATTGTGGAACGAATACTTTGTAGATCCAAAGTTTTTTAGCGGTAAAAACAGTGCTATACTTACCCTTAAAGAATATGCAGCAAAGGCTTTGGGCGGGATGAGAATACCGATAGAAATAAGACCTGTTGAATATGGCACTTTTGGAAGGGTAAAACCCAGCATATATGTTATTGACCCTGTTACGGGCAATGAATCAAAAGTAGACCCCCTTGAACTCATAAAATATCGTTCAAAAGAAAATGATATAATGCCCGACTTGAAAATAAAGACAGGAAGAGGAATATCCAAAGATGTTATTGTAACAGAAGCGTGTGATCTGACTATTACAGATTCACTCTTTGGCGTAACAAATAAAATAACCACTGATAACAATGGCGAGTACATTTACAAAGGCGGAAGTATTGACGATGTATTTGTACTTCCGGGCAGGGGATATAGCGATTACATTATTAAAGTTACATCGGACACAAACATTTCCGATAGGTTAATGGTACGGGTAATCGATCAAAACCTTATATCCAAAGAGGACTTCGGAAGTATAACGGGATGGGTCTACAATGAAGATGACAAAAAGAGTATTGAAGGAGCAACGGTAATTGTTGGATCCAACACAACCATTACAGACAATCTCGGTAGATTCCGATTTGAAGATATCATGCTTGATGAAGACAAGATAACGGTAAAAGCATCCGGGTTCCCGGAAAAAGCCTTTTATGAAAGATTAAGGGATGGAAGACACATCATAATCAAATTAAGTAAACAGCCTGAGATTACCGAAGTTTCGTCAGCGTATTCCAGCAGCAAAAATAACAGGAGTTCTATCATTCCTTTAAATCTTTTGGAAAACTCGGTTACATTCAAGTTAACCGCAGATTTAAAAGGTGCGGGAGAAGTTATCGCTTATCTCTATAGAGTGGTTGACAAAAACGGAAATGCAAAGTCGGAACAAGCTTTCCACACTAGCACTATTACTATACATAATATAAAATCAAAAATGACGGTGGGAGACAGAATCCAGTTTGCGGTTAAAACCAGTGGAGATTATGGTGAGTTTACATCCGATTATGTTGATGCAAAAATGACTATAGCACCTGAACTGAGAATATTAAATCAGTTCACTTGGAGAAATGCGCCATGGGACGAACCTATAGAAATTTCTGCAACTGCCTTTAATCCGAAAATATCAAGTTTTAATAATGTGGTGAAATTTTTTACCGGTTCGAGTGATGAACTTCCGTTCCCCGATGATTGCGGATTGTTTAAATCAACAAAACTTGTGCCGATAACGCCAAGTATGAGTCTTAAAGTCGAATATGATCTTTTGGACGGTAAAGTTACTATTTCCAATATGAACGGTGCAGAAGGCGAGATATTGGGTGACTTAATGAAATGGGATTACGGCGATTTGGGAAAAGAGAGCCGCGCGATAAAATTTGGCGGAGATTTAAAAGCAACATTTAACGCAGAAATTGTATATAACGACCGTTCCATGAAGTGGGAATTTGAATCTTTGGAAATGGAATGGAGTTCCGGCGCAAACATAAACATTGAATTTAAGTTTAGAGCACCTTTGGATGGTGCTTTAGGAGGAGTCTTACTTTCGGGGTATGTGTCTGTGAAATTTGAAGGGGGAGTAGAGTTGGTTTATAATGTAGCTGTCCCGGATGTTTCGCGATTTGAAAGTCTTTCTGACTTGGTGGTACAAATACAGCTTAACATATATCTTGCGATAAGGGCTTCATTAGGTCTGGAAGTTGGATACGGTTTGCTTTCTGGAGAAGCATTTGTTCAGGGACAAATTGATGTCAATCTTCCTTCATTAAGAACCGAAGTGACTTTGACTGTCGGAGTTGGATATGGCTACCTGTGGTTTTTCTCGGAAGAAAATATTTTGGGAGAATATACTTGGACATTGTATGCCGGGCGTTCGCCAAGAAATTTAATGATGATTGCCAATAATGCATTTGACAGTGAGGGAATGAAGTTTGTCAGTGCTACTCGTGAGTACCTGGAACGCCAGGAGTGGATCGGAGAGGATGAAATTGTACGGTATGCTTATCCCGATTCGAAGGCACAGATAAAAGCTGTTGACAAAGAAATCGGCGATTTGATGATGGTGTTTATTGGCGATGACAGCAACAGAAGCGATAACAACAGGACAGCCGTTTATTCATCAATATATAAGGACGGAAAATGGTCTAATCCAATACAAATTGAAAATGACGGTACCGGAGATGCTTTCCCAGCCCTTGCAGCAGACGGAAAGAATGTATATTCTGTATGGCTTGATATGTCGGAAGAAATGGGAGCAACCTCAATCATGACAGAGGATGATATAACCAGGAATGTACTCGGTAAAATGGAAGTATCAATAGCTAAGTATGACATTGGCAAAAATACTTGGAACAATGTGCTGACCAACAGAACCGAAGGGGTTAACAAGCTTCCAAAAATAGCGGCCGCAAACGGCAAGGTTATTGCCACATGGGTAAACAATACCGGCATGAAAATGACCGGAGACAGTAAGAACCCGGACAGCGTATACTTTGTGTACAATGACGGTACAGGCTGGACAGAACCGCAGGCTTTTGTAACAAATGTAGCCAATGTTTCCGAAAGTGAATTGTACATGTATGGAAATAAAGCATATTATGTTTTTGTTACAAACGAGTATTCGGAAGAAGGCATATACAAGGTTTACTTCACAAGTTTTGACGGCAGAAGCTGGACCAAACCTATAGAACTTCTTGACAATATGTATGAGGACAGCCACCCGGCAATAGCCGTAGAAGGCGGGGAACCGGTTGTATTTTGGCACAATGACGGAAAGATATACAAGGTGTCCTTGGAAAGACCCTTTGGTGCTGAGATAATAATAAACTCAAACCAGGCTGAAGACATCTTAGAGCTTAGTGCAACCAATACAGAACAGGGAATTGCACTGGCTTGGACAAATGCAGTGGGGGGAGAACAAAGACTTTATATAAGCACTTATGAAGAGGAGAGCTCTACATGGACCGAAGGAATTGAAGTGAATTTCAATTCCATGGAAGTACCGCGTGGTGTGACCATTGCCGGTTTTAAAGACACAATTATGGCGGTATACAATAAGACAGTATACAAGCTTGATGAAGATAAAAACACTTATTTCAAAGACGGTACGCAGCTTACTTCAACCAGTTATGTGAGGAAAACCGACCTGGCTGTTTTGGAGGACGGGTTGTATTTTGAAGGTGATACTCCGCTGCCCGGAGAGGAAACAACCGTTGTGGTAAAAGTAAAGAACGTGGGTGATTTAACGGCAAAAGGCCTCAGGGTATCGCTGTATGAAGGTAAAAACCTGATTGCTGAAAAAGATATGGGAGATGTTCGTCTAATCCATGGAGATACGATACTGGCAAGCTTTGATTGGAAAGTTCCTGGTAATTGCTCTGCCTTTGAGTTGAGGGCGGTTTTGGAATCCGATAACGATAATAATTCTTCCAACAATGAAGCATCATTGAAGGTGCTATACACCGACGTCGAAATAACCGGGGTTTACAACGAGCTTTATACCGACAGCATCGGAGCAGTTTATGTAGATGTAAGAAACTCCGGCTACAGCACTATAGAGAGTGCCACAGTACAGATCTCGACCGATAAAGAGTTTAAAAATATAATCGGTTCGAAAGAAATTAAAGGCCTGAAACCTTATGAAGAAAAGACGGCGGTATTTGAACTTGCAGTAAATGAAGAGCAAATATCCGAAAGAGCAAGAATATATGCAAGAATTCAAGCAGACAAAGATGAGATTACTTATTTAAACAATACAGGTTTTACGATTATTAGGGGATTGGATTTCTATTCGGCAGTGATTGCGACGCCAGAACCAACACCGGAGCCAACGATAGAACCAACGCCGACTCCGACGCCAGAACCAACACCGGAGCCAACGATAGAACCAACGCCGACTCCGACGCAAGAGCCGTCACCGGACCCAACGACAGAACCAACACCGACTCCGACGCAAGAGCCAACACCGGACCCAACGACAGAACCGACACCAACTCCAACACAGGAGCCAACACCGGACCCAACGACAGAACCGACACCAACTCCAACACAGGAGCCGACATCCGAACCAACATCGGTGCCGACACCGAGTCCCACACCAACTTCGACACCGAAGACAAGTCCGATGCCTAGTACAACGCCGGACCCGGGTTCGATTCCTGGAGGAGGAAGCGGCAATGGAGGTGCTTCCGGAGGAGCGGGAGGAGGCAATAACAATATACCGGAGACTCCTATGGTGGTTGAGCCGACGCCTTCACCTACGGAAATTCCAATGCCTTCACCTACTGATATTCCTTCATCCGGGGAGATTGGTAAATTAAAAGCATATATGAGAGGGTACGAGGATAATACCTTCAGACCGGAGAATAGTCTTACCCGGGCTGAGATGGCTGTGATTCTTGCCAATCTCGACGGAGCTGAAAAAGGCAAAAATGTAAATATAAATTATAAGGATGTTTCAAAAGACCATTGGGCAGCATGGGCGATATCTTATGTGTCTGAAAAAGGGTATTTCCGCGGATATGAAAATAATGAATTCAGACCGGACAGATATATTACCAGGGCAGAGCTTTCTGTGGTACTTTGCAAATACCTTAATCTTGAGGCGACAGACATAAGTGATAATAGGTTTGCAGACATAGAAGGTCATTGGGCTCAAGGCTTTATAGAAAGGCTAGTATCCGATGGATATATTAGAGGATATCCCGACAATACATTCCGGCCGGACAACAATGTAAAGCGTTCCGAATGTGTCTCACTGATAAACAGGATACTGGGAGCGGAGCCTTTAAAGAACGTTGAAACACGATTTACAGATGTAGACAAAGATTACTGGGCCTTTGGAGACATCATGGCAGCTGTATTGGGAACAGAGGAGTAAGCTGCAAATTAAAAGAAAGCAAGAAAGCGTCAGGTTGGATATCGGCCGGGCGCTTTCTTTAATTTGCCCTCTTGGAATGAAATGAAAGAGGCAAAAGCGACGGAACTCGATCTCCCGAGCTTTTATTAAGTGGCAATATTAGAGATCCAGACCTTTTTGACTCAAATCATTTCCTTGTCCCTATTCTATGGACACGGTCGAATTTTGATGTTGTAATATGCAGATGCTTGTTGAAATATATACAAAACATGTTTAAAGTTTACAAGCATAATGAAGTGATTTATTATCTAATGGAAGACATGAGATAATATTCCTTTTTGTCTGGAGAGAGGGGGATATAATGAATTTTGGTTATGCTGTTAATTTTAAAAAGGCGGTAAAGATAATTAAAGGAAATGAAAAGTCATTAGTTTGCAACATAGATAATGCAGAGAGTATTTTTTTGAGTAATGAATGTGTGGATATTATCAATGCTGCTATAAAAGAAAAGATGACATTTAACGAATTGCTTGACGCAATTGAGGAGGACAAGTCTAAAGAATACATGAACAAGCTTGTCAATAAGCTTGAATCTCTACATATGTGGAGCTACGAAAATAATGAACTTATCCAAAGCAATCAATTTAGTATTTCAATAGATATAACAGATAAATGTAATCTCAGATGTAAGCATTGTTGTATTAGTGCCGGAGAAAAGATAAAAGGAGAGGATTTATCACATGAGGACCTATTGAATGTGGTATATAAGGTGGCAAAACTTAATCCGCAAATCCTTACATTGTCCGGCGGCGAACCTCTTATGAGAGAGGATTTTAAAGAAATAACAGAATCCATTAGAGCTATCTATGATGGAACCCTGACATTAATGACCAACGCAGTTCTTATAGATGAAGATATGGCTGCCTTTATTGCAGAGAACTACGATGCAGTTGACGTTAGCATAGATGGCGTAGATGAGCAAAGTTGCGCTCTTCTAAGAGGCGAGGGCGTTTTTGAAAAAACCATACATGGAATTAACTTATTAAAACAGGCTGGAGTTAAGCAAATCTCCGCGTCAATGGTAAAAACTAAAGAAAATCATTATGCTGTTAGTGATTTTAATAAGCTCTGTGAAGAGCTTAAAGTCACACCAATGATAAGGGCTTTAGACAATTCAGGTCGAGCGCGAAGCATCTATGACAATATTAATATAATCGATAGTAGAGAATATGATGAAAAACGTGCAGAAGATTCATTTGTCAAAAACAAAATTTACAGACTTCGTCCTCAGATATTCGCATGTCAAGGAGCAAAACGTCAATTTCAGATTGATTACACCGGTAATATTTTTCCCTGCGCAGCATTAATGGAGGATGAATTTTGCCTTGGAAATGTTCTCAATATTGATGATTTGAAAGATTATCTTGAGCAAAGGAAATTTGAAAATACAAAAGGATATAAAAAATTTAATTCATTATTGCCATATAACCTCAAAGGATGTAAAGAATGTGATGAAAATATACTTTACTTTACATGTGTTAATGAAATTAGAAGATACATTGAGCAGGGAAAATTAGAAGAGGTATGTAAAGAAAGTGAGCATTACTATAAGTTGTACTGGGGGAACTATGAAAGCGTTTAATATATGGGTTACCAGAAGGTGTAACCTTAGATGTAAGTATTGTTATGAAGGCATCGAAAAAAGAAATCTTGACTTTAGTAAAGAGAATATAGGAAAACTTATTGATTTTATTAGGTGCAGTAGTATCAATGAACCTGAACTGACTATTAATTTCCATGGTGGGGAACCCTTGTTGCGTTTGGATATCATAAAAGCAATTTGTGATCGACTAAATGAATTTGATATTCCCGCACGTTATTCATTGACTACCAACGCTCTTTTATTAAATGAATCAATAATAAGTACTATTATGGAATATAAAATATATCTTTCTATAAGCTTGGATGGCGATAAGGTGTCAAATGATTCTAATAGAATAGACATGTTTGGAAACGGAACATATGAAAGAGTTGTAAAAAATGCTCAAAGGGTAGCCGAAATGGGGCTCAATCCAAGGATAAGAATGACGGTTACACCCAATAATGTGCATAGCTTTTATTATAACATAGAGCATCTCTTAGAGCTTGGATTTAAGAATATAGTAGCAGTCCCGGACTTCTTTGATAAATATTGGGATGATGAAAAAATTGAATTATTGAAAACAGAATTAATTAGAGTCAAAGAAAAAGAGGTTGCTGAGGATGTAAGCATTACTTTTTTCAAAGATAATATCTCAAAGAAAGGTCTATGCGCAGGTGGGATTGTCCAATGCAATATAGATGTAGATATGTTAGTTTATCCGTGTACATATGGAGTGGGAGATATTGACTTAAGTATAGGCAATATAATAGACGGCATTGATAAGAGCAAGAATGCCGTATTAATGGAATTAAATCAAAAAGAAAATATAGAATGTAGAGGTTGCACATATGGTAAATACTGTACGTCCACCAGGTGTAAAATACTAAATAAAGTATTGACTGGAGATTATCTCGGTACTTCACCGGTGATATGTGAATTGGAAAATGTGTTTTATCAAGTATATCATGATTGACCAATCACAAAAAAAGTAAAGGGGAGGTTTAGTCAATGAAAATTAAAAAGATTGAAAATATGTTGGATATTGAAGAACAATTTGATGTTGAGTTACAGGCATGTCATGATGATTGCAAAGAATACTTCAACAAAACACAAGCTGATTATTCATTCTTGAATCGGGCTGGATGTAAGGTTGATGGAACTGCAACCGTTGCTGAAATCAGGGAGATTTTAAATGTCTTCGGTTTCTATTGTTATAGATTATTGACTCCGAAGACATCGATTTATCTATAAGAAGTACATACACTTTGTGATTGGTTATCTGATAAATATCTGGCGGACATTTTTATCCGCCAGATATTAAATATGTGGGATTATACTAAGGTTAATTAGTGATAAAGGGCAAAAAGAAGGATTGATGCATTATTATGAAAATTGCGGTGATAGATGACGGAGTAGATATTGAAGATATAAAGCCGGGAATAGTCATTAAAAAAAGTGACTGCAAAATTAGCGGTTCGAATACAGGAGTAAGGCATGGCTCTAAGGTTGTGTGCACTATCGAAAAATATAACAGCAGCTATAAAGAATACTATATATATGATGTAATATCAGGCGGGGATAGTGCTGCAAAAATCATTAAAGCTTTAGAAGAACTGCTGACAGATAAAGCTGACGTAATTTTGATGTCTTTAATTATACATAATAAAACTTATCATAGCAGAATAGAAGAGCTTTGCAGGAAACTCACAAAAGAAGGAACTATCATTGTTGCTGCCGGTGCAAATAGAGAAAGTGTCTATCCTTTTCCTGCATGCCTTGATTGTGTAATTGGAGTGGGGAGAGCAGCATGCTTAAGTGGTGTGATGATTTGGAATAATAAAGAAGACCTTCAAGTGTTAGGAGATGTGACTCCTGAGTTTGTTCCGGTGAATGAGAATAAATTTTGGCTGTTTAGCGGCACCAGTAAAGCAGCTGCAATTGTGGCGGCAAAAGTAATGAAGTGTGTTGAATTGGGAAGTGTTGGAGTTGAAAGCGTTCTCAATATGTTAAAATTAGAATCCGGTGATGCAAGCACAAATATAATTCATAGCCTTGAAGATGAGAATTCTGAAAATCTATTATATTATCAATATGTATATGAAAAAATAATAGGTATTGTTAAAGAACTAGGCTATGAAGTGCCAGAGGATGGTTCAAATTTGCTTTTCGGAAGTATTGTAAAAAATATTGATGAGTTTGGATTATTAATATATGAAATATGCCTAAGGCTTAAGTGCAATATTGACATTACAAACATGAAATATTCGGCATTTAAGTCAATATACGATTTGACTGGATATGTTGGTGGATTAAATGAAAAATAGTAAGTATTCCAAGGTGAAAATTGTTTTTGAATTATTTACTAGATACTTTAAGTATAATATATGTTTTGCTGTTTTGTCGTTGCTGACATTGGCAGTAGCGTATTCTTCTCCTATGATAAATGCTGTTATTATTGATAATGGTATAAATAAAGGTAGCGTAAAAGTACTTATATGTGGCGTTATGGCATATCTAGCTATCAATTTTATAAATGAGTTGATGTTATATGCCAAAACAATGGTAAATTTGAAGTATCAGTATATTGTCGAGAGGGATATTAAAAATGAGGTTATAAAATACTATGTCAATACATTTAGAGCAGATTTGAATAGTACTTCCGGAGGCGAGTTGGAAACATTAATTAAGAGCGATGTAAATAAGTTTATAAACCTTATATCCAGAAACATTCAAGACATATTAATCTCTTTTTTAAGAATGATTATATCATTATTTTTTCTGATAAAACTTCAGACTACTTTGGGGCTTATAGTAATAGCAATTCAATTTGTCATTGTTTATGTTAAAAAAGCATTTAATGATAAACTAGCAGAAAATAGTACCAATATTAGAAAAAGCTACATAACCGTAATGGAAAGGATTAACGAGATCATATATAATATTAAGGATTTATCTCTTGTTAAAGCAGATAAATACTTGGTAAGCAGATACAATGATGCATATTATGAGTCGTACCGACAAGATAAAAAGAGTACTAGGATATCACAGAACATATTTTCTATTGTAAATATATTAAGACTATTTATGGATTGTACTATATTGGTGCTTGGCGGGTTCTTTGTAATAAATGGTGAAATGTCTTTGGGCATACTAATTTCGTTTATTAGCTATGCCTCAATGCTTAGTAGTCCGTTAAGTGAAATTCTTGATATACCTTCACAATATAGTAATGATAAAAAATCAATAGATTGTGTTTTTGACATATTGGTATTAATGAAAAATAAAAAGAATATGAATTGCTATATGAAAGATATAAAAAGTAAAAAACATGTTGAAAAAATATCTATTGATAATGTTGCTTTTGAATATGAAAACGGCAATTGCATTTTTGATGGTGCTAGTGCAATTTTTGCAAAAAACAAGATAAACTATATTGTCGGAAGAAGCGGTGTGGGTAAGTCAACTTTGGTAAAGCTTATTTTGGGCAAGATTGTTGCAAAAAGCGGAGAAATTCTGTTTGATGATATCAGTATCAAAGATATCATTGACAATAACGAAATACCTCAGTACATATCTTGGGTGCCGCAGGAGCCTGTACTTTTTCGTGATACAATTAGAAATAATCTGCTTTTAGGCTCGGATGTTTCAGAAGATAGACTTATATCTGCTTGTGAGGAGTGTTCGATTCTCGAAGATATAAATAATCTTCCTGATGGATTTGATACGATGCTGGGGGATTTCGGTGATAACTTGTCAGTCGGTCAAAAACATAGGTTGGGATTAGTGAGGGCATTACTTCAGGAGAATCCTATAATTATTATTGATGAAGGTACAGCAGGCCTTGATTATCAAACCGAGCAGATGATAAAAGATAATATTCAAAAGTTTTGTAAAGATAAAATTGCTATTATCATAACTCATAGTGAAGATTTTATAGTAGATGGCTCAACTGTGTATGAGATAAAAGATAAAAAAATAGAAGAAAAGGTGGCAGTAAAATTCCCGTAGTCATGTTACTAAAGCTCAAACAATTCCCGGATTTCACTTTCAGACATTTTGGAAAGAAGGGTTTCGCCGGGCTGAATGACGGAATCAATCATTTCCTTTTTCTTCTGCTGAAGCTCAAAGATTTTATCCTCTATTGTTCCCTGAGTAATAAGCTTCATCACATGGACAACGTTCTTTTGTCCTATCCTGTGGGCACGGTCCGAGGCCTGATCCTCAACCGCAGGATTCCACCATGGGTCAAAATGGATTACTGTATCGGCTCCGGTAAGGTTTAGGCCTGTACCTCCCGCTTTTAAAGAAATGAGAAACAGCTTTCCTGTACCCTGATTGAAGGCCTTAACCATCTCCACACGGTCTTCGGACTTGGTAGAACCATCCAAATAAAAATACTCAATACCTTTTTGGTCAAGGAACCGCTTTATAATTTCCAGCATGCTTGTAAACTGCGAGAACAGTAAAATCCTGTGCCCGCTATCAATGGCATCTGTCATTATTTCTTCTAACAGCTGCATTTTCCCGCTTTCACCGTTATAATTCTCAATAAAAAGGGATGGATGGCAGCATATCTGGCGAAGTCTTGTCAGTATGGACAGTATTTTTATATGACTTCTTTCAAACCCGTGTGTTTGAAGCTCTATAGCAACTTCACTTTTCGCTTTCTTAAGATACGCCAGATAAATTTTCTTCTGCTCTGGGGTCATTTCACAGATCATTTTAGTTTCAATTTTTTCGGGGAGGTCCTTTAACACATCCTTTTTCAGTCTCCGGAGTATAAAGGGACGTATGTGCCTGCCCAGCTCATTTAGAGCATTTTGGTCGGAATATTTCATAATCGGGCTCTCAAACTTTTTAATAAACTTGGCATGGGACAAAAGATATCCCGGCATAACAAAGTCGAAAATCGACCAGAGCTCCGTGATAGAGTTCTCAATAGGGGTACCTGTCAGGGCAAAGTTCATTCCTGAATTGATTTGCTTTGCAGTTTTGGCATTAAGAGTATTGGGATTCTTAATATGTTGCGCCTCATCAAGGAAACAGTATTGGAATTTTATATCCTTATAGAGGTCAATATCCCTTCTTAATAAAGGATAGGAAGTGACCACGATGTCAGCATTTCCTATATTCTCAAACTTCTCATGACGTTCCGAAACAGACCCGGAAATAACCAGGACCTTGAGCTCCGGGGCAAATTTTTTGACTTCCTCCTGCCAGTTGTATACAAGGGAAGTTGGTGCGACAACAAGGGAGGGGGCTGTTGCATTGTCCTTTTCCGACAATATAAATGATATAACTTCAAGGGTTTTACCCAAGCCCATATCATCGGCCAGAATCCCGGATAATCCGTAAAACGCAAGGGTTTTAAACCATTTGTAGCCAACCTTCTGATAATCCCTTAGAACATTTTTTAGTTTGTCTGGGATTTCAAAATCCATATCCCCCGGTTCCTTTATATTCTGAACCATATATTTAAAATCAAGGCTTCGCTCAATACCGTTCATATTGGCTTCACGGAGCAGACTGTCAATATACATGGCTCTATATTTAGGGAGCTCTATAACCTTTTTGGATAAATCTTTCCCTTTAATATCAAGCTGTTCGACCAAATTGCTCATACTTTTAAGTTCCGGCAAGTCAAGGGGCAAGAAGGACCCGTCCTTGAGCCTGTAAAACTTCCTTTTTTCTATTATGGAAGAAAAGATATGCTCAAGTTCGCTGCCATCAATATCTCCATAATCAAAAGAGAATTCCAGCATATTTGAATCCTGATTGAGGCGGATTCCACCGGAAAATCTGGGAGGAAATTTTACAGTGATATTCTTAAATGCATCGGAATAGTATACCTCCGATAACTCCTGAAGCCGGGGCAGGTCATTTGTCAAAAACTCAAATAATTTATTCTCATCTACCAGGTAGATTGTGTTTTTATCCACAATAAACTCTGCTGCTTCAAAAATCCCAATGATATTTCTCTCGGATTCCATATCCCTTACGACTATTTTGTCAGGGTCATTAATATAATTTTGTCCGGAGAAAGGATTTAAAACCGATTCCCCATAATGAAAATTGATAACGGCACAAATACCTTCTTTGTATTTGTCAAAATATATTTTTGAAACAAGCTCTTCCTTAACAAGCTTATCCTCTATTTCCTTATCCATGGAAACGTTGCCTAGCTTGCGAATATGGGGCAGAACCTCAGAAACAAATCTTTCTGTCTGAGCCGCGGAAAAAGGAAGGCTATCTGTTTTGCTGTCCAACAACTTGGAAATAAAAGGGATATAGTATTTTTGCTGTTTTTCGGAAGGGTGGTATATTCTGTCGTTGTAATAGAAATAAACCCCTTTCTCGGTGAGAGGCACAAGGGACCTATACGATTTTAAGTGCAGCAAAACCTTATCGCTTCTACGGAATAGAGAAAAATCAAGGGGAAGATCCTCATTGGCTATTGACATAAGTTTTTCGCCGTTGTTCAATACCTTTGCATAAAAGTTTTTATTTTTTAAAGCATCAAATACCCTTAGCAAATATGGTGTTGAGAGCAGCACCTTTTTACCGGTGAATACCCCGGATGTTGCCTGATAAGTATATCTAAATCTTTGCTCTAAAAGCTTCTCATTTTCGTATATTTCCATAAGTATATCGATAATTTTTTGATCCCCTTCAGAAAACGTATGTTGTGCAGGATCAAAAGTGAAATTTTTACCAAACTCTAAAGGTGTATTGGTGTATATGTGGGACAAAAATTCCTTCATATCCTTTACAATGTACAGTTTACCGATGCCCAGTCTAAGCTCCAGTGTGGATGTATGACTATTAAAATAATCTCGGTTAAATTCGTAAGTTATTTCTAGTTGAACTTCCTGCCTTGGATTTTCATCCAACAAGCCTTCAAAAAAAGTAAATACATCTTCAAAGGTATTTTTATTCTGTTTCCTAGGGTTACCATATTTGAATTTGAGAAGCTCGCTTTGAGCCGTTTTCATTACTGCCACAATATGCTTGCATGCGCCGTAGTAACTGTAGTAGGTCGGACATGTGCACTCGTATTCGTTGATATCGCCACTATCGTCAAAATATATTGAGACATCATAATCCTCCGAGCCTCTAACCACAGCATTGATTACCAATTTATCATAGTCGAATTCAAAGCGCCTTACCCGATGATTGAGACTATATAATATGCCCTTTTTATAGGTTTCATTGTTTGACGCGTGATGGAGTATTGTTTTATCATGAACATTAAGTACATTCATATGTTAACACCTCTAAAGTAACAGCTATAACTTCAATTAATTAGTATATAACAATTTATAAGCAATTAAAACAGTATGGAAGAACAAGAAATAGTGAAAATTGGGCAATTAAAGAATATTGCGAGTTCAAAGCCGTATAAGAACTCGCAATATATACTGCTATATCAGTGCTTCAAGTTCGGTCAGAATTTTTTCAAATACATCCAAGGCATCTTGTACTGGCTTTGGTGTGGAAAGGTCGACTCCGGCAATTTTAAGAAGCTCTAAGGGGTAATCGGCGCTTCCGCTTTTTAAAAACTTAATATACCTATCCACTGCAGGCTGTCCTTCTTTCAGTATCATGCTGGATATAGCGGTTGCAGATGAAAAGCCGGTAGCGTATTTGTAAACATAGAAGCTGGTATAAAAGTGGGGAATTCTTGCCCATTCCATGGAAATTTCCTTATCTACGTTTACCTCGGCTTCAAAATACTTTTTATTAAGGTCATAGTATATATTGCTTAAGATTTCCGATGTCAAGGGTTCTCCATTTTTATGTTTCAAGTGAACTATTTTTTCAAACTCAGCAAACATAACCTGTCGGAAGATAGTTCCGCGGAACTGCTCGAGGTAATGATTCAAAAGATAGGCTTTTTCCATTCTATCTGCTGTTTTGTCAAGAAGGTAATTCATAAGCAGGGATTCGTTAACCGTTGATGCCACTTCGGCAACAAAGATTTTGTATTCCGAATAAACATAGGGCTGGGTTTTGTTGGTGTAATAGGAGTGGATTGCATGGCCCATTTCATGAGCTAGGGTAAAGACATCATTTATTGTACCCTGGTAGTTTAAAAGGACATAAGGGTGCGTCGTATAAGCGCCCCATGAATATGCACCGCTGGTTTTACCCTGGTTTTCATACACATCTATCCAGCCTTTTGTAAACCCTTCCTTAAGGTATGAGAGATACTCTTCTCCTAAGGGATGCAGTCCCGATTCCACCATCTTTAGGGCCTCTTCATAGGGGATGTTCTTATTTGATTCTTGAACAATTGGAACATATAGGTCATACATATGAAGCTCATCAATCTTTAAAGCTTTTTTCCTTAGCTTCAAATACCTGTGGAGAAGAGGTAAGTTTTTATTTACCGTCTCAATTAAATTATCATATACATCTACGCTTATATTGTCGGCATCTAAAGAAGCCTCAAGGGATGAGCTGTACTTAGCGGAAGTGGCATAGAATTTAGAAGCCTTGATATTACCGATAAGAGAAGCAGCAAGGGTGTTTTTGAATTTGCCGTAAGTGTCGTAAAGGGCCTCAAAAGCATCTTTGCGGACTCTTCTGTCCGTGCTTTCAAGGAATTTAACGTATCTGCCCTTGGTGAGTTCCACTTCTTCACCATCTTCATCCTTTATAAAAGGAAACCGTATATCTGCATTGTTGAACATGGTAAAGATTTCTCTTGGAGAGCCGGCCATTTCTGAGGAAAGGGCCAACAATTCCTCTTCCTTTTCCGAGAGTACATGCTCTTTTTGCCGCAGAATCTCATGAAAAAATTGGCGGTACAGCTGAAGGTCCTTATTCTCTTCAAGAAAGCTATTTAGCTTATCCTCGGGGATAGATATTATTTCAGGGACAATAAAAGATACAGCAGCATAGGCTTCAGTCATAAGGGCAGATGCTTTATCGGCCAGACTCTGATATGTAGAATCTGCGTTATTTTCATCCTTTTTCATCCTTGCATATACAAAGACACTGTCGTTTATGGACATTAGCTTGTTGCTGAGCTTCAAACATTCTAGGAGAGTATTTGAATCCTTATTCAAAGTACCTTTAAACCCAACTATTTGGGATACATATTCCTTAACCTTGCTAAAGTCCTTCTCCCAGTCATCAATACTGGCACATATATCTTCGAGCTTCCATTTGTATTTACTATCTATTTCATCTCTTTTGGGAAGTACTTTTGCTTTTAATTCCGGCATACGAAAGAGCCTCCTTTAACTAATTTTATTGTTAATGTTAAGTTCATAGATCATTGTATTTATTGTTTTTACCCCGGCACTTAGCGACGGGATATTTTAGCTCATTCTTTTTGACTTTGTCGAGAATTGCTTGGTTAAGATCAATTCCGAGGTCATGGCTTAAAAGCAGCAGGTATGATGCAATGTCGGCAATCTCGTCTTTTACATCGTCAAATTTGGATGAAGAAAGATACTCTTTTGCTTCATCATCGGTTTTCCATTGGAAATGCTCCATAAGCTCTGCCGCTTCTATTGCAATCGAAATGGCCAGATTCTTTGGGGTGTGGAACTTGCTCCAATCGCGCTGAGATCTGAATTTTAGCAGTACATCTAAAGCGGCAGTCAGGTTTAAGCTATCCATTATACTTAAAAGTCCTCCTTGTAAGAAAAGGGATAAGAGTTGTATATATTTTACTCCAGATTACTATACCATTATAACCCAACATATTGTGTTTTCCAAGGTTAATATTAACGAAAAAGCAGAGTTTTATTACAAAAAAAAGTGCGCCTTCCATGGAAGAAAGGTGCAATAAATGGGTTTTTTCATATTAGGAGAGTGTATGAAAACAAATTATAATTTTTTTAGAGCTTTATATATTATTACCGCAGCTTCTGCCCTTGTAGCATAATCTTTTGGAGAAAGCTGCGTACTGCTTTTGCCGTTTATGATTTCTTCTCCGTTCAATATAGCCATACTCTGCAAGGCATAGATGGATACAAGGTTTTTGTCGGAGTACTTATCCAGGACTGAGTTGCTGTGATTTGGCAGCGGTTTGCCGACGATCTTAAAGGTTTTTGCCAGAATTACAGCCATGTCCTCCCTTTTTATAGGCTCATTGGGATAGAAGTAGTTGTCACCTGTCCCTGAAACAATGCCCATGTTTTTGGCAATCATGACGTTTTTGTAGTACCAATGATTGGGCTTCACATCGGCGAAAGTGCCTGTTGGTGTTTTATCCAATTGGAAGGCCTTTATTATGAGAGTTATAAACTCTGCGCGGGTTATACGGTCATTGGGTGCAAATATTCCAAGTTCCTCGGATTTTCCATGTATAATTCCTCTTGCTGCCAGACTTTCTATGGATTCCTTTGCCCAAGGAACAGAATTTAAATCCTTAAAGGTTTGGGAAGGTGTAGTTTTGGCCATTCCAATATTGGTGTAATTGGTGTATATGTTTTTGTCATAGCCTTTTATTCTATAGTAATAGGTGGTATTGGAATAAAGCTGATTATCTGTGTATTTTTCAACATTCCTGCCTACCCTCGCAATTTCCGCGAATTCCCCTTGATTTGACTTTCTTTCAATGACGAAGCCATCCTCATCATCGGAATTATCCTTCCACTCCAGGAGAATTTGATTTGGTGAAATAACCTTTACTACCAAGCCTGACGGCGCGGATAGAGATTTCATAAGCACCTGAATTTCCTCGCTGTATACCTCAAAACGATAGGATGACCTTTCGGCTACTACTCTAAAATAGTAAAGGGTATCGGGTTTTAAGTCTTTAATTGTGCAGCTGGTGGTGTTCTTAGAAAGCGAAGCGGCTTTTCTCCAGCTCTGGTCATTCGCTGTTTTCATTTCTACCCTGAAGCCGGATTCATTATCGGTCATGTCGATCCAGCTCAAAATTATTTCGGTATTTGATACAATGGAAGCATTCAGGCCCTCGGGCGGTTTGAAGCTCATGCCGTCCACAGAAGATTCATTTGAATATTCCGACGAGTTAAAGGCATTAGCGGCCCTGATTCTGTATGTGTAACTGGTTTCCGGGTCTATGTCGTAATCATACCATACAGTTTTATCTGCGTCCTGCTTGTCGATTTCTATAAACCTGCCATTTCCAACTTTTCGTTCAATTATAATCTCTGACTCGCCCCAGGACTCATACTTCCAGGAAAGTTTCACAAATCCGGATGTGGTCCAGGCCGATGTCAATTTCTCAGGAGCTTCCAAATAAGTATAGACTCCAGTTCCGTCGGCTTTTTCAGGATAAGGTCTTGAGTAAACTCTGCTGGCAAGATTTGTTCTTACCCTGTAAAAATATTGGGTGTTTGGAAGGAGGTCCGTATCTCTGTAACTTGTATAGCCTGCTGCCAGGGTAGTTATTATTTCCCAGGCATCATTATCGCCGGTTTTTCTTTCAATAACGGTACTATAACTTGCGGAGCCCGCGTATCTCCAGTTGAGTTCAATCTCAGTTGGAGATACCGGTGTAACGGTCAATGATCCGGGAGCCACCTTTAAAATAGAGGTTGTGCAAGAAACTTCATTGCTGTAGGCTGAAGCATCCCCTGCCGAATTAAAGGGTATGACCCTATAGGTATAGGAGGATAGGGTGCTTACGTTATTGTCAATATAGGAAGTGGTATTTGCGTTCAAAGTTGCAATCGGAACAAAGTCACCTGTGTCAACCTTTCTTTCAACTCTAAAGCCGGATTCATTGCTGGAAGAATCCTTCCAATTCAAAGTTATTTTGGTAGGAGATGTTATTTCTAATCTCAGGTTTGATGCGGCGGACGGTACTCCGGTGTATATGGAATACACGGGAGATGAAGCAGAGTTGCCGTTCTCATCATAAGCTGTTATTCGGTAATAATAATACTTGTTCGCAAGAATTCCCTCAGTGTCCGAATAAGTTGTTATATTACTGTCAAGGACAGCTATTGTAGAGTAGCTTCCCGAACCGATTCTTTTCTCTATTTTAAGGGTGAAGTTGCCTTTTGAGGGGAGGCTCCAGCTTATGTCGATTCTTCCGGAATCGACTGGGACACATTGAAGATTTGAAGGAGCCAAAAGCCTTGACACAGGCTTTGATATATTACTGAAACCTTTATATTTTTCATTGTCAATACTTAATCTGTACCTGTATGTTCCATCGCTACTGAGGTGGTCTGTGATACTTGTGCTGTTTTTCGGCAAGTTAGTATTTATTATTTGCCATGAATCCCATTTCTTTTTATCTTCCAGGTACTTGGATCTCTCAAGTCTAAATTCCTGAATATAAGCATGTTGTCCCCAGGAAATCGTTGCTGTGCTGTTTTTTATCGATGCTTCTATAACTGGAGGGGCTATAGGTATTATAGAAACAGGAGAGGATGAGGTTGATGAATATCCGTTCCCGTCTATTGACATAATGGTGTATTGTGATTCGACGCCATAAGTTAGGGTTGGGTCTACAAAACTGATAGAGGTTTTTTTGCCAGACACTTGAGCAACCTGTCCAGCTCCAGACTTATTCACTATGGTACTGCTGGCAGCAAGAGAATTGTTTAGCCATGTCAGCGTAACCTCATTATTATTAATATCCAGGTATGAGGAGATAATGGAAGGAGCTCTCATTTTTAACGTAGAAGCCGTGCTATAGGCTGATTTGATGGCCTTTCCGTTGGGATCTACAGCAGTTAGAGTATAGCTGTAGGAGGTTTGAGGCACTAGCCCGGTATCCTGAAAGCTCAAATAGTTTCTGTCAACGTTAACATCTATATTGGCAATATGTAAACCGTCTCTTGAAATGCTGTAGTAAACAGCATTTGTGACTGAAGTCCAGTTAAGATTTATTTGAGTATCGGAATTGAAGTCTGCAGGAGTAGCATTAAGGCTGAAATTAGCTAGAGCAGTGTCCCTTAGGCAAAAAGTTGTAATTAAGATGATAAGGATGAAAATGATTAGTTTTTTGAAGTTATCTATGATTAATTTCATGGTTACCCTCCCTTGTGAAATAAAAGAAAATAAATAGGCTGTTAAACTTTCTATCGAATAATTTTGAAACAAAGTTAACGAGTTTTTAATGGCATTATATTTAAATTAATTTCTGACATTAACAAAGTCACTGTTGGACAACTTTGCTAATTAACATATCCTTATAGGGCAAGAGCAAACCGTCGGATTAGCTGGTGGTCATGATTGCAAATTGCAATATTGGTTACATAATTATATATCAATTTATAAATTTAATACTTGAATGGATGAATATTACATGATATAATAATGCTGAATTATCTTCTTTTAATTGTTGCAACAATTAAGATATGTCAAAAGTGCTTAACAGAAAAATATGAAACGAGTGTGTCTTTGTGAAGAGGAAGAAAGTAGGGATAGTTTTATTTGTTTGTTGTTTTTGTTTACTTTTAATTAGGGAGGGTGGAAAAATGATTAATAAAAAAGGTATAGTCTTAATATCTGCTGCTGTAGCCCTTCTTTTAGGGATTACCGGATGTAATACAGGAAAAGATGAAAGTGTTAGTAACGCAGGAGAAGCTATTGTTACAGGTGGAGCTATGAGTGCTATTAAGGCTGAAGGATTTAATAACATATCTGAATTGAAAAAAAATGCAGAGGAAATTGTGCATTTAAAAATTTTGTCAACCGAAACTGTTGAAGACCAGGAACTATTTTTTACATATAGTAAAGCAGAGATATTAAACGTTATCAAGGGTAACCTTGCCAAAGGGGATATAATAAAACTTATTCAAACGGGTGCAATTATAGACGGTCAAGATATCAGTATAATGGGGGATCCAATTTATAGATTAAATGATGAAGCAGTGCTTTTTTTAAAAAAAGGTAAAGATTCCACAGGAGAATATATATATCGAAGCTTAGGAATAAGCGACGGAAGGTTTGATGTAATAAATTCGAAAATTATTGCCAGAGGACTTGGTTACGGTGATGAGTCTATGTCAAAAGAAAAGGGCAAACTGAAGAAATCTGATTCCATCGCCGAAATGAGTTTCAGCGATATTACTGGACTTGATTTTACGGTAGAAGAGTTTATACAAAAAATCGAAGGGGTAAAGGAATAAACGGTAAGTGGAAACTCGTTCGGCTTTTGCTGAACGAGTTTGTGTTATATGTGCGCCACGCATGGCGCGTAACTTGGTAAGGATGTCATCTCTTTTTTAGGCTATAGTAGACTTTATTGCTTACCGATGACTAGTTAAGGTTTATTGACCAAACGGTCAAGGCAGGATAATTAATAGGTTTAAAAGCTTGAAAAAAGGAGGCTTATTTTGGAATGTAATGGTGTTGAAATATAAATTTAATTTTGGGAAAAAATACTCTTGAATTATTTGTGCTTTTTTAGTATACTATTAATCGTTGATTTTGGATATAATATAATATATTATATGTGCCCATAGCTCAGCAGGATAGAGCGTCGGTTTCCTAAACCGCAGGCCGGGGGTTCGAATCCCTTTGGGCACACCAGAGGAAAGCCGCTCAAATTAATGGTTTGAGTGGTTTTTTAATAATTTATTTATACAAAAACCCACAAAGCATGAAGTAATATCAAATCACCTAACAAACAATGGGTTTGACAATAAGCATATTTTTAGTTATAATTTTATTCGCAACGTTTGGCAGTTATTCCGCCTTACACTCGTTTAATTGGAGGCTTGGACGTAAGTTGGAGTTTGAAGAGGGCTCACAGCATTGGTTTATGAGGGAGGCCTTGAAGGAAGCCTATAAGGCATACAGCAAGGATGAGACTCCCATAGGGGCAGTGATAGTCAGAGACGGCAAAATAATTGCCAGGGGGCATAATGAAAAGGAATTAACCAATGACCCCACCAATCATGCTGAGATAGCTGTAATTAGGGAAGCATCTGCAAAGCTTGGTACCTGGAGACTTAACGACTGTGATTTGTATGTTACATTGGAGCCTTGTACAATGTGTGCCGGTGCAATTATACAGGCTAGGGTTGGAAGGCTTTTTATAGGGACTGTGGATCCTAAAGCAGGGGCAGTTGGGTCGGTAATAGATGTACTTAGGGTTGATGCTTTTAACCATAAAGTTGAAGTGACCTACGGAATATTGCAGGAAGAATGCTCTGAGATTTTGAAGAATTTTTTCAAGGAGCTTAGAAAGAGAAAGCCAAATCAAAAATAAAGAATATGATTTTTATAGTTGATTTTATGGAGTTTTTTAGGTATTATTAAAATCTGAATAAAGATGTTTTAAATAATATATGGAGACGTATCGAAGTGGTCATAACGAGCCTGACTCGAAATCAGGTTGTCGCGTGAGCGGCACGTGAGTTCGAATCTCACCGTCTCCGCCATGAACCTGTTTGCGGTTAATGTCCGTAGACAGGTTTCTTCATTTTGTCTGTATATGTGGGGGGTAAAAATGAGCCCGCTTGCGTATATCGCGTAATCGTGAAAAAGTAATAAAATTCAATTAGATGGTTATTTCTGTTGATTATTATTACTGTAAACTATTGATTGCAAATGCATATCATGTTAATATATTTATATAACTTGCATAAAATTACATTCAGACTAAAAATGTGAATGAAACCGGATTTATGACATATCCTATTAAAGGTGGATATATAGTTTGATTACAATAAAATTATAGATGCGATGAAGAGAAGAGTAAGTTATTGATGTCTTTTACAGAGAGCTCCGGTAAGCTGAGAAGGAGTAAGGAATAGATAACCGAAGATGGTCTTGGAGCTTTCGCACCGAATCCTTTTAGGGTTTAGACTGCGACGGGTGCTCCCGTTATAGTGCCGGAGTATAATCAGGATTCATTTATCCTGCCGTACTTGCTGAGGTTGGTGTTGCGAAGCATCAATGAACCGGGGTGGTAACACGAAGTATCATGCTCTCGTCCCCAGGATTTTATCCTGGAGGTGAGAGCTTTTTTAATGCGCATTTTGCTTATATAAATATGTCAATCCAAATCAATTAGAAATGAGGTGTGTTTATGAATATTTTAATAGGAAATGCATGGCCTTATGCCAATGGTTCTTTGCATATAGGTCATATAGCTGCATTATTGCCGGGGGATATATTGGCAAGGTATTTTAGATCAAAAGGAGACAGAGTGTTTTTGGTTTCAGGCAGTGATTGTCATGGTACGCCAGTCGCAATCAGAGCTAGGCAGGAAAACAAGACACCTGAGGAAATAAGTGATTATTACCACAATGAGTTTGTCGATTGCTTCAATCGTCTTGGCTTCACTTATAATCTATACGGAAAAACATCCAGCAGCGAACACAAAAGCTTTGTTGAAGATTTCCACAAAAAACTCTATGATGGAGGGTATGTTTATGAGAAAAGCACTTTGCAGGCATATTGTATCCAATGCAAGCAATTTTTGCCGGATCGCTTTGTAAAAGGTTTATGCCCCCATTGTGGTAAGCCCGCAAGGGGCGATCAATGTGAAGTGTGCGGAAGTGTACTGGAGCCGGAAAACCTGCTTCAGGCAGAATGTAGCATATGCAAAAAGGCACCGGAATTCAGTTCTACCAATCATCTTTACCTTGCTGTCACCCGTATGAAGAAAGAACTGGAGGAATATATTGAGAGTCACAAGGACTGGAGAAAAAATGCTTATGAGATGTCAAAAAGATATATTCAGGAAGGACTGCGTGACAGAAGCCTGACCCGTGACCTCGATTGGGGTATTGATGTTCCGAAGGATGGGTTTGGCGATAAGAAAATATATATCTGGGCTGAAAATGTTCTTGGATACCTTTCGGACTGTTATACGCTATGCGGTCAGCAGGGAATTGACTTTTATGAATTCTGGAACAGCTCAAGGCAATATTACGTACATGGAAAGGATAACATACCTTTTCATACAATTATTCTGCCCTCGCTGCTCTTAGGTCGCACCGATATCAAGTTGAAGCTCCCGGACGATATTATATCCAGCGAGTATTTGACCCTGGAAGGCAGGAAAATTTCCACCAGCGAAAATTGGGCAATATGGGTAAAGGATTTCATTGAACGATACGAGCCTGATTCCATCCGTTATTTCCTGATCGGTAATGGTCCCGAAAAAAGGGATACCGACTTCACCTGGAGAGAATTCATTAACAGTCATAATGGAGAGCTTTTGGGGGCATACGGAAATTTTGTGAACCGCAGTCTGGTGTTTATTCAAAAGAATTTTGAAAACAAGATACCGGAGGCTCGATGTAATGAGAATATTCTGCAATCATTAACAAATATCTATCCTCGAGTTGGAGAACTCATAGAACAGGGTAACTTCAAGGAGGCACTGGATGCAATCTTTGTATTTGTACGGTCAGCAAATAAATACTTTGATGACAGTAAGTCGTGGATTACAATAAAGAGTGATGTTGAAAAGTGCAGGGAAACTCTTTATACCTGTGTGCAAATTATCGCTAACCTTTCTAATCTGCTTGAACCTTTTTTGCCGTTTTCCTCTGCGAAAATAAGAAACATCTTAAAGATTGAAAAAGCAGTCTGGCAGTGTATAGAAGTTCCGGGCAGCCTGGAGATTGGGCAGGTGGAAATCTTATTTGAACGGATTGACAAAAAGGTCATACAAGAGGAAGAGTCACATTTACTTGATATAAAACATAGAATGATACCATGACGTTAGGAAGGGATGGGTAATATGTATAATACAAATAATAATTGGTCATATCCTTATTTTGCACATGCACAATTATATAATCCACACAGCATATATAAGGATAAAATGTGCCAGTGTCCCTGTTTTCCGAATATGCCGATGTATAACTTCAACCTATGCAAACCGTATCTGCCTCAATATATTCCCTATACAGATCAGTGTAAGGGCGGCATGCCGATTAAATTAAAGGACTATGGGCCGGAACCCTTTGTAGTGAATATTGAAGAGGCTGCAAAACAAAACAATAACTTTCGCACAGCTTTGTGGACCGGAGACCATTTACAGCTTACATTAACTTAAACTTCGCAGATTAATAATCTCTATGCACCTTGAAAATTCAATATTTGGCTTTAAGTAAGTATCATGATTCTTGCTCTTATGCACACAGTAAAAGCCTACCCTTAAGTTCCTTTGGAAGTGC
>NZ_RLII01000012.1 GCF_004102745.1 Acetivibrio mesophilus | reverse complement strand
AGTTATATTTAGACAATGGAAGCACCTATTCCAACGAACAATTAACGCTAATTTGCGGCTCACTTGGAATTGTGAAGCTACATACTCCAGTTCGGGATGGTGCCAGCAAAGCCAAAGTGGAAAGGAGCTTTCGAACCCTCAAAGACTCATGGCTCAATGGCTTTGACTCTTCTACCGTTTCATCTCTTGAAGAGCTTAACCGTTTGCTTGCTGATTATGTACGCAAGCGAAACACTACTATCAATAGAACTATTGGTGAAACCCCTATGGAACGCTATCAGAAGGGTATTAGTCATGTAAGAATTCCAAAAAGCAAGGAATGGCTTGATGAATGCTTTATGAACCGCGTTACAAGAAAGGTAAACCTTGATTCAACAATCTCTATTGATAAAGTTTATTATGACGTTCCTATGCAGTTTATCCGCACAAAGGTTGAAATACGCTTCCTTCCTGACAAAATGCAGGATGCATACATTTTCTTTGAAGGCACAAAATATCCAGTTCGCCAAACCAACCGCGCTGAAAACGGACGTACTAAACGCAATAACCAAAATGCTATTGATTATTCAAAAATGGAGGGATTTGATAATGTTTAAATCTTTTTATGGTATGACTTTTAATCCTTTTGACAAATCTCTTCCGGAAAATCATGCATTTAGATCCAAAGACCATGAGCAAATGCTTTCAAGGCTAGAATACCTTAAGACCACACATGGCATAGGGCTTTTTACAGCTCCACCAGGTATGGGTAAAACATTCGCTTTGCGTTGCTTTTCACAGAGCCTAAATCCAAATCTGTATCAGCTTTCATATATATGCCTTTCAACTGTTAGTGTCACTGAATTTTACCAACAATTCTGCCACGAATTAGGCTTGGAATTTGGTTCTAAAAAATCCTTAATGTTCAGAAATATACAAGAACGACTCTTGCACTTGCTTAAAGAGAAACGAAAAACATTTATACTAGCAATAGATGAAAGTCAGTATCTTAATATTCATGTACTCAGGGACATTAAAATGCTTATGAACACCCAATTTGACAGTCTTGACTGTTTTACGCTACTACTTATTGGTCAGCCATACCTTTGCTCAATCCTTGAAAAACCTGTGCACGAAGCACTTAAACAGCGTATAGTCATTCACTACAATTATGAAGGTCTTTCACCTGAAGAAGCAAAAAATTATATTTACTCAAGAATTGATCTTGCAGGAGCAGCTCACAGTATTATTGATGAATCTGCCGTTCATGCGGTTGCTAACTTCTGTCAAGGAACGCCCCGTATTATCAACAGCGTCATGACCACTGCTCTGATTGTTGGAGCTCAGCTAAAAAAGAACACTATTGATACAGAGGTTATACTATCTGCATGCAATAGTCTTTCTTTAAGTTAACCTCTTGAATATTAAAGGTACAAAACAGAGTTCAATCCGTTACAAAAAGTACAAAAGGAGTACAAATACATGAATATTTTAAAAAACCCTACTACAGTTAAATCGTTAGCCGCCCAAATCATTAAGGCATGTGACAGTTATATCGGGTTAAAAATGCCGGAAAAGCAGTTAAAAGAACTTATTACGTATTATGCCTCACAACATGGAGAAAAATTATTTTCTCATAACGGACTAAATCCTACAATTCAAAATCGCATAGGCAAAAAACGTTCAGAGCTTGTAAATATTATGCTTTTAGGTTTTCAAACCAAACTTTGGGGTTAGGTAAAATCGATGAATACTTTTATATGTAACCACAAAAAAAGTACTGGCCCGGCAAAATATCAAACTTTAAAGACTATGGTACGCATTATGAATTTATGATCCAAAGCCGCTCAAGTATCATGGTTATTTTCGGCAAAACCTCAAGAGGATATTTTGCCTGCATGCCGGATTTTAACGTCGGCTGTCATTTGGTAAATTTTAATGATATTTTTTGGAATAAAGAAAGGCTTACTACGGTTCTCGGTGTTATTGACGGCGTTACTGTTGCATATGCGTTACTACATTTATACAAAGAACTGGACTACCCAGAATTTTGATTTCGCAGGTCATTGACCTGCTTTTTATTGCTTTTTTTCCGGTAGTATTATGCGTATAGAATTTTATTTTGCTGTTTTCACTGGTATTAAGAGAATTTTAATTTGCTTTTTATTCCGATTTTAAAGTGCTGAACTACACCCACCAGTGGGAATTACTTTTTTTATCTTTACATCCCACATAGTTAAGGCAATACTGCGCGCTCGCTAGCACCTGTTTTTTCGTTCTTATCCTTTACATCCCACATAGTTAAGGCAATACTGGAACTATGTAAACAACTCGAAGAGATTCCCTTTTCTTTACATCCCACATAGTTAAGGCAATACGCCCATCAGCAAAACTGCACCAAAAATTAGTAAATATGCTTTACATCCCACATAGTTAAGGCAATACGGTGAGCAAGTAGCTGCCTATAACCCTCGATACGATAACTTTACATCCCACATAGTTAAGGCAATACGCATAGTTGAGTTTAATGTCAGCTCTTATCATTTTCCTTTACATCCCACATAGTTAAGGCAATACATCCGACAGCATAAAATAAAGGCATGGCTAGATGACTTTACATCCCACATAGTTAAGGCAATACACATATCAGAAGGTTCTATATCCAGCATAATAAGTCTTTACATCCCACATAGTTAAGGCAATACCTTTCAGCAAGTTCTCTAAGGTTTATTGTAAAACTCTTTACATCCCACATAGTTAAGGCAATACAAGTAACCCTGCTAATACCTGATACCCATTCATCTTCCTTTACATCCCACATAGTTAAGGCAATACTATTTGTTGAGAATTTCAACCTCAAATTCAGATTTCACTTTACATCCCACATAGTTAAGGCAATACGACACATTCCTCTGGAATATAAAACTCTATTACCGCCTTTACATCCCACATAGTTAAGGCAATACACAAACCATTCAGAAAAGGCTCTAAAATCATAACGTCTTTACATCCCACATAGTTAAGGCAATACGTTGTCGCTCAAGCTGTCATGAATGAATCTGAATCCCTTTACATCCCACATAGTTAAGGCAATACGAGATATGCCCGTCTTAGCTATGTAAGCATTTGAAACTTTACATCCCACATAGTTAAGGCAATACATGACAATAGCCAAAATTTGTAACAATGATACAATCCTTTACATCCCACATAGTTAAGGCAATACGATAATCTTCGTTCTCTGTACGATAGTTATGAAAAAGCTTTACATCCCACATAGTTAAGGCAATACCCAATTTGACAGAAATCTAAAATCCTCTGTTTAAGCTATATACAGAGGGTTGAGATTTTCTCAAACATAATTAAACTGCAGTAAACTTCCAATAGTGTTTTCCGGTTTATCCCATAAATCCTTCTAATGCCTATTTTTAAGCCATTATAGAGCTTGCTTAAATTAATCGGTTTGCTGCAAATTCATAAAATCAATTCGTCTAGTGCCTTTTCTTTTCCAAGTTTATTCTTCACAATATTCTTGGGATTTTCCACAATATAGATATATATCGAATCTTCATTCTTGTCAATAATCTTACCAATTTGTCCTATACATTTTTGCAATTTACCTTCTGTGATTTCTCCTTCAAACACTGAATTTTGTGTCCAAACCAAATACTTCTTCAGTATTTTCCGTACCTTGTTGATTTTTTTTACTTCAATATCATATGTTAATACGACAAATATATTTACCACCACGCCTTCAAGGGTTTATATATTTCATCATCAATAAAATACTTGATAAGCTTATAGCATTCAAGTCTTATAAAACTTTTATAAGATACATTTCTATTAAGTTTCCTATGCCGGATAGTTACTGCAAGCTTTTTTTCGTATTCAGTAATAAACTTCCGCCTACCGGAGTTATTTAACATGCATATGCCATCTTCTATATTGAAATCATCTTTATTTATGATTCTGTTATTTATAAGATTAAATATTACTGGGTCAACAATCAGTGGCTTAAAAATCTCAGATATATCTAAGCTAAGAGAAAATCTTTTCGTTGATGGTTCATGTAAATAACTTATTGATGGATCTAACTGTGTATGATAAATCTGTCCTAAGACTGTCGTATACATAAGACTATTACCAAAAGATATTAATGCATTTATTGGGTCAGTAGGAGGACGTTTTTCTCTTTTACTCATTTGGAAACCATGTTTTAAAAATAGATTAAATGCTTTGTAGTAGGTATTCCTAATTCTCCCTTCTATGCCCATTAACTCATCGATTTCTACGGCATCGTTAACAATCTCTTTTTCTAAGTTCTCATATATATCATCAGTAATTTCCTTATAGTTTTTAAGGTTCCTTTTTATATGGTATTTCGCACTTTGGACAAAGCATTTAGCCAGATAAAGTCGCTTTGCTTTATCAAGATAATGTTGAGACTGCTTCACTGTTAATAATCCGGAAATATTCTTTTTCCTAGGGTAGAATGAACCTGCATAAAAACCGTAATAGTTGTAGAAATGCAACATTAATGAATACTCTGATAGGTAGTTTAGAAATTTTGTATTCAGGTCCACTTCACCAAAAACATGAAGACAGTCAATTTGCTCAATTGGAAGCGCTCTATTTGATTCAGTACTATCTACGAAGTAAATTGTATTTTCTTTTCTCTTCAGTCTGCCATTATTCAAAATATAGTATTCTCTACCCATCTAAATCAATCTCCACCTCCTGTACAAAGCAGAATTCATAATAGGAGCATTTTTTACATGTTGCCTTTTTTTCTATGGAAGGAGGCTTTTCCATATTGCAAATAGTTTTTATTTCAACTAGTGCTTTCTCAATCTCTATTTTATCGGTATCGCTTAACTCAATAAATTCCTGCTTTTTCTCTTTAACATAATTTATGATACCCTTCTTTTCAATGCCTCTCATATGTAAATAATAAAGGTAATATAGAAGTTGCATTCTATGAGAATTCGACATTTTGCTGCTCAACTTTATTTCTCTTACGAATTCGCCATCTATAATATCTAGTTTTACAATGTCATCAATCTCAATTTCTCTGTTTTTTTGTCTCGAATAAGCTGTCTCATGGAGCACTTTTCCGCTTAGTACTCTGTCGCTTAAGTGCTCCATGGTTATGCCTTTAGAAAAAAGCCAGAGCTTTCTTTGGCATACATAGTAGTAATTCACTTTTACACCTTGGGTTTTGTAGTTTTCGAAATCAAAGCTCATGACTATCACCTTGCGTTTTTCTATAATATGTAACTTTACAAAATACTATTTTGGATATTTAACTCTTCTAATTCTTGTTTACTATTTAATCTTAACCCAACACATTGGTCATATTTGCAAAAGCCTTGTTTTATGATTAAAAAACCATCCTCTATGTAAAAAGCATTGAATTTTTGTAATTTATAAAACATTCCTTTGCTAATCTGTATACTGCACATATTATATTCTTTATATTTATTAGGTTTATCTTTTGCATTATAATAGTCTTCTTCAAATAGTACTTTTGCATTTTGCTCAATTTTCCTAAACAATTTACTTGCTTCAATCTTAGAATCAACGATATTTAGATATGGGTCAAACTTGAACATTATATCTTCACCATTAAGCTCTCTAGCGTTTATCACTCCATATATTTCCCTTATATCTTCCTCTGCTTCTTTAAATTCATTATGATAGTCTTTTTCAACTGAAGGATCTTTGTAGTAATAGTCAAGCAATTGTTTTCTGTCTCTCATTGATAGGATTTTTCCCTTATATTGATTCAGTATTTTTTTTGTGACTTTTTTTAGTTCTTCTTTATAGACATCTTTATTTTCTTGATCAATTATACAAAACTCTCCGTATTCCCGATGATCATGCCTATTACATCTTCCCATACGTTGAATAATTGCATCCATAGGTGCAAGATCACTTATAATGACTTCAAAATCCAGGTCAAGAGAAATTTCGACCATTTGAGTAGCTATCCATACATCACCTTCTTGGTCTAAGATTCCTCTATACTTATCCCTTTTATGTTTAAACTTAAATCTGCTATGTATAAGATTAATATCAAAACCATCATCTCGCAGATAATTTAATTGTTCGTATGTTTTTATCGCTTCATCAATAGTATTCTTTACTATCAAAACTTTTTTTCCATTTTTTACACTTGAAGATGCTATTTCAACCCAATCTTTATCTTTACAAAACATACACTTAATTTTTCTGTTTTCATCAATAACTTCATTTTCATTACTCTTTTCAAAAGGGACAGAAATACTGTTAAGCTTTTGAAGATAAATGTCAGGCATAGTTGCGGTCATCAAATGAAATTTTGCATTCATATGTTTAGCTGCAAACTCTATAAAATATATTAATATTAAAAACATACGAGGAGTTAGCAAATGAACTTCATCCACCGTTATATGACTTTCATAAATACTAGCAAATACTTTTTCATATCCTGGATATTTAAATATTGCAAGCAGTATTTGGTCAACAGTAGAGATTATATATGGCTTTGCAAAGTTTTTTGCCAATGTTTTATCACGAGAAGTAAAAAGAATATCCTCTCCTTTAATACTTTGGCGATAACTCTCAACATAAAGGGAAATATCTCCGTGTAACAATCCTACATAGTCTTCACTCCCAAAT
This sequence comes from Acetivibrio mesophilus, assembly GCF_004102745.1. Lineage (GTDB taxonomy): Bacteria > Bacillota > Clostridia > Acetivibrionales > Acetivibrionaceae > Hungateiclostridium > Hungateiclostridium mesophilum. The sequence goes on along the minus strand of NZ_RLII01000012.1, from coordinate 88,722 downwards.
ATCTCAACAGCATCAAAAAAGAAACTCTCACCAGATATTTTGTTTGGTACCAGAAAAATTTTCCTCTTACCGTACCATCTATAATCAGCAATAGTCTTACCTGAGCCTGTAAAAGCTATAGTAACTACATTGCTATATTCTAAATCTCCCATTCTTTTTTGCAGTTGATTAAACTCAATTTTATCTGTCTTTTTTCCATTTCTTTCACACTTTAAATGCAATAATGAAATTAACAAGTCATCAAGCTTTTCAGAAGCTATAGGTAAATAGTATTCTATGTTCTTTTCTTGACTTGAAGCCAGATGATCAATTAAATTGAGAAATCCTTTTAATAGAATATAAAGTTTTCTATTAGCATTGTTTTCTCCAAAGTTTTCATCTAAATACTTCAAGAAGTCGTAGTCCAAAATATTATTATCTTTAAATCGAACGTCAAAACCTAATTTGCTAGAAAGATATTCTTCCACCTCTGTCTTATCAAATTCGTCAGATAATAATACTCCTTTTTCAACATCTTCAAATACGGATTTCTCAATTGCAGCAAATGATTTTCCTAAGTATTTTTCATAACTTCCGTGGTGATAGAAAATGGATTTATATAGAACACTTCTCAAATCATCGCAAACTGATAGCTTATCAAAAAAATATTTTAGAAAAGCTCCTGACAATAAGTTATGACGTTCATCTTTAATAAAATTGTATCTCTTCCACAATCTGTTGATTTCCGGACTGTTAGGATCTTTTTGATTTACTTCGTCAATTTTATTGGCCAGTTCGATTTTTTGCTGAAATTTTACATTAATCTTACCCAAATCATGTAAAATACATATAACTCTTAAATACTCTACAAACCCAGGCATAATGTTCTCAAAGTCTATTCCAGTTTTAATTTTCTCATAGACTTCTAGTAAATCAGATATATGCTCTGTCAGTTTCTGCTTATTAATTCCTTCAAGAGAATTACTTGACTTTGCCATTATATTAGCATTATTCATATTCTTACACCTCACTTTCCCTATAGCCATAAAAATGATGTTGTTTCCTTTGTCTCATAATCTGTATAGACCTGTACTTTTCCCCTTGAAGGATAATAACCGTTATTGTCGAGATAAACATAGTGTCCGTATACTATTTGTCGATCTTTTTTTTCTGCAGTTAAATCCTTGTAACTCTTTGGTAATGCATACAATACACCACTTCTAAGTCTGTTTTCCATTTCTTCATCATTACTATTTAGCGATACTGGAATGTAAGTATTTTTAATGCATAGATTTTTCATAATAGCTTGTTTCTTGCTTTTTATTTCAACTTCTTCTACTGGTACTTCCCGAACAAAACATCCTTTATTTTGAGGTACAAAGAAATCTTCTTTTCTTCCAATAGATAAATATTTTGTTGGACTTTCCAATGCTTCTTTTATCATCTTATATTCTGTAGCATTTTCGGTGTATATAAAAATTGATAAATTTACATCTTGTAGCACTTCAAAATTCATTACCCTATTACCAGCTTGCTTATCTTTAAAGAAAATAGCATATTCACTATAGGGAACTTGTTTTTCAATCATTTTTCTCTGAAAAGTTCTCATTTTAGTCCAGTAACTTTCGAATTCACCACGTATAAAATGAATTTCTTTATTTTTGTAAGTTCCGACAATACCGATCTTAAAAACCGATTTAGCTTGTCTATCAACTAGATATGATATAAGCCCAGCAATAGTAGTAGCAGTTGGCAAATGCAAAGTTGGTATAAAATCATCCTGCATTATCTTTGGTTCCCTATAATGTGCAAAGGGTTGATATATATCCATTTTTAGCACATTGTTTATCATTTTACTCCTCCGTATTCAAATACCAATTGTTATCATCACCTATTTCCAACTTATTAACGAGTTTTATCATTGCTTCTTGAGGAATATTTTCTATAACTATACTGTTCTCAAAGTCACTATTTTTATATGTTACTGGAAGTCGTGATGATACAGCTATAACATAATTTTCACTGTTAAGTCCATATCCTTTAATAGTTTCATAAACATAGTCCATTACCAAATTCCCTTTTGAATCAACACAAACATCATTCCAAAAATACGGTATGGGACTCCTAAAAGCACCTCCAAAAGCAGCCAATGGTTTCAAATGTATTTTTTGATGTTTAATATCACGGGTAAAGTTTAGTATTGCATCAATGAGATCTACAATTGCTTTCTTTCTAAGTTCTTTCGTCATATATTTTCTATTTCCAGGTTCAAGATACTTATCATTTTCAACTTCTATTACCCCTATTCTATCCAACTCAATTGTTATAGTATAGTAATAATAGTCACCAAAAACTTCTTCAAAGGCTAATGCCTGTGTTGTTGGAATTTTGTCTATACCAATGGCATTTCCTTTATCATCAAAATACTCACGTCCCAAATCAGGATTTAAAAATCCTCTATTTGTTACAGTTTGAGTATCAGATTTAAATGTGTTCACTGAAATAAAAGGAATCACTCTTAATGGAGATGTTTTATTAATTTGCTTATCAGGTACCAAAAAACCAAATACATCATTTTCAATCCCATTTAAATCTGTAGCTTCAATATTTTCTTTCCTTGGATACAAGTTCTTATCCTTTTTAACAATGCTACTTGCCGTCCATCCATATTCTTTTATCAATTTCTTTCTTAATTCATATGTAACTGTACCTACGCTTGTCATAGAATGAATTCCATCTTTATAGAAGTACTTTTTAATTGGTGAATAATTGCCCGCACCCTGATCATTTGAAAGTGCAATTGGACTTTCAGTTAAAATTGTCAATGTTATTCCACTTACTTTATTCTTATTCATTTTCTTTCCTCCTGTTTTTGATTAATAAATAGTCCTTCTAAAAAAACACCAATGTTGTATGTGAGTTCTATGTTGTCTTCCACATCCAATATTCCTTTGGTAAAATATCTAGGAATCTCAACACTATTCACCATAAACTGGTGATACAATAACTTTATAATACCGTCCCTGCTATCCACTTTTAACAGTTGAATAAGTTTAAAACCCAATGTATTTTTAGATTCATTTGGAATTTTACTTCCCAATTTTATACCTGCATCAAAAAATGTTTTATAATCTTTGGCCAAATTTTTTCCCTCCTCGCTATATTCTATTTTTAACATTTCTAATAAAAGTCTGATATTGTATACAGTTCTTGTTACATTCAATGTACGTCTTCCTTCTTTTCTGTCAAAATACATCACTACTGAAATTAAGACATCTTTTAAACTTTTATAATTTCTGCTAATAACCAGTCTTCTTAATTCAGATATATTTAGATATGTGTCTGAAGAGATAGATAATTGATTTATTATGTGATATAACTCTATCTGTTTTATATACTCGTCGTACTTCATCACTTGCTCCATTTTTAATATAAGTCCTTTATTAGGATCTGATTTAATTGAATACAACCGAATACTTTTTGCATTATACTGACTTAACTTTTTATAAAATCCTTGATCATTATATAATTTTATTAAGCTATTAATCTTTAAATTAAAGAAATAAATGTTGTTCAATGAATCAAAATAAGATATAATTTTTGGCTGCATTAAGCTGAAATATAGCAGGAACGTTAAATTAAAAAATTCACAAACAAAGCATACCGAACTTTGAGCATTTCCATAATTATTGAAAGTGCTATTCTCAGCACCCATAAACATATAGTTATATTTTGAGACTTCCCTTATCTTTTGCTCTGACTTGTGTGTAATATCAAGTTCTGTTGAGTAAACGCTATGACAGATACAGCAAACATCTCCGCTTGATTTGTACTTATCAAGTATTTGAATTTGATCCTCCAATACTTTTCCATTTAACTCAAAAACTAACCTTACAAGTTCATTAAAGTTTTTATGAAAGTTTTCTTCGCTCTGCGAGTTTGCACCATATTTAGGACTATTTCTTATGTAGGGTACGTATTTTGACTTGAAACTTTTTTTAAGCTTTTCTTTTTCTGATTCATTAAGTTCAGCTAACGAATCAACCATTTCTATAAAGTTATCAATAGTAGTATTTTGGAAAAACTCCTCATTTATTTTCTTTTTTTCTAATTCAGCTTTAACTCCTTTCATAAAATTTTCAAATACTTTTACGCTGATTATGTACTGATAAACCTCAGAGTAGTCATCGCATACAAATTCCAAGAAGTTATCCGTCAAAGTTATCTCGTATTCTTTATTGAAATATAATTCCATTTCCTGAAGTATAGTGTAAAAATAAACAATACCAAGATCTCTTACTATCTCTCCAGAACGATAAAATCTTAATCTAGAAATCTTCCTCACCCCCCTCACTTAATAAACTAACTCTAACATTCCAAAACCTTGGTTTCTCTTAAAACCGAGCCCTAAAGAATACAAATCTTGTAAATCTTTTGTGCTCCCACACAGTTTAAAAATCCCCTCGTAAGAATTCACATAAAGATAATCTCTTCCGGAACTTTTTTCAAATTCGCGGATATCTTGTCTGACGATAACATTTTTCATCTTAACATTATGAAAAACTAGCCTTTCTTCCAATCCAGTACCCCTATAATTTTCAAGCACTTTTCCCGCGATATAATTAAGCTCATTCTCATAGTTTTCATCATCGATTTTTAAAAAATAGTTTTGATTATTTTTGATGCAAATCGGCGATATGGTTCTAAATATTACTTCCCTTGAATCTACGCATTTTTCTTTCATCATGGATATTCTTGTCCTGTTAACACAAAAATCCTTGTAGTTAAACTCATTAATCTTTAAAAGACCATTATAAAGATACAGGATGAATTCTGCGTCCGGAGAACTTATCAATAATGAGACTCCATCTTTAACGTTTACAATATCACCGTCAACATCAAAGCCTTTCATTTTAACGGAAAAGCAGAAGTTCTTGCTTTTTTTGTTTGACTTTCCGTTATAGGTATAAAGCTTATTGAAATACTCCAAATGGGATTTCTTTAATGCTTCCTTTATAAGACTTACAAACATCATGTTATGAGAGATTGGAAGCCTGTCAGCTGTAAAGTCGCATTTTAACCTCACTAATGTCACCCCCTTCCATTAATTCAATCTAATTATAATTTTATATGATATTTAGGACATATCATTGCACATATATAAATTTTTCATTTTATTTATTTCATTTTTTATTTCTTCTGCAACTTCATCAGGCTCTAACACAGTTACATTAGCTCCCATACCAAGAATCCATGTTTTTATCTCCGTAAGACCCCTCATTTTAGCCTCAAATATAATAGATTTATCATCTAAATCAGTTATCACCTGATTACTCACCCAAATTTTTTCCTTAACAATCTGTGACATGGGGTACTTTACTTTTAGTTTGATATTATATTCCTTATCCTTATAAATTCCTATACAGTTTTCCATGCACTTTTCAAGGCTGAAGCTTTCATCCTTTTCGAAAGTTTCGTTCAATAACTCGTAATTATTGATTCGACAGATTTTAAAATCCAGTATCTCTTCTTTTAATTCACAAAAACCTATAAAATATAAATCATTCTTGTACTCTAGAGTAGCGTAGGGGTGCACTATCCTGGTTTTTCTGCCGGAGTTTAAAGAAGTGTAATCAATACGGATCTTTTTTCTTAAAAGAACTGCTTCATGGAGATCTAAAAACTTTTTACGCTCGAAATCCGGGTCTGTATTTGAGACGATTTCCTTTGCCATATGATTGTAAAGGTTAACATGAGTATCATTTTCAACAGAATTTGCAGCATTGATTTTTATAACAAGACTTGAAATATCTTTGGCGGCGATATGTTGAGAGTCCTTAAGATATCTTTCCACGAGTTGCAGGGAATATTGCTCCTTACTCGAAATATTAAGACCTAAAAGGAAATTATTGTTTCTAAGCGTATATCCACCGTATTTTCCTCTCTCAGAGTCTATATATATTCCTGCGAATTCAAGGTCATCCCGGTACCTTCTTACTGTTCTTTCGTCCGTTTCAAGCATTGAAGCAATTTCACTAATCTTCATCTTACCGTTTTTCTGTAATAGCATATACATTTTTAAAGCATTACTAACCTGGCTCATGGTATACACCTACTTAAAATTATTCTTTACAAAAATTAATTATCTATGAAATTATAGAACGATATATTGATAATTTGCTTTAAATATAAACAAATTACAACACTATACTACCATTAATAATGACATATTACCAGGATTTCCTTGAAGTTTAGAGGTTTTATTTTGAAAGGGTAAAAAAAAGCCCGTACATTTCAATTTAGAAGGGAAAATGTAACGGGTTTTATAGGGGAGTATTAATTTGTACAGGAATAATATCGAGTAAAAAGCAAAAGTACTTTAGTGTTTTTATAAAAAATTTTAAACTTTTTGCGAAAAAAATCTGGGCATGGGGGAAAACGATAGTTTCCTTCTCATTTTTATCATATCCACAAATGCCTCAAGCCTTGTCATATAGCCCGCTTCACCCGTCATTTCATCAATTATCAGTGTAATGATGGGAATTTCATATTTCTTTTGCACTTCGCTAAAAGTACTTTGAGCAATTATTTCAGGCATGCAGGTGAAGGGATATATATGGACAACACCGTCAAATCCTTTTTTGGCGCTTCTAATAGAGGCGCCTATGGTGCTAAGACCATGGCCGCCAATATCATCGGTATTCATAAATTCCTTTCCCGCTTCATGATTCTTGTTTTTTATCTTGAAGGGGAGAAGCTTCTTTATAAAATGCTCTTTAATCCAATAGCTGATGCCCATGGTGTTATATACTTCTACACCCATGTTGCCAAGCTTTCTTTCTATCTCAAAATTTATACTGGGGTGGGCGGCAACATATATTTCACCCACAAGGGAAATCCTAATCGGTCTGTACTTTCTGTCCAGGGGCATTTTTCGCAGCTTTTTAGCGGTGGAACGAATTATTTCGTTTATGCTTTTATAGCCTCTCGTATTTTGGATTTCATTATGAAATCCTGACATTATTCTGTCCGTCTCTCCCTTGTTTACCTCCCGGCACCTTGTGTATCTTGAGAGTCTGTTTATCCTGTCAACTTTAAACACAGCCGTAATTGCACAAAATATCGCTTTTAAAAGCTCCAATTTGCTCTTTCCTTCTGTAAGAGGCCTTATTTTTTCCAGCACTTCTTTCACAGATATATTGCTGAGGTCAAGATAAATAAAATTCACATTATATCCGATGCTTTTTAATATTTCCGATTGGAGCTTTCCAAAATAGCCAAATCTGCACTGACCGCAGCCGCCGCCAAAAAGTATCATATCTGCTCCATTCTCAAGGCCGTAAATAAAATCGCCCATTATTGTCTTGAAAGGAAGGCAGGCAAATTCAGGCGAATGCAATATGCCCTGTTCAAGAAGATTCCTGTCGGAAATAGGGGGCATAACATAGTCTATTCCTGCAGTTTCCAACAGTACCTTTACAGCTATATATGAATCTCCCATATGCGGAAATGTAATTTTCATATAATCACCCTATCATATCTAAAAATGCTTCCAGTCTTGTATCAAATCCTGCTTCTCCCGTATGCTCATCAATGGTAAGCTTCAGAAGAGGCGTGTTGTATTGCTCTTTGAGCCGCCTTTCGATGAACTCGAGAACAAAAGCATCAACTCCGCAGGCAAACGGAGTGAGGTATATCATCCCCTTAATGCCCGGAGATGAGGCAAAAGTAAAGGCGCTTCCGAGAAGGTCAAAGCCGACATCCCAGAAGATTTTTCCTTCAAAGGGATAGGCGTTCTTTCGCTTGGTTTCATGGTTAATGTCCCGAGGAGTGAAGACGGTTATGTTTCGTGCTTTAAGCTTATCAATTAGTTTCATATTTAGATAACTGTCGTAGATCATGTATGGATGACCCAATAATGAAATTGCAGTTTGGGCGATGTTGCTATTTAAATGAGCCTCTGAAATTCCCGTATTTCTTTTGTTGTTATTGTATGTTTCTAGTGCCGCTTTAAAAGCCTCCACCACATCAGGATAGTTAATTTTTAGGGCTGTGGCAATTTCCTGAAGGCTTTTGAGGGTTTCTTCGGGTTTTGCATCCATATTTATTTTTACTTCCAGCACTTTGAATTGCCTTTTTAAATTCAGCAGAGTCATATCGGGAAGTCCGCAGAACTTAGGGCAGGTATACTCATTTTTATCAACGCTTGTATACCTAGGTATAAATATATAGTCAACCCTGTCCTTAAGACTGTATGCATGTCCGTGAAAAACTTTTACGGGCAGGCAGGTTTCATTGCTACAGTATTTTACACCACAGTCGAGAATTTCTTTATTGGTATCATCAGATACTTCAACATCGCAACCTAAATTATAGAAAAAACTTTCCCAGAGTAGATGGTGTTCAAAGTAAAATAATCCCTTGGGTATTCCAATGGTCGTCATCTAATTGATAAACTCCTTTAACAAATAAGCTCTTTTTAGGATTTTCAGTATCTCCCAGGCATTTATATATTATTTACAAAAAGAAGGGAATATATAACTTCTTTTATAATATGTTAAATACATACAAGGTGTTGCTTTATTGAAAAAATGGTAACAAATTGTTTACTGGGCACCAAAAAACATGTCAGAATTTAGAAAATGGTACAATTAACATGACATTCAAATTTTTTGCATATATAATAACTTATAGAGACAAGCTGTTATGCATTCCTGAGTATAGACAATGGAGCTTTTAAATGCAGTTTAATGTTGATTGATAGTCGGCCGACTTCAATAAATAAACTAAAAAAATCGAAGGAAAAAGAAAGGGGAATGTGTATGAAAAAAAGAATTGCACTCTTAACAGTAGTTTTAAGCATTGCCATGGTAGTATTTGGAGGCGCCATGACAGCATATGCAGGACATCAATGCAGCACTACAGTACTTATCGGTGACGTAAACTTGGATGGTTCAATTAACTCTTTAGACTATGCATTATTGTATAATGAAGTATATTATGCCGTACCTTTAGCAAATCAATTGCAGTATATAGCTGCAGATGTAAACTATGATGCTGCTATTACAATGCAGGATGTTAACATACTCGCGGACTATATTCTAGGAAAAATATCCTCTTTCCCAGCAGGTGCAACTTACACAGTATATTATGGAGATCTTAACGGAGATCAGTTGGTAACAACAGCCGATCAAAAAGTAGTTAGTGATTACATTCTTGGTAAAACTAGTTTAACTTTTAGACAGTTTGTTGCCGCAGATGTAGATGGTGATGGTTATGTAAATTCCCTTGATCTGGCATATATTACTCAACATATAAATGAACAAATTCAGCATTTCCCAGTATGCCCTTAAGGGTAACAACTACAGTATAAAATAACTAATAGTATGATAAAAAGTCCCTTCCGGATAAAAAATCCTCATCCGGAGGGGACTTTTAACGTGATATGCATATTGATTTATTGCTTAAAAGCATTTATGTAGATTAAAAGAGGTAACGAATTGTTTCCTAGAAGGTAAAAATATGTCAAAATATAGGATATAGTATAATTAGCATGATATATTAATTATTTGAAGATATAATATACACATAAATGAAGCTATTATGTATTCCTGAGTATAGACAATGCAGCTTTTAAACGCAATATTGATTGATAGGCGGCCGGCTTTCAATAAATAAACTAAAAAATCAAAGAAAAAAGAAAGGGGAATGTGTATGAAAAAAAGAATTGCACTCTTAACAGTAGTTTTAAGCATTGCCATGGTAGTATTTGGCGGCGCTATGACGGCATATGCAGGACATCAATGCAGCACTACAGTACTTATCGGTGACGTAGACTTGGATGGTTCAATTGATTCTTTAGACCTTGCATTATTATATGCTGAAATTAACAATACGCAACCGTTTACAAATCAATTGCAGTACATAGCTGCAGATGTAAACTATGATGGTGCTGTTACAATGTTGGATGCTTATTTGATTAGAGACTATATTCTTAGGGCAATATCCTCTTTCCCAGCAGGAGCAACATACACAGTTTATTATGGAGATGTTAACGGAGATCAGTTGGTAACAGAAGAGGATCTTAGAATAGTTAAAGACTATATCCTTTTAAAAACTACTTTGACTTTTAGACAGTATGTTGCTGCGGATGTAGATGGTGATGGCCTTGTAGATTCTCTTGATGCGTCATATATAAATTCATATGTGAAAGGTAAAAGAGACCATTTTCCAGTATGCCCTTAAGAGTAACAGTTATAGTATAAAATAACTAATAGTATGATAAAAAATCCCTTCTGGATAAAATCCTTATCTGGAGGGGATTTTAAATTTAATATAGATTTTAATATAGATATTGATTTACTGCTTAAAATAGGATAAAATGAAATTAAATATTAAGAAAGGGTAAGGTATTTTAACGATGAGGATTGGCTAATTTGGCAAAAAATCATTTTGATTTTAAAGAGAGCATGATGCTCTTGTTTTGTGCCGGATTAGCTATAAATATCTTTGTCATACAGTTAATGCCTTGCTGCTTTAGCGGGTATTATGCTTTTTGTATCTTTCCGGCACACTCAAAAAGGTGAAAGGAGAGATTTTTTTATGCTTATATTGGAAGCGTCAAATATAAAGAAGTACTTTAGTGACAGGCTTATTATTGAAATTGATGATTTGAAGATTTATTCCGGTGACAAAATCGGTATAATAGGGCAAAACGGTTCCGGTAAGACTACGCTTATGAATATTTTGGCAAAGGAGATAGAACCGGATCAGGGGTTTGTGAGACAATTTTGTGATATAGCATATATCCGTCAGTTTTCCGATGAAAGCATTTATGCAGATAAAAAGCTGTTAAAGGAATTTAACCTGTCTCAGAAGGTGCATCAAAATGTCTTTAGCGGGGGAGAAAAAACCAGAATCAAAATTGCCAACGCCTTTAATGGTGAAAATCTTCTGGTGTTTGCGGATGAGCCTACGGCAAATCTTGACTATAAGGGAATTGAACTTTTAAAGCAAAAACTCCTAAGGGTGGAGTCGTTTGTGATGGTAAGTCATGATAGGCTCTTGCTTGACAGCCTTTGCAATAAAATAATTGAGGTAAGGGACGGAAAGCTGAAGTTCTATAACGGCAACTATTCATTCTATAAGAAACAAAGTGAGATGGAGCATAATCGTGAACTTCTGGAGTATGAAAAGTATATCTATGAAAAGTCAAGTATCCAAGAGGCAATAATGGACAGGCAAAATCGGTCAAAATCCATGAGGAAAGCTCCGAAAAGAATGGGCAATTCCGAGGCGAGGCTTCACAAAAGGGAAACTACCCAAAAGCAGCAAAAAATCAATAATGCAGCAAACAGCTTAAAAACTCGTCTCGATAAACTCGAGGTAAAGGAAAAACCGAAGGAAATACCGAAAATCAAGCTGGATTTTTCTCTGACCAATCCACCGGAAAGCAAGGTTGTTATCTCTGCTGACAGGCTATCCTTCAGCTATGGCAGCAAAAAAGTATTTGATAAAGCTGGGTTTAAGGTATTGAACGGTTCAAAAACTGCCATGTGGGGTGAAAACGGAACAGGAAAGAGTACATTGCTGAACCTGATTTACAAAAATGCCGATAGGAGCATATATATTGCGCCTAAGGCAAAAATCGGATATTTTCATCAAGACTTTGAAAACCTCGATTATAATAAGTCCGTACTGGAAAATGTGATGAGGAATAGTGTCCAGAATCAGACTGTAGCGAGAACAATACTGGCACGCCTATTAATAAGGAATGATGATGTAAATAAAAAGGTGGGGTGCTTGAGCGGAGGAGAGAAGGTGAAGGTTTCCTTTGCAAAGCTCTTTGTCTCCGATGCCAATGTTTTGCTTTTGGATGAACCGACAAATTATCTTGATATGACCTCTATGGAAGCATTGGAGAATGTCCTTTGCGAGTATGAGGGAACAATTCTCTTTGTCTCCCACGACAGCGCCTTTGTAAATGCTGTTGCTGACCACTTGCTTGTATTTGAAAACCATACTATAACCGAGTATGAAGGAAGTCTCGAAGAATATAGACAACGGACAAATGAAACTCCGAAAAAGGCCAAAGATGAGACGGAACAGATTCTAATTAGAATGAAGATGGCTGAAATAGCATCAAAGCTATCGATTCCCGGGGCTGATAAGGAGGCTCTTGAAGAAGAATATCGAAGCCTTGCGTCTATGTTGGGGAAAATATAAATATACCGCCTGCCAATTCTAAGATAATTTCATTGGCAGGCGGCTTTTACTTTACTCCTAAGCTCCATTATGTCCCGCTGCATAATCATGGGCTTGCTTCAACATCATATCCTTTACCTTCATAAGTCTGGTGATGTTTCCTCTTTCATTTTCGTCCAGCTTCATGGATATATATTTTATCGTATCCGTCAACTGAGGGATCATTACATATTCAAGGGCATTAACCCTTCTTCTTGTTTTTTCGATTTCCTGTGCAAGAAGCTGTGATGATTTTTCCATCTGTGCAAGCTCAAGCATGTAAGGAAGCACCTGGGAAAGGGTGGAGATGGCCCCGTCAAGCTCTCCGGAAGTTGAGGCAAATCCATAAGGATATATGTCGCTTTCGTCGGAGCTTGAAGTGGTAAAATTCAGTATAGGTACTTCCACGCTCATGATATTCTTGGTGGACACGTCAAGGCTTATGCTCTGCTTTGGAAGCATAAGCGCAGCATCAAGCCCTTCTGATGACATAACGGCTCTAGCTATGAGAAAGTCCTGGTGAACTTTCATCAGCATTTCTTCAACCTTTTCACGGAGCTCTTTGTTTTTTCTCACCAGGTCAAGAAACTGCTTCATGAGTTCATCCAGCTTATCCTTTAACAACTTGTGACCTCTGCGGGCAACCTGCAGCCTTTTCTTGAGTCGGGAAAGCTCCATTCTGGTCGGGTTTACACGCATAATTCCCATAGTGATTCTCTCCTTAATATTAAGAAGACAGCAATAAGCTTTCTTCTTAAGTCTGAAAATAAAAGCTCTGGAATAAATAATACCCTAAATAAGCCTCGTAAAAAGCACAGGTTATTTATTCTCTGATGCTTTGGGCAAATATTTATCAAGGTATTCATCCCGTATACGTTTGAGCTCTGATCTAGGCAGTATTGAAAGCAGCTTCCAGCCGATTTCAAGGGTTTTTTCAATAGTTCTGTCTTCGTCAAAGCCCTGGGATACATATTCCTTTTCAAAAGCATCCGCAAATTTGGCATATAGCTTATCCGTATCGGAAAGGGCAGCATCTCCGAGAATTACAGCCAATTCCTTTGCTTCCTTACCCCTTGCGTAAGCGGCGAAAAGCTGATTCATTGTATCCGCATGGTCTTCACGGGTTTTGCCTTTACCGATTCCCTTATCTTTAAGACGAGACAGGGATGGAAGTACGTCTATTGGAGGCATTACGCCCTTGCGGTGAAGCTCTCTGCTTAGGATAATCTGACCCTCGGTTATATATCCGGTGAGGTCGGGGATAGGATGAGTCTTGTCATCCTCAGGCATTGTAAGTATTGGGATAAGGGTAATACTACCCTCACTATCAATCTTCCTTCCGGCTCTTTCGTATATTGTAGCAAGGTCCGTATAAAGATAACCCGGGTAACCTCTTCTGCCGGGAACTTCCTTTCTTGCGGCAGATACTTCACGGAGGGCCTCTGCATAGTTGGTTATGTCGGTAATTATAACAAGCACGTGCATGCCTTTCTCAAAAGCAAGGTACTCCGCTGCTGTCAGTGCCATACGAGGGGTTGAAATACGTTCGATGGCAGGGTCGTTTGCCAGGTTTATAAACAGTACTGTACGATCTATGGCACCGGTCCTCTTAAAGTCGCTGATAAAGTAGTCGGATTCTTCAAAGGTAATACCCACGGCTGCAAACACAACGGCAAATTTACTGTCTGTACCCAGAACCTTTGCCTGCCTTGCAATCTGTGCGGCAAGTTGGGCATGGGGAAGACCCGAACCGGAAAATATGGGAAGTTTCTGACCGCGAACCAAAGTGTTTAGTCCATCAATGGCGGACACTCCCGTCTGTATAAACTCCGAAGGGTAGTTTCTTGCGGCCGGATTCATAGGAAGACCGTTTATGTCAAGTCTTGTATCGGGAATAATGTTCGGACCGCCGTCCAATGGCTTACCCATACCGCTGAATACTCTTCCGAGCATATCCAGTGATACGGGAAGCTCAATACTTCTTCCCAAAAATCTTACTTTACTTGTAGCAACGTTTATACCTGCAGAGCTCTCAAAGAGCTGCACCAATGCATTTTCTCCGTCAACTTCCAATACCTTGCATCTTCTGATTTCACCGTTTGCCAACTCTATTTCACCGAGTTCACCATATTTAACACCTTCAACCTTCTGTACAAGCATCAAAGGACCGGCAACCTCGGATATTGTTCTGTACTCCTTTAGCATTTTATTGCACCTCCTTTGAGATGAGGGCTTCTATTTGGTTATTGAGCTCGCTTTCTATTTCATTGAAATGGCTGTTTACCTGTTCTTCAGGTGTGTATTTTGCTCTTCCTATTTTTTCCCTGACAGGAAGCTCAAATAATTCTTTGATACTCACTCCTGCATCTAAGGCTTTTTTGCCGCTGTAATAGAATCCCAGTATGAGTTTTAACATTCTGTACTGCTTATTCAACGAGGTATAGGTATCCACTTCATGGAAGGCATTCTGGTGAAGATAGTCCTCACGTACCGACTTGGCAGCTTCCAAAGTAAGTCTGTCGGAAGGTGACAGGGCATCGACACCCACCAGTCGAACGATTTCTTCGAGTTCCGATTCTTCTTGAAGGATGCGCATTGTGTCGGACCTCAATGAATTCCAGTCTCTGGAAACATTTTCATTAATCCATTTATCAAGGATATCAAGGTACAGCGAGTAGCTCTGCAACCAGTTTATTGCAGGGAAATGACGTCGGTAGGCAAGACTTGAATCAAGTCCCCAGAACACTTTGATAATCCTCAGTGTAGCTTGGGTAACAGGCTCGGAAATGTCACCACCGGGAGGTGATACGGCGCCGATGGCTGTCAGAGCACCTTCTCTGCCTTCGGTGCCAAGACATACAACTCTTCCAGCCCTTTCATAGAACTGGGCAAGCCTTGAACTTAGATACGCCGGATAACCTTCTTCACCAGGCATTTCTTCGAGTCGGCCGGACATTTCCCTCAACGCTTCTGCCCAACGGGAGGTGGAGTCTGCCATTAATGCCACACTGTAGCCCATATCCCTGAAATATTCTGCAATAGTCATGCCTGTATAAATGGATGCTTCTCTGGCAGCAACAGGCATGTCTGATGTATTTGCAATAAGAACGGTTCTCTTCATAAGAGATTCGCCAGTTCTTGGGTCTTTAAGCTCCGGAAATTCCCTTAAAACGTCGGTCATTTCGTTTCCGCGTTCTCCACATCCTATATAGATAACTATTTCTGCGTCAGCCCATTTTGCAAGCTGATGCTGAACTACGGTTTTACCGCTTCCGAAGGGACCGGGTACTGCTGCAACTCCACCTTTTGCCAAGGGGAAGAGAGTGTCGATAACCCTTTGACCTGTGACAAGGGGAGTGGTGGGTGGGAGCTTTTCCTTATATGGACGGCCCACACGTACCGGCCATTTCTGCATCATGCGAATTTCAACCAACTCTTTGTTTTCAGTTCGAACCTTTGCAACGGCTTCCTCCACAGTGAAGCTTCCGCCCGTTATCTCTTCAATTGTACCTTGTACTCCGTGGGGGACCATTATCCTGTGCTCTACGATTGGAGTTTCCTGAACCTTACCTATTATGTCGCCAGCAGCTACTTTGGCACCTTTTTTTACGGTAGGCTCAAACTTCCACTTCTTTTTTCTGTCGAGGGAAGTAACATCAATACCTCTTGTTATATTGCTGCCCACCATTTCCCTGATTGTTACAAGAGGTCTTTGAATACCGTCAAAAATATTCTCAATAAGCCCAGGACCCAGCTCAACGCTTAGGGGTGCACCGGTAGAAACCACCGGTTCGCCGGGGCCTAAGCCTGCGGTTTCCTCGTATACCTGGATGGAAGCTCTATCTCCATGCATTTCAATTATTTCACCAATCAAACGATGTTCGCTTACACGTACAACGTCAAACATGTTTGCATCTCTCATGCCTTCGGCAATTACCAGAGGCCCGGAGACTTTAACTATTGTTCCCTGGCTCACGATTTATCCCTTCTTTCAAAAAAAGTTTTAACCTCAAAGTCAAACAATAATTATTCATCCTTAAAAAGTATGTCAGCACCCACAGCTCGTTCTACACTCTTTTTAACGCTCATCATACCGATACCCAGAGAACCCTGATTGCCGGGAATGAGTATAATGGCAGGAAATCTATGATCCTTGTATTTGTCTATTGTAGAGACGATATCCTTTGCAAACTGCTCTGTGATGTATATAACCGCGTACTGCATAGCGGCAATTTCGTCAATCGTCTCTTGCGCCTCTGCAGCGCTTGTAACGGGAAATACCGACATACCAAGGGCTTTAAATCCTAAAATACTGTCTTTATCTCCAATAACTCCTACTTTATACATAAGACTCTCTCAGCCTTTCTCTAATGACATCATTAGAAATATTGTTTATTTTACCTACCATAATGATTCTTGCATTTTTAATCTCCGTTTCCTTTGCCATAAGGTATCCAATCAAAGGCTCAATGCCAAAGGTAATATATTTTGCCTTTTTGATATAGGAGGTTGTAAAGTTATCCGACAGTTTTTCAAATTTGGTAAGGCTTCCTGTACTCCTAAGGCTGTCAATTCCCTCCTCAAGCAAGGAACCGTATTGGGTGAACTTCAGCTCTTCGATAAAGCTTTCTAGGGGCGCATCGAAGTTTTGAATAAATACCTTAGTGTCAATATCTCCACCCCGAATGAGAATCTTTTGGAGAAAATCCCATGATTTTCCAAGGTTTTTGACCCTGAGAAAAATATTAATATTTCTGAGATCTATAAGCATCACAATCAGTTGATTTATGAACTTATTATCCAAAGAGGCTGAAATGCTCTTCATATGAGTATAATTCGCTTTGTCCAAAATCAGGTCTATTATCTGGGGATCACTGGTCCTGCTATAGGTGTCTATGACCTCTTCCACTGCTTTTCTCATAATGGAAGGCATTTTAGACATGTTTCTGTCCTTGATCATAAGCTTTAACTCGCTAGCAGGAATGGAACCCGGTTCAATCAGAAGGGAAGACTCGTCCTGATCGGAGAATTCCGCCTTTAGAATTACCTTTACATTATGGTAGTCATTTGTAAGCAAAAACATATTTATGATCTCCTGTTCAGGAGCAAGCTCATTTAATAGGCTATACACTTTTTTGTGTTCTTCCTTTAAAATGTTTTCATATTCAAATATGCTTTTGAGATCATTGTCTCCATTGCCGTAACCGGCTTCAAGCAAGACCCTAAGCGATTCATCCGCGGACTTTGCTTCCACCATTCTGTCAAGCCTTATTTTATCTAAAAGCCGTTTTTCAATGGCGCGTATCCGTGAGACTGCATATACATATTTTGTTTCATCGATTTTTTTAAGCTTTGGCAATTTCCATCCCTCCTTCTTTGCAAATTTTAAGCAGCTTTAGAATAGTGCTTTTATTACTTCGGCTTCTACCTCTTCTCTTTTCATCCTTATAACTGCTTCGAAGGAGTTGTTTATTTCAATATTACCGGATTTTAATATAAAGCCTCCGCTTATATTTTTAGTCTCCTCAGAAAGTCTTATTTTTCCGTCAATACCTCTTTGAGATAGTTTTTTATTTATGCCTTCTATAAAACCGGCAGAGATTCTTTGCTTATCCCTAGGGGAGAGTATAATCTCTTCAGATCCGCTTTCTATGGAACTTACTACCATTCGAGAGATTATTTCTTCATATTCCTTGTCAGGCAAGCTGTTTAGCTTCTCGAGGGTTTTATTGAATGCTTCGTCAACAACTTCCTGCCTAGCCTGAAGCTTCTTCTTTCTTGCTTCTAGCTCAGCCATTGCTTTAAGCCTTTTTTTAACATCCACGGCTTCATTTTTTGCTTTCTCAAGGATCTGTGCTTTTTTAGCGTCGGCATCATTTTGGGCTGCCGCGATTATTTTCGAAGCCTCTTCCTGAGCACGCTTGATATTTGCCTCTGCCTGAGCACGTGCTTCCTCAAGTATCCTTTCCTTCAATTTTTCTACTCCTGCCATGGGGAACACTCCCTTTTATATAATATCTTATGCTACTTTACCAATCATTAATATTGACACTATGAAGCCCAAGATAGCAAACATCTCAACCATAAGTGCCATTACTATAGCCCTTCCAAGACCTTCGGGCCTTTTAGCTATCATGTTTATTCCTGCAGCAGCAACTCTGCCTTGGAAAATTCCTGAAATCCAGCCGACAAAACCGATAGGAATACAACCGGCGAAAAGGATAAAACCTTCTGCAATTGACAAAGAGTCACCTGCTACTACTTTCTGAATGGTAAGGAATGCGATAACGAAAGCATAGATTGCCTGGGTACTGGGAAGTGCCTGAAGTACCATTACCGGACCAAATTTACCCGGGTCTTCAGTTAAAACACCTGCACCGGCTTCACCAGCCAAACCAACACCTTTGGAGGAACCAAAACCTGCAAAGATAAAGGCTATTGCTGCTCCGAAAATTGCAAAGAAATTTCCACTAATAATTTCCAACATAATGAATTACCTCCTGTTATTTTAGATTTATATATTTTGTTTTTGCTTTAAAGGGCTCAAAGGCTGTACCTCCGCCCTTATAGAACTTTCCAAAAAACTCAATATACTGCAATCTGCAAGAGTGAACATAGGCCCCGAGAGCATTGATTGCAAAGTTGAATATGTGCCCAAAGGCCAGAATAGCAACTACAGCGATAATTTTTAGAATATTATTGAAGCCGAACATTGTCGCCATCTGGTTGACGATGGATGCAATAACCGAAGTGGCAAGACCAAGGGCAAGAAGCCTTGAGTAGGATAAAACATCACTCATAAAGCTTACAAGATCGTAAAGGCTTGAAACACCGCCTATAAGCTTTGCAAAAATATTTTTCTTGTCCCGGCCTTGGGTCAAAATCAAAAGAGCCGCACCAATTACCATGAGATACTTGCCTAGATTTACCAGGCCGGTTACACTTTCGGCATCAACCTTTGGAATATAGGGAAGTACAAATAATATGAATCCCGTAAACAATATATACCAGAACAGCACATCAAAAACTGCATCAAGGTATTTTTTATCCTTGATAAGGTTTGCGCCGCGAACTCCAAGACCCACATATATGTGAATGGCACCAAAGAGTAGCGAGTAACTGAGCAGCAATTCCGGGTCTTCAGAAGGATTGAACCACAATGCCGGTATGTTCGGAATACCAAACCAACCACCGAAAAGTAGACCCCAGAGCATTGTCGAAATGCCACAATAAACCATGAGCCTCATGAACTTTTTGGTGCCTTCGTCAAGCTTAAACGCCTTAAGAATTATACCTGCAAGGATGGTCATTATTGCACCGTAACCGCCGTCACTTAACATAAGCCCGAAAAACAGTATAAAAAAGGGAGCCATTATGGCGTTGGGGTCAAGCTCTTTAGAGTTTGGCACACTGTACATATTTGTTATTGATTCTACAGAACTTGGAAAGGCTTTATTGGCAAGCAGCACAGGGAATTCTTCATCTTCTCCTGGCTTGATAATTTCTATGAAGCAATCACTGCTTTTTTCCAAGAGGGTTTTCACTTGCTCCGATGAATTTTCCGGGAGCCATCCTTCGAGCATGAATACCTTATTGGTTTTGAGCAGATTCACAAGCACACTCTTTCGTTCTCTTTCAATAGCCAAGTGATCGTGGAGAATCTCCAGGTCATCCTTATATCTTACATAGGAGGCTATCTTTTTTTCAATATCCTCGATATCCTTGTCTATTTTTTCTATGGTTTTAGAAGCTTGACTGATATTGTGTTTTACAGTTCCGGAAAGGTCTTTAAAGGTTACCTTGGAGAACCCGTACTGCTTTAATACATTCAGAGCATCTTCTTCTTTACTGCTTAAATATATAATAAGAAGATAGCTTTGCTCCTTGTCTTTGCCCAAAACCTCACAGTAGCTTTCTGGCACTGTGTCAGAAAGATCCTGCTTTATTTTATCAGTATCTGCCATTTCCGGCACAACACCGATTAAAACCGTGGAAGACGCAGTCGATGTCAAATCAAGGGGGATGTCTAAAGCTTCCCACGGTCTAAGACTTAAAATCAGGTTTGAGTTCTTGTTCTTTTCTGCTTTTAAGTTTGACAGCATTTCTTCATATTCGTTAATACTGTTAATAACAGACCAGAGCTTATCCTGATTTTGCAAAATCATGTTTAATTCACTGGCATTGATATCACGTTTGGATGAAAAGAGAGGTTTTTTGCGTGTGTCAAATTTGTCCAGATAGTCAATAATGGCCGACACTCTGTCAATCTGAGCATCGAGCCCTGAGACGCTTTCGCCGTCACCGTCTACATCCACCAGGTCTTTCCATTCGTCAGAAGATATCTTTTCCTTTGGGTCTGTAATCTCAACAACGCCTAATTTCATAAGGTTCTCAAGGATGCGCTCCTTGTCTGATTCAAGCCCTATAAGAGAGATTTTATTCATTTTAACTATTGCCATTGGGGCTCACTATCCTTCCTATGATTATCTCCACCGCCTTGTCCAGCTTCTTCCTGGCGTTTGACTTTATAGCATCACACTCGGAAGATACTTCTGCGGCAAATTTTTCAATCTCGGCGTTTGCTTGCTTTTCGGCTTCCTGAATAATCTTTTTTGCTTCTTTTTCTGCATCTTCCTGAGTCTGTTCAAGAAGCTTGTAAGATTGATTGCTTGCTTCTGAGAGGATTTGCCGGGCGTCTTCATGGGATTGCTTTTTAATCTGTTCGGCTTCAGCTTCAGATTGCTTAATGGATTTAATAATATCAATCGACACCAAATCACCACCTTGTATATGTATTTATTTCCCGCCGACTTCAATTTATGCTGTTGTTAAAATGTCTACTGCTTAAATACTTTTTCCACATACTTAAATACAGGATATTAATACACTCGTTTGGGCATTGGTTTAGGTTAGACTCGCCATTGAGACTAATAATATATCGTTAAAAATTGATAAAAAACTTAATATAAATAATAGCATTATAAAAAATATATATCAAGATAATCAGCAAAAAATTACATTTTATTTTGCTGTCGTTATAGCCGAAAAAATTTTCTTTGAACCGAGGTTATAAGTCGTATTTCGGTTGGAAAAAAGAAAAAATGATGTTATTATATTATGAGATAATCGGAAGAGTACCGATAATTAATTTGGCTTATATTAAAAAGTGTGCAAAATAATACGAGGAGTGTTTTATGATTAAAATCGGTTTTTTGGGGCCTAAGGGGACATTCTCACAGGAGGCGATGTTTACATATACCAAAGGAAGCAATGACTTTGTCGAAGTCGATTACAACACTATGGTGGAGCTAATTATGGCGGTGGAAAACGACGAGATTGATGAAGCTATTGTACCTATCGAGAACTCTCTGGAGGGAGCTGTAAGTACTACGATGGATATGCTTGCAGCGGATGTGGATCTCAAGATCAAGGCGGAAGCTGTTATTGCGATAAAGCAGAATCTTATGGCAAGAAAGGGCACGAATATTGAAGATATAAAGTATATCCTTTCTCACCCCCAGCCCATTGGACAGTGCAGGAAGTATCTAAATTCTGCCTTTCCCCATGCAGTTATAAAATATGTATATAGTACTGCACAGGCAGCAAAGGAGGTTGCACATGGGGAAGGGAATATGGCAGCTGTGGGGTCTTTGGCTGCGGCGACAGAATATGGACTTCAGGTCCTTAAAGAATCCATTCAGGATAGCGATAATAATCTTACCAGGTTTGTAATAATTTCGAAGGAAGAGGCCCAGAGGGCTGCAAGGAATAAAACCTCCATAGTTTTTTCCACAGAAAACAGGCCGGGTAGCCTTTACAGGATACTGGACATATTTAGCCTGTGGGATATAAACATGACGCGAATAGAATCAAGACCTGCCAAAAACGAGTTGGGGAAGTACATATTTTTTGTGGATATAAACGGCCATGTGGAGGATGAAGATGTGAGGGATGCACTTACAATGGTAAAAAGAAAGACTTCCTTTTATAAGTTTTTAGGGTCTTATCCGGAGTTTGAAACACGGCGCTAATTTTCAAAGATTTAGTTTTTTCGTTTTTTGGGAAATTCGGTACCGAGGTATATTTTGTGGTATAATATATGGCACATAACTTATATTAATTTTTGGAGTGGTTATATGGCTTTGTTTGACAGGGAGATTGACATTACAAGAAATATTAAAATTATTGAGTGGCTAAAAAGTGAACTTCTTACCGATATAGCAAATCTTTTCAAGGTGCTGGTCAACGGAGTAAGGGAAGAGGTGCATGAATCGGTCTCAGAGACCCTGTCCAATATAATTTTGATCTGCTATATGCTTGGCAGGCGTTTGGGTGTGAGTTATAATTCCATTGAGATTAAGATAAATAACAAGATAAAACTTGGCATAATTGAAAATCATGATGTTGAAAAATACTACGGGGATTTGACTGAACTAGCAAAGCATTTGAACTCCTCTAGAATAAAAAATAAGGTCTAAAAGGTTGAAAATACGGGAGAAGTGCTGATGGAGAGTAAAAAATTTATTGGTATGTTTTTGCCAAAGGCAAGTTTTTATCTGCTGGTTATATTTTTGCTGTTGTTGATTATTTCAGCTCTGGAATTCTTTATCGCTATACCGGGCTACATACTATTTTTGCTGTTATTATATTATAATTTCAGGTCCAATTATAAAAGACACAGGGAGATAACCCGATATATTGAAAATTTGACATTCAATATCAATACGGCGTCGAAGGATACTCTGCTTAATTTCCCCATGCCTTTGGTGTTAATTGAGCTGGAGGGAACAATTATCTGGTACAACTCATCTTTTAAGAAAATCTTTGATGGAGAAAAGCTCTTAGAGAAGACAATACATTCCTTTATAAAAGGATTGAATCCCGACGAACTGACCGACGGAAACATGAATTTTAGCAAGGATATTGTAATAAACGGAAGGAGCTACTGCGTACTGGGTAATTTCGTAAAGGTGGACAGCAAAATAAATGAGGATGGATTCATAATACTCATGTATTTGATGGACAATACAGAACTGGTAGAATTAAAGAAAAAGTATGACAGGGAAAGAGCAACAGTAGGAATTATTATAATAGATAATTATGATGATTTGATGCAGAGCCTGGAAGATACTATACGCACCCAGATTCTTGCGGAAATAGATTCTAAAATAAATCGGTGGATGGGATATACCAACGGTATACTTAAGAAGTTTGAACGGGATAAATATATCCTTATCTTTGATTACCAGTATCTTAAGGATTTTGAAGAGAAAAAGTTTGATATTTTAGATTCCGTCAAGGAGATAAATGTGGGAAACAAGATTCCTGTTACATTAAGTATAGGGGTTGGTATAGGGGCGGAATCACTGCTGGAGAAATTTCGTTTTGCTCATGCCTCTTTGGACATTGCGCTAGGAAGAGGCGGCGATCAGGTAGTTGTAAAAAATGGAGAAAATATTACCTTCTTCGGAGGAAAGACCAGGGAGCTGGAGAAAAGGACAAGAGTAAAGGCAAGGGTTATTGCCTATGCGTTGAGGGAGCTTATTGACCAGGCTTCAGATGTAATGATAATGGGACACGACAACTGTGATATTGACTGTCTGGGAGCGGCCCTTGGAATATATAGGGTGGCAAAGAACAGAAACAAGGAGGCGCATATAGTCCTAAACAGCTCAAACCCTACAATAGATGCTTTGATATCAAAAATAGAAAAAAGCGGAAGTTATGATGGGCTGTTTATCGCAAATGATGAAGCTATTGACAAAATCGGCAAGAAAACATTGCTGATTATTGTAGATACTCACAGGCCGAGTTTTACAGAGTTTCCGGAACTTTTAAAGTATACGGAGCAGATAGTGGTTATAGACCACCACAGAAGAGGTGCGGATTATCTCCAGGAGGCAGTGCTCACCTATCAGGAGACCTATGCTTCTTCCACATGTGAGCTGGTTACGGAAATATTGCAGTATGTAGAAGAGAAAATAAAGCTGACGCCTGTTGAAGCCGAGGCGCTATATGCCGGCATAGTAATAGATACCAAGAATTTTACATTCAAGACCGGAGTGCGTACCTTCGAGGCTGCAGCTTTCCTAAGAAGGCATGGAGTGGATACTGTCTCGGTAAGGCAGATGTTCCAAAGTGATATCGGTACCTATATAAGTATTTCAAATGTTGTAAAAGATGCAGAATTAATAAGGGATAATATGGCTATATCCGTTTGCACGCAAAATGTGAAAAATGCTACATTGATTGCTGCCCAGGCAGCGGATCAGCTTGTGAATCTGACAGGATTGAATGCAGCCTTTGTGTTGAGCCATATTAACAATGGAATTGCTATAAGCGGTAGATCTTTAGGAGATGTAAATGTTCAGGTGATTCTTGAAAAGCTTGGAGGAGGCGGTCATCTGACAGTTGCCGGAGCACAGTTGCAGGGTGTGACGATTGAGGAGGCAAAAGCAAAACTTAATGAAGCAATCAACGAATATTTTGATGAAATCAACAGACAAAACACATAGTATTTTGTTATTATAAAAGTAATATGATTTTAAGGAGAGATACATTATGAAGGTTATTTTGAAACAGGATGTTAAAGGACTGGGGAAAAAGGAAAGTCTTGTTGATGTAAGTGACGGATATGCAAGGAATTTTCTGCTTCCAAAAGGCTTGGCCGTCGAAGCAAATGCAACCAACATGAATATTATGCAGTCAAAAAAAGAAGCAGAAAAAAACAAAAAGGATCGTGAGCTTGCACAGGCAAAGGAACTTGCCGATAAGATCAAAAAAATTGTGGTCACTCTTAAGGCGAAAGCCGGAGAGAATGGAAAGCTTTTCGGTTCAATGACCAGCAAGGATGTATCGGATTATCTGAAAAAGCAGCACAATCTTGATATAGACAAGAAAAAAATAAATCTGCCGGATTCGATGAAGGCTTTGGGCACTTATGAAGCAGATGTAAAGCTGTATCCGGGAGTAAGTGCCAAATTGACCGTTAAGATTGAGCATGAATAATTAATGCCGATCTTTGGATGAAAATATGTGTATGTCAGGATGAGTGATGGAATATGGATTTAGGTTCTTTAGGCCGAATACCTCCGCAGAATATTGAAGCCGAGCAGTCGGTGATAGGTGCTATACTTCTTGATAAAGAGGTATTGTCAAGTGTAACGGAAATAATCTCAAGCAAAGACTTCTATAGAGAGGACCATAGGGAAATATTTGAAGCAATAATGGACCTTTATGAAAAGGCAGAACCTATTGATCTCATTACAGTTTCAGAGCAGCTCAAGGTAAGGGGAAGTTTGGAAGGGGTAGGAGGACTGGAATATCTTACAAACCTGGCAAGCTCGGTCCCTACCACTGCGAATGCAAAGCACTATGCAAAAATAGTGGAGGAAAAATCCGTATTAAGAAGGCTTATCAGGGCTTCCAGCGAAATAGTCAATATGGGTTATGAGGCCTCGGAAGAGGTTTCTTATGTTCTGGACAAAGCTGAAAAAAATATATTTGATGTACTTCAAAAGAGAAATACACAGGGGTTCTTCCCTATTAAGGATGTATTGATTGATACCTTCAATCAATTGGAAGAGCTTTATAATAGCAAGGGATACGTCACCGGTATTCCCACCGGTTTTGCAGACCTGGACTACAAGACCGCAGGTCTTCAAAATTCTGACTTAGTGTTGATTGCAGCAAGACCGGCCATGGGAAAGACTTCCTTTGTGCTTAACATAGCGCAGCACGCAGCAATTCATGCAAGGGTGCCTGTGGCTATATTCAGTCTGGAAATGTCAAAGGAACAGTTGGTAAACAGGATGCTGTGTTGCGAAGCCATGGTAGACAGCCAGAAGATGAGGACCGGAAAGCTGGAAGACAGCGATTGGCAGAAGGTGGCAAGGGCATTGGGCCCACTGTCGGAGGCACCGATTTATATTGATGATACTCCGGGAGTTTCTGTTATGGAGATAAGGGCAAAATGCAGAAGACTTAAGATTGAAAAAAACTTGGGGTTAGTTGTTATAGATTATCTTCAGCTTATGCAGGGAAGGGGAAAAGGTGACAGCAGGCAGCAGGAAATATCGGAAATATCAAGATCCCTTAAGATACTGGCAAAGGAGATAGACGTTCCTGTGTTGACCTTGTCTCAGTTAAGCCGTGCCCCTGAACTCAGAACGGATCACAGGCCTATTTTGAGTGACCTTAGAGAATCCGGTGCCATAGAGCAGGATGCAGATATTGTAATGTTCCTATACAGGGATGACTATTATAACCCCGATAGTGAAAAGAAGAATATCGCTGAGGTTATAATCGCAAAGCATAGACATGGTTCTACGGGAACGGTAGACCTGGCATGGTTGGGACAATACACAAAATTTGCAAATCTTGAAAAATTTAGAGAGTAGTGCTGGAATAGTTTTATGATAAATAAGGTATTGGAAGCAATTAAAAAATATAATGTTGTTCACAGTAAAGATAGAATAGTTGTTGGAGTGTCCGGTGGCCCTGATTCGGTGTGCCTTTTGCACATCCTGTATCAATTGAGGGAAAGTATGGATTTGGGGCTTGTGGCGGTACATGTCAATCATATGTTAAGAGGGAACGAATCCCTTGAGGATGAAGCATTTGTTGAAAACTTGTGCGTAAAATTAAATGTTGAGCTTATTACTCGGCGAATTGATATAAAGAAGCTTGCGAAGGAGCGTAAGCTCTCCCTGGAGGAGGCCGGCAGGATAGAGAGGTATAGGCTTTTCGACGAAGTCGCAGATAGCCACAATGCCCAGAGAATTGCTGTAGCCCATAATAAAAACGATCAGGCGGAAACCGTGCTGATGAATATCATAAGGGGGGCGGGGCTGGACGGACTTAGAGGAATGGATTATATCCGAGGTAGGATTATAAGACCTCTTTTAGGCATTGAGAGATGGGAAATCGAAGATTACTGCCGCAGTAATAGCCTCAATCCACGCATTGACAGTTCAAATCTTGAGGATATTTATACTAGAAATAGAGTAAGACTTGATCTAATACCCTATATAGATAAATTATTTAATGCCGATATAGTAAATGGTATAAGTAAAATGGCAGATTTGATAAGGGATGACGGTAATTTCATCGATAAGCAAATAGATGTAATATTCAATAAGGCGTTAGTAAAAAGTGATGACGGAGAAATACTTTTAGACCTTTCAGTTTTAAAAGAGTGCCATATTGCTGCACAGAGAAGAGTACTTCGAAATTCTATAAAAAAAGTCAAGGGAAATATAAAAGGTATTGCAATAATACATATTGATAGTATAATAGACCTGATTGAAAACGGGGCGACGGGGTCAATGCTGCATCTTCCCGATGGAGTAAGGGCTGTGAAGTCCTATGAGACCCTGAAAATATATTTGAACGGGTGTGAGGAGGAGGACTTATCCTTTGATAAGGAATTAAACATACCCGGAGCTACAATTATTAATGAAATAAATGGCAAAATGGAGGCATATGTAATTGATGTGTCTACCAATGCCTTTAATATAAAGGATTTTACGAATATTCCGGATAAAAGCGGAGTTCAGTTTTTTGATTATGATAAGCTAAAAGAGGGAATATATTTAAGAAACCGAAGAGATGGAGATGTCTTCAAGCCGCTTAAGTCAAATGGAACAAAGAAACTCAAAAAATTTTTTGTTGACAATAAAATTCCAAGAGAATCAAGAAATCGAATACCGCTGATTTCAAAGGATAAAGAAATTGTATGGATAATAGGTTTCAAAATCAGTGATAAATTTAAAGTAACTGAAAATACTAAAACCATATTGAAATTATCCTATGATAAATCGCATTGAATTAATCAAAATCAATAAGCTGGGTATATTGATTTCTGATAAGCTGGAAAAGCTGATAGGCTTTAAAATAGGATATATTATAGGAGGAAATTCATGATAGGTCAGATTGAAGAGATTTTAGTCACCAGAGAGGAACTGAAGAATAAAGCTAAAGAGTTGGGAAGAAAGATTTCCAATGACTATGAGGGAAAAGAGCTTGTCTTAATTGGAGTGCTAAAAGGGGGGGTAGTTTTTTTTGCGGACCTGATAAGGGAAATAAACATACCTATTGATATAGATTTTATATCTGTGTCAAGTTATGGCAATTCCACTAAATCATCGGGAGTTGTGCGTATAATAAAAGACATAGATATAGATATAACCAACAAACATTTACTTATAGTCGAAGACTTAGTGGATACAGGGCTTACATTGGATTATTTGAAGAATATGTTTAAGACCAGGGGACCGAAAGATGTAAAGATATGTACTGCCCTTGATAAGCCCTCACGGAGAAAGGTAGATTTGGAAATAGAATATGAAGGAATTACTATACCGGATAAATTTGTAGTGGGCTACGGATTGGATTATGCGGGAAAATACAGGAATCTTCCTGATGTGTGTGTATTGCATTCGTCTGTATATACAAGCAAGGAGGATATGGGCTGAAAATAATATAATGGTTTCTTGTGTTTTTAAAACCGTTATGTTAATATAATGTAATATATATTAATGAATATACTGTGATGTATTGGGTTTTTTGCATCGTTTACTATAATAAATGAGGAGGGAGCTATTTGAAGTATTTTAAAAATATAAGTTTTTATATAGTATTATTTGTTATGTTGTTGGCTTTTTTGGTTGTAGTGCAAAGTCGTCCTGCTGAAAAAGAACAAAAGTATTCCCAGCTTATAAGTGATATTCAGAATGGGAAGGTTCAGGAGATAATACTGGAGGACAATAAAGCCACAGTAAAATATAAAGAAGAAGGTCAGAGGGACCAGTTTGTTTATATACCTGATGTTGAGGTATTTATGGATGAGGTAAAAGACCTTATCAGGCAAGGGGACTTGGAGTTTCGGAGCAGAGTTCCTTATTCGCCGCCATGGTGGATTTCAATATTGCCTACTCTAGTGATTATAGTCGTATTTGTGTTGTTCTGGGTGTTCTTTTTGCAGCAATCCCAGGGCGGCGGAAGCAGAGTAATGTCCTTTGGAAAGAGTAGGGCTAAAATGACAATAGATGATAAAAGAAAGGTAACTTTCAATGATGTCGCCGGAGCGGATGAAGAAAAAGAAGAGCTAAGAGAAATAGTTGAATTCTTAAAGCACTCTAAAAAGTTTTTGGAGCTAGGGGCGAGGATACCTAAGGGAGTACTTCTTGTGGGACCTCCGGGTACCGGTAAAACCCTGCTTGCCAAGGCCGTATCGGGAGAAGCGGGAGTTCCGTTCTTCAGCATAAGTGGATCGGACTTCGTGGAAATGTTTGTTGGTGTAGGTGCTTCAAGAGTTAGAGACCTATTTGAACAGGCAAAGAAGAATTCACCTTGTATTATTTTCATAGATGAAATTGACGCTGTGGGAAGGCATAGAGGAGCAGGACTAGGCGGCGGCCATGACGAACGGGAACAGACGCTGAACCAGTTGCTGGTTGAAATGGATGGTTTTGGAGTCAACGAGGGAGTAATAATCCTAGCTGCAACAAACAGACCGGATATTTTGGACCCTGCACTTTTGAGGCCGGGAAGATTTGACAGAAGAGTAGTTGTTGGATTGCCGGATATCAAGGGAAGAGAGGAAATATTGAGGGTTCATGCAAAAGGTAAGCCGTTGGCTGAGGATGTTAAATTGGATGAACTTGCAAAAAGTACTCCCGGATTTACCGGAGCGGACCTTGAAAACCTTCTTAATGAAGCAGCTTTGCTTGCTGCCAGAGTTAATAAGAAAGTAATAACAATGACTGAAATAAAAGAAGCGGTATTTAAGGTGGTTGTAGGACCGGAGAAGAAGAGCAGGGTAATGAGCGAAAAGGAAAAGAAGCTTACAGCCTATCATGAAGCCGGTCATGCTATCGCGATAAAAGCTGTATCCACTACCGATAAGGTTGATAGGATATCCATCATTCCATCGGGTATGGCAGGCGGCTTTACCGCACATAAGCCGGATGAGGATAAAACCTATGAAACCAAATCCCATCTCCTTGAAAAGATTATCGTTGCATTAGGAGGAAGGGCAGCGGAGGAGATTGTGTTGGGAGAAGTCAGCACAGGAGCTTATTCCGACCTGAAGCAGGCCAATGGAATTGCCAGAAGCATGATTACAAGATACGGTATGAGTGAGAATCTGGGCAATCTCATATTCGGAAATGACAATGATGAGGTGTTTATTGGAAGAGACCTGGCACAGGCAAGAAACTACAGTGAAGAGGTAGCAGCTCAAATTGACAAGGAAGTAAAGAATATAATAGATACTTGCTATGAAAGAATAATAAATATTTTGAAGGAAAACATAAATAAACTTCATACCATAGCAAATGCCCTTATAGAAAGGGAAAAGCTTGAAGGACATGAGTTTGAAGAGCTATATGCAAGTGCTTGATTAATTTGATCAAAAGAGAATAGCTTCCTTAAAAAGAGATGGTGATAGACTGTCTCTTTTTTTACTTTATTATTACATCCGTATTTGTTATAATATCAATTGCCCCGTAACGGAAATTTGCTATGTTAAAAATTACTGGGCTGCAATTTTAATTACTCAAAAATTTTTCAATTTTCGACTGAGAGGGAAGAACTATGGAGAATGTAAGCTTAAAAGTTGGTTTGAATGCATCTGTTGAAACTTGGGTTTCGGATAAGAGTACGGCAGAAGAGTATGGAAGCGGTGATATGGACGTCTATGCTACTCCTGCAATGATAGGTTTGATGGAGCGTGCAGCATTGTCTGCGGTATCACTGCATTTGCCCAAAGGGTATACCACTGTCGGCACTTCGGTGAACATTAAACATTTGGCCGGTACACCTATGGGAATGAAGGTAAAGGCTTCTGCAGAGTTAATAGCTGTTGAAGGAAGGAAGCTTACCTTTAAGGTGGAAGCTTTTGACGGTGTCGAAAAAATCGGAGAGGGATCTCATGAGAGGTATATAGTAATATCTCAAAATTTCAGGGACAAGGTATATAAAAAATCCGATAGTATTTAGTGTAAAATCTTAGGGGAAAATTTATATTAAGAAAAAATTTCATATTTATTGACTAAATATCAGGTATATGATACATTATACTATGACAAAATAATACAGGTAACCTTATCAAGAGAGGTGGAGGGAATGGGCCCTATGAAACCCGGCAACCGGCTTAACTGTATCGGTGCCAATTCCTACAGGAAGTACAAGTCCTGACAGATGAGGATAAGAATAGAATCCTCTTTTTGTAAAAGAGGTTTTTTTATGTATTTTGTTGGATTATAGATAAGTTTCAGTAAGGCTTTGTTGACTTAACTGTAAGGGAAAAAATTAATAAGGAGGTAACCTAAATGGCAAGAAAACTATTTACATCGGAATCTGTTACAGAGGGACATCCCGATAAAATATGCGATCAGATCTCCGATGCCGTTTTGGACGAAATTTTTTCACAGGATCCTATGGCAAGAGTAGCATGTGAGACTTCTGTTACTACAGGCCTTGTTTTGGTAGCCGGTGAAATAACAACGCAGTGTTATGTTGATATACCGAAGATTGTAAGAAATACAATTCGAGAAATAGGTTATGATAGAGCAAAGTATGGATTTGACTGTGATACGTGTGCAGTTCTGACTTCAATTGACGAGCAGTCTCCTGATATAGCTATGGGAGTTGATAAGGCCCTTGAAGCAAAGACAGGAGAAATGAGCGATGAGCAGATTGAAGCTATAGGAGCGGGCGATCAGGGAATGATGTTCGGCTTTGCATGCGACGAGACGCCGGAACTCATGCCAATGCCTATTTCATTGGCCCATAAGCTTGCCATGAGGTTAAGTGTCGTTAGGAAAAACGGAACATTGAATTACTTAAGACCTGACGGAAAGTCCCAAGTTACTGTTGAATATGACGGGGACAGGCCTGTAAGGGTGGATACAGTACTTATTTCCACACAGCATGGTCCGGAAGTGGATCACGATACTATAGAAAGAGATATCATTGAACATGTTATAAAGCCTGTTATACCGGCCAATCTTTTGGATGGCAACACCAAATACCTCGTTAATCCTACAGGAAGGTTTGTGGTTGGCGGTCCGCAGGGAGATTCCGGCCTCACCGGAAGAAAAATAATCGTAGATACTTATGGAGGCTATGCAAGACACGGCGGTGGAGCATTTTCCGGAAAAGACCCCACAAAGGTTGACCGTTCAGCTGCGTATGCTGCCCGTTATGTAGCCAAGAATATAGTGGCGGCAGGACTTGCTAAAAAGTGTGAAGTGCAGTTGGCGTATGCAATAGGTGTGGCAAGACCGGTTTCTGTCAGAGTAGACACCTTTGGCACCGGAACTATTCCTGAAGAGAAAATTGAAAGCTTGGTGAACAAGCATTTCGACCTAAGGCCTGCGGGAATCATTAAGAGCCTTGACTTAAGAAGACCGATTTACAAGCAGACAGCAGCTTACGGACACTTTGGAAGGACTGACGTTGAACTTCCTTGGGAGAAGACTGACAAGGCTGATGACTTAAGAAGAGAAGCGCAGGAAATTTAAATTTTAAACGCTTACTGAAAAATAAAAATCTTAAGATGAACTGTAAAAAAGGTATACATCAAAAAGTCAAAGCGGACGATAGAATTGTCTGCTTTGGCTTTTTTTGGCCTCTTGGAATGAAATGAAAGAGGCAAAAGAGAAGGAACTCGATGTCCTAAGCTTTTATTTAGGTAAACACCAGTAACAGTTGCATAGTCTGCTTCATAGACTGATAATTGGAGGTGTTTTACTATGATGGAGGTTATCTTTGAAGTACTTACATGTGTCCTTGCGGCTTATGGACTCATGACACTTATACATGAAATTCTAATATCTATAAAACAGCATAATAAGGGCTATAGAAACTCTCAGGTAAAGCTTGTGCTGATTGTCAAGAATCAGGGGGAGACCATTGAAGGAGTATTAAGAAACGTTTTGCCCAGGGATTTTATTAGAAAGCTTATGCCGGAGGGGAAGCTCTTAGTTCTCGATATGGACTCTAATGATGATACAATGGATATTCTCAGGAAGTTGGAAAAGGATTATGAGTGCCTTGAGGTACTAAGGAAAAGTGAGAAGGAACTGATATTCAGATATTTTGAAGAAACGGGTGATAATAACACTATCTTAGAGCATGCAAAAAGGAGGAATACATAGCAAATCCAAATATGAATATTTATCCTCGTTCTTTTCTAAACATTATATATAAGGTATACTTAAATATGTAATTCTCTAAATATACAAAGAATAAGGTGGATGCATTGGTCACTATTGAAGGCACCATTGAAGAAATTATTTTTTCCAATGAAGACAACGGATATACCGTTTGTGAGATAAAAAACGATAAAGAGGTCATTACTGCTGTAGGTTACATGCCTTTTGTAAATGTGGGGGAAACGCTGAAGGTTTCGGGTAAGTGGGTTACCCACCCCGACTATGGCGAACAGCTTAAAGTGGAGCTATATGAAAAGCTGCTTCCACAGACAACAGAGGCTATAGAGAAGTATCTTGCATCGGGGCTTATCAAAGGCGTGGGACCTGCAACTGCGAAAAAGATTGTAAAAAAGTTTGGAGATGAAGCTCTTCATATTATAAGCCATCATCCCCAGAGACTTTCTGAAATAAAGGGCATCAATATGGAAAAGGCTTTGAAAATAGGACAGGCCTTTGAAGAGCAAAGAGGCCTTCGGGATGTTGTGTTGTTTTTGCAAGAATATGGCATTAGCCCCACTTATTCTGCAAAGATTTACAAGGCTTTCGGGCCCGATACAATAGAAGAAATCAGAACAAACCCTTATCGGCTTTCAGATGAGATTTTCGGTATAAGCTTTAAGACAGCCGACGGCATAGCCAAAAGCCTTGGGATTGATCCTTACTCGAAATATAGAATTTCCAGCGGTATTAAATACGTGCTTTCCCAGGCGGCATCAGGGGGCCATACCTTTATTGAGGAAGAAGTGCTGAAGGATTATACATCAAAACTTCTGAATATAAACATTGAAAGCATAGAAGATGCTCTTATTTCCCTTGTGCTAAATAAGTCGGTGTATGTGGAGAGAAATGACGGTATATCGAGGATATACTTGAGTGCATTTTACAATGCGGAGTTGGGAGTATGCAAAAAGCTTGTAGAGCTTTCCCGTATTAGATTCAACGGTAATTTGGGAGACTTTGAAGAAAGGATAAAATCGGTTCAGAAAAAAGAAGGCATAATACTTGCGGACAAGCAAAAGGAAGCTATCCTTGAAGCAATGATTAATGGAGTGCTTGTCATAACCGGAGGCCCGGGCACAGGTAAGACAACCATAATTAAAAGCATTATAAGCCTTCTTAGAAGTGAAGGATATGAATTTGCTCTGGCAGCTCCGACAGGCAGGGCGGCAAAGAGAATGTCTGATGCAACGGGCTATGAAGCAAAGACCATTCACAGGCTCCTTGAAATCGGATATACGGCAAATGAGGATGAGCTTGTATTTATGAGGACAGAAGAGAATCCTATAGAGGCCGATGTGGTGATAATCGACGAGATGTCCATGGTGGATATAATTCTTATGAATCACTTGCTTAAGGCTATTGCTTGCGGGACAAGGCTTATACTTGTTGGGGATGTGGATCAGCTGCCTTCGGTAGGTGCGGGGAATGTTCTTATGGATATTATTAGAAGTGAGATGATTAAGACCGTAAAATTATCAGAGAT
This sequence comes from Acetivibrio mesophilus, assembly GCF_004102745.1. Lineage (GTDB taxonomy): Bacteria > Bacillota > Clostridia > Acetivibrionales > Acetivibrionaceae > Hungateiclostridium > Hungateiclostridium mesophilum. The sequence continues at coordinate 53,796 of NZ_RLII01000012.1, read as the reverse complement.
ATTCAGGCAGGCCGAGGAGAGTATGATAGTTGTCAATGCCCACAGGATAAACCGTGGTGAGAGCCCTGTATTAAATGACCGGGATAAAGATTTTTTCTTTGTAACGAGGAATTCTCAGGGGGATATTTCAAGAGCTGTAGTTGACCTCTGTATAAGAAGGATACCCGATACCTACGGATATGATCCCATGAAGCAGATACAGGTACTGACACCGATGAGAAAGGGTACAGTTGGAGTTGGAAATCTTAACATTGAGCTTCAGAAGGTTTTGAATCCTGAAGACAAGCAAAAGAAGCAAAAGACCTTCAGGGACTATGTATTCCGCGAAGGTGACCGGGTAATGCAAATAAAGAACAACTATAACCTCAAGTGGGAAAAAATCAATGACCCAAATCAGGAGGGGACAGGTGTATTTAACGGTGATATGGGGGTTATAGTTGAAATAGATGATGATGAGCAAAAAATAAAGGTTTGCTTTGATGATGAAAGGCTTGTCGGATATGATTTTACAATTTTAGACGAATTGGAACCGGCTTACGCTATTACTATCCATAAAAGTCAGGGAAGTGAGTTTCCTGTAGTGATACTTCCGATATTCCCCGGACCTTCGGTGCTAATGACCAGGAATCTTTTGTATACTGCAATTACAAGAGCAAGGGAGCTGGTAATACTTGTGGGTAATAGGGATTTTTTGGTTGAGATGATTATGAACGACCGTGAAACAAAAAGGAACTCAGACTTAGCTGAGAAGCTTAAAAAATGTATTATTGGAACGGGCTGGTGAAGATGATGATAAACTGGATTATAAATCTCATATTTCCACCTAAGTGTATATTCTGCAGGACGATTTTAAATACAAAGACCGAAATAGAAATATGCAAAGAATGCTATGAACAGATTAGCTTTAAGGAAGGAGCAAGCATTAATCCGGGAGGTAGATTTAACTACTATGATAGTGTTATCTGTGTATGCGATTACAGCGGTATTATAAAGGAAGCCATAAGAAGATATAAGTTTTATAACAAGCCTTCTTATTATAGAACCTTTGCACGACTTTTGGCACAGAGAATAAAGGAATTGACCCAGTGGCAGAAATTTGACATGATTTTAAGCGTTCCTCTTCATCCGGAAAGGGAGCGAAGCCGTGGATACAATCAATCTTACCTTATAGCTCGCCAGCTTAGCCGGGAACTGGGAATAAAGAATGAGTCCAAGCTTTTGGCAAGGGTTAAGAATACCCACAGTCAGAGCCTTTTGCAGAGGGATGACAGATTTATAAACGTAAAGGATGCTTTTAAGGTAACCAATGCATCAAAAGTTGAAGGCAGGGCAATGTTTCTGGTGGATGATATTTTGACTACCGGTACGACATTAAACGAATGCAGCAGAGTGTTGAAAGAGGCAGGAGCTAAAAAAATTGTGACAGCTGTTATTGCATCCGGAAGAAGGAATTAGGGATATAGTTAAATTCTATGGACAAAATGCCGAAATATATATCACAAGGATATTTGATACTGCTTTGTGGATTGACACTTCGTGATATTATTAGGCTAGGAGGAATTGGTATGCCGGATGTAAGGAACTGCAGACGGTGTGGTAGGCTTTTCAACTATATCGGAGGTCGGCCTATTTGCCATGATTGTAAAAGACAGGATGATGAGGAATTCAAAAAAGTAAAGGAATATCTTTATGAACATCCCAAAGCTTCGATTATTGAGGTGTCTAATGCGCTGGAAATTAGTGTGCCGAAAATAAAAGGCTATTTGAGGGAAGGCAGGCTTGAGATTGTTGGCGGCGATGGCAACGTGGTACTAGAGTGTGAGAGATGCGGCAAATCCATAAATACAGGACGGTTTTGCAATGAATGCTCCAGGGAGCTTACCGACGGATTAAAGTCCACTACAGAAGAAATGAATAAGTCGATACCCGACGATACCAGCAAAAAGAAGTCAGTGGGAATGAAATACCTAAATAAATACGATAAATGGAATTCAGATTAGTAATGTTAAAAGCTGTTAGGTTGACAATATTATACACTCGATAGAGTTTTAATGTCCTGTACAACTGTATTAAGCTTAATATTGTACTTGATAATAGTAATATTTATTTATTAATTAAATATTTTAAATGACGATATTATTAATGAGAGAAAGAATATAGAAACCAATGATAAAGTTAATACTTTAAGTGTTAATATAGAAAGATTTTTATGAAGGTGAGTGGTAGTTATGAAAATCTGGGAGGGGGTCCCAAAGGTTTCGGGCATTTATGATAGCCGCAGAAACATAAGCAAGATGGAGAAGACAGATAATGTGACTGGGAAAAAAGATGTAGTATCCATTTCAAATCAGGCAAAAGACATTCAGACAGCAATGAAAGCATTAAAAGACATACCGGACATACGAAAGGACAGAGTGGAGGAATTGACACAAAAGCTTGAAACGGGTGCTTACAAAGTCACAGAAGAGGATATCGCAGATAAGATTCTAAAGTCAATAATAGACGGAAAGGCTTAGGATGATTTGGTGTTTGCGGGGTAATTAGGAAAGGAAGTTCCGAGTTGTCCCGCAATAAATTTATTCAGGCTCTTATGCAAAATGTATGAATTCAACGATTTACAGACCAAAGGGGTGTGTACAATATGAACGACCAGTTGATAAATGATTTAATGGATGTACTTTTGCAGGAATCAAAAATATATGAAGACATTCTTGAAATTTCGAAGAATAAAACCGATGTAATTGTTAAAGGGAAAGTTAATGAGCTTGAGAATATTACAAATCTGGAGCAATCCCTAATATTTAAAATTGGAAAGCTGGAAGAATCTAGGGAAAGTCTTGTGGCTGAAATATCTGATGCCATTGGAGTTAATCCTTCGGAAATGACGGTATCGGAGTTGGAAAAACATGTGGACAAAAAGCAGGCTGATAGGCTTAAGGAACACAAAGAATATCTATCTTCGATTATTGGGGAAATTAAGAATATCAATGAAATTAATTCCAAATTAATAAAGAACTCAATTGATTTCATTGATTTTTCGATAAATATTTTATCCAGTATTAGTGCGGAAGGAAATAATTACAGCAAAGCAGGGCAAGTGGCCGATAACAAGAAAAAGAACTACTTTGATATAAAATTATAAGCGTCTGGAGGCGATATATTTGGGTTTCGCTGGCTTAGAAATTGCAAGATCCGGAATGCATGTAAACGAGCGTGCTTTGTCAGTAACCGGGCATAATATTTCCAACGTAAATACAAAAGGCTATGCGCGGCAGCAGGCAATGATTACTACAGGTCCATATCAGAATTGTGTAAATTATCAGCTTGGGCTTGGTGCAAGCATTCAAGAAACCAGGCAGATAAGACATCTGTTTTTAGACAATATTTATAGAAATGAGAATACTAGCTTTGGATACTGGGAGACAAGAAGCAAAACCTTTCAAGAGGTTCAGACCATTCTTGGAGATCCTATGGGAGATGGATTGCAAAACGTTTTAAATCAGTTCTGGGATTCATGGCAGGAGCTTTCGAAGGAACCGGATAGCCTTACTGTAAGGGCTTTGGTGAGACAGAGAGCAGAAGCTCTTGTACATCAAATAAATCATTTGGGTTCCCAGCTGGACAAGTTGCAAGAGGACCTTAACCAAGAAATATTGGTGAGAATAAAAGAGATAAATATAATAACAAGTCAAATAGCGGACTTAAACGTTAAAATAATGCAGGAAGAAGTTTGCGGGGACAATGCAAATGACTACCGAGACCAGAGAAATTTGCTGCTGGACAACCTTTCAAAGATTGCAAATTTTGAATTCACTGAGAAGCAGAACGGTGATGTAGAGGTAACCCTTGGGGGATATTTTCTAGTATCAAAGGGTGAGCACATGAACCTTGTTGCAGGAAAGAGCGCAACAAACAAAATGTTTTATGTGCCTCAAATTGAAGGAATGGATATCGAAATCCCCATAAGAGGCGGTATTCTCAAAGGACTTATGGAGTCAAGAGGAGATGTTTCTGGCTCGATTGAAGGGATTACTGACCCTACCTCAACGGCAGTTGCGAGCTCGGTAAATATTGTATCTGACTTGAAAATGCGGCTCAATGTACTTGTTAATTCACTGGTTACCCAGGTGAATGATCTCCATAAAAGCGGTAAGACTCTAGGGGTTCCGCCTTCTGACGGAGAGGATTTTTTTACAGCAATAAATCCTGCGTATCCATTGGAAATGGGAAATATAAAGCTGAATGACAACCTTGTGGACCTTGATAATATTGTTGCATCTCAAAGCGGAGCTAGCGGCGACAACACTATAGCACTGGCCATTGCAAATTTGAGGGATGTTCGAGCAATTACCGATACAAGTGGTGTTGTAAGTTTAGATGACTATTATCAAACCATAATACTCATTGTGGGTACTGGCGGATCTGAGGCGGAAAGGACAGCCGAAAACCAGAAGACTCTCGTGGCTTCGGCGGATTCGCAAAGACAATCAATTATGGGAGTTTCCATGGATGAAGAAATGTCTTATATGATGAAGTACAAATTTGCTTACAGCGCTTCATCCAGGACAATGAACGTTATAGATGATATGTTGGAAACAATTATTACAAAAATGGGATTGGTAGGTAGGTGATGAGATATGGCAAGCTTCTTTGGATTTAATGTAGCAGTAAGGGGATTGTATACAGCCCAAAGAAATATGGATGTGATAAATCACAATATTAATAATATCAATACACCGGGGTATTCCCGACAGGTAGCGGTTCAGTCAGCATCGAATCCCATATCGTTGTTTAATGGAACCGGTATGCTTGGGACGGGTTCGGAAGTACGTTCCATTGAGAGAATAAGGGATGAATATCTGGATTATAAGTACTGGAGCGAAAATGTTTCTTATGGAGAATGGAAAGCCAAAAAGTCCCTTCTTGCCGATATGGAGGTAACATTTAATGAACCATCGGACAGCGGCTTTAATGCTGTGATGAACAGCTTTTACAATTCTCTTCAGGAGCTTGCAAAGGATCCGGGTAGCGATGCGGTAAGAGCTTTGGTAAAAGAACAGGGAGTAACCTTGGCACGCTACTTTAACAATATTGCATCCCATTTTGAAGAACTTCAGTTTGACATAAACAACCAGGTTAAGACAATTGTTACTGAGATAAATTCACTGGGATCTCAGATTGCTCAGTTGAACAGGCAAATATACAATTCTGAGCTGGACGGCAATACGGCAAATGACCTAAGAGATCAAAGGACAGTTTTGATTGACAGTCTTTCTGGTCTTGTAAATATAGATGTTAATGAAATAGTGGTGGGCAAACTCCCCAATGGCAGAGATGATAAGCGTATGGTGATTACAATCAGTGGAAAGGCTTTTGTCGATAATTTTGACCTCAATAAGCTCAGTATCAGACAAAGGGCCGATAAACTGAATGAAAATGAGGATATCCCAAACCTGTACGAGGTGGAGTGGGAAGATGGCAACAGCCTTAGTGTTAGAGGCGGAGAGCTGCGCGGACTTCTTGATGTAAGGGATGGAAATGACGGGGAGAATGGCAGTCCAAAATATAAAGGCATACCCTTTTACATAAAGAAGTTGAATGAGTATGTCAGGACATTTGCAAAGGCATTTAACGAAGGAATAGTGGGGCACGAAAATGTAGCAGGTCATGCCCATGGATATGGTACTAACGGAAATACAGGAATAAGATTTTTTACCATGTTCGGTACAGACAACAAACCTGTATCCAGTGCTGATTTTATGGCTGCTGGAGACATTGATGCCTGCTATGAAAAAATGACTGCTAAAAATTTTACTGTAAGCAGTGATATTATTGATGATCCTAGGAATATTGCTACTTCTGATACTACGGGCGAGATTGGAAATATTGAGAATATAAACAGTATCATAAAAATGAGAAACAATGTTCATATGTTCAAAGAGGGTGCGCCGGAGGATTTTATGAAGTCTGTAATTGCTACTCTTGCGATAGACTCCCAACAGACTATCAGGCTCTCGTCAAACCATAAAAATATGGTCAATCAGATTACAAATCAGAGGTTATCTGACTCAGGGGTGTCCATGGACGAGGAAGTAGCGAATCTGGTAAAGCACTACCAGGCTTATTCGGCAGCTGCACAAATGATAAATACAATGGCAGAGGTTTACGATATACTAATTAACAGAGTTGGACTGTAGAATTAATGATATTTAATCCATACAGTGTGGAGGGGTAATATGAGGATAACCAATAATATACTTGTAAACAATATGATTAATCATATTGGCAAAAACCTGATAAGGATGGATAAGTACCAGCAGAAGTTGGCTTCCGGCAAGAAGATTACAGTGCCTTCAGATGACCCGGTAGTTGCAGCCCGGGCATTAAAGCTTCGTACCGATGTGGCTCAGATAGAGCAATATAAAACAAATGTAAAGGATGCTCTCTCTTGGTTGGAAATTACCGAGTCGGCAATTACCAACGTAGGAGATATATTGCAAAGGGCGAGGGAGCTGGCTGTGCAGGCAAGCAGTAGTGGTACTACCACTGCGGATGATACAAAAAAAATACAGCAAGAGGTAGAACAACTGAAAAACCAGTTGATTAAGCTAGGGAACTCAACATATGCAGGAAGATACGTATTTTCCGGTTTTAAAACAGATACCAAGCTAATGGATGATGATGGAAACTTTAATGTGGCTGTAAATAATACCGAAGCAATAATTTATCAGATAGGTATCAGTGACAGCATAAATATAAATGTAACAGGAGGAGACCTATTTAATGCCGGAAATAATACCACTATTGGTACAAAGGGTCAGCTCATTCAGGACTTTGAAGATTTTATGGCTGCACTAAACTCAGGGGATCATGATCTGATAAGTGATGCAATAGCAAATATTGATAATAATTTTAACCATGTGCTCCGAATAAGGGCAGATGTGGGTGCAAGATATAATCGTCTTGAGTTGACTTCCGACAGACTTGATATTGATTCGCTCAATTTTAAAAAGCTTATGAGTGAAAATGAGGACGTTGATGAGGCTGAGAACATATTGCTTCTAAAGAGTGAAGAAAATGTTTATAGGGCGTCATTATCCGGTGGAGCCAGAATAATACAAACTTCCCTTGTCGACTTTTTAAGATAAGACGTGAAATGTATTGTACTGGATTAATATAGGTTTAAAGTAGGTGGTAATATGGGTCTTATTATATCACAAACCTATGCTAAAATCGGAATTGACAGAATTTATTCCAGACTTGATATAGAGTCTCGAGATGCCCAACTAAATCTTCACCAGAATCATGCAAAAGTGAACATAGAAGCTGAGTTTCCGAAAGTGCAGATTGATCAGTATGAAGCTTTTGCAAGTGCTGGGCTCAAGAACCATCTGGATTTGAGAAGGGAAATATCTCAAAGAGGGCATCGACATGCTCTGGAACATATTGGGAAAGTGGCGGACGATGGGGATGCCATGGCTGCTATTGAAAATGGAGGAAATCTGATTCCTGAGATTGCAAAGAGGGATTCTTACACTGTGCGGGAATTTGATATTGATGCCATTCCCAAAGCGAGTCCTGAAGTCACTGTAACCGGAGAATTGGAAATTGATTTTGAGAAAAACTACTGGACAGTCATTCATAATGGTGTTGAAAGTACTTTTGTTCCAGCACGGTTTAATTTGAATTATACTCCTGAAAATATAAAAATATTTTTATCCCAATATGCATCAATAAAATTTGACTATGTTGAGAATAAAATAAATACATATGTATAAACTGTAATGATATATGGAGGAGATAAAATGCTTCTTAAAACCAAACATTTTGGGGAAATAGATATTGATGAGAGTAAAATTATTGATTTCAAGGATGGAATACCCGGATTTGAAGACTTGAAGCGATATATAGTATTGTATGATGGAGATGAGGCTTCACCGTTTAGATGGCTTCAGAATGTTGATGACGGACAGCTTGCTTTTGCAGTGGTCAATCCTTTTCTTATTTTGAAGGATTATGATATTGAGATACCCGGGGAGGCTGTTGACGGTCTCAATATTGAAAATATTGAAGATGTGATGGTTCTTTCGATAGTTGTCGTTCCGGAAGATATTTCAAAGATGACTATGAATTTGAAGGCTCCAGTGATTATAAACACAAAAAATAATAAAGGTATGCAGGTTGTCCTTGACACAGATAGATATAGTGTGAGACACTATATAGTAGAAGAGCTCCGTAGACAGGAGGTAAATGTGGGTGCTGGTTCTGACAAGAAAGAAAAATGAATCTATAGTTATAAATGATAATATTGAGATTACTATTGTCGATGTTCAAGGGGAGCAGGTGCGTATCGGTATTAACGCGCCAAAGAGTGTATCTATTTACAGGAAAGAGATATTCCTGGAGATACAGGCTGAGAACAAAAAGGCGGCAGAGATTAAGAGCGTGGACTTAAAGGATTTATTGAAATAGTAGTTATTGGAGAATACGGTTTTGACGAAGTGGTGGCGAAGCCACTTTTTTTATTTAGCCTCTTGGTTCGTACAATTCATAAATTTCCCATAAAAAAATAAGCAAATCTATTAAAGTAGAATTTGATTTTATCCGATAAATATCATGTACAGAGATAATGGCAATTTATCTATATGGGCGCCTAATAGATAAAATGCCATCCCCTGTACATAAAATTAACACGCTTAAAGGAAAGGATTCCAAAGCGAAAAATCAAGGAGGAATGATTTATGAGAATCAATAATAACATTATGGCGTATAACGCCCACAGGCAGTTAAAAGTGAATGCATCGTCACAGGAAAAGTCACTGGAGAAATTGTCATCAGGCTACAGAATCAATAGAGCTGGAGACGATGCAGCAGGTTTGTCCATTTCCGAAAAAATGAGAGCTCAGATCAGAGGTTTGACAATGGCTTCAAAAAATGCCCAAGACGGTATTTCATTGATACAAACAGCTGAAGGAGCATTGCAGGAGACTCACTCTATACTTCAAAGAATGAGAGAGCTTGCAGTACAGGCTGCAAACGATACCAACGTGTCTAAGGACAGAAGTGCCATAGCTCTTGAAATAGAGCAGTTGGCAGAAGAAGTAACCAGAATAGCTGAAAAAACCCAATTCAACACCAGAACACTTTTGGCTGGTGGAATGGCAGGTTCGAAAGCAATTACAGTTCAAATAGGTGCCAATAAAGGAGAGACCTTGGCAATAGCAGTAGGAACAATGACAGCTGCAAAGCTTTCGGTATCAGCTTTAAAGGTTTCCAGTTCTTTATTAGCTCAATCAGCCATTACAAAGATTAATGACGCAATCAACACAGTATCTACAGAAAGGGCAAAACTTGGAGCAAAACAGAACAGGTTAGAGCATACAATAAAGAATCTTGATACAGCAGCTGAGAACTTGCAGGCATCTGAATCAAGAATTAGAGACGTAGATATGGCCCAAGAAATGATGAACTTTACAAAGAATAATATTCTTAATCAGGCTGCTACGGCAATGCTGGCTCAAGCGAATCAGGTTCCGCAGGGAGTTCTTCAGTTATTGGGATAGTATATTATTAGTATATTAGTAGTATTTTGATTAATCAACCATTATTCGATGAAGAATATGGCAAGGATGCCATGAAAATCAAGGAGGAATGATTTATGAGAATCAATAATAACATTATGGCGTATAACGCCCACAGGCAGTTAAAAGTGAATGCATCGTCACAGGAAAAGTCACTGGAGAAATTGTCATCAGGCTACAGAATCAATAGAGCTGGAGACGATGCAGCAGGTTTGTCCATTTCCGAAAAAATGAGAGCTCAGATCAGAGGTTTGACAATGGCATCAAAAAATGCCCAAGACGGTATTTCATTGATACAAACAGCTGAAGGAGCATTGACAGAAACTCACTCCATACTTCAAAGAATGAGAGAGCTTGCAGTACAAGCTGCAAACGATACCAACGTAACAAAGGATAGAAGTGCTATCAAACTTGAGTTGAATGAGTTGGCTGCTGAAATCACAAGAATAGGTGAAAAGACTCAGTTCAATACTCAGAACTTGTTGACTGGAAGTTTAAGTGGAAAGTTACTGCAGATTGGAGCTAATAAAGGCGAGACTCTCTCAATTACAGTAAAAGATATGAGAGCTACGGCTTTAGGGGTAAAAGCATCTGCTTTATCTGTAGCATCATCCGGTTCAGCCCAAAACACTATTGCACTGGTCAATTCAGCGATCAGCAAAGTATCCGAAGAAAGGGCAAAACTTGGAGCTAAGCAGAACAGGTTGGAGCATACAATAAAGAACCTTGATACAGCAGCAGAGAACTTGCAGGCATCTGAATCAAGAATCAGAGACGTAGACATGGCTCAGGAAATGATGAACTTTACAAAGAATAATATTCTCAATCAGGCTGCTACGGCAATGTTGGCTCAGGCCAACCAGGTTCCGCAGGGAGTTCTTCAGTTATTGGGCTAAATTATAATGTAGAATTATAATTTAACTGGATAAAAAGGCCGGCAGAGATTCTTGCCGGCCTTTTTTAGAATATTTATCAGACGGGAGGATCTTATGGACGACATATTCAGACTTAATATTGAGGCTTTAAAGAAGAAAAGTCGATATTTGGCGCAGATTCTTGAAGATTTAAACACTAGGGATTTAGAGAGTAAGAATAACAATGATGACTGCAGCATTGTTACTCTTGAGAAGTCAAAAAACGGAATGCCAAACTTTAGAGTGAGAAAAGGGGAACACACATTTTTTGTGCATAGCACATATGATCCTCAAACAGAAGCGGTTAGATGGGCAGAAAGAATTGATTTAAAAGGTTTTGATACAATTGCGGTTTTAGGTATTGGATGCGGATATCATATAGAAGAGCTTGAAAAAAAATATCCGGACAAAAACAAAATTATTATTGAACCGGATAGGAATGTGTTCTTAAAGCTTCTTAACACAAGAGACATTACATCCTTGTTATTAAATGAGAATATATTGTTTGTAGTCAGTGAAGATACCGAAGAGATTGGAAGGATATTCTTATCTCTCAGGGAAGAAGGTCAGATAGACAGCGTAGAATTTAGTGAATTATTAAGTTATAGAAAAGTTTATGAGGACTGGTGGTTGGATTTAATAAGGGATTATGTAAAATTTGCAAGGTTGCATCAAATAAATATCAATACCAGTGTTTTTTTTGCGGAAACATGGTTAACCAATTTGTTTGAGGGAATGTGGCAGTTGACAAAAAGTGCGCACATCAAGGGATACAAATCTGCTTTTACCAACATCCCTGCGATTGTTGTTTCTGCAGGTCCGGCGTTGAATAAAAATGTACATCTCTTAAAAGATTTATACAATAAAGCTATTATCATTTCTGCCGGCTCTTCTCTTAATATTTTGGAAAGTAAGGGGATTACACCCCATATTATGGTTGGTGTGGATGGCGGCGAGGGAGAAAGTCGAATATTTAACAGCGTCAAATCCGATGAAATTTACTTTGCCTACACTCTTTCGGTTCATTATGACGGATTAAAGAACTATAAAGGACCAAAAATATATTTTAAGACCAATGTATTAGACTACGAAGACTGGCTTGACAAAGAAATGGGGGTAGAAGGCGCGGAATGCTTGCTCTCCGGTTCTTCCGTATCAAATTTATCTCTGGATATGGCAAGGTATATGGGATGCAATCCGATAATTGTTATAGGTCAAAATTTGTCCTATCCAAACATGGAAGGCTATGCAGAGGGTGCAGTATTAAAGCAGGAACAGGACAGGCATATCCGTGAGCATATAGAAAAACAGACCAAATATTATGTTCTTGAGAAAGATATTTATGGTAATGATGTATACACGACGGAGAGTATGCTTTCAATAAGGTATTATTTTGAGGAATATATAAGGAACTATTCGGACAGGTTATATTTGAATGGTTCCGAAGGCGGATTGCCCATAAAAGGAATGGAGAATAAGCCTTTAAAGGAAATTATAGATAGGTATTGTACAGAGGAATACGATATTAAAGAAATCCTGGATAAAAAATTTGAAGAGGTATTTGAAGCAGAAAAAGTAAAAGACAAAGAATCTAAAATTAAAAATATTTTAGAAAATATTCACAATCAAAGTAGTCAAATAAGAAAAAAAGCTATAAAGAGAGTAGATTTAATTCTCGATATATTAAATAATATCAAAGATACTCACCATGATAAGTGGAAAGAAATTGACAGGTTAACGGATGAAATTGAGAGCTGCGACCTGTATAAATATTTTGTTGAGCCTATAAGCAAGTATTTTATTCAGGCTATTAAGAATGAAAGGGAAAGAAAAATAGATAATATATCCGATATGCAGGAAAAATTAAAATACCTGTATGAGGGGTTGCTTATGCAGTATACCGATGTAAAGGAAAAAATTGTTTTGATAGACGATTTATCAAAGAAAATAATGGAAGATATTGACAAAAAGGAGGGGGTAAAATGTCTCAGTATGCCTTGAAAAGGGAAATTGTTGGTACGGCAGCTGAATATATTCTAAAAGCTTCCGAAGGAGTAGAGCAGATAATAGAATTTTTTCAGAGCGGAAGGGAAGATATAGCGACAAGAATGATGATTGACCTGGTAGAAGGGATTGAATGGCTTACTCAGGCCATAGATGGAACAAAGGATATACACGGAGATCATCCGATGGATATCTCGCAGGCAAATTCCGTATTGAGAGAAATATCAGAGGCCTATGAAAATATGGATTATGTTTTGCTTAGTGATTTGCTGGAATATGAGCTATTACCTATGGTGAACATATGGCGGAAACAACTTACGAGCATAAAGGGAGTATTGGACAATGACAATGCTACAGAATAATCTGGAGTTGCTGAAGAAAAGATATCCGGATATATATAATGAAATAAAGGATGTTCATGTTAATTCTAATACGTACCATATTGTAGAAAATAGCGAAGGTCAAAAGACTTTAAAGGTGACTCAAAGTTTATATGGAGAGAATAAAAGCTTTTTTTTGCACAGTAAATATCATCCGGATATTGAAGCAGAGAGATTTGCCCAAGAACAATATAAGCCGGAATTTTCAGTCCATATTCTGTACGGATTTGGATTGGGTTATCATTTGGAGAAAATTGCCGGACTTTTGGGGCCTGATAGCAGGCTGTATGTAGTAGAAAACAATTTGATGGTTTTTAGGTCAGCCTTGGAGAATATGGACTTAGTATCTATTCTGGAAAATCCATGCATTTCCCTGATTGTTTCAAAGGATGTTGTCCATATCTCGAAAAGAGTCAGGAGATTAATGGATGATAACTATAATAAATTTAATTTTATAACGCATCCCGCCTCATTGAAAGCAATTCCTGACGAAAATGAATATTTCAAATTTGTAATGGAAAATTGGAATCTTAAGAAGAGTCTTACCGATGATTATGATAATACCCTGCATAATAATGCAAGTGAGAACTTAAAGCTAAACAGTCCAAATGCAGGGATTCTTTTTGACAAGTTTAAGAATGTTCCAATAATTATTGTATCTACCGGACCTTCTCTTGAGAAAAATATAGATTTGCTGAAAGAAGCCAAGGATAGGGCGCTTATTATCTCAGCGGGTTCTGCCCTAAGACCCCTGCTAATGAGAAATATAGTGCCGGATTTCTTTGCCATTATTGACCCGCAAAAGGAAACCTACAACCAGATAAAGGGATACGAAAATATCGGAATTCCCCTTATTTATCTGGCTACAGCTGCCTCCTATACTATTTCGCACTATTTAGGCCCCAAATTGGTGGCTTATTATGGAAAGTATAATGATGGTTCGGAATATGTGGTGGATTCGGGAGGGTCGGTTGCGACCACCATACTGGATATAGCTATTAAAATGGGAGGAAATCCTATTATATTAGTGGGACAAGACTTAGCGTATGTGGATGGAAAAAACCATGCCCAGCATGGCAGCCATGCCAGTATTTACACGCAGGAGTTAAAAAACATGAGAAGGGTAAAAGGGCAAAATGGAGAGATACTGTATACATCCTTTGGATATTTGAGTTATAAATACTGGATTGAAAATAGGATAGAAAAAGAGCAAAGAATATTTATAAATGCAACCGAAGGTGGAGCTTATATAGAAGGAATGAAACATATCAAGTTAAGGGATGTAATTTCCGATTATCTAAAGAAGAGTTTTAATTTTGAAGAAGAAATTAAATCTATACTGAAAGAAAGCGGGAATCAATATGTTTAAAGACAAAAAGATATTGGTTATCGGAGGGACAGGGTCTATCGGACAGGCTCTGATTGAACGTATTCTAACTGAAAATCCTGCTGTAATCAGAGTTTACAGCAGAGATGAGTACAAGCAGTTTCTACTTGCAGAAAAGTTCAGGGATAATTCCAATATTAGATATCTCATCGGAGACGTTAGAGAAGAGGAACGATTGGACAGGGCGATGAACGGTGTCGATATTGTGTTTAATCTCGCTGCCCTAAAGCATGTGCCCGCATGCGAATATAATCCCTTTGAAGCTGTAAAGACTAATGTTATTGGAAGTCAGAATGTAATAGCCTGTGCTATGGCAAATAAGGTAAAAAAAGTTGTTTATACCAGCAGTGACAAAGCGGTTTCTCCAACCAACACGATGGGTGCGACAAAGCTCTTGGCAGAAAGGCTTATGTCCTCATCCTACTACGCAAAAGGGGACGCTGGTACTGTGTTTGCTTCAGTCAGATTTGGAAATGTAATGGGCTCAAGGGGCTCTGTTATTCCTCTTTTTAAGCAGCAGGTTTTGGAAAAGGGATATATAACAGTAACCGAGCCGGAAATGACCAGATTTATGATGTCCCTTTCACAGGCAGTGGAACTTACCATAAAAGCATGCAGCATTGCAAAAGGTGGAGAGGTTTTTGTGCTGAAAATGCCTGTAATCCGGTTGAAAGATTTGGCAGAGGTGGTTATTGAGGATGTCTGCAAAAAGAATAATCTTGATTCAAAAAAGATAGAGATTAAGAAAATTGGGTTAAGACCCGGTGAAAAGATGTACGAGGAACTTATGTCGGAGGATGAATCGACAAAAGCAATTGAACTGAATGATATGTATGTGATAAAACCGCCATTTGATGAAAATTCCTACACAAATGCCAGAAAGGCAGCCATAAGCAATTATAGCTCTGAACGAGAAAAGGTTCTCAGTAAATCTCAAGTAAAAGAGCTGCTTGTCAGAGAAAAATTAATTTAACTTCTTTAATAAAAAATAGCAAAGGGTGATAAAATTGAAGATACTGTTGATAAATATTTCATTAAGAGCTGAGTCACCGACTCTTTTGCCGCCTTTAGGACTGGCTTATATAGCTACGGCAATTTACAATGCCGGCTATGAGCTGGAAATACTTGATATCGATGCCCATCGCTACAGTGATGATGAAGTTGAAAGCATGATAAGAGAAAAAGATTATGATGTGGCTGCAATGGGCTGTATCGTAACAGGATATAAACAAGTAAAAAAACTGTGCAGTATGATTAAGAAATACAAAAATGTGCCTATAATTGTGGGAAATTCGGTGGCATCATCTGTACCTGAGCTCCTGCTTGAAAAGACTGAAGCAGATATTGCAGTTATAGGAGAGGGAGACATAACAGATATTGAAGTTTTAAAAGCTTTAGAAACTAACGAGGATCTCGCAAAGGTAAAAGGAATATATTATAAAAAGGACGGAAGGATTTTTAAGACACCCAAAAGGGAGGCAATAAGAGATGTCGACAGCATTCCTTTTATAAACTGGGATTTGTTTGATATAGATTTATATATTGAAAAAAGCAAGGTATACATGAATGAACCTTATCCGGTTCCGTATGAAGATCTCCGGTCGCTTCCTGTAAATACTGCTAGGGGTTGTGCATTCAACTGCACATTTTGCTATCACGTTTTTAAAGAAGACAAGTACAGAGTTCGTTCTCCCAAGTCAGTATGCGACGAAATGAAACTTCTCAAAGAAAAGTATGGGATAAACTATGTAAATCTATTTGATGAGCTTACCTTTTATTCAATAAAACAGTGTGAGGAGTTTGTGGATACTCTTCTGGAATATGACCTGGGTATATTCTGGAAGGCCTGCTGCAGAGGAAATCTATTTAAGGAGAAGGATATCGGCATTGCCAGAAAGTTAAAAGAAGCTGGATGTGTTGGACTCGGCTATTCCCTTGAATCTGCAAATCAAGAAATCTTAAGGGCTATGAATAAGAAGCTAAAAAAGGATGAATTTATTGAGCAGACGAGGGTGTTGAGGAAGGCGGGGCTGGCGGTTTGGACAAGCCTTGTAATAGGGTATCCTCAGGAGACGGAAAAGACTTTGCAAGAAACTTTTGATTGTTGCTATGATGCGGATATCTACCCAAGCGTAGGATATTTGATACCCCTTCCTGGCACCCCTGTATTTGAATATGCAAGGGAAACCAATGCCATCAAGGATGTAGAGGAATATCTTTTGAATTCTGGTGACAGGCAGGATTTTAGGATTAATCTTACCGGTATGGAACAGAGGACCATAGAAGATATAGTAAAAATAAATCTCAAGAGGATATCCAATAAATTGAAGCTTGGACTTGAGGATGAGAAGCTTATAAAAACAGTACATTATAAGCATAATGCTTTGAAAGTGGCAGCAAAATAAAAGGGAGGAAGAGAATATGAGGGATAATCTGCAGGAAAACACATGGTCAGGCCAGTTTGGTAAGGATTATACCGATAGGTGTACATTTGGTCCGGAAGAGCTTAACGGCTTCTATATAAGTGAATATGGCATAAGCAGGCTTGATATGAACAATAGCTTCTTATCAGGACTGGGGGTGGAGAATAAGAGAGTGCTGGAGGTCGGCTGCAACGTAGGCAACCAACTGAGAATGCTTCAGAATATGGGATTTAGCAATCTATATGGAATAGAGCTTCAGCAATATGCTGTGGAAAAGGCAAAGAGTCTCACCAAGGGGATAAATATCATTCAGGGAGTTGGGGATGATATACCTTTTAAAGATGGATATTTTGACATGGTGTTTACCAGCGGAGTATTAATCCATATTTCACCCGACAATATAAACCGAGTGCTTGATGAAATATACCGCTGTACTAATGAATATATCTGGGGACTTGAGTATTTTGCCGATGACTATACGGAAGTAAAGTATAGGGGCAACAATGACCTTCTCTGGAAAACCAATTTCTCAAAGCTATATCTTGATAGATACCCTGGACTAGAACTGGTAAAGGAAGAAAAATTTAAATACCTGAATAATGACAATGTAGATATAATGTTTTTACTTCGTAAAAAGAAATAATCATTACTTGATAGAAAATAGGAGGAGTATATGAAGATAGGGGCTATTGTACAAACAAGAATGGGCTCAACACGATTGCCCGGTAAGGTTATGCTGGATTTATGCGGCAAGCCGGTTATAGACCATGTAATAGATAGATTGAAGCAATCAAAGCTGCTGAATGAAATAATTATTGCAACTACTGCATTGGAGGCAGATAGGGTAATAGTGGACCAGGCGAAAAAAAATAAAGTAAAATGGTTTTGCGGCAGTGAAGATGATGTGTTGTCGAGGTATTATTACGCAGCTAAAGAAAACAACCTTGATACGGTGGTTCGTATTACTTCGGACTGTCCGCTAATTGATCCTGTGTTATTGGATAAGATAGTGGAATTTTATATTTCGAACAATTATACGTTAGTAACAAATGCAGGAAATAATTTGACTCAGAGAACATTTCCGAGGGGTCTTGATGTTGAGGTGTTTTCCTTCAGAGTATTGGAAGATGCCTTTTATAATGCTACTAAAAGTCATCAGAGAGAACATGTTACTCCTTATATGTATGAAAGCTACGGAAAAGATATATACTACTATAAAAATGATATGGATTATTCTAACCTTAGGTGGACGCTGGATACGAACGAAGACTTTGAGTTGATTGCTATAGTTTATGATAAATTGTATGACAGGTATGACGGAAAATTCGGATTTGAAGAGGTCCTAGATCTTATGAAAATGAATCCGGAGCTATGTCGGATTAATGCAAATGTTGAGCAGAAAAAGCTGGTATAAAAGCGCATAAGGAAGGATTTCATTTATGAAGAGTAGAAAACACGAATTTGACAATTATTATAGCATTAATAGCGAATACAAGGTTATTGAATGTAAAGACTGCGGCTTTTATCACGTTTATCCTTACCCGGACAGTGATTTTTTAAATACATTCTATTCTAAAGAATACAATGATGATTTAAGTAAAATAAATCTCAAAGAAAAAGTTACAAGGATAAAAACGCTAATAGAACCCAGAGAAATACTTGATATTGGATGCGGTACCGGCGAGCTCTTAAGAGAATTTGCAAAGCAAGGATTTGAGCCTTATGGTATAGAACCATCTGAAAGCAGAGCGAAGGAATGTATTGAGAAAGGGTTAAACGTTAAGAATGAATTTGCGGATAAAAACGGATTTGGTAAGAAATTTGACTTGGTAAATTTCAGTTTTGTATTGGAGCATATACAGAATCCTTATGACTTTATGGAAAAGATGAAGTCGGAATTTGTGTCAGAGAATGGATATTTATGTATTGAAGTTCCAAACGATTTTAACCTTTTGCAAAGGGTTTATACAGCTTACCATAAAACTGAACCGTACTGGATACATTTCCCGGACCATTTGAATTATTGGAACTTTGAGAGCTTCAAAGTCTTCCTTAACAGGGCAGGGTTTGAAATCATTTATCAAACATCTTCTTTCCCGCTAGAAATGTTTTTATTGATGGATGAAGACTATATAAAAGCAAAGGAACTTGGGAAGATAGCACACTCAAAAAGGCTGCAATTTGAGTCAAAGTTTAAGGAAATAGGGCGGACGGAAGACATTTTTATGATATATCAGAAGTTGTCTGAAATTAATATTGGAAGAGAGATACAAGTTGTTGCTAAAAGAGTACGCTAATGATATCTAAAGGATTGAAATGTATTCTAATCTAATAAATAGAGGTGATATGAGTTATGGCAACTGATTTCAATACAAGGGAACATAGCAGTAATAATGAGCGCGATATTAGAAAGTATTTCTACAACCTGTTTAAGGATAGCCCCATACCAGAAAATGAATTACTTTCAAATCTGGGACTTTACACAAGCAGACAAACCTTATCAAGGCAGCTGTTTATGCATGAATTATATAAGAAAATAATTAATGTCCATGGAGTAATTATGGAATTTGGTGTAAGATGGGGACAAAACCTTGCGTTGTTTGAGAATTTTAGAGGTATATATGAGCCATATAATTACAACAGAAAGATTATAGGATTCGACACTTTTGAGGGATTTCCATCAGTTACAAGCCTAGACAAAGGGCTTAGAAAAGGTGACTATAGTGTAACTGATGACTATGAGGTATATCTGGAAAAGGTGTTGGACTATCATGAGGCAGAAAGCCCTATTTCTCACATAAGAAAGTACGAGTTGATTAAAGGTGATGCGACCGTAACTCGAAAAACTATTTAGAGGACAATCCGCATACTATAATTGCATTAGCATATTTTGATTTTGATATTTATGAGCCTACAAAAGAGTGTTTGAAGTTAATAAAAGATCACATTACAAAAGGAACGATAATAGGATTTGACGAACTTAATGTCAGCGATTTTCCAGGAGAGACTATAGCGCTGAAAGAAATTTTAGGATTGAGCTCTTATAGAATCCAAAGGTTGCCGATAAGTCCTTTACAATCTTATATCGAAATTATTTAGATAAATAATTTCTGGGGTGATAAATATGCAAAGCAGAAGAATTAAAATCATGGATCGGGAAATTGGTGAGGGGTGCCCTTGTTATATTATTGCAGAAATGTCTGCAAACCATGCAGGAGATTTTAGCAGAGCAATCGAAATAATACATGTAGCAAAAGAAGCCGGTGCAGATTGCATAAAAATACAAACTTATACACCGGACACTATGACCATAAATTGTGATAAAAAATACTTTCATATAGATGGTGGCACCTGGAAAGGCGAAAATTTATACAGTCTGTATCAGAAGGCAAATACACCTTGGGAATGGCATGGACGGCTCAAAGAAGAAGCACAAAGGGTAGGAATTGATTTTTTGTCAACTCCTTTTGATAAATCGGCTGTGGATTTTTTGGAGGAGCTGGGAGTTGAGTTTTACAAAATAGCTTCTTTTGAGATTGTAGATATTCCCTTAATAAAATATATTGCGTCAAAGAAAAAGCCTATTATTATGTCGACAGGCATGGCAACTTTGGCAGAAATTGAAGAAGCTGTGGAAACCATTAAGGCGCAGGGGAATGATAATTTTTGTCTTTTGAAATGCTCCAGTGCATATCCGGCAGTGCCGGAGCAAATGAATTTGAAAACTATAACCCATTTGAAGGATACATTTAATGTCCCCGTGGGCTTGTCCGATCATTCTTTAGGTTCGATTTCTGCGATTATGGCGGTTGCCATGGGAGCAAGCATTATTGAAAAACATTTTTGCTTAAGTAGAAGAATTAAAAATCCCGATTCATCCTTTTCCATGGAGCCGGACGAGTTTAGAAAGATGGTTGAAGATGTAAGGGCGGCGGAAAAATCAATTGGAAAGGTCAGCTACAGTATTTCAGAAAATGAAGCTGTCAGCCGCAGCCACAGAAGATCGATTTTTGTTGTGAAAGATATTAAAAAAGGGGAGGTCTTTACAGAGGAAAACATAAAGGTAATTAGGCCTGCAGACGGTTTAGAGCCAAAATACTTTGAACAGGTTTTAAACCGGAAAGCATCGGAGGATATTGAGAGGGGGACACCGCTGAAGTGGACAATGATAGGCTAAAAGAAGGCTATGTTAATTACATAAATGTTCTTGAGCTTGACGATATATACATAAAAAAATTGCGGGATTGGCGCAATCAGGATTTTGTAAGACGGAGAATGTTTAACCAGGAAATTATTACAGAAGAGGAACATGCCGGATTTATTGAGCATTTGAAAAATAACAGTGAAAAAAATTATTATATATGCTTTTTGGGAAGCAGATCCTTTGGTGTATTGTGCTATGATTTCGACAGAAAAAACAATAATCTTGAATTCGGGTATTACCTGGTTGAGCAGGAGTTTATAAATAGCGGGCTTGGGATAGTTATGGAATATTCGTTATTAAATCATGCGTTTTATGATTTGAAGGTAAATAAAGTGTTTTGCAGGACAATTTCGAGCAATGAAAAGGTTGTGAGTTTACATACGAACTTTGGTTTTGAGACGGAAGGCATATTGAAGCAACATGTCAAAATGAACGATAGTTATGAGGATATAACATTTCAGGCTATAACCGAAAGCATCTGGGCTCAAAACAGGGCAAAGATCGAGAAGTATATGAGAGTAATAGTGGATATTGATAAAATAGGTCCGATAACCGGGAGGAGCTGATTTGAATGGAAAAATTGATTGAACTGGTGTCTGAAATATTAAACCTTGATAAAGAGAGTATAAGTCTTGAAACTTCAAGGGAAAAAACTTCAGCATGGGATTCATTAAATCACATCAGATTGGTGGCTGAGGTTGAAGAGCAGCTAAACATAAAAATTCCTTTTGAGAAGGTACCGGATATTAAAAAAGTAGGTGACTTTTTAGATTACGTTAAGGAGTGATTGCTTTGAAACTGTCGATACTTTCCAACATAAACTTAGATTCTCTTATTGGCAGGTTGTCGAAGCTATATGATGTATATAAGACGGAAGGGTATGGAGCGTGGATACAAGAGATAATAAACCCTGATTCGGGATTGTATTCTTTTGGTCCGGATATGGTCTTTATTATTATTGACGGAGAAGAAATGTGCAACGGCCAGAGTAAAAGTAACAGTACTATTGATACGAATATAAGTTATATTGAAGAAGCAGTAAAAAATAATCCTGATATAACTTTTTTTGTGAGCAATATTGATTTGTGGACGAGAAAGATTGAAAGTGTAAAGTCTGGTGCAAAGGAAAGAAGGCTAGAATTCTTGTGGGAAGGCGGCCTTTTTTTGCTGAGCAGCAAATATAGAAATGTCTATGTTTTTGATTTGAAAAGCATTGTCGAGGATAAAGGAAGGGAACAGTTTTATTCCAAGAAGTTGTGGTATCTAGGCGGAATAAAATATTCAATGAAGGCGGAAAAATTGCTGGAGCAGCAAATTAATAGATGTATTGCCTCTGCTAAAGGCATAAGAAAAAAGTGCCTAGTTCTAGATCTCGATAACACCTTATGGGGTGGTGTTGTGGGGGAAGGTGGTCTTGAAGGAATAGAGCTGTCGGACTACAAAGAAGGTGCCAGATATAAGGATTTTCAAAGAAGGCTGAAGGAAATAAAAGATTTAGGGATAATACTTGCTATTGCATCCAAAAACAATTTTAATGATGCAATAAAGGTTATTAGAGAACATAAACACATGGTGCTAAGAGAGGAAGACTTTGTTGCATTGAAAATAAATTGGGATTTGAAATCCCAAAATATAAGGAATTTATCCCAAGAACTCAATATTGGACTTGATTCCATGGTATTTATTGACGATAATCCGATAGAAAGGGAAAGTGTAAAAAGGGAGCTTCCTGAAGTAACTGTTCCGGATTTTCCGCAAGATACTTCGGAACTTGTGGATTTTGCGATTGAACTTTATAATGATTATTTTTATACATTAAATACAACTGATGAAGATACTGTGAAAACCGAAAAATATCGTCAGAATATGAAGCGAAGGGACGCACAAAAATCCAGTGCTTCTTATGAAGACTTTTTATTATCTTTGGAAACCAAGATAGAGATTCGCAGGCTAAGCGCAGAAAATGTTCAAAGGGCTGCGCAGCTTACTCAAAAAACCAATCAATTCAATTTGACTACAAAGAGGTATAGTGAACAAGAACTTTTGGCAATGATAGGCGAGCGGGGATTTGAAGGCTTTGTAGCTTACGTCAGTGACAGATTCGGGGATAACGGCATGGTCAGCGTGGTAATAACAAAACATAAGACCGACAGTGAAGTTGAGTTGGACACGTTTCTACTAAGCTGCAGGGTTATGGGAAGATTTATTGAAGATCAAATAATAGGTTTTATCGAAGATTTACATAAAAAATCCGGGTACAAAAAGTTGATTACATATTACAAACCAACGGAAAAAAATGTCCCGGTAAAGGATTTATTTGAAAGGCTAGGCTATACGCTTTTAGATGTAGATTCAACAGGCAACAAAAAATATGTTTTAAATTTGGGAAAATCAAGTACATGTTCTAGAAAGGAATTCGGGGAGCTGAGAGCATTATGAGGATACACCATTTGGGCTATGCGGTTAGAAGTATGGAAGCTTCTATTAAGGAATTTTTAGCAATTGGATATGAAAAGCTCGGGGAAACCGTGCCTGACGAGTCAAGAAGGGTTTTAATCCAATTTATGAGACTTGGAAATTATTGCATAGAGCTGGTTGCACCAATGGATGCCGATTCTTCAATAAACGGCATTATTACCAAGTCAGGCAACACTCCATATCATATATGTTATAGTGTCGATAATATAGACGAGGCAGTTGGAAGACTGAAAAACGAAGGGTATGTTTTGATGGAAAGACCCTCCTGTGCAGTTGCTATCAATTCCTGTAAAGTTGCATTCTTGTACAATAGGAATATGGGGATAATTGAACTGGTAGAAGAAAACACAAGTAATAAATAAGCTTGTAGGGAAAGATGGGTATTGTACCATGATTGTTGTAACCTAAAAGTGGTAAACAAAGAATATGCCAAAGCCTTTGAATTGAACAGAAAAATTTGGCTGAGAGGTTGATATGCTGAATATAGGAATTAGAGTTGATGGAAGTGCCAATATCGGTATGGGGCATATAATGCGTTGTCTGTCGCTGGCAAAAGGATTTAGAAACGCGGGAGCTAATGTTTTTTTCTTAAGCCGATTTGAACAGGGGATTTCAAGGATACGACAGGACGAATTTGAAGTGATAGAAATGCCACATCGAGAGGGCAGGCATTCGGAAGGCTTCTTCTATGGAGATATTTCGGAGCTTGGAGAGGATGCAAAAGAAATAATTTGCCAGATTAAAGCACTTAATCTGGATGTACTGATTATTGACTCCTATAACGTTAGTCGGGAGTTTTTTTTGAAGCTGAAGCCTCATGTAAAAAAGCTTTGTTACATTGATGATGTCAATAAGTTTGTATATCCTGTGGATGTGCTGTTAAACGGAAATATTACAGCTACAGCCTTTAACTACACCAAATTCAGCAGTGACGAACTTATGCTTTTGGGCTTGAAATATAATCTCATAAGAGATGAATTTAAAGACTTGCCCGGGAGAATAATAAACAGGGATGTGCAGGAAATATTGATAACGACTGGAGGCGCAGATCCTTTTAATTTAAGCTTGAGGCTTGCTGATATTATTCTGTCGGAGGAAGAATTCAAAGATATAAGGATTAATATTGTTGTAGGAAGCGGTTTTACCAATGTGGATAACCTTAGAGAACTGTGCGGAAAAAATACAAATGTTATACTGCATGAGAATGTATCCAGAATGTCGGAGCTAATGCTAAAGTCCGATATTGCGATATCGGCAGGAGGTAGTACATTGTACGAGCTATGTGCCTGCGGGACGCCAACCTTGGCAATCGTTATTGCCGACAACCAGAGGGAAATGGTAGATATGATGTCTTCCGAAGGCTATATAATCAGTTTGGGATGGCATGAGGAACTTAGCGACAGGGAGCTGTTGCAAAAGATTAAGCTTTTATGTGGAGATTATAATAAAAGAGCATCCCTCAGCAGAAAAATGCAAAAGTTGGTAGATGGAGAAGGAGTAAGGCGTGTAGTTGAAGAAATAATGAAAATAATTTCATGAAATTATCAATTCTATAAACTGAAACTGCGTTTAATTAAACTACATTTTACAGGGAGAAATACATATGGATAAAGAGCAGAAATTCATACCTTATGGACGTCAGTGGATTGATGAGGATGACATTAATGCCGTAGTAGAGGTATTGAGAGGGGATTATTTAACCACAGGCCCCAAAATAAAGGAATTTGAAGAGAATTTAGCGAAGTATACCGGTGCAAAATATGCGGTTGCTATATCCAATGGAACTGCGGCACTTCACGCGGCATGTTTTGCTGCGGGGATAAAAGAGGGGGACGAAGTAATTACGACACCCATTACTTTTGCCGCTTCTGCCAACTGTTTGCTATATATGGGGGCAAAGCCCGTATTTGCCGATATTGATCCGGATACCTACAATATTGATCCAAAGGAAATTAGGGCTAAGATTACCGAGAAAACCAAGGCAATTATACCGGTGCATTTTACCGGGCAGCCCTGTGATATGGATGAAATATTAAGGATTGCAAAAGAGTATAATCTTTTGGTAATAGAGGACGGAGCTCATGCCATTGGAGCTGAGTATAAAGGCAGAAAAATCGGAATCTTGGGAGATATGACCACCTTTAGCTTTCACCCGGTAAAGCATATCACGACCGGTGAGGGTGGAGCAATTACAACAAATAGTGAAGAATTGTATAAAAAACTCACACTTTTTAGAACCCACGGAATAACAAGGGAAAAGGAAGAACTGTTAGAAAATCATGGTTCGTGGTATTATGAACAACAGTATCTGGGCTATAATTACAGAATGACTGATATTCAGGCTGCATTGGGTATAAGTCAGCTTAAGAAATCCGACAGATTCCTGCAATTAAGAAGAGATTATGCGAAACTTTATACTGAAGCTTTTGAGTCTATTAATGAGTTGGTTGTTCCATACCAGCTAGACGGCACAAACTCCTCATGGCATTTGTACATTTTAAAGTTGAAGCCGGAAAGACTGGATTGCGACAGAAAGAAGATATTTGAAGAACTTCAAGCAAGAAAGATAGGAGTAAATGTCCATTACATTCCTGTATATTATCATCCGTTTTACAAAAAGCTTGGATATATAAAGGGTTTGTGTCCTCAGGCTGAAGATTTTTATGAGAGAATAATAACCCTTCCGCTGTTCCCCAAAATGGAGAGGGAAGATGTTCGGTATGTGATTTCAAATGTTAAGGATGTTCTTCAAAAACATATTATATAGAGAGGATGATTGAATTTGAATATTCTAGTAACAGGTGGAGCGGGATTTATAGGACGTTGGGTGGTTAGAAAGCTTTTAGAGGACGGACATAAGGTGTGGGTATTGGACGACCTTTCAAACGGTCAGCGTACAAATATTGAAGAATTCATGCACAACCCCAATTTTGCCGGATTTGCTGAAGGAGACATCAAAAACATTTCTGTTCTTGAAGAGCTTTTTGAGAACAAATTTGAAATATGCTATCACCTGGCGGCAAGTATTAACGTGCAGGATAGCATTGACGATCCGGGGACAACATTTCAAAATGATGCAGTGGGCACCTTTAACGTACTGGAGCAGTGCAGAAAGTGCAACACCAAAATCGTTTTCATGAGTACCTGTATGGTATATGACAGGGCAAATGATGAAAAGGGCATAACCGAAGCACATCCCACAAAGCCGGCTTCACCATACGCGGGGAGCAAGATTGCAGGAGAGAATATGGTTTTATCCTACTGGTACGCCTATAAGCTGCCGGCAGTGGTTATACGGCCCTTCAACACCTATGGCCCTATGCAAAAATCCAGCGGCGAGGGCGGTGTTGTGGCTATTTTCATAAAAAGAAATTTACAAGGACTTCCTCTCAATATATATGGGGATGGTTTCCAGACTAGGGATCTGCTCTATGTTGAGGACTGTGCGGAATTTGTTGTGCAGGCCGGCTACTCTGACAGGGTAAACGGGGAAATAGTAAATGCCGGGCTGGGCAAGGATATAAGCATAAATGATCTTGCTCTTTTGATAGCTCAGGACAAAGAAAAAATAGTACATGTTCCCCATATTCACCCCCAGAGCGAGATATCGAAGCTTCTTTGCAACTACGAAAAGGCTAGAGAGCTTTTAGGATGGGCTCCTAAAGTTTCTTTAGAGGAAGGCATAAGAAGGACTGCCCAATGGATAAAAAGTACACTTGAAACTTAATACTAAATTAATTTTGTTAATACTCCGATAATCATAATAAGAAAGATTCACGGAGGGATTTTTATGAAGATTCAAAGCATGGATGCTGCGAGCTTACAGATTTCGGGAATGCGGAACAATGACCATCGGACTAATACCATAAATTCCGGTAACAATCTCGCTAAAGAAGCATCGAATACAAAGAAAGTATACGGAGATGCATCTTTAGCGGAACGTGAAAAAAACGAAAAGAATTTGTCGGAGAAGACGATTATAGAGGCAATTGAGAAAGCGAATAAGGCAATAACCGGTAACCATACACAACTAGAGTTTTCTATACACGAAAAAAGCAAAGAAATCATGGTGAAAGTTATTGATTCGGAAACTCAGGAGGTTATAAGGGAGATACCGCCGGAAAAAATACTGGATATGGTGGCGGCAATGTTGGAGATGGCGGGAATCATAGTGGATGAGAGGGGTTGAGGTGAATGGCGGTTAATGGACTTTCGAATTTGATTAATAGCAGAGTGAGATTGACAGGTATGTCTTCAGGTCTTGATACTGACAGTATTATAAAGCAACTTATGAGTATTGAAAATGCAAAGGTTGACAAGATAAAGCAGGAAAGGCAGATATTGGAGTGGAAGCGGGATACATATAGAGACGTAATAAGTAAATTGAGAAGTATTACAGATGAGTATTTCAATGTCTTGAAGCCTGCAACAAATTTTACCTCTACAAGTGCCTTTGCATCCTATAAAATAAATTCAAGCAAGGAATCCGCCGTTACAGCAACTGCTAATGCGGGAGCAGCTTCTAAGTCCCACACCATAACAGTGAGCTCCTTGGCATCCGCAGCAAAAATTGTAGGCACATCGGGATTGGTTGACGGTATTAAAGGAAGCAATACAGTAAGTAGCTTTTCCCTTCAGGGCAGAGAATTAAATGTTACCTTGGACGGAGTAACGAAGAAAATATCTCTGGAAGATTATGCCGATATCGATGACCTTGAAACGAAACTTGAATCGGCGTTGGCAAAAGCTTTCGGTTCAGGAAAAATCGATGTTGTGACAACAGGGGGCAACATAGAGTTTAAAACCCTTATCAATGGTAGTACGTTAAGTATAAGTGAACCGACAAATAATTACATTTCATCATTAGGTTTTTCAAATGGACAGAAAAACTATATTACAGGAAACTCGGATGTAAACTCCGATTATTCATTATACACCAATGGCAGCTTTAAAATAACAGTTGGAAGCGGCGAGGCACAGACTATAAATATTTCCGACGCAACTGATATAGATGATCTTACTGCCAAAATTCAGCAAGCTATTGACGGTAATTCAGAGCTTAGCGGTAAAATACATGTGAGCAATGATGGAAGCAAACTAAGCTTTACAACTATTTCGGGAGAGGCAGTGAAGTTAACTTCCGGAGACTCCAAGAATGTGCTGGATAAGCTGGGATTTTCCAATGGTTCGACTATAACTGCAACAAGTTCGAGTGCTATAGACTTAAGCGGAAATGAAAAGGGCAAGACCTTTATTATAAATGTTAATGGAGTTGACAAAACTATTGAAATAGATAAGGACTATAGTGATTTGGATGAACTGGCATCGTACCTTCAGACCCAGTTGGGTGGTACTGTAAACGTAACGAAGGATCCTTCAAGCAACAAGCTGGTTTTTTCAAGCAGCGGAACAGATAAGCTGATATTTAAAAAGGGTCCCGAAGACGGACTGGAGAAGCTGGGGTTTGCTGCCGAGGACAACAAGAGCAATAAGATATCTTTGTCGGCAAAGCTTGACTCCTTTAAGGAAAACTTCAAAAATGATTTGAATGTGGCAGATCCGAATGCTAATATTACCTTTACCATAAACGATATAACCATAGATGTGGGCAAGACTTATGCCAATGCTACAGTGAATGATGTAATCAATGCTATTAATTCCAGCAATGCAGGGGTCAAGGTAAGCTATGATTCCCTAAATGACAGATTTATTATGGAATCGAAGACCCAAGGGGCGGCTTCAACGATATCAATCACTGATACAGACCCTTCAAATGGAGTGCTTAGAGCCATGGGACTGGTGGGTGGAACCTATACTGCCGGTACAGATGCCGAGTTTTCCCTGGACGGGGTTGAAGGCATGAAACGAAGTACCAATGAATTTACTATAGACGGAGTTACCTACTCTCTTAAGGGAATTTCTACCGAAGCTGTGACGATTGACGTTAATGCAGATATGGATGCTGTTGTTAATAATATAAAGAATTTTGTAAACAGCTATAATGAAATGATTGGGAAAATCAACTCTGTGCTCACAGAAGAAAGAGACAGGAAGTACCCACCTCTTACAGATGACCAAAAGAGGGCAATGAGTGAGGATGAGATAAAGAAATGGGAAGAAAAGGCCAAATCCGGTTTACTCAGAAACGACAGTATATTGGAGAATATTGTAACAAATCTTAGGAGAGCTTTATATGACAAGGTGGAAGGAAGCTCGCTAAGCCTTTACCAAATAGGGATTACAACAGGAACATATCAGGAAAAGGGCAAACTTGTTATAGATGAGACAAAGCTTAAGGCTGCTCTGAATGATAATTTTGATGCTGTGGTTCAGCTTTTTACCCAGAGTTCACAATATACATACAGTGAATCTATAAATGATTCGGGAAAAAGGTCAACAAGATATAATGAATCAGGGATTGCGCAGAGAATTAATGATATACTCCAAGACAATATAAGAATAACAAGAAATTCAAACGGCCAGAAAGGTATCTTGCTTGAAAAAGCCGGACTGGTGGGGGATATGACAGAATATGACAATCTATTGGTGAATGAAATTAAGGCAAAGGACACCTTGATCGACAAAATGCTGGCGAAACTCTATGAAAAGGAGGAATACTACTACAGCAAGTTTGCAGCAATGGAGCAATTGCTGGGCTCGATGGAAAGCCAGTCAGCATGGTTATCGCAGCAATTTGGAGGATCTTCATCATAATTTATTGATACAAATAAACAGAACATATGGGTTAATACTATAAACCTTGGAGGGATTTTAATGGCATTAAAAAATGCATATGATCAGTATAAGGAGAATTCAGTGTATACTGCGTCTCCTGAAGATCTGACATTAATGCTGTATAATGGCCTTATAAAGTTTTTGATGCAGGCTCAAATGGCCATAAATGATAATAATATTGAGAAGGCAAGCAAAAGCATTATAAAGGCTCAGGATATTATTTCAGAATTCCGCTGTACGCTGGATATGAAATATGATATTTCGCATCAGCTGGAGCTTTTGTATGATTATATGTACAGAAGACTTTTGGATGCAAATATTAAGAAGGACAGCGCGATTGTTGAAGAAGTACTGGGCTTTGCAAAGGAACTTCGGGACACATGGGAACAGGCAATGAAAATTGCAAGGCAACAAAATTCAAGAACAGCTCAAGTGGCTAAATAGGAGAGATTTTAATGAACAATACTCCTGAAGGGTATATTCAAAGACTTACTGAAATATCTGAAAAAAAGATTAATTATCTTAAGGACATGGTTTCTCTGACCAAGGCTCAGACTGAGTCGATAAGCGAAGAGGGCATGGATGGGCTACGGAAGCTTATTAATGAAAAGCAGACTAAAATTGATGAAATCAACAGTGCAGATGAAGAGTTCAATGCATGTTTTGCAGCATTTAAGCAAAAGCTTGGTGTCAAGAGTTTAGAAGAAGCTGGGGCACTAGGCATAAAGGGTGTGAAGGAGCTGCAGGAGCTCATTTGCAGGATAATGGATCTGCTGACAGAAATAAGCGAAATCGAGAAGCAGAATAAAGAAAAGGCAAACAGCCTTTTGGATAATCTTGGAGCCAAAATAAGAGAAATAAGAGAAGGCAGAAGAGTAAGCTCTGCCTATAGCCCAGTTGCTTCGTTAAGTCCGCCTTCGTACTTTATTGATAAAAAGAAGTAGTTCAAAAGCCTCGGATTATTTCCGGGGTTTTTATTTTGATTTCATATAAATTATGTTGACGGTTGACATTAGTATACTCTATTGAATATAATATTAGTGGCAATTGAATATCTTTGTTAGGTGAGGCTCCTATACAGAAAGACGCTGCTGCCCGGAAACGTCGAAAGACGCCAATGGGTTAACAAGCACTACCGGATTAAGGTTTTGTTTAACGCAGCTGGCTTATTAACCTAAGCTGTATAGTGCTAAAGCTCAACGAGGGAAAGATATATTAAAATTATACTTTAATATGTTATATAACTTCCACTCGTCTGGAAGTTTTTTGTTTTGGCCTCTTGGAATGGAATGGGAGAGGCAAAAGCGAAGGGACTCGATGTTGCGAGCTTTTATTTGTAACAATAGTAGAAAATATAAAAACTTCTGTTTTTTTGTCTCTTTATGTGAAATGAAAGGAATGATTTACGGTGATAGAAATATATAAATCCTACGATACAGAACAATTCCCCGTTAAAATCGATACTTTTGAAAAAGGGTGCTGGATAAACATTGTATCTCCTACGGAGCAGGAATTGAACTTTATTGAAAGCAGCCTTGATATATATTCCAATTTTCTGAGAGACCCTCTTGACGAAGAGGAAAAACCAAGAATAGACGTAGAGGATAACCAAACTCTGGTAGTCGTTGACGTTCCATACGTATATGAAGACGAAAAACAAAAAAATATAAAGTATGAGACTATACCTTTAGGTATTATCATATTGGATGACTATTTTATTACCATATGCAGCAAGGATACTTTTTTGATTCAAAACTTTAAGAGCAAAAAGGTAAAAGACTATTTTACTTTTAAGAAGACAAGGTTTACGCTCCAGATTTTATTTTTGATTGCAAAGGATTTTCTAAAGTACTTAAGGCATATTGACAAAAGATCTTATGAAGCAGAGACTTCATTGCATAAGTCTCTCCAAAACAAAGAGCTTTTCAAGCTGCTGGAATTAGAAAAAAGCCTTGTGTTTTTTACTACGTCATTAAAATCAAATGAGGTAGTTATGGAAAAGCTACTGAGAGGCAAGTATATAAAACTCTATGAAGAAGATCAGGATCTTCTTGAGGATGTAATTATAGAAAACAAGCAGGCCATTGAAATGGCTAATATTTACAGCTCTATTTTGAGTGGGACAATGGACACATTTGCTTCAATAATATCAAATAACCTAAATGTTGTGATGAAATTCTTGACATCGATAACCATAATAATGGCTATACCCACCATGGTAGCCAGTTTCTTTGGGATGAACGTACAACTTCCCTTTGGTTTGGAGTCCAATACTCCCTACGCCTTTTGGGGGATACTTGGGGTTTCGGCGGTTATTTCTGTTGTTGCAGGAATATTCCTTTACAAAAAAGACATGTTTTAAGGCATATTACAGCTTTTCAAGAAAGTCTGTCACCCTTTTGACATACTCTTTGGGATTGGCCAGATATATTTCTTCATGCTCGGCGCCGCTTGTTTCCCAGAATGTAATTGTGGAGGAAGCGGATGCTTTGTATATTGAACGGCTGTTCTCAACCGGCACTTTGCTGTCATCCTTACTGTGGATTAGAAGTATCGGTCTTGGGTTAATAGCCTGTACGGCCTTTACCGGACTGGCCTCGTCAGGATCAATACCCGATAGGAGGAATGTTGCAAGTGTTGTGGGTTTATTAAATGGTAATGCCGGAAGTCCACTCAAGCTATTTATGTTTTGCTCAAAGTAAGTGTTTAGATCAGAATAGGGGCTTTCTGCTATTACTGCATCAACGTCATTGCTATCGGCGGTAGCCAGGATACATGTTGATGCACCCGTCGAAAAGCCCATAAGCACTATAGTTTCCGAGCCTTTGCCTTTTACGTATTGAATCGCGCCGAGCAGGTCATCCTTTTCATAAACCCCGAAGGTAGTTATATCTCCCTCGGATTCGCCGCAGTTTCTAAAATCAAAGGCAAGCACATTATATCCTTTATCAAGAAGACTTTTTATAAGATGTATGGTTTCTTCACCGAAATGCATTCTGTTTTTTCCGTATCCATGGGCAAGAATTATGGTCTTATTGCTTCCGGTTACATTAAAGTACCATCCCTTCAATGTAAGATTTCCGTTTATGTCCTTGAAAGAGACATCGTTATAGGAAGGCACAATATTGGCGGAAAAGTCCAAAATGCTTAATCTTTCAGGATGAATTAGGTTCCACCCTGCAAAAGCTGAGAGAGCCGAAATTGTCGCGGTGGAAATTAATGCTAGCAAAATAATGAGAAATATAAATTTTTTTATCAAATGACTTTTTCGGCGTGAATAAGTCAAAACGGTAATTCTCATAGACTTTTCCTCCAAAATCTTTTGCTTTTCGTCTTATGTTTAGATATCGAAAAGGATATATTATCAAGTAAGAAGATATACTGAATCATATAGGTATTGGAACACTAAACTAGGAGCATTGTGCGTATGTAGTACATCTATTATTGTTTTATTAGTATTATTAATTTATATATTCATTTACTTTTATTATATATTTTAATTATACAAAAAACAAATTTTATTTTTGAACTATAATTTTGAACTATAATTAAGAAGACATCTATTGCTTCGTTATACCTCGGAGTTTGTTCTGGAAGTAATAGATTGTTGACCTCTATGTCGCATATAAGATAGAATTATATGTAATATAAAGTTGAGAGGATGATAGAGATTAATATAGCGAAATTAATTAGCCCTGAACTGTTTAGTTGGTTTGTCCTTCCCTTGCTTATATTTTGCTCAAGAATTATCGACGTTACTATAGGAACTATCCGTATTATATTTGTTTCAAGGGGCAAGAAGCATCTAGCTCCGATTCTGGGTTTTTTTGAAGTACTGGTATGGATTGTGGCAATAAGTCAGGTCATGCAGAACCTAAGCAATTTTGTATGTTATTTTGCTTATGCAGCGGGTTTTGCAACAGGTACCTATGTGGGAATTATTATTGAAGAAAAGCTTGCTATAGGAACTCTTGTTGTAAGGACTATCGTTGATAAAAACGAATTTGAACTTAAAGAACAGCTTGCAAATTCCGGATTCGGTGTTACAGTTGTCGATGCTGAGGGTAAAAATGGTGATGTAAAAATAATTTATACAGTTATTAAACGCAAGGAATTGCAGGAAGTGATTCGAATAATAGAGGGATGCAATTCAAAAGCCTTTTATTCAATTGAGGATGCCAGAAAAGTCAGTCAGGGTATTTTTAGATCAGGCACGTCAAGTGGTGATAGGACTAGTATTTTTAACCTGTTTCGGATTCACAGAATGTCCGGACTCAACAAGAAGATGAAGTAGGATACTGTTAATACCTGATTTTAAAAGCTAGTGGGGGTGGGGAAATTGGATAATAATATTCTTCCAAAGGCATGGGAGAGTCTTCTCAGTTCATCAACTTTTATTCCGGTCATAGTGAAGACCATAGAGAGGTTTCATGATACCAGTTGGCATATGGAGCCCAACATTCATGAATGCTTTGAGATGGTATATATAAAAAGGGGCCATGCGGTTTTTGAAATAGCAGGCTACCCTGCTGAGATTGGTCCTAATGACATTATTATTATAAAGCCCAACCAGCCCCACAAATTTATTGTAAAGTCCGAATCGGGATGCGAGTTTATAGTTTTGAGCTTCAAATTTGTAAACAGGTTTGACGGTCAGTATTCCGATGTGTCGCTGGAGAACTTTTTGGATTTTGTGAGCAGCAAGGAAACAGGAGCTTTTATAACCCTAAAGGTCAGCCAGAAGAATGACATTATAGTACTTCTAAACAGGATACTCAAAGAAAAGGAGAATCCTGATATAGGAAGTGAATTAATTAACTATCTTCTGGTTATGGAGCTCTTTGTGCTTATTTCCCGTGCCTTAAAGATGGAATGGGAAAACAGCATAAAGAACAAGAGCCCAAAGCTCAAGGAGCTTATACAGGCTTCTGTGAACTATATAAACAATAATTATGAGAGGGATATTTCCCTTAAGGACATAGCACGGTATGTTTTTCTAAGCACGAGTTACTTTACCCGAGCATTTAAGGAGGAGATGGGCATAAGTCCGATAAATTACCTGTTACAAGTCAGGGTAGAAAGGGCAAAGGAGCTTCTCAAGGATACGGACAGCAGGATAAGCGACATTGCTCTGAGTGTCGGATTTTCCAATCAGCAAAGGTTCAATGATATTTTCAAAAAGTATGTAAAGCTCACACCACTTCAGTACCGAAAGAATGTACAAGTCAAAAAACATTAAAAATAGTCGGGGAATTAGGATAAATAACAGGAAGAAAATGAAATTAAGATGACTTATAATTAGTATTATTATATGGTAAGGGAGAAGAAGACATCAATGAAATTCCGCTTATCATATTTCAAAGGAGGTAGTAGATTATGGGAATGACTATGACGCAGAAAATACTTGCAGATCACGCAGGACTTGATAAGGTTGTGGCGGGCCAGCTCATAAAGGCAAAGCTTGATATGGTTTTAGGAAATGATATAACAACGCCTGTAGCTGTGAATGAATTTAAAAAGATTGGTGTCGACAAGGTGTTTGATGTAAATAAAATAGCAATTGTTCCGGATCACTTTACACCAAACAAGGACATTAAGTCCGCGGAACAGGTCAAGTATATCAGGGAGTTTGCAAAGGAAAAGGGAATAGTGAATTTCTTTGAAGTAGGACAAATGGGTGTGGAGCATGCTCTGCTTCCGGAAAAGGGACTTGTAGTACCGGGAGATGTGGTGATTGGTGCCGATTCTCATACATGTACCTATGGAGCTTTAGGAGCTTTCTCTACAGGAATAGGAAGTACGGATATGGCAGCGGGAATGGCAACCGGAGAAGCATGGTTCAAGGTGCCTGAGGCTATCAAATTTGTATTGAAAGGAAAGCCGGGAAAATGGGTAGGCGGTAAGGATGTAATTCTTCACATAATTGGCATGATAGGGGTGGATGGTGCTCTGTACCGCTCCATGGAGTTCACAGGGGATGGCGTATCCCACCTCTCAATGGATGACAGGTTTGCAATGGCAAATATGGCTATTGAGGCAGGAGGAAAGAACGGGATTTTTGAAGTTGACGAAAAAACCATTGAGTATGTAAAAGAACATTCCACAAAGCCGTACAAGGTATACAAGGCGGATGATGACGCAGAATATGTGGCCACCTATGAGATTGACCTTTCGCAGGTAAAGCCTACAGTTGCGTTTCCACACTTGCCGTCCAATACAAGAACCATTGACAATGTGGGTGACGTCAAAATCGATCAGGTGGTAATAGGTTCATGTACCAACGGAAGAATTGAGGATTTGCGAGTGGCCTCAGAAGTCCTCAAGGGCAGAAAGGTGCATGAGGATGTGAGATGTATAATCATTCCTGCCACGCAGAAAATATGGAAGCAGGCGATGAGCGAAGGACTGTTTGATATATTTATTGATGCGGGAGCTGCAGTAAGTACTCCTACCTGCGGACCATGTCTTGGAGGCCATATGGGTATTCTTGCAAAGGGAGAAAGAGCCGTGGCAACCACCAACAGAAACTTTGTAGGCAGGATGGGACATCCCGAGAGTGAGATTTATCTGGCAGGTCCGGCTATAGCGGCAGCATCGGCTGTTTTAGGTAAGATAGGTTCACCGGAGGAAATATAAGTCTAAACTATGTAGCAGAGAGTAGAATATGTTGAGATAAAGGAGCGTGGCAAAATGAAAGCACAGGGAAAAGCAATAAAATACGGCGATAATGTGGATACGGACGTAATCATACCTGCAAGGTATTTAAATACTTCAGACCCTAATGAGCTTGCAAAGCACTGCATGGAAGATATTGATACGGAATTTGTATCAAAGGTTCAAAAGGGAGATATTATGGTTGGAGGCAAAAACTTCGGATGCGGATCCTCCAGGGAGCATGCACCTATTGCCATTAAGGCATCGGGAATATCCTGCGTTATTGCCGAGACCTTTGCAAGAATTTTTTATAGGAATTCGATAAATATTGGACTTCCGATTATTGAGTGTCCTGAAGCTGCCATGGATATATCCGATGGCGATACGGTAAGTATTGATTTTGATACCGGAAAGATTGTGAATGTGACAAAGAACAAGGAATATGTGGGAGTTCCTTTCCCGGAATTTATGCAGGAAATAATAGCTGCCGACGGACTGATTGGATATATTAAGAAACAGCAGGGAAACAAGGAGGCATAATATGGGGAAGTATAATATAGCAGTACTTCCGGGGGATGGTATAGGACCGGAAGTTATTGAACAGGCGATAAAGGTAATTGAAGCTGTTGGTGAGAAATACAACCATAGTTTTGAATTAAAAGAGGGCTTGCTGGGAGGGTGTGCCATTGATTCCACTGGGGAACCCTTTCCCAAAGAGACACTAGAGCTTTGTAAGTCTTCTGATGCAGTCCTGTTAGGGGCAGTAGGAGGACCGAAGTGGGACAATCTCCCGGGAGACAAAAGGCCTGAGGCCGGTCTTCTTGGTATACGCGGAGCCTTGGGATTATATGCAAACTTAAGACCTGCGGTTATCTATCAGGCCTTAAAAGGTGCATCGCCTTTGCGTTCCGATATCGTAAAAGACGGTATTGACATAATGGTGGTAAGGGAGCTTACCGGCGGTATGTACTTCGGAGAAAGAGGAAGAGTACAGACAGAAAATATGGGTCAAGCCGCGTTTGATACAGAAAAGTACAGTGAGTTTGAGATAGAAAGAATTGCACGACTGGCGTTTGAGACAGCCATGAAGAGAAATAAAAAGCTAATGTCCGTGGATAAGGCCAATGTACTGGAGAGCTCAAGACTTTGGAGAGAAGTAGTTATAAGGGTGTCTAAGGACTATCCTGAAGTGGAGCTTAATCATATGTATGTGGACAATGCCGCTATGCAGCTGGTAAGAAATCCTGCACAGTTTGATGTTATAGTTACATCAAATATGTTTGGAGACATTCTCTCCGATGAGGCATCCATGATTACCGGATCAATAGGAATGCTTCCTTCGGCAAGTCTTGGAGAAGGTTCTTTGGGATTGTATGAACCGATACATGGTTCTGCACCGGATATAGCAGGACAGGATAAGGCAAACCCTATTGCTACGATATTGTCGGTAGCTATGATGATGAAGTACTCCTTTGGACTTGGAGAGGTTTCTGATGCTATTGAAAATGCTGTGATAAGTGTGCTTGACATGGGATACAGGACAGCGGATATTGCTTCTGCAGATACTGCTAATGTAGTTGGCACCAAGGAAATGGGCAGATTAATAATCTCAAAGTTAAAGTAAGTCTGGAAGTAACTAGAAAATTTCTTTGAACGGAGATGCTATAGTATAAAGAGTCTAAATAACTTATTTAGACCCTTTATACTATGCAAGAATTTCAATATTGGGTATATTTACCGACTAATTTTCCGATTATTGTAACTTCATTCCTGTCGAATACTTCTTTACCCAGCAGTTCACTGTCAGCCTTTAAAATGACTAAATCAGGATTTTCATGATGGGTGTAGTATCTTAAAAGGACATGAGTTTCATACAATACCAAAACGATATCGCCGTCTTTTAATTCGTAATTTCTGTTTATTACAAGCGTATCCTCGTACCTTATTCCACTTTCTAAGAGGCTGTTGTCCGGGCAATTAATTACAAAGCAATCGCTTCCTTCCTGAAACAGGCTGGAAGGGACCGGAACATAATTGATAATATTGTAGATGTTAAGCAAATCATTAACATTGCGCTGGGTTACTTTTTTAATTTGCGGTAAATATACGTGGGGTGCATATTGGGAGTTGTTATTAACAAGCTGTATGGATCTTGCCATACCTACCTCTCTTTTGATGACTCCTTTTTGCTCTAAACGGTTAAGTATTCCCTGTACTGCACCGGGCGTTTTTTCACCTACCAGTTCTCCGATTTCTCTTACGGTAGGAGGTATACCTTTGGACTTAATGAAAGACTCAATTACCATGTATACCTTTTTTTGTTTTGAGGTTAAGAAATTAAAATCTGAAGACACATTGACCATCCTTTTACACTTATATTATTTAAACACGCTGTACCATATGGTACCCTCTTTTCAAGTTATACCCTCCAAAAAAAGGAGGGAAACAAGAAAGCAATATGATTTACATAAAACATTAAAACTAGTTTAGCAAATATAAATCAATATATCAACTTTAATTAATAGAATTGCAGGCAATAATATGAAAAAATGTCGAATACGTGTTAACTTTTCGACAAAAAATTTTGCCCATATGAATAATTTTCAAATAAAAATTAAGTATTTTCTCAATAAAATTGCATATTATACCTTTAAAAACATGCAGAAAAGGCTTTTGGATAATGGAAAAGAAAATATTTAAGCTCTTAAAAAACGGCATATGCTATGCTCCGAAATTTGTCGGAAAAAAGGATATTTTGGTAGTTCAGAATAGAATATATAAGGTGGAAAACCATATAGATGAATCGGTTATTCCTGAACTTCAGATTGTAGATTGCAGTGAAAGAATAGTATGCCCCGGTTTTATTGACCAGCATATTCATATTATAGGAGGCGGTGGAGAGGAAGGGCCCGGAAGTAGAATACCCGAAATTATGCTGTCTCAATGCTTGAACGCAGGGATTACAACAGTCGTAGGAGTATTGGGGGCTGACAGCATAACCAGAAGCATATCAAACCTTTTGGCAAAGGCAAGGGCACTGGAAGAAGAAGGGCTGAATACCTATATATATACCGGAAGCTATAGAGTTCCTACAGCCACCCTTACAGAAAGTGTCATGTCCGATATAGCTTTGGTGGATAAGATTATTGGGGTTGGTGAAATAGCTGTTTCGGACCACAGGTCCTCCCACCCTTCGTTGGATGCCCTCAGGGCCATTTCCAGTGAAGCCCGAATTGGAGGGTTGATTGGGAAAAAGGCTGGAGTTGTTCATATACATGTGGGCGATGGGAAAAAGGGACTTGAGCCTGTTATTGAGTTTGTAGAGAATTCTGATTTTCCCATGGAGATGTTTGTGCCTACCCATTTAAACAGAAACAGGCCCTTGTTTTCCCAGGCAATAGAATATGCCAAGAAGGGCGGAAACGTAGACTTAACGGCAGGAGAGACCATTGAGACTGGGTATACGGTGCCGGATGCACTAAAACTTCTTTCAGATACCGGTATAAACATGGACAGGGTTACTGTGTCATCGGATGCCAATGGCAGCATTCCGGCAAAGGACGGGAATGAGCTTGGGGTTGGCAGTACAGACCAGTTTATTGATGACATAAGAAACAGTATTCTGATTAATGAATTGAGTATGGAGCAGGTCCTTAAAACCGTCACGGTGAATGTGGCAAAGGTACTGAAGCTCTATCCGAAAAAGGGTGTTATAAGACCGGGAAGCGATGCGGATATACTTGTCCTGAGAAAAGAAGGCCTTAAGATAGACAAGGTATTTGTAAACGGTGAGCAGTTTGTGGATAATGGGAGGGTGTGCAAAAAGGGACGGTATGAAAAGAAATAGCTTCGCAATGTAAAAAGCATGGGATAATGAATATCCATATTGAAACATGCAAATACTAACTTGGGTGATGTTATGGAAAGAATAAATGCTCATAAGACGAGTGCCAGAGGCAATATAGTCTTGCTGGCAATAGGATGGATTTCGGCTTTGTTATCCTTGTTCATATATCCGTTTATTTTTGGAGTTGTAGGAGTAATAACGGGTATACTGGCAACCAAAAACGGAAGCAGGGCCGGACTGCCTTTAATAGTGTCAAGTATTATCCTCATGGGTATAGGTCTTATATTCAGTGGAGTAATAATGAACTATGCCAGACGCTATCTAGGCATATAGTCCGTAATAAAAGAGCAAGGGTATAATATAAAAGCCTTGCTTTTTTATTGATGACATTTGCGACGGAATTTGAATCAAATAGTTTATTTGAAAGTATTGGAGGAAATAATGGGTGAGAAAGTAAGGGGAAATTTGATTATAATTGGCGGTGCGGAGGACAAAGTCGGAAAAAAGACTATATTAAAGCATGTTGCTGACATCGTCAGGGAAAAGAAAGGCGGCTTGGTGGTATTGACTACAGCCACCCAAAAGCCTCAAGAGGTCGGAAACAACTACAGACAAGTATTTGAAACACTCGGATTAAAGGATATTGATGTATTGAATATAAATTCGCGGAATGAGGCAAACTTGGACGAGAATGCCGACAGGATTAAAAATTCCGGAGGGATTTTCTTTACCGGAGGAGATCAGCTCAGAATAACAAGCATTCTGGGAGGGACAAAGGCATACCAAGCTCTGCATGAGGTTTATGCAAAAGGTGTGGTGATTGTTGGGACAAGCGCAGGAGCCTCTGTCATGAGCAATACAATGGTAGTAGAAGGAAAAGATAATGAGCCGGCAAGAAAATGCACAATGAAAATGGCTCCGGGACTGGGGCTTCTTGAAGAAGCTATAATTGATCAGCATTTTGATCAAAGGGGCAGAATTGGAAGACTCCTTTGCGGTGTGGCAGAGAACCCCTTTATGCTGGGAATAGGCATAGACGAGGATACAGCTATAAGAGTATATCCTGACGCCCATTTTGAAGTATTGGGAAGTAATGCCGTCACAGTGATTGACGGCAGCACTATAAAGAGCTCTAATGTATCTGAGTTGAATCCTGATGAGATACTGGCAATTTCCGGAGTAACGATGCATGTTTTGCCCTGTGGCTATGGATTTGATATGAAAAAAAGAGAAGTAATACGTGTTGCTAATAGAAAAATTTAATTGCGTGTTTATTTAGGAGGAAGGAAAGTGCAAATACAAAGTATTCAGTGCTTTACAGGAAGAAATATTCACAGTCATAAGCCAGTTATTAAGATAACGTTGGATATAGGGGAATTGTACAAATCACCTACAAAGGACTTGGGAAATTTCAACGACAGACTCCTTGCTTTGTTTCCCGGATTAAAAAAGCATTATTGCTCCTTGGGATTTGAGGGTGGATTTGTAGAACGCCTGAAGGAAGAAACATATATCGGTCATGTGACGGAGCATTTGATTATAGAGCTTCAAAATATATTGGGATATGAGGTAAATTACGGCAAAACACGGGTTGTTGAGGAACCATCACTGTACGACGTAGTGTTTGAATATAAAAACGAAAAGTGTGCGGTTGAGTGTGCAAGGTCGGCAGTAAACATTGTTTCAAGGCTGACAGACAACAAAGAGGTTGATACTGAACCAATTATAAATAATTTAAGGTCTATTGCAGTGGAGACGGAGATGGGGCCGAGTACAAAAGCTATTTATGAAGAGGCCCAAAAGAGGGGAATACCTGTTATGAGGATAGGAAACGG
This sequence comes from Acetivibrio mesophilus, assembly GCF_004102745.1. Taxonomy (GTDB): domain Bacteria; phylum Bacillota; class Clostridia; order Acetivibrionales; family Acetivibrionaceae; genus Hungateiclostridium; species Hungateiclostridium mesophilum. The sequence continues at coordinate 11,354 of NZ_RLII01000012.1, read as the reverse complement.
CAGTATTCTAAGGCTGGGATACGGCAAATATTCTCGGGTCATTCAGGCTTCTTTGACGGACCTTCCGAGCTGTATCAATGTTGATATAGCAGGAAATAAGCAGCTCACAAAACGTCTTTTGATGGAAAGCAAAATTCCTGTCCCGGACGGAGATACGGCTTATAGCTTTGAAGGTGCTTTGCAAATAGCACGAGAGATAGGATTCCCGGTTGTAATAAAGCCGGTGGACAGCAATCAGGGGAAAGGAGTTACTCTGAATGTCAAAAATGAACAGGAGATAGAGACTGCGTATAATGAAGCTAAAAAATATTCAAGAGTGATACTGGTGGAGAAATATGTAAAAGGTAAAGACTACCGAGTTCTGGTAATTGGAAATAGGGTTGCGGCAGTTTCCGAAAGAAGACCTCCTTTTATACTGGGGGATGGCATCCATACGGTGAAGGAGCTTATTGAAATTGAGAATTCCAGTAACTTAAGAGGAGATGATCATGAGAGACCTCTTACAAAAATCAAATTGGATGCTGCAGCACTAAAGGTTTTGAAGGATCAGGATATCGACAAGGATCACATTCCTCCTTTCGGCGAAAGAATATATCTAAGATACAATGGAAACCTCAGCACAGGAGGGACTGCTAGAGAATGCACCGATGAGATACATCCATATAATGCAGATATAGCAGTTAGAGCGGCCCAAATTATCGGGCTTGATATCGCAGGAGTGGATATAACTACTGAAGATATATCCACTCCAATATATGACAATGATGGTGCTGTAATTGAAATAAACGCGGCACCAGGACTTAGGATGCATATGTTCCCATCGGAGGGAAAGGCTAAAAATGTAGCGGGAGATATACTGGATATGATGTTTCCGGAAACATATCCCCACTCAATTCCCATTGTATCGGTTACGGGGACCAACGGAAAGACAACCACTACGCGGTTGATCAGGCATACTCTTACTTGTTTGGGAAAAAAGGTCGGAATGACATCTACCAGCGGTGTGTATATTGGCGATGAGTGTGTGCTAAGGGGAGACAACACAGGACCGACAAGTGCTGGAATGGTATTGTCATCGAAAGAAGTTGAAGTTGCGGTGTTGGAGACTGCGAGAGGAGGAATTGTAAGAAAAGGCCTCGGATATGACCTTGCCGATGTAGGAGTTATAACTAATATCGCAGAAGATCATATTGGCATTGATGGAATGAATACTCTTGAGGATCTGGCATTTGCAAAATCGTTGGTAATTGAGGCGGTGAAGTCTGAAGGATATTCTGTATTGAATGCCGATGACAGGTTCGTACGGTATTTTATGGAGAGAGCAAAAAGTGATATTATCTTATTTTCGAAGAAAAGCAATAATCCCATTGTCCGGGAGCATATGCAAAAAGGCAAAAAGGCGTTGTATGTAGAGGAAGATTCAATTTTTATTTTCAATGGTAAAAGTTCCATGGCCCTTATGAATGTCAGTGAAATTCCCATAACCTACGGAGGAATAGTTGAATGCAATATTGAAAACTCCCTTGCAGCCGCTTCTGCATTGTATGGCTTAAACCTTTCTGTTGAGTCCATTCGGGAGGGGCTGGCAACCTTTAGACCGGATGTGGAATCAAATCCGGGAAGATTTAATATTATGGATATGGGCAATTTCAAGGTAATGCTTGATTACAGCCATAACCCGGCAGGATACAGTGAGGTCATGAAGTTTTTGGACAGAATTGATGCAAAAAGGCTTGTGGGAATTATAGGCATGCCAGGTGACAGGGATGATTCCAGCATATACAAGGCAGGAGAAATATGCAGTAAGTATTTCTCTAAAATTTATATAAAGGAAGATAATGATCTAAGAGGAAGAGAGCCGGGAGAGGTGGCTGCAATTTTCTACGATGCAGTTATTAGCAATGGAAGCAAAAAGGAAAATGTAGAAATAGTCTATTCTGAAGATAGAGCTCTTGAAAAGGCAATTATGGATGCAGAGCCCGGAGATTTTATAGTTATGTTTTATGAAGACTTTGAAAGATCGGTAGAGGTAGTGGAACGGATTCGCAATGAGCTTGCAGAGAATACTGTGACCACTGGGGCCGTAATTCAGAGCGTGGGATAAAAGGTTTTGTCCTTTTTCTATTTATGAAGTATAATGTTATAAAGAAAAGTAATGAAAGGATAAACAACTGCTAAATTACAATAAATAGAAAGAGGTATTGCCATGATAGATAAAGAACGTATAAAAGCAGCCGTGAGGGAAATATTGATTGGAATCGGAGAAGATCCCGACCGCGAAGGGGTGCTGGAGACTCCGGACCGGGTGGCAAGGATGTGTGAAGAAATATTTGCCGGACTTCATCAGGATCCAAAGTCGGTGGTAAAGGTGTTTCAGGAGGAAAGTCATGAGGAGATGGTAATGGTGAAGGATATTCCCATCTACTCGGTTTGCGAGCATCATCTTCTTCCCTTTGTAGGAGTGGCACATGTGGTTTATATTCCGAAGAAGGGCAGAATTATGGGACTTAGCAAGCTTGCCAGAATAGTTGACCTTATCGCCAAGAAGCCGCAGCTTCAGGAGAGACTTGGCAGCGAAGTTGCCAATGTAATAATGGAGTCTATAAATCCTTTGGGAGTGGCAGTGGTGGTAGAGGCTGAACACTTATGCATGACGATGAGGGGAATAAAAAAGCCCGGTTCAAAAACTGTAACTTCGGCACTTAGGGGTATTATTAAGACTGATGCCCGAACCAGGGCAGAGGTTATGGCTCTCATAAACGGAAGATGAGTCAAAGGGGAGGTTTCCTCTTTGCTCATCCATGTATTTTTCAATAAAGATTTTACATTGCTTTTAGATATTGAAAAATATATGCATTGTTCTATATGCTGTGAAAATTATTAGTGGGAGGTCTGTTATGTGGGCTTTTATACTAGTCGGGGTGCTATTTATTGCTATGGGGCTGGCGATTCACGTATTTAAGTGGCATTTTCTAATCTCGGGCTATAACACTATGCCCAAAAAGAAAAAGGCAAATGTAGATACAGAAGGTCTTGGACGCCTGATAGGTATATACTCCTATGTCAACGGTGGTATATCTATTGCAGCCGGTGTGTTTTATGTTTTGGGGCTAGAAATAATCTTGCTTCCGGTTATTGTGTTTTTTATCATCTCAACAGTTTATTTGTTGATTAAGGCTCAAAAGTATGACGGGAATATTTATGACGAGAATGGAAAGCTTAGAAAGGGTGCATGGAAGCAACTTGTGCTGCCTGGGGTTATTTGTGTTGTGACATTAATCTTTGTTTCTATTGTAATGTATTTTTCATTTCAGCCAACAAAGGTAAGTTTTCTTGAAGAAGGTATACAAATCCATGGTATGTATGGGGAAGCTTACACATGGCAATCCATTGAGAATGTCAGTCTGAAGGAAGAATTGCCAACTATTGAAGTACGTACTAATGGGTCAGCTCTAGGTTCAAAATTAAAGGGGCATTTTAGGACGAAAGAACTGGGTTCAGTGAAATTGCTTGTTAATACCAAAAATCCTCCCTTCATTTATATTGAAACCGATGACGGTGTTACTATTTTTAATATGAATGACAGAGACGAAACCCAGGAGATTTTCAGGGAAATTTTAAAGCAAATAGAATAAGTGGGGGAGTATAACGCCGGCTTTGCCCGAAGCGCTAAATGAACATTACGGTCCTTTGTTGAAGAACCGCCATTGCACAAGGATTCGGGCATCGCTCAGAGTAATTCAAAGCTTTATACAAGATCGTTCTTAACAGCAAGGATGCCTAATTGAGTCCTATCCTTAAGATCAAGTTTTTTTAGAATCCCGGAAACTATATTTCTTACACTCCCCTCGGTGAGATGGACAATTTGGGCCATCTCATTTGTGCTCTTGCCATCAACAATAAGTCTTATGATACTTAGCTCTCTATCGGATAAGTATACTTTTAAACCCTTATTTTCAATTATTGATATCTTCGAACAAGAATTTGCCTTCTTCACAACATTGTTATATGTGTCCTTGTGCATAACTCCCAACCCGGCAGCTACACCTTTGACGGTTAGAATAAGTTTCTCTTGATCTATATCTTTTAGTATATATCCATCAGCCCCATAATTTAATGCGCTCTGTATTTTTTCATCATCATTAAATACTGTTAGGATGATAACTTTTGTATTTTTGCACTGGGTTTTTATTAGCCGGGTTCCTTCTACTCCATCACATATTGGCATCTCCACATCCATTAATACTACATGGGGAAGAAACTGCTCGCATAGTTTTAAAGCTGCTCTACCGTTTCCCGCACATCCGACAACTCTAATTTCTTTATCCTGCTCAAGAAGCTTTTTAATCCCTTCCCTAAATATTGGTTGGTCGTCAACTAACACAACTTTTATCATATACACTCACGCTCCCCTGTTCGGATTTTTCTATGGGTATTTCAACATGAATGTTGAAGCCATTCTGATCGCCGGAACCAAATTTAATTTCTCCTTTGAGTTTTTGAACCCTTTGCTTCATTCCCTGAAGGCCAAATCCTTTTCCTTCAGATTTTCTCTTACATCCTATTCCATCATCAAAAATAAAAAGCTTTATGCAACTATCGGTAAATTTAATTATTATGGTGGCTTTGGTTGCTCTTCCGTGTTTAACCGAATTTGTAAGGGCTTCTTGGCAGATTCTGTATATTGTTTCTTTGTACTCTGTATCTACACTTTTGTCAAACTTATTTACCGAAAGCTCGACCTTCATTCCCAAACACTCGAAATCATTGATAAGCTTTTCTAAAGCATCAAATAAATTATTTTGCTCCAACTTCTCCGGAACTAAACCTGAAATTGACCGCCTTACCTCATTTAAACCTTGTCCGGTAATTTTAATTGCATTCTTCAGATTTTCTTCAGTTTCTTTAATGTCTTTTTTGCACGACATCAAACTTAACTGCAGGAGTGTTATTAGTATGCTAAGGGTTTGACCGAGAGTATCATGTACGTCTCTGGCTAAACGATTTCGTTCCCTTAGAACTGCAATTTCCTCTACGGTAGATGCATACTCCTTTAACTTTTCATTGGCATTTTTAAGCTCTCTGTTCGAATTTTCAGTTATTCTATTCTTTGAATACATCATAAAAGCTATTACTAGACTGGCCATACTAAAGAAAAAAAACAAAAATACATAACTTATTATGCTGTAGGTAATTTCACTGGCAGGAATTGTATTGATAATTTTCCACGGAAGTTCTTCAAGCTGGTATACAATGCATTTACTTTTCTGTCCGGATATTTTTGATATAAAGCTTCTTTTACTATAATTATTGATTGCATTATTAAGGTTATTATCTTGGATACTATGTCCAAGGTACTTATTATCTGGAGTAGCTATGATTTTATTTTCAGCATCCAGTATCATAAAATACCCATTATTAGCTATCTTTACATCTTTAACTAATTTGGATAGTTTAAACAATTCAATATCAAGCCCTATTACACCTATAGGATTATTATATTTATCTACTACCTTCTTCAAGCAGCTGATGACGTCATCATTGGTAAAATCACTTTTATGTGAAACCCAGGTAAATGGTGTCTTTGCCTCCAATGCTTTTTTAAACCAGCTTTTATCAGTTAAATCAGTATTAGAGTCGATAAACTTGTATGAAATGACTTCCTTGTCCATTGGAACATAGTATATATTACTTATTCTAGAATCAGGAACAATAACCGATTCAAACAATGACAATATATCAGCCCGCAAAAATCTATCCTTTTCTTCATACATAGACAAATCTTTGTTTTGAGACAAAATATTGATTATGTTTTCCGGATATCTGAAAAAATCTTCTACAACTGCCAGCTGTTGAGTCATGCTTTGTTCTAAAAGAACTTCAAACCTATTGTTAGTTATTATTATTGAAATAAAGACGAAAGCCACATTCAATAGAATAAATAACAGCACTATTAAATTTCTAATTAATAAACTATTATTGGCTTCAATAAATTTTTTCATTATATTCCCCTATTGAGTTACTCTATTCGGTTTTTTTTAAGCAATTATTGATTGACTATTTTTTTGTACTGTCTTTTTTTTCTATATAGGCATTTCTAAAATAAATTTCTGCTAAAGGTGTTTTTAAATAATCTTTTACATAAGGCTGAACATAATAAGCGTCCTTATCAAAAAATAGAGGAATCACAGTGTAAGAGTCCATTAATGTTTTTTCCGCCTCATGCAAAAGTTCAATTCTAATAGTATTATCAGCGGTTTGGGTCGAGCTATTTACAAAATCGTAATACTGAGATGGAAGTAAACCTTTAAAGGCATTCTCACTAGCCAAAAACCCTAAAAAGTTTATTGGATCAGCAAGGTCTGCAATCCAGCTATTGATTATAATGTCAAATTCTTGATTGTCCTTTTTTTGAGCGAATAATACATCTTTACATACATCCAGTTCTACATTAATTCCAAGATTATTTTCCCAAGATTCTTCAATATAACTAGATAAAATGGAGCCTCTAGTTAGTATTACAATTGTTGGGAATTTACTTAAATCGTCATATCCAGCTTCCCTAAGCAGTTTTTTGGCCTTATTTACATTCTCCTCAGTAAACTCTTTGCTCATATATTCTCCACCCATCGACCTGAAATCGCTACCTGGCTCTACATCGGGTATGCCATGGGGAACAAATCCTGTAGCTACTTCTTCAGTTCTTTCACGTTGTTTCACAATGTGGTTTCTGTTAAGGGCAAGTTCTAAAGCTTGTCTAACCCTTATATCGTTAAAAGGCTCTTTTTTGGAATTAATACATAGGTAAGTAGTTGTCAGCGAATTATCGACATTCACGTTATTCTTTTTTGAGGCAATTTCATCTGCAATGTTCACTATTTTTGGAATTACATACCCAAAGTCTATCTTTCCTTCGGTATATCTTGTCCATATTGCTTCATCCTCAATTCTTTCTATAAGAAATTTAATGGAATTAAGTTTTACACTATCCCTATCCCAATAATGGGGATTTTTTTTTGCTTTAATCTGCTTATTTTCTTCCCACTCCTCTAAGCAGAAAGGTCCATTACTCACCATCATATATGGCTTTCTATACCATGAGTTTGGGTCTTCTTCGATGATATCCTGTCTTACGGGGTAATAAGTATGGTAATTAAGTATTTCCAGAAAGTATGGTGTGGGATTTTGGAGTGTAACTTCGAGAGTATAGTCGTCTATAGCCTTAACTCCCACATCATCTTTTTGGCATTTATTCTTATTGTAAGCTTCAGCGTTCCTAAGATAATACATCATAAATACAATAGCAGAATCTTTGCTAGGGTCTAAAGCCCGTTTCCATGCATACTCAAAATCATATGCTGTAACAGGTTTGCCATCACTCCAAAGGGCATTTCTCCTTAGTTTAAATGTATACATCAAGCCATCCTGAGATATTTTCCAACTTTCCGCTATACCTGGTTCAATTGAACCGTCAAGATCCTTTCTTACAAGTCCCTCCCATAGATTACAAGCTATATATTGCTCATTCAGCAACCGTAGGAATGCGGGATCTAGAGTTGTGACTCCATGCTGTACTGCTACCACCAGATTCTGTTCGTCTTTAACTTCTTGTGAGCATCCTGAAGTTAAAGCTGTGATTAGCAAAATAAGAATTATGACATTTTTCCTCACTATAGTATTAATATTATGGTTTTTCATACGTTTCCCCCAGAAATCGCCTTTTTTAATAATATAATACCATATTTTAAGTCAAATGCAATTTATTTTACATTTTTATTGCCTTTTTGAGAAGATTTAGATTATGACATCTGTAATATCCGGACAAAAGCGTATGACAAGTGTAATGATTCTGATGACAATAAACATGTTGTTTATAATTTTAAATATTATATACTGAAATTGTAAAACATCTCTGCAAATCATAGGAATAAAATCAAAATAAATTTAACTTTAAATATAATTTGACTAAAAGTCCGCACTTGAATAATCGCATATAAATTTGAAAATTTAGTATTTTGGAAAGTGTAATTAACAGAAAGGGGGGATTAAGAAAAAGTACTGATGTTCTATCTATTTGAAAGATTAGATTGACTGGAAGGGGGGGGAGTTTGTACGAGGAAATAGGGGAGTGTAGTTTTTAATTGACTTTACTTTATTTTGGTATTAGAGAGCGATAAAAATAACAGAAGAGACGGAGATTATATAATTACAGATATCAATGTTCATAAGGTTTACAATGCTTAGAATGGATCAACAGGCTGATTGGCAGTTTATACATCTTATTGGGATGAGTCCATTTCTATAATTCGCAGACGGGCAAGTAGATATTATTCGATAAGTACGTTTTTTATGAAAATCAGAGGCGATAAATTATAAAGAAATGGGGGGCACAAAATGAAGTATAAAGTAAGATTATGTTCTTTGTGTACCATTATAACGGTACTGTCAATACTATTATCAATATTACCTTTAAATACTTTTGCAGCAAGTGTGTCGGTGAGCATGACATCACCATCTGCCGGCAGTACCTATACAGTAGGTCAAAGTGTTACACTATCTGCAAGAGTATCGGGAACCGGATACAAAACCACCAAGTTTTTTGTAAAAACATCACCGAGTCAAGCCGGACAAGTATATGGAAATAACCCGAAGACCGGAAGTACACCGTCGGATACATGGAATACAACCGGAAGTGCAGCGGCAACATATTATATCTATGCAGTAGTATATGATGCCAAGGGAAATGAACTTGCTCGAGATAGTAGGACAATAAAGCTAACTGCACCAAATGCAAAAGTAACAATAACTGCACCAGTCAATAACAGTAGCTATACAGTTGGAGATAAAGTAACGTTGTCTGCAAGTGTAACGGGAAGCGGCTATAGTACAACTAAGTTTTATGTAAAAACATCATTGGATGAAAAGGATCATATATATGGCAATTATCCACATAGCGGAAGTGAACCTTTGGAAGTTTGGAATACGACTGGGGTTGAAGCAGGAACATACTATGTTTGGGCAGTGGTTTATGATGCTAATGGTAATATACTGGATAAGCAATACAGTGCATTTACACTGAATCCTCCTGAGTCTATAAAAATAGAAATAGGCGAACCTTCTGAGTATATGACTAAAAATGGCCCGATAACATATATAGTTAGCAGTAATAAAGAAATAGAAATAGATGAATCAAATATTGAACTGAAAAAAGAAGGAAATGCAGATGGTTCGATACTTGTTAACAAAATTGATAGTACGTCATGGGAAGTAATTGTGTCGGAAATAAGTGGTGTTGGATGGTTGGGTATTACTGTAAGTATAGAAGGAGATTCTGGAGAGAGAATTATTGAATATGGAGCAAAATTCCAAGTAGATAACGCGACGCCAGATGAAGGAGTTAAGCTTTCAGGTTATATATCAACTGATTTCCGTTTTTCATCTGAAGCAGCTCCATATATAAAATCAGGTTTCATAGTAGAATTAATCCCTCAGACTTCCATTATGGAGAATATCCTGCAAGCCGAAACTGATGAAAGTGGATACTTTGAGATTAAAGACATTCCTTTGCTTGATGAAGGATACAGAATGGAAATCAAGAAGAATTATTACATGAGTAGATATATTAATAATTTAGTATTAACGGAAGATACGGAAATATCAAGCCAGGAGTCTCCAATTATCCTTTGGGCGGGTGATTTCAATGGAGACAATGCTATAAATATGCAGGATGTATTCCAGGTACTAAAAGTGATGAATTCCTATAGAGGAGATGATAAGTATATTGAGGAATACGACCTAGACAAAGATAACGCTATAAATATGAAGGATCTTATGATTATTGTAGTAAATTTCAATTCAACACCGGATGACTATGAACAACAATAATACTATAATCAGGGATGCTAAATAGATCTTTTTAATATATAAACTGGAATGGGCTGGAAATCAAGGCTTATTCCAGTTTTTGTTTTAGCCTCTTGGAGTGAAATGAAAGAGGCAAAAGCGAAGGGACTCGATGTTCCGAGCTTTTATTATTTCTCTTGCAATACTTATGAACGCGGTTTTCCAAAAAGCACCACTTGCTTTATTGGCCTTTTCTTGATGGATACCCTACGTAAAGGCTCTGAGTGGTATATTTGTCCAGGGTGTTGCATAATACTTTCCAAATAGTATGTTTTGAGTTAAAATGTTGAGGAAGGAAGATTAAAGGAGGAGTAAGATCGCCAAAAGTTATGAGCAAAAGCGATTTTCAAGATAGAGAGGGGTCGTGAAGGTGTCTAAATTCGAGATTCTAATGGATGAACCCAAAAAAGGAAAGATAAGAATAAAGCAAGGTCTGGCGGACAGAGTAAATTATACTTTTGGTTTTATCATATTGGTTATAATCTCAATTGCATTTTTAGTTTTTGGGTTTATACAATTATTTGTAGATGGAACTAATGGAATTGAGGAAATTATTCATATATCTTCCAAACAAATATTATATACCGTTTTTTTAACTATTATTTATTCTCACTTCATTACCATTTTATTTTTAGAATTATATAATTCAAAAGATTCGCTTAAAAAAGTAATTTACGGTGGTGAAATATATGAATTTAATAGAGAGAAGAATGTATTATTAATAAACAATAGAGAAGAATTTTCATTGGATGATATAAAGAGAATACATTTAAGAACTTTTCACTTAAGCTCAGAGAATGATTTGTACAGGTTATATATAAAAACCTCTAATGGAGGCAAAAAGTTTATTTGTCAGTACGAAAACTATGAAGATATCCATGCGTTAGCAATGTTCATTAGTAGGTACTTGACTATTCCCATTACAATAAAATAGAACTGCCAAGACAGGATTATTACTTTAAAATCAATTATGGGGGTTGCGCAAATATGAGTGATATTGGAGGTTTTACCAATCCATTTTTCGGTCCTAAATATGAGCTGATAGAAAAAAGCGAAGATATAAGAGAAATAAAAATCATAAAACTAACTTCGTTTAAGGAGATTATTGGAATTTTTCTAGTCGGAGTTTTTATGTCATTTATCTTTAAATATTTTCTGAATATGAATTCTCAAATCTTTGACAGAAAAATAACATATATAGTTTTAGTAATCAGTTGTGTGTTAATTAATATTGCATTGAGTACATTATTCAGGGTTCTTAGAAAAAACAGTATAATACTCAAACATGATTCGTTTATACTTGATAAAAATATTGATTTATTTTATTTGACTTGTGCAGTAAAATGTAAAACTTTATGCAGCGACCCCTAATTTGGCAACTACATCATCAAGACTTACCCCTTTTTCTGCACAAGAGTATGCAAACTTGGCAATACAGACCATATATTGTT
>NZ_RLII01000011.1 GCF_004102745.1 Acetivibrio mesophilus | reverse complement strand
ATCACACCGAAACTTTGCAGAATCACTATTTTTATGCATGTACTGACAATTTTCGCATAAAATCAAAACTTAGTAATAAACATTATAGTATAAAATAGCAAATATGCCAATATAATTTTTATAAAAACACCAAAAGGTTATCTTCAAACAGCGTAAAACTTAAATACTTCCGCTACAATTCTTTTACTTCATCGGCTTTTACTGGATCATTGTAATGATTGATAAATACCTCCTGATTTAATGCACGCTTAAGCTAGAGGCAAATATGGTTCATTACAGTTTTATTCCAATATAAACAAAATCCCCAAAAGCCTTTAAATCAAGCTCTTGAGGACTATAATCAAAATTACTTAAAGTTTATCCCTGCTGGTAAAAACTCAACACATAGACTTTATTGCCGCACTGAAAGAAAAACTGCTCCCAAGCAAATTCATCAATCCATGCAGGTTCAGTCATTAACTTGTATACCTTCAAATCTTCATCTCCAAAAAACTCTTCCAATAACTTCAGTAATCCGTTAAAAACACCATTGCTCTCTCTGTGTTTTTGGGCCGGCATTGTGTTGCCATCTTCCTCCTGGATAGACACCTCAAAATTGCGCATGCTGAATATACTGAAAAACCAGTCACTGCATGACTCAAACAATTCGCTTTTCCAATCATCCAATTCTCTCATTCCCACAACGCTTGTGCCATGTTTATTGATGGGGCTTTCTTTGAAAAACCTCTCTGCACATTCATCTATATTATTTACGTTATCGTACTCAATAAACTTGTATGTATGTGAGTAGAGAACCCCATAGAAACTTATGATATTGGTCAATCCGTCCAAATAGCCCTGAATCCTGTTATACACCTCAACCCTCATAACTCATATTCCCCCTATAAATTATATAATTAACCAAAGTGCCTGACTTTAGCGAAAAACCGTGCCGGCACATTATCTATATTTTATATATCATTAGTTTACTACCAAGAACCAAAACAGTCAAGTTATAACAGTTTATGTCGCGTTCTGTAATGAAAAACTCCTTTAATAAAAGAAGTAATAATTCATTTTAATTGTTGAAAGCTCCAGAACCCTAAAGTCCCAGAGCTTTCTTGAATATCATTAAATTTTCTGTAGCCCAATGTTCTCCAGTAAAAACTACTTATTCTCTACCGGGAAAACGTCAATAACCTTTAGAAGGTATCTTTTCATTATTGTCACATCTGTTGAGTTTATATTACCATCCCCATTAACATCTGCTGCTATTTTTCCGTTCGGTGTCGGAAAATCAGATAATATTTTCAAAACGTATCTTTTTAAATAAGTGAAGTCAGTGGAACTCACAACACCATCCTCATTCACATCACCATACTTAACTTTTACTGGTGTTGGTGTCGGAAGCTGCGGAACATTATTAACGATTGAATAAAAAGCAGGCTTTGCCTTGTATTGTCCATCAAATAACAACGGATATCCTCCAAGCCAGCTTGTGGAATCTGTTACTCCCCAGAATACCAACGCTGTAATGTTTGCTCCTTCTTTTTTCAAATCGATGAGTTTAGTTACAAGTTGTTGATAACGAGTAGCTTGGCGCTCTAAGGCCGATGGATTATTATCCGGGTTCTTAATATCCAATTCGGTAAGTTGAATTTCCAATCCCAATGCAGCATATCTTTTGATGGATTTTTCAAACATACTAATACTTGGGTAATCCATAACCCAGTGGGATTGCATACCCATACCGTCTACCAAACCTTTCTCTTTAAGTTCGGTGAGAATTTCAATAATAAAATCGCATTTTCTGTCTTCATACTCATTATAGTCATTGTAGAAGAGTTTACAACCGGAAGGAGCATATTTTCTTGCATATTCAAAGGATTTAACAATAAAATCTCTTCCAACTGTTTGCATCCATAAGGAATTTCCCGGCGTCCTGTTATTCGAACCAGGGTTTCTCATACCGGTTGAAGTATTAGGATCAACAGCTTCATTTACAACATCCCATGCATAAAACTCAACAGTGGGATATTCAGTCTCCAAAGCTTCCATTACGTTCTTTATGTAGTTTTCCAATCTTTGTAACATGACTTCTTTGGACGCCCAAGGATCATTTTCATTTTTTGAGTAATTTTCCCTGAAGAACCAGTCCGGTGTCTGGCTATGCCATACAAGGGTATGTCCTCTTACAGGAATCTTATTTTCTTTTGCAAACTCCAGCAGTGGTCTCGCTGCTCTTAAAGTTATCTGAGGATTAACCTCATCTCCTCCATTTTCTTCCATATAAGCAATTGTAGCATCGTAGTCAAGCACACTGTCCGGTTTTAATTCATTTCCAAAGGTCAAGCTGTTATAATGCTTAAGTATCAGATCTCTTGCAGGCTTCGGTGCCAATTCAGACACAGTTGTAGCCCCACCTACTTTAAAGTAACCGGCAAAGACATCCTTTAAGCTTGGGATATCTTTCTCAATTTCAGGCATATTTACAGGTGTTGCTTTAAAATCATCGATATAAAAATCCATTAAATCTTGGGGATTTGGGGAAGTTTTGTATTCAGTTTCCACATATATTTTTACGTCCTGGGCATGTGGTGGAACTGCAAGCTCTCCCTCCAATAAAGTCCATGCTCCTTTATAAACGGTAGCCGTTTTTATATTTTGGTATACGTCCCCAACTCCGTCGTTATATTGAAGTTGCAAACTGAATCTTTGTTCGTTTGAATATGAGTTGCCCACATATTTTAAGTATACACTCAACTTATAACTTTCACCCAATGATAAAACATCGGATATGTCAACCATCGGACCATTCCAAGTTTCGGTACGGTCGCTAACCTTCAAACTGCTTTTTCCTGAGTAAGCTTCCTCTGTTGTAAGTTCAACAGTTTCCGGCCCCCTCGGTCCCCATCCGTTCAGGCCTGATTCAAAATCATCGTAAATCAGGTTAGCTGCGGATACTTTGGGTAATGTCAAAAAACTTCCGCAGACACTGACAGCCAATATCGCAAAGACTGTCAAAAGAGTAATCAACTTTTTCTTCAACATACTCTACCTCCCAAATTATTTAAAATTATTTATATATCCAAGCTTTGTACAAAGCTTGGCAAAAAACTTAGCCTAGAATTACTCTTTAAAGTTATATAATCAAGTTGGAATTTCTTCTCTATAATAAATTATAACTTATTTTGAACTGTTTGTCTTATTTTTTTTATATTTAGTAAATATTTTGATTCAATCCATCCTCTAATTGATAAATTATTAACAATATGATATCATTTAATTAGCGAACATAATTTCTAATATAGATATGGTGATGGCTTATGATAAAAATAATTGACAAACTCGCAACTGAACATAATTTGTCCTATGACGAACTGCACCGGCTTATTGAACACAGAAATGAGGAATTAGCCGAGTATCTGTTCGAAAAAGCAAGGCAGGTGCGTATCCTTCATTACGGACATGACGTTTATATGCGTGGCCTTATTGAATTTACAAATTACTGCAGAAACGACTGCTATTACTGCGGAATAAGGAAAAGCAATTGCAATGCTGACAGATACCGTCTTACAAAGGATCAGATACTTGACTGCTGTGCCGTGGGGTATGAACTGGGCTTTCGCACCTTCGTGCTTCAAGGAGGAGAGGACGGTTATTATACCGACGAAATTATGGCGGATATCGTGAGCAGTATTAAGTCAAAATATCCTGATTGTGCGGTTACACTCTCTCTGGGTGAAAAAAGCTATGAAAGCTATAAAATGCTTTACGAGGCAGGAGCCGACAGATATCTTCTTCGTCATGAAACAGCGAATGCCGACCATTATTCAAAACTTCATCCGTCGATTCTGTCCCTTGAGACCAGGAAACAATGCCTTTACAATCTCAAAGAAATAGGCTATCAGGTAGGCTGCGGGTTTATGGTTGGTTCACCGTTTCAGACCACAGAATGTCTGGTTGAAGATTTGCTGTTTATAAAAGAATTACAGCCTCATATGGTAGGAATAGGTCCATTTATTCCTCACAAAGATACACCCTTTGCCGATAAGACTGCCGGTACATTGGAGCTGACATTATTTCTTCTAGGCATCATACGCCTTATGTTGCCCTTTGTTCTGCTTCCGGCTACCACTGCTCTTGGTACAATCCACCCTAAAGGCAGGGAGTTGGGTATTCTTGCCGGCGCAAATGTGGTAATGCCAAACCTTTCACCAACGGATGTCAGAAACAAGTATCTTTTATATGACAATAAGATCTGTACCGGGGATGAGGCCGCAGAATGCAGAATGTGCCTAAACCGCCGTGTTGAAAGTATCGGATACAAATTGGTTGTTTCAAGAGGCGACTGCAAAATGAGATAATAATAAAGTTGAGCTAATAGCATAGTAAAAGCGGTGGAGTATCACTCTCCATCGCTTTTAACTTTTGCACAAAACATAGGAAGGGTAAATTTATTGAAAACTGTTAAGCATCCTGAAATAATGAGGTAGACAAATATCTTTCTCCTGTATCGGGAAGCAAAGCAACAATGACCTTTCCTTTATTTTCAGGTCTTTTTGCAATCTGCGTCGCAGCAAAAGCCGCCGCCCCTGAGGATATTCCCACTAATAGGCCCTCTGTTCTTGCGAGCTTGCGCGATGTATCAAAGGCCTCTTCATTTTTAACCTTATAAATTTCATCGACAACTTCCCGGTTGAAATTATCCGGTACAAAACCTGCCCCTATTCCTTGTATTTTATGAGGACCTTTGCTTCCTCCGGATAAAACCGGCGAATCAAAAGGCTCCACGGCAACAATCTTTACTTCCGGATTACGCTGCTTCAGAACTTCACCAACCCCGGAAATTGTTCCCCCTGTACCGACTCCTGCAACAAATATATCCACCTTGCCGTCAGTGTCTCTCCAAATTTCCTCGGCCGTTGTCTTTTTGTGCATCTCAGGATTTGAACGATTCACGAACTGTTGAGGTATAAAGGAATTAGGTATCTCAGAAGCCAATTCCTCAGCCTTTTTAATAGCTCCTCCCATTCCGTCCGCTCCCGGTGTAAGCACCAGCTCAGCTCCCAAGGCTTTCAAAAGATTTCTTCTTTCAATGCTCATAGTATCAGGCATTGTAAGTATAATTCTATATCCTCTAGCAGCCGCAACAAAGGCCAGAGCAACACCTGTATTTCCGCTTGTCGGCTCAATGATAACAGTGTCTTTGTTTATCAGGCCTTTTTCTTCTGCATCCTTTATCATTGCATAACCAATCCTGTCCTTTACACTGGATGCAGGATTGAAGTATTCCAGTTTTGCTATCAATACAGCTTCCAAATTATTCTCTTTGTTATAATTGGACAACTCCAAAAGAGGGGTATTTCCAATAAGGTCTGTAAGATTCTTAGCTATTTTGGACATTTCGTCACCTCCAGATTATTAATCCTAACCATTCATATATGTTTTATTGCTTTTATTTTATTACTTTTGCACATATTTGTCAATCCTTATTTGCTAATTCTTCATTCATACTGCCGGTTCTGTAGCCCATAAGATCAAGGGAAACATGTATAAAACCCAGTTCCTTAAATCTCAAATATACTGAATTTCTGATTTGCTTATCCATAAACCTGTCGAAGTCCTCATCCTTAACTTCAATTCTTGCGAGACTGCCATGATGCCTTACCCGAACCTGCCCAAATCCCAGATCGATCAGAAACTGCTCTGCTTTATCCACCCTTTGGAGCTTTTCCTCTGTTATTCTCTCTCCGTAGGGAAACCTTGAGGATAAACAGGCAAAAGAAGGTTTATGCCAGGTTTTAAGGCCCATTTCCTTTGACAGCAGCCGGATTTCATCCTTGGTCAGCCCGGCTTCTCGCAGGGGACTTGCTATTTCGAGCTCTTCTATCGCCTTAAGTCCCGGACGATAATCCCCGAGGTCATCATGATTTGAACCCTCGACTATGAATTTATATCCTTCTTCCTTGGCAAGCTGCTTTATTTTCTTAAACAGCTCCTTCTTGCACAAATAGCACCTGTCTGGAGGGTTCTGAGCAAATTCCTCCAAATCCAGCTCTTCTGATATTATAATCCTAAAGGGAATTTGGTATTCGGCGGCAAAATTTTCCGCCTCCCGAAATTCTCTTTCTGGGAACGAGGCCGACTTTGCTGTCACAGCAAGCACTTTATCTCCTAAAACTTCATGAGCTACCTTTAAAAGAAATGTTGAGTCCACTCCTCCTGAAAAGGCGACGATAACACTTTCCATTTCCTTTAATCTTGCTTTAAGTCTTTCCAATTTAGCTTTAGCATCCATAATCCTTATGCCCCCAATGTCTTTTCCAGTGCCTGTTCAATGTCATAAATGAGGTCATCGGCGTCTTCAATTCCAATTGAAATCCTTATCTGATCCGGTGTAACTCCGCAAGCCTTTTGATCTTCCTCTGACAATTGGGAATGGGTTGTTGATGCAGGATGAATAACCAAAGATTTTGCATCGGCAACATTGGCCAGAAGAGAGAATATTTCAAGGTTTTCAATGAATTTCTTTGCAGCTTCAAATCCACCCTTGACTCCGAAAGTAAATATGGAACCGGCTCCCTTCGGGAAGTATTTTTGAGCAAGGTCATAATACTTATTGCCCTTTACGCTCGGATAATTTACCCATGATACCTGTGGATGGTTTTGCAAGAATTCAACAATCTTTTTGGTATTGGCAACATGCTTTTCAACCCTTAGTGACAGTGTCTCCAATCCTTGAAGGAGAAGAAATGAATTAAATGGACTTATGGCAGCTCCAGTATCCCTCAAGAGTTGTACTCTAGCCCTGGTAATGTATGCAAGAGACCCTAGTGCCTCGGCATATTTCAAGCCGTGATAGCTTGGATCCGGCTCGGTAAGAACCGGAAATCTTCCGCTTGCGGCCCAATCAAAGTTTCCCGAATCAACAATAACGCCTCCGATGGAAGTACCGTGTCCTCCAATGAACTTCGTTGCAGAATGTACAACAATATCGGCTCCAAACTCAATAGGTCTGATAAGATATGGAGTCCCAAAGGTATTGTCCACGATAAGCGGCACACCGTTTTCATGGGCAATTTTCGCAACCGCTTCGATATCAACTATATTGATTCCCGGATTTCCAAGGGTCTCAATATAAAGAGCCTTTGTCTTTTCATTAATAGCTTTTCTAAAATTCTCAGGATCGTCAGGATCTACAAAAACAGTCTTAATCCCGAGCCGGGGTAAAGTTGCGGAAAAAAGGTTATACGTACCTCCGTAAAGTGTACTTGCCGAAACAATTTCATCTCCAGTCCCGGCGATATTAAGTATTGCATAGGTAATGGCTGCGGAACCTGAAGCTACTGCCAGCGCCCCAACTCCACCCTCTAAGGCCGCCATTCTCTGTTCAAACACATCGGTTGTCGGGTTCATAATCCTTGTATAAATATTACCGGATTCCTTTAATGCAAAGAGATTAGCAGCATGCTCCGTGCTATCGAATACATAGGAGGTGGTCTGGTAAATCGGGACTGCTCTCGATCCGGTCGTCGGGTCAGGCTTCTGACCTGCGTGTACCTGTAGAGTATCAAATTTCAATTTTCTTTCTGCCATAATTAATTCCCCTTTCAAATGCGATTTTTCTTATTGATTTTGTCGTGTTTTGTGTAAAAATTATATATAATACATTGAATTGTCAATGCCATTTCGTTTCCTGTAATCTTCAGCCAGATCTTCCAGGGTCACAGAATCCACCAGCTCATTGAGACTGTTATTCATTTTTTCCCAAACATTGATTCTGATACAGTTTCGTATACATGACTCATTTCCAGCCAAATTCTCATCGTCTTCATCTGTAACCGAAAGAGGACCCTCAAGAACCCTTAAAATTCTTCCCACCTTTATATCCGACGGACTTTCAGACAATACATAACCTCCCTGGGCACCCTTGGCACTTTTAACCAGCCCGGATTTTCTAAGTGCAGAAAACACCTGCTCCAAATAATTTGTAGAAATGCCCTGCCTTTCAGCAATACTGGCCAATGTAACATACTCGCCGTTTGAATATACCGCAAGATCAATCATTGCCCTAAGTCCATATCTTCCTTTGGTTGAGAACTTCAATTTATCCACCTCTTCCCTTGCAAAACCTATAGGTTTCAATTTGCTGCTAAATATAATATTCCAAATCTATACTTTGAGAAAAGCTACTGTTATAGCACTTTACCAAATCTTCGATGGTAATGGAATTTGCCACTTCGCTCAAGGTATTCATTACACTCTCCCAGAAATTACGTGCCGTACAATTATCAAACCTGTTGCAAGTGGTCTTCGCACGCTTAGATTTCTCTGCAATACAGGGTACCGGCGCCAATGGCCCCTCCAATACCGTCAGAATATCTCCCACTGTTATTTGCGAAGGATCCCGGGAAAGAACATAGCCCCCTTGAGCTCCCCTTATGCTATCAACAATCCCTGCTCGCCTTAATACTAAAAAAATCTGCAATATATATGCCTCAGACATTTCACATCTTTCGGCTATACTTTTCAAATTTACACGTCCCTCAGATGAATGAATTGCAAGGTCAACAATTGCCTCCAATCCATATCTGCCCTTTGTAGAAATTTTCAACCTGATCACTCCTATTATTTGTCTGTTACCTCTCCTACCCTCTATCTTATTTTATCTCATTTAAATCAAACGGTGTCTCCTGGTATACATAATAGTTCAGCCAGTTTGAAAACAAGAGATTGGCATGTCCTCTCCATTTGACAATCGGCGCTTTACTCGGGTCATCGTCCGGAAAGTAGTTCTTCGGTACCTTTATATCAAGTCCCTTTGACACATCCCTGTCATACTCCTCTTTCAAGGTAAATTGGTCATACTCGGAATGGCCGGTCACAAAAACCTGCCTTCCGCCGTCAGTCTTCATAATGTAAACACCCGCTTCTTGCGAGTCTGAAAGAATATCAATCTCTCCTACCTTTTCAATATCTTCTCTTCTTACCTCTGTATGCCTCGAATGGGGAGCATAAAAACATTCATCAAAGCCTCTCAATAGCATTGTGTTGGGCTTGCAAATGCGATGTTTAAAAATACCGAACAATTTATCCTGCAAAGGATATTTTTTTATACCGTAATGATAATATAACGCCGCCTGAGCCCCCCAGCATATGTGAAATGTGGAATACACATTGCTAAGGCTCCAATCCATTATTTTTTTCAGCTCATCCCAGTAATTAACCTCTTCAAAATCCATTTGCTCCACGGGAGCACCGGTAATTATAAGCCCGTCAAATTTTTCATCCTTCACTTCATCAAAGGTCTTATAAAACTTCGTGAGGTGTTCCTCCGGAGTATTCTTTGATACATGGGTCTTTGGATGCAAAAGCTCAATCTCTACCTGAATAGGCGTATTCCCAATTAAACGAAGAAGCTGGGTCTCTGTAGTGATTTTTGTAGGCATCAGATTCAATATTGCAATTCTAAGGGGTCTGACGTCCTGCTGTAGAGCCCTTTGTTCGTCCATCACAAATATATTCTCGTTGTTTAGTACTTCCTTTGCCGGTAAAGTATCAGGTATTTTTATTGGCATGTATCAAACCTCCTATAGATAATTTGCCCACATCTTTGTGTCCTATATATTACATTATTAATTGCAATTATAGCACGATTAAATACCTTTTTGCAATGTTATAAGAAATTCCGTTCCCTCATTTATTTTACTGGAAACCTCTATACGTCCATTGTGAGCTTCGATGATTGTCTTGGCAATGGTAAGTCCTATACCTGCCCCTCCCGTGAGCCTGTTTCGCGACTTATCCGCCCTATAAAGTCTTTCGAATACAAAGGGCAAGTCCTCTTCAGGTATACCCTGCCCATTATCCTTCACTCGGATTTCAACCGCACCCCCCCTACCCCGAGCGCTTATTCTAACCATACCTCCCTCTTGTGTATACTTCAAGGCATTCGATATAAGGTTAATAATTACCTGACTCATTTTATCTCTGTCTGCAAAAATCTCCTCAACCTCACCCTCAAAGGCAATTTCAATCCCTCTATTTTTAAATTCCGGCTCAAAATTACATACAATTCTTCGTATCAGTTCCGATATGTCAAACCTGACTTTATTCAATACAAGGCTTTCACTCTCATACTTTGCCAGCTTTTCAAGATCTCCCACCATCTTATTTATCCTGATTATTTCCTCATGACAGCTTTTAAGTCTGTCTGCATCCGGCTCCCATATGCCGTCTATCATAGCTTCCATATGGCTTTGCAATGTTGCAAGCGGTGTCCTAAGCTCATGAGCCACATCAGCACCCATCTTTTTGCGCAGTGCTTCCTGCTTCTCAAGGGTTTGGGCCAGGTTATTGATTGTTGATGTAAGCTGGCATATTTCTTCCGTTGTAGATTCTTCGGATATTCTATCGGAAAAGTATCCCCGGGAAATCGATTGCGCACTGCTTATAACCCTGGCTATAGGTAGACTCAACCTCCTTGCCATTATGCTTCCTAGCACCAGCGATAAAATCACTGAAAAAACACCCACTCCAATAAGAATCTTGTTTAAGGTGTTTATAAAAGCAAGGTCATTATCATTCAAATAGTATGGCCCATAAGAGCCCACCTCCACCAAACCGACATTTTCTTCATTATATTTTACCTCGTAGGGTATCTCCCTGTAGGCCCCTCCTACATCAGGATAACGACTGCTCACATTGTGTGCCATATGCTCAATAATCCGCTGGCACATTCCGTTATTATGGGCTGTCGCATCCCAGATTACTTTACCGCTGATATCCTTTACCTTTATTATCAAACCATTTTCAAGCGCACTGGTACCAATAGCCTCAATCATATCCGTATTCCATTTTCCGTCTCCCAGATACTGTTGGCTTACCGATGTAACAACATCACGGTTTCTCTGTTCCTGATTCCAATTGGCATATTTTCTGAAGTGACTGTCAAGAAACATATTGGTTAATGCCATTACAAGGGCAACACTTATTATGGCAACTAAAAGATAGGAAACAGATAGCTTTATCCTCAAACTGAATTTCATCACAAATCCCCTCTTCTAATCATGTGCTTCAGAACCCTGGAACCTATATCCGACTCCATGGACCGTCATAATATATTTCGGTGCTTTTGAATCGGTCTCAATCTTTTGTCTCAAATTTTTGATGTGGGTATCCACCGTTCTATCAAAGCCCTCAAAATCATCTCCTAACGCTATGTGGATAAGCTCCTCCCGCGTAAAAGTCTTCCCGGGATATTTAACTAAAGTCATAAGAATTTTATATTCCTTCGGGGTCAAATTCACTATATTATTGCCTTTTCTCACTTCATACTTCAAGCTGTCTATGACAAGATCACCGTTATTGAATGAATAAATATTTGAAAGTGGCACCGGGTCTTCGGATGTTCTTCTAAGTACCGCCGCAACCCTTGCAACCAGCTGTTTTGGGCTAAAAGGTTTGGTTATGTAATCATCGGCGCCGATATTAAGTCCCTTAAGAATATCCTCTTCTTCCGCTTTTGCTGTCAGCATTATAACCGGTACTCTTGACCTATTTCTTATAATCTTGCATATTTCTTCTCCGCCCAAATCAGGAAGCATCAAATCAAGCACTATGAGGGACAGAGGCACTTTTTCAAATACCTCCAGTGCCTCTTTTCCGGTATAGGCTTCAAATACCTCATACCCGCTATGTTCAAGATACGATTTTACCACTTCAACAATCTTTTTCTCATCATCTACTACCAGTATTCTTTTGGAATAGTTAAGCATATTGCAAGCCCCCTATCCAGGCCAAAACTTATATAATTTACTTTTCCGGGTTGTACCTTTTCAAGCTTAAAGAGTTGGTTACTACCGACACAGAGCTAAAGGCCATTGCGCCCCCGGCAATAATCGGGCTAAGCAATCCAAAGGCTGCAAAGGGAATACCGATTATATTGTATATAAATGCCCAGAAAAGATTCTGCTTGATCTTCCTCATGGTCCTCTTTGAGAGCTTTATAGCAGTAGGTATTGACCTTAAGTCTCCCCTCATAAGGGTAATATCTGCCGCTTCCATAGCAACATCCGTTCCAGTACCGATGGCCATTCCAATATCTGCTGTTGCAAGCGCTGGGGCATCATTAATGCCGTCCCCCACCATAGCAACAATCTTCCCCTGCTTTTTAAGCTTCTCAACTTCCTCTGCTTTGTTTTCAGGTAGCACTTCAGCCAATACATTAGTTATTCCTACCTGTTTTGCGATAGCCTTTGCCGTCCTTGCATTATCGCCTGTAATCATATACACATCAATCCCCATCTTCAATAGCTGTTCTATTGCTTCCTTGGAGTTCTCCTTCACTGTATCCGCAACAGCCAAGATTGCTTCGACACGCTCATTTACTGCCATAAGCATCGCAGTTTTGCCCTCATCTTCAAGCTTTGCAATATCGGACTCTATTCTAAAAATATTAATCCCTTTCTCTTTCATAAGTTTCCTTGTGCCTATATATATGGTCTTATCCTCGATTACCGCCGCAACACCCCTTCCGGGGATCGCTTGAAATCTTGACGGATCCGGTATGATACCAAATTTGCTTTTGCCCTTTTCAAATATAGCAACACCCAAAGGATGCTCCGATGCCTTTTCAGCAATCGCCGATAATCTTATAATTTCCAACTCATCCATATCCCCAAGAGGAATAATATCGGTAACCTCAGGCTGACCCTTTGTTATGGTTCCAGTTTTATCCAAAACAACAGAATTAAGCTTGTAGGCCAATTCCAAGTATTCTCCGCCCTTAATCAGTATCCCCTTTTCTGCTCCCTTGCCCGTCCCCACCATGATGGCAGTCGGCGTTGCCAGTCCAAGGGCACAGGGGCAAGCAATAACCAGTACCGACACAGCACTGACAATAGCCAAATTCAGTTCGCGGGTTACCAAGTACCATATAGCAAACGTTACAATAGCTATTACAATGACCGCAGGCACAAAAACACCGGATACCTGATCGGCGATTTTCTGAATAGGAGCCTTTGAACCCTGGGCATCTTCAACCATCTTAATAATCTGGGAAAGAACTGTATCCTTTCCAACTTTAGTAGCTTCAAACTTAAATGTTCCGAATTTATTTATAGTCGCCCCGGTTACAAAATCCCCAGCCTTCTTCTCCACCGGCAGGCTTTCACCTGTCAGCATTGATTCATCGATAGAGGAATCCCCCTCAATTATTTTACCGTCAACCGGAATCTTCTCTCCCGGCCTCACCACAATAATATCGCCGACTTGCACATCTTCCACCGGGATATCTTCTTCAACTCCATTTCTTATGACTCTTGCGGTCTTTGCCTTGAGTCCCATGAGTTTTTTGATGGCTTCCGAGGTTTTGCCTTTCGCAACAGCCTCAAGGTACTTCCCGAGAAGAATCAGCGTTATAATTGTGCTGCTCGCTTCAAAATACAGCTCTTTCATCATGCCCATCTCCATCGAATGAGCAAAAAAGGCATTGTATATGCTGAAAAAATAAGCTGCCGATGTTCCCATTGCAATGAGTACGTCCATATTGGCACTCTTGGCCTTTAAGGCATGATAAGCATTCTTGTAGAATCGAAATCCTATAATAAATTGAACCGGAGTTGAAATAATAAGCTGAAAATACTCATTGTGCAGGAAAGGAATATCAATATTTACAAGCATAAAAATCATGGCAGCTATCAGCGGAGAACTTAGAATCGCAGAAGCAATAAGCTCCATCCTTAGCCTCTTAATTTCTTTTTCTCTCTGTTCTCTTTCCCTATCCTGGGAAACATTTTCAATCCTTTCGGCCTTATAGCCAAGGTCATCTATGGTCTTAATCAAATCGGCTGTCTTGACCTTTTCCATGTCATATTCGATGTTGGCCCTTTCCGTTGCAAGGTTTACAGACGCCTTTGCCACTCCGTCAACTTTATTAAGCCTTTTTTCAATTCTCGCGCTACATGCAGCACAAGACATTCCTGTTATTTTAAGCTCTATCTTTGCCTTATTCTCATTTTCTACCAACAATTCTTTGCTGTTCATCATTGTCACACCCTTAAACTATATATTTATTTTTTATATTAAGTCAAAAACTACAACAACCTCCACCCAACGTTCCGGACAGCTTAAACCCTTCATTATTTTCATTAATGTCATCTTGATCTGCGGCATTAATATCATCTACCACTTTTATATACCCACGAATCATTCCCATCCAACATGAATAAACAAAATTACCTTCCTTATCCGGCGTAAATTCAATTATATTATCTCCAATTCCCAGCTTCTTATTGTCTATTCCAAACTCCCGGGCAACAATTGCGTTATTGCAGCCGTTCAGGTCTTCCTTATTGGCCTTTATTGTCCATTTAACTGGTATACCCTTTTGCACGATTATCGATTCATACCTTCCCGGCTCCAACTGGGTTGCAACAACCTGAATATCATTTTCAACTTTGGCAATGCTGGCGGACTTTCCGGAGGCAGCATAGAAAGGAGATAAATTATATCCTGAAAGACTAAGCCCTCTGTTCAACATAACAATTCCCAAAACCATTACCAAAACTGCACTTACTTTCATCATCTTCTTTGTAAACTTTCCGCTGACTATTGAGCTTATTGCCCCAAGACCAAGCATAAGAGGAACAGTCCCTAAAGAAAACATAAACATAGATGCCGCACCGGCAACAAAACTTCCCGTTCCTAGAGCGTACAGCTGCATCGCCTGAAGAGGTCCGCACGGCATCAGACCATTTAGAAGTCCTACAAGCAAAGGTCCCTTGTTTTTAACATTGCTTATCTTACTGCCAAAAATTTTAGGCATTCTGGGATTAATCTTTCTTAATATTGGAAAAAGATTCAACATATTTAATCCCATAATGACCATGAAGACACCGGATAATATTGCCACCGCACCCTTTGCGGCACCCGAAAAACTAATTACAGAGCCAAGTGCCCCCACAATACCTCCAACAACGGTATAGGAAATTACTCTTCCTAGGTTGTACAAAAGACTTGGCCTAAGCCGTGCAAATTCAATCGGCTTTTTTGCCTTGCCGCTTGTCTCACCGCAAGTCCCGGATTTATCGTCATCGCCTTTGTATTGCATACATACAGACATATTAATCCCACCGCACATCGCAATACAGTGAAGTGAGGTTAAAAGTCCCACAACAAAAAGCAGTCCATAGCTCATCGACGGGTCTATCTGCGGCATAAAATCAAGTACCTGAGAATTTTTTGTAATCATAACAAAGGCAAGAATGATAATGATAATGCCGACAATTTGCCCCGTTTCCGTTCTGTTTTCGTCTTTCAGCACCGGACTATCTTTTTTATCACGGCGTGTATCCGTTCCCTCTTCGATACCTTTTACTTTATAATCAAGCTTTTCAATAGCTTTAATTATATTTTCCGGCTGTATTCTTTTTATATCATAAGCCACATAAACAGTTGAACTGCTATATTTAGCCTTTACATCCGTCACTCCATCTAATTTTTTCAGCACATTCTCTATTCTCGTCTCACAGCCTGTACAAGTCATTCCGTCTATATAAAGTTTATTTACTGCCAACTTTTCTTCCATAGTATCCCTCCAGCACATATTGTTAGCTAGCCCTAAGCCTCTACTTTGATTTCCAATTGTCAGCAAATAAATCTTTATTCTCTAATATAAAATCTTTTGAAATAATAATGTTTGTGCCATCATCTGTTTTCTCGTCTTTTGTAATCGGTACCGGGTTGCAACCGCCTCTTTCCTGTTCAACCATATCCATTTTAAAGCTGTTTCCGCAGTTTTGGCAAACCAAAAACTCCCCCTGCTGCTTGAAATATGCCCATGGAGAGCCATTACATACCTGACAAGTGTTAAAAGCCGTCCTTATTGAACCGTCGCTGGCCTTGACAGCTAACACTTCCAATTTGGTTCCATCCGCATTATATGGATAGAATTTTACTTTTTCCGTAACCTCACTCTTGGGAATTATTAAATCTCCTGTTGATACGGTTTCGCGGCCACTTATGCTTCTTGCAACAAATGTCCCCCCTATTATGATTGCAGCAATACCAATGGTAATAAATATGCCTTTTTTTGAGCTTTGCTTCTTTTTACTCATATTCTCCCCTGCCCTTTAAATATATTATAGATAAATAATAGCAGGAATTTATGAAGATTTTATGGAGGCAAATAAAAAGCCTTAATCTACTACATCCGAAATGTATGATTAAGGCTTCTTAAATATCATTTTGAACTTTTTGTGAATTTACCTATATTCATGGCTAAGTTCCTCTTGTTCTTTCTGCTCAAAACAGCATTCAACATTATTATATTTTATAACTCTAAACGCATCTGTTCTAGCCAATGTCTTGGCAGTATCGACGATTATCAACCCAAACATCAGGATGGCGGCAACCTGTTTGAATGACGGGTCTATAGCATTTACATACATTGAGAGCATAGGATGCAAGAATGACAATAATAGATATGCAAATATTCCCCATAGTAGCGAAAATTTAGCACAAATACGCCCATGTAAATTTAATTCCTCATTGCTGTAATCCCATGCCTTGATATCAAAAAATTTCTCCAATATATATCCTGTTATGTACTCTAGAATAGTGGTAATCAGAATTGCCAAAGCTACACTCGCGTATACAGGCATAGTTCCGGGCTTAATGAACACATCAATTCCTAAAATGAAAAGAGCCCCAAATCCATAGATAGGACATATAGGTCCCGCAAGAACTCCCCTGTTTACAAATCGTTTTTCCAAATAAGCAGCATAAGCAACTTCAGAAATCCAACCAATAAATGAGTACAGAACAAAGTAGATAACAGTGTCACAGAAACCTGCCCACATACCTCTTCCCCCTTCCGCTTTATCACGGTAGTTAGGTCATTGAACCTGCAACGCATTAACACTTAAGCAATAAAAAAACGCTTTATGCTCCTTTTTGTTTTTAAAGATAAAATATCAATAACGAACAAACGCTGTTAATAAATATCAATAAAGTAAAAGGTATATAAAAACGTCACATTAGCACTCTCAAATATCGACTGCTAATACTATTTTACAAAGTAGCAATTTTTCTGTCAAGTTAGTTTTTTGTAGGTTTTAATTGATCTCCATTGCATTTTTCGATATTGTTAAAGATATAACACAACTTTCACATTTGATTTTCGAAATGCTTCCTTTTTCTCTATTATATTAATAATTCCGCACTACGTATGTAATTCCACATTTAAACAATTCCACGGTTCGGATTTTGAACACTACTATTTTCATGCAAGCAATGAATAATATTGAAGGCTAATATATACTTTGATATAATAAAAAATAAATTTTCTGCTATTGCCTTTAATAGGTAACTTTATATTTAAGCATCAAGTTTAGTTTACGGCACCACTTTGATGTCAAAATTATTCATACAGTCAATAATAAAGGAGCTTTAATCAATGGGAGATCTATCTAAATTGCCGAATATTGGAGTCAAGCTAGAAAAGCAACTTTTCGATGTTGGTATTACCACAGTAGAAGAGTTAAGAAGTGTAGGTAGCCGTGAAGTGTGGCTGCGTATTCTTCAACGCGATCCTTCTGCCTGTATTATGCGGCTATCAGCATTGGAAGGTGCGATTCAAGGTATAAGATGGCATAACTTGGACAGCGACACAAAGGAATCACTTAAAGAGTTTTATCACAAGCATAAAAGTGCAATAAAATAGTAAATTTACAAGATACCAATAAAAGCTCGGGACATCGAGTCCCTTCGCTTTAGCCTCTTTCATTTCACCCCAAGAGGCTAAAACAACAAAAAACCCTTCTATGAAGGGCTTCTCATTGTATTATAATTTGGAGGCGCCACCCGGATTTGAACCGGGGAATAAAGGTTTTGCAGACCTCTGCCTTACCACTTGGCTATGGCGCCATATTTAGAAGCTAAAGACTGGAAAATGAGTTCCCAGTCTTTAGTTCTTAATTTGGAGCGGGTTACGAGATTTGAACTCGCGACTTTCACCTTGGCAAGGTGACACTCTACCGCTGAGTTAAACCCGCATATGGTGCCCAGAGCCGGAATCGAACCAGCGACACGAGGATTTTCAGTCCTCTGCTCTACCGACTGAGCTATCTGGGCTAATTGGCGACCCGGAAGGGGCTCGAACCCTCGACCTCCAGCGTGACAGGCTGGCATTCTAACCAACTGAACTACCGGGCCATGTGTGGTGGGCACTATAGGGCTCGAACCTATGACCCCCTGCTTGTAAGGCAGATGCTCTCCCAGCTGAGCTAAGCGCCCACACTATCGTGTCGTTTTTGCGACAATTGATAGTATACAAAAAATATTGATCAAAGTCAATATCAAAAACTCGTATGATCTAAATTTATTTACTTATTGCTTTCAATATCTCTACAAATCTCACCAAAACAAACTATTACTAAATGTCTATCTCATTTATTTTACCCGTCTATAAGGTTTAATAAGTCCTGTTCGGAAAACTGGTACTTTTCATTGCAGAAATGGCATTGTGCCTCTGCTCCGTGGTTCTCGTTAATCAAACTCATTATCTCGTTCTTACCCAAACTTAATATATTTCTCTCCATCCGCTCCCTTGAGCAATTACAGAAGTATCTGCATGGAGATTTGTCAATTATCTTAATATCCTTTTCGGAAAGAATCATCTCAAGAATTTCCTCAGGAGTTTTACCTTGCGCCAGTAGCTCCGAAACCGGAGGTATTGAATTTATCTTATTTTCAATAAATGTAATTGTCTCCTCATCCGCCCCCGGCATCAACTGTAAAATAAATCCTCCCGAGCTTACAACAATTTGGGTTGCATTAGTCAACACACCCAGAGCTGTAACCGTAGGAATCTGTTCAGAATAAACATAATAGTACGTAATATCTTCGGCAATCTCGCCGGAAACAAGGTCAACATATCCTATATAGGGCTCCTTTAAGCCCAAGTCCTTTATAACGTTTAAGTATCCGCTTCCGACAGCACCGGCAACATCATACTTCCCCTGACTGTTTAGAGGCAAATAGACCAACGGGTTATGAACATATCCTTTTATATTTGCAGATGAATCAGATACCACAACAATCCCGCCAATTGGGCCATCTCCCTTGATTTGCACCGTTATAGCGGCCTTTTCCTCCTTCAATGTTGTAGACATCATAGCTGCGGCAGTCATTGTCCTTCCCAAGGCTACTGTGGCAAGCGGAGATAAGCCATGCACCTTCTGCGAATCTTTAACCATATTTGTTGTGACTGCTGCGACAGCTCTTATTGTGCCCTCTCCTGCAGTAGCCCTAACAATATAATCTTTCATCTATAAATCCCACCCTCTAAAAGCATATTTATCTATTTGTATAGCGTTTTCAGGTAATTGAAAACCCCGGTATTTGAATACCGGGGTATATGGCCATTTTTATGTTAAATCTTTTAAGACTTTATTAGGCCTTTGTCACATTTGAAGCTTGAGGTCCTTTTGCACCTTCAACAACTTCAAATTCGACTTCAGCACCTTCTTCCAGTGTCTTATAGCCATCCATGTTTATTGCTGAAAAATGAACGAAAACATCATTTCCGCCATCTCTCTCGATAAAACCAAAACCTTTTTCAGCATTAAACCGTTTTACTCTTCCTCTTTCCATCCTGCACTCCTCCTGAACTTGATACTTTAACTTAGCCCGCACATTTCCATGCTATTACTAAATCTATAATAGTTTATCATATTGTGCCACTGCTTGTCAATCTGATATTTTGCACTTATTTGCATTTAATAATAATAAATAACTTATTATTGCTGGAACTAATAAGGATTCCACAAATACTTGTTCAAGTTTATTTTCCCGCTTTCATCGAAAATTATGCCTTCTTGTTCAAGCAATTTTTTCTGCTCAAACTCGCCTCCAAAAGCAAATGCCGAGCTGATTTCACCGTTTCTGTTTACAACCCTGTGACAGGGAACCTCTCCATAATATGGATTTTTGTGAAGAGCCCATCCCACAATTTTTGCCCTCCTGGGCGTGCCCAACATTCTGGCAATCTGCCCATAGGTTGCAACTTTACCTACGGGAATCATTTTTACAACCTCGTACACTTTTTCAAAATAGGACATATTCTATCCCCCGTTCTTACAAACAAAAAAAACTCTTTCACTCTTTGGCAAAGGTCGATTGAGTGTCATACTGTCATAAACATTTACAAGAGTCATGCCGCTTGAAACTATGACTTTTTTCAATTCCTCTATTTCATAGCATCTCTCATAATGAACTTCATCATACCTGTTATAGTATTGACCTTCCTTAACAAAAAACGTTATGTCAAACTCGCAAATTTTCCTTTTGCTATCAAAATTATTTTGCCATACATAGGTAATCTCATCTGAAACATCATAAAATACGTTATCCTTAAGAATATTTTTAAACTTGTAAGGCGTATTTATATCAAATATAAAGAGTCCTCCGGGATTTAAATAGTTCTTTACAAGCTTCAAAAGCTTTTTTATATCTTTTATGTAAGTCAGATAGTTTATACTATCCATGAGGGACACAATAGCATCCACCGTCCCATACAGTTCAAAATCCGTCATATCTTGGTTAAGATAAAGAATGTTCCTTCCTTCGGATTTCTTTTTAGCACAATTTAACATATCCAAGGACGAATCTATACCTATCATTTCATAGCCCTTTTTGTCCATCTCAACACAAAAATTGCCTGTACCACACCCAAGATCGGCTATTAGAGACGGCTTAACTTCATATTCTTGGAAAATTTTCTCAATATAGTCTGCCCACTCTTTATAGTCCACATCATACATTAATTTATCATATATATAAGCAAAATCCCTATAGATATTTTCCACCCCCATGCAAATGGGCCTTTGAAGCTTTGGCCCTCCAGCAGAAATAATTATAGCATAAATTCTAAAAAAGCGTCAAAACGGGATGTATTTTTCTAATACATCCCGCCACAAAGGTCATAGAAGCTTATATTATGTATCCTTCCAAAGAATAAATTCTGCCCAAATTAAGCCTGCTGACTCTTTTCCATTTGCATCATCTTTTTCCTTTTGGTAATAAGGCCGCCAATGCGTCCCGTCTCCTTAGCCGTTAGGCTCTTCCAACCATTTTTACTAACCTTGTCAAAAAGCCCTAACTCTGTTATTATTTCGTACTTCAATTTTTCGTCTATGTTTTCCAACTCGCCCTGCACCTCCTATTGTTCGTGTTAGAATTGCAATGTTTAATCTTAGTATGCCTAAAACATTAAACAATATGCAAATAAAAGTTCTTTTTCGGAGGTTTTTGCAGTTGGATATTAGTCGATTTGCCCGTGTATTACCTCAAGAGCCTTTTTGAGCTGAACATCATCCTCCCTGGGCACCTGTGAAACTGACAAATTTGAATATTTTTCATCCAGTTCAATCACTATATCCGGTTCTATTCCTTCTTTGTGTATGCACACTCCGGAAGGAGTAAAATATCTGGCTACAGTCACCTTAAGTCCAGACCCGTCCTCCAGCTTCTGCACCGCCTGAACAAGCCCTTTTCCAAAGGTTTTTGTTCCTATCAGAGTCCCTTTATCATGATCCTTTACAGCTCCGGACAAAATTTCCGAAGCACTGGCGCTATAGCCGTTAACCAGTATTACCAAAGGCATATTAAGCTCCGTTGAATCCGACCTTCTCTCGCTTCTATTTCCCAACTTATCTTCAGTATAAACAATCAGGCCTTCCGGAAGTAGTCGGTCCGCTATGGCACAAACCTCATTATAGTCACCGCCGGGGTTATCTCTCAAATCTATTATCAATCCTTTTATGTTCTTATCAACAAGCCCATTTAAGTGATTTCCGAAATATTTCGCAATCTCACTGTCAAACATATTGATTTTGATATATCCAATATTTCCGTCCATTACCTCGCTAGTGATATTCTCAATTTTTATCTTTTTCCTTATTATGTCAAAATCCAAATATGTACCCTCGGATGGTCGAAAAACAGTAATCTTGACCTTGGTATTCTCCTCACCCTTAATCTTACTAATAATATAGTCTTGATCTCTTATAGTCGTAACGTCTTCGTTGTCCACTTTGACTATCTTGTCTCCTGACATCATTCCCACATCTTTTGCCGGTGACTCAGGAAATGCTTCTACTATAGTCAATAGCCCTTCTTCGTCCATATTTAATGATACCCCTATGCCCACATAGCTCCCGGTTGTATTTTCATCAAAAACTTTCATTTGCTCTTTTGTAAAGTATACAGTATAGGGGTCTTTTAATGAATCCACCATTCCCGCAATGGACCCTTCAAGCATATCATTCTGGTTAACTTCCTCATAATAATAACCATTTAACAGCCTTTTTACTTCGTTATATTTTTGAATATTCTCAAAATCAACACTGTTTTTGTCAAAGGTTATTGCATATTCAGGATTAAACTTCTTACCAACTTTATTTTCATAAGCCTTAGCCTCATCTTCGGATAATACTACATACGCTGGGTTTTTATAATGCCATAAAAGCATCCCGTATGCAGTTGCTGACGATGCAAGTAATGCGGCCAGCAGAATTGGAAGAAACTTAGATGTAAAAATATTTTTATTCAACTTAAAAACACTCCCTTTTAGTTTTATATATCACAAATAATAATATATTCATGATTGCTGCTTAATCTGTTACCCCTGGTTTATTACACCTCGTTATATTATATCATATGCCTGATTTATTAATAATATTTTTATTGCGAAAATAAAACTCGTACCGAAAAAAGTACGAGCTTTATTGTATGATTATCCCAATTATCTTATTATAACGTTGTTTTATGGCTTTACATAGTCTAGCGGATTAACTGGAGTACCGTTTTTCCTCACCTCAAAGTGCAAATGAGGCCCGGTAGAAAGTCCAGTGCTTCCTACTTTTGCAATTGTATCTCCTGCATTAACCGAATCGCCCACTTTAACAAGCAGCTTACTGCAGTGCGCATACAATGTAGTAATCCCACCGCCATGGTCAACAACCACTGTATATCCGTATCCATCCTGCCATCCCGACATTATGACTACTCCCTTATTGGCAGCTACTATCGATTTACCGCTACTAGCCGAAATATCTATGCCTGTATGCATTTTATACACCTTAAGTATTGGATGAAGTCTGTTGCCGAAGTAGGATGAAATCGTTGAGCTACTGGGCGCAGGCCAGCGCATACTTCCACCGGCATAATTTCCGCTTTGCTGAAGTTTTCTTATCTCATTGGCAAGGGCATTCGACTTCCTTATTAACTCATTTTCCTGCTGTTCAAG
Organism: Acetivibrio mesophilus; assembly: GCF_004102745.1. Lineage (GTDB taxonomy): Bacteria > Bacillota > Clostridia > Acetivibrionales > Acetivibrionaceae > Hungateiclostridium > Hungateiclostridium mesophilum. The sequence goes on along the minus strand of NZ_RLII01000011.1, from coordinate 77,186 downwards.
TTTCTTCAGCTGTGCGTTTATACTGCTAATTTCACTATCGAGCTTTGATCTTGCAACACTCAATTCATTTATTGCCTTTAATGATTGCTCAGCCTTTTCCTTAATAATATCCCGTTTCTCTACTGCAAGCTTCTTTTTGAACTCTACATCTTCTTTAGCCTGCTTGATGTCTTCAATTATTTCCTTGTCCTTTTTACTTATGGCAGCAACAATCTCAAGCTTATTTAGAAAATCAATAAAGTTCTCCGACTCTGCCAGTGTCTCAACATATGTAGATCCGGAGTTTTGATACATTACATTAATTCTGCGTTTAAGCAACTCCATCTGTTCATTGTACCGTTTTTCACTTTCCTTTATTGCAGCATCTACTTCTGCTATATGTTCATCTAATTCTTCAACTTGTTGATTTAGGGAATTATATTCCTTACTCTTCTGCTCTTGTTCTGATGCTATTCTTTTCTTCTCACTTTCAACCGAACTGAGCTTTTGCTTCTCCTGCTTCTTCTGATTTGTAATACTGTTCAATTTGCTGTCAACAGTACTTTTCTGCTTTTGTACCTCCGAAACAGTTTCCCCAAACGCGGGTATCATCAAAGATGATAAAACTAAGGAAAACATCAAAACTATTAATACTGCCTTCTTCACAATCTAACCCCCTTGATTTAGTTTTGAATTTATCTTTTGTTCCCCATATGCATTTGCAAGCAAGTGATTTAAACACGTAAGTATTTTTGTATTGATATTACGCTTCCCAAAGCTCCAACAAACGCTCCTAACATACAGAAGGTAGAAATAAGCTGAAAACTCATGTCTCCCATGCTGACCAGCTCAAGCATAGCCATGTCGTTCCCAATACTGCCGCCCCCGATTCTGTACACTAAATATATAATCATAAAGCTTACAACGGCTCCAACCAGTCCGATTATAATGCCTTCTACAATAAAGGGCCATCTAATAAACCAGTCGGTAGCTCCTATGTATTTCATTATATTGATTTCTTTTCTTCTGGCAAATACCGTAAGTTTAATGGTATTTGATATTATAAACACAGCAATAGCCGACAATATAATTATAAGCGCAGAACTTCCAATTTGCAAGACACGAAGTATTTTGTTCACAAAATCTATAGCCTTTTTGGAATACTGGACACTATCTACTCCGGGATAATTCCTGTACTTTTCAACAATATCCTCATAATCCTTGGAATTTTTAAGCTTAATTATATATGAAACCGGCATAATACTTTCATCAAGCCCCTCAAGGATTTCACTATCATCCCCAAGCATTTTCTTGGCCTTCTCAAAAGCTGCTGTCTTATCAACCTTTTCGAACTCTTCTATTCTTTCGTCACGACTTATATTCCACTGTAGCATTCCCACCTGGTGTTCATCCAGGCTCGGGTTGCAAAACACCTGCATTTCCGGCTGTTCCTTCAAAAATCGGGTATTGTGCTCTATATTCGTTGTTATAACGAGAAAAAATCCCAGTATTATTAGAGAAGCAGAAACAACACCCATTGAAGCAAGAGACATAAGCACATTTCTATAAGTATTTATAAAACCTTCTTTAATAATATATTTGGTGGTTCTTAACTTCATCTTCGTACTGTCCTTTCTCCTGATCTCTTATTATTACTCCTTTATCAATAGCTATTACACGTTTTTTCATTGCATCCACAATGCTCTTCTCATGGGTTGCAACAATCACTGTAGTCCCTCTGTAGTTTACTTCTGCAAGAAGCTTCATTATCTCCCAAGATGTTTCGGGGTCAAGATTACCGGTGGGCTCATCGGCAATCAAAAGAGACGGATTGTTCACAAGAGCCCGTGCCAAAGCCACCCTTTGCTGCTCACCCCCGGATAATTGATTGGGATAAGCCTTGGCTTTCTTACTCAATCCAACCAAAGCAAGGGACATAGGCACCTGTCTCCTTATCTCCTTCGGAAGTGCCTCGGTAATCTGCATCGCAAACTCCACATTTTCATATACGGTTTTATTGGGAAGAAGCCTAAAATCCTGAAACACGACCCCAAGACTCCTTCTTAAGAGAGGGATATCTTTTCTGGTCATTGAAGAAAGCTCATAACCATTTACAAAAACCTCCCCTTCCGTAGGGTCCTCTTCTTTTAAGATAAGCTTAAGCAAGGTAGACTTACCGGAACCACTAGGACCTACAAAAAACGCAAATTCTCCTTTATTTATAGTAAGGTTAATATTACTTAACGCTAATGTACCATTTGGATACTTCTTTGTAACTGATCTATACTCTACCACGTTGACCTCCTTAAGGGCAATCGTCCGGATTTTAATCCAGTGTATTTAAAAGATTATCTTTCGTGCAATATTTTATCTTAAAAAATCATTTTTTGCAATTGTCAGATAGCCATTTGCAAATACCCCAAACAAGTGTAAACTTAAATAACCCCATTAGCTTCTACACAAAGTCATGATTACTGTCAAGATACTTCTTCACCAGCATGGCAACTTTGAATATTATTGCGTCATCAAACAATCTAAGGTCAAGGCCTGTGATTTTTTGAATCTTATCCAATCTATACACAAGGGTATTTCTATGAACATAAAGCTGCCTTGAAGTCTCACTCACATTGAGATTGTTTTCAAAGAATTTGGTGATCGTATACATCGTCTCGGAATCCAAAGCTTCAAAGGACCCCTCCTTAAATACCTCTTTTAAAAACAGGTTGCATAACGTCGGAGGGAGTTGGTATATGAGTCTTCCTATCCCCAGCTTGTTATAATCAATCACACTCTTTTCACTGTCAAAAATACCTCCAATGAGCAGCGCCATCTGCGCCTCCTTGAAAGAACGTCCTATATCTTTTATATTATCCACGACAGTACCGATTCCAATTCTCGCCTTAATCATCCCCTCCGTGGACAATGTGTCAATTATAACTCTGGAAATTTTATTTACTTCCTTGTAGTCATACTCAGCCTTCAGCTCCTTTATAAGCACCACTGTCTCATCGTCAAGCACTATGACGAAGTCTTTGTTTTTAACGGGAAAAAGTCCTTCTACTATCTCATGGGCATAAATATCCTTTGTCTTTTCCGTCTCTATGAGAAAAACTACCCTATTTGCATTATTTGGAAGATGAAGTTCCTTGGCTCTCAAAGTGATGTCCCCAGGAAGAATATTATCAAGAATTATTCCTTTAATAAAACTGATCTTATCATATTTTTCGTCAAAATAGCTCTTCATGTTAATGGCATTAATTGATATCAATGCAAGAAATTTGTTGCCATTTGTGCAGTCTGAGCTGATAAATGTAATAAACTCAAGCTTGTTTTTAATATACACCTTTTGAAACGTCTGCCCTTCAATTATTACGAACTGATCTTTAGACCTCATCACCTCAGATGCCAGCGGATTGCTCTGCCCGACTTTTTTCTCATTTGAGCAGGCCAAGATAAGGCCGGTATCATCCATTATTCCAAACTCCGAATCAATTACGTCCTTTATTTGATTTACGAGATTCTGATATAGCTTTATAGACATCTTAATCCTTCCCTTTTTATCAGCTGGTATAAACTGTGACCTTTGGTCTACTGATAATCATAATCTATAGTTCTTATAATATCTAAGTACTCTAAACTCTCTATTTTATTATACACAAAATAAAATAAAAAAGGAAAGATTTTAATAAATCTTTCCTTTTTATTTACATTCATTATTAGTTCATTATAGTTCTTTCTGTCTCTTTGTCAAAGAGATGAATCTTATTGGTATCAAGAGCAACCTTAATCACATCGCCCGGTCTTGCCTTTGTTCTAGGATTAACTCTTGCAGTAAAGTCAATATCATCTACTACCATATAAAGCAATGTTTCCGAACCAAGCATTTCCACAACTTCAACTCTTGAATTTATAATGCTGTCAGCCATTGATTCAAGATAAATAGCTTCGTCATGAACATTTTCAGGACGTATACCCATTACTACTTCTTTGCCTATATATTCACTTCCTTCAAGCTTCTTAGCTTTTCCTTCCGGAAGTTTGATATCTTGCTTTCCAAACAAGAGGTGAATCTCTTCTCCGCGCTTTTCAACCTTTGCATTTACAAAGTTCATTTGAGGGCTTCCGATAAATCCTGCAACGAACATATTGCAAGGTCTTTCATAGAGATTGCTTGGAGTATCAACCTGTTGAATATATCCATCCTTCATAACAACAATTCTTGTACCCATTGTCAAAGCTTCTGTCTGGTCATGAGTAACGTAGATGAATGTTGTCTGAAGTCTCTGATGCAGCTTGCTGATTTCGGTTCTCATCTGAACTCTCAGCTTTGCATCAAGGTTTGACAAAGGCTCATCCATCAAGAATACCTTAGGATCACGAACTATAGCACGACCCAACGCAACCCTCTGTCTCTGACCTCCGGACAATGCCTTCGGCTTTCTTTCAAGCAAATGTTCTATATCAAGTATCTTTGCAGCTTCAAGAACTCTTCTCTTAATCTCATCCTTTGGTATCTTCCTCAGCTTCAATCCAAATGCCATGTTATCAAACACGGACATATGAGGATACAAAGCATAGTTCTGGAAAACCATCGCGATATCTCTGTCCTTAGGTGCAACGTCATTAACCAGTTTGTCACCTATATAAAGCTCACCTTCCGAAATTTCTTCCAAACCAGCAACCATTCTTAAAGTTGTAGTTTTTCCACATCCAGATGGTCCTACCAATATAATAAATTCCTTATCTTCAATATCCAAATTAAAGTCATTTACTGCAGTAACCCCACCTGAATACCTTTTGTATATACCTTTTAGTTTAACGCTTGCCATTTCTTCCCCTCCCAATTGTTTACGAGCATTAGTTTTAATGATACTAATATACCATGTAATCCAATCCTTCAACTAGTATACAAATTCACAAAAATAATTTGTGTATTTAGTTACTTTGCATAAAGGTAAATTTCCACTTTATGTTGCTAATTCAACTGTCGCAGGGCATTTGTGAATTTACACCAGGGTGCCTTTTTACACCTTTTAACCAATTAGTAATATTTACTATATATCCATTGTTACATATAAAGAATTTGATTTAAAATCGATATTGAATTTTTATGCATAAGAATGTATAATTATAAAATCGGTTGTGCATTTAATCGGTCATTAATTTATTATTATACAGTTTTTTTGTTGGGAGGTTATTCAAATGGCTAATGTAGGAATCATAGGAGCTACCGGCTATGTCGGAATAGAAATAGTACGTCTTCTTCAAAACCATCCGGATATAAATATTTCTTCTGTTGTATCCCATAATTTTGCGGGAGAGAAGATATCGGATGTATATCCACACCTCAAAAATATTTTTGATATGGAATGCGATGAGCTTGATATAGACAAAATCGCCAATAAGGCTGAGGTCTTTGTTACTGCACTTCCCCATGGTGTATCAAAGGAAGTAATACCCAAGCTTATTGAAAAGGGTAAGAGAATAGTTGACCACAGCGGCGATTTTCGTTATAAGTCGGTTGAGGTATATGAAAAATGGTACAATACCACCCATGGTATGTCTCACCTTCTTGAACTTTCGGTGTACGGTTTGCCGGAGCTTTATAGAGAAGAAATAAAGAATGCTCAGATAATAGGCAATCCGGGTTGTTACCCTACATGTTCAATATTAGCACTGGCGCCATTAATTAAAAACAAGCTTGTTGACACAAAAAATATTATAATTGATGCTGCCTCCGGGATTTCGGGAGCCGGAAGGAAAACTGACCTTCCCTATCAGTTCTGCGAGTGTACGGAGAATTTCAAAGCATACAATGTTTCTACCCACAGGCATACCTCTGAAATTGAGCAAGAGCTGTCATTTCTGGCAGGTCAAGAACTGACGGTTTCCTTTACTCCTCACCTTGTGCCAATGAAGAGGGGAATGCTAGCTACCATTTATGCAAATTTGAACTATGAAAAATCAACCTCGGAATTAATCGTGCTGTATAAGGAATATTATAAAAATGAATATTTTGTCAGGATACTGGACGAAGGCAAGCTGCCTGAAACGAAAAATGTAGCCGGTTCAAACTTTATTGATATCAGCCTCGTTGTAGATAAGCGCTTAAACAGAGTTATTATTCTCTCAGCCATTGACAATTTGGGCAAAGGTGCTGCCGGTCAGGCTGTGCAGGATCTTAATATAATGTTTGGGCTTCCCGAACACAGAGGACTTACAAGTTCCGGTCTCTATCTATAAACAATCAGCAAAAGTATATTATTAACGTTTGGAGGGTATTAGTTTGGAAATATCAATGGAGACAGTCATAAAAAAAGCAGAAATACTTATTGAGGCTCTTCCCTATATTCAGAAACTTTTCGGTAAAACAGTGGTTATAAAATACGGCGGAAACGCAATGATAAACGATGAGCTTAAAACCTCCGTAATGGAAGATATAACTCTACTTAAATATATTGGAATGAATCCGGTAGTTGTTCATGGTGGTGGACCGGATATTAACAAAGCTCTTGACAAATTCAATATCAAAAGCCAGTTTGTCAACGGTCTTAGGTTGACTGACAAGGCAACAATGGACATTGCCCAGATGGTCCTTGTAGGAAAAACCAACAAAGAGATTGTTTCACTATTGAATCAGATGGGCGGAAAAGCCATTGGCCTTTGCGGCATTGACGGAAGTATCATAGAATGTGAGCAATATAAGACAACAGTTGACGGCGTAGAGACAGACCTTGGATATGTCGGAAAAATAACCAACATCAATTCAAAGCTGATTGAGCTTCTGGCAAAGGATGAATACATTCCTGTCATTGCTCCTATAGGAATCGGCAAGGATGGCCAAAGCTACAACATTAATGCTGACACCGTTGCCGGAGAAATATCCGCTGCTTTAAAGGCAGAGAAATTGATGCTCCTCACCGATGTTGCAGGAGTCAAAAAAGGTAAAGACGCCGATGAAATAGTTCCTGCCCTAACTTCAGCAGAGGCCCTTGACCTAATTGACAAAAAAATCATTGATGGCGGTATGATTCCTAAGGTATTAGGATGTATTGATGCTCTCGAAAAGGGAGTTGGAAGAACTCATATCATAGACGGTAGGATTCCCCACTGTCTGTTGCTCGAAATATTTACCAACAAAGGAATCGGGACTATGATTATGAAGGAGAAAATACTCTATCATAATCGAGAAAAACTATAAAATCTATAAAATCTATAACATAATAAATAAATAGTAATGAAATTTATCAAATTTTGAAGGATTTTATACTTTTATAAAGAATAATTTAACTAAAACTATCCAATCACCATTACCACGGGGAGGATTGATCCTTTTGAAGAAAGACGTAGTATCAAGGGTTCTTAAAGAGGGAATGGTTGTAAATACAAAGCTTAAAAACGGTAGCATCTGGATTCAGAACATAGTTTACAAGGTTGAAAAACACCTGGTATCCATTGCACTTTTAAGCGAATATCTCGAGAACATTATAATGCTGGGACAGTCCATTACGGTAAAGTACTCCAGCGAACATAGTGAGATTTTGTTTGAAGGCGAGGTAGTAAAAATCAGGCCTGAATACCCTAGTTACGTGACAATAGATATTAAACACGTTAAGGAAATCAAAAATACAAGAATTTTCCCAAGACATGATGTTTACTTAGGTGCGACCGTAAGGATCTCAGACTCCCCCGCGGAGCGGTTTGTAATAATACATAATATAAGCCTTGTCGGAATGGCATTTTACTCCAAGGACTATTTCGAAATTGACAGTGGTGAACATGATTTTTCTATTTTCCTTCCAAACAGGAAATCAATAAATTCCCGCGGAAAAGTTAATAGAAGATCTCCTAAGAGTGACTTTACCGATTATGGTTTGCAATATACCGATATGACGGAAGAAAGCAACAACACCCTTTCTTGCTTTTTCAATCTAGTTGAAGAAGAAAAGATGAAGCTTCGCGATCAATTCGTAAATTGCGTTAGAAGACATCTTTGATATTGATTATGCTTGCTCTATATAATGAATTAGCTTGTTTACGGCATTTTATTTGATAGCTGAAATATATTTTGATATATTCGTTATTATCTGTTTTTGCAAATCATATTCCAAATTTTACCTTAGGCATTCCAAACATCTCTTCAATTTCATCTCTTCTCTTTTGTTGCAATAACTTTGTGAAGCATTTTTCTTCCATTTGAGCCAAAGTTTTTTTCCATAGTTCTTCCCTCCGGATTACTCTTCTATAAACTTATATCCAACAGAGTTAGTGAGTAAAAATATATTTTTAAGTCAATAATACCAATCAAAATTATATCATTTGTCTATAAATCTTCTTATACGAATGCTATATTTGAATTAATTCGCTTTCCTGTTAATACTCAAGTAGTGATAATTCTGAATTTCCAGCATAATATCATGCAGTATCGAAGTTCACTTTTGAGAATTAATTACGGGTGAGAGTTTAATATTATCTATTGCATTTTTATACATTTTTATGTATAATTATTAGTATTATTTTTATCAGGGAGGGTTTTCTATGAAATTAGATGAGATTATCAATCTGGACAAAAAATACTTTATGAATACATTTGGAAATAGAACCCCTGTATGCTTTTCTTACGGAAAAGGAGTTAATCTCTGGGACATAGACGGAAATAAGTACTATGATTTTCTAGCCGGCATAGCGGTAAGTGCTTTAGGACATTCGCATCCTAAGCTTGTAGATGCTATAAAGCAGCAGGCAGAAAAGCTCATACACTGTTCCAATCTCTATTACATAGAGTCTCAGGCAAAGCTTGCAGAAAAACTTGTCAACAATTCCTGCGCCGACAGGGTGTTTTTCGCAAACAGCGGTGCAGAAGCAAACGAAGGAGCCATAAAGCTTGCACGGATCTATTTTAAAAAGAAGGGAATGCCGGAGAAGTTTGAAATTATAACTTTAGAAAAGTCTTTCCACGGAAGGACCCTTGCAACTATCGCTGCCACCGGCCAGGACAAATACCAAAAACCCTACTCACCTCTCACCCCCAGCTTTTTGAAAGTGCCGATAAATGATCTTGATGCTCTTGAAAAGGCAATAAACGGTTCTACCTGTGCAGTAATGATTGAGCCAATACAGGGTGAAAGCGGAGTAAATCTTACCTCAGTGGAGTATATGAAGGGTGTCCGCAAGCTTTGTGATGAAAAGGGTATATTCCTTATCTTTGATGAGGTTCAGTGCGGTTTGGGTCGTACAGGAAAGCTATTTGCTTATCAGCATCTCGGCGTAGAGCCTGACATATTCACTCTTGCCAAAGCCTTAGGGGGCGGATTCCCAATAGGTGCTCTCTGTGCTAAGGAACATGTAGCAAGTGCTTTTGAACCCGGGGATCACGGATCAACCTTTGGAGGTAATCCTCTCGCATGTGCAGCAGCACTGGCTGTTCTGGATGTCCTTATAGACGACGGACTCGTGGAAAACTCGGAAAAAATGGGAAGCTACTTTATGAATAAGCTCTCAGATCTTGCCAAAAAGCACAGTACCATTCAGGATGTGAGGGGTAAAGGCCTCATGATAGGTGTTCAACTATCAATAGATGCAGCAGTGGAAGTTAAAAACAAATGCTTTGAAAAAGGGTATTTGGTTGGAAGCGTCGGTAAGAATATCATAAGGATGTTGCCTCCTCTGATTGTTACAGAGCAAGATATTGACGGCATGGTAGAAACTCTGGATAGCATACTCCAAGAATATGAACTATAATTAGAAATATAAAAATAAAAATTTTAATACTAAATTATTATTTTAAGGAGCTAGAGAAATGAAATCAGTTTTACTTTTAGAAGATGGAACTTATTTTACGGGGGAAGCCTTCGGCAAAGCTGGCGAAACAGTAGGAGAAATTGTGTTTAACACATGCATGACAGGTTATCAGGAAATACTTACAAACCCGTCGTACAACGGTCAAATAGTTGCTATGACCTACCCATTGATTGGAAACTACGGTTTCAACCGATATGACAACGAATCTGACACAACTCATGTTCAAGGATTTATCGTTAAGGAGCTTTCGGACACTCCCACCAACTGGCGTTGCGAAATTACTCCGGAAGAATACTTCGTTGCAAATGGAATTGTGGGCATTAAGGGTATTGATACAAGAACTCTTACCAAACACATCAGAAGCAAAGGCAGTATGTACTGCATAATTTCGACTGAGTCGGGAAATATAGATCTACTTCTGGAAAAGCTTATGAAAAAGAAGATGGAAAAAAAGAGCCCTGTTATGGAGGTTTCTACAAAGTCTCCCATCCACAAACCCGGCAGAGGAAAACGTGTGGTGGTAATGGACTTTGGTGTAAAGCACAGCATTATAAAATCATTAGAGAAAATCAACTGCGATATATATATCCTTCCGGCTTCATCCTCCGCAAATGAAATTATGAGCTATAATCCCGACGGCATACTTTTATCCAACGGACCGAGTGACCCGTGCGAACTTCCGTTTGTTAAGTCCACCGTCCAGGAGCTCATAGGTAAAAAGCCAATGTTTGGAATAGGATTAGGACACCAGCTTTTAGGCCTTGCCCTAGGTGGCAAGGTCAGCAAGCTTCCGTTTGGTCACCATGGATCAAATCAACCGGTCAGGGATTATATCAAAGGAAGATGCTATGTAACGTCTCAAAGTCACAACTATGTACTGGAGAATGACTTTAGCGATGACGTACTTATTACTCATATAAATATTAATGATAATACTGTAGAAGGATTTAAGCACAAACATTATCCTATCTTAGGGGTTCAATATCACCCTAAGGCCGTTTCGGGACATGATGATTCTTCTTACGTTTTTGATGATTTTATTGAAATGATGGACGGACAACCTATAGTTTAATTGATTCTTTGTGCATGGAGGTAATTATGCCAAAAATAGATAAAATAAAAAAGGTCCTTGTTATTGGCTCAGGACCTATAGTTATCGGCCAAGCTGCCGAATTTGACTATTCGGGAACGCAGGCCTGTAAATCATTGAGAGAAGAAGGCATTGAAGTCGTTCTTGTAAACAGCAACCCTGCAACGATAATGACCGATACACAATCAGCAGACAAAGTATATATAGAACCTATTACCCTTGATTTCGTTAAAAAAATAATTAAGAAAGAAAAGCCCGATGGAATTTTAGCCTCTTTGGGCGGGCAGACAGGCTTGAACATGGCCGTTGAATTGGCAGAAGACGGGATTTTGGAGGAAATGGGAATTGAGCTTCTGGGTACATCCTTGGAGTCAATTAAAAAAGCCGAAGATAGAGAGCTTTTTAAGCAAACCATGCAGGAAATAGGTGAAAAAGTACCCTTAAGTACAATTTCAACCGATCTTGACAGCGCTATTAAGTTTGCCGAAGAGGTAGGCTTCCCTATCATTATACGTCCAGCCTATACATTAGGAGGCTCCGGTGGCGGTATTGCCCATAACATGGAGGAATTTAAATATATTTGCGGTAAAGGCCTAAAGCTCAGCCTCATACATCAGGTCCTTCTGGAGCAAAGTGTTGCAGGATGGAAGGAAATTGAATATGAGGTTATAAGGGATGGAGCCAACAACAGCATTATCATATGTAATATGGAAAACTTCGACCCTGTCGGGGTTCACACCGGTGACAGCATTGTAGTTGCTCCCTGCCAGACCCTATCGGATGTTGAAGCCCAAATGCTGAGATCAGCTTCATTGAAGATTATTCGTGCCCTTGATATAAAAGGCGGCTGCAATATTCAGTATGCATTAAATCCCAACAGCTTCGAATATGTAGTAATTGAAGTAAACCCAAGGGTAAGCCGTTCCAGCGCGCTTGCATCGAAGGCAACCGGATACCCCATAGCACGTGTTGCGGCAAAAATTGCCATTGGTCTTAATCTTGATGAGATCAAAAACTCCGTTACTCAGAATACTTATGCATGCTTCGAACCTTCAATTGACTATGTGGTTACAAAGGTACCCCGTTGGCCTTTTGACAAATTCGTAAATGCCGACAGATCATTAGGTACCCAGATGAAGGCAACAGGTGAAGTAATGGCAATAGGAAGAACCTTTGAGGAGTCACTGCTAAAAGCTATAGACTCGCTCGATATAAAAATGAACTACCAGCTTGGTCTCAGTCTTTTTGACAACCAATCGGTGGAGGAGCTTATTGATTTTATCAACACACCAAGAGACGAAAGAATTTTTGCTATCTGCAAGGCACTCCAAAAGGGAGTATCTTCAGAGGAAATCAGCAATATAACGAAAATTGACATATTCTTTGTAAAGAAGCTTGAAAAAATCGTTCAGATGGCAGAGGAGATTAAAAATGCCGGTATTGCATGGCTCGATTACGATCTTTACTCCAGGGCAAAGAAGACCGGTTTTGGAGATTCGTATATCGCAAATCTCATAAATGTGCCTCTTGATACAGTTTTAGAGCTTAGAAGCAAATACCCTATTCGCCCGGTATATAAAATTGTTGATACATGTGCCGGTGAGTTTGAAGCCGTAACCCCGTACTACTATTCAACTTACGAAAAGACGGATGATGTAATTGTATCCGATAAAAAGAAGGTTATAGTTATAGGCTCAGGACCTATAAGAATAGGTCAGGGTATCGAGTTTGACTACTGCAGTGTACACTCGGTGAAGACTTTGAAGGAGCTGGAAATTGAGTCAATTATAATAAACAACAATCCTGAGACGGTCAGCACCGATTTCGATACATCGGATAAATTATACTTTGAGCCCCTTACAAAGGAATGTGTGCTCGATATAATTGAGAAGGAAAATCCCCTTGGAGTAATTGTCCAATTCGGAGGCCAAACTTCAATAAATCTTGCAGGAACCCTGGCAAAAGAAGGGGTAAATATCCTTGGCACCTCGGTTGAAAGCATTGATATTGCTGAGGACAGGGATCGCTTCCTAAATCTCTTGGAGGAATTAGGAATACCATTACCGGAAGGAGATACCGCCTTCTCCTATGATGAAGCAAAGGCAATTGCTCAAAAAGTTGGATATCCTGTTCTCGTAAGACCTTCATATGTTCTTGGTGGCAGAGCAATGGAAGTGGTATATAATGATGAGACCCTTAAAGAATATATGAAGCTAGCCGTCGGCCTTTCAACGAAGCATCCTATTCTGATAGACAAATATGTAGAAGGCAAGGAAGTCGAAGTGGATGGTATTTGTGACGGTGAGGATGTACTTATTCCCGGCATTATGGAGCATATTGAAAGAGCTGGAGTTCATTCCGGAGATAGTATTTCGATATACCCTCCCCAAACCCTTGACGAACAGACAAAAAACACCATTGTAGACTATACCATAAGGCTGGCAAAGGCATTAAAAATAGTCGGTTTGTTTAATATCCAGTTTGTTATAGATCGCAATAACAAGGTATATGTAATAGAGGTTAATCCTCGTGCAAGCCGTACAATTCCTGTAATGAGCAAGGTGACCGGCATCCCTATGGTTGATGTTGCCACAAAGTTTATTATGGGATATAAAATGAGGGACTTAGGTTATACTCCCGGGCTTCACAAAGAATCTGAATTTATAGCTGTTAAAGCCCCTGTATTCTCCTTTGCAAAGCTTACTACCGTTGATACATTCCTTGGACCGGAAATGAAGTCCACCGGTGAAGTAATGGGAATTTCAAGGGATTATCATATAGCACTATACAAGGCGCTTGTTGCGTCAGGACTTAGAATCCCGTCCGGCGGGAACGTACTTCTTTCGGTAGCCGACAGAGATAAAACGGAATGTATAGAGATTGCTCAGGCTCTTTCAGACTTAGGCTTCAACCTAGTTGCTTCTGAGGGCACCTACACCAATCTCTCCGGTGTCGGCATAGAAGTGGAGCTGGCATCGGATGATGAAATGATTGAGATGATAAAGAAAGATAAGATATCTCTGGTAATCAATACTCCAACCCGAGGAAAAATACCCGAAAGGCTTGGTTTTATACTAAGAAGAACATCCATCGAGTATAATATTCCATGTATTACTTCTCTAGATACTGCCAGATCAATGCTCTCAATACTAGAGCACATGACATCGGGAGAAGAAACTGAAATACATTCGCTCGATGAATATTCAAATTAAAACGCACTACAAAATAAACGGGAGGTGTTTTTATTGGAACATTTAATTAGTCTTCACGATTTATCAACCGAGGATTTTGAATCCATTCTCAAACTTGCAGAAAAGCTGAAAAGGCAGCAAAAGGAAGGTGTACCGCATCACCTGCTCAAGGGCAAAACACTTGGTATGATTTTTACTAAGTCATCCACAAGGACTCGTGTATCCTTTGAAGTTGGAATGTATCAACTTGGAGGTTATCCTCTTTTTCTCAGTTCAAATGACATACAGTTAGGCCGTGGCGAAACCATTTACGATACCGCCCAGGTTCTTTCAAGATATATCGACGGAATAATGATCCGGACCTTTGCCCACAGTGATGTAGAGGATCTCGCTCGATACGGAAATGTGCCTGTCATTAACGGTCTTACGGACTTAATGCACCCATGTCAGATTCTTGCGGATCTTTTCACGATCTATGAACATAAGGGAACTTTAAAAGGGCTCAAGCTTGCATATATTGGAGATGGAAACAATATTGCCCACTCACTCCTCCACGGTTGTGCAAAGGTTGGCATGGACATAGCAGTTGCTTCACCAAAGGGCTATCAGTGTGACAGCCAGATAATATCGGAAGCTCAGGAAGACGCGAAAGCCTCTGGTTCAAATATTTTATTGACTGAAGACCCGGAAGAGGCAATTAAGGATGCCGATGTAGTCTACACCGACACTTGGGTAAGTATGGGACAGGAAGATGAGAAGGAAGAAAGAATTAAGCTGTTTATGCCTTATCAGATAAACAGCAATCTGTTCTCAAAGGCTCAGGAAGATGCGATATTCCTGCATTGTTTGCCTGCCTACAGGGGCTATGAGGTGACCGAAGATGTAATCGATGGATCCCAATCGGTTATTTTCGACGAGGCTGAAAACAGATTGCATGTCCAAAAGGCAATAATGGCATTGCTTATGGGGAATAGATAGTCGGTGATTAATATGAACTATTCATTTGTTATTAGAAAGGCTAATTTGGATGATGCCGAAGCAATTCAAAACATCACTAAAGAAGCCTTTAAGAAATATATGAAGGACACAGGGCTTACCGGTACCATGGAAGCCCTGGAAGAGTCTTTAGAAGATATAAAAAGGGATATAGAATCTAAGGAAGTTTTTATTGCAATTATTGATAATATTCCAGTAGGAACAATTAGAGTTCATATCCTTCCGGACAATACAGCTTACATAAGTAGATTCGGGGTACGTCTTGAATATCATAATATTGGTATCGGAAAGTCCATGATGAATCTTGTTGACAAGCTCCTCATAGCCAAAGGCATAAAAAAGGTTCGTCTGCATACTGCATCAAAGTATTCGGAACTTATGCAGTTTTATTACGGCAGAGGGTTTTATGTAGATTCGACCACCAATGAAAGGGGTTATATAAGGGCCCTATTGGTAAAGGATTATTAGTGATTTTGTTTTGCGGGATGGTTTAAATAAAGCCGTTTTAGTGTAGATTGATTTGATTTTTGATGAATATAAAAAATGGTATGAGAATCCAAAATAGTTCTCATACCATTTGTCTTGTAACTAACCTGACTCCTAATAATCATTTCCAATTACTAGGAATGTCTTTATAGTTAGACAAGTTTGTACAACCTGAAAAACAAGAACCAAAATCTATCACATTTGTACGCAACCACAAAGCTGGTGCTAAGCCCATTAAGTTTTTACACTTATAAAAACACCCATAGAAGTTAGTGACCTCAACATTGTTATCAAACAGCCCTTCTGGAATTTCCATTAAGTTCGTACAATCCTTAAAGCACTCTCTAAAATTAGTTACATTAACATTATTCGCAAATAGTATCTCAGGAATTTCTGTTAGGCTGCTGCATCCATTAAAACAACTTGCAAAGCTAGTTGCATTAATATTATGTGTAAACAGTCCTTCCGGTATTTCTGTTAAGCTACTACATCCACTAAAACAACCACCAAATCCTGTTGCATTAATATTATTTGCAAATAGTCCTTTCGGTATCTCTATTAAACCACTACAACCTCTAAAAGAATCTGCAAAGTTATTTACATTAGTGTTATATACAAACAGTCCTTCAGGTATTTCTGTTAAACTGCTACAACCTCCAAAACAATCTCCCAAGTCTGTTGCATTAATATTATTTGCAAATAGTCCTTCAGGTATTTCTATTAAGCTGTTGCATCCAGCAAAGCAACCAGCAAAATCTGTCGCATCAATATTGTTCATAAATAGTCCTTCGGGTATTTCTGTTAAACTGCTGCATTCAGCAAAACAACCTCTAAAGCTAATGGCATTAATATTACTTGCAAACAAATCTTCAGGAATTTCTGTTAAACTAACGCAATTATTAAAGCACCAATAAAAGTCTGTTGCATTTACATTGTTTGAAAAAAGTCCTTCGGGAACTTTAGTTAAGTTACTACAACCGCCAAACCAAGAGCTAAAGTCAGTCACTCCCATGTCAGGAAAAGGCGTAAGCACTTCAATCACATTTCTATCATATGTAAAACAAAGGGGCGGTATATAATCAAATGAGAGTACTTTTATTGTATATATACCTGCTTTTTCACATATATGCCTTCCCGTTAAAAAATCAGTTACTTCGCTTAGTGTACCATCGCCCCAGTCAACAACAAAATTAAAATCTTCTGATGAATATCCAATGGGAAATATATACATTTGATTATCCATAGTTGTTTTAATCTTGAATGCAAATACTTCTTCATTGGTTCCTGTAGGAGTTGGTGTTACCTCCACTGTGGGAGTTGGTTCTATTGTCGGATCTATATCCTCAACTGGGAACCTGCTTATTTGCTTGGGTAAGTACCTTTTTAGCAACATATAATCTGTTGAGTTTACTTTGCCATCACCATTTAAGTCAGCAGCAACAGTATCATCAATAGTTAATTGTTTGAGCAGTACTCTCTTCATCATCGTTAAGTCTGTTGAGCTAACTGAACCATCTCCGTTTAAGTCACCGTATAATGTAGCAGCATCGGCAGACATCATGCTAATAAAAACAGTTGTTGCAATCATTACTAGTAGTAATAGTAATCCTTTTTTCTCATTGTACTTCCTCCCCTTTTCATTTTTATTTTGAGTGTATCACTCAAACCTTAATTGCTATTGAGTCATCTTCTGAAAAAGCAAATAACACAAAAAAACAGTTTTATACTGTTTATAATAAAACGCTTGCACAAAGATACATCTTCTACGTTTTTGCAACAGAATTAAGTTTATTACCATATTTAGTTTTAGTACAATTTAATGCTGGACATGCGAATTGATAAAATGCCCCAATTTAATCTAATACACAAATAAATATATTTTCCATCTATAGTGATTATAGTTACTTTTGGTACACTTGATATATCGTTGTAAATAGTACCATACCAACAACAAGTGTCAATACGTTCTTTGAACAAAAAGTATGATAATCCATTACAAAGGCACTTTCTCAGTTTCTTCAAGTACTCTTTCTTTTTCATTTCTATATTTTGCACCTATTTGCCATGTTGTCATAAATAATTATTACAGTATTGCAAATCTCGGTGTATCGAGCTTCTTAGAGCAGAATTTGAACCAAAATTAGCATATTAAGAGATGATATAATGAAAGAAAGGTTAGAAAAGACTCTATCCAAAGACACACAAAAACACAGTGCAGCAAATGCGGTACCTCAAGAAATATTCGACTGAGCTACTAAAATAAAAAAAGGGATTATATGATATGACTAATTTGAAAGCATAATTACCGATATTTCCGGCTGATTGAATACCCTAATTCCAAAATCACCATTGCCCAATCCTCTATTTACAATTAATGTTTTGCCATTAATTTGATATTCGCCTCGATCATATTTAGGGAAAAACTCTCTTTCAGGAGAAAGCAAGCCGCCAACAAAAGGTATTCTTATCATGCCTCCATGAATATGTCCAGACAGGGTCAAATCTACTCCCCAATCGGAATAGGTATCAGCATAGAGTGGATTATGAGTCAGCAAGATGTTATATGCATCAGTATCCAAACTGCCTAAAATAGTTTGAATTTGATCTGTTCCAAAAAATACGTCCTTTGTATATTCATTACTCAAATCTTTATAATATCTTAGATTAAACCATAATCCGTATAAGTTAATACTATCCTGACCTCTAGATATTGCAACTTTTTCATTATCAAGTACCTTAATCCCAACCTCATTAAGTTTACCAATTAATATTTTCTTCTTATTGTCATTTAAATTCTGCTCATGATTACCGACAATATAATATACATCAAAGCGTTTGCTTATCTGTTCGGCAAAACTAATAAAGACTTCAAAATCCGTATCTTTTGCATTAACCATATCTCCCGTCATAACAACAATATCAGGATTTTCGCTGATAATTTTCTTTACAAGTCTATTATTGTTATCTCCGAAGCTCTTACTGTGCAAATCCGATAATTGCAGTATTTTAAAACCTTTAAATGATGTTGGGATTTCATTTGATGATACCGTATATTGGGATACTTCTATAAAGTTATTACCATAGTATACCCTTACTGCAGCAATTATGATCAACAAAAGCACGACAATTAGAATCTTTTTTCTCTTAATCTTCATTCTTATCCACCTAAATATTCTCCATATGTTTATCAAAATGCAAGTGTAAATTCATAATATCTACACTATTAAGGTTATTATATCAAATTTCCGTTTATTTGAGATATTATCATATTCCATAGTGAATTAGATACTTGTTTGCTTTTATTGCCTCAGCTATTTTTTCAAGAAGAAGCTCAAGATCTCTTGCTTTGAACTGCTTATTTGCCTTTATAATAATATCTATAAATTGTTCAAGGGACTCTGGCGGAATAAGTGTTACCCCACAATAATCCAATCCATTTCCTGGCTGGGTCGAACCTATAAAATAGGTATTCATATTAATAAAATCGATCCTATACTCTATAATTATTTGCTCTAATAAATCATCATCAATAGAAATACAATTGTATTTTTCAGGCTCATAATTACTATACCACTTGCCCTCTTCAAAAAAATCTATTATTCCAAAATCATGCTTTGCCAAACTATCCTCCCCCAATAATATCTAATAAATCCTCCCGAAAAATATCATATTAAGCCTTTAAAAGCAAGAACCAGCATCAAAATTAGACAGTAAATACCTTTAGATATATTTGATATATCAAATTTACCTTAATCCACATTTTATGAATGGTATTCATATGTTTGTTTTATTAACCTCACTGCCTCATCCACCTGCGAATTATCACCAACAATTATTTCCACCCATTCTTTTCCGTTGTAGTTGTGTTTAGGAAGTCTATTGATTGGAAGAATTGAAGATGACAACCTAAGCCCATCAGTTCTTATGTGTATTCTAATTTTCTGCTCTCTTACCAATAAAGTGATTAAGCAAAAATTCACTTTATTCTTAAACCGATAATCGGGAGTATTTGTAGCAAAATGTTCTGCACAAAACTGTCCGCATTTCTTTATAAGCGTAAGTAGCAGTAGTCTATTAGCTTGGTTTAGTTGCACATATTTTGCTTGAAATTTTTCTGCTGCAAATGATGTTAGATTATTAACTTGGAATTCACTTGAACTCCCAGCAATAGTACGGGTATTGCTTAAAATGAGACTAGGCTTAGAACTATTGCAATTCATACTATTGAAGCAATAATTTTGAAATTATCTAATGGTTAGGTGTCTAATCCATACACACAAGAAGTCCTTAGCTATTGTTTTTCAGGTACTCAATATACTCTTCCAAGCAGAATCCCTTTGATTTGATAACTTCTGCATGTTCTTTTCCAACATATCTGAAATGCCATGGTTCATATATAACCTTTGTTATCGATTGCTTGCCTTCAGGGTACCTTAAAATAAACCCATATTTATGGGCATTGTCTGCCAACCATTTGAAGGCCTTCGTGTTTTCAAACTCAACATTCGCATAATTAAAATCTACAGCCAAACCAACCTCGTGCTCGCTTGTCCCGGGTCTGGAAACAGAAGTGCTTGCCAATTTTTCAGCTTCTTCTTTTGACATCCCTGAATTCATATACTGTTTGATCTTATTATTATACAATCTCTCTTGGCTGCTTCTGTCTCTATATGCCGACTGAGCCCATATGGTAGCTCCTCCGGTTTCACGTCTGCAATCCTCAATAAGCATTTTAAGGTCATCTATGGCTCTTGAATCAAATTCTCGAAATTCATCTAAGCTTGACAGTTCAAAGGTATAATCATCGGGAACCGGATTATCCTCATTTATCAACATTATACGCCAATCATCAATGCTTTTTTCTTTTATGTTCTCCCTTTCCTCTTCGTTGTCAACCTCTGCTTCTTTTCCCATGTCATTAGTATTCATGTCTTTGGTGCCAGTATTGTCTTCAATAACGCCCTCGGAATTCCCGCTGTAAAACGAATCCTCTATGCTTATAGCATAAGAGTTGGCAGGTTTTTGCTCATTTTTGCCTCTTCCGTTATTCTGAAAAAAAACAACACTGCATCCAACAATTAACACGAGGATTATAAACGTCCTAATGCGAGCATATCTCAATCTTCTTTTTCTTCTTGATAAACTTTCTCTTTTGTACATTTTTCCCACCCTAAACGCTTTATTAAAATGTATTAGATAATTATAGTCATCTCTAATCCATATAATACAGTATTTTATCACTTATTTGTCGTTTTGGGAAGAAAAGTTTTATTTATTTTATAAAATACTGTAGAAAACCCCCGGGCATACCCTAAAACCAGGTATACACGGGGGTTCATATGTCTTTTACGGCATTCTATTTCACTTTATAAACCGTTTCATCTGAGAAGGCAAGTCTTTGACGAGAGATAGGATCAATTACCTCTATCTTTCCAACAGCCTCATAGCTTCCGCCATCAAGATTTTTTAAGGATATGTTTAACCTGATTTTCTCACTCGGCTTTGTAATTACCGTATCCTCTATAATAACCTTTAGGTACAAAACACCTTTGTTATCTACCAAGTACTTGTAATTGTAGCCTTCCAGTGGAGGCGTATTTCCATCGGTTTTAAGCTGAATGCTGTTTACAACCGTTTCCGGATCAATAAAGCCTCCATCCTTTTTGATCTTTATGTTAAGCTCATAATCCTCGGTCCTAAGGTCATTATCCGGTTCTTCCGGTGCATTAATCGTCACATCAAACGAAGCTTCGCCTCCATTGTTCTGTCGTCCTGAGAATATCGGCTTCTCAACCCTTACGTTATTGAGTCTATATAATGTTTCTACCATATCACGGGTATACTTCACACCGGATTCACTTGCCTTCACTGTAAAGTCATAACAGCGAAGGTCCGATTTCTTGATGTTAAATTTATAGGTCACAACTTCTGTCTGATTGGGTTCAAGCTGAATTTTCTTCGGATAACCGTTTTCATCTACAGCCTTAATCCATGAATGAGCTTCTTTATAATTCTTAAAATCGCTAGTAGGAGCCAGATTCCAGAGTTTAGGATCATATTCATAAGTAACATCGTAAACCTGGGTTTTTGCTCCATTGTTTGTAAATGTAGCTTCTACTGAGAACTCGCTGCCTCCATCCCACTGATTAACAGTTGTTTCATCAAAGCTGACATCTATCTTTGACATCCATCCAAAAAGATTGTAGCAGAATTTATAGTCCTCAACGGCTTTTCCACCCCCGCGGTCCACAAACTTTGATATACCGCATCCAATATCGCTTGTGCTTATTACAATTCTACCTGCAGGCGCATCATCGTTCTCGATATTTCTCACTGCAAGGTTTGGAAGTATCTCTCCGGTGTCCGTATTCTCAATATTGAGGATTACAATGTCATCCGATTGCAGTCCCGCTAAATATCTGTTATCATCGTTAAGCCATTCTTCACCGTCACCCAGCATTGATATTTCACTGTTTTTATTGTATATACCAGGTGCAAATACACGGGATGTTTTATCAGGATTAATTCTATAAATATTATCAAACAGCGCGTGCATTTTTCCTTTGCTATCTAGCACTGGAATCTGAGGATATTTACGGTTATGTCCCGGATTTAGCGATACAAACTCAACTTCTTCCGTAAATCCGTCCCCAGACTCAATTTCAAGACCCCTGCAGTTTTCCCACCACAGTTGGCCGCCTGCATTCAGGAATGCCTTAACCTTATCCTGAACATCTTTTGAATAGGTTATTTCTCCATGGGATGTCTGGAACAAAATGTCATAGTCCTTCGCAATTTTCTCCGGTGTCAAATTCGGATCATCCAGGGAAACCTCCCAATATTTAAAGAACTTAGACTTGTTTATATTCTCGGTATAACCCACTGTACCAAGATAGGTTATATCGGCTTCAAGGTCGGTTTGAGCCTCAGCCACACTCTTGAGGTCTTTAAAATATGAAGAGAAATCGCTGTAACTGCTATTATTAATCCCCGGCACCTTGGATGAGTTAAGGTGCATTATATCTTTGTATTCACTCTTGTTAAATGCAGGTGGATGAGGATTTACCAACACCCAATCCATAGGCTTGTTTATGTTTCTGTTCAAAAGCTCCATAATAGTAAAGTCCGGATTGGAGTCATTAACCGCTATGTTATTTATCGAATCCCACGCCGGTGCCGGCAACACAAGAATCCCCACATTTACATTTCTCTTCCTAGCTGTTATTCTTGGTACCGGCAGTTTTTCACCTTCATTTGGCTTTTCAAAATTGTTTTCATATAGATTTAAGGCATTGTATATAAACGCTGCTGCTTCTCCTCTTGTTACCGGATTTTTCGGATTCAGGTTTCCGAACTGGTCGCCCTTCATCAACCCCTTTTCCAGAGCCAATTCCACAAAATACCTGAAGGAGTCGGTAACCTTATCGGCATCCTTTTCCTTATATCGGTTCAACATTGCTGACGGCTCAAGATAAGGATCCAGTACAAATACCTTGCCATCCTCATTATAGTCAAGACGCCTTGCTCCTATAATGGCCATGGCAAATTCTTCACGTCTTACCTTCTTGCTCTCCTCGTACTGTTTTGCACTGTACGGCACACGGGTATTGACATCATATCTTAGCATTTTTTCTTTAAAGAAATAATTATAATAGGCACTCATATAGGGATAAGCCCAATAATCCGGAGATACATCCGACAGGTTTCTGTACTTCTCGGGGCTGAATTTACTGTCCTTTTCCGAGATAGATACTTTCATTACATTGAACATCATATACGCAACATGCTCGCCAATTATATGGTCCTGAGGCTTAAATACATCATTACCTTTACCGAATATAACTCCTTGGCTTGCAAGCTCCATCACAGGGATATAAAACCAATCTTTGATCTTTACATCCGAAAAAGCTTTGGAATATGTTATCTTGTTAATTTCCAGACCCGCCAGGGATACAATACCCTGTCTGGATTTACACTCAATATTGAGCTTTCCGTCGTCCAGAACCTTCGTAATATATGGTCCCTTTTTCTCCCAATTAAGTCCTGACTCCTCGGTATCGATGGTATCCACCAGCGTACCGTTTATATAGAGATCGAATATCTGTCTGTTTTTCTCACGAAACTCTACAGGATGAATATAAACTTCGTACACATTGTTTTTATCCAACGATGCAACAAGATTTACATTGTATCCTCTTGCACTTGTCTTAGCAAGCTTTAGAAGGTTTCCATCGGATATATCTTCCGATTCTGCTACCGGTTCAAATACAAACCAATCAACTTTAGATATTAAAGTGCCGTTTTTATCATCGGTCAAATATAATTCATGCATTCCTGCAACAGATTGGATAACGCGTCCTTCCACCTCTCCTGTACCACTAGCCCCATCAACCGTTGCTATGGCAGTCCCTGTGGGGCTATCAAGTCTTACGCTTATTGTTCCGTTGATGCTGCTCGAAAGATGTACCTTAAACTTTGTCGGAATGCTTTCCTCACCAAAATCGATGAGCTTGTATTGATAAGCTCCTCCATCTACACCATCACGGTTTTTCGCCATTATCGGCTCATACGGGCTCTTCGTAAACCTAAACCAGTTGACATTAAAAAGGCCGTCCCTTTCACCCACGAAGCCCATATACAAAGTATGTACGCCCTCAATACTTTTGGTTAGTTCACAGTACACTTCTTCATAGTTTTCCCATCCGCCAGTGTTCTCCACAAGGCATCGTCCAACCACTTCTCCTGAGGTCGAGTCAATGCGAAGTTCAATATACCCTCCTTCGGTATCACTTGAAACTCGAGCTATAAACCCCTTTGTTCCCTTTGGAAAATATACATTCTCGTAAGCTGTATAGTCGCCATTGGCTATGTACGCCAGATTTTCTGTGCCTCCCACATCTGGGCAGTCTTCAATTACCAATCCATGGTTCTCACTGTAATCCTCCGCCTGAATAATCGAAAGGGCGTTGACTGTTCCGGTAGGATACACTGAATCAGAAGGCCCCTTGACTTCCACTTTCAGGTTGCTATGGGCTGACTGCTTCTTGAAACTTGTACCGCCATAGGTGATGTCTTCATCGCCTCCAAGGTTCACCGCCATAACTGGGGCCGAAGCTCTGGTGCAGTATGATTTCACGGTCTCCCCCGCAAATGAAGTCACCGCAAAACTGCTAACGATAAAGCCCAAGACCAGTACCAAAGCAATTATTTTTTGTGGTTTTCCCCTTTTCATTTTGATTTCTCCCCCTTGTCTTTGATTGTAATAGATGATTTGCTTTGAAATAGCTTTATTATGTTATGTACTTAATTAATGCTGCCTCTTCATTTTACCAAACAATCTCAGTTTTTTAAAGCATTATATCAATCATGACACAGCAAACACCGAAAATACCGTTGATTTAAGCAAAAAAGAAAGGACACCGCCTTTTATAAAACGGTTGTCCTTTCCTCCCAGTTCAAAAACCCAATTGGACTTTTATCCGAAAACACTGTACATATTAATAGAAGATATATACAATCTGAGCTTCTCCATCCCATTCAACCACAGCATCCATATTTTCGGATACAAATCTCAATGGAACCATTGTACGTCCTTCAATAACCATTGCAGGTGTATCAAGCATTACTAGTTCGCCGTTAACGTATGCTTCCTGAGAACCCAGTGTAAGCTGAATTTCCTTGTCCTCCTTAACAACGAGAACCTGCTTTGTTTCATTGTTATAGGATATTTCTGCACCCATTTCATCAGATATAGTTCTTATTGGAACCAGCACTCTTCCATTGATGTTTTCAGGCTTTACGTCAGGAAAAGCAACTACATTTCCGTTCATGATAACATTAATTCCATCCGATAAAATAGGAGCTTCATATGCAGGGTATTCTTCTTTAGCGATACCTGGTATAAAACCAATACTTGAGGATCCATCCAATATCTGGTTAAAGATATCAAATGAATTTTCTTCGGTTAATTTCGGCAACTCTATAGATACTTCTTTGTTTACGTTGTAAATAGAGCTTTCAGCGTCGATTGTAAAACTGATTACGCCATTTTTATCTTCTTCATCATAAAACTCGCCTATTACTTCTGCAAGATCTGCTACTTTTATCTCCACGTCAATAGATGACTTCGTTCCGACAACATAACCGTCATTATTTATATAGTATTTTACTACCAGACCGTTGTCGCCAAAGAATTTAACATCTTTTATTGACTCATATACTTGAGTTACTTTTTCTCTATATGTAGGAAGCTCGGCTGCAAAATCATCCAGACCTTTCTCTATTTCAGCCAATGCCTCTTGTTTTTCATCTTCAGGCAAATCAATTATATTTAGAGTCGCTTCCATATACTTTTTACCGAACTCCATTGTTTCTTCCTGCAATATGACATCATTTATAAAGGCATATAACAGTTTTTTAGCAGAAGCATCATCCAATTTCAATTCGTACTCTGTAACATTTTCACCCTTTTCAGTAACAGCCGAACCTTTTTTAGTTACTGCTACCATGCCGGGATCAAAGTCTTTAGCAGTTGTTTTGATAAAATCCAATATCATGTCTCGTAATTCAGCACTATCTTTTGTAATATCCTTTAGGTCAAAGGGCATATCGGCATCTTGCTCACCCAAGGCAGCACCGTAATCGATAGTAATATATTTTTTACTTCCCAGGCTGAAAAGTGTAAAAATCGGCTGAGTAATTGCAGGTGGAAGCTCAATGATCTGTATCATCTGAGGCTTTTCACCGGTTAAATCCATATCCATCCAGTAGCCATATTCAACCCCTAGCCCCTTCATATCCATGTTGCCATCCATTGCAATCTTTGCTTTTGTCTGTTCCTCATTAGCTGAATACTTTATATTGGATTCAAGATTAAATCCATCAATATATGCGGCCAACAAATCCAGCGTCTTTTTTGTGTCTTCAGAAAACCCTTTACCGTTAAAACTCAGCTGAACCTTTGAATTACCTTCATAAGATGTAATTTTTGCTGACTTCGACATAGCCTCAATCAACGAAATTTCATCACTGGCACACGCCACCACAGATACTGCCAAAAGTGCAACAACCAATAACAGTGATATCTTTCTTGTAATTCTTCCCATTCATTACTACCTCCTGTTTGTATTTTGTCCTGCTGGTATTTAATACTTGTCACTTGGACAAATATGAAAATACATAAATTATTATAGCATAAATTCCAAAAATGTGTTATTGCAAATTTATTGCTTATTGTTCATATTATTCAATTATCTATTTATTAATCCTTTTATTTCAGCTAGCATACTAATTGCATTTCCAACTTGACTGTTTGTATCCCTTACCCTATTCCTTTATATGCTCATGGTTTTTGAGGTGATCCATACAATACTCGCGATTTCCTTCACAGGTCATGCAGTACCGAAAATCCATATTGGGATTGTCCTTTTCCGTGATACCGCATACTGTACATTTGTGGATATAGGTCTTTTCACTGAAACCGCCCATATACTTCCTCTTCCTGTATATTGAGCCCCCTCTGGTCTTAGACCTAAAAAGAATATCCTTTCCAAAGAATAGGAAGAAATTCATTATAGGTATAATTACATAAAGCTTCATAATTAGAGGCGATGTGAAAAACGTATAAGCGATCGCAATCCATGAAATATAACCTAAATATTTAATTTTGATTGGAATAATAAAAAACAAATAAATTTGATAATTGGGATATAAATATGCAAATGCAAAAAAGATAGATAAATTTATATAGTTTGCTGTGGCCGGTATCGGAATAAAAAATGCTGCAATTGTTGTGCCTATCATACCAAGCAAATAATATACGTTGAATTTGAAGCTACCCCATTCATTCTCCAGACCAGTTGCCATCATATAATAAAAATACACAGCAAAAAACAACCATAAAACGTCTTCCATCGAAGTCATCGGCGGAATAAAAACATATGTTACCAGCCTCCAAATCTCGCCTTTCAAAACGCTAGACGGAATAAGATATAAATAATTTATATATCTGCTGTCAAGCAAGTTCAACATATACACAAACAAATTCAGTATAACAATATACATGGGAAGCCTTTTTATCGCAAACCTCCCAAATTTTCTTTCCAGCTTGTCCAATAAGCTCATAAATTCACTCCCTTTATTGAATCTTATAAAGAACATAATTCTTCATGCAATGATAATCATCCTAATAATTTTATCAGGAAAAGCGAATGAATCCAAGAGCTGTTTTAGTCGGAAGATGTCAGAAAAGGTTTGATATATTCCAATTCTTTTTTAGCCTTATATGAATTCAATAAATATAATGCGGTCCCCTCCTTATAGGCTGTTTCGGCCATTTCGCATGACTTATTAAGATACATATTGGCCGTTCCGTATTGCTTGAGACCTATGTATGCGTTTCCCAAATTCAAATAGATGTTCACAAGATCCTCGTTTTCAACATCGTAGTTTTCTAGGGCATAGTTAGATTCAATTATGCTTTCATGATATTTTCCCGTTTTAATATATGCTTCCGCTTTAAGGATTTTGGCTCTTTTCTGATATTTGAACACCTCTTTAATGGTACTGGCTCCATGCCTGTCAATATATCTTTGTGTGATTTCCAATGCATTGTCGATAGATTCTAGCGCCTCTAAGGGCTTTCCCGATCTTACCTGCGCTTTTGCAAGGATATACCATTGGTAGTAATTATTCCTATATCCTTCCAGACTCTTTTTTAGATCCTCAATAATATCAACATAGTAGTACGCATAAAAATCATCCGCCTCAATAAGTCCGCTTTCCATCCATTCCATATGATTCCACTGCAGCATGCAAAGGTATTCATCCCTTCTTCCATCGTTCTCCGACTCATACATTTCCTCATCAAACAAGTACATTATTAGTACGGGCTTAATTTCACTGTTAACTCCTTTTCGGTCTTCAATACCCACAATTTCAGAATACTTGATGCTGGAAATCAGCTTAGGTTGCAATTCCTCTTTTAGTGAGTATATATCAAGATTGCTTCCCAATCGGTAGCCGATATTCCAGCCTATAAGCAATTCAGGATAGTTGTCGCCGGTGATGTCCCTAATGTCAGCTAAATCAAGAGTCACAATATTTGCGGTATACTGTTGCTCCCAGAAAATTTGCCACTCTTTATTTTTGTCCTGCTTCAATATAAATACTCCAAAAACTTCGACACCGTTGTTTTTAAGATCTCTACCCCTATATAAGGCCACTAACTCTGCTTGGCCATCCCCATCAATGTCAATTTCCCTAACAGCATCAGCATTTTTAGGGTGAACGGGATATGAAAATTGAGTTCCCGGCGCCAAAAATCTCCGTGCTATTGCCTTGGGGTCTTCAACCCCACCCGCTGAGACATTAATATACTGCGGGGGCTTTATAGCACTGGCAGGAGGCGGCAGAATATCACAGCTTGTTGCTGAAATTATTATTGTAAACGCAAATAAAATCATAGTGCCTGCCAATATTAATTTAACAGTAGTATGCATCCTATCCATATTTATCCTCTCGATAACCTATAAAATCACATTTTCATATATAATAATTTTACCTCACAATGAAAAAAAAAGGATTACAAAAAGGTTAAATCTCAAGCTGCACCGGAAGGACTATGTCCACCGCTGTTCCTTTTCCGACAGTGCTTTCAATGTTCATTTCACCGTTGTGTAATTTAATAATCTCATCGCAAATGGCTAAACCCAAACCACTGCCCGAAACAACATTGTTTCCCTTAAAAAACCTTTGGGTCACCTTCAGTATATCCTCTTTTGGAATGCCGCAGCCAGTATCCTCTATTCTTACTAGAACACTGTCTCCCCTCTTTCTTCCTATGATATCAACATATCCACCTTTTTGCGTAAATTTAAACGAATTATCAATAATGTTTATAAACACCTGTTTGAGCCTATTTTCATCTGCATCAATCCATGGCAGCTCCTCATCAATGTCTATTGTTATAGTTATACCCTTTCGCTCGGCCCTAGGCTCCATCTGCCTTTTTATGTATTTCAAAAGCTTCTCTAAATTCACAGTATCTTTTTTTAATGTAATAACTCCCGCATCAAACTTTGAAAAATCCAGAAGTTCTTCCACAAGGGCCGCCAGCCTTTTACTTTCTCTTTCAATTATATCCAGCCCCTCTTTAAGCTCTTCTTTGTCGTCAATATCTTCCGAATTAATTGTAATTATCCATCCCATTATTGATGTCAGGGGAGTACGAAGCTCATGAGAAATCGACGCAATAAAATCATTCTTCATTTTCTGATGATTGGACACTTCCTGGGCCATATAATTTAAAGTGTCTCCGAGCTCTCCGATTTCGTCATCGAACCTTTTGGATACGCGTACATCAAACCTGCCCTGTGCCATAGCTTTTGCAGCAGATGTCATTTCCTTAACCGGACTTATAATAGTATTGGTCAGAGCTAACCCTGTAAGAAAGATCATAAAAACTATGCCAACTCCTAAAGTGACAAGAATGATTATATGATTCTTCAATATTTCCTTTACATCGGAAAGAGTTGTAATGACTCTTACTACTCCAATCACTTTATCGCTGTCGGAAAGAGTCATAGGCCAAGAAACCGAGAAAATCGGTTCACCCGTCAGGGATATTTTACCCCGCCAGATAGCTTGCTTGCCGCTCAATGCCATGTTGATGTCGTAATAATCAAGCTTCTCCCCCTCCATAGAAGGCTCTATGGAGTCGGCAAGCAAAATACCTTTATCATCAATAATTTGAACCTGGGCTACTGTATTCCCGGGCGTGGATTCCAACAATACTTTTGCATCCTTTGATAAGTCATAATTATTGAGATATTGATTATAATTATTGATTATTGATTGTGCAGAACGATTTAACTCAGCCTCTATACTTGAGTAATAAAACTCTATAAGGCCATAAATCAGAATAACCTCAAAAACTATCACCGATAAAAGAGTAATAACCAGATAAGTCCCAACAATTCTGCCCCTTATTCCCCTCAAATCAATCTCCCTTTCTCAATAAATACCCGCGCCCCCAAACTGTCTCTATGTATTTGGGACATGACGGATCATCCTCCATTTTCTCTCTAAGTCGTCGGATGTGGACATCAACAGTCTTGGTATCTCCCACATAGTCTTCACCCCACACCCAGTTTAGAATTTCATCCCTGGTCAAAGCCTTATTCAGGTTATTCGCAAATACCTTCAACAGGCAGAATTCTCTTGGCGTTAATTCCAGGGTCTCTCCATTCTTATACACCTTTTGGGAATTATAGTCAATTTTGAAGGGCCCGATTATAACTTCGTTTGAATTATCTATCTTGCTCGTTCTCCTGATAACTGCTTTTATCCTCGCCACTAGCTCCATAGGATTGAAAGGCTTGATCATATAGTCATCCGCGCCAAGCTCCAAGCCTCTTATCTTGTCTATATCCTCTCCCCTTGCGGTAACCATTATTATTGAAATATCAGGATGCTCCTTAGAAACTTTTTTGCATATCTCAAATCCGTCAATATCCGGAAGCATAATATCCAGTAACATGACTTCGGGTTTTTCGAGTTCCACTAACCTCAATGCCTCTTTTCCCGTTTCAACTTGGATTGCATCGAAACCTTTCCTTTTTAGGGTTCTTACCATAAAGCTCCCTATATCGTTTTCATCTTCAACAATTAATACTTTTGACCCCATAAACAAATCATTCCTTTTCAGATAAAATAATGCAATCGAGTTCTATTATCTTTAACAATTATGATATGTTTCAAATACTACGATACATTGAGTCTTTTATTAATTATTATACATTAACATAATGAAAAAGCAGAGTCCTATATTTATTTTTTAGACTAATTTACTTTATTTGCTTTATTCGCAAGCGTTAAACACATTCTGATGTGATCTATATTAAGTAAAGAATGTAGAAATAAGACAATTTTATATATTTAATAAAACTAGCCGGATAATAAATTAAATAAATAAAATAAGACAACGCAATTTGTGCTTTAAATTTGCAACTGTAAACGTTGTCCATGTATATTTACCGGAGGTAACTTATATGAAAAAAATGTAGCCCCACATGGGGACTAATTCTCTTTTTATAGGAGGATTGGTGCTTTGAAACAGCATATTCAACATCAATATGTTCAGCATTTCCAATCCGGGGTGATCACCCATACTTCTTAAAAAAATTTGCGTAAGCTTTGCTTTTAATACTGTACAATATTAACTCCCATTTTTTGTTAAATCATGTTATACCGCTTATCGTGCGAATCCTTACAGTCCTTTCCGATTCCAATAAGCCTTGCACCGTAAGCAGAATGTTTTTTATCTCTCTAATATCAGTCTGTAGCATCTGACAATTAGACTTTCATAAAGTGCGGACTTTACAATGTCTAAAACTTACATAACCAATGATTCTCTAATTTTTTCCCCCTGAATTAACTCTTCTTATAACATTTATATATATAATAGTTATACGCGCGCGATAAACTTTATTAAAACTTGCTTCAAACTGTATGAGGATAAGTGTAAAAGTAACAAGGATGCAATATTATTCTAATTTCATTAGTGCATATTTAGGATAAAATCAGCTTTGAATAATGCTTCATCAATAGCAAGGTATGATTTGTAATATGTCGGTAGTGATATTTGTTATATAGTTTTCAATATCAATACAAAATCCATTATTTAAATTGCACCGCATTTATTCGGTCAATGTTTTCAATACTATTGTTACCGCTTCTTGTATACAAGAATAGTAGCGCTTTGTTTAACTTCTATTGAAGTACTTCGAGTTTATTATATATTAAAGCTGATATGAAATGGTTACAAAAAGGTTAAAATTTTAAACTTTTTTTCCCCCTACCTTCTTATGTACTTGTAGTTAACTCTGAAAAAGCTAGAGATTACCGGTCCCAATGCGGAAAATCCGCCTACTAAAATCCAGTCATTGAGGGATAACGGTACGGTTTTAAATATTCCTTGGAATAATGGTACATACACAACCCCCAGTATCATTATGAGCGAGCACAAAACCGCCAGTAAAAGGGGTTTATTATTGAAAATCGGTATTTCAAATATATTTTTCCTTTCCGACTTGCACTCAAACACATGTATAAGCTGGGTTATAACCAAGGTTACAAAAGCTGCAGTTCTGGCAATATCAACACTGGACGTAAATTTCAGTATACTTACAAATACCGCCAGAGTGCTAAACCCTATAAGGACACCTCGAAATAGTATAAGCTGCCAAAGTCCGTTGGAGAATATGTTCTCCTTTGCTCCCCTCGGAGGCCTCATCATGATATCCTTCTCTGCCGGTTCAAGCCCCAATGCTATTGCAGGAAGTCCATCTGTAGCCAGATTGACCCATAATATCTGAATAGGTAAAAGAGGAAGCGGAAGTCCAATTAGAGTTCCCACAAACATGGTAAGTACTTCTCCAATGTTACAGGAAAGCATATATCGGATAAATTTGCGGATGTTGTTGTATATAACCCTTCCTTCCTCTACAGCCGCAACAATGGTCGCAAAATTATCGTCACGAAGAATCATTGAAGATGCCTCTTTTGTCACATCTGTACCGGTTATTCCCATGGCTACACCAATATCGGCTTCCTTGATTGCAGGAGCATCATTTACACCGTCTCCCGTCATTGCAACAATATGACCCCGTTTTTTCAGCGCCCTTACTATCCTTAGCTTGTGCTTGGGGGATACCCTAGCATATACCGACACTTCATCCACTATTTCTTCAAGTTTTCTGTCATCCATCTGTTCTAGTTGTGCTCCCGTCAGCACCCTGTCACCTTCCGCTGCTATATTCAGCTCCCTCGCGATAGCAGCAGCAGTTATTTTATGATCCCCGGTAATCATTACCGGCTTGATCCCTGCAAGCTTGCATTTTCGCACTGCATCTAGCGCCTCTTTCCTTGGTGGGTCTATCATGCCTATCAACCCCGCAAACACAAGGTCCTGTTCTACATCATTATGCCTATAGTTTTTGGAGTCAAGCCTTTTAAACGCCACCCCAAGTACTCTTAAGGCTTCATTTGCCATATCGTCATTGGCTTTGAGTACCCTTTTTGCTCCAGCTTCATTCAAATCCGCAATTCCCTTTGAGGTATATATCTTGCTGCACTTTTCAATAATAACATCCGCAGCGCCTTTCGTAAAAACAAAAGTCTCACCTTTGTCATTTTCACATATTACCGACATGCACTTTCTATCCGAATCAAAAGGCAGTTCATCAATCCTAACATAGCTTTCGTTCAGTAGCTCCTGGGTACATCCTCCTTTTGCTCCAACCACAAGAAGAGCAGCTTCCGTAGGATCTCCACTCAATTCCCATTTTTCAGGCTTGTGAATCAAGGAGGTTATTTTGCTAAATGACCTATTTTCCTTTATTCTTACCATTGATGCATTGTTGCACAGTACTCCGATTTCGAGGGCAAGTCTTAGGCTGTCGTTGTTCTTAGGATCTATTTTTCTTTTAACTGAGATAAATTCGCCTTCACTGCTAAGAGCACTTCCCTTGACCTCCACAAATCCCCCATTGGCATAGATTTTCCTAACCGTCATCTTGTTCTCCGTCAAAGTTCCTGTCTTGTCTGAGCATATAACACTGGCACAACCCAAAGTCTCCACGGCCGGAAGCTTTCTTATTAGGGCATTTCTTTTGAGCATTTTCTGAACACCTAGGGCAAGGGCAATGGTTACTATCGCCGGAAGTCCTTCCGGCACTGCTGCCACCGCAAGACTTATACCTGAAAGGAACATTGTAAAGAGTTTTTCTCCCCTTAATATTCCGGTTACCGTAACGATTGCACATATGGCGAGACATCCGTAAACTATGTATTTCCCCAGCGCATCAAGCCTTCTTTGAAGAGGTGTCTGTTCCGTCTCAATATTCTGTATCATATCTGCAATTTTACCCATCTCGGTCATCATTCCGGTAGAACAGACAACAGCCTTACCTCTTCCACTTGTTATAATTGTCCCCATATATACCGAGCTGCTTTTTTCATTGGCATTTGCATTCTTCCCGCCTCCGGTTTCAGCCTGCTTTTCCACCGGCACGGACTCACCGGTCAGCAAAGACTCATCCACACATAGCCCGTGGGCTTCTATCAGAACAGCATCTGCGGGAATCCTGTCTCCGGTCTCAAGTATCACCAGATCTCCCGGCACAATCTTCTCCGCAGGTATTTCCACCGTTTTCCCGTCTCTAATCACCTTGGCTATTGGCGCAGACAGCCCCTTAAGCGCCTCCATGGTCCTTTCAGTTCGATACTCCTGGATAAATCCCATAAGTGCATTAATAATAACAATCGACACAATGGTAACAGCCTCCAGCAACTCCCCCATAAAAGCCGAAATCAAGGTAGATGCCAGAAGAATCAATACCATAAAGTCACTGAATTGTGCAATAAGGATTTTGAAAGGAGATATCTTTTTCTTTTCCTCCAAGGTGTTGGGTCCATATGTTTTATACCTTTTTTCCGCCTCTTTTTCACTTAGACCGTATTTTACTCTGTTATCCTTATTGATGTTTTGTAGAGCCGACTCCAGAATACTCAAAACCAATCACTCCTTTTCTTGCCTTATCCTCATGTGCTTATGCCATGTACTTTTTCCTGTCATAGTCCTATTTCTATTCAGGAAAAAAAATAATTAGACCAAAAAGTGATTGGTTTGGTAATTAAGTTGGAGTGGAGATGATGTGATTTATCAGTCCATACCAAGAACCATTATGGAATTAATGTATGGGTCCGCCGTCCCTTGAAGCTGGGTTCTTTGCTCTTTTAATATCTTTATATAATCCACTATGTCCTGAGTGATTCTCTCACCCATACATATGACCGGTATACCCGGAGGGTAAGCCATAACCATTTCTCCCGCTATCTCCCCTACAGACTTGTCCAACGGAACTATCTTCTTGTGACTGTAAAAGGCATCCCGGGGTGATACTATCATTTTTGGATTTTGCGGAATAAACGGTGTTTTGAGATATTCCCTTTTCTCAGTCTTTGATGAAATATCCTTTAACGCATTTATAAGCGCAGTAAGATTCTCTTCGTTATCTCCCAGGCTTACTATTGCCAATATATTTGAAAGATCCGACATCTCAATCTGTATATTGTATTCCTTTCTCAGCTTTGCTTCCATCTCATAGCCGGTATAACCCAAGCCTGATACGCATATCCCCAGCTTCGTTTCATCAAAATCAAAGCACCCGGGTGTCCCTATAAGCTCTTTTCCAAAAGCATATAAGCCTTCAATTTTATTTATCTCATCTCTTGCCATTCTTGCAAGTCTCAAGGCTTCTTCCAACATATCGCTTCCCTTAGTCGCAAGCTGCTTTCTTGCAATATCAAGGGAGCACATCAAAAGATATGACGCACTGGAGGTATATGTCAGGTTCAAGACCTGTTTTACTCTCTCCGGACTGATCATATTTCCCCTCAGAAGCAACACAGAGCTTTGTGTCATTGAGCCCGCTGTTTTGTGGGTGCTTGCTGCACTCATATCGGCACCAACCTCCATTGCTGTCAGAGGAAAGTCGTCATGGAAGGACATATGTGCACCATGAGCCTCATCCACAAGAACGGCCATCTCGTGCCTGTGAGCTATTCTTACAAGGGATTTTAAATCTGAAGCTGCTCCATAATAAGTAGGATTAATAATGAACACAGCTTTTGCATGGGGATTCTCCTTTATTGCCTTCTTAAGGCTCTCTTCTGTAATTCCCATAGCAATACCCAATTTTTCATTTACTTCGGGCTGCACATACACCGGCATCGCACCGCTCAATATAATTCCACCTATTGTGGACTTGTGCGCATTTCTCGGAATTATTATCTTGTCCCCCGGTTCACAAGCGCTCATAATCATTGCCTGAACACCAGACGTAGTTCCATTCACCAGAAAATAGGCATGTTGAGCCCCAAACGCCTGGGCTGCCAGCATCTCCGATTCATAAATAACCCCCGTAGGGTTATTGGCAAAATCCAGATCCTCCATTCCGTTTACATCCATCTGAAGTGCTCTTTCGCCAATATACTCTCTAAGCTCCGCAAGGCCTTCTCCCTGCTTGTGTCCCGGTACATGAAACTGCACTACATTACTCTCAACATATCTCTTTACCGCATCAAAAACCGGTGTTTTAAGCTGGTCCATTCTTGGCACCGTTAATCCCCTCTTTCTTGCTTGGAAAACGCAAAAAAATATAAACAAATGAATTATAGGTGAAAGAATGAAAAAAGTCAAATATTTTGTCAAATATTTTTTAGGAAAAGAAATATTCTCTTATGTACTATTGCCCTGTAACCTTTTTGACTCCATATATCCCCTGCAATTCATCCATTATCTTTTCTTTGGAGACATCCATAGGAATTCTCACTAAAAATTTTATCAAAACTTCTTTCCCAATATCATCATTGATAAACTCTATATTTCTTATTGTTACATTATACTTGCCAAATATACCCCCTATTGTACCTATTTGTCCGGGCATATCTTCAGTCTGTATATAGAATACACTCAGCTTTCTTTTCTTCGTGATATGCTTTTCTGTTCTTTTTAATAAAATAAGGGTAATATAAATAATTACAGTGGAAATAATCGCTCCCTCATAAAAGCCGATGCCTGCTGCAATCCCAACACAGGAAACTGCCCATAAGCTTGCTGCTGTGGTAAGACCTCTAACATTTGCCCCCTCACGAATTATAGTTCCTGCTCCCAAAAAGCCTATGCCACTGATTACCTGAGCTCCAAGGCGGGCAGGATCAATATTTGCAACCCCCTTGTAGCGCTCAAAAATGTACTGGGAGGTTATCATGACAAGAGCCGACCCAACGCATACCAGAATGTGGGTTCTAAAGCCGGCAGGCCTGTTGGTACTCTCTCTTTCATACCCTATCACTCCTCCTAGGACACATGCTAAAAGCAGCCTTATAACAACAATCAAATAGAAGCTCCCGTTCTCTAAAAAAAATCTCATCATTTAGCTCACCTCATTTTTGGGGATATAAAAGCTCTCTTACAATTGCTTTGCTTGAGAAAGAAATGTTTCACAATAACAGTATATATTAAAAGTATATATCAAATGCATATATATCTTCAATATGCTACCCCTTATTTTTTAATGATAAATACGAAAATTCCCCGACGGAAATTATCTAACTCCAACAGGGAATTTATATATTATGGGTTTAACTTATATCTATTCATTAAATTATATCCTTAGTCTAATTATTGAAACATTCTATTCATTGCACTTGCAATTTTTATCTTTGAGTTCTGAAACATCTCAACAATCTTGAACTTTATCTCAATAGGAATATCCTCATCTTCATCCTGCGTTGTAATAAGATAATACTCCTCTTCACTGAGAACCTCTTTCAAATCATTCTTCACAGAATCCGGCACAGTTCCGTGAGTAGCATCCACAAAGCATAACGGCGGAAAAAGCACACACCACCAATTCTGTCCCTCTCCATTACCTATAACAACTCTTAACGCCTGATAATTTCCAGCCGGAAGACTTATATCCCCATAAACCTTAGTGGGAAAAGGATATATTCCAAGCATAACCTCCACATCATATTCTTTATTCTGCCTCTTAATTTCGTCTAACGCAATCTGCTTTATTGCTTCAGAGTTTTCTTCTATTATCTTCTTTGTAGTTTCCACATCCTTGACGTTTTTAAGCCTGTCCTTCATGAAGCTGATTACAACATCCCTAACATCCCTTTTTAGCTGCTGATCCTCTGGAGAATCACTGTTTGCCAAAACATGCAATCGAATAATATTATCCGCCAGCCCATCACTCACATTCTCCGAATAGGATATTAGCGCAACACCCGATATAATTGTTACCAAAAGGATGGCTGCTGTAAGTACTTTTGCGCATATATTTTTTTTATAGACGTTTTTAAAAGAATTAAACATGATAAAATCCCCCCGTATCCGGTAATCTCACCAGTTTTGGATTGATTTGCAATTCCAAAATGGTTCCATACCCTAATTTTTTTTACAATATAAACTTTTATTGCTTAGTATAATTGTTTACAAATTCAAAGGGAATTATACTATACATTAAATTATTTGTATCAAAATCTATAAATAGGTCGCATGAACATTATTTTGTATAAAAATACTCAAAATTTAACTTTTTTATAAAAACTACTTTACCTGTCGTAGTAGTTGTGTTACAATATTACTACGACAGGTAAAGTATGTCAGACGTAGTAATATTAGAGGAGGAATTCTGGTGATTAGCAGTGATGTAATACGGGGTTATAACGACACCATTATCCTAAGCCTCCTTATAGAGGGTGATTCTTATGGGTATGAGATTTCAAGAAACATCCGCTCAATAACAAACGAGCAATATATCATGAAAGAGACGACACTTTATTCTGCCTTCACGCGTCTCGAAAAAAACGGATATATTGAATCCTACTATGGAGAAGAAACTCAAGGAAAAAGGAGGACTTACTACCGTATAACCCCCGAGGGAATCAAATACTACAGGGAAAAGTGCGAAGAATGGGAGTTGACCAAAAAAGTGATTAATAAATTTGTAAAGGAGATGGTACACTATGGAAACAATTAAAAGTTATCTAGATAACATTTTTAGGAATTTGCCAAAATCAAAAGAAATGGAGCGACTAAAAAGCGAGATTCTTTACAACATGGAAGAAAGGTATAATGAACTAAAAGATAATGGAAAACTGGAGAATGAAGCAATCGGTATTGTTATTTCCGAATTCGGCAACATTGATGAGCTGTTGGATGAAATGGGTATTTCCCCCTCAAAGAATAATGAAAATTACCCCGTAGTGGATAACGAGGAAGCAATGGAATTTGTCTCTCTGAAGAAAAAAGCCTCCTACCTGATAGCAACAGGAGTTGGGCTGATTCTTCTGGGAGTTTCCCTCTTAATATTCCTGTCGCAGATGGCAGAACGCAATCTAATTTTTCAATCCTTGCCTGAGGATGCCAAAGGAACGCTGCCTGTTATAGCATTATTTTTATTAATAGTTCCAGCTGTAGCTCTCTTCATATATTCCGGAACCAAACTTGAAAGATTCAAATTCATTGAGGAAGGGAAAT
This sequence comes from Acetivibrio mesophilus, assembly GCF_004102745.1. GTDB lineage: Bacteria > Bacillota > Clostridia > Acetivibrionales > Acetivibrionaceae > Hungateiclostridium > Hungateiclostridium mesophilum. The sequence goes on along the minus strand of NZ_RLII01000011.1, from coordinate 37,531 downwards.
TTGAAATTTCATCGGATTTAAGAAACATTTTAAATTCAGAATTACCCTCTATTACCCAAAAGCAGAGTATCCATACCATCATTGGTGTCAGCCTTTGCATATTCTCTGTCGTTGTCCTGCTTGCCATCGTCTCCTTTGAGCCTTTCGCCGACTTTGGGGTATGTGTTATGCTTTTAATGATAGCTGTCGCAGTATCTATTTTTATAACCAGCGGAAGTGTACCCGATTCCTATAAAGAGTTGTTAAAAATAGACGATTATAAGCCAAAAACCCAAAAGCAGGATAAGGTCATAGGAGCTGTTGCGGGAATTGTCTGGCCAATTGCGGTTTGCATCTTTTTGTTCTGCGGCTTTGTTTTTAACCTCTGGCATATTTGCTGGGTTGTATTTCCGATAACCGGAATCCTTTTCGGAGGCTTTACAGCACTCTATAAAGCAATTAAGGCCGATTAAAAGTTCTAGAGTCTTTTATATCATTAAAACGGCTGCCCGCTCATCGGACAGCCGTTTCTTTATATCTTTGCATTACTTTCATGTCATTATCGGTTATAGCGTTTTTCCACCGCTGCCCTTATAAAGTCCCTGAACAAAGGATGGGGCCTATTCGGTCTTGATTTAAACTCAGGATGGAATTGAACTCCGATAAACCACGGATGATCCTTCAATTCAATAATTTCTACAAGCTTTTCACTTGGAGAAAGTCCTGCAAATACCAGTCCCTTTGATACCAAAAGCTCCCTGTATTCGTTATTGAACTCATACCTGTGTCTGTGCCTTTCATATATAAGCTCGTCCCCATATACGCTATAAGTAATGGAGTCTTTTTTTATCTTGCAGGGATACAGCCCCAATCTCATTGTGCCACCCTTTTCATCTATATCTTTTTGATCCGGCATGATGTCAATCACAGGGTAAGGGCTGTCTGTATCGAATTCCGAACTGTTGGCCATCTTAAGTCCGGCAACATTTCTTGCAAATTCCACAACCGCCATTTGCATTCCGAGACAAATACCAAAGTATGGCACTTTGTTTTCACGAGCATATTTTGCAGCGAGGATCTTTCCTTCTATACCTCTGTCTCCAAATCCTCCAGGCACCAGTATGCCATCTACGTCGCTAAGGCTGCTTTCAAAATTATCCTCATTCAGTTCCTCGGAATTTATCCACTTTATATTTATCTCAGCGTCATTTGATATTCCACCGTGATTGAGAGACTCTACAACACTAAGATATGCATCATGGAGCTCAACATATTTACCTACAAGGGCTATGGTCAGCGACTTGCTCAAGTTTTTCTGCTTATTTACCATTTGGCACCATTCGGTCATGTCCGGTTCCACGCAATTAAGACTTAAGCGCTTGCAAACAATATTAGCCAGTCCCTCCTCCTCAAGCATTAAAGGAACCTCATAGAGGGTCTCTGCGTCAAGATTCTGAATTACCCATTCTCCGGGTATATTGCAAAACAGTCCTATCTTATCCTTCATTTCTTTTGAAAGTCTTTTTTCTGTACGACAGACAATTATATCCGGCTGTATACCAAGGCTTCTTAACTCCTTTACACTGTGTTGTGTAGGCTTTGTCTTAAGTTCCCCAGACTTGCCCAGATATGGAACAAGGGTAACGTGTATGTAAACTACGTTCTCTCGACCGACGTCACTTGCGACCTGACGAATAGCTTCCAAAAAAGGCAGGCTCTCAATATCCCCTACGGTACCACCAATCTCAGTAATTACCACATCGGTGCTGCTATTTTTACCTACTAGATAAATTCTATTCTTAATCTCGTTGGTTACATGGGGTATAACCTGAACCGTACCGCCGAGAAAGTCACCTTTTCTTTCTTTGTTGATAATAGACCAGTATATCTTACCGGTGGTTATATTACTGTTTTTGTTCAAATTCTCATCTATAAATCTTTCATAATGGCCCAGATCCAGATCCGTCTCAGCTCCGTCATCGGTTACGAATACTTCTCCATGCTGATACGGACTCATAGTACCCGGATCCACATTAATATATGGGTCAAACTTCTGAATAGTAACTCGAAGACCTCTGGCTTTTAAAAGTCTCCCCAGTGAAGCGGCAGTTATTCCCTTTCCAAGCCCTGAAACAACACCGCCGGTTACAAAAATGTACTTAACAGACATGATTCCAATCCTCCATGAAAAAACAACTTCAGCCGGGAAAGCTCTTCACGGCTGATTTGATTATAGTAAATTTTTTTATTTGATTATTATAAATAAACACACGATTATATTTTATATATGACTTTTGAGAGTGTCAATAGAAATTTTTTATGCAACTGTAAAAAAGCTGCTAACCTCGTAGTCCAAAGTTCCATTAATTCACATGGTATACGAACCTGTGTCTCCCCTAAACATTTCGAGAACTTTCCGGTCATTCTAATACATATTTTTTAAATATATATTCTCCCCTAAACCAATTAGACTCTCCATTCCAAATCAAGCGAGCTTAAGTATACACTTTTTACATAAAAACTTGTCTCCCACAAGTAAATCATAATAAATCACAATAATAGAAGGTAAATCAATAAAGCAAAACTCATCACTAATTTGGAACTTTGGACTACCAAGGTTAACAGCTTATCTTCCGGACATAATAATGTGTTTCGATCCACTAATGCCAAAACTATATAATGTATTTTTTGTCAGTTATTAACCACAAAGTAACATAAATAATCTTACAATAATTATACAGTTAATGAAATAATCTGTCAATATACTTACATATCTAATCATACATTATTTTTTTAGACGTCAATCCTCGCAAAATCGCATCCGGTATCTTTGTCTATAAAGCCCTGTAGTCAATTATGATAGCCCAATATCCTATTAGTTTTTAAGCAACTCCACCGCTTTTTCATACTGTCTATCCCTGTTCTTCATAATAATCAATTCGTCCAATTTATCATTCAGAGCCTGTTGCGTCGCAAAGTCAAGGATGCCGTAAGAATACAATCCGCAGTCTTTTTGAAATTGCGCTACGGCTCTGACAGTTTTTTCGTCCATCAGCCTATCCGGGGTATCAACCTCATATCCCATTAGCATTAAAATGCTTTCCGCACTCAATACATCCTCACTTTCAGTATTTAGGCAAGGCTTTGTCACCTTTTGAAGCTTTTTTACGCCTTCAAAAACTATAGCATTATCGGCCAGGCTGTCTTCTATATAAATATCAGGCTCAAGACCGACTCCATCTATCATCCTGCCACCGGGAGTGTAGTATTCCCCGGTAGTTATTTTCAGCCACCCCATTATTTCATCATCGGAAGGGTAAATACCATGTTCCGATAGCAAGTCGTATCCATTTACAAATATTTCTCCGGTTTCCTTCTCATACTTCTGTGCAGCTTCAGGTGTCAATATGGGATAAAGGTTCTGAACCTTACCTTTCCCAAAAGTTGTTGTGCCCACCAGAACACCCGAATCTGTATCCTGTATCGCTCCTGCCAATATCTCCGAGGCGCTTGCGCTATATTCATTCACTAACACCACAAGCTTATATTTGAGCTCTTTCAAATTGGAGTAATATTCCTCATCTTTTTGTGATTCCGACTTGAAATCCAGCTTTGTAATCAGCCCTTTCTTCACAAATCTCCTGGCAATTGCTACTGCCTGGCTTACGTCTCCCCCAGGATTGTCTCTAAGATCAAGAATTATTTTTGTTATTTTACTCTTATCCATTTTCTTAAGGGCTTCATCCATAGCCTGACTCGCATTGGAATTGAAAATTTCAAGCTTTATATAACCTATATCACCTTCTATTTTATAGGTGACAGGATTTAGGACTATTTGTCTTCTAGTCACTATCAACCTTACTATTTTGCCTGTTCCGCCTCTCAAAACACCTATTACAACCTTCGTACCCTCCGGACCCTTTATAAGCCCGGATACTTCTTCTAAAGTAGCCTTCTGAGTACTTTTACCATCCACTTCAACTATCGTATCACCTTTTTGTATACCTGCTTCCTCTGCCGGAGAAGAGGAATACACCTGGTCTATCACTATTTTGCCGTCAAGTTCTGACATCACCACTCCTATTCCTGTGTAGGAACCATTAATATCGGTAAAAAAGCTTTCCGCCTCTTCCATCGTATAATAGACTGTGTAGGGATCCATGGTGTCGAACATCCCTTTCAAAGCGCCTTCCATCATTTGCTTCCTGGTTACTTCCCCTTTGTACTTATCCTCTGCCATATCTATAATCCCTTTGAAATAGTCCGCTGAGGAAATCCCCTTCTCTTGTATTATAATCTCCTCGGCACAGACAATTCCTGTACCAGATATCAAAATACAGCAGATAACTAAAGACAACAGTGCCTTTTTTAATGATTTACCTGTCACATTTATTCCCCTTTTCTTTGATGCTATTTATCAGCACTTAATAATTTACTATTCTTTCCCTATAATCCTTTTTTAAATCATTTCTCATATAATCTATAAAATTATTGATAATTACCGCTGCCCTGGCTTTTGAAATATACTCATTGGGCTTTAGATAACCCTTATCATCTCCCATCACAAGACCAATTCTTTGGGCAACATAGACTGAATTTTTTGCATACCTTGGAATATCGTCACTATCCCTAAATACCGTCACTGCTCCGCTTGAAGGAGCAAGCCCCTCAAGTCCGAGAGTCTTTATTAATATGGTAATGGCATCCGCTGTAGTAAGATAATCCTCCGGAGCAAAAGTTTTGTCCCCTCTTCCGCTTATCATGCCCCTTTTATATGCACTGTTTATACTTTCAAAATATTTGCTTTGTGTTGATACATCGGTAAAGGGAGAGAGTATCTCCTCTTTGGTATTAACAGACTTTTTGGTGGTTTTTGATTCAACAAGCAATGAGTCTTTCGGGACTTGACTGGCAGCGAGTACTATGGCATCGGCAAACTCAGCTCTCGTCATAATCTCCTGAGGGTCAAAATCCGCCGGGTTCTCCTTGAATATTTCCAAGCTGTACAGTGCCTTAATATCATTTTCAGCCCAGTGACCTCTCAAATGGTTTAGCTCCGGTACCAAAAGCCTCCTGCTCATCGGAAAGCTTTCAATCATAAGGCTGTCCCTAGTCTCAATCATTCTGTCGGTAGACACTCCCTGATGATCAAACTCCGGAAGCTTTGCCGTATACTGCAGTATGCTGTTATTGTACTGGCTCTCAACAAAGCCGCCCTCGAAGCTTATGATATCCGGTTTGTTCTCAACATAATCAATCTTCTTTGTTGTTGAGGACGAAATACTTACACTCGCAGTTCCTCCCCATCGGTCTATTAATCCGTCACTTTTTTTCTGACTTTCTATTACATAATTTATTACTTGGGTTTCAACTGTTCCCCAGAACTGGTTATATCCATAATAATCACCGGATATCTCAACGGTAACTTCTCCGCTGTTTGTTCCGGTACCGGTCCGGTATGTCTTCCTTCCCCACAAATTCCCGGCAAAATAATCCACCGCCGGCTTCGTATCCTTTATGTTGGTCTTTGTAAAATCATAATTTTCCAGAGTATAAGTGGTGGAACCGATTTTCACCACTTCGGTGCATCTGCCTCCAAACCCCGTCTCTTCAATAATCTGACCGTTTTCCTTTTCTGTAAGAGTCGTGTTATATGACAGAAATCTTGTCAGAGTCGCATTTTTTTCAAGACTCTTAAGGTTGTATGTATAATTTGATGTGATTACATTCTTCCCGGTTGTTTTATCCTGCTTCAATGTCTTTTTTATGGTCAGAGTTCCCTCAAACACCACGGGTTCACCGGTTATAAAGCACACCTCTTTATACTCAAACGAGGTCTTGCCTGCTGCTTCTCCGCTGGAGATACCTCCTTCGTATCCACTGTCTCCTTCTCTTGCAGATACCTGCACTCCACCGATTATAAACACAATTATAAGTATAGCTGTAATAAATGCCAATCCCCTTTTCATCATACTGCTTCGCCTCCGAAAGCTAAAAAATATTATTCAACAAATATAATGTAGGCATCTGCTGTCTCATTACTATCCTTCTTGATAATTCTTATGTTGTCACCCTTTCTAAGCTCGGACGGTTTCAAAATGCTATTGTTTTTCAGTATAATGCTGTTTTTCAGAAGGGTAATCTCCAAGTCTTTAATGTCTTTCCACGTATGAGATTGGACATCATAAACCTTAGCCTTTCGGAGTATAAAGCCATCGGGCTCCTTCTGACCTTCTTCGGCCGTAGAATCATCGGCATTTTCTCCCATGATTTCATAAATTTCTCCCTTTGCATTGATATTACCATAAGGTGCGGTACTAATCAATACAGCATCGGCACCGTTGGATAATATATATACCGTCCTGTTCTTATAGCTTGAATCTCCGTAGCCGGTAAAGTTCCTTTGTCCTACGACCCCTTCATCATCTATAATTTGCGTGTCGTATGTAATCCTGAAGGTCCGAGGAGTGTTGTAGTATTTCCAATTGACTCCCTCAAGCTCCGAATAGGATTCTACTGTAAAGTCCTTGTTTTCATTTATATTTGATATCCTTCCGCGATATATCGTAAAGAAGTTCGAATCCACTCTTTCGTTTATCTGGACTACGCTAGCATAGTATTTTCCGTCATCATAGCTCCTGTTTGCAACAATATACGCTTTATCCTCCAGATTTATGCTACTACCGGTAACCAGTCGGTTGTCCTTTATAATGATTGTCCCATTTCCATAGGAGATGTTTCTGTACTCTTTGCCCAGTGTGAACTCTCCTTTATTCCCGGCGCTACTTGTAATTATACTATCGCTAAATACAGGGGCCTCGGTGTCTTTGGAATTTTTTACAGATACCAATACTGCTTTTTCACTGCCGCCATATTCTTTCTCAACGGCAATATAGGCAGAACTGCCTGTGAAAAGCTCCTTCACCTGACGTACATCCACCATATTGTCATTGTAAACAAATTTATTATCCTCAGACATTTTCAATGTAGTAACGCCTTTTTGCTCGGTTCTCTCCCATTTTCCATTATTAAACACTTCCAGGTTCTGAAGCACCATCTTTTTGGAGATATCATCCACCGCCGATACCACACCTCGGTAGATGTTTGCAATGAAATGCTCATCCCCTTCTATTGTAAGCTTTTTGAGGGTTGTACTTTTGTCCGTAATGTTCAAAAGCAGTTTTACCCTGTCCCCATCCTTTAAAGCATCAAGATCCACAAGTTTTTTATCCCGTACAATCGGAATGTTTTCGTCCACATTAAGAATTTGCTGTGTGCCATCATCATAGGATACGTTTATAATGCCTGACCTTATAGATAAAATCTTTCCATATTTTACTATATAATTATCTACAGCGCTTATAATCTCTATTGCTCCATTCTGGTCAAGCTTCATGTACACCGAATCACCACCTTCGATATCTTCAAGCTTTGCTGCATTATGATTTTTATATACCGTTACGTCCATCGGATTGGAATAGTTGTATGTTTTTATTTTATTGAGGGACCCATCTATACGCAAACCGTCTTCATTATATAGAGTTATATAGCCCAAGTGAGGATTGTTGTCCTCTACAACACCACTTACCACACCCTGCTCTTTTAGCCTTAGATCTAAGGTATTTATTACAGTTATGATATCGTCCTTTATGGTAAGAATCGCATCCATCCCCGGTGCAATATCCGTCATATCTGCTGCTTTACCATCAATAAACACCTTTGCAATATTGCTGTATACAAAGGTTGTGTCAACTCCACCATCACCATTTCTGAAATCAAAGCTAATACTGTCTATATCAATGTCCGGGTACTCAATATAAAACCCTATTGCTACCTTCATTGTAGAGACTTCAGAATTTACTTCCTTTATTTTTGCAATAACATACTCCGTATCCGATGTGCCGAATATCACCCGGACATACCTCACCGTGCCGTCCGCCGCAGTTATATACTCTATTCTGTCTCCCTCTTTTAATAGAGAGCTCGTACCTACCCATCCATCCTTATAAACAACAATGTCGGTGTCAGACCTTCTGATTGCAGCCCCACCCTGTTCATTTTTATATCCGCTCCGGCTACTATCGACAGACTCGGTAATGATCTTATGAAGCTTTCCATTGCTGTTCCTTATATTGAAGGTATTAATATATACATAGGCGTTTCCTGTAAAATCGTATTCCTTGCGAATATCTTCAATGGTACCCATTCTCTTTTCATAGCCTAAAAGCGGAAGAATTCTATTATCTGCATTTTTTATTATCTGCGCGATTTGCTCTCTCGTTACAAAACCAGTAGGCCTAAAATAGCCGTTCCCTTCGCCATTCATTATGTTTTCAACAAGAACTGCTTCTATGTACGGAATCTTTAAGGGATCTGCGCCGGACCAATCTCGAAAGCTGTTGAAGATCTTCTTTTGCCCGTAAACAGGCTCAAGGCCAAATACCCTCGATATCCAATAAGCCACTTCCTGCCTTTGAGCAGGCGCTCCTCTCAAAAATGCCCCCGTTCCAAGTCCACTTTGTTCTGCATTGAACGCATCGGCAAGATCCTCATTGCTAATTAATCCTTCACTGGCTGCAAGCTGCAAATATCCATCTGACCACATACTTGGGGCATAAGTCTTTTTTTCCTCAGCATTTCTGGCTGTATCCAGAGCCTCAGCTGCCAACTGCGCATCCCTTTCCCTGCCGGCCGCCCTGTAAATAATGGCGATTGCCTCTTCCTTTGTCACGCTGTTTGTACGGCCAAATACCCTATTGCCATAGCCTTTTACAATATCTAGCGCCGCCACCTCACAAATGGCTTCCTTTGCCCATGTCCCCGAATTCCTGACATCAGTGAAATTAATATTGTCAAGAACTGACAAAGCATTTTTAAGCCCGTAATATATCTTTTCCGGCTCTTCCTCAGCGTGTAGGGGGATACTAAGGATAAAAGGCAAAACAAATGAAAGTATTACCACTAAGGAAATTCTAATTTTTAGTTTATTGAAAAACTTCATCTCCATATTCACCACTCCACCATCTTCGAATTCAAAAATAGCTATTAACCACAAAACCGATTTTTCTATTCTATATCACTTCAACTTGAAAGCTAAAAAAAATTAGCCGTACTTTATATCGGCTAATTTTAGCATATTTATTATTAATAAATTATTACAAGATAATATCCAACTTACTCATAATCCAAGGCAATAACCTTAGGCCAGTTTCCAATTTCATCTTTTTTCAACTCTATCTCCTGCTTTGAAATATGTTTACCACCTGTCGCAGAAAGGAAGGGTTCTACACCGTCTATCTCGAAGGTAAGAGCCGGTGTCTTATAATGAATGGGAATGGTTATTGACGGCTTTATAAGGTTCATCACCTCGATGGCGCCTTTATAATCAATTGTATAGACCCCACCCACCGGTATCATTAGCACATCCACATTTCCGATTTGCCTAAGCTGGTCATTGTTTAAGGTTTGCCCCAAATCTCCCAGATGGCAAACACTGATTCCATCTATTGTAAATTTGAAAATATCATTTTTCCCGCGTTTGGCCCCTTCGCATTCATCATGAAAAGACTCCACACCAGTTATATCAATCCCGTCTATATTTATTTTTCCTGCTCCCATAACGTGCTTTGCATTACCTACAACCATGCCAATATTATTATGGTCATAGTGATCATGGCTTGTAGAGACTATTTCGGCTTCAATTTCCTCAACCTTATATCCCACAGTTTCATCAAACGGGTCGGTAACCACCCTAGTCCCCTTTTCCGATGTCAAGAGAAAGCATGCGTGGCCCAGCCATTTAATCTTCATAATTGTTCCTCCTTGCAGCATATGTGTATTTTAATTCTTGCCATTTTATAAGCTGCGCAGTCTAATGGCATAGAATTTCTTTGAACATTGTACCAAAATTTATGCTCCTAATGCAAACATTGCAAAATTATTGGCAGAATGAATAAGTATACATGTCAATAAAGAGTCTGTTTTCTTTAATAACACCGCCATAAGGATGCTGAAAAGAAAAATAAAAGCTATGGAATTCACCATGAATCCCGGTATAAATAAATTACCATTTACGTACCACTTGGGAAAGTGAATCAACAGAAATAATAAGGCGGTTACTGCATTGGCATATTTTGACCCCATTGCCTCTTCAAACTTCTGCAACAAAAATCCGCGGAATACGATTTCCTCAGTAAATCCTACGAGCAAGACTCCGCCTATCCACGAATCCAGCTCGAAAAAGGGGTTAAATTGCAGTGTACCATTTGTCAGCAATCTGCTGACAGTAACATATATAATAATTACAACTCCGTACAAAGACCCGTACACAAGACCACGCAATTTATTTTTTCTAAGCTTTATATAGTCCCAGGGATCTTCCTTGAAAAGGTATTTTAGCAGAACCAAAACAGGTACTGTCCATGCTCCAAGCTTTATGAGATTACCTCCAACCAGATTGATAAGATACGGGCCCTTTTCAATAATCGGTTCGATGAATATAGAATACACAGCCCAAAAAAGATAGAATGCAATCAGGTATGGTATTAAAGCTTTGATTATGTAGCTTTTTTGCTTTGAATCAACCATAAAAACTTCTCCATTACAACGCATAGTTTTTTATAGGAATTATATCATATCACTATTGAATTAGGCAAACATAATAAAACCCGGCCAAATTATATCATTTGAACCGGGTTTTGCAGACTTGTCCATCCGTATAAAGACTTACGCAATCCCTCAATACTCTACATTTTGTCGGGTGCTGTTATGCTCAATAACTCAAGTACATTCTTAATAACAATTCTTGTACTGTCCACAAGTATCATTCTTGCATACATTAAGTCCTCACCTTCACCCTTTACCCTGCAGGCATTGTAGAAGCTATGGAAGCTCGATGCAACATCATGAACATATCTTGTAAGCCTGCTCGGTTCTAAAGTCTGGGCGGAAATTCTAATCTCCTCAGGATATTCGGAAAGCTTTTTCATTAGCTCAATTTCTTCAGGAGCTTTCAACAGTGTCAGGTCAGCAGAACTAACCTCCGGCAATTTAAAGCCTTCACTTTCCAAAAGCTTTAGCATATTACAGCTTCTTGCGTGAGCATACTGAACATAATAAACCGGATTTTCGTTGGATTTTTTTACTGCAAGGTCCAAATCAAAGTCTAAGTGATTACCCGATGCTTTCGTATTAAAGAAAAACCTAGCAGCATCCCTTCCAACTTCCTCCAAAAGGTCGGTTAAAGATATTGCTCTTCCTGTCCTCTTGGACATTCTAGCTATCTCACCGTTCCTGTAAAGGCGTACCAACTGAAATATCACAATATCAAGCTTGTCCGGATTAATTCCAAGGGACTTTACGGCACATTTCATTCTCCCGGCATGTCCATGGTGGTCTGCTCCCAACAAGTTTATTACCCTGTCAAACTTACGCTTTAAAAATTTGTTGCGGTGATAAGCTATGTCCGCTGCAAAATATGTAGGAATCCCGTTATTTCTGACAATTACCTCATCCTTCTCCGCACCTAAAGCAGAAGCCTCAAACCAGATGGCTCCTTCCTTTTCAATTGTATAGCCGTTTTCCTTAAGAATATCCAATGTTTCCTGCACTTCACCGTTGTCATACAAGGACTGCTCCGAAAACCAAACATCGAACTTAACGCCGTAGCTTTCAAGGCCATTTTTTATGCGTTCAATATTTTTAGGTAAAGCATATTCTACAAGGGCTTTGCGCCTTTCTTCACAGTCAACATGAAGGAGCTTGTCCCCATTTTCCTCAATATATGCCTTCATATGGTCAATGATATCCTCGCCATGGTAGCCGTCCTCCGGAAACTCTATGGCATCTTCACCCTGCAAAAGCTGGATATACCGAGCTTCAAGAGAAATACCGAATTTCTCAATCTGATTTCCGGCATCGTTAACATAGAATTCCCTAGTTACATCATATCCGGCTTTCTCAAGAACACTGGCAATACAATCTCCCAATGCTCCGCCTCTGGCATTGCCCATATGGAGAGGGCCGGTAGGATTGGCACTGACAAACTCAACCATAACCTTCTGTCCCCGGCCTATATCCAACCTTCCATAGTTCTCCTTCTCCTTTTGAATGACTTTTAAAACGTCATACAGCCATGTATTCGTAAGAAAAAAATTGATAAACCCGGGACCTGCCATCTCAACTCGCTCAATATATGTCTTACTAATGTCCATATTTTTAATTATTATTTCTGCCACCTGTCTGGGGGCTTTTCTTACCGTTTTTGCCGCCTGCATGGCAATATTGGTTGAAAAATCGCCATGTCCCTTCTCCTTTGGAATCTCTATAATCAGCTCTTCTACCGTAAATTCGGGAAGTTCTCCATTTTGAACCGCCTTTAATATTGAGTTTTTAACTGTTTCATCAATTTGCTTCTTTATAGTCTCCACTACATTCGTCATTTAACTGTCCTACCTCTCTAATAAACATATGAAAATCGTTTTCTCCGCTTTTATTATCATCTATTTCAAGTTTATAATCAACCTTAACTTCTCCACCCTTGTCATCAACATTTACAGTAACCGCACGGGCAGTAACCTTCATGGTAAACGTACCGTACTGCGTATCATAATAGGATACGTGTTTTTGTCCTTGTTCGAAAATAAACTGAGTATTGACCGTACCAAACCTCATCAATGTCACAATGCCGTCGGAAATTTTGAGGGTAGTAGTTGTACCCTCCATACCCGTCACTTCACTTTCCTTATATGTCACATAATAAGCATTGCCCTTTTTATAGTATTTACCTTCCGTAACAAGCTCCAGTACATTTTTATCCTTATTGTCGGAAGTCTGAATCCCTTTTACTGAAATAATAACATTTTTATTCATAGTTTACCGCCTCCATTTTCGTCGGGGAACATTTTTGTCCCTCCAGAAATATTTAAATACTTTCCTGCTTCTAATACATAAAATATTCTCAATTGTTAAGCTACTTTTTAGCAAATCTAATATCTCTCAATATCAATCTTTTCAGCAGAATGTATTTCATGATTCAAAATGGAATTGCCCAGAGATTCAAACTTATAAACACTGTCACTGGTATAATACCTGTATACAGGTGCTATTTTTTCGTCTCTCATAAGATTATTTTCATTTATCATCTCCTTTACTACCTTTGCTACTTCTAATGCTGAACTGACCAATTTAACATCATCCCCCATTACCTTTGAAATGGTATTGTGCAAAAGGGGATAGTGGGTACATCCCAAAACTAATGTATCAATATTTTTTTCCTTCAACGGCAGAAGATATTCCTCTACAATCCTTAGGGCTATATCATTATCCCACCAGCCCTCTTCAACCAGAGGTACAAACAATGGGCATGCCTTCTGATAGATTTCGACTTCGGGATCGAGCCTTAAAATAGCCTTCTCATAAACCCCGCTAGATACCGTTGCTACAGTACCGATTACCCCAATCTTCTTGTTTACTGTCTCCCTGACAGCAGTCATCGCTCCGGGTCCGACAACCTCTACTATCGGAATATCAAAACTATGCTTAACCTGATCCAGGCTACATGCGCTTGCAGTGTTACATGCAATTACAATCATCTTTATATCCTGGTTCAGCAGAAACCGGATGTCCTGAAATGTATATTTTACTACAGTTTCTTTTGACTTAGAACCATAGGGTGCTCTCCCGCTATCTCCGAAATATACTACACTTTCCTGAGGCAATAAAGTTTTTATCTCCTTTAATACAGTAAGACCACCTAAACCCGAATCAAAAACGCCTATTGGTCTGTTATCCATAGTATTTTCCCCCAACTATAATACGATTAAACCACATAGTTCTTTATCTACTCATCATATTCTCTCGAATTGTCCTTGTATCTTTCAATAGCCAGTTCAATAAGCCTTTCAATAAGCTCCGAATAGGGAATACCGGATGCTTCCCAAAGCATGGGATACATACTTATACTTGTAAACCCGGGCATGGTATTAATTTCGTTTATATATACTCTGCCGGTTTCCTTATGCACAAAGAAGTCAACCCTTGATAGTCCCGCACAGTCCAAAGCCTTAAAGGCCTTTACTGCATAATCTCTTATCTCTTCAATAGTTTCTTCCGGAAGATCCGCAGGTATCTTTATCTTGGAACTGTTATCAATGTATTTTGCCTTATAGTCATAAAACTCGTTGCCTGGAATAATTTCTCCCACCGTTGATGCTATAGGATCATCATTACCCAGCACAGCACATTCAACTTCTCTTCCGTTGATAAATTCTTCAATTAGTACTTTTCTATCATATTTTGCTGCATAAATCAATGCTTCTTTCAGCTCATTTTTATCATGTGCCTTTGTGACACCCACAGAAGAACCGGCATTGGACGGCTTTACAAATATTGGGTATCTGAACTTTTCCTCTATTCTGTCGGCCACACTGTCTATATTCGCAGCAATCTCTTTTCTTGTAAAATACAGATAGTCCGCTTGTGGTATTCCTGCTTTTTCAAAAATTATCTTTGCATAAATCTTATCCATTCCCACTGCCGAACCCAACACTCCACAACCCACATAGGGTATGCCTGCCAGTTCAAAAAATCCCTGTATGGTCCCATCTTCACCGTTGCAACCGTGCAGAACAGGAAAAACCACATCTATCTTTTTACCTTTTTCATCGTTCATTGAGGCTGTATCAAGCTCACCTGCGTGATCTACCCGACTTACTATGTTATCTATCAAGCTTATCTTATCGGTAATACTTCTTGTCCTATCCTTTAGTGAAATTTGCTCCCACTCTCCGGAAGGAATTTTATCAATAGGCCCGCTGTATGGAAGCCATTTGCCGTCTTTCGTAATTCCCATCATTGAAACATCGAATTTATCTGAATCAATGTTCTTTAGTATGGATGTTACAGATATTCTTGAAACTTCGTGCTCGGATGACTGTCCACCAAAAACAATCAGCACTCTCTTTTTGTCGCCCATATATTTTCTCCCCTTATTTTTTGGATGCAAAGTACTAGTAAATATATATTTCTCATTTTACTATTTAAGTACACCAACTTCAAGATTTACGACAAAATACTGTACGCTATTAGAATATTCTAAAAAAAGCACAATATAAATAGCAGCTAGGCCTACCATTAATGAGGCTATTTATTACTTTAGACACCGTTTATGGTCGCAAAATGAATGCAAGATGCCTAATGCGTTGCCAATAATTGCACTTTCAAACTTGAGAAAAACAAAATAAAAGAATTAACCGAAAATTCAAACTACTTTAAAACATGATTTAAGGCAAATAAAAAAATATGCAATATTCGAGATGAGTATACATAACAAGTGCCATAGTTTTATTATACCATAGCACTTATCCCATGTCTATACACTAAATAACAAGGTAAAAAAATCATTTATTGCTAATACTGCGCTAGTAAGAATAAAAGCTCGGGACATCGAGTCCCTTCACTTTTGCCTCTTCCATTTCATTCCAAAAGGCCAAATATAGGGTCTTCCTATCAAATAGAATTGAGGAAGACCCTTTAGTATGATTAATTATTATAGTTATAAAATCTATATACCCAACAACCACGTTGCAGTTGTGAAATATATAATAAGAGCTACAGCATCAACTACAGTTGTTATTAGCGGACCTGCCATAATTGCAGGGTCTAACCTGAGTTTTTTTGCCATGATAGGAAGAATCCCTCCAATAACTTTGGCTAGCACAACTGTAAAAAATAAAGTTATGCATACCGTTACGGATACCAGCAAATCGGCTTTTTCAAAAAAATATATCCTTATAAAATTCACAGCAGTTAGCGCTATTGCTACAAGGCAACTTACCCGCAGTTCTTTCCACAGAACCTTTAAAGCATCTCTAGCCCTTATTTCTCCTAAAGCCAATCCCCTTATTATAAGTGCCGATGATTGGGAACCAGCATTTCCACCAGTGTCCATGAGCATTGGAATAAAGGAAGCAAGAACTACAACCGTCTGCAACACTTCATCAAATTTCCTTATAATATTTCCTGTAAAGGTTGCAGAAATCATTAACACCAAGAGCCAAGTTATTCTATTTTTCGCCAGTATCAATACACTTGTCTTTAAGTATTCTTTCTCAGAAGGCTGCATAGCCGCCATTTTCTGAAAGTCTTCAGTATTCTCTCGGTCAATAACGTCTATAATATCATCTATTGTCACTATTCCAACCAGTCTACGCTCATTATCAACTACGGGCATTGAAAGAAAATCGTATTTTTTAAATAATGATGCAATTTCTTCCTGGTTTTCATTGGTATTCACATATATAACATCTGTTTGCATAATGTCTTTAATTACTACCGACTCTTCACTTAATATTAGCTTTCTAATTGATATTACGCCTTCGAGTATTCTATAATCATCTAAAATATAGCATGTATCAATTGTCTCCTTGTCTATCCCTGTTTCTTTGATGTGCTGTAAAGCCTGCTTTACTGTCATTTCCTTCTTCAAATCAACATACTCTATAGTCATTATGCTTCCGGCCGAATCTTCAGGATAGTTCAAGAATTGATTTATAAGTGTTCTCGTTGTTTCATCGGTATTTTTAAGAACCTTTTTTACAATGTTTGACGGCATTTCTTCTAAAAAGTCAATTGCATCGTCAAAGAACAATTCATCTAGAATATTTTTGATTTCGCTGTCGGTAATGGATTCAATAATATACTTTTGAATTTCATATGGTATATATGAAAAAACACCCGCTGCCACATCTTTTGGCAGTATTCTGAATATCACCAATAGCTTCTGTTTGTCCATTTCCTCAAAAAGCTGGGCAATATCAACCACATTCATATCCACAATTTTGCTTCTTACTTCGGCATAATTGCCTTGCTCAATAAGGTTTAGAATCATTTCTTTCATTGTGTAGCCTCCTTTAATAGAGCCACGCTATCTGATTGGTAGTTATGGCTCTAAATATATTATGATATTTTCTTTTGATACAATAGGGTAAAGATTCAGGATCCATAACTACCACCTCCTTAAAAATATCCTACTTTCTTAATGTTGATATATGAACTACCCCAACTTATCGAATAGCTATCTAAGCTACTGTTTTAAAATCAGACTTTCGAATATCGAAATATAATTTGCACTGCAAATACCAAATAGAATCAATGCTATGACTAGAAACACCAAGCCTATCCATCTATAGGAGCGGTATTTTTTAGATTTCTTCTTGCCTGTGCCATACAACTCTTCAGCTAATGCCTGCTGTTCACTGTAAGTTCTAAGTCCTCTTCTCTTCATTTCTTCAAACAACTCTGTAGTGTTTATTCTTTTTGAAGAATTGTTGTTCGTCTTCTTGTAAACCACATATGTGCCCGCAACCTTATCATGCAATGACTGTCTCTTTCTACTAGCTAACACCATAATAATGGAAATAATCGAAACAGGAGTTATCACATCCACAAGCTTAACCAGTGCCCTTAAAATCACTTTGAGAATACTACCCTTGCTATCACTGACTACTTCAATGCCGAGGATCAACTTTCCAGGCGTGGCAGATAAACTAGAAGCCACGAAAGCGATTTCATATATCAGGAACAATATCCCATATATAAGCCAGTTCTCCAAAATAAAATCATAAATTAAACCAAATGAATCTTCAGTTCCACTAACTATTGCTTCAAGAAATTCATTAAAAGATACCCCTATGCCCAATAAATTCAAAACCAATATCATTCCATAATTAAATGCAGCAAGTATAAATAAGTCAAGAAACCAAGCAAAACATCTCCTAAATGATCCACTAACACTCATCTTTTCTTCCCCCTACCTCAACTAAATATAAAATTGTTCAAACCCTTTAAATTAAAGCATCACCTTTTATTTTTTGACTTCACTATTATAACAAAAGACTAAAAGAAATGCTATACTTTGTTAATTGCATATAATATATAGTATAATATACTTGTCAGTAATGTATTGCGGTGTCTAACCCATACATGATATAAATAGAATAAGCAAATGGAGGAGAATATAATGCCTTTTTATGATTTGAAATGCTCAAAATGCGGACACGAGTTCAATGTAATGGCAAAAATGAGCGAACGATCGGAAAAACTTATTAAATGTCCCGAATGCGGCAGCAACGAGCTTGAGGCTGTGTTCAAAAACGTGAATATTGTACAATCCAGAAAATCTGAAGGCGGAGAATGTCCTAATATTCACAGATGCGGAGGATGCTGCAATCACTAATGCAGCCCCTCCGCATTGGACTCTATATAAATTTCGATTATTCAAGGTATTCTATGTATGTTTCTTCAAATTCATCACTAAAGGCCTCTTGAGATTCTGTTCCATCGGAAGTCTCATCGTAAGTTTCCTGCCATTTTTCGTCGTCCGAGATTTCTCCTGAGGTCTCTTGCGTCTCACTACCCTCTGGCGCCTCAATAAACACTTCTTCCTCATCCACTATCTGTGCATCTGTTTCGATGCCTTCATCTTCCATTTCACTGCTGGCACCGGCGGCATCCTTACTACCGGAAGAAGTATTATCCTTTTTGTCCGAAGTATTCTCATTGCTGTTTACAGTCCCTGCCGGTTCCACCTTGTTACTAATCAGCTGTGCACTTCTTGGAAACTCAGTATTAAATTTGAAATTCCCTTTATACTCAGAAGAGGACTTTCCTTCTATCAAAAATTTTACTTTACTTATCTCCTTAAGCTCTGTCAATGAGTTTACTATGGAATATATTGTCATTCGTTCTTCAGCTTTCCCACCCGGGTGATTATCTCTGAACTCCTTTGAAAAATCAACAATAGCAACATCTCCATCAATCTTTATTTGTGAGCGAAGTTTACTCCCCTCCGGTATGGTGGCCTTCATTCCTGCAACCTTCGGTCCTTTAATCAATTCGTTGACAATTATCTCGGCAAGATGATTCACGCTTTTTGTGGTTTCGCTAACCGGTATATATCTTATCTCCAGCTTTAGTTTGGAATTATCATCATTAGCAAAATAAAGACGTATTGGCGCTTTATTCGAGATCTGCTCCGCATCAGCTTCACTCAATACAATACTGCTGGCAACATACGCATCTTCGTTATCTCCTAGCCCAAATTTGTTAGTATCTGAACAACCTGAACCAAAGGATAATATTATGATGCATACAGAAATAATACATAAAAGTCTTCGCATTTAACCGGACACCTCACTATAAATTCTTTATAGGATATTTTTATGCCGGTGAGACTTCCAGTATTCTTATCCAAATAAAATCTTATCCAACTTCCTCTGCAATGGAGACTGTAGAACTTGTCCCAAGTCTTTCACATCCTGCATTTATAAACTGTACTGCCTGTTCAAAGGTTTTTATTCCTCCTGATGCCTTTATCTTCATGTCAGGTCCCACAGCTCCCCTCATAATACATATGTCTTCAAGAGCTGCTCCTCTGCCATTAAATCCAGTAGAGGTCTTCACAAAATCCGCCCCCACCTCCTCTGCAAGTTTGCACGCCTGCACTTTGTGATTGAGGTCAAGGAGGGCTGCCTCGATAATTACCTTTACAATGGCACCTTTCTCATGGGCAACAGATACAACCCCTTTGATATCATCTCTTACATAGTCATAGTCCTCCGCCAAGAGCTTACCGATATTTATTACCATGTCCAGCTCTTCTGCTCCATTTTCTATAGCTTCCACCGCCTCATATACCTTGCAGGCAGTCGTTGTTGATCCGTGGGGAAAACCAATGACAGTACTAACCTTTACATCTGATCCCTTTAATACCTCTCGGGCTAATGCCACATGGCATGGCTTAACACATACTGAAGCAACCCCGTATTTGACTGAAATCTCACACTCTCTCAAAACGTCAGCATCTGTGGCGTCCGGTTTCAAAACTGCATGATCAATCATTGAAACTACTGTTTTTATATCCAAAAGACCTTCATCCTCTCTAAGAATATTGAATTAACAAAGAATTCTACAAGTTTCATTCTTCATTATTTTGTCATACTCGTACAAATTCTCGTTATCCTGTTTATTTACCCATTTTAGCAAACAAAGTACCTATTTTAAATCTTTATCTTCTTTGCATGCCCCAAAGTTTTTTCAAATTCAGCTTTTGTACCTCTATCCTTTTCAATTATAGATTTTATAACCTTTCTATATTCTTTTAGAGTTAATTTCTCCTTTAGCCCTAATTCTAAATAGTGAGGATTTATTGTACCTTCCCTCATAAATACTTTCTCGTTTTTATTTTTATTATCCTCTACTAATTTATAAACATAATCTTTGCTAGTATCAACAAGATAAGTATTTTCTCCATTATCTATAATTGTGTTTTATCTAGAATATATTCTATTTATTGACATTATATATGCATACTATATATTTTGCAATAAACATTTTCATTACTTACAGATATTGCAATAGAAACGTGCATTAAACCGGATTTGACTAATACCTATGAAACAATAACATAGGTTTTAAGTAACATAGAAATGGTAAAAAGCCCAACTATAAAAGTAGAGCTTTAGTACTTTATTTGTATATAAGTTGCCAAAAAGGAGTCTTGTCATTCTAAATTAACATTATAATCATATTGCTTTAGTATACCTGTCTGCAAAGGAACTGGCACAATAGCTGTCCGGCTTTATTTTGGGTATAAAATTAAGTCCGCTTACCATACCTACCATTTCATTTATGAGTGCTTTTGTCTCTCCTTTGGCCCCAATATCTATATGAAATTCAAAAGTTATGCCTTTAGCGCCGGATTGGCCATCTTTTCCTAAAGCCTTATATATATGATCAATCTTTTCTTCATCAAACAAGTACGCCAATTGAAGACTTATGCATGTCTCCATATAGATTTTTTCCCGCAGGTTCTTTATAGGTCTTGCCATCAGACTTTTGTGAAGAAACCCAATAGCCCCTTTTCCAACCCTGTGAACATGAATGCATGTAACAAAAAGAGTGCTATTCCCGACCTGAGAGTCAGTCCCTATAGAAATTTTATATGAGCTATTGGTGTCTGCCTTGACAAACTTAATAATTTCATCAAAAGCCTCTTTGAAAGTAACATCACCTTTTCCAAGGCTGCGGAAAATGCTATTTTCGTTCAATTCTACAGTATTGCCTGACAGCATTTTTCTCCCTCCATCCCTATAAAGCTTCAACAGTAAGCTTTTTGATAATTAAAAGTTCGGGACATCGAGTCCCTTCGCTTTGGCCTCTTTCATTTCATTCCAAGAGGCCAAATAAAAAAACCCAGTGACAAAGTCACAGGGTCATAGACATAGTATTAACGAAGGTACCATGTTCGAGGAAATCGACATACAGGTGCCGCTTAAAAATATGCTTTTGAATACTTTTTACACCCATAGCTTTCATCATCCTTTCACACAAATACCTTAATAATTATATTATCACACATAAAACTCAAATTCAATCATCCACATTATACCATATAAGTGTCATAAGCAAACGCTGCTATTTAAGATTTATAGGCTTTTCACATATTCAATCATTTTCTTTCCTGCAAGAGCTCCCTGGCCCACAGCCGTTGCTATCTGCTTAAAACCACCGGTACAGTCTCCTGCCGCAAACAGCCCTTCAAGATTTGTCTGCTGATTCTTATCAACCACAACGGCGTTCCCTTCAACAATTATCCCAAGCTTTCTGGCAAAATCAACGCTAGAAGGGCTTTCATACGCGATAAACAAGCCATCAATATCCTCGCTGGTGCCGTCCTTAAAGAAAATCTTCTGGAGGAATTCGCCTCCATCAATCCTATATATATCCTTTGTGTTAATCTCAAATCTTTCTGCAGCCTCAATAAACTTTTCGGACACTTGGAGCTCTTTACCGTTGGTATATATTGTTATATTCTTTGTAAAAGAAAGAAGCTCCATAGCTTCATGCACCACATAATCCCCGGCACCTACAACTCCCACCTTAAGATTGTTGTAGAAAAAGCCGTCACAGGTAGTGCAATAGCTTATTCCCCTTCCTTCAAAGGCTTCCAGATTCTCAATTCTCAGCTTTTTTTGCGGTTGTCCGGTAGCTATAAGTACAGCTTTCGCAGTATAGCGATTGTCAGAGGTCAAAATTTCGAAAAACTCATTTTTTTCAATACTGATTACTTCACTGTCAATTATCTCAGCTCCCAACCTTGCTGCCTGTTTTTCGCCTTCTTTCAAAAGCTGTTCTCCGCTTACAACCTCTGAAAAGCCATAGTAATTCTCTATTTTCTCCGCTTTTATAAGAGCACTGTCGCCCTTGCCTATAACCAATGTTTTAAGATTTGCCCTTACGGTATACAGCGAAGCGGAAATCCCTGCCGGACCTTTTCCTATTATTATCACGTCGTACATAAGTATTTGTCCCCCACTTTTTTATCTAACATTATTGCGATTTATCGATTTTTACTTTTATTGTACTACTTTTCATTAATATACCTTTCCGCCATAATGCCTGCTATCGCACCATCTCCAACAGCAGTAACAATTTGCCGGATTTTTTTCTCCCGAACATCTCCTGCAGCAAAAACTCCGGGAATATTCGTCGCCATATCCTCATTCGTTGTAATATATCCCTGCTCGTTCATCCCGACCTTGCCCATAAAAAGCTCCGTCTTAGGCTGCATCCCAATATAGACAAACAGCCCATCCATGTCTAGCTCCTCAACCTTCCCGGTCTTAATATTTTCAATTATAACACTTTTTACGAAATTATCACCGTTAACTTTTCGCACCTCAGAGTCCCACATAACACTAATATTCGGATTCTTGAGTACTTCGTCCCGGGCAGTCTTTGACGCCCTAAAATAATCATGTTTGTTAACTATTGTAACATGCTTTGCATATCGAGTCAAAAAGACAGCCTCTTCCGTGGCGGATTCTCCTCCTCCGACCACAAGAACATTTGCATCATGGTACAGGGCACCATCACATGTCGCACAATAATGCACTCCTCTGCCTCTAAACTCCCTTTCTCCATCCGCCTGAAGTCTCCTTGGAGTTGCACCGGTTGCTATTAACACAGCCTTTGCATAATAGTCGGTATTCTCAGTTATTATAATCTTTTCTTTTCCTTCCAGATTTATATCGGATATTTCCTTGAGATCGTCAATATGGGCGCCGAAATCCACAGCCTGCTTTTTCATGTTTTCCATAAGGTCAACACCTCTTACAACACCGTTGGTGCCAGGGTAATTTGCGACATGGAAGGTTGTAGCCACCTGTCCTCCAATAAGTCCTTCATCCACAACCACTGTATGAAGCTTTGCCCTAGCCGCATAAATTGCTGCAGACAACCCCGCAGGGCCACCGCCCATTATCAGAAAATCACAATATACCTTTTCCCTCTTCGCCTTTTTACAAACATTCCCGACAACCTTCTCTATAGATCCGGTAAACTCCGGCTTACTTATGTAGCCGTTCAATCGGTCGCATACCTCGTTACCTTCTTTGTAAAAAAGAACTGTGGGACTACTCTTTACCCGCAAGCTTTCTGCCAACTGTCTGTTCTGCTGGCGATAAATTTTAACAAACTTTATGTGTTTGCTATATCTTTCAGCTGTTCTCTCAAATATCGGAACAAAAGAATCGCAGGCAGGGCAATTTTCGGTATAGAATAGAACAGCTACAGGAATGTCACTTTTCAATACATCCTTATCAAAACTCTCCAACGTGGATTTAAATATTATGTCATCCATAATATAGCCTCCCGGTCATTTTTTTAGCTCTTCAAGTATATCCAGAAGCACCTTTCCCCTTCTTGCTCCTTCCATATACGTGACTATGCTTCCATCCCTATTTATAACATATGTTGTGGGAATGCTGTATATATTATAGTTTTGTGCAACGCTTCCCGTTGTATCCAGCAATACCTTCATGGTATAGCCATTATCGTCGATGAATTTCCTTGCCTTTTCCTCAGTTTCTCTGAAGCCATCGGTGAGATTTACTGCTAAAATTACAGCATCATCTCCTTTCAAAAATTCTTTGTGCACCTGTTCGAATTCAGGCATTTCCGATGTGCAGGGTCCGCACCAAGATGCCCAGAAATTCAAAAACACAATCTTTCCTTTATAATCTGACAACTTCACCGTATTGCCATCAAGGTCTGTTAGGGTAAAATCCGGTGCCATTATCTTGTTTTCCTGTTCCGTCCCGTCCTCCTCATCATCGGCAACTCTATCCTTGTTTATATCTCCTGCAATTTTATCTTCTATATATTCTTCCGAATCGCCCCTGTTATATACAACATATGCGCCGATTATCAGAAGTGCCAGTACGGCCACCCAAATTATAATATTTCCTGTTTTCTTCAAATTCATCTCCATCTTCCTCTCTAAAAATTTACACAAATAATTGAATCTATATTATATTAAAAAGCATTGCTGCTCCCAACAGTATCAACAAAATCCCAGAAATAATATTAATTATCCTCATGTTTGATTTTATGAAATTAAAAGCCTCTCTGATGCTTTCAAAAATCATTGCCGAAATAACAAAAGGTATGCCAAGACCAAGAGAATACACAACAAGCAGCATCAATCCCTCTGCCATTGTAGCGGAATTGGCGGCCAAAGCCAGAATTGAAGCCAGAAAATAGCTTATGCAGGGCGACCATCCAAAAGCAAAGCAAAATCCAAAGATGATAGAGCCGATAAATCTTAACCTGTCAAACTTATACTCAAACCGCTTTTCCCTATTTAGAAAGCCTATATTAAGTACGCCGATGAAATTAAGTCCGAAAAAGATTATCAAAATGCCACTTATTATTTTTAAAATATCCCTGTGGCCTTTAAGAAATGCTCCCAATGAAGTAGCTGCAGCCCCCAATAGCGTAAAGACAATTGTAAAACCCAGCACAAATCCAAGGGAATTTACCAAGAGCCTTCTTTTACTCTTAATATCTCCATCCTCTTTATCGGAGAAACCGGCAAGATATGAAAAGTATGCAGGGAGCATTGGAAATATACAAGGTGAAACAAAGGTTAGTATTCCCTCTGCAAAAGCCGTCATATAAACAGAATTACCCAACTATATACACCTCTCTTATAAATAAACTAAAGTCCCTTATTATTTACCACTCAAACAACGAAGTTAATACATTAAATTTAATTTTTACAAACATCATTCTTATATATATCTTAAAGTAATACTATCTAAAACACAACATACCAATTAACACTTCCTATCTCCGTTACATATAATATAGTAACCTGCAATTTTTAAAATACTGTTATGATTTATGTAAACATTGGCAGGAATAATAAGTCAGGAGGTATGAAATCATGTCAAATGTGAAAAAGCGGACAAATAATTCTGAGCTCTTGTTTTTTATATTGATATTCCTTCTGCTTTTTTATGACAGCAGTGCAATAGGCGGCATTAAAAATGCCTGCAAGGATGATGATTCAATATTATTCTTTATTCTAATATTCCTCAAGCTCTTTTATTGCTAAATAGAATCTCCATTCCCTCCTTTGGTTAACTCACAATAAACAATATTCTTTCTTCACAGCATAGTTTCTAAGAAAACTGAATGGAGGGATTCTTTTTTTGAAAAAAATGTTCTATTCTTACCCTTTGCAAAATATAGATTATTAGATAATAATTTATTCAGCCTTATATTTATTCTGATATCGGGTTCGCAAAATAATATTGAAAGGATTGGGTTCTAATGGTTGATATCAACAAGAAGCTGTCTGAACTGTTTGGAAAAATGGATGAAAAAGTGCTTCAGAAGAAAATAAATACAGCAATAGAAATGCTGAAAAACGGAGACCTGGACGATCTTTCCAAAAAACTTAACAAGATGGATAAAAACGAGCTCCTCGAAAAAATAAATGAATTTGATGAGTCAAAGCTAAAAGAGTTTAACATTGACAAAAACGAAATACGTCAAAAAGTCACCGATGCCGACCTTAGCAAGCTTTCACAGATGCTCGGGGAAAATGGTGACGAAATTGTCGACAAATTGAAAGGACTCCTGGAAAAAGCCTGAAAGCCCAAGCAACAAGTATTATACAGAGTCTAAATACCGGGAGTATAACCAGGATATCCATGGGGGTGATACGGTAATGAATGATGATCTTAACAATAAACTAAAGCAACTTGCAGAAATGTTAGGCGGAAATGAAAAAATGTCCGACAATCTTTCCGGTCTGCTTTCTATGCTTGCCAACTCTTCAGGCAATGAGAAGTCTACCCAAGCCGCACCCGAAGAAGAACCTCCTAAAGATGGACCTCCGATAAAAATGAAAGCCTATGAATCGCCATTGACGCTCAACACTAAGGAAGATGACAGCAACAAAAATGAACTTCAGGATAATGTGGAAATGATGCGTAAAGTAAAAGATATCATGGACACCATGAGAAACAATAACGACCCGAGAATCAATCTGCTTACTGCCATAAAGCCGTTTTTAAGCAATAACAGGCAACAAAAGATTTCCAACTGTATAAGATTGTTTCAAGTAACGCAGATAACAAAGCTTATGAGCGATCCTGAAAAAACCATATGAAAGGGGCACAATAATGATATATAAGAGGGATCCAAGATTCAGAAGATATGGTACAGTTGCGGCGCAAAATATTCCTTATATGCAGGACAATAATCTTGACCCCAAAAATACAGTTGATCTGCCGTCAAATACCGCAAAGGAAGTTGAAAAGATTCCTCTTCCAAATGAAAAGGATGAACCTGTTTTTGATAGGAAACCAACACAAGTAAGAAAATCACCTTTGTCAATGCTGTTTTCTCGACGACTGCATTCTGATGAGATAATCCTTCTTTTTTTGATATTTATACTAATAGAAGAGGGTATTGACGATGACTTCCTACTTATAGTACTTATCTATCTTTTGGTGTCAGAAATATTTGAAGAGTATTTTCGTTTGCCGGACAAATCCGTCTAGAACTATTATACAGTAATTTCACTAACCCAAAACCAAGTTTTTGGTCAATAATGTAATTAGAGTAATTAAGGCATAAACAATATAGCGAGGTTACAATAAGTTCCCTCGCTTTTGCCACATTTTCACTTCGCAAAGTTTTTCCTTTTATTATATTTTCCCACATATAATAATTTAAATCAAAAATAGACAAAATAACAACATATGATAATTTAATTCACCGATTAACAATACTTATTTATGTGAACAAAAATATTCTTTATTAAAGGAGAATTGCTTTGCGAAAAAGGATATTATTAGTCATCATAACAATAACAATTACATCAATTTTAAGTGCATCTATTATCTTTCGGGACGAAATATCCCATTTATATGGCTACAGCAGAGCTGCCTTGTCATATTACGGTTCAACAGGGCAGGAGGTAAAAAATATTCAGTACAAGCTGTCAATTTGGAAGTATTACAAAGGTAAGATAGATGGCGTGTATGGTTATAAAACTTATACCGCAGTCCGCCAATTTCAGGCAAAAAACGGATTGAAGGTAGACGGAATAGCAGGTCCCCAAACACTGGCAGCCTTAGGACTTCCCACCGGACAAGCTACCAAAGCCACATCTGCCCAGCCGTCAAGCAATAGGAATCTGGATCTTCTTGCTCACTTGGTTTACGGTGAAGCCCGGGGTGAACCCTATACCGGACAGGTAGCAGTTGCGGCAGTGGTCCTCAACAGGACAAGGGACAGCAGATTTCCCAATACAATAGCCGGTGTAATTTATCAACCGGGAGCCTTTGATGCTGTAGCCGACGGACAGATAAATCTTGCCCCCAATGAAACTGCGTACAAAGCTGCAAAAGATGCTTTAAACGGATGGGATCCTTCCGGAGGAGCAGTATACTACTACAACCCCAGTACTGCCACCAGTAAGTGGATATGGTCAAGGACAATCGTAAAAGTAATTGGAAAACACAACTTTGCGAAATAACAATCTTGGAGAGGGTGAAGAGGCAAATCCTTTCCCTCTCCCCACCTAATCCTTATTGTGTTATTTTTTTCTTAAACTTGAGAAATACCGAGAAAATAAACATTGTAATCACAATGAAAAACAGAGTCTTTACTACCCAGTTGACAAAAAACAAAAGCAAAACACGCAAAAATACCGCAGCTCCGCTTACCGGCAATACGGAATTAAGATATATCATAAGAAATTCAAAGAGAATAAAAGCTATATCAAACTTCAAAAACATCACGACATTTTTCCAAAAATATGTATCTGCAGCATATTTGCCTATTGAGAAAAAACTGTCTTTAAAATTAAATACTGCCGGATACCAGAAAGTCATATAAATCCTAAAAAACATAAATCCAAAGAATAGCACCAGCAATGTAATTACATCAAATAAAATAGTTAGGGCCAAAAGCTCTGTCTTTCCCCCTAAAAACGATCTTGTAACTGCTATAGCCGGTACCGCTACTATCATCATAAATATGATGAACAATATCGAAAAAAGTATTACTTCAAAGGATATCAAAGACAGTCTAAAAAAATGCTTTTGAACACCTTTTAGAAACTCTGCCTTCATTTTTTTCCTATTTGACAAAAAGTTATTCATCTTATAAAAGCATCCCGACAAAACAAATCCGCACAATAGGGCAACAACTAATATTGCCAAACCTCCGTAGAGCATATACTTTATGTTCGATATGAGGCCTAAAATAAGTTGAATAATATGCATTATGTTATCCAAAACATTCCCTCCGGATATAGATGTAACACCTAAAATCACCGGAAAGATGAAATTATATTCTATAAAACAATAGAGAAATACAACAATACCAAAGGCAATAATTATATCGCCCCTGTTTACAAGCTTTTTTATACTTACAGCCATGCTATTCATGCTAAAACCTTCTTCCGAAACTTTTCTATTTATCATTGATAACCCATCTTAATTAACATCTTTCATGCTCATGGATATTCTTTTTCTTTCAACATCAACATCCAATATCTTGACCTTTACTATATCCCCTACCGATACAACGTCCATAGGGTTTCTCACATATTTATCGCTAAGCTCCGATATGTGAACCAATCCGTCTTGGTGAACTCCTATATCCACAAAAGCGCCAAAGTCAGCAACATTCCTTACCGTGCCCGTCAATACCATACCCGGCCTTAAATCTTCCAAATGCAGTACATCAGTAAGAAGTATCGGTTTTGGAAGCTCATCTCTGGGGTCACGTCCCGGCTTCAAAAGCTCTTTTATGATGTCTATGAGAGTTGGTGTCCCAACACCAATCTCCTCTGCAATTTTTGATATGCCCTTTTTCTCGACCTCAGCCTTGAGCCCGGCAAGTCTCCTCTCCTTCACATCTTCAACACTGTATCCCATGATATCAAGTAGCTTTCGGGCCGCCTCATAGGACTCGGGATGTACGGAAGTATTGTCAAGAACATTATCTCCATCGGGTATCCTAAGAAAGCCGGCGCACTGTTCAAAAGTTTTGTCCCCAAGCTTTTTCACTTTTTTCAGTTCATTTCTCTTTTTAAACTTACCGTTGGCTTCCCTGTATTCTACAATATTTTTGGCAATTACGGAGTTTACTCCCGATATATATGATAAAAGAGACGGCGATGCGGTATTAAGGTCAACACCCACGCTATTTACGCAATCTTCCACCACGCCTCCCAAAGTCTCGCCCAGTCGCTTCTGATTCATGTCGTGCTGGTACTGCCCCACACCTATAGCCTTGGGATCTATCTTAACAAGCTCCGCCAGAGGATCCTGCAGCCTTCTTGCGATGGATACAGCGCTCCTTAGAGCTACATCAAAGTCGGGGAACTCTTCTGCTCCAAGCTTCGAAGCAGAATAAACCGAAGCCCCCGCCTCACTGACCACCATATAGTAGACTTTTCTATCAATCTCTTTTAGGAGCTCTGCAACAAATATCTCAGACTCTTTAGAAGCAGTTCCGTTGCCTATTGATACTATATCTACGCTGTGCTTTTCAATAAGATACTTCATCACCTTTTTAGCTTCCTCAATCTTATTCTGAGGTGGTGTGGGATATATTACGGTAGTATCAAGCACCTTTCCGGTATCATCCACCACCGCAATCTTGCAGCCTGTTCTGTATGCGGGGTCGAGCCCTAAAACAGTCCTTCCCTTTACGGGAGGCTGGAGCAAAAGGTTCTTTAGATTGGCCGCAAAAACCTTCATTGCCTGCTCCTGGGCTGTCTCTGTAAGCTCGTTTCTTATTTCTCTCTCAACAGAGGGAAATATCAGGCGCTCATAGGAGTCCGTCAATGCTTTTTCAACATACTCCGATGTTATCGAAAGAGGCTTTTTTATAAGTTTGGACTTAAGATGCTCAATTATCCTTTCTTCGGGAACTTCAATCTTAACTTGCAAAAACTCCTCCTTCTCACCCCTGTTTATTGCAAGAACTCTATGGCTGGCTATTTTGGCTACCGGTTCGGAGAAATCATAATACATTCTATATACCGAGTCTTCCTCCTTCTTTTGCTTGGATACAACCACTCCATGCCTCATAAACACGTCTCTTACCGCACTTCTAATCTGTGCATTGTCCGAAATGTCCTCAGCTATTATATCCATGGCTCCATTTATAGCCTCCTCAGCTGTATTAACTTCCTTCTCGGGATTTATAAAGGGTCTGGCTATATCTTCAACACTACCGGTTTTCAACTCTTGGGCCATAAGGACTTCAGCCAAAGGCTCGAGTCCCTTTTCCTTTGCAATAGTTGCCCTAGTTCTTCTTTTGGGCCTGTAAGGCCTGTATATATCCTCAATCTCCCGAAGCGAAGCCGCTTTCTCAAGAGATGCCGTAATTTCCTCCGTCAGCTTGCCCTGTTCTTCAATCAGGCGCCGAACTTCTTCCCTTCTTGCCTCCAGATTCCTTAAATAAACCAGCCTTTCGTGCAGCTCCCTCAAAACCTGGTCGTTTAACTCTCCTGTCATTTCCTTCCTGTATCTTGCAATAAAGGGAATGGTATTGCCGCTATCAATAAGTTTTACAGTGTTTTCAACCTGGAAAGGCTTGAGATTAAATTCTTTTATAAGCGTGGAAATAATATCTGACATTTCTATCCTCCAAGTACTATTTTATAGAATACAAATACATTAGTGCTTTTTCATATACTTTATTATCAAAATCCATAAGTATATTTATATAAAAAACATTTCTTTATTCCCTCATTTATTATATAGGTAAAGCAATAATGTTATCAAGCCTGATAATAAATTTAAAATCAGCCTATATATTTTGCAATAAACATATATAGCTATAATAGTATACTATAGAGAATTTCCATAAGATTCGAAATTTATTTTAGGAAGGAGGATATATTAGATATGTTGAAAAGTGAAATCAAAATATTCTCTCGATCTCCACTCTGCCTTTTTGTGTCTCAACTTCATTTTTATCCACAACACCAATCTCTAAAAAACGTGCATTGCTCATACCGCAGGCCGCCGCAAGTCTCAAGCACTCTTCCAGCGTCTCACTTCTTGCAAGCCCTGTTGCAAAACCTGCCACCATGGCATCTCCGGAACCTATAGTATTTACTACAGCCACAGACGGCACTTTTACTCTAATACACGAGTCCTTTGTACTAAGAATTGCACCTTGCTCGCCCATTGAAACCATTGCAATATCTACTCCATCGGCATTAATTCTTCTGAGCACCTCAAGGATTTCTCCCATATCCTTTAATTCTTTTTGAACAAGATTGCTCAATTCCCTTAAATTCGGTTTTATGACATGGGGCTTTGCCTTAATACCCTCACTCAAAGCCTCCCCGCCAGTGTCAAGTATAACAGGAACACCAAATGGCTTTGCTGCCTCGATAAGGGTCTCATAATAATTTGCAGGCACTCCTTGAGGAAGCCCGCCTGATAGGACAACAACTTTAGAATCCGCCAATGCCTCTTTATAAACTGTCATAAACCTTTCCATATCCTCACCGGATATAAAAGGTCCCAGCTCCAGCACCTCAGTTTCATTGTCCCTTTCCCGATCAATAATATTGTTGTTTGTCCTTGTTTCACCACAAACTTCAACAAATCCCGTACAGACACCGAGCTTTTTAAGCTGTAATTCCAGCCAATTCCCGGCTTCTCCGCCCTTAAAGCCTATCAGCCGGATACTCTCTCCCATCATACGGGAGACTCGGGCAACATTTACACCTTTCCCGCCAGCCGACTTCACCATTTCCCGTACCCTGTACATTTTTCCCGGCTCAAAATTATCAACAAAATAGATCTTATCCAACGCGGGGTTAAGAGCCACTGATGTTATCATAGCGTCCTTCTCCTTGCTCTTTATGTCTTGATATGTTTATTTTACCCGCTATTTACCCTTAAGTAAAGCTTCCCGTTCCTTTTTTAGCGTGCTTTCAATTTTATTTGAAATATCCTTTATGGCTTTGTGTGAATCAACCTTACTGCCAATGGCCATATCTATTTCCTTATTGAATATCTCTAAGGCCCTTTCATCTATAGGAGTCTGTTTGTACTGAACCATTTCTTCAGCCAAATCCTCAATTAGAGGCTGAATAAGTTGATTGCCGTAAAATTCGTTTTCCCTCAACATAACTTTAAGGTTTCTTCTTGCCGGATAGTAGCCGGAAATCATATCAATGTTCTCTCCGCCCTCCTGCTGGGTTGCTACATATTCAACAAACAACCATGCCCATTTTTTATTATTGCTTTGGGCATTGATTGCAAGCTTTGTATCCGAATACCACGCCTTCAACCCCAAGGGCGGTACAGTCACTCTCCACTTACCTGCCTGTTCAGGTGCATAGTTCTTTATAGTATTAGTACCCCATGACCCAATTCCCAACACCATAACCAGTTCTTCGTTTCTTACAGCCTCTTTTCCCGCTTCTTCCACTATATTTACACCAATTGCCAGATCTAGCCTTTTTATTTCTCTTGCCATATCCAGTGCTTTTACAAACAAGTCGGAATCTCTTACAAATTTTAATTTTTCATCAAATATTCCCGAATAAGAACCGGAGAGACTTATAATATCTGTGGGCATCTGGAAAATATACTGACCCTTGGATTTTAATTTTTTTGATATACCCAGAAGATTTTCACTTTCTTCGATAAACTTCCCAAACTCTTCGGGTTCTGAGGGAAAGCCGTTTTCCTGCATTACATCCGAACGATAATAAGTTACAACAGGTGATGTCAGAAAGGTCATTGCCAAAAGACGTTTTCCGTCAATTGATTTATTGCTTTCCCACATGTCCTTCGGAAAATCCTTCTCATATCTCCCCGCATAATACGGCTCCTTCAGCAAATCCTCAAGATATTCCCCAGTAGTAAACTGACTGTAGTAAGCGCTGTCAAAAAACAGTATGTCAGGACCTTCTCCCGCTGCCAACGCCTTCTGATATTCACCGGCTATACTGTCAAAGTCAATTTTTACATGGTTTATCTTTATTTTTGGATGAATCGATTCAAAATGGCTTATGGGGGCTCTCCAGCCATCACTATATGTCCAAAATTCTATCGTTACATCCTCGGTAGGTTCTTCTATTTCAGCAGCCTGCACACGATTGTATTCATTGGAGTTTTTTCCCTTTCCGCCCAAACCGCAGCTGGTCAGGATAAATAAAACGCAAAACAATACCGCTAAAAAAGAATACTTTGCTACTTTCATACAATATACCTCCACTTCTTGATATACTACTAATCGTTTATCTTTATCTATTTTAATTATTATGTAAAATGCGAAATGTATATTGCGGTCTATATTTACTTTTAAATTATCAGAAAACCTATACGAATATGTCTATTTCATAAATTCAATAGATATTTTTAGGATAAGTCTTTTGAATAACTTAATCTAGTAATAATAATTCGACAAATATTGCTATAATCCTTTTTCTTTCATAATTTTTATAATATATTAAAATTTTGATAATATATTAAAATAAAAGCTCCCGGATATCAACCGGAAGCTTTACGGCTTAACAGTCAGTTTTTGAGAGACAATCTATCCCAGGTCTCCTTATCCACCTCTTCAATCTGTCCGCTCAGTATTCCAAAAATAAATTCCTTCTCAAGACCTGTGGCCTTTGCATACTCATCAAAACTCATTGTTCTGCTGGCCTTTCTAATTGTCTCAATAAGCATGTCCGAGTGCTTTATTTTCACAGTATCGGCTCGATCCATTCTTTCTCACCTCCGCAGACTCTTTATCATCTCGAATAATTGCCAGTACCACAATAATTATTAGATTTCAAAATGACCTTCATCCATCCATCTGATGTCGTCAAATTCTTTTAACTCTTGGGAAAGGCTTAACAAGGCAGCATCCTTATTCTTTGCCTCAATCATAACATCAAAATCCTTTCCAATCCCCTTTGCCATCTGCAAAAACCGATAAAATTCATTTACATCTATATCATCGGCATGACTCCTAAAGCTTTCAAAACTCTTCGGTGTTGAAAAGTGTATTTTGGGAGGAAAGTACTCATTTTTCCATGTGTCAAATATCTCCTCCAACATATCCTCAAGCCTTTGGCCATTGTTTACACAGTTATGATGATGGACATCCAGCACCATGGGAGCATTTATTTCCCTGCAGATACCAAGTACGTCCATGGCAGTATATGTCTTGTCATCATTCTCAAGGATAAGTCTTTTCCTGATTCTATCAGGAAGAGCGGCATAGTTTTCCTTAAACCGCTCTATAGATGCCTGCTTGTTCTTGTAAAACCCACCTATATGCATCACCAGTTTATACCTATAATCCTCAAGCCCCATCGCCTCAAACAGTTTCACATGGTAATCCAAGTCTCGCACTGAAGCTTCCAGAACCTCCTTTGAAGGTGAATTTAACAGCGTATAGTGGTCAGGATGTGCACTTACACGGAAATTGTTCTCCTTTACAAAGTCCCCCAGACTTCGAAGCTCTTTCTCAAACTCTTCGACATAGTCCCAATGTGATAGCATAGGATGTGTAGCCAGAGGTACAAGCTTTGACGTGAAACGATATACATTGATATTATAAGCCTTATTATATCTAAGTATTCTCAATGTGTTGTGAAGATTCGCCTCGGTAACCTTCCGTAATTTGTAAAGCCTCGCCTCATCATCTGGCATTCCCGTAAGGGTTTTGACGGTAACGGTACCTGAAGGCGAACAGTCCTTTAAGTTCATTGTCATTGCAACATAACCAAGTCTTACCAGCATATCTTCTCCTGTAAATACTTTCTTAAAATTAAGACCCATTTATTCTTTGCATTCTATCGGGCTTTTACAACCAGAGAAGGCGAATCTTCCGTATAATTCGAGTACTTAAAATCTCCATAAAAATCAAAGGTCGTAAAACCTGCCTCTTTAAGGGCCCAAGCAAGCTCACTGCTCCTTAGGGGCAATAGCTCCACAGAATTATTATACTCAGCTTTAGAATCTCCCTTTTTTATTATCAAAGTAGTATTAAAGTCTATGGTGTTGCTTTCTTTTTTGAATTTGTATTTTCTTACAAATTCCACCCCAAATTCATCATTTGTTATTGTCGGCAGCCCATCCAAATTGAACTTGATTATTCTGTCATAGTTTACTGTCTGAAGCACCAGACAACCATCATCTGCCAGTATATGCTTCATTTGCGTAAGGGCGTCGGCTATTTCCTTCAGATTTGCCAAGTGCACCAAGGAATTGCCTATGCAGAATATGGCGTTAAATCGTTCCCTGACCTTTTCTTCAAGCTCCCTCATATCGCACTTAAAGGCATTTATGGAAAGACCGTTTTCTGCCGCCTTTGTTTTTACTTTTTCCACCATCCCATCTTCAATATCAACAGCCGTCATCAAATAGCCTGCCTTTGCCAGTTCAATCGAATACCCTCCCGAACCACAGGCCACATCAAGTATTCTGCCGCCGGGACTTCCTGCACAATCCTTAATAAAATTCAATTGATTTTCCCCAACGGGAAAAATATAGTCGTAGTATTTGCTTATTTCACCATAAAAACTCATAAAATCACCACTCCATAATAAATATATTAATTTTTTTATACCCTTTCTCCTAAAGCTTCTACCAATAAACCGGTCTCAAACCTTATTATCTTTTTATAATGCCTTTTTATATGCATCGGTTCCTATGTAATAATTCTCCATACCAAATAGAGTCGGCCTCAAATTAAATGGCACGAAAAAAGAGATACCCTCTGGTGGTATCTCTTGCTTTCTCAATTTAAACACACACGAGCTTAAAAACTATTTTTCTCAGCCCACTCTGCCGCTTCCTTCAATGCATTCTGGTGATTTTTATCCACCTTGCTGGTGCCGTGGGTCTTGCTGTTTAAAAAGTGAACATCGAACACTCCGTTCATCTTGTTGTTTTTAACAGCATCAAGGTTATCTCCTCCGCCATAGCCTCCGCTCCTCGAGCTAACATATGTATTTGCCGGTGCGCTGTCAACTCCAGCATGGGGCATTCCTGCCATTGAAGCCGCCATTTTTCTCCCATTGACGGTGATAATTATCGGCCTTCTTTCCCAGCTCCAACTGCCGCCATAAATATCAAGCATTATTTCTGTATCTTTGGCGGTCAAAGTCTCACAATCTGCGTGGTTATAGCCATAAGTCCTTTTTATATCGAATGTGCGCCCCGTCTTAATGTCATATACCTGCGCTGTATCACCTATCTTAAAAATATTTTCTGCATTACCGAACCAGGAATAAATATAATTGGTTTTTTCAATACCTCCCCTGGTTGCCGTAGTTGTGAGTTGTGAAGCAGAACTACCGCTTCTTCCCATAAGCTTGTCAATCAACGCCAGAGTACTGCGCCCTGCAATTCCGTCCTGCTCAAGACCGTGCTTCGCCTGAATCTTTACTACTGCTTCCTTTGTAAGGCTTCCAAAATATCCTGTTGGATCTACATTAAGATAACCCAAAGCCTTTAAGTCCCTCTGCAAAGCTGTTACACTGCTTCCACTCATTCCCTCTTTTAACGCCATGCTGCTCGAAGATCTTGTAGCAGTCCTTTCGTTTATAAGCCTTTTGATAAGTGAGAAAGTGTCCGTACCCGCGATGCCGTCCTGTTTCAGTCCGTAACTTCCCTGTAACTTCTTAACCGCTGCTGTTGTAAGGCTCCCATAATATCCCGTAGGACTTGCGTCAAGATATCCCAGTGTGTTAAGATCCTTCTGCAGTTCTGTAACCTGACTTCCGCTCATTCCTTCCTTCAAAATCCCTGAAGATGCAAATACCAATGAAGAGTTCATCACAAGACAGATTATAAGGAAGGATAGAATGACCGCAAATAAAGCAGGTTTCTTCTTTTGCATTAAATTCCCTCCTACTTTCAATTGACACTCCTAATTGTAACACTTAATGTCTCAATTATAAAGTCAAAATAAATGCCTGAACAAATTAACTTATGTTCAATGCATGTATAAAAGGTGTCCTTCCACATTGGCAATTATATAAAAAAAAGTGGTACAAGTAAACCCTTTTGAGTAATATACTTAAACTTCGCAGATTAATAATCTCTATGCACCTTGAAAATTCAATATTTGGCTTTAAGTAAGTATCATGATTCTTGCTCTTATGCACACAGTAAAAGCCTACCCTTAAGTTCCTTTGGAAGTG
>NZ_RLII01000010.1 GCF_004102745.1 Acetivibrio mesophilus | reverse complement strand
CATTAATTTTAATTTCCAATGTGGCTTTTGCGGAGTGTGCCGGTTTCGGTGCAAGCTGCATCCATCCGCTTGGTACTTCGGTTTTAGATTCTTTTTCTCCTCCAAGTACTGTACACTTTGCTTTACTCACTTTCTTCTGCCAATAATAGTATGTGGCTTTGCTTATTCCATTTATTAGGCAAAATTCTTTGATACTTTGCCCACTTTCAAGCCGGCTTTGTATTAATTCCGCCCACTTAGATAATTGTTGTTCAGATGTTACTTTTTGAATGTCCATACAATCACCCCGTTTAATTATTTCTACAGTGATTGTATCAACTGCGTAACAATTCTACTATGTGATGATCTATTTGACGGTTACTTATAACAGAACCCCTTCACTCCATTACTATTACAGTAACTTCTTCACTACTACGAATTCTTCCGCATCTATGCTCTACATCGCTACTTTCATCCTTGTCATTCCTTCGCTTTGATTTTTCACTTTACATTAGAGCACAGACTTCTCCTGTTCCTTGTAAGAGCCTGTACCAAGATCCTGCAATCTTTACGCCGACAGCCATCTGAACAGTAATCAGGTTCCTTTCAGATTTATCCCGCGTGGTCAAAAACACCCGGTTTCGACTGTATTTACGTAATAACGACGCTTCCTCGATTGTTCATTTTCATTCAACTTCTTGGTACGCACTTGATTGATTCATCAGCCTTTTCCTGTTACGCTCAATACCACAGCTTTTGACTGCAGCACCAACAGGCTGTTTAAAACCTGAACCTAAATGCCGATTTCGAGAGGCCTACACTCATCCCCTAGAAAGTATGATTTATTCGATCTATTCTCCTTTCATCTTCAGGACAGACTTTAACGCTAAAAAATAAAAGAAATCTTGAATTTCTCCAAAAATATTAAATTCATTTTCACTCAATTCACTATTCTAATTCAAGCCAACCTTTTCCATCAAAATAATAATGTTCAAAACCTAAATAATATGATTTTCCTTCATCCTTAACATAATATAAAAACTCCCCTTCATAATATGAAGTTTTTATTTTGGGAATGCTATCAATATACTTTGGCATTAACTCTTTTAAATCCTCTGGATATTTATTATTGTCTTTATAATAACTAC
Source organism: Acetivibrio mesophilus (assembly GCF_004102745.1). Taxonomy (GTDB): domain Bacteria; phylum Bacillota; class Clostridia; order Acetivibrionales; family Acetivibrionaceae; genus Hungateiclostridium; species Hungateiclostridium mesophilum. Next base: position 100,991 of record NZ_RLII01000010.1, on the reverse strand, counting down.
TTAATGCATTAACTATACGAATACCATTATCAAAAACACTTTGTCGTTGCTTATTGATAATCGATATACTTAATGAGTTCGAAATAAACAGCATTATCAGAAATATCGCTGAAAAAATCATAACATATCTACCTTTTTTCAGAACAAATAAAATTGCCCCAAAAAGCAATGACACTACTCCGATTCTAATCAATAAATATATCAAATTCTTATACGATGCTAAATTGTATACTCTTACAATACAATTAAGCGAAGCTATCATCATAAAAAATATAATAATTAGCCCCGACAATATCTTTTTTTTATCCACTTCATATTTCCTCCCCAATAATCTCTCGTTTTTTTTACTCCATACTCACTAAATCATAATTTTTACTCTTTTTCGAAACAAGTCATTTAGATATATAGCACCACTTCAAAATCATGAATGATTGCAACTCACATTTCAAATTTTATAGTTAGGTATATTTTTTCAAAATCTACTTTTTTTCATTATAAGGAATGCTCCTCTTAATTTTCAAAACGAATAGTGAAGCTTTTACCTTGTTTTATTTCTGAGAAACAGTGCTACCAGGTGTAAAGTTAAAACTAGTTGTTTCAGGAAAAGGTTGAAACTCGTTAATTTGCCATGCTTTTAACATAAATGTAACATCTGCATCGCTAACCCTTCCATAACTATTTCTCATTATATCATCAGAAGGTATACTTAAAGTAATTCCATTTTTCATAATATAGAATTCTGGAGCTGCAAACCTATAACCGTTTTCTCCATATGCATCACCTAATCCTAAACTATGTCCAAACTCATGAGCAACAACTTTCGCTAGTTCTTCTTTATTATATACTTTATATGTTGATGGGTCTTTTGGATTATATTTTGTGTTACTGTATTTTGTTTTTGTATAAATCGTTATCTTACCAGGATTTGTTATCGACCAATTATCATATATAGTGTCACCAGACATATATTTATCTCCAAACAAGAAATCCCATATATTAGTAAAAACATTTGTATCATTCTGATTTGATCTTCCAATTTTATCTTTAACCTCTATGTTTAAATACTGCTGATTAGAAAAAGTAGCTAAAGGAACATTCTGTATTACACCATTTGGACTTGAATTATTACTATAAACTGTAGTAGTCAAATTAATATTCATTCCATCCACAGAGTAATTACCACTCCATACAGATTGAATACCATAAGCAGCAATTTCTGCATATGAGTAACCATTTGGATATACAGATTGTGTACCTAGATTGCTAATATAATATGTTACTGTTGATGGCATTATTTTATCTGCATCCCCTGTAAAATTGATATATGCAATAATATTAACATCATTTTCAGCTCTTTTTACCTTTATTGGTGCACTCTTCGTTTCTGGTCGTACAACAACATTCATTTTTCCGTTAACATCAGTCCAATAGCTAATCGTATCTTCTATTCCGATTTTTTGACAAAGCTTTCTTACTTTGATTCTTCTTTCCCCATCTTCTCCTATAACTATCATATCTTCATCTGCTACGAATAACAAACCATATCCATTCTTTCTAAAGAATTCTTGTTCTGTAACTGTAGTAATACCATTTGTAAAATCACTAGTTTCATATATAAATTCACCAATTTGCACATATGCAGGAACATTACCTGTTCTATCCCAATAAATTATTGGATTATTTGCACAATAAGTATATAAATTCAAACTCAACGGATCATTAACATCACCAGTGTATGTATCCTCCTGCAAAAATCTTGCAATCTTCGGGTCATACATCCTCGCATTCAGGTAATACAAGCCTGTCTCCTCATCGTACTGATATCCGGCATAAGTTATGTTGTTATCTACATTTCCGGTTGACTCAAGGATATTGCCGAATGCATCGTAATAGTAGGTAGCATCTACTTTTCCTGTAGCAACATTAATAAGTGCTGTTACGTCCGCATGTCCATTGTACATATAGTAATAGCTGTCTTCCCCTACAGTACGCATAAGCAGATTCGATCCATATACGTTGCGGTTGGCGTTTCCGCTGCCGTCCAGTTCAAGCACTACCTTATCGTACTCATATATATAGGTTGTCAAGGTTCCGTTAACTTTTTTCCCTATCCTATAGCCTTCTGCATTGTATATATTTTCAACAGTAGAGCCACCAGTAATGGTTGTGCTTATCAATTGATTAAATTCATCATATTCATTTATTGTTCCAGTATCCGAACAGCTTATCTGGTTGCCATTGTTGTCGTAACCATATGAAACGGTTTTATTGGTCTGGCCCACCATGACAATACGCTCAAGCCGGTTCAATTCGTTATAATGATAGGTATTTGTCTGGGCTATTGAACCATTTAACTGTATTTCTTCCTTTTCTCTATTGCCCGCAGCATCATATGAATACACAGTCACCTTGTTGATGTAGTTCTCGTCTACCGACTTCAGCCTGTTCTGTGCATCATAAGTATATACTGTTTTACCCTTTCCATCCACCTTTGATGTGATGTTATGACTTGCGTCATAAGTATACACATAGGTTTCTGTGTATCCGGACATTGTATTTACAAGCTTTTTCAAAAGTCCGTCATCATAATATTCATACTCTTCTTTGGCACCATTTTTATATACGACACTCTTTCTTGCACCATTCTTATAATAAGTATAGTATGCAATATTGGCTGCAGTTTCACTTCCATCCTTTACATACTCAAGTCTTCCCACAGCATCGTAAACCTTTGTGGTCATATTTGACTTCTGATCAATTGCTGTCTCAGCAATCATTCCATAGTCAGTTATAATGTCGTATACGTAAACCGTTTTGCCTGTTACACCAGTTACTGCTTTTGCTATTACCCTGTTTAAATCATCATAGGTTCTGATTACGCTGTTTCCTGTTCCTCTCGATGTCTCAACAGTTGCCTCCAACATATTTCCGTTATTATCGTATGTATAGATTCTCTTTGTATAATCTCCTGACTTAACTGCGTTCTCTTCAGCCAGCCATCCCTGCGGATAATACTGATATGTTGTGGTTACATTATTTCTGTCAATTTTCTGTTTTAACGTTCCATCTTTATAATAGCTATAAGTTTCAGCATTATCAACAGTACCCGGATAAATCTTTTTCTTTATAAGATTCATCGCATTGTACTCATATCCAACAGCAGGTTTTCCCTCGAAACTTTGGGATTCCATATTGCCATTGGCATCATAGCTGTAGCGGGTCAGGGTCTTTATGTCCTTGAACCTCTTTTGCCCGTTACTGCCTACGGAGTCATATTCCATCAGCTTGACTTCAGTTAACTGACCATACCCATTGTAAATATACACCGTTTCATTTCCACATCCGTCATCTTTTGTAAGAATATTGCCTGCCGCATCATATGTCTGCTTCCATTCATGCACAACGTTGCCATCATGGTAATCCCTTGTAGTTACAAGCATACCATTTTTATTATACTCAAATTCCTTGATATGGTTTTCACCGTCAAAGGATTGAATCTGGGCACTGTTTAAATTGTAGTTGATTTTTTCTATTGCCGCGCCAGACGGGTCAACTTTTTCAATAAGCCTTCCCATATTGTCGTATTTATAGGCATATACTCTAACAGATGATTTTGTTGTTTTTCCTATAGACTTAACTACTTCTACTTCTTTTACAACATTTCCATTTTTGTCATAGCATATATATTCCTCGTGCTGTGATGCTCTTGAAGTACTTACTTCCTTTGTGTCAGGGTTGACCAATTTCTTATTATTCACTATTGTTTTTATTACTCTTCCAAGCTCATCATACTGATGTTTGGTAACATTACCGTTTGGATCGATTTCATATACCAAATTACCTAATAAATCATAGCCGTAGCGTGTTGTTGTCTCATTCCTTATTCCACTGCTGCCATAGATTTTGCTGCTGAGTAATCTTCCCTGCTCATCGTACTCATACTCCTTAATTACATCAAGACCGTTCTTTTCACTCTTGACATTACCCATGGAATCATATTTGTATTCCACTGTGTTCGATTCAATCGATTCATCAGAAGGATAGGTTACGCTCCTTAAATTACCCGAATTATTGTATTCGTAGACCGTCCGATTTCCTTTGGCATCAGTAATACTTTTTATATTTCCTGCATAGTCATAAATTTCAGTTTTAACCCTAACTTCCTCTCCCAAAGGATTGTCAATGTCCTCCAAAACATATACGTCAACTTTTCTGTTTGCATCATCATAAGCATATCTTGTTAACGCATAGCCAAGGCCTGATACTCCTACTTTTGAAGAAGCTACCTCTGGTGTTGTCGAGTCATATTTCGTAACTACTAAGTCCTTGCCATAAGCTGAATACTCCTGAACCACTCTTCCAACTCCATCATAAAGATATTTCTTATTGAAGTTCCTGCCAGCGCCGGCATTTGTAAATTCAGGATCCTTTTCAGTCTTTACCTGACTGGCAAGATTATATGTATACTCTATACCATAAGCATTATCAATTGAACCTCCTGCTTTGTTATATGCTTCACCGTCCACTTTTTTGGTGACATTGCCGTTTTCATCATAAGCATAAGCTTCAATTACAATGCTCGAGGCAACATCCTCAAATGCTTTGGTTGTTGGATTGTATTTTTTTGTAATACCCTCGAAGCTTTTTGCCTTCAACCTTCCCGAGTCATAGTAGGTATATTTTACATGGTTTCCTGTCTCTGATGGTTTCTTTGCTTCAATATAGTTTTGTGCCGACACCTCAGCTATCAATCTTCCTGCAGTGTCATACTCATATGCGGTAGTTACACTTTCTTTCTCCTGCTTTACGGTTTTATTAACCTCATCATATTTGTTGAGCATAACGTCTGTAGTTGTTTTTACCATGAATCCTCTGCCATCATATTTATACGCTGTGCTGCTCAACTTTTCAACTATATTCTCGTACTTGGACAGAACCTCAGCTTTTACAATTTTACCTTCCCAGTTGTAAGTTGTAATGTTCTCGACGGTCTTATAACGCCCTGAACTTTCCGGATTTTCCATATCCCTGATTGTTATACTCTTCTTTATTACTCTTCCAAGACTGTCATAAGAATATTTCTCAGTAAAGTTACTTGGGTATGTTATATTTCGGGCATTCCCCTGGGCATCAAAATCAGTATAAGTTGTAACAATTGCGCTACAGTTGTCATGATATTCATAAGAGCCATAGTCCGTTATACCTTGGTTATTTACAGGAAACAATCTTTCAAAGGGTACAACATTATCTCCATTTAATACCATATCCCTTGAAATATCTTCGTTCTTTACCAATACTGCAGTTTTTTCCGGTTTGCCGTAGGCATTGTAGTCAAGGTATAGAACTGATCTTTTCCTATCGCGTCCATAAACATCCTTGTCAAAGGTTGTCCTTTCTTCAATAAGATTGCCGTCATCATCATAGAAATACTCTACTTTCTTGCCATTCGAACTGTTTTCTTGTTTTACCTTGTTATCGTTGTAATATAAGTACGATATACTGTTGTATTTCTTGCCGGCAAGAGCATCCGATCCCATGCTGTATGTACCGTCACTATTTAGTGTAGCTGCAATCAGATCAACATACTTTATCTCTTCGACTTTTCTTCCTGCTCTGTCGTAATTAACCCTTGAATAAGATATTTCGTAATTATTGCTGTTAAGCTTTTCTACAGGAGTATACTTTTCATCATAGTATAAATTTCTGCTCGAGTCGTAATTCCTGTAAGTATAATGACTGATGCTTCCCCTTGGGTCTTTTACAGTCTTTACATTTCCATCAGGATAATATGTAGTGACTGTACTTATAACATTAGTCTCGTCAGGATGTATTACCTCTACTTCCCTTCCGACATGGTCATAAATATATTCGGTTTTTGAAAACTTGCCGTCATTGAGATACTGTTTATATATCTTCTTTGATTTCCGAATATTGTCACCATATATATCTTCATAAATATACTCCTCAAGCTTAACTGCGCTTGTATCAGGACTATCATCGTCCTTGAAATAAGTAGCCTCCAGCCTGTTCAGAGAATCATATTCATAAATGTAATAGGACTCTAAGACCTCATCTGCGCCTGTTGAAGCCTTACTGTAGTTTTTCTTGCCAATAATATTTCCCTCTGCATCATATTCATATTTAGTGATAGTGCTTGAAAGGCTTAAGCCTTGAACATTGTTTGTAAGCTTGGTTACTCTTCCATATACATCATATTCATAAACCATAGATGCTGTTCCAATGTAGTCTTTCCCTGTATCATACAAGCTGTTATACATTACAGGATTAACTTCTTTCTTCTTCCTGCCGTCATAATCATAATAAGTCCTGTGAATACTAACCGTTTCTCCAACCAAGTCTTTCTTTATGGTATGGGTTATCTGGTTTGTGTTGTTGTAGCGATATTCTGTTTTATATCCTATCGGACTTGACACCGAACTTACTCTAAAGCAATTATCGTATTCATATTTATAAGCAGCATCAATATCGTTAGACACAGTAAGGTCTATTTTATCGCTTGTTGCCAATAAATTTCCGTTGTTGTTATATTTGTATGTAGTCCATGTACCGTTTGGATATGTTATTTTTTCTATCAAACATCCCTTTATTTTATTGTAACCGGTAACATATTTATAGCGAGTTACGGCATCTCCTGCTTTAAGCACACTATCTGTCGGCAGTTTTGTACTTGTATATACCACTCCGGATTCCACTGGCTTTACAATTCTTGTCAGTCTGCTTCTGTATTTTGTAATCCCCTTTTCCTGGTATGGCTCATAGTTTTCATACATATAAAATGTCTGTTGATTCATCTGGTCAATTTCATACATTAGGTCCCCATTTTCATAATAGCTATACTTTCTTGTGGAATTGTCCGGGTAAGTTATCAATATAATATTGCCATCTCCATCTTTCTCCACTTTAGTCGTGCTTTCATTAAATGTTGCTGTAACTATCTCCGGCAGATTTTTATTTCGAATATCATCATATGCCGGGCTTTTTTTCAAATCATTATATGTGAAGTTTGTAATGTCAATTATACCGGTATCATGCTTAATTTCATACTTATAGGTTGTCTCCCTGCCTTTTGCATCGATTGTCTTTAGAGGCTTTCCTGCAAAGTTAATGTTATATATCTCTTTTGATATTTTACCTCTTTTATCAAAAACGGTGCGTGCAACCTCATTTTTATCTGTAGGCTGTTCTCCCTTTTCATCGCAAATCAAATCCGTATAAAGATAGTATGTGGGCCTTCCTTCAGTATCATATTGCTTGTACATACGTCCATAGCCATCATATACATTTGTAAGAATTTTAACTTCTTCACCCGAATCATTTATTTTTGAAACCGTTTTTAGCTTATATCTCTGCCCTTCAATCTCGTCATCAGCATTGTAGTACAAATATTTTGTAGTATAGCCGTTAAGGTCTTTTACTGCTTCCAGCATTCCATTTTTATCATATGTATAAGTCACTGTCCTTCCGGAATTATCCTGTACGCTTCTCAATTTATTACCATCATAGTTAAAGGTAAGTACTCTTCCTATTGAATTGCTTTCATTGTTCGGCTCACAATCATATAATTTCTTTAACTTTCCATCTTCGTAATGGTATTTGATTATATTGCCATACCTATCAATCATCTTTACAAGGTTGCCGTCATGATACTCGTAGGTTATTTGATCTTCTTTGGTTGTAAGCCTGAATACATTGTTGCCTAAATCCCGCAGTTCATCGTATATCCCTGGAGGCGGAAGGTATTTACCATTTCCAGTGGGTCTAAATATTGCTTTTGCTCCTGATGGATAAGTTACCTCCATACCATCAGCATCTTCAATATAGTCAGTACACACCCAACCAGTATGCAGTCCATCAATAGTCTTTACCTTTATCCATTTATTTCCTAGTGTATAACCTTCAAATTCTACAATGCTTCCATAGGCAAGGCTCTTTATTATACGCCATTGCATTGGATCTAAATAAGTAAGCTGTTCAATATTGGGAGGCTCCTGTCTTAAGTTAAGAGCTGACGCCGTTACTCTCTTATAAATACCATCACTCTTTTCACTGATTGAAGATTCGAAATTAAAGCTCCAACCATCCTCCTGAACTGTTCCATTAACCACTTTTATGCTGTTTGAGTTGTATGTCCTCGTAATGCTAACAGTCATTGCAGGACTATCGATACTGAAGTCCTCTACCTGAGTAGAATAACTTCCGGAAACGTTGTTAACACCATTGAGATCAAAGATGCCACTATTGCTCTCAAGACCATTTAAGCCATCGAGGTATGTCAACCCCGGTATTACCTGTGTAAAATATTCGTGGACTTCGCTCAGAACATTATACCCATCTGTACCTCCCACTATATAGATTTTGTTGTATGCCACAACTGCTCCAAACGAACTCTTTGCTCTGCTAAGACGAGGCAATTTCTTTATGATTTTTTCATAAGGGTCAAATTCCTCAACGATGTCTGAAGCTCTATTGTTGGTACCTCCTAAAATGTATATCTTTCCGCTCATTGTCAATGCTTTAAGCTCTGACCTTGCTTCTGTCAGTTTTGCGCTCATTGTTTTCCATGTATTTGTTTCTGGGTCATATTCTTGGATAGATGATAGATATCCGCTTTCACCACGTCCACCAAATACATATATTTTACCTCCATAGGTTGCTATACCAAAGTCTGCCCTTGGAGTCATCCAATTTGAAGTTTTTGGTTTACCAGTCCACTGCGGGTTGTCCGCCGACAGGTCGCACACTTCAACCGTATCACTGTATTTTAAGCCATTATAACCACCGATAACATATAGTTTGTTTCCAATTACCACAGCTCCTGCTCCGCTTTTTGCCTCGCTAATCGCAGGAAAAGCTATGGAATTATCAAATTCAGCTATTGATGGATTATATACTTCTACAGTATTAAGGTAATTAAAGCCATTAAATCCACCAACCACATAGATTCTGTTGTCGGTTGCAGCTACAGCCATATTTGATTTTGGCTCACGCATCTTTTTATTTGGATTGGGTGATGAACCCGGTGCATACTCTGTCCAGCTGTTTTTTACAGGGTCATATTCCGATACTGTGTCAAGGTATATAGTAGTACCTTTGCTTTTCGGATCAGGAGAGCTTCCTCCAAAGGCGTATAGTTTTGCATTTACCTCAGCAAGTCCCAGTCCTTTCCTTGCAGGTTCAAGGGATGCTTTTGATATCATTGTACCCGGTTGGGGGTTTGGGTCAAATTGTTCAATTAGGTTTTTCCATGGTAGTTCGTAGTAGTATGTTTTTGTTTTGGAATCGTATATCTCTCGCACATTATATGTGTACCCTTCACTCAGTGGTTTGGTTATGATAAGGATATTAATTTTGGAATAAGCTATTTTGTCAAAATATATATTTTGCACTTCACTTCCACTTAATATTACCTTATGGGTTCCACTCGCTTTAAAATTAGAGTTATTACCAACTTTTTGTGCAAAATTCCCTTTCACCTCTATTGTTCCTGCTGTCAACTTTCCTTCATGACTATAACTGCTTTTTGTTTCAAAATTCCCTCCTACTAATATGTAATCATCCTCTTGTGTCATTTCCAAATATGCTCTTCCGCCCATTGTGTAATTCCCTGTTACTTCCAAAACCCCTCCATTTATATCTAATGTGCCTCCTGTCTGTATTAAATTTCCATTTACCTTTAGAGCCTTTCCTGCAAGATTCAACGTGCGTCCTTTTATATACAAATCTCCATTTATTACTTCATTCCCTGTCAGATTCCAATCATGATAATATACTGTCATCGGTGATAGCCCCGATGTATTGTTTATAAATGTCTTTGCATTATATGGATTTTTAAATATTAGTTCTTTACCTGATGCGTTTCTGTTCTCTAATATGTTAAACTGCGATATATCTGCACTTGAAAAGCTTACTGTCTGTTGCTCTTCTCCACTTAATACAACCCTATGCGTTCCACTCGCTTTAAAATTAGAGTTCGAGCTCGACGTGTTTCTTACCTGTGTAAAATCACCTTTCACTTCCATTGTCCCTGCTGTTAATTTATCCTTATGTTCACACTTGCTCTCTGTCTCAAAATCCCCTCTTACTAATACGTAATCATCCTCTTCTGTCATCTCCAAGTATGAATATTCGCTTATTTTATAGTCTCCTGCTACCTCTAACCTTCCTCCATTTACGTCCAATGTACCTCCGGTTTGTATCAAATCCCCATTTACCTTTAGCGTTTTTCCTGCAAGATTCAACGTGCGTCCTTTTATATACAAATCTCCATTTATTACTTCATTCCCTGTCAGATTCCAATCATGATAATATACTGTCATCGGTGATAGCCCCGGTGTATTGTTTATAAATGTCTTTGCATTATATGGATTTTTAAATATTAGTTCTTTACCTGATGCGTTTCTGTTCTCTAATATGTTAAACTGCGATATATCTGCACTTGAAAAGCTTACTGTCTGTTGCTCTTCTCCACTTAATACAACCCTATGCGTTCCACTCGCTTTAAAATTAGAGTTCGAGCTCGACGTGTTTCTTACCTGTGTAAAATCACCTTTCACTTCCATTGTCCCTGCTGTTAATTTATCCTTATGTTCACGCTTGCTCTCTGTCTCAAAATCCCCTCTTACTAATACGTAATCATCCTCTTCTGTCATCTCCAAGTATGAATATTCGCTTATCCTATAGTCTCCTGCTATCTCCAACCTTCCTCCATTTACATCCAACGTACCTCCGATCTGTATAAGGTCACCATCTACTTTACACTTATAGACATTTAAATTAATAATCCTGCTTTTTAAATTAAAGCTTTTATATACCCTATTTTCATTCAACACCGTATTTGCAGATATGCTTCCTGCACCAGTATTAACAATTACTCTTTGGCTCTCCAGAGATTCACTTCCTCCGGAAATCGCCTTTACCTCATATTCATAATCTGTACCCGCAGTCAAACCCGTATCTGTAAACTCAACCGCTGTCACTTCAGCCGCTACCAATTCATCATTTCTATATACGTTATATTTGCTTATCCCCTGAACTCCATTCCAGAATATCTTCGCAGAATTATCGTCAATAATATCAGCATCTACATCCATAGGCTTGCCCGGGAAGCTGAAAACTACCTTTTTCTCGCTCCATGCCCCATAACTGTTGCTAGCAAACTTAACTCTAACTCTATATGTATGACGTGTATTTTGTAAAAGACCTGTATGCAAATAACTTGTCTCATTGATATATTTAGATTCAAATTCATCTATAATTAATTCATACCCCGCAGCTCTTGCTACTTGATTCCACGAAACCAATATACTTCCATCCTCATTTACAACAGCATTTAGCTCCGTAATATTATTCGCAAGGGTCATAACTACAAGTTCCGTACTTCTCTCCGATTCATTGCCTGCTTCATCGTAAGCTGTTACACAATACTTATATGTAGTATTCTCGGTTAACCCTTCATCAGTAAAATACGGTTCTGTAACATCAACATTTAGTTTTACTCCGTCTCTGTATATATAGTAACCCTTTACACCAACATTGTCAGTCGACTGACTCCACGACAAAGAAATAGTTGTGTCAGTTCTATCCGTACTGATTATACATTCCGGTTTTGATGGTGCCTCCACATCCAATGGAGTAGGTGAAACTGTTGGAGTTGGAGTTGAATCTGGGTCTGGTGTTGACGTAGAAGTAAATTCCGGAGATGGAAATGGTAAAGGCGATGGAAATGGCGTAGAAGTAAACTCCGGTGATGGTAATGGAGACAATAATGGCATAGGAGTAAATAACAGTGTTTGAGTTGGCGACGGCGATATTTCTTGTGTAGGTGTAACTGCAGGTGATGCTGTCACTGTCGACATCCCACTCTCCATTGGAGTTGGAACAACAATCCCCGAAGGTGTACTATATACCAATTCAATTGCTTTGTCCTCAGCAGCTTGAGGTAGTTCTACATTCATTTCTTGACTCAATGCCTGAACTACATCTGGACTAATAAAAACCGAAAGTGTTATGGATAAAATAAGACAGATTGATATTGTTTTCTTAATAATTTCCCACTTATTCAATGTGATTTCCCCCTATTTGTAAAAATAATTAATTATCATATAATGCGAGACTGTTTACAAAATCTAAGCATCTATGTAAAATAATTAAAACATTATGTAACTATTTAGAATTTATAACATAAAACATTATATTGGTCAATGCAAAACTTGATTTTTATATTAATTTTTCAGTATTCTTACAGCATACCTTTACAGGAAGCATCTCAAATAAATATACTCCAAACTGCATTGATTGCAAATCCCCACTTATGGTATAATTAGCCGTAAAATACTAAAGTAGTAAAGGAGTATATTATGAAAACTACAGTAAAATTAATAATCACAATCAGTATTTTGCTGATTTCTCTTACCTTCCCAACCTTTATATCGCATGCCGCCTCAGCCTTGCAATATTTTGATGAAGGAAATACTTTGTTTGAATCCGGAAAATTTGAGGAAGCAATCCAAAGTTACAATAAGGGCATTGAACTGGATACTAATATTCCCGAGCTTTACTACAATAAGGGACTCGCTTTGTACAATCTGGAAAGATACAACGAAGCAATCGAATGCTACAATCGTTCAATAGAATTACTACCCAACTTTAAAGATGCCTATATAAACAAATCTGTATGTCTGATGTTCACCAACAAACTCGAAGAAGCTCTTGAAACCTGTAACAAATACATTGAGATATCTCCCAACGAACCTACTGGTTACACAATAAAAGGATCTATTTTTATACTGATGAAAAAGTATGAAGAAGCTCTAGATGTATCAGACAAAGTAATTGCCATGAATCCCAATAATAAATATACCCTTTCCGTTGCATACTCCAACAAAGCTTATGCTTTGGCTTGGCTAAACAAACCCGAAGAAGCCATCGAAGTAGGTAATAAATCTCTAGAGCTTTCTAGCGATAATATCGACGCATATATAGCCATAAGCGTGGCATATTCTTTTTTGGGTAATTATGACGAAGCTCTCAATTGGTGCGACAAAGCTATCGAAATTAGTCCCAACATGCCTGAGGCATACATTAATAAATCTAATTATCTAGTAAATTTAGGAAAATACGAAGAAGCCCTTGATTACTGCAACAAAGCTTTAGAATTAAACATTGCACAAAATCCCGTACATGAATCACTCATCCTTTCAAACAAGTCAGTAGCATTACTTTCTCTACATAATTACGAAGAAGCCCTTGAAGCTACTGAAAAAGCCATCGAGTTAGATCCCCAAAACAGTCTTGCATATGCCAACAAAGCCTTTGCTCTAAACATGCTAAACCGGTTTGATGAATCTCTTGTATTCAGTGACAAGGCTATTGAAATTGATCCGACTCTTGGCTCAGCTTACGCTGCAAAAGGCACTTCATTATTCTTTCTTGATAGACTTGACGAATCGATAGAAGCGTCCAAAAGAGCCATTGAGTTAGATCCTAAAGACATTAACCTTTGTGTTCAGGCATACACAAATATTGGAGGTTCTCTATCTAAAAAAGGAATGTATGAAGAAGCTCTAACAAATTTAGATAAAGCTCTGGAATTACCGTTAAAAAATCCAATTATTTTTTCTGTTACTTATTCAAATAAAGCATTTGCATTGATTGGGCTTGAAAAATTTGAAGAAGCTCTAGAATATGCTAATAAAGCTATTGAAGCAGATCCTAATAATACAAAGGGATATGGTAACAAAGGCGTCGCTTTATTAGAATTATCCAGATATAATGAAGCTCTTGAGTCTTGTAACGAGTCCATCAAGTTAGACATAGCTGATTACACTATCTATAATATTAAAGGGCTCGCTTTGGAAGGTCAGGGTAAACTTGACAAGGCATTGGAAGCATTCAATAAGAGTGTTGAGCTCAATCCCGATTATAAAGATGCCAAAGACAATATCCAAAGAGTTTCAACAAAACTTACTATAAAAAGAGTGCTAATCATCTTTGCTATATTTGCACTTATCACAGTAATGGCTATAACAGCCATAATTTTGATTGTCTTAAAGAAAAGAAAAGCCGGAACGCAAAGCAGCAATCCTCCTATGCCTGAACCGTTTGTCAATTATGATGAACTGAACCAAAAATAACGCCAACATAAGTTTCTACATTTTACCATGAATTTATATTCAAAAACGGTTCATAATAATTAGCGTAGGGTTCATGATGGTTGAGCCAAGATCCTTATAAGGTCTTTAAATCGGCTTTATAATGGTCGGCCAAAGGTTAATGACAGGTTTCTTAAAGCTTGGTATTAGCCGGAGGGAAGAATATTATATGTCCTCAAAGGCTATATTATAGTAAAAATAATTGGTGATTTTCAGATAGTTTTGATTGTTTCCAATAGGTACTATAATGTGGTCGCAAGGGATATATAATACTCGAGCTAAGATTATCATAGGTTCCGCAGGCATTAACTTTGCTTTCATTAGCTTACTGACTTTTGTGGTAATCCAACTTGTGTAGTAATCCCTGTGAGAGCAACATTACATGCTGGAGGTCTATTACAGTCGAAAGATTGTAATGGGTTTCTAAGGTATCTCTGATAGTCGAGCAAAGGTTGGTATGGGTTTTGCAATGCTTGTAGGCAGTCGAAAGATTGTTTACAGGTGTGTAGAGATTTATATCAGCTGGCGCGCAGATCATCATGAGCTCTCTTTATTTTTGATTTTTTCATCCGGTTTATACTCTATAAAGGGCTGATACATCATCAGTGCATGATTTTCAGTTACATATTCATCCTCAATTAGCTCCCTTTCCATGTTATAAACGCGCCTTCGAATTTCATTGTGTCTTATATATCCGCCCCAATATTCATGGGTTATACTGTGTTTTTTTTCGTATACCTCATAAGTTACTCCAAGTTTTTCCGCAGCTCTCCACTCTCCGTTCAGATGGGTTTCGTCCAAGAAGACCTTCAACTGAAAAGGACAGTCTGTACCATTAAAAATCTGAAGGTCCCTGTAATTATATACGCAGGTGGCACCGCTTCCAAAGGGAAGCTTCCTGTCCGAATCCGGAAAAACATCATAGCTGTGCCTGTGTCTTTCGGTAACCGTCAAGGGGGTATGCAGCGTCATCCAGTAAATAAGATTGGACAATTGACACAGACCGCCTCCAATACCGGGCTTAAAGCCCCCGTTGAAAAGAACCATTCCATCGACATAGCCCTTATTGGCCGTTGGTCTTCCTATAAGCTTCCAGTAGGAAAAGGTTTCACCGGGGTTTATTATAATACCGTCCAGCCGTTCTGCCGCTATCCGTAAATTAATAATCTTGTTGTGTTGCATCCACATGTCCACATCCTTTAACTTCCTTAAAAGAGGTGTTCTATGGGTAAATACGGAATAATCCAAAAGCTCGGTGCTCCTTTTTCTGCAATACTTCTTATCCCCGAAATACCAGTCAAAACACCTAGAATACGTGTACCACAATCTTCCCAGTACAAGTCTTGCCCGGCTTCTCTTAATTGGCTTGAGCAATTTGGATGCATCGTCCCCTTTAATTTGCTTCAAATCTCTTACCCCCATATATCTAAAATAATAGGCCATCAGCTACGTCTATCTATATTAGTTGGGCATTTGTCCATTCTCAAGGAAGCTAAAATAGCCCTTGCGGCTGAAAATTATATGATCTGTGAGCGTTATACCCAGGGTATCTCCAGCCTCTTTTAGGAGCTTTGTCACCTCTATATCCTCCTCGCTTGGCGACAGAGAACCTGACGGGTGATTATGCGCCACTATGACTGCCGTTGCCCTGTCGGTTATGGGGTCAGCAAATACCTCCCTAGGGTGCACCTGCACCTTGTTTACTAGTCCAACCGATACAACCCTTGTGGCAATAACTTCGCTTGCTCCACTTAATGACACGCAAATAAAGTGCTCCTGCTTGCGGTTGGACATATATGAAATCAGAGGCAATATATCCGAAGGAGAAGATATTTTAATGCCCTCCGGTCTAATTCTGCGTCTTGCAAACTCAAGAGCTGCAGCAATAACCGACGCCTTTGCCGGGCCAACTCCCTCAATTTCCTGAAGCTCTTTGGCACTGACCCTGTCACAGCCTTTGTCCAGAACCTTCAATATCCGGCTGGCAACAGTCATTACATTACAGTCTTTTGTACCGCTTCCAATCAAAACTGCAAGCAGTTCCAAATCCGAAAGCGACCTGACACCCCTTTCAAACAGCTTTTCCCTTGGTCTCTCAAACTTAGGTATATCACTAATTTTCTTCATTCTCCCTCACCAATACATCAATAATCACAGAACAATTGTTCTGTGATTATTGTATATTTTTTCAAAGGAAAAATCAAGAATAAATATTTTATTTTTACTGCAATCATTGTGAAAGGTATTGACTCATTATCCTCTTTGCTATGGGCACTGCAGCCTCACTGCCGGAGCCTCCATACTCAACAATGACAGCCACAGCAATTTTCGGGTCTTCCGCAGGAGCAAAGCCCACAAACCACGAATGCTCCTTCGCCTTCTTTTTCACCGACAGCTCGTTTTCCGCGGTTCCCGTCTTGCCGGCAACACTAATTCCCTTAATTGCTGCATTATGTCCTGTACCGGAAGCCACAACCTCCTGCATCATTACTCTGATTTTCTCAGCTACATCCGATTCCATTATCCTACCCAGCTTATCAGCTTTTAGTTCTTTGTTCGATTTACCTTCAGCATGTGCAATGCTTTTAACCAGCACTGGTTCCATCATGATACCTCCATTGGCAACTCCCGATGTAATCATTGCCATGTGAAGGGGAGTTACCAGAACCTTTCCCTGTCCTATAGCCGCCTCGGCCAAGTCTGTTTTATCCATGCTTTCATACGGGAATCGGCTTTTGCTCATTGGAATATCAAAAGGAATTTCCTTTTCAAATCCCGTACGATTGGTTATATCCATAAAGCTTCCCATACCAAGCTCCGTACCTAGGTGGGCATATACCACATTGCTTGATAATGCAAGGGCCTTTTTCAAATCTATCTTTCCATAAGCTTTGCTTTCTGAGTTTCTAATTTCTCTTTCATCGATAATTATAGAACCGTTGTCCTCAAACACTTCATTTTCCATGCCGTTCTCAATAGCTGCAGCTGTAATCAGTATTTTAAAAGTTGAGCCCGGTGCATACAGACCTTGAGCAGCCCGGCAAAGAAAAGGAGCATCCTCGGATTCAACCATACTCTGCCAGTTTTCCTCCAGCTTTTTCGCTCCGGGGTCAAAATTCGGGCTACTTACCAAAGCAAGGATTTCTCCAGTCTTGGGGTCCATAGCCACCACAGCTCCCTTTCGCCCATTAAGAAGCTCTCCCCCAAGGGCCTGAAGCTTATGATCAATGGTCAGATAAAGATTGTTTCCCTTTCGGGTAGGATAGTTGGAGCCGCTAACCATTCCAAATACCTGGCTAAGATCATCAATTCCCAATAACTCATTATTGTAAGCGGCTTCAATCTGCGACTTGCCATACACTTTTGAGCTATAACCGATTACCTGGCTGTACAGAGCCCCATAAGGATAAATCCTCTCCTGTTCCTCCCCTTCCAATTTACTGTAAGCAAGCAGTACCCCGTTCCTGTCATATATATTGCCCCTTGACGTATTCTCCTCTATTTTGTATTGTCTTCTGTTGTAGGTATTGGCCATAAAATCCCGACTTCTAAACAATTGAATATAAGTAAGATAGCCCACTATAATAAAAAAGAGGGAGCATATTGCAATTAGCACCTGAATAATCTTTCTATTTTCATCCATTAGCCTCACCGCCCGCTCTATCAAATTTCGGGTTTGATATTGCCTGAAGAATCCCCAATGCAATAAAGCTCGTTATAAGGGAACTTCCTCCATAGCTTACAAAGGGAAGCGTTATTCCTGTCAACGGAATAAGCTTTATGACTCCACCAATGATAATAAAGGTTTGCAATCCAATCATCGTCACAATTCCCAAACCCAATATCTTTTTAAACCTATCCTTCAAGCCAAGTACTATTTTTATTCCCCTGTAGGTAAAGAGCATGCATAAAAGAACCACTGCAACTCCGCCAAAAATCCCCATCTCCTCGCATATCGCGGAAAAAATAAAGTCGGTACTCACTGCCGGCACCATATCCGGCCTGCCCATGCCTATTCCCGTACCGAAAAATCCGCCGGAGGCAATGGCAAACAAGGACTGGGCTATCTGGTAGCCTTTATTTGTAATATCTGCCCATGGATTGAGCCAGGCATCCACTCTGACCCTCAAATGATAAAACATAAAATATCCAAAAATCACGCCGGGAACTATGAAGGCAGAATTTAACAAAAACAGCTTCAAATCCTTGCTAAAAACATAGAGAACAAGAAGAAAAGTTAAAAACAGCAAAAGAGCTGTCCCAAGCTCCCTTTGAAGAACAAGAAAGCCTATGTTGCAATAAGCAACAAGCATTAGCAATACTTTATTTAAAAGAACTCTTAACCTTTTATCTTGTATATATTTTTCTAAAAATAAATTATCCGGATTTTTAAAATAGGACGCCAAGAAAAAAACAAACAGAATTTTACACAGCTCCGACGGTTGAAACGAAAAGCCGCCAATTACTATCCAGTTTACTGCACCGTTTATATTCCTTCCCAAAACCAATGTAACAAGGTACAAAACAGCAGACAGGGCTATATATACATAGGCAAATCTATCCCATTTGTCGACTTTAATATATATATGATAAAAAGCAAAAAACAGTCCCAGGCCTACTGCTATCCACACCAACTGCTTTAGCCCCAACCTTTCGTCAAGGCGGTAAATCATCATCAATCCGACACTCAATAGCATAGATACTATCAAGATAAGATATTCATCCCCATGATTCCTTTTAATGATTATTAAACATGCAGAACATATGATAAAAGTTGCCGCTCCTCCCACCGCCAAGGTCATCCAGTTATAGGGTTCATCGCTAAAGAACAGGAATAGATACCCAATAATATTAAATGCGGCTATTAAGTTTAAAGGTCGGCGGTATGTTATTGCTCCAAGCATTAGAATACACCTCATTTGCCAATCGAAACAAACAGGAATTTCACATGTCCGATCTTAATGTTATCGCCATCTTTTAATGGAATTATTTCTCCTTCATTAAGTCTTACGCCGTTAACAAACGTTCCATTCTTACTTCCCATATCCTTTATACGGACTGACTCTCCTTCAGCCATAATATATGCATGAATCCCTGAAATAAACGGGTCCTTTATTACTATATCATTCTTATCATTGCGCCCGATAATCACACTTTTTCGGAGGGTATAATTTTCCTCAACCTTAAAGTCCAACATCTCCCGTTGGTTTATGAGCTTAAGGTACGGATAAAAACCCACGTTATCGGTTTTGCTGATGCTCATGGATTTAATATCAAGATAAATTAATCGTATTACCCCAAAAATAAACAGGTATATAACCAAAGTAAAAACAACCTTAACAAGAAGCAGTATTATTTCAAACATACCCATGCCATCCTTATCTGCAATTATTTATGCTGCAGGTAAACTCAAAACTCCGGGCAGCATTCACGTAACTGACACCTAGTGTATATTACAAAAAGTTAAACGGGCAGTGGATAAAACCCGTTTAACTTTTGAAAGCACATTTCTTAATGCAAATTGCAAACATATGTACATATAGTATTAATACTCACTAATTCCGTCATCATGTAATATTGAATCCAGCATTAATTCTTCGCAGGTACACAGATTCTTCTCAATTGCTTGCCGACGAAGCACCAAGTATAGCTCAGCCATTGTAGCATCCACATAAGGAGTTACAAATATTATACCTATACAGCAAGCCAATAAACCCAACAGATACCATCCGATGAATGATAACTCCAATATAAAAATATTAAATTTATGGCCATAAGTCATCTGTTCGCTTAATTCCAAAGCACGCTTATACCCGATATTCGGGTTGTCGGATAGGATATACGGTACCATCATATAAGAATATTTTTTCACTATACCTGGAATTATGAGAAGCAAATACCACAGAAAATTCATAACTCCTTTATAAAGCATGGCCTTTATTATATCCATGTATCTTTCCTTGTTGAACGCGTAACCCAAAACTCCCAATTCTTCACTGCTCATACCCTCTAGTTGTGCGTTCTGTACAAAAAAACGCCTTCCTCCAACTTCGAGAGGATAACCGAGAAAAACTCGAAATGCCAAAGCTAATGCCATAACTATAGCTACAACTACTAAAATAAAAATTATCGCCGCAATCATTTCTCCAGAAGATGAATATCCACTGTAATCTCCGGAGCCGCCGCCTCCGCCTCCGCCTCCGCCGCCATTTGCACCTGCTATTCCCAAAATAATACTAACCAAAAAAGCCTTCCAGTAAGACACTCGCAAAACAGCTTTTGCCCTCGTTTTCAGATACTCTCTAGTCCACATAATATCCTCCTAATGCTTATTACATAATATGGTGAATTAATGCAATCATATAGCTTACTGTTTAAAGTCATTTTTGCTATATAATACAATATTAAAATTATAGCAGATATAGACCACCTTCACAATATCACTGTTAAGAATTGGCGCATATATCCAAGCCTTCTTAGGCACGGCACATTCCAATAAGGGCTACGAGAGTCATACCATTGACATAAGCATCAACATTCGCAATTATATTGGCTTTTGTTACATCCTTAATTGCCAGTGCATATACCGTACAGCATCTCTTTATCATGTCATTTAGCACTCTATTAACTTCCTTATAAATGGTCCGGGTCTTTTTTACAAACTTTGAATCTAAAAGTATATATGAACACCTTTTCATTAGCTCCTCCGGTGTGCCTCTTGAAACTATACGCATTTTTTCGTTTATTATGTGGGTGGACACTTTTAGGCTTTTTTCTTCAAAGGTAAAGGCTTCAACTTTAGGAACTATACTCTCAATAAGGCTCTTGTCAAAGCCTTTTTCTTCTGTATAGTAGAAAATTGCTTTCTCCCTCTCATCTTGAATAATGTCTAATCTCTTGTTATTAACATTCATTACCTCAGCATAGTTGCTAAGCACAAGGGAGTGCATAAAAATTCCATAGCTCTTCTCTTCTTCATCAACATCCTCCGCTTTTTTTAGTTTACCATCAAGGTATATCTCCTCGACCCTGTATTTCACAGGCGTCTCTGCGATCAATACATTAGGACTGTCAATCCTAAACACATTGTTTCGAGGGAATATATCTTGTTTCATCAAATCCGCTCCTTTCCGGGCAGTAAATTAATAAATGTGAATCAAGCGCTAATAATACTCCACACCTATGCCATCAATGCAAGATGTAGAGTATCACGAATCTCCAAAGAAAACCGGGTTGTTTTATCATCATGTTGAATATAAAACGTTACTCCCTCTGTAACTATATCTATAAATTGGAACGAATATTCATAGTAAACAGCAATAAAAATTAATAGTTTTCGGCAACGATGATAACTTTTAGCATTATTAAAACAATCTAGAATAACAACAATTAGCTTTAACAATTTTAATTCTATTATAAAAAATATTAATTTGTCAATTAAAGAATTGTAAACATTTTATTAATAAACTAAATGTTGCATCAAATGAATTGGACATGATTTTTGGTGTAAAGTAAGTCGAAAAATCAGTGTCTAAGGATATGTTCATGATTTGTCAGATGCTCCTGACAATATTCATAATCACTACCGCATTTAAAACAGTACGCAAACTTTAGATCAGGATGTTCCTTTGATGTTCTGCCGCATATGCAACAAGTGTAGATTATCTCCGGAGTCTTAACAGAAGCTGCAATCACCTTAAATTTTCTGCGTCTGCGCTTTCTGTCAAGTTTTTTTATGTTTGGAGACAAGTACTGTTCAAAAACCTCCTTTCCAAAGAATACTATGAAACTTGTGAAGGACAATAAAGCGATAATTCGTGTCTCCGGTCTGAAAATGATGGACAGGACTGTAAAGATAATATCGAACCATGCAAGATACTTAACCTTGACCGGAATTATGAAAAACAAAAGAAGCTCAAAGTTTGGGTTAAGATAGGCAAAAGCCAGGAAAACAGACATGTATAGAAACTCCGAAGTTACCCTGCCACCCCAGAATTCACCCAAAAATGCAGCTGCAATTGCTGCCACAACGCCAATAAAGTAGTAGAGATTGAACCTGAAGCTTCCCCAGTAGCGTTCAAGAGCCGTGCCGAATGTATAGAAAATATATAACACAAAAATTACCCAGAAGTTTCCCACAAAAGGCACAAAAATAAAGGTTATTAACCTCCATATCTGCCCTTTCATCACCAAAGAAGGCTGCAAGGTAAACAAAGATGCAATGTATCTAAAATCATTAAAAAGACTTAAAACAAAAACAAAGGCAGTACCGATTATCAAGTATTTTGTTAGATTCTTAATAGCAAAGCGGCTGTATTTACGTTCCAGTCTATCAATCCAATTCAATAATAACAATCCTTTCGCCACGTTTTCAATGTGCAAATAAAATTACCAAATTATTTATTCGACATTCATCCCAAAAAATCCTCTATAAAAAATTATTGCCTAAAATATAAATATATAATCCTTAGAATAAGAATACAAGTTTGAATTTAGATGCAAGTTGAAGTTTTACTATAAGTCTAAGTTAAAGTAAAATTATTGATTAGAATAGGATTATAAGTTTGAGTCAAACTATAAGTTAAAGTAAATTTATTAATTAGAATAGGATTATAAGTTTGAATCAGAATATAAGTTAAAGTAAATTTACAAAGAATCCAATCGTCGAAACAGCGAGTAATAGCAGTTGAGATCCGCACATTATAATAAAGTTTTTGACCGCAAGCTCAAAGGTGTCTTTCTTTGTCTGCGTCTTTCTAAAAAGGCCTATATTCTTCTTTATGGGTACAAAGACAAGCAATACCAACAACAATGTCAAAGGCACAATCCTGAAAATTACAAGTAGTATTATATCAATAAAAGCAATGTAATAGAGAGCTTCAAATAGCCAGAGAGCTTTTTGCTTCCCTATATAAATCGGCAGTGTATATCGCCCGTTTTCTATATCATCCTCCATATCACATATATTATTTGCAAGCATAATATTTGCAATTCCGCAGACGGCCGGAATTGAGAAAGCAAAAATAGATAATACCTCTACAGCATTTAGCCGCAAGAGAATTGACTGTCCCTCAAGGGCAAACAAGACAATATCCCGATCATAAATATGTACAAATACAGAAAGAAATACTATTACAAAGCCCATAAAAAAGCCCGAAACAACTTCTCCCAGTGGCATTCTGGAAATTGGCAGGGGGCCAAAGGAATAAGCAATCCCGACAGCAAAGGATAATACCCCCACCAATAGTACAATAATATTTGTATTGATATAAAGTAATATTCCAAACAATACCGCTATACACGAAAGAAGCAGTATAACCATAATTACCAGTGGTTCACCAAGCTTATCCCGCACTATTGCATTATGCTCTTCGTAATTATATCCCTGTTTCTTTGCTGCTCTTTTATAATCAAAGTAGTTATTAACAGCTGTTGTCACCATATCAAAGGACAGAAGTGATATAAACAGCAATGCAAAGTTTTTAATGTTGAATGTATCAAAACGGTATATTGCGTATACCGTACCGAGCATGAGCGGCACCATGCTGGCAATCTTCGTCCTAATCTCCACCAGTTTCAAAAAGCTGTCTATTCTCATCAAGTAGTTCTCCTCACAGATACCCGATTTTTAAAGCAATATAAGGTATATTAAACACAAAATATATAATACACCTCATTACTGAAGAAGATTATTGAGCTGTGATACATGCTGTCGGTTTACATCCAGAACCTTCTCAACAATCTTACGGCTTTCAGTATCCAAGTCTCCTCTAACAACTTCTTCGCCCATTTTTATGCCTTTATTCTCACTCTCCGCAGCATCCTTT
This sequence comes from Acetivibrio mesophilus, assembly GCF_004102745.1. Taxonomy (GTDB): domain Bacteria; phylum Bacillota; class Clostridia; order Acetivibrionales; family Acetivibrionaceae; genus Hungateiclostridium; species Hungateiclostridium mesophilum. Next base: position 76,993 of record NZ_RLII01000010.1, on the reverse strand, counting down.
AGAATAAACGCGGTATCGTCGGAAGTTCCCTTAAGCTTATTCATAGTCTCAGCCATACTGCCCATAAAGCCGGGCCCATCCACCGGAACTCCCCCTAAGTTTTGAATCCTCTCAGCAATCAGTGCTGAATTTTGCTTGTGCTCCTGTTGAATCCTCTGAAGCTCCTTTTTCACATTCTGGTCTTTTACATGCTGTATATACCTTTCATACCCGTGTACCGCCATGTAATTTCCTTCAAGAAAAGAATTCAATTCCTTAATAACCACATTATCCTTATTATCCATTGTCATTATCTCCTCAAAAACATTTTTAGAGTTAGTTTTCCAAAATTAATTGACTTTATTCAAAATCAATGGATAACGTTTGGGATATCAGCTCATCTCCTGCCACTGCTGCTTTGTAATCAATACCTTTCTCGGCTTGCTACCTTCAAAAGGTCCCACCATACCATTTGCCTCCAATTGGTCAATTATTCTCGCTGCCCTTGAGTATCCTATCTTAAACTTTCTTTGTATCAATGATGTCGATGCCTGTTCCTGTTCGATTATCATATCTATCACCTGCGGAAGCAGCTCATCATCACCTTCGGAAATGGGCTGGGTATCGTCAGTGTGGCTGTCGATTTTATCAATGATTTCATCGTCGTACTGCGCCTGTTGCGTGGATTTGATAAAGGATACTATATTCTCAACTTCGGTGTCAGTTATCAGCGCCCCTTGTATTCTCACAGGCTTTGGCATACCAAGAGGGTAAAACAGCATATCCCCTTTGCCCAATAGCTTTTCGGCTCCGGACATATCCAGTATGGTCCTTGAGTCAACCTGGGATGATACTGCAAAAGATATCCTCGAGGGTATATTTGCCTTTATGACTCCTGTTATGACATTGACGGAGGGCCTTTGCGTTGCAATCACAAGGTGCATGCCTGCCGCTCTGGCCATTTGTGCCAATCTACAGATACAATCCTCAACATCATTAGGTGCAACCATCATAAGGTCTGCCAACTCGTCAATTATAATTACTATCTGAGGAAGGGTTTCGCTTCCTTCTCTTCGCATCAAATGATTATATCCTTTTAGGTCCCGAACATTATTTTCCGCAAAAAGCTTATAGCGGTTTGTCATCTCCTGCACCGCCCAGTTTAATGCTCCTGCGGCCTTTTTGGGGTCAGTAACCACCGGAATCAAGAGATGTGGTATCCCGTTGTAAATACTTAGTTCCACAACTTTCGGATCCACCATCAAAAGTCTCACATCATGAGGCGATGCCTTATAGAGGATACTAGTTATCAATGTATTAATGCAAACGCTCTTTCCCGAACCCGTTGCCCCTGCAATAAGTAGATGGGGCATTGCGGCAATATCAGCAACCACAGGTTTTCCGGCAATATCTTTTCCCACAGCAAAAGCAAGCTTTGACGGGTGATTCCGAAATTCTTCCGACTCAATTACATCACGAAGCCAAACCGGGGTAACCTTCGTATTTGGTATTTCAATCCCTATAGCCGCCTTACCAGGTATAGGCGCCTCTATTCTGACTCCTACAGCTGCGAGGTTTAATGCAATATCGTCTGTAAGGCTCACAATTTTGCTTACCTTAACTCCATAATCCGGCTGAAGCTCATACCTTGTTACAGCAGGGCCTTCACTTATATTTATTATCCTTGCCCCCACACCAAAGCTCTCTAAGGTATCAATCAGCTTCCGTGCCCTTGTTTCGGAATTAAAACCCGTATCGTCTGGCACGTTCTTATTATCTATTTGCTTTAGCAATTCTATCGGAGGAAATACAGGCTCTATTGTCTGCCTTGGATACCTAGTTTGTCCTACCTTTCCAATTTCCTCGGCTTCATTTCTCTGTGCTGTTTTGTCTTCATCACCTATATGGTGTATTCCTTCTGTTTCATATACATCTACTACATCTTCATCTATGTCCTCAAATCCTATGAATTCTTCTACAGCTTCTACGTTATCTTCTACCTCTTTATCTCTTACATCATATTCTATTAATTCTCTTATGTCTTCTACATCCACATCTATACCTTCGAATTCTATGAATTCTTCTGCGTCTATTATGCTATCTTCTACCCCTTCATCTCTTACCTCATATTCTATTAGTTCCTCTACACTTCTTTCATCTTCTGTTATTTCTTTCATGTACTGTATATTTTTAATATCCGCAGCAAACTCTTCCCGCACCTCAGCTTCTTCCGCTGTAGCCACAGGTCTCATATCTTCAAACTCCTGTATTTGGTCCACTTCGAATATGCCTTCTATCCTCTGTGATGCTTCAAACTGCCTGTACTCGTCCATGTATTCCGATTTCGTAATCCTGTGGGGTTCTTCGGTTTCCGCCTTCCAATATTCCACCTCTTCTTCTGTCCCTAGGTTTTCGGCATCCACTTTTTCCTCTGCCCCATCTTGAAAAGGCTTTTCAAGCTCAATATTCTCAATATCGCAACTTACCGTATTATCCGATTCTTCCTCCGATTCTTCCTCCGATTTGAACCTACTTTCAATAATTCTCCTAAACACATCTCCGGAATAATCCACAGCTTCAACCCAGCTTGCTACTCTAGCTTTGATATCATCCTCGGCAGAATCTGCTCTATCGGTACTTCGCATTATCTTTCCCGCATAAACCAGTTTTCTGTTGGGCAAAGAATTGGACTCATGATTGTCAGATTCCTGTGCAATACTCTCATCAATGACCCAATTGTAGTTGTTTTTCCTTGGCTGCGGTCTATTTAAATCCAAATCTTGATTCCTTTTGACAGCTCTATTTGCGTCAACTCTGTCATAGGAAGCTTCAGGAGCTTTGTTCCTGGTGACAGTTTTTGACTTTTTCCTATTTTTGCTTTGATAAGCCCTCAAAAGGCAAAAAAGAACCAGCACGAAAGCGGTCTCAATTGCAAGCACCTTGAAGAATTGGCCTATTGAACCTTTAGAAAGCAAAAGTCCAAATACCGCCATAAAAGATGCAAGAATTATTAAATTGCGTTTTCGCCGATTCTTTTTCATTTTATTTGTACGTACGGATTTCCTTATCTCTCTGGTACCCATATATTTGTCATACCACCTTCTTGGAGACACACGGCTTTAAAAAACCTTGCAAATTGTATTTTATCATTCTAGTTTTTCTTCGTCAAAAAAATCCTAAGTCTTGAATGTAAAATTTGCTGTTATTTTTTATTAATACCCTTTAGCTGCACATTACTTAGCTGTACATTTCCTTTCTTAAAGCCGTAATTTCTTCACTGTCAAGGTATTCATCATAGGTCATCTGCCTGTCAATAATGCCTTTTGGAGTTATCTCAATAATCCTATTTGCAATTGTTTGAACAAACTGATGGTCATGAGATGCAAACAGAATAGTTCCTTTATAGTTTATAAGTCCGTTGTTCAAGGCCGTAATTGATTCCAAATCCAGATGGTTTGTAGGCTCATCCAGCACCAAAACATTTGCCCCAGAAAGCATCATTTTTGACAGCATACAGCGGACCTTTTCTCCTCCTGAGAGAACACTGGCCTTTTTCAAAGCCTCTTCTCCGGAAAACAGCATTCTTCCCAACCATCCCCTAAGGAAGGTCTCTGTTTGATCCTTCGAAAACTGTCTTAGCCAATCAACCAAAGTCAGGTCAACCCCGTCAAAATAGGTGGAATTGTCCTTTGGAAAATATGCTTGCGAGGTAGTAACCCCCCATTTGAAATCTCCTGCATCCGGTTTTATTTCCTCCATAAGAATCTTAAAGAGGGTTGTCTTTGCAAGACCGTTCGGCCCTACGAAAGCTATCTTATCTCCCTTGTTGACCATAAAGGAAATATCATCTAAGATCTTTTCGCCATCCATTTCCTTTGCTATTCCATTCACCATAAGGAGATCATTACCGGCTTCCCTATCAGGCTTGAAATCCACAAAGGGATATCTTCTAGATGAAGGTTTTATATCTTCAAGGGTAAGTTTCTCCAAAAGCCTTTTTCTGGATGTAGCCTGTTTCGATTTTGATGCATTGGCACTAAACCTTTGGATAAATTCCTGAAGTTCCTTGATTTTTGCCTCAGTCTTCTTATTCTGGTCCTTTGCCTGTTGAAGAGCCAACTGGCTTGATTCATACCAGAAATCATAATTTCCTACATATACCTGTATCTTCCCGAAATCTATATCGGCAATGTGTGTACAAACCTTGTTTAAAAAGTGTCTGTCATGAGATACAACGATTACAGTATTTTCAAAGTTATACAAAAAATTCTCAAGCCATCTGATGGATTCAATATCAAGGTGGTTTGTAGGCTCGTCCATAAGAAGAATATCAGGATTTCCAAAAAGTGCCTGGGCCAATAGAACCCTTACTTTTTGATTTCCGTCCAATTCCTCCATTTTCCTATTGTGAAATTCCTCTCCTATGCCCAATCCATTTAGCAAAGTTGCTGCTTCGGACTCTGCCTCCCATCCATTCATTTCGGCAAACTCCGCCTCAAGCTCAGATATTTTTATGCCGTCCTCCTCTGAGAAGTCCGGCTTTGAATACAGCAATTCCTTTTCGTCCATGACTTCACAGAGCCTTTTATGGCCCATTATAACAGTCTTTAAGACTTCATATTCATCAAATTCGAAGTGGTTCTGCTTTAATACCGCAAGTCTTTTACCTGGCGTTATCAAAACCTCTCCCTTGTTGGCTTCAATTTCTCCCGATAAAATCTTTAAAAAAGTAGATTTTCCAGAACCGTTCGCCCCGATAATGCCGTAGCAATTCCCCGGGGTAAATTTAATATTCACGTTTTCAAACAGTACACGTCCTCCATATCTTAGAGATATACCGTTGGTGCTTATCATATCAATTACCATCCTTCTACGCTTGTTATTGTCCGCACCATTATAACATATGATTCAAGATACGTCTAATGGCAGTAAATTGTTTACATCAAAAGATGTTAACATAACATGTCTAATTGGCGCATAATTTATCCCATACCCTTTACATTTTCAGCTTTTTAAGCGCATCGGCAAGGGCAGTATTTATAGGTTTATCCTCATCCTGTTGTTTTAAGAAGTTTTTTACCTCCCTGCTGCTTACCTGTTCTTGCTTGCGCTTTTTAAACGTCTCAAGCTTTTCACGATATCCGCACACACAGTAAAAGGTTTTGTTCTCTTCCTCGCCGCGTATCTCCATCTTTTTATGACATTCAGGACATCTTGCATTGGATATCTGTGATACTCCTCTCCGGTATCCACACTCCCGATCCTGACATATCAGCATTCTTCCTTTCTTGCCCTTTACATCCAAAAGGAACTTGCCGCACTCGGGACATTTTTCCCTCGTAATATTTTCATGCTTGTAGGATGCAGAGCTGGCTATAACGTTAGACACCAGTTTTGATGCATACTTCTTCATTTCCGATATAAATGCCCCATCATTCGCCTTACCCTTGCTGATCTGGGATAGCTGCTGCTCCCAATTTGCGGTAAGCTTCGGTGACTTTAAGTCCTCCGGTACAAGGTTTATCAACTGAATTCCTTTTGATGTCGGAACGATTTCCTTGCCGTTCCTTTCCATATAAAAGGAGTCAAACAGCTTTTCAATTATGTCGGCCCGTGTGGCAGGTGTACCAAGTCCGCTGCCATTATCCAGTACTTCCCGGAGAGCTTTATCATCAATAAACTTGCCGGGGTGTTCCATCGCAGAAAGCAAGGTGGCTTCAGTATATCTTGCAGGGGGCTTTGTTTTGCGGTTTACAGACTTTACGGAATTGAGCTTTAATGCAGCTCCTTTTTTCACATCGGGAAGAACCTGATCCCTTTCGTCGTCATCCCCATAGTCCTCCTCGGTTTGGCTTCCATAGATTGCCTTCCATCCCGGCGATTTTACTATTTTGCCCTTCGCCATGAAAATCTCCCCAGCCACCTCAACTTTTATTGTTGTTTGCTCATATTCAAAGGGTCGGCTCAATACAGCAATAAACCTTTTAACTATCAAGTCGTAGATATTGCGCTCATCCTTATCCAGTGAGCCCAGGTTCACACTCTGCTCCGTAGGAATAATGGCATGATGGTCCGACACCTTACTATTGTCCACGAACCTTCGGGTTACATTGGGCTTGTTTCTCAAAAGAGCCGCAACAGCCGCCGAATAAGGGCCTACTGCTATACTTCTGAGTCTCTCTGTCAAAGTCGGAACAATATCTTCCGTTATATATCTCGAATCCGTCCTGGGATATGTCACAAGTTTATGAGTCTCATACAGTTTTTGCATGATGGACAGTGTCTTTTTTGCGGAATAACCGTATCTGCGGTTTGCTTCCCTCTGCAGTTCGGTAAGGTCATAAGCTAATGGCGGCGGCTCATTCCTTGCCTCTTTTACAACATCCGCCACCTTTCCCGCCTGTCCTTTAATCCGGGAAACAATTTCATCCGCTCGAGCGCGGTCAAAAATTCTGGTCTGACCGTTCTTATCTCTCCAATGAAGAGTAAAACCGTTTACCCCTGCCTCAATTGTCCAATAGTCCTTCGGAATAAAGCTTTTTATCTCATTTTCTCTCTGTACAACCATGGCAAGGGTAGGAGTCTGCACTCTCCCGGCCGAAAGCTGCGCATTGTATTTGCACGTAAGAGCCCTTGTAACATTAAGCCCCACCAGCCAATCCGCCTCTGCCCGGCATTGGGCCGACTTGTACAAATTATCATACTCTCTGGCTGGTCGCAAATTATTGAATCCTTCCTTTATAGCCCTGTCCGTCTGGGAAGAAATCCAGAGACGTTTCACAGGCTTTTTCCAGCCCGCCTTCATTATTATCCATCGTGCTACCAGCTCCCCTTCACGCCCTGCATCTGTAGCTATCACCAATTCGTCCACATCATCCCTTTTCATAAGTCCCCTTATGACATTAAACTGTTTGCCTGTCTCCTTTATCACGACCAACTGCATCCTGTCGGGCAGCATTGGAAGTACTTCCAACTCCCACTTTTTGTATTTTTCATCGTAGACTTCCGGGTCTGCCAGAGTTACGAGGTGTCCCAAAGCCCATGTTACAATATACTTCGAACCCAAAAGAAAACCATTGCCGCCTTGTTTGCAGTTAAGTACCCTCGCCAAGTCCCTGCCTACAGACGGCTTTTCTGCCAATACTAAAATTTTACCCATTGCAAAAATCCTTTCTATATAAATCCTTTCATTATGTATAAAACATTACATGAACCTTTGCTCGAATCAATTTTTCGCAACATATCGAGCAATGTATATGTTGCGCAATATCCAAAATGTTTATTGTGAAATATATAGTATAAAGCCTTGCAGGCTTTAGTATCTACTATATCATAAAAAATCATTTTCTTCAGCATATTCCCATTATAGTCAAAGTACATATTTTGACATTATAATAGAAATTATACTATTTTTCATAACTTATTCTTGTTATGTATTCCATATGGCGATAAAATTAGAGTATAAAATGTATGGGGAGGTAAATCATGTCTGATAACTTTTATTCCAGCGACAGTCCTACAACTGAGCAATCAGAATCTCAGTACAGTATTCCTTTGGAGCTAAGAGAAGAAAAACCCTCTAATTTTTTCCTCGGAATTCTTGGCGGATTTGTTGCTGCACTAATAGGCGCCGCCTTATGGGCAGCAATCGCAATACTTACAGGTTATCAAATAGGGTATGTTGCTATGGGACTGGGAGCTCTTGTCGGTTTAGCGGTGAAATTATTAGGGAAGGGTTCGGAACTCCGTTTCCGCCTTGCTGGTGCCCTGCTATCTCTTTTTGGATGCATTTTGGGTAACGTCTTTTACATCTATGCTTATCTTGCCAAATCATGGGGTTTGTCCTTTTTTCAAGTGATGGGTACCACTGATCTTCCGACCACCATCGCATACCTTAGACTAACATTCAGCTTTATTGACCTGTTATTCTATGCTCTGGCCTTATATGTAGGCTTTAGAATGTCTTCCTACGAAAGATAATCTAATTAAATTTTTAAAAGCTCACGGGCCGAAAGCCCCTGAGCTTTTATTATTTATACCTATCATATCGTTTTGCCTTAAAGCATCTTAAATACTTCGTCAAGCTCTTTCATGTTTTTGCTTCTCGGAGTATAGGCAGGCACTCCCACAGGTATTAGGCTTATAAACCGGTCGTCTTCATCCATTTCCAAAATCTCTTTTATTCTCTCTGCCGCAATTGCAGGCTCATTCATCCAGCAGGCACCATATCCCTTTTCCTCAACTGCGAGCAGCAAATTCTCTATTGCCGCACCAATCGACAACAAATCGTAATTGGCAAAAAGCTTCATAATATCCTCATCCTCTAAGCCCTGCTCCTTTAGTGCAAGCACCATGGTCTTGTCATAAAATTCGGCTTTTGTCATAAACACCGCTATTACCAAAGGTGCCTTGGCAAAAAAGCTCACTGCTTTTCTCTTTGAGTTCAAGTAATCCTCGGATAATTCGCTTCTTTTAATCTCCAGAACTTTTTCCAGCTCCTCAATTACTGCACCTTCAATTCTTGCTATTATCTCTTTATCCTTTATGGCTACAAACTTCCAGCACTGGCTGTTGCAACCGCTAGGTGCCCTTACAGCAGCATCTATGAAATATTTAATGTCCTCGTTGGGTATATCATCATTTTGAAACTTTCTGATACTCCTTCTTTTGGTGGCAAGTTCTAAAAAACTGTTCATTTCATCATCTCCCCAATATTAACTTAATAGTAAATCTAAGGCCTTAGAGTCCAAATCCAAAGGGAAACAAATTGGTGTCGTCTCCCTCTCGTATTGGCAAATTATCAATGCTTGCAGGCCATGCAAACGGCAACTTGCCCTTAAACTCATAATCCCCGTATAATACATCAGCTACTGCATCCCCTTCACTTCCGGGTAGCCATGCAGCTACGAAAGCATCCCAATTTGCAATCTCATTTGTGACAATTCTCGGCCTACCGGAAACCAGTATTACCACTACCGGAATACCTGCTCCTTGTAGCTGTTCCAACGCCTTTCTATTGCCCGGATGAGCCTGGCCCGAATATAGATCAAGCTCTCCATCATCTCCCCGTCCTTCGGCATAGGGCTTCTCTCCTATAACAATAACTGCGACATCGGCACTTTTTATGTCATTAGGATCGGTAATAATTGCTCCTCCACTCGCCTCTGCAATCTTCTTAAACCCATCAAGAATGGTGGAACCGTTAACCCAATTATCTCCCAAGCCTCCCTGCCATGTTTTCGTCCAACCTCCGCACTGCATACCTATATTGTCGGCTGCGGGCCCGGAAACAAAAATTTTTGCACTTTTATCTAAAGGGAGTATATTGTTTTCATTCTTAAGAAGAACCAAAGACTGTCTCACAGCTTCCTTTGCAATCTCTCGATTTTTATCATCTCCAAGCTTGGCTGCTGCCAATTGCTTATTTCCGGTAGGATTCTCAAACAGCCCCATTTCAATCTTTACTTTTAAGATCCTTCTTACCGCATCATTTATTCTTTCCTCTGTTATGTCCCCTTGTTCTACGGCCAGTTTAATATTGTCTATTGTTTCCTTCCAATGATCCGGCTCCATAAACATATCTATTCCAGCGTTCACCGAGTCAACCAGTTGGTGATAAAAGTCCTGTCCGCTAAGCTGGTGAGTAGCTTCATAGTCGGTTATAACAAAACCCTCAAAACCAAGCTCTCCTTTTAGAATATCCTGAATTAGATACTTGTTCTCATGGTTTTTTACACCGTTCCAACTGCTAAAGGAAACCATCACTGTTTTTACCCCCGCTTTTACAGCCTCCTCATAGGCCGGAAGGTATATTTCTCGAAGCTCCTCCTCCGATATCTGCGCATCTCCCTGATCTATAAGGAAACCGCTGTCACCGGTGCCCCACTTTGTAGCACCATCAGCTAAATAGTGCTTGGCTGAAGTTGCAATCTGAAATTTATCCTGCATTGTCTTAATATAGGGAACAAGAAGCATATTTATCAATTCAGGATCCTGACCGAAGCTCTCATAAGTCCTTCCCCATCTTATATCTTTTGCTACAGCTACACACGGTGCAAAAGTCCAGGTTACACCCGTTGCAATCATTTCAGCCGCAGTAACCGAAGCAATATCGGACATTAGTTCCGGATTTGCAGCGGCACCGAGTCCAATATTGTGCGGAAATATGATCGCTTCAGGCAATGTATTATGACCATGAACAGCATCTACTCCATAAATAATCGGGATTCCAAGGCGAGTAGATGTTGCCGCATTCTGGTAATCCTCACACATTTTAATCCAGTCTTTCTGAGTGTTTGTGCCGGGAGCCGAACCACCGCCGCTTAGAATTGAACCAATGAAATATTTTTTTACATCTTGGGGCAAAGCTGTGTTTCTGCCCGCCTGAATCATTTGACCCACTTTTTCATCCAGCGTCATTTGATTGATTAAGTTTTCTGTCTTCTCATTAATTTCTCTCTGTTTCATGTCAGTATCCTGACATGCAGACAGAATTGAAGCCATCAACACACATGCAATGATAAAACTAATGATTTTCTCTAATTTCCCCATTATCTTCTCCCCCCATATCTTAGCTTATTCCAATTCTTCTTATTCTAATTCTTCCTATTCTAATTCTGTTTTTCAACCTTAAATACGCTCACATCCTGGTTCAGTCTATTTGCAAGACTATTCATTTCCTGGGCCATTGTAGAAAGTTGCTGCATGCTTTCTGCCTCCGTTTGAACCGATGCCGTTATCTCCTCTGCTGCAGCCGCAACCTCGCTAAATACGCCTGAAATATCTTCAATTCTCCCTATTATAGCATTCTTCTCCTGCGATAAACTCTTGACCGATGTGGATACACTTTCAATTTGAGTAATTACATTATCTGCTTCAACACGTATATTATCATAAGAGCTAACAGTATACTTAATTGTCTGCATCTGAGTATCCAATTTGTTGGAAATAATCTGTATGTTATTAAATACTTTCTCCGTATTTCTTGTGATATTATTAATGAACTGATTAATATTATTGGAATAACCCATTACCTGAGCCGCAAGTTTTTTTATCTCATCTGCTACAACAGAAAAACCTTTCCCTGCTTCCCCTGCTCTTGCCGATTCGATTGAAGCATTCAATGCAAGCAAATTGGTTTGCCCCGCTATGCTGTTTATGACCTCGGTTATTTTATTTATTTCAAAGACATCGTTATTTAAGGACACTACCTCTTCCATTGTAGAACTGAAGGATTTCTTCGTATCCTCCACTGATTTCACCAAATTCTGAAGAGAAATATATTCAACATCGGTGATTTCTTTCATTTTGCTGTTGCTGTCCAAAACATTCTTGGTTTCATCAAGCATCCTGTCCAGTTTACTGCCGAAATCCTCCAAAATACGAATAATATATTGAATGTTTGATGCTTGATCTGCAATTGATTTTGTTACATCTTCTATGTTTTGAGAAATCTGTTCGCCGGTAGTCCCGGTCTCATCGCTTGTATAGGCAAGTTCCGCAGAGAATTTATTAAGCACACCTATGCTGTCCTTGACGGTTTTTATGGTTTCCTTTAGGACTGATACCGATGTGTTAAGTGCAGTTGTGAGTGTTTTTGTTTCATCATTAGCCTTACTGTAAAATTCGACAGTAAAATCTCCCTTTGAGAAATCGTCAAGTCTTAAGATAACACCTTTTATCGGGTTTATTATTGTTTTTGCTATTACAAAGCCTATAATGACCGCAACAATTCCTATTAACAGCGAAATCAGAATAGTATTCATTAAAGTACTTTCAATTTCGCTATACATTCTTTCTAAAGAAATACCGACATTAAGGCTCCCAGATCCTACTAGCTCAGTAGAAAAAGGAATTGACACATTATATACTTTTTGACCTTGATTTGTTTCAGAGATAAGCCCCACTGTAGCAGATGTAATAGCATCAATTTTGCTTTTATCACCGCTTAATTCTGTCGCCCCGGATACGGCATCCACGTTTTCATCTCCAGCCCCTGAACTTCCATAGGATTTCTCATCATCGGAAGAGACAAGTATATTATGGTTATTGTCTGTGACAGACATGTAAAGAATATTTCCATTGCTTTCCCGCTTTAATTCCTTGAATATTTTCTCAATTTTATCCAATTCAGTAATATTATTGCTTACAATCTCTCTTCTAATAGATGTAACCAGTGCTCTGCCATCACTCTCCATTTGTCTTGTAACCGCTCCCTGCACTACATAAGATGTAATTATTGAAAACGATACAGTACATATTGCAGATATTAATATTACTGTGCCCAACATTTTTTTCATCAAAGAATTGAACACATATATTACCCCTTTCCCATATTAAGATTTATACTGCAACCCCTTTACAAGTCTACATATTCTATTAAAGAAGGTTTATATAATTTTATCGACCAAACGGTTTTAAAGCTTTATCAAATTCTGCGTATATTGCCCATGCACGTATGTTTTGAATAATCAACAAGAGGTAATTATTTGTGGCATATTTATGTTTTTTAGGAAGTCATCTACGGTCAAGAACAATCTCAAATGAGCACCAATTAGTTGTCCTTCCTCAACGCTCTCCTGTTTCCGTCTTTATCAACTATAACTACAGAGTCAAGGGTTGCCTTAAAGTTACTTCGAAAAATCTTCAGATATTCCTGTCTCAAAGTCTGTTGCTCTTCTTTTTCTTCATCTGTAAGTCCAACAGATTTAGACTTTCTGGAAAGCTCATTAATTCTGTTTATCAACTCCTGATGATTCATAATTCCGTCACCCCTTTCACATATATAAATGATTAAAATATAGAGATACATTACTCAAAGCTTGTTTTTATTAAAGTATAATAAATTTTTCGCAAATTTACAAAGTTTTTTTCCTTTATGATGATATAATATTTCTAAGTCTGATAATAAGAATTTCAAGGAGGTAGTATAAATGTCAAGACCGCATATTAAACTGACCTTTGGGGAAGAGGTCGCAAACACAATCAGTCACGGCGTTGCATCCCTTGCAGTATTGTTTGCCTTCCCTTTCGCAGCAATCACTGCCTATAATAACGGCAGTATCGCTGATGTTTTGGGTGTAACCATATTTTGCATCTCAATTTTCCTAATGTTTCTGATGTCAACCCTCTACCATGCCATGGAGCACGAAACAGCGCACAAAACTGTCCTTCATATACTTGACCATATTTTCATATATTTCGCCATCGCAGGTACATATACGCCCGTTGCTATTTCCGTCATCGGAGGTTGGCAGGCAGTCGTAATCCTTATTATCCAGTGGAGTATGGTGTTATTCGGCATACTGTATAAATCCATTTCCAGACGTTCTATGCCTAAAGTATCCTTGATAATTTATCTGGTAATGGGTTGGACTCTGCTTATCTTTATGCCTCTGTTTGTCGAAAAGGCAAATCCCACTCTCTTCTGGATGATCCTTGGTGGAGGCATTTTCTACTCCCTCGGAGCAATCATCTATGCGCGAAAGGGCTTCAAATATCACCATATGGTCTGGCATATATCGGTATTTCTAGGGGCATTGACTCATTTTATCGGTATTTGCTTTTTCATGTACTGACCTTGCGCTTCGCAAGCTCCAACGATTCAGGCGGCTTAAAAGCTCTGCCTTTTTCCGCCTTTTTTCAATCACCCCTTGAAGCCTCAAATATAAAAGTAGTATAATATATTTAAAATAATATTTTTTAAAAGACATGCTCGTAGAGGGTTATTTTTTTCATCATAGATTGTTAAAAAATAAACCATCTAAAGTAATAGCAATAAATATATAAAGGAGAGTCAAAATGTATACTATTCAAACGCTTAATAAGATTTCATTAAAGGGCCTAGAGCTCTTCCCAAGAGATAACTATGAAATAGCTACAGAGATATCCAATCCTGACGCCGTTCTTGTAAGAAGCTACAACATGCTCGAAATGGATTTTTCCAAAAATCTTAAGGCGATTGCCAGAGCAGGAGCCGGAGTCAATAATATTCCGGTAGATAAGTGCACCGAAAAAGGAATCGTGGTTTTCAATACCCCGGGAGCAAATGCCAATGCCGTAAAAGAGCTTGTTCTCGCTTCACTGTTCCTGTCATCCCGCAAAGTTTATAAGGGTATTTCCTGGGCTCAGTCTCTCAAAGGCAAAGGTGATGAAGTGGCTCAATTAGTGGAAAAAGGCAAATCCCAATTCGCAGGACCCGAAATAAAAGGAAAAAAACTTGGGGTTATCGGCCTTGGAGCTATAGGTGTTATGGTTGCCAACGATGCTGTTTCTCTGGGTATGGAAGTAATCGGTTATGACCCATTTATCTCCATAGATTCTGCATGGGAACTTTCCAGCTCCGTTGAAAAAGCAATGAGCCTTGACCATCTGATTTCCACCTGCGACTACATAACCATACATGTACCCTATAGTTCTAAAACCAGTGGTATGATAAACAAGGACAAATTTGACATGATGAAGAAAGGTGTTAGGCTGCTAAACTTTGCAAGAGGTGGTCTTGTGGTCAACAAAGATCTGCTTGAAGCAATAGATAACGGTACTGTTGCATGTTATGTTACTGACTTCCCTGAAGACGAATTGCTTGGCAATGACAATATTATTACTTTGCCTCATCTTGGAGCTTCAACACCCGAATCCGAGGAGAACTGTGCTGTAATGGCTGCAAGCCAGCTCCGTGATTTTCTTGAATTCGGTAATATCAAAAACTCCGTGAATTTCCCCAACTGTGAGCTTCCTCACACAGGAAACGTCAGAATAATTGCTGCCCACGACAATATACCCAACATGTTCGGTCAGATCACTTCTCTTATAGCTCGCAACGGAATCAATATCGGAGATATGATAAGCAAACACAAGGACAAAATCGGATATACGATTTTAAATATAGAAGGTTCTGTTTCCCCTGAGATTGTAGATAATATAAAGGCAATCGAAGGAGTAAGAATGGTCAGAGTAATTGAGAAAACTAAATAAGCCAAAAAGACTCAGGGATATGACAGTCCCTGAGTTTTTTATTAGCCTCTTTTATTTCTTAGAAAAACTGAACAGTAAATTGTCCAACCGCCACTGATCCAATGATTATAAGGAAGACAATACCTAGTGCGACTACAATCCTTTCAAGCGGTATTTTTCGATTAAATATAAGCATAATTCTGTAAGGAATCTGAAGAACGCAAAAGAGATATAATAGGGCACCTGCTCTGTTCATAGCCCAAGCAGCTGAAATATTAAAATCACTCATGTATATAAAACTTCTTGTCATTCCACATGCCGGACAATTGTACCCCGTGGATGCCCGAAAAATACAGGGTATCCCAATACCGTATAAATGCCCTCCCAATCCAAAAGCAGTCCCCTCTCCATTCGTGACCATAAAGAAGGATGCCATCACCGGGAAGAAGCAGAGCAATAAAATTGATAGATGCAGAATATAGTCTTCATTTAAAAACCTTCTAAAATGCCCTTTTGCACAGATCTGCTTCATTAATTATTCCCACTCTCTTTTAATTGAACGTCAAGATTTTGCCAAAATTCACGTACTGCAGGGTCCGTACTAACAGCAGCATATATAAGAAGGGCAACAGCTGCACCCACCGAAACAATACCAAGTATGATTCCGATTAGCGCCATTGTAGCTCCTGTCTGCGTATCCTGGGACCTCTTTATCCTGTATCTGGCCACAGCACCAAAAACAATAGCAATTGCTCCCGGTATCCAGCCAAGGCATAAACATATAAGCGGTATTGAAACAATCCCAAATATCAAGGAATATTTGGCATAAGGATTGGTTTTGGAACTTTTAGATTTTTTGCCTTTTCCAAAACCAAAGGAAACACCGCAACTTCCACATGAAGCAGCAAAATCCTCATTAAGAAAATTACATTTAGGACACCTCTTCATTTATAACTCCTTCCATACTATTACCATAGCCTCACATAAACCATAATAGTTGCATATTATTTAAAAAGCATTTCGCTTTCATGGCTTTTGACATAAAAACGAAATGCTGAGAAACCTAAGCTATTGTATCTATCTCAATTTTTATAGATAATACCTAATCAAAATAGAACTCACTATATCCTCCGTTTAATCCTCTATTAAATCCTTCCATGAATCCTCCCCAGAAGATTGGAGACAACACGAGAGAAACCAATGACAACGCTATTCCTATAAAGCCTATTATAATCCCCGCTAACGCCAATCCGTCTCCCTTTTCAAATCCCATTGAATTCTTTATCTTACTTTTACTCAAAAAACCAAAAACAACAGCAAGTATTGAAGGTATAATGCTTATACCGCAACAGCATGACAACAATAAGGATGATATACCAAGTACCAATGATGCTATGGCAAAACCATTGGTTTTAGCCTGCTGCGGCTCATTAATACTAGCATATGTATTATACTCTGTTTCATTGGTTAAAAGAGAACCGCATTGGCTACATGTAGCAGCAGAATCTTCATTTAATTTACTGCAGTTAGGACATAATTTCATTTACTAACCCCCTATCTGATTATGTGTCATCGAATATCTTAGCATACATGTTAATTCTATATTAATTTTGTGTTTTTTTCAACACAAATCATCCGTAATACTATAGGTAAATTTTTTATATCGGCTAATTTCCCGCCAAAAAAAAAGAGGCTTTTTTCGCCCCTCATAGTTTTTTGGTTCTAGTTTTAATTGGAAAAACAAGAATTTGTTATGCTAATAATCGCTAGAAGCATATAAAGCTTTGAATATTTCTTAAGTCAACACCGAAGTAAATCCAACGAAAACCTGTCCATCTCCATCCTGCCGCCGATCTTCTTCCGACAAAGTTCAGCCAGGCCCAGAACCTTTCACCCGTATTAAGCCATATGAAGACAAATCTATTGGTACAAGGTCTTATCGCTCCAGGATCAACCGCCAGCAAACCCGGTGTTTGCGCCTGTGACTGCTGAGGTGTAAAGGAAGGCGGCGGACCTGAAGGAGCACCACCCGACGTCCCCGGAGATACACCAGGAGCTCCAGAAGGCGGCCCAAAAGGCGGCTGAAACTGTCCAAACGGAGGTAGAAACTGCTGTCCAAATTGCTGACGGAACTCTTCCGATGGTATCGCCCTTTCTTCTTCACTATGATAGTATTCATACATACTTTTATTCTCTCCTTTTAATTTTGCTATCTCCTACTACATATTATGTAAATCATCTTTTTTAGTTCCATAGGTTTGTGTCTTAATTCCGGATAGCAAAAAGGAGCAATAAAATATTGTTATATAGATTACATTAATATTTGCCATATTCATTGTTATCCAGCGATATTTGGGCTTTTGAGTCACATTCTTTATGCTCATACACTTTACTCTTTGATTCATCTATATGTAAATTCATTTTTTGGTCAACCATATTCTCAATCATCCGTATCACATCAGGCTTAATATTATCAATCTTTGCCGATTCCGCAAAATTTGCTTTCAGCTTGAATCTACCTAAGGAGTCCTTCAACATATTTGCCTGTTTTGATAGTTCTTCATTGGCAGCTGCACTTTCTTCCGCTTCCACAGAATTCGTATGTATTACTTCCGCAACTTGTGATATCGCCTGGTTTACCTGCGAAATTCCCATATCCTGTTCCTTGGATGCCGCGGCTATTTCTCCTGCCAACTCGGATGTTTCTGTCACTCCATCCGCTATCTTGTTCAGTGCTTCAGCAGTTTCGTGTGCTATTTTAGTTCCGGCTTCCACAGTTCTTATAGACCCTTCTATCATTTCAGTAGTCTCCCTTGCAGCTTTTGCGCTCCTTTCAGCTAGATTCCTGACCTCTTCCGCAACAACGGCAAACCCCTTACCGTGCTGTCCGGCCCTTGCTGCCTCTACTGCTGCATTTAGTGCCAATATATTCGTCTGGAATGCAATATCATCAATTACCTTAATTATCCTAGAAATATCTGACGATGATTTATTTATATCCTGCATTGATAGAAGCATATCTTCCATATGATTTTTTCCCTGCATAGCATTGTTTTTCACAGTCAATGCCAGTTCATTTGCCTTATTTGCATTTAATGCATTCTGCTTTGTCTGAGCTGATATCTGCTCCATCGATGACGTTATTTCTTCTATTGTACTTGCCTGTTCAGTAGTTCCCTGAGACAGTGTCTCACTTGATGCCGCTACCTGTCTTGAGCTTGATGCCACCTGGTCAGCTGCTGCCGTCACTTCCCACAGAATCTCATTAATATTGTCAATAGTCATGTTGAGATTTTCCTTTATTATGGCATTTTCTCCTTTGTAATCCCCTTTTACAGAAACATTTAAATTGCCCTTTGCTACTTCCTTTAAAACATCCGAAGCTTCCCTTATAGGCTCTATGACAGCATCAAGGGTCTTGTTTATACCTCTTAGCAACTGTTTCCACCCTCCATTGAATGCCTCCTCTTTTCCTCTTATGCCAAGCTTACCTTCCTCAACCGCCATCGTTATTGAGTCAATTTCAGTTTTTAACTGCTTCAAGTTTGACAGCATCACATTGAAGGCACCTGTCAAATCTCCGGCATGCTTTCCGTCTTCTTTCAAGATATTATCTTCTGCCAGATCACCCTGGGCTATTTTTTCAGCCATACGGGCAATATCCTTTAGATTTTGCTGCATTTTATGGAACGCCCTTGATAAGTCACCGACCTCGTCTTGAGTTTTAATTATGTTTATGTCTGCTGAGAGATTGTCTTCCGCTATCTGCTCGGCTACATTTGTAAGTTGCTTAATCGGCCCCACAATACTTCTCGTAATAAAGAAAATAATAACCAACAATACTGACAATGCTACAATTCCTAAAATTAGTGATGCATTTCTAATCATGTTGGCTTTTTCCATAACTTCGCTCATTGGAGCTGCTATAACAAAAGACCAAGGAGTCTTTGTATTTCCAAAGTTTATCGGGACATAAACCTTATAAACCTCTTCCTTTAATATTTCACAATATTCTGTACTTGTGTATACATTGCCACTTTTTATTGCAGCTTTAGCCTCCTCGTCAGTTATTGGTGTGAAAATATTCTCTTCCTTTATATCTGCAACATATACACCATCATTGGCAATAAGCGAAGCATATCCTCTTTCATATGGTTTTATTTTTATTAGCTTATCTTGGAAAGTGCCTAAGACGACATCTACCCCTGCAACCCCTACAAATTGACCATTGTATTTTATGGGGACAACAATACTTGACATAGGAGCATACTCACCGTCAACCGGATATAGGTAAGGATTTGTAACTGTTTCTTGACCTGTTTGCTTCGGGAGGTTATAGAATTCCCCAGTCTCATAGTCAACTATTGCCACTTGCTGTATGCTACCACCGTCTCTATTCCAAAGGGGTAAAAACCTTCCTGTTTCATCGTACCCAGGCTTGCCAACATACTCTGAATCTTTGCCGTCAAGAGCATTGGGTTCCCATAATGTCCATACTCCATTAAAACTTTCATCCTTCTCTAATACATTTTTTAATATGCTGTTCATTATATTTCTATCAGGAGTAGTCGTGGCTCTCATTGCCTCGAAAGTTTGAGCCAAAGTCCTGGCAGTGTCGAGAGGAACTTCTATCTCTGCCTTCACTTCATTGCTGTATCTGTAAGCCATTTCTTCTACTTTATCGAATCCTTCTTCCATTGCCATATTGCTTGATAACACATAACTGATAATAATTGTTGCTGCCAAAGCTACAGCAGTAACAGTACCGATAAGCACCATCATTTTGGTTGTCAAATTCATTTTGTTAATCAATCTAAATCCCTCCTGGATTGTTGTTTTATTTTTCGATTTATTGAAGCTCTTTACTATAGATTTTTATCAATTCAAGCTACTGCTAGGACTCTAATCCTCTCTTTTTTCCATATACTTTTCAGCTCATCAGTGTTTTGCGTTCCCAAGTACGTTTTCTAAGGCACTATTGCTTAACAGTCTCTCACAATCTAACAGTAGTTTTATCCCACTTTCCGTCTTACCTATAGCATGTATATACTTTTGCTTTCCTCCGTCGTTTACTTCAGGTGGAGGAACTATGTTCTCCTCATATATTTGCAGAACTTCCGCAACTCCATCAACAATGAGCCCTATACAAACTCCTCTGATGTTCAGCACGATAGTACAGGTTCTATCATTATATTCCTTTTCTTCTAGCCCCAACATCAGTCTTACATCAATAACCGGTATTACCTTACCCCTTAAATTAATTATTCCTTTGACATGCCCCTGCATTTCAGGAATCTCAGTTATTTTCTGAATACCAACTATTTCCGTTACATAATTGATTCCTATGCCATATTCTTCGTTGCCAATCAAAAAGATAAGATATTTATCTTTCTGCGTATCCTCTTCAATCTCCAAAATTTCATCTTGAATATCAGACATTTCTCTTCTCCTTTCCTTTGTAATTACTCTCTGGGAAGTACTTTAGAACTGCTAACATTTACAAAGTATCCAAGAAGCTGATTACCCGGCTGAATTGAAGCAAAGTCATATTTAGTCTATGATTTATGTAACACTTTAGAGTCCTAGACATTTATTTCATTGGTAAATATCGTATTGTTTTATCAGTTTCTTAACAATAATGGTTGATTTTTTTTTAATTTTATGTATATAATTCCTTTATAGGTGCCTATGATACAGACATGCAATTTAATTGTCTAATTTGTAATTTAGTGCAGGAAAAGTTTTTTGTAGTCTTATTAGAAGTCTTAATTATTAAGTTATAACTATGTATATTTAAGAGTTCGGTTCAACGATAATTACTTTAATATAAGTTAATCAACAGTATGATTCCACTACCCGCAAATTTAATGATTTGCGATTAAGAATTTTTCTGTCGATTAATAACGGATTGAATCATTAACGAGACATGTTTCGGAAAATTATTTGTTTTAAGAATGCAGTTATTATTACTTTCTATCGAATAATGAGAGGACGGGATTTTTTATTATGTCAACACAGCAAAACTTGTTTTTTGATTCAATGCTTAATCCTTCTGTTGCTACTGGTTTTGAATCCGGTAAAAATGAAGATTTACTTAAAGAGATTAATAAAATTTATGAAGATTTATATGAAAAACACCAGCATTATCTTGGGTATCCATTTAATTTGAGCCTCGAATACGCTGATTTAGGTAAATTTCTAAACTTGCAGCCTAACAATCTTGGTGATGCGTTCTATTCTTCCACAGTCAACATTGACACAAAGAAGCAAGAACGGCAAGTTTTGAAGTTTTTTGCCGATGTATACAAACTTCCATGGGAAGAAACTTGGGGTTATATAGGAAACGGCGGCACCGAAGGAAACCTCTGTGGGATGCTGGTTGCCCGCGAACGTTATCCTGATGGGGTTTTTTATTTCTCCGAGGCCAGTCATTACAGTATAAAAAAGAATGCCTGGATATTGGGCAAGCCGGGTGAGGTAATTCCATCCCAGCCCAATGGTGAGTTTAATTATGACGCGTTAATTGAGCGTATACATAAAAACGGCAACAAACCTGTATTACTCGTTGCAACATTAGGGACAACCATGTCCGGCGCCATTGATAATGTTAAAACTATAGTTGACTTATTTAAAGAACATAATATTAAAGAGTACCACATTCACTATGACGGCGCACTTTTTGGCGGAATGGTACCGTTTATGGAAGACGGACCGGTACTTAATTTCGAAAGTCTGCCTATAGACTCTATTGCCATCAGCGGGCATAAATTCATAGGTTGTCCTATGCCGGCAGGTATTTTCCTCACACGAAAAAAATACATTCAGAAAATCCTTGAGAATTCGGATGTCTCCTATGTCGGTACTAAAGACACTACTATAAGCGGTTGCCGCAATGGGCTTTCTTCATTACTTCTTTGGTATCAGGTAAATCGCAAGGGTGTAGAAGGGTTCAGACAAGATGTTAAACAGTGCATGGAAGTGACCGAATATGCAAAGGCCAGATTGGATTCTATCGGTTGGAACAACTTCTTGAATCCATGGTCAAACACTATTGTAATTGATAGGCCAAACGATGCTATATGCAATTACTGGTCACTAGCTTGCGAAGGGGATAAAGCGCATATTATTATTATGCAACATGTCACAAAAGAACATATTGACCTATTCATCGAGCATTTATTAGGTAGCAAACACACTATGAATTAAACTCCAAGCCTAATGAACTAACTCTGTGAATTTTAGGCTGCGCCAGCATGGCTGCACCATCTAAAAAAAGCCGCTTTTCCAAGCGGCTTTTTTGCATACTGTTTTCACGGGTCTATTATTTTCGATCTTTCATGGATACATAGTCACGCCTTTGGGCAACACTCTTATATGCTGGCCTGATGATTTTTCCCGCATTAACAATCTCCTCTATACGGTGAGCGGCCCAACCCGCCATTCTCGAAATAGCAAAAATCGGAGTATACAGTTCCAAAGGAAGATCCAACATTTTATAGACAAAGCCCGAATAGAAATCTACATTGGCACTTACACCCTTATATATCTTACGAACCCTTGTAATGACTTGGGGAGCCAATCTTTCTACCCTATCATACAGTTCAAATTCGTCCTCCAGCCCCTTTTCCTTAGCAAGCTTTTCTGCCTGTTCCTTAAGAAGGATACATCTAGGGTCGGATATTGAATAAACTGCATGACCTATACCATAAATCAGCCCTGAACGGTCAAAGGCCTCTTTATTTAACAGCTTCATCAGGTAGTTCTCAACTTCATCGTCATCCTTTACATCCTTAACATTTTGCTTTAAATCTTCAAACATCTCGCAAACCTTTATATTCGCTCCACCATGTCTCGGACCTTTAAGGGAACCGATTGCTGCGGCAATAACAGAGTATGTGTCAGTTCCCGAAGAAGTAACAACATGAGTCACAAACGATGAATTATTACCACCGCCATGCTCGGCATGCAATACAAGGGAAAGATCAAGTAATGATGCCTCAAGCTTCGTATATTTACTGTCAGGCCTCAGCATATGCAAGATGTTTTCTGCAGTGCTCAACTCAGGTCTTGGAGTGTGAATAACCAAACTCTTTTTGTCATAGTAATGGGACAACGCCTGATAGGCATAAACGGCAATCGTAGGCATACATGCGATTAAACGTATACACTGATTTAGAACATTTTTCACCGAAGTATCTTCCGCATTGCTGTCATAGCTGTAATACGCCAGGACACTCCTTGCCAGCACATTCATGATATTTTTGCCCGGCAGATTCAAAATCATATCTTTGAGAAACTCTTCCGGAAGTTGACGGTAGAAAGAAAGAAACTTTTCAAACTCACTCAACTGCTCTTTGTTTGGCAAATTTCCAAAAAGAAGCAAATATGTAGCTTCTTCAAAGCCAAAGCGGCCTTCACTGATAAAGCCGTCAACCAGATCAAAAATGTCTATGCCTCTGTAAATCAATCTTCCCGGGACAGGTACTATTTCATTTTCATCAATAATATACGAATGAACTTCCCCAATCTCCGTCAAACCCACAAGTACGCCCTTGCCATCTAAGTCTCTCAGTCCGCGCTTTACCTGATATTTAACAAAAAGCTCAGGATCAATATAGCTACTTTTTGTTGCTAAACCGCACAACTCCTCCAATTTCTTGCTTTCGAATTCTTTAAATTCAGTATTCTTCATAAGGATACCTCACATTTATATTAATATAGTATATCTTTGCGTAATATTTCGACCTATGTCAAAAGAAATTTGAATTACAGAACTTTAATAAGCTAATTTTATCACAAATAAGCCAATCAGTCTATAATTTTAATTGATATCAAAAACAATCAATGCATCGGATACCCTGCATTTTGTATGGTTTGATGGATTTGGAAAACCAACCTTCATGTTATTAAATTCAATACTATCCATTTAACTGGCAAAAAGCAATTAAATGTAAATGCGATACATTCTTGACACACATTTACATTTATGTTATCATGTATAATATAGGCGTTCCGCAATTCATATTGCGGGATGCCTCATTCTATTATCACGAGTTTTTCCATTTAATAACACTAATTTGCTAAAGGGAGATGAAAATGTATAAAAATTTATTGTCCAGGGAAATGTATGACTATTTATCATGGCACATAAGCGAAATGGAGAAGGAAAGGGACATACTTTTAAATGAGCACTATATCGAAGAGACAAAGGAAAGTATCAATTTTCAGGAGTTTTTTAGAGATTATCTGGAGCAAATCAAAAATTATTTAAGTACTGCAACTGTTGATAAAAACGGGTCTAACAGCTGTCCTTTTGTAATCATAGACAGTATTGTTGAAGTGTTTGACTCCGAAGAAACAGAAAAATACAAGTATCGTATTGTGCTTCCTTTCTCAAAACAGTATGATGCTTCTATTGATTGTGCTTCATGCCTTTCTCCGTTAGGTAGATCCCTGCTTTTCAAGAGTGTAAATGACAATGTTAGCGTGCAGATCCCTACGGGCGTATTGCACTATGCAATATTGGACATTACTCTTCCCGACGCGAAGTCAACAATTTTAACTGACACAACAGCATATACCGTTGCTGAGTAGTTAATAACATGGGGCATTTAGCCCCATTTTTTTGTCTGATTTTCTCAAATCTCGAATTCTGTGAAGCCAGCAAAACAGATAAAACCAAGATACATATTTATTTAAAATGTGCAGAAGATAAATATCGTAATAGCGGACAATTTAAAAAAGGAGGCTTGCTTTCCGTGGATAAGAAGATGAGAGATAAGAATGTAGTAAAAGAAGGTGTAAATGATCCGGCTTTTTATAATGATCAGATTGACAAAAACAAAGAACCCATGAGGGCATCGATGCAAAAGGACAAGAGCAAGGATAAAAACTGCAAGTGCCAAAACGGCCTGTAAAATAAAAAAAGCCACCTCATTTACGGGGTGGTCTTTCTATTAATACGTTACTGATATTTTGCATCCTAATTGGGTGTAATAATTATTAAATCGCATATTGAATGACATTAAACCAAATATCTTAATTAAATCTCTAATAATCAACTTATTAATTCTCAAATCGCCATTTTCACTTTTGCAAACCCAAATTTGATATGTTATAATGGGTCGATGCTTATAGAGTGCTAGTGTCAGCTATTAACACTAAATTTCTGGCACTATTATGACTTTATGGTTCATTTAGCATAAAATGTTGTTGGTAATTATTTCGTGTAAGGTGATGAAATATGAATACAATTTCAATATTGGTATTGTTTCCGTTATTGGCATCCATTGCTGTTTTTTTAGTTCGAAAGGATGCCGTTAGAAATATAATAGTAAGAGTTTGTGCATTTACTACCGGCATACTAACATTATTTGTTGTATGTCGGTATTTTAAGGACGGAATATCTTTGTCCTTTGCCAACAGGAATACCATCGATATGATTATAGCTTTTGTTGAGGTTCTTATTGCCGCATATATAATACTCATAGGCATAAAAAACAAAAAGTATATTGTATCGATTTTCGCCGCTGTTCAAACCACCCTAATACTCTGGTTTGAATTCACACAAAAACACGGTATTGACGTTCAGTCAGATATTGTATTCGATAGACTTTCTGCTGTAATGGTTCTCATAGTTGGATGCATCGGAAGTCTCATACTCATATATACTGTCGGATATATGAAATGGTACCACGTACATCATGAAGAATATAAAGAAAGGAAAAGCTTCTTTTTCTCAGAAATTTTCCTCTTTCTTTTTGCAATGTTCGGACTAGTTTTAAGCAATAACCTACTCTGGATGTATTTTTGCTGGGAGCTTACATCGCTGTGCTCCTATCTTCTTATTGGTTATACAAAAACACCAGAGGCAGTAAACAATTCCTTCCGTGCATTGGCAATTAACCTTGGCGGCGGTCTTGCGTTTGCATCGGCGATTGTATTTATCGGAATGAACTTTAAAACCTTGGAGCTTTCGGTATTGACAGTTTTGAAACCTGAATTGATGGTTCTTATCCCTGTTTTTCTGCTTTGTATTGCAGCCCTTACAAAATCTGCACAGATGCCCTTTTCCTCTTGGCTGCTCGGTGCAATGGTAGCACCAACACCATCATCGGCACTGCTGCACTCGGCAACAATGGTAAAGGCAGGCGTGTATCTGCTAATAAGACTTGCTCCGTTGCTTGCAGGGACTTCCGTAGGGAAAGTTATTACACTGCTGGGAGCTGTCACGTTCTTTGTAAACTCCATTATTGCAATTTCCAAAAGTGATGCGAAGAAAATTCTGGCTTACTCAACCATATCGAATCTAGGGCTTATAGTTGCCTGTGCCGGTATAGGATCACAGGAATCGCTATGGGCCGCGATACTGCTATTAATATTCCACTCCATCTCCAAATCCCTTCTGTTCCTGACCGCTGGCTCTGTAGAGCACCAGATAGGAAGCCGGAATGTTGAGGATATGGATATTCTGATGCAGGTATCAAGAAGGCTATCCGGGTATATGATTGTGGGAATTGCAGGAATGTTCTTAGCCCCCTTTGGCATGCTCATATCAAAATGGGTTGCCATGAAGGCCTTCATTGATTCCAATAATATACTCACAGTTATTATTTTAGGATATGGCAGTGCTACAACACTGTTCTACTGGACAAAATGGATGGGCAAGCTTGTCTCCAATGCCAATAGAAAAGACCACATCAAGCATACTTTTCATATAGACGAGGAAATTCCAATTTTTATTCATGCAGTCCTTGTGGTGCTGTCCTGCTTCACCTTTCCTCTTATATCCGAATACGTACTCGTACCATATTTGTCGGGTTTATTTGGTCCAGGTGTATCAATGCCCCTTGGCATAAGCGATGTCAATATTATGCTTATAATGCTCAGTATGCTATTAATACTGCCGATAAGCTTTATTCCAATATATAAAAGTGACCGGCGCAGAATAGTACCTGTTTATATGGCTGGCGAAAATACCGGTGACAACGAGAGCTTCTACGGTGCTTTGCATGCAAAGCGAAAGGTTAAGCTCCACAACTGGTATATGGAAAGCTTTTTCGGCGTGAAAAAATTAGCCTTTTGGAGCAATGTGCTGAGTATTGTCATAATATTAGTCGGAGTACTACTTTTAATAGGAGGAATCACTAAATGATGTTGGTTATATATATCATTGCGGTTATCGTCCTGGCTCCATTGGTCGGAGGGCTGTTGACGGGAATTGATAGAGTAATAACTGCAAGAATGCAGGGAAGGAAAGGTCCTTCGGTACTGCAGCCTTTTTATGATGTATTAAAGCTTTTTCAAAAGGAATCTATAGAAGTTAATACTATGCACCGCTTTTTCGTTTATATCTCCCTTATATTCGTTATTTTCACCACGGTTATAATGCTACTGGGAGGAGACATACTGCTCGCTTTCTTTGCATTGACATTAGGTTCCATCTTCTTCGTACTGGGCGGTTATGCATCAAATTCCCCATACAGCACCGTTGGTTCGGAAAGGGAACTTCTTCAAATGATGGCCTTTGAGCCAATGATTCTCCTTACGGCTATAGGGCTGTATTACGGAGATAAGAGCTTCTTTATTAAGGATATAATTGCTGCTAGGGTTCCTTCGATTGTTTATTTACCGGGAGTTTTCTTGGGACTTATATATATATTGACTTTTAAGCTTAGAAAATCACCCTTTGATTTAAGTATGTCGCATCATGGACATCAAGAGATTGTACAAGGCATAACAACTGAGTATTCCGGCAAAGATCTGGCAATAATACAAATAACCCACTGGTATGAGACAATAATTGCACTTACCCTTGTGTACTTGTTTTTTGCCTTCAATTCACCAGTTAGCCATCTTATTGCAATTTTGGCCTGCATTATTGCATACCTACTGGAAATTGTAATAGACAATGCATTTGCACGAGTCAAATGGCAACATGCACTTAAATCAACTTGGGTTATAACAGGAGTTTTGGCATCAGTTAATCTAATTATTTTATCATTTTTTAGGTAAGGTGAAAATATGAACTTTAGCAAAAAATCACCATGGATTTTGCATTATGACGGCTCCAGTTGCAACGGCTGTGATATAGAAGTATTGGCCTGTCTTACTCCATTGTATGATGTGGAGCGCTTTGGAGTAATAAATACCGGCAATCCCAAGCATGCAGACATTTTACTCATAACAGGCAGTATCAACGAACAGAATAAATCGGTAGTAAAACAGCTCTATGAACAGATGGCAAACCCAAAGGTTGTTGTAGCCGTAGGAATATGCGCTGCAACGGGAGGAATTTTCTCTGAATGCTACAATGTGCTCGGAGGAGTCGACAGGATTATTCCGGTGGATGTCTACGTACCGGGCTGTGCTGCGCGACCTGAAGCAATAATTGATGGGGTTGTGAAAGCTCTCGGCATATTGGAGGAAAGGCAGAAATTTGCAAGAAAAAAAGCGTAAAAAAGAGTATAATAGTAATAATAATTAATTGAGAAGTTTTCAAGAAAGAAAGTGATTAATAATGGCGCAGCAAACAATCAATACAATATCGGCCAATGAGCTTTTGGCATATGCCCTACGGCTTAAAAACACAAATCACCGTATGGTGGCAATTTCCTGTACCACCGTTGAAAACGGCATAGAGATGAGTTATTCCTTTGATGGCGGCAACGACTTTATAAATCTTAGATTCATTGCCGGACCCGAGGATGAGATAGAAAGTATCAGCAGTATTTATCCCTATTCGTTCCTATATGAAAATGAAATAAAAGAGCTTTTCGGGGTAAATATAACGGGTATAACCCCAGATTACAAAGATAAGCTTTATAAGATATCTGTAAAAACACCGTTTAATATGAAAGAGGGTGACAAATAATGGGCAAAGAAACAGTAATCCCCTTCGGCCCTCAACACCCGGTTCTACCGGAGCCCATACATCTGGATCTTGTGCTTGAGGATGAAACAGTGGTAGAGGCAATACCCTCTATAGGATATATACATCGAGGTCTTGAAAAGCTGGTAGAAAAAAAGGATTTTCAGCAGTATACCTATGTCGCGGAAAGAATTTGCGGCATTTGCTCGTTTATGCACGGCATGGGCTACTGCATGTCGGTTGAAAGCATAATGGGGGTGCAAATCCCCGAGAGGGCAGAATTTTTAAGAACTATTTGGGCAGAGCTGTCCCGTTTGCACAGCCACATGCTGTGGTTGGGACTATTGGCTGATGCCCTTGGATTTGAGAGCTTGTTTATGCACTCGTGGAGACTCAGAGAGCAAATTCTGGATATATTTGAGGAGACCACCAGCGGAAGAGTAATATTCTCTGTCTGCGATATCGGAGGGGTCAGAAAAGATATAGATTCGGAAACGCTGAAAAAAATCAATTCAATATTGGATGGCTTTGAACAAGAAGTTTCGGAGATTACAAAGGTATTTTTGAATGATTCTTCGGTAATCCTTCGTACCCAAGGCCTTGGCGTGCTTTCCCAGCAAGCGGCTTTTGATCTGGGAGCAGTCGGGCCTATGGCAAGAGCCAGCGGTATCGATATTGATATGAGAAAAAGCGGCTATGCAGCATACGGTAGATTAAAGATGGAGCCCATCCTTGAAACTGCCGGCGATTGCTATGCAAGAACATCGGTCAGAATCAAAGAGGTCTTCCAATCACTTGACTTGATTCGTCAGTGTATAGCTCTCATCCCTGAAGGTGAGATTAAGGTAAAGGTTATGGGAAATCCCAAAGGTGAGTATTTTACCCGCTTGGAGCAGCCTCGCGGAGAGGTTTTATATTATGTAAAGGCAAACGGAACTAAGTTTTTGGACAGGGTTAGAGTCCGCACTCCTACCTTTGCAAATATTCCGGCTCTATTAGAGACTCTGAAAGGCTGTCAGCTTGCTGACGTTCCTGTATTGATTCTCACCATTGACCCTTGCATTAGCTGTACTGAAAGATGACACATAGATAGGCAATAAATATAGATAATAAAATTGCTTTAAATAGGATGGTGTAAACAATGTCTTTTTTTAGTATGACAAAGACACTGATAAAAAGTATATTTCATGGACCATATACTGTTAAGTATCCCCTTGAAAAGAAGGAGTCCTTCCCGGCTTCAAGAGGCAGAATTGAAATTAATATACAGGACTGTATATTCTGCGGCTTGTGTGCAAGGCGCTGTCCTACCGGCGCTATAAATATTGAGAAGGCAGAATCCCGTTGGAGCATAAACCGCCTTCGCTGCATACAATGCAGTTATTGCAGCGAGGTTTGCCCAAAAAAGTGCCTTAAAATGAGCAACAACTATACTGCTCCGTCATTTGAAAATGTAGAGGATGAATACTGCAATGCACGAGTACCCGATAACAAAGAGAATAATCGAAATATCGCAGGAGCATGCTAATAAATATAATGCCAAAGAAGTAAAGCAAATCAACTTGGTGGTGGGCGATTATTCAGGCTATGTAGCCAGCTCCATAGAATTATACTTTGGAATTATTGCAGAAGGAACCTTGTGCGAAAATGCAAAACTCAATATCAAGCGCATAAAACCAATGCTAAAATGCAATGAATGCGATATGCTCTTTGAGAGGAAACCTTTTTCCTTCGAGTGTCCCTCCTGCGGCGGCCAAGGCAGTCCAACCAAGATAGGGCACGAATTTTATATAGAATCGATAGAAATTTGATAGGAGTTTTGAAAATGTCCGAAAATAAAGAAATTGAAGTGATGCAATCGGTCTATGATAAAAATGACGAAGTGGCATCTAAGATAAATCTGTCATTAACAAAGAGAGGCATTTATGCCGTCAATGTAATGGGTTCACCGGGTGCAGGCAAGACCTCTACCCTGATTCAAATAATTAAAAGACTTGAGAGTATTACCCCCTATGTCATTGAAGGCGATATTGAATCGGATTTTGATACTAAAACCCTTCTTTCACTGGGTGTTAGAACTATACAGATAAACACAGGAGGAGCCTGTCACTTAGATTCACCGCTGATTGGCAAGGCAGTAGATGACCTCAATCTTGAAAAAGGGATTTTATTTATAGAGAATATCGGCAACCTCGTCTGCCCTGCGGAATTTATGATTGGGGAGCATGCAAAAATGCTGATTTCCACTGTAACAGAAGGTAGCGACAAGCCCTATAAATATCCCCTTGCTTTTGAGAAAGCGGATATCATTATTCTCAATAAGTGCGACCTTTTGCCCTATGTGGACTTTGATGAAAGTTTCTTTATGAAGGGCGTCAGGGCTTTAAACAAAACGGCCCCCGTGATAAAAGTATCCTGCAAGACAGGCGAGGGTTTTGATGAAGTGATGCTATGGATAAGCGAAAAAGCAAAATCATAACAAAGAAAATAACAGTTTTAGGTATAGTTCAGGGGGTCGGTTTCAGACCCTTTGTCTATAATATTGCAAAAAAACATGGAATCTTAGGCACCGTACGAAATATCGGTGGATTGGTGGAAATAGTAGTACAGTCCTCTGAGGAAAAATATAATGATTTTTTACAGGATTTAAAAACGGCTCCACCTCTAGGTTCTGAAATAGTTAATATCGAGATAGAAGACATAAAAGAGCGGGAATTTGAAGAATTTCGAATCATCGAAAGCAGAGATGATGAAGAAATCTCCATAATCCCACCGGATCTTCCGGTCTGCGAAAGTTGTGAAAGGGAGCTCTTCACCGATACCGACAGGCGGTTTTTAAATCCCTTCATCAGCTGTATGTCCTGCGGAGCTCGGTATACCATTATAGAAGAGCTTCCCTATGACAGGCACAACACCACCATGAGGGATTTTGATATGTGCCCTTCGTGTAGGAAGGAATATACCTCCCCAAAGAACAGGCGCTTTCATGCCCAAACCATATCCTGCAATGACTGCGGTCCTTATTTGATTTTCAACGATTCTACCTCTGGCAATGAGCTTACTGAAAAGGATGCCTTCTTCGCAGCGGCAAGCATTATAGAGTCCGGTGGAATAATTGCGGTAAAAGGCATAGGGGGCTATCATTTTGCCTGTTCCCCGTTTAAGGAAGATACTGTGTTGAAGCTGAGAGAACTAAAAGGCCGCGAGGAGAAGCCATTTGCAATAATGTTTGAATCGGTAAGCTCCGTACGCAAATACTGTATTGTGTCTGATAAAGAAGAAGAACTCTTAAAGTCAAAGGCAAGGCCCATTGTTTTACTATATTTAAAAAACGACTCTATGGCCCATTCTGCCATCAAAGGCAGTATATACTGCGGAGCTTTCTTACCCTATACCCCGCTTCAAATATTGCTTGCTAAAAGGTGTGGACCATTAATTATGACAAGCGCCAATATATCCAATACCCCCATAATCAAGGACGATTATAAAATACTGTCGTTAAAATCGCCCCTGTTAAATGGTGTTTTATACAATAAAAGAAGAATTGTGCGCTCCGTCGATGACTCGGTGGCAAAGGTCGTGGACAGCAATCCTCAGCTAATTCGAAGAAGCCGCGGCTATGTCCCCTACCCTGTTTTCTGTCAAAAAAGTAAAAAGGGCCTGCAGATTTTTGCGGCGGGCGGGGATTTAAAAGCATCTTTCTGCCTTTATAAGAACGGAAATGCGGTAATGTCCCAATATTTTGGGGACTTGGAGGAAAGGACAGTCCTAGAGCGGTACAAGGCCTCGGTTAAGGATCTATCCCAACTGTTAAAAATTACTCCTGACATTGCGGTCTGCGATATGCATCCCAACTATCACTCGTCCAAATTTGCCGAAAGCCTGGGCATCCCACTAATACATGTCCAGCACCATCATGCCCATATCGCATCGGTTATGGCAGAACACCATTTAAAGGGGCAGGTTATAGGCGTTGCCTTTGACGGAACGGGCTATGGCACCGATGGCAAAATATGGGGCAGTGAATTTTTAATCTGTGAAGGTGCAGAGTTTAAAAGGGCGGCACATCTTCGCTATACCCCAGTTTTGGGAGGCGATGCATCAATGCGGGATGCCACAAAAACCGCTACTTGTTTTTTGCTAAGCTCCGGCCTTGACCAATATATAAAAGACGACCGCAAAGATATAATAAAGGCAGCTTTGAAGAATAATATCAATACCGTACTCACCTCAAGCATGGGTAGGCTGTTTGACGCCCTTTCATCCCTTTTGGGGATTCAGCATGAAAACCGCTATGAGGGAGAATGTGCCGCAATGCTGGAAAAAGCGGCTGTTTTGGCATTAAGGAAAGGGATAGATCCAAAGAGGCTTGCCTTTGCAATTGAGCGAAAAAGTGATTTAATAGAAATAGACCCAAAACCGTTATTGGAATCCATTTGCCATCTTAGTTACAACGGTGACATCGGCTCTCTTGCCCTGGGTTTTCATTATGCCGTTGCAGATATGATATTAGAGGTATGCGAGATAATACGGGCAGAGCAGAATATCAACACTGTCGCCCTTAGCGGCGGTGTATTTCAAAATACTGTGCTGATGGAACAAGCACTTAAGATTTTAAGAAATCAAAACTTTGAAGTATACTATAATGTGTCAGTTCCGCCAAATGATGGTTCGATTGGTCTGGGACAGACCTTTATTGGATTAGAGAGGTGAAAAATATGTGTGTTGCAGTACCCGGTAAAATCGTAGAAATAAATGGAGATACAGCAAAGGTTGACGTCCTGGGTAATATTTGTGAAGCAAATATCAAGCTGGTTTCGGCCACCATCGGCGATTATGTATTGATTCACGCCGGTTGTGCCATTGAGGTTCTTAAAAAGGATATGGCAGAAGAAATATTGTCACTTTTTAATGAACTTGGGGAGGCGCAAAATGAAGACTCTTGAGAGTATAAAAAGAGAGCTTAAAGAGTATGACGGCAAAGATATTAAAATAATGGAAGTCTGCGGCACCCATACCTCAAGCATTTTCAAAAATGGGATTCGGAGCCTTATATCTTCCCGAATACAGCTTATTTCGGGGCCTGGCTGTCCTGTGTGTGTAACAGCATCGTCCTATATTGACAGGCTTTTAGAGTATGCTCTAAAGGACAATCACTGCGTTTTGACTTTTGGTGATATGATGAAGGTAAAGGGCAGCAAATTATCCCTTACTGAGGCAAAGGCGATGGGTGGAAACGTAAAAATCCTCTATTCACCCCTTAGTGCAATCAAGGCTGCAATAAAAAGCCCTGATACCCAATTTGTTTTTGCAGCAGTGGGATTTGAGACCACCGCTCCTATCTATGCGCTGATGATGGAGGAGATAATCAAGAATGGTATAAAAAACCTTAGGCTGATGACTTCGATTAAGACTATTATGCCTGCAGTTTCATATATTTGCGTAAACGAAGAAAATATAGATGCTTTTCTCTGCCCCGGCCATGTCAGTGTCATTACCGGCTCCTCGCTTTATAGGGAAATGGCGCTAAAATACCGCAAACCCTTTGTGATAGGCGGCTTTGATGGCGAACATATTATAGCTGCAATTTATGAAATAGTACGCCAAATTTCAAGCAAGGAATATGATATGAAAAACATGTATCAAAGCGCCGTAAGCTCCGAGGGAAATCAAAAGGCAAAAGCTTTGATTGACAAATATTTTGAAGTTGCAGACGATTATTGGCGGGGAATTGGAATAATAAAAGATTCTGCCCTAAGGCTAAGACCGGAATACAAGGACTTTGATGCGGGAAGCACAACTTCCGAAGATGTTGATATTACTCCTCCAGGCTGTAAATGCACTGATGTAATATTGGGAAGAATAACTCCTGCCAAATGCCCTCTCTTTGGCGGGGCCTGTACTCCATTAAATGCCGTCGGGCCCTGCATGGTTTCTTCTGAGGGCGCCTGCGGAATATGGTACAGAAATAGTGAGGTGTAGAAAAATGAAAATAAATATGTCCCACGGCAGCGGTGGCAAGCAGACGGGAGATTTAATAAACCAAATATTCTTAAAGCATTTTGACAACAACATACTAAATAGGCTTGAGGATGCGGCAGTACTGGATATAAAAGGTAAGATTGCTTATACTACCGATTCCTTTGTGGTAACTCCCCTGTTTTTCAACGGCGGTGATATTGGGAAGCTCGCCGTATGCGGCACAGTAAATGATATTTCCATGATGGGTGCCATCCCCAAATACCTTACAGCAGGATTCATTATTGAGGAAGGGGCAGAAATTGAAGACATCGATAAAATTGCCCTTTCAATGAAGCTTGCGGCAGAAGAAGCAGGAATCAAAATTGTTGCCGGAGATACCAAAGTAATTGAAGGCCATGGCGGCATCTATATAAACACGTCCGGTATCGGTGAAATAGCTAAAGAAGGCATCAGTATTTCCAGTTGCCAAAAAGGCGATGCCATTATCCTTTCAGGCAATTTGGGAGACCACCATGCTGCCATAATGTCGGGACGAATGGAAATAGAAAATAATATAAAGAGCGACTGCGCTCCCCTTACCTCAATAGTTAAGAACCTGATTGAAAGCAATATTGATGTCCATTGTATGCGTGATGTAACCCGGGGTGGACTTGCGACAGTACTCAACGAAATATCCTCAGCCTCATCCTGCGGCGTAGAGATATACGAGGCTGTTCTGCCCATCAGCAATGAAGTAAAAGGTTTTTGTAGCATTCTTGGACTTGACCCTCTTTATATGGCAAATGAAGGAAAGATGATAGCCGTTGTGCCTGATAATCAGGCAGAAACAGCTCTTCAAGCGGTAAGGAAAAGCAAGTACGGCGAAAATGCCCAAATCATCGGCCGTGTTGTGGACGGAAGCGGTGTAACGATGGTTACAACCCTTCAAGGAAGCAGGATCTTGGATGTTCTATATGGCGAAGGACTTCCCCGAATTTGTTAAGCAACTAAAAGCTCGGGACATCGAGTCACTTCGCTTTTGCCTCTTTCATTTCATTCCAAGAGGCCAAAAAGAAAATCTCCAGCAGAGACTTGAAATCCCTACTGGAGATTTTTCTAATTATTAATAGAGGTAAGAAAAATTTACTATAATCATTTTTTGTTTGAACAATGTATTGTAAGCTTATGATTCTACAGGAAATTTATCAATTATTTTAAGTAAATATCTTTTCAAAATGTTGTAGTCTGTAGAATTTACTTTGCCGTCTCCATTTAAATCCGCAGCTTTATCACCATTTTCTATTGGGAATGTGTCAATAATCTTCAGAATGTATCTTGACAATAATGTTGAATCAGTGGAATTAACCTTGCCATCACCATTGAGATCACCGTATTTAATGGTTCCCACCGATTCCTTTCCAAAGGTAAACCAGTCAACATTTACAGCTCCTCCAAACACCAAATACACATCGTGGAGCCCCGTGACTTTATTAATATTGCAGCTTTGCTCTTTATAGGCGTTAAAGCCTCCGGTTGAAGCCACTTGCAATGTACCTGCGAGAGTGCCCGTTGGACTGCCTAGTCGAATTTCTATTTTTGGAGTACCGGTGGTTGAAGCCATTATTTTAAACGAAGCTGCGCCGTTCTCGAAATCTACATTTTTGTATACCAGATAGTTACCGTTTTCAATATATCCTACACCGCTTCCGCCGTTTGCACCCACTACTTGTACGGTAGAAGAATTGGTATCGTTATATTCTTCGGCTTCCAACTTGGAAAAAGCACTCC
The DNA here is from genome assembly GCF_004102745.1 of Acetivibrio mesophilus. Lineage (GTDB taxonomy): Bacteria > Bacillota > Clostridia > Acetivibrionales > Acetivibrionaceae > Hungateiclostridium > Hungateiclostridium mesophilum. Next base: position 40,440 of record NZ_RLII01000010.1, on the reverse strand, counting down.
TCTCAACAGGTGTAACCGTTCCATCCGAGCCACCTACAAAGGTTGTAACACTTTGAGGTTCGAGAGTAACTTGAAAACTGGTTCCGGATGCATTTATATCTGATTCTTTCTTTAGATTCTTTGTCCCTGTAGTAACATATCTTTCCCACTTTCCAATGTTGGTCCCGGGGACAGATATATTAATCGTCTTAGCCTCAGTACTTTTATTTATAACTACTGCCACAACGCTCTTATCTTTCTTGTAAGCAGATACGTATACATTGTATGTAGGATTCTTTGTTGCATCGACCCTTATATATCCCGGGCGTACAAACTTGGAGTAGTGAGCCATCATATAACCGCGCTTGCTTATAGTGCCATCCTCTTTCATCGGTCCGTATGACCTGCGGATATACCACCAAACATATGCCTGGAAATTTCCCTCTACCAAAGCATTGTGCATATTATATGCAACATCTATTGCTTCTGGCCAGCGGTCTGCCGAGTTATTATCACTATTCGGAACATAAACTTCTGTCATCCAGAGGTCTTTTCCTGCTCCTTTTTGTTGGAATAAAGGATAAGGCATATTATTGACACTGGTGCCATAAAAGTGAGCACCCAGTATATCCATATTTGCAAGAGCCTGAGGATCATTTAAAATCGGATCCGAAATATTTTTCAGATATTGAAATGACTCCGGTGCAATTACTCTACAGTTAATTGATCCCGCATTTTCCTTCATAAAGCGGAGTATTTCCTGAGGAGTCCACCATGTCCATTCGTGAGCATAGTCAGGTTCGTTCTGAATGGAAATAGCATACAAATTCACACCATTATTCTTCATGTATGTAACAAAATCATTAAGATGCTGTGCATACGCCGCATACTTATCATATTTTAGTCTTTTTTGATTTGGTACACCGTTACGGGTGAAGGTCTCTACCATTTCACTTGGTGGATTCCATGGAGAAGCAAAAACTATTGCCCCATGCTCAATCGCTCTTTTTGCAGTTGCCAATTCTTTAGACCAATTATTTTTATTCTCGTCCACATGAATTCTAAGAATAGAAAAGCCCAACTGCCCATCACCATTACCGAATGCCGTATCCCTCTGTGCCGCTGTTAAGTCGGAAATCCAAACAGGGTGGTTCATTCCTCCAAAACCTCGGATCACCTGTTTTTCCGATGACAAGTTAATCGTTGCCGTTTCTGCTGCCTCTACCGTAATTGCAAAGCAAAAGAGTTGGGTAAAAACAACAGATAAGATAATAGTAAATAGCAACGATCTTCTTAATTTACACATACTATTCCCCCCTATATTTATTAAATAATCCCTTAGGCAAATTGAATACTTTCACTCGTGTTAAATATTCGAATGCAGTTTTCTTTTTGAGTTCGGAATTTTAAAATTAATTATCGAAATTTGTTAATGGAATTTAAATCAGCATTTGATCTTTTACAAAAATACACATCACGAACATCCAACAATTCATTATATATTAGCTATAATATTAAGCATCAATAGATATATATGTTACAAAATAATATATCATTGTAGACTATCTATACTTTATTTTATACTATTTATGCTTTAATGTCAGTGCATTTATAGCCTAAAAGTTGTAGATAATTGCTTTTTTATAATGGTCATAAGCGATATAATCTACAAAGACTACATATTAGTAAAGGACACCCCTGATAGCGAATGGCAAATACATGACTGGGGAGTATAAAACTATTTTTACACCAACCGATGCTCCTAAGAATAATATAGCATTGTAAATCACTTATACTGGAGGCGATTTAGACAATGCAATATGCAATGATGCCCGTAGCGGCCGGGCAGCATCGGCTACCCCCTCTTCCCTACTCCTACAATGCATTAGAGCCGATAATCGGCGAAGAAACCTTGAGAATTCATCATGACATACTCCACAAAGCCTATGTCGATGGCCTGAACCAGGCAGAAATCAGCTTAGTGGAAGCAAGAAGGAGCAATGATTACAAATATATAAAATTTTGGGAAAACAAACTAGCTTATAATGGCTCGGGACATATTCTTCACAGTATTTTCTGGACTATTATGGCACCTTTGGGAAAGGGAGGTCAACCCGGCATACACACTGTAAACCAGATAAACAGCTACTTTGGAAGTTTCAACGCTTTCAAGGAACAATTCAAAAGTGCCACCGAAAATGTGGAAGCATCAGGTTGGGGAATTTTGACTTGGCAGCCAACTTGGAGACGACTTGAGATTTTGCAGGCGGAAAAACACCAGAATCTGACCCAGTGGAGCGGTATTCCCATTCTGGTTTGTGATGTCTGGGAACATGCTTATTACCTAGACTACCAGAACAGGCGAAAGGAATATATAAATCGTTGGTGGGACTTAATCAACTGGAATGAGGTTGAAAGACGGCTTCTTCTCGCAATGAACGGTCAGGTACCCCTTACTCTAATGAGCAATTTTCGATTCGCTTAAATCCGCAATGAGTCAGGAGGGCAATTCCTTCTGACTTTTCTTCCTTGTAACACAATTTACATAAATTAATATACTATAATATCAGTGTATTTATTGAGGTGATGTCTTATGTTCTCATATTATCAAAGGCAGTGTCCCGCGGGCTCAGTTCCTTATACCATAAGAGCCGGGGACACGCTGAACGTTATAGCAAGTACATATGGGACTACTGTACAGGAAATTATTAATGCAAACCCAGGTATTAATCCTTATTATTTAAGAGTCGGCCAGCAAATATGTATTCCTCTAATTGTACAGATGTACCCTTCCTGCCCAACAACAAACTACTATGTGGTAATGCCAGGGGATACTATAGATTCAATAGCAGCTTATTTTAATGTATCTCCCCAACAGCTATTGTATTCAAACTATGGTATCGATCCCAACGATTTATATGTCGATCAAGTTTTATGTATACCTGTTGCTCCTTCTCCTGTTATCGTCAGGGTCAATGTAGCAGAGCGAATTCTTACAGTATACCGCAACGGAAGTGTCTACAGAACGTATAACATAGCCGTAGAAAATCCGGCATCTCCAATTCCACGAGGAACATTTACCGTTCTAAACAAACAAGTTGACGCCGGTGTTGAGTTTGGAGCAAGATGGATAGGTCTGTCCGAAGCAGGTTTTGGCATACATGGTACAAATACTCCGGAATTCATTGACGTTGTGGCAACCGGCAACAGTATCGTCATGTCCAATCAGTCCGTAAGTGAGCTGTTTAATCTTGTGCCTGTAGGAACAACTGTAACCGTATCCTAACCAGAGCGGTTACAACTTCATTCAAAAGAGGTGAAATTAAATGATGAATTCATATTTTAATCGTCAATGCCCTGTCGGCACCATCTCCTACACTGTACGTGCAGGAGATAGCCTTTATCTTATTGCAAACAGGTTCAATACAACTGTTCAGGCAATTATTACTGCCAATCCAGGTATTGTTCCGGAAAGACTGTACATAGGCCAAGTGATTTGTGTGCCACAAGTACAGCCGCCACAGACTGTATGCCCTATCGGTACATCTCCTTATGAGATAAAAAGTGGAGACACGCTAGCAAGTATAGCCGCAAGGTTCAACATAACTGTTAGTGATATCCTCACTGCCAATCCCGGCATTGTTCCTGAAAGACTATATATAGGGCAGGTAATTTGTATTCCACAGCCAAAATCAGGGGAACCTGAATGTCCTACGAAGAATTATTATGTTATCGGTCGTGGAGATACCTTGACAGCTATAGCTAGAATATTCAATGTAACCGTTCAGCAGCTAATAAATGCAAACCCCGGAATAAACCCTAACATTATTTCTGTCGGACAGGTAATCTGTATACCCGCAGCTCCCTCCCCCGTGAGAATTATAATAAGTATAGCTGCTAAAACCCTTTCACTGTATCGTGAAGGAAGACTTGTCAGGTCATATCCTGTAGCAACAGGTAAACCGACAACCCCTACGCCCCGAGGAACATTTACTATAATAAATAAACAGGTTAATCCCGGAGGGCCTTTTGGGACGAGATGGATGGGCCTTTCAGAGCCCCACTACGGTATTCATGGAACCAACAATCCTGCTTCCATAGGAACAGCTGCATCCAATGGATGTGTTAGAATGTACAATGACGATGTTAATGAGCTCTTTAATCAAGTGCCGGTCGGTACAGTAGTAACCATCTACTAAATTATGCTAAAGTAAAGCTCAAGACATCGACTCCCTCCCCTTTTGCCTCTTTCCTTTCACTCCAACAGGCTAAAACAGAAAGAAGGCAGGCTATAATTTTAATAATATAACCTGCCTCAAGCAATACTCTGCTAAATTATCTCCCAATATTTCATATTAACCCATTATTGCACTCCAGCCGCTATTTTTATGCACTGTTGATGGTTTGTATCCAGCTTTCCATCCTTATGCCTTGTACTGTTATAAAAATGTATATCAAAATGTCCGTCAATACCATTGCCTTTAATATAGTCATAATTTGCACCTGCACCATAATCTCCGCTTCTCCATGATGTCCAGACCCCACCGGCAACACTGTCATTTCCTGCATGAGGCATTGCCGTCATGCTGGCAGCAATTTTTCTTCCGTTATATTTGATTATCACAGGTCTTCTTACCCAACTAAAGCCGCCCCATATTTCTTTCATAATGTTGGTGTCCTTTACGGTAAGAGTTTCACAGTCGGCATGGTTCGAACCTGTAGTACGTTTTGCGAAAAATGATTTACCGGTATAAAAATCTACTACTTCAAAGGTGCTTCCCCTTGGAATTACATATTGTGCTTCTGTCCACCAATCCAGTAGTTCCCCGTACTTTGCACCTGGAGTACTTTTTACAGGTACATTATGTACCGGAATTTTTAATTTCTGTCCTATGTTAAGCACCGTCGAAGAATCAATGTTATTTGCTTCCATCAATTCATACGCAGGAATACCAAATTTTTCTGCAACACTCCATGAACTATCACCTTTTTGAACTGTATAATTCGTATAAGTCACATATGGTTTGGTCGGCGAAACAGTTTGAGAATCATTTTGAGTTACCGTAGTTTGTGATGTGCTGGATACAGGTATTTTTATTACCTGACCTATATCAAGGTAGCTTTTGTCATTGGCGCCGTTTAATTTTAACAGCTCCGTAAAATTCACCTTGAATTTCTGGCTTATAGTCCAGTAAGTATCTCCTTTCTGTACAGTATAATTTACTGTACTGGGGAGAATTACTTTATCCCCGACACGAAGCATCGAATTGTCATTAGCATTGTTTAGCGTCAGCACTTCACGAAAATTCAGTCCATACTTCTGGCTTATAGTCCAATAAGTATCCCCGGATTGGACTACATGCACCAACTGGTCTTTGAGCGGAAGTATTATTGTCTGTCCCGGATACAACACTGTATTTTCATTGGCATTGTTTGCTGTCATAAGGCTGGTTGTAGAAATATTATATTTTTGACCTATCTTCCAAAATGTATCGCCGGATTGTACTTTGTAGTCAACATTCTGAGCAAAAGCAAATCCTGTGCTTCCCGTCATGACCCCTATACTCAAAACCCCACAGATTATATTTTTCTTAAATCCCATTAATTGAATCCCCCTTGATTAGTGTATAGTTTGCTTTCACGGATGCTATTAGGTTTACATAAAAAAATTATTCGACTTCCACTAATCAAATCCTTTGTGTAAATTGTGGTAAGCAAACATAAGAAGTTAAAAAATTTAGTTAAAAATTTATCAAATTATGAAGACAAGATCGAATCCCTCAGCTATAATATATAAATGTAGGAAGTACAGGCTCGTTCATTAAAATTCCAATATTTGATTTTAATGCGATAAGATGGCTTGTAAAATTCATGAAATGTATTTTTGAGGTGAAGAAAATGAAAACATTAGAGAGTCATAATCGTATCAAAGTGACTGTTAACGGTCGCGAAATGGAAGTATATGACAACCTCACTATCCTTCAGGCGCTACTTCAGGAGGATATACACATTCCGCATCTCTGCTATGATATCAGGCTTGAAAGATCAAACGGAAACTGCGGACTGTGTGTGGTTACCTTGGGCACCGATGGCGAGAGGGACGTCAAAGCATGTCAGACCCCTATCAAAGAGGGTATGGTAATATGCACCAACAGCCCGAGACTTGAAAATTATAGAAAGATACGCTTAGAGCAGCTTCTTTCCGACCACAATGCGGATTGTGTTGCCCCATGCGTAATGACATGCCCCGCAAACATTGACATTCAATCCTACCTACGCCATGTAGGCAATGGGGATTTTGAAGCTGCGATTCGTGTCATTAAAGAAAAAAATCCTTTCCCTGTTGTATGCGGCCGTGTTTGTCCTCATACCTGTGAGTCCCAATGCCGTCGAAATCTTGTAGATTCACCGGTGGCAATCAACTATGTCAAGCGCTTTGCTGCTGACTGGGATATGGCTCAACCTGAGTCTTGGGCTCCTGTAAAAAATCCTCCAACAGGTAAGAGAATTGCTATAGTGGGAGCCGGTCCTTCCGGTCTTTCTGCTGCATATTATAGTGCTATCAACGGTCACGATGTTACAGTTTTTGAGCGTCAGCCCCATCCGGGAGGAATGATGAGATATGGTATACCCGAATATCGTCTTCCAAAAGCTACTCTTGACAGGGAAATTGACATGATAAAAAATCTTGGAGTAAAGATCATGACGGAGAAGGCTTTAGGAACCCATATCCATCTTGAAAACCTCCACAAGGATTTTGATGCTGTTTATCTTGCAATTGGATCATGGCAAGCAACCCCAATGCATATTGAAGGTGAAAAACTCGAGGGTGTATGGCCCGGTATAAACTACCTTGAACAGGTAACAAAGAATAATGATATCAAGTTAGGTGACAATGTTGTGGTAATCGGAGGCGGAAATACAGCCATCGACTGCGCCCGTACAGCTCTCAGAAAAGGCGCAAAATCTGTAAAGCTTGTATATCGCCGTACCCGCGAAGAAATGCCTGCAGAGCCATACGAAGTGGAAGAAGCTATCCATGAAGGAGTTGAAATGCTCTTCCTGATGGCACCTACAAAGATTATCTTAAAAGACGGTAAAAAGAAACTCATTTGTATCCGGATGCAGCTCGGAGAGCCTGACCGTTCCGGCCGCCGTCGTCCGGTTCCTATTGAAGGAAGCGATATTGAAATTGATGCTGACACAATAATTGGAGCTATAGGTCAAAGCACCAATACCCAGTTCCTTTACAACGACCTTCCGGTAAAACTCAACAAGTGGGGGGATATCGAGGTTAACGGCAAGACTCTGCAGACTTCTGAATACAATATATTTGCCGGAGGCGACTGTGTAACAGGTCCTGCAACGGTAATTCAAGCTGTTGCGGCAGGTCGTCATGCCGCTGAATCCATGGATAGTTTCCTGATGCAGGGTTATGTTAAGGAAGCAAGCGTAGACTACAGTTGTAGCCGTGGCTCCATGGAGGATCTCCCAAAATGGGAATTCCGTGAAATACCAAAAGTTACTCGACTCGTGCATCAATGCCATCCCTCTCTGTAACAGAGCGAAAAACCAACTTTAATGAGGTTGAATTGGGTCTATCTGAAGAAATTGCAAGAAAGGAAGCTCGTCGCTGCCTCAAGTGCGGCTGTAGCGCGCGTTTTACTTGCGACCTGAGAAAAGAAGCAAGCATTCATGGAATTGAATTTGAACAACCTGTCCATGAACGTCCATATATTCCTAAGGTTGATGACCACCCCTTCATTGTACGGGATCATAATAAGTGTATATCCTGCGGTCGTTGTATCGCTGCATGCGCTGAAATTGAAGGCCCAGGGGTTCTCACTTTTTATATGAAAAACGGTCGCCAGCTTGTTGGTACCAAGAGCGGTCTTCCTCTTAAGGAAACAGATTGTGTCAGCTGCGGTCAGTGTGTTACTGCCTGTCCTTGTGCTGCTCTCGATTACCGTCGCGAAAGAGGAAAAGTTGTAAGGGCAATCAACAATCCGAAAAAGACTGTTGTCGGATTTGTTGCGCCGGCGGTTCGCAGTCTTATTTCCAATACCTATGGCGTTTCATATGAGGAAGCATCTCCTTTCATAGCGGGACTGCTTAAAAAGCTTGGTTTTGACAAGGTATTTGACTTTACCTTTGCAGCAGACCTTACTATTGTTGAGGAAACTACAGAGTTCCTTTCAAGGGTAGAAAATAAGGGCGTAATGCCTCAATTTACTTCCTGCTGTCCGGGATGGATCAATTTTGTTGAAAAGAGATATCCCGAAATAATTCCTCACCTGTCCACCTGCAAATCACCGCAGATGATGATGGGTGCTACTGTTAAAAACCACTATGGCAAACTTGCAGGAATAAATAAAGAGGATCTCTTTGTAGTGTCCATAGTTCCATGCCTTGCAAAGAAATATGAAGCTGCCCGTCCGGAGTTTGCCCCAGAAGGCATCCGTGATGTTGACGCAGTTCTTACAACTACAGAAATGCTTGAAATGGTAGAACTTGCGGATATCAAACCTTCGGAAATAGTTCCTCAGGAATTTGATGAGCCTTACAAGCAGGTTTCCGGTGCCGGCATACTCTTTGGTGCTTCCGGTGGTGTAGCTGAAGCTGCTCTTCGTATGGCTGTGGAAAAGCTTACTGGAAATGTGCTCACTGACCACCTTGATTTTGAAGAGATTCGTGGCTTTGAAGGAGTAAAAGAATCCACTGTTGAGGCAAACGGTACAAAAGTCCGTGTTGCAGTTGTTAGCGGCCTGAGCAACGCTGAGCCTATCATCGAGAAAATACTCAACGGAGTTGACGTGGGATACGACCTGATAGAAGTAATGGCGTGCCCCGGAGGATGTATCTGCGGTGCAGGACATCCGGTTCCTGAAAAAGTAGATTCTCTTGAAAAACGCCAGCAAGTACTTGTAAACATAGACAAGGTTTCAAAATACAGAAAATCTCAGGAAAATCCTGACATATTAAGGCTGTATGAAGAATTTTACGGTGAGGCAAATTCACATCTGGCTCACGAGCTTCTGCATACCCATTATAGTCCAAAACATGGCGACAACACCTGCAGTCCTGAACGTAAAAAGTCAACCGCAGCATTTGACGTACAGGAATTTACGATTTGTATGTGTGAGTCCTGTATTCAAAAGGGTGCGGAAGACCTGTATCATGATTTGAGTACAAAAATAAAGATGTTTAAAATGGAGCCGTTTGTTCGGATTAAGACAATCCGTTTAAAAGAAACTCATCCCGGCAAAGGAGTGTACATTGCCCTTAACGGAAAACAGATTGAAGAGCCAATGCTTGGCGGCATGCCAAACAACTTGAAATAAGAGAACTAAAAAATATATAATATAAATGAGGACCGGATAAAACCGATCCTCATTTATATTTATATGCACATTATATAATCGAAATATTATAAAGCCATAGATTATTTACGAATTCTTCATTATAACGTTTTCTATAGCGTCTGCAACATCTTCGCAGGCGTCACAGCACTTTTCAAGATAGTGGAAGGTAGTATCCCATGCCGCAACCTCTTTGAAGTCGTTACAATTGCAATACAAGTCTCTTGTCGCCTCTGTAAAGAGTCTATCTCCCTCTTCTTCAAGATGATTGACATCGATAATTAATTGATGCAAGTTCTGAGACTTTCTGTAATTAATAAACTCACCGAGCGCTTTCTTTAATGAATCACAACACTTGACAACGATTTCAGTCATTTTTATAGCCTGCTCGCGGATGTTTGTAATATTATACATATACATACGCATTACTACATCCTCAATGGCATCGGTCACATTATCTATTGCATCCGTCAATGCCATGATATCTTCTCTCTCAATAGGTGTTATAAATTCTTTTGCAAGCTTTTTGGTCATTACATGTCTTGCTTCATCTCCGCTATGCTCTATAGCATGCATTTCCTTCATTCTTTCCGGCAGTTCCTCTGCCTTGAAGTTATTCATAATATGATTCAATAAGTTTGCCGCCTGGCAAGAATAGTCCACTAACTCTACAAACGTGTCAAAATAATATGAATCTTTTTTTCGTGCCATAATCCAAACCTCTTCCTCAAAAAAAATATTTCATTGCTAGTAATAATCTGGCGTTAAAATAGTCTCATAAACAGCAACGCCATCAAAAAGCCTATCAGTCCGCATCCCGGGAAAGTTAGAATCCATGCGGAAACCATCTCCTTCACCACTCCCCAGTTAACTGAAGATATACGTTTTGCTGCTCCTACACCCATGATAGCCGTTGTCTTAGTATGGGTGGTGCTGACCGGTAAACCAAGAACTGATGCTATAAACAGGCATATTACCCCTGCAAGGTCGGCAGAAAATCCCTGATACTTTTCAAGTTTGACCATATCCATTCCCACAGCCTTAATAATTCGATAGCCGCCAATGGAAGTACCCAGAGCCATAACTACCGAGCAAAGAATAATCAGCCAGTTTGGTATGATAAATTCTGTTACATTCGCCTGTCCTTGGGTTAAAAACATACCCAGCATAAATACACCCATAAATTTCTGTCCGTCCTGTGCACCATGCATAAATGCCATACCCGCACTGGCACAGACTTGAGCATTTTTGAAAAACGAAAAAGTTTTTGCCCGGTTCACCCTTCTGAAAAGCTTCTCAACCAACTTTACTACCGTCCATCCCGCTACAAAACCCAATATCAGGGACAGTGCCAGTCCATAAAGAACGTTAACCCACTCATTAAAATTAATACCACGCAGGCCTTTCTGAAGGGCAATTGCGGCACCGCTTATTCCGGCAATCAGCGCATGGCTTTCGCTGGTCGGAATCCCAAACCACCAGGCAGCTGTCGCCCAAAGCACAATTGCAAAAAGAGCTGCACAAAGTGCTACCAACGCATTGTGAGAATCGCCTCCGAAATCAACCATTTTATAAATGGTCTCTGCTACTTTAGCATTGAGTTTTGACATAACAAAAACACCAAGGAAGTTAAAAAACGATGCCATTATTATAGCCGAACGCGGATTCACCGACCGTGTAGAAACACAAGTGGCGATTGCGTTAGGAGCATCCGTCCATCCATTAACCATTATAACTCCTAATGTAAGAATCGTAGTTATAACTAATGCCGGACTTGATATTAAATGACTTAAAAATTCAGTAAGTGTTACAGTCATATTCCCTCAACTTTCTTTATGTATGTATTTCACTATTTTTTGATAAATAATTATCAATTATTCATCAAACAGTTTTAGCATAGCATATTTTAGTAGGGTTCGCAATAGTCATGTCTATATTCAATATTATATCCTTTTTTATATTGTTGCAAACAAAGGCTTTACCTTGTAAATAATAAAACGTAATGATAGAATTAAACATAAAACAGCCTTTTCGTATACTTTTTGTGAGTTTACAGATAAATATGATAAAGGGAGTTGGAAATATGAACATAAAGCACCTTTCAACAGAAGATGTTTCTGATATATTCAAAAATTCAATGCAATTTGATTTTCCTCAAAATGAAATCAGACCACTAAGTAATATCAAAAAGCTTATGCAGCAAAATTTGTATCCATGTTATGGTCTCTATGTGGATGGTGTTTTAAAGGCATATGCTTTTTTCTGCCACGCCTTGTTAGGTGACTGCTTGCTTCTTGACTACTATGCCGTAACTCAAACAGACAGAAGCAAGGGCTACGGAAGCATATTTTTGAAAAATTTACAGGAAACACTTAATGATTTCTCCGGAATTATAGTCGAATTAGAAAGCATTAATGCAGCCAAAAACGAAACCGAACGGTTAGAAAGGGAGAGAAGGATATCCTTCTATGAGAGAAACGGCATGCAGAAAACCGGTATTTTCAGCAACTTGTTCGACGTGGAATTTGACATATTTTATTTGCCTATAAAGAAGGAATGGGATGACTCCTTTGTTTACAGGGAGCTTGACAAAATCTATGATGCTATATTTCCAAAAGTACTTCGCGGTAAGAAAGTATTTCTGTCTTATAGATAATCCCCTTCTCCTTTTCCTCTTTCATTTCACTAATAGTGGCTAAGTAAAACGGAACTGCACGAAGCAAATAAATTCGTGCAGTTCATTAAATAAGGCAAGTTATGCTATCCTCCGAATTGCACTTCACAAAGATATCTGTATAATCCGCCCTGTTTTACAAGTTCTTCATGCGTACCCGATTCAACAATCTCCCCATCCTTTAGAACAAGGATGTTGTCTGCCTGTTTCACAGTAGATAGCCTGTGGGCTATTACAATAATAGTACGGGTCCCTGCCAGCTCACCAATTGCCTGCTGGATTTCTGCTTCCGTCTCAACATCAACTGATGCAGTTGCTTCATCCAATATCAGAATCGGAGTATTTCTAAGAACCGCTCTAGCAATGGACAGACGCTGTTTTTGACCTCCTGAGAGCTTTACTCCCCTTTCACCTATGACAGTGTCATAACCCTCGGGCAGCTGCATTATAAATTCATGAGCCCTTGCAATTTTCGCCGCCTTCACAATATCTTCAAAGGAAGCTTCCCTCGTTCCATAAGCAATATTGTCAGCCACACTTCCATTGAAAAGAAATATATCCTGTAGCACTATGCTTATCTGACTTCTCAATGAAGCCACTGTTATATCTTTAATATTCATACCGTCAATCTGGATTTCTCCTGAAATCGGGTCATAAAACCTTGCCATCAAGCTGATGATAGTGGTTTTTCCCACTCCGGTCGGACCCACCAACGCTATCATTTGACCGGGCTTCGCGGTAAAGCTTATGTTTTTCAAAACCGGATTTGATGGAATATAGTGAAAATTTATATTTTTAAAGGCTATTTCACCTTTGGAATTTGTAATGGTTCTTGCGCCTTCGCTGTCGACAATATCCGGCTGGGTATCGATAAGCTCAAACACTCTTTCCGCCCCTGCCGTAGCCTGCTGCAAATCCTCTATTACTCTCGCCAAAGTGGTAATAGGTTGATAAAAAAGCCCCAGAAACATTATAAATCCTACAATATCAGCCGTGCTGACATAACCTTTCAAAGCAAACCACCCGCCAAAGGCCACAACAATAACCGTTCCAAGGGAGCTTATCATTTCCACTACGGGATGAAATATTGCACTCACCTTTAAAGCATGAAGTATTGCAGAAGTGTATTTTCTTGCTCTTTTTTCAATACGCTTTTTCTCCCTTGACTGCTGGTTGAAAGCCTGAATCTCCTTGATACCCGAAATATTGTCCTGCATCACTGCATTAAGGTCCCCAAGCTTCCCTTGCGCCTCTCGAAAGTTCGGAAGCACTTTTTTGGTAAAAATTCCGGAACCCAATATCAAAAACGGAATAGGTATAAGGGTAAGCGCCGCAAGCAAAGGATTTATTATAAACAACAGGACGCCGGTACCGACAAGAATAAGTACATTGGTAACAAGGTCCGGAACGGCATGGGCTATTAGTACCTCAAAGGTTGCCGTGTCATTTATTGCTCTCGACATTAGTTGTCCGGTCTGCTTGTCTTGATAGAAACTCAAGGACAGCTTTTGTAGATGTTCGTATACAATTACCCTCATGTCCGCAACCAGTCTCCATGCGGCAACATGGCTGAAATACCGGTACAGATAAGTAAAAAATGCCCTTGCAACGTATGCAGCAGCAAGTATTATTGCAATGTTGCGTATTCTCATCATATCGTTGGGGCCTTCTTTTGACAATATATCAACCAATTCTCTAACTTTCCATGGAGTAACAAGATTGAAGGCTGTAATTGCAAGCAGGCTTATCCCGGCGATTATTAAATATTTCCAATATTGTCGTCCTTGTTTTAGTATTCTGATAAAATTCTTCATAGTGTGCCCCCTCCTCATAAACACGAATGCTTTAAAGACTAAATTTGATATATTATATCAATTGGTGTTTTGAATCTCAATATATTTTTTGCTTTTTGATGATCTAGGGATATTTTCCTATACACTTCCAACCGGAATATTAATACAAACTTGTCCATGATGATTTTATGCCAAACAATCTTTTATAATTTTGTTACAGGTATTGACTGTGAGTCTTATTTTGTATTAATATTATAAGGTAAGATTTAGTAATTGATTAAAATCAAGTGAAAGGAGTGTTGTAAATGAAAAAAACAATATGCTGCGAGGTGCTTTATATATAACTTAATATCGGACCGAAGGCATCTCATTGCTTTTGCGGTCAACCTTTATGAGTATAAGTAACCGTCACTTGATAGTAAGATATATACTGTTTAAGGCTACACGATGGGTTATCGTGTTTTTTTATTGCCAAAAACGTACCGTGGTTACATATCACGGTATTTTTATGCCCTTTTGAGGGCAGCGAAAACAGCTGTCAGTGGTACACAGCTGTCAATAAAGGAATAAAAATATGAAAGATTTATTAGAAAGGAATAATAATATATGAATATATCGATAAACGTAACACAAAGACAATTGTCAGAGTTTCTTTTAAATACCGCAGTAGTAAGGCCGGTCTTCATATGGGGACCTCCCGGCATTGGAAAATCCGCTCTGGTACAGCAGTTTGCCGAATCGCTGGGGCTTGACTGCGTTTCCCTTCTTGGGAGTCAGCTCGCTCCGGAAGATATTATCGGTGTGCCTCAAATCGTTGACGGATTGAGCCGTTTTTGTCCTCCGAAGATGATAGCAAGAAAAGAGCCTTACTGTCTGTTTTTAGATGAATTGAATGCCTGTTCGCAAGAGGTCCAAAAGGCATTTTACAGCCTGATTCATGAGCACAGGGTTGGCGAATATGTGCTTCCCGAGGGTTCTATTGTAATCGGTGCCGGCAACAGGGCGCAGGACAGTGCCATTGTAAAGCCCATGTCATCGGCCTTGATTAACCGTATGTTACATGTACAGCTAAAGGTTTCCCATAGAGATTGGCTGGAATGGGCATCGGCAAACGGAATTCACCCCTATGTCTATGAGTATATAAGCCTGCGTCCCGACCATCTCTGGACAGAGCCACCGAAAACCGAAGAACCCTTCTCCACCCCACGCTCATGGCATATGCTCAGTGACGCATTAAACGAATATGGGGACAGCTTAACCGATGAGGCATTGGAGATATTGGCATATAGCTGCCTGTCACCTCACCATGCAGGCCAGTTCAAGGCTTTTATCAAGCAGATAAAAAACCGCTATCAACTGGCGGCTATTATAGACGGTGAAGAGAGATGGCCGGGCAAACCCGAAGACCGTGATGTTCTCTATTTTCTGTCTCAATCCTTTCGCTCACAGCTTATAAAACAGCTACCTGGCGAAAAAAATGCACTGAATGAAAATCAGAAAATGCTTGCCCATAGAGCAAAAGCATTGATTAAGGAGCTTTCTCTCATCAGCCTTGAGATGGCGCAGATGGTGGTGTCAAAACACGGCGACGATGAAGGATTGCCCAGTTGGTTCATGGTCGATATTGTCCGGGATTTGCCGAGGCTGGTAGAAAGGAAGGAAGATTAGGCTATGGCAAAGAAAAAAGCTTCTTCTCAGAAGGATATTGCTTATGAAAACTATGTTAAAGGATATGAGATTATACAGCAGCATCCGGTTTTTTCTCCCCTTCTCTACCACGTTCGCGATATTCGGAGCAAAGGCAATTTATGCCCGGAAAAGGCATGGGCAGTGATCACCAGAAACGGATACCTCCATGTTCATCCCACTCGCCGGGGTGAACCCATGGAATGGGCTTATGTTATTGCCCATTGCTTGCTCCATTTGGGGCTGGATCATTTTCAGGAAAAGTCCGATCCTATCAAATGGAATATCGCCTGTGACTGTTATATTGCAAGGTTTTTGTACGACATGAAATTGGGGAAACCACCGATGGAAATGCAAAACAGCATTGACTTTCATGTTTCTTCCGAGGAAAAACTATATGCCAATTTTGCAGAAAACGGTGTCCCTCGGTCAATGACCGGCTTTGGCACAGCCGGAGCAAATTGCGGGGATATGATTATGGCATCTGAAAAAATCGATTGGTACGGGCATAAAATCGACTGGGCCGCCTGTTTTGCCCGGGGTCTTTCGATGGCCGTTACCAGTGCTGTTAACGTGGCTGCGGGCAAAGAACCTTTTCTTGGGGCTTCAAAGAAATCCCTGACTCCCGCGGTTATGTCAAAAAACTGGTTTATCAGTAGCTATCCCCTTTTAGGAGCTTTGGCTACAAACTTCACAATAATCGAGGACCCTGTAATTTGTGCCCGGATGGAAGTGTCCGTTGCAGCTGTCAATGCCTATATGAAGGAAATTTATATCAACCCGGCTGCCGGCTTGGATGAATACGAATGCCGCTTTGTAATGGCTCATGAACTGCTGCACGTCGGTTTAAGCCACCATACAAGGCGTCAGGGCCGTGACCCTTTTTTATGGAATGTTGCATGCGATTATGTTATTAACGGATGGCTGGTAGAAATGGGGCTGGGGGAATTACCCAAAATAGGAGCCCTCTATGACCCCGACCTTAAGGGAATGTCGGCCGAAAGCATATATGACCGGATGGTTATGGATATCAGAAAATACAGAAAGCTCTCAACACTGAGGGGAATCGGCCTAGGGGACATGATTGATAAAGGCAATCCCGGATTGTGGTCCGCCAATGACGCAATCACCCTTGACGAATTCTGTCGCCGCTGCTTGCTTCAGGGTCTTTCGTATCATGAGGAGCAAGGCCGGGGTTATATCCCTGCAGGATTGATAGAGGAAATACGGGCATTAAACCAGCCTCCTATCCCTTGGGATGTAGAACTTGCAAAATGGTTCGACAATTATTTTTCTCCGTTGGAAAAAGTGCGTTCCTATGCCCGCCCCAGCCGCCGTCAATCAGCCAGTCCCGATATTCCCCGTCCCCGTTGGGTGCCGGCGGCGGGTGCGGAAGACGGGCGAACCTTCGGTGTCATACTCGATACCTCCGGCTCCATGGATCGGGTATTGCTGGCAAAGGCATTAGGTACTATTGCCAGCTACAGCATTTCACGGGATGTTCCCTATGTAAGGGTGGTCTTCTGTGATGCGGTAGCTTACGACCAGGGTTATATGGCTCCGGAGGCCATAGCCCAAAGAGTAAAGGTAAAAGGCCGCGGCGGAACATTGCTGCAGCCAGGTATTGATCTTTTGGAAAAAGCTGAGGATTTCCCGAAAAACGGACCCCTTTTGATCATTACCGACGGTTATTGTGAGCCTTTGAGGATTCACAGGGAACATGCTTTTTTGATACCGAAAGGCCATAGCCTTCCTTTTCTCCCACGGGGTAAGGTGTTTAGGTTCAGTTGACGGCACAAAACAGGGTTCATATTATCGGATGCATATTGTATTATACAAATAAAAAAATGTGGAAGAAACATTGTCAAACTTTAGTTTCTTCCACATTTTCAACGTCTTTTTATATCTTTATTTCTGCACCGAGCACCTTCAAAAACTTAGCAAGCCACTCAGGATGTGCCGACCAGGCCGGAGCAGTAACCAAATTGCCATCCACATGGGCTTTATCCATATCCAAACTTATGTATTTACCCCCTACAGCTTCAATATCAGGAGCTACTGCCGGGTATGCCGCACATTCTCTGCCTTTTACAACACCGGCAGCTACAAGGACTTGAGGCCCGTGACAAATAGCTGCAATAGGTTTATTCTCCTGGGCAAAATACTTTACAATTTCCAAAACTTTTTTATTCAGCCGTATATACTCTGGAGCACGCCCACCGGGGATAACAAGAGCATCATAACCCCTCTCATCTACCTCGTCAAAGGTTGCATTCAACATGAAATTATGCCCTCTCTTCTCGCTGTAAGTCTGATCGCCTTCAAAATCATGTATGGAAGTGCGAACCACCTCCCCAGCCTTTTTGTCAGGGCAAACGGCATGGACCGTATAACCGGCCATCAAAAGAGCTTGAAATGGAACCATTACTTCATAATCCTCAACATAATCCCCTACCAATATAAGTATCTTCTTTCCCATATTATAGCCTCCTTGTATAAATTTGCTTACAGAATTATTATGACAAAAGGTTGGCTACAATTCCATAAATATCTTATAATTGCAACTATGAACAGCAAACCAATTGCTTTTTATTAAATATGCAAAGAGCTAAAGAACTTAGTGAAAGTTCTTTAGCTCTTCATCTGTTAATGTGTCTACGAAAAGGTTGGGTAGTTCATCCTCGTTGGCACATCCCTGAGCGTAATACCAGTCAAACACCTGTTTTTCAACTTCTTTTGAGCTTACATTTACGCTGTGAGGATATACTGCTACCAGTTTGTTGGTAATCTTGCTTTTCAAACCCACTTTTACAGGTTGATTTTCTGTCATGGCAAAGAATCTACCTTTCAAATAAAATTTGTATTCTTACAATATTAGAATCTCTTAAAACCGCTTCATTTATTCGCAAAAATTATTTTATACTCTCTATAGTGCTATATTTCCTTGTAATTGTAGAATACCTTGCCTCTCTTATTTGCCCATTCAGCCATTGGCTCGGGAATCTTATTTGCATAGTTTTTATCATTGGTATAATAATAGATACAATCATCTCCAATAATAGCAGCATATATATGCTCTTTAGATAAAATATATGAGCAGCAGTTGCTATAACCTCTCAAATAGGACTCACCAGCCTTTACTTCTTCACCGTTCCAAATTTCTTCGGAATAAAACACATATGATGTATGCATAATGAAATCATCATATTTATCGCCAACTAGCTTTTTAAACAATTCATCCTGCTCTTTGGTGTCTACAATGCCGACTTCCAATGCCGTAGGCATTTTAATTTCTATCTCTCCTTTTATATACTCGGAGCCAAATGCCACTCCCATCCCGCAGCCGAAACTATAATCGTCGCAATCTAAATGTAATAGATCGTTTTCAACCCTGAACTTAAACAAAACACCATTGATATTCTCATTATTAGCGTCATCCTTGAAAATAGCTTTTGCAGAACCTTTTTTGATAATGCCGAAGTTCTCAAGCACTCCTGTGTTTAAACCGTTGAATGCATACAGTTCATAATAGATTAGATCATCGAACAATACTTTTATATCTGCTGTAGAACCGCCAAAAAACGCCGACTCTTTTCCGGTCCAGTGGCCCTCAAACTTCTTGCTGTCTGCACTTGGCTGCTGTGGAGGAATAATATCTGCGCCCTCTCTTATCAGATACATCGGGTAAATAACATTATCATTTTTCCAGCATCCCTGTATGTAGTCATCTGTCTTGAATATACCTATGATTTCTCCTTTTTCATTTGTATCTTCGGAAAGATAAATTGTCCGGAAATCTTGCATTTGAATAATATAATCAATATAACCTTCGAGTTTTATGCTTGTTTTATACTCATCATAATAGTAAACTCCTGAAACCTTGCCTTCCGAAATATTAAACTTTGCATGTATCGGTTTATTGCCAATAAAGCCCGCAAACCAACCGTCAGTGGAATTATCCTTTGAAGCGCCCACAACATTCGTACCGGTTATATCGATTATCTGCCACTTGTTAGATTTTTTCGCCAAGTCAAATGTGATAGTCTCGGACCCCAAAGTCACACTAACCTTAGCTGTGTTTCCCTTCTCATCTGCATCATAATATATGCCATCGATTTGCAAATCACTTATCCAATCCTCCGACTTTTCTAACGTTATTTTCCTGTTTGAGATATTCAGTTCGCTTAATCTTTCTAAAACCCCATCAATCTTCTCTTCGTAGCCGTTTAATACATTTAACTTTAAAAACTGGGAAACAACATCCCGGGGATTATCCGGATAATCGTCAAGCTGTATTTTTGCTGAATCAAATACGAAATCTTTACCATTCCACTTATAAAATCTAGATACATAAAAATGAAACACATCATAGCTATACCTGTTTTGAACATATCCATCATAGAAGCCATCATTGTTTGCATCTACCAAGTGGTCATCACCAGCTCCTGTAGCAGATGCACTATATTCTATCTGCCCAATTTCATCTCCATCTATTTCATACAATGCAAATCCCGATAATGCACTTCCATTTGTAAGACTTTCTAAAATATATTTCTGTTTTTTATTTTGCATTTCGACTATTTCCACGCCTGATGTTGCATAGGGGGCTCCTCCAAGCTCTCCTATTTTTTGCAGTTCACCATCAAGGTCTTCTCTTATCACAAAAATCTTAAGTCCGTAATCTGCTTCACATGCAATTAGAAATTCCGTTTTTCCGTCTAAATCAATGTCCTCCTCTATAATTTTCTCCACATCTTTATCAATTCCGAGAAAATCCATATACTTCTTATATCCTGTCTTAGTCTGGGTCGGAAGTATATTCGGAGATTGCTCCGGGCTTTGAGTGTATAATTCATTTTCATTGGGATCTTTCGGTTTGTCGGACGAACAGCCGGTAAGTAGCAAAGCAAACAATATTAAAGCACTAAATATTGAAAGAAAAATTCTTTTCATAACGCACAGCTCCCTCATTGAGAATATTATTCCTTGCGGACTGCCTTCTTGTCATAGACATTAGCTTTCATTTGCCTTTGCAGATACTTTATTTACATTTATACGCCATAGATTTCATGGTTGATACTGAATAAATTGTTGTATAAGGAAATGACTGGAATCAATCTGCAAATACTTCCATTTACTTTAATGACGTAATTATACTGCTAATTATTTTTCGTGTCAATCTGCCTAAAACTTTAATTCTCCAATCTTGAAGGTTCAGTTATATTGAGCATCAAAGAGTTCCGAAGGTGTAAACATAAAGTATATTTATCGTCACAGTTTTGAACAGACATAAAAAAGAGGCTCTAGCTCCGCAATTTCAGGGAATTATCGCCTCTCTAATTTGCTTAAACTATTGAAGGGATATTATCGAAATTCAAATCTTAAATACTTATTTTATCTGCATAAAATCAAAGGTATCGGCAAATTCCTGCAAGTCCTCAGCTGTTAGGCCTCCTGATTCTGCATTCCTTCCTGAAAGCACGTTTATTGCAACGTATGAATTTTGCAAATCTGTAATAACCAGTGCTTTAGTATCGCCTAGAGCCAATGAAACCTTTTGCCCGCTGCTTGTTTTGTACTCCCACTCCGTGTAAGAGCTTGCATCACCGACGTTAAGATAAGTAGATGAAAAAGTGCCTTTTACATAGTTTCCAAACTGATAATCAATGTGTGTGCCGTTTTTAAGCAGTGTTTCTCCATCATAATGAAATGTACCGTCGTCGTAAACATAGCCACTCAAAACTGTATTGGCATTTTTGGAAAACTCACCTATATTGGCTTCTTGCATTAATTCTTTTTGATTGTTGACAATCGTCATGGAGTTATGGAGTTTAAGCTGATATTTGGCAACAATCTCCTCCAATTTCTCGGCCATTTCCCGTGTGTAAACCAAGTACATCGGGTATTTCTCCGTAAACTCATTGGAACCGTTCCCCACCTCACTCAAAAATTTTCCGTCGGTATCATATCCCGCAAGGAACAAATTCCATTCGGCACTGGCTTTGTATTCATTACTGTCGGGATATCCTTGCAGGACAATCAAGTCCATTTTTTCTTGCACATAGCCACCGGCAGACGCTTCAATGTCATCTTCCGAATCGGAAATTTGGGAATTATCTGTCAGAGCCGTTTCGTTGTCACTGTTTTGGAAAACCAGGTCCCTGATCCCATACCAGCGAGTAGCCAAAGCAGTAATTCCAAGGGTTGCGGTAACGGCCGCAACAGCAACTATACTTATTATCTTCTTCATATTCATAGATTTTTGACCTCCTGATTTTTCTTTGCTTTTCTCTATAATTTTCTCAACAAATTGATCCGGCATCACAGCATCGGCTTCCTTGCCTTTCTGCATCCGAAACAATTGATCCGATATTTTGTCTGCATTTTCGATGTCATTGAGCTGTACAGCCTTTTCCAGTTCCTTTTTCAATCGCGAAACATTATCCATAATGAATTACCTCCACCTTCTTGGTAAAGCGCTTTACACTTATATATATTAAAATTTGTCCAATGTAACTTACTTTTCACCAAGTTTCAATTTTTTGATAATACTCTGTATTTCTCTTCGTAGTCTTACCAGGCGCATTCGCATTGCTGTCTCACTGACCCCTTGCTCTGAAGCAATTTCTTTAATTGACTTACCGTCTATATAACGTTGTTTATATAGATTATGCTGGTTTGCATTCAAATTGGCGATTACTTCCCCGGTATAGGCTGTCTCGTCGATTTTCCGGTCCAATTCCATTAAGAGTGTTTCACATAAGTCGGTATCTTCTTTGGGAATATTTTCAGACAGGTATTCCATTGAAGAAATCCTTTGGCGCTTTAAATTCTTTAAATGGGTTAGCGACATATTCCGTGCTGTTTTGTACAAAAATGCAACAGGTTTTTCATGTTGTAAAAAGGTCTCGCCTTTTTCATACGCAACCATAAAGACTTCCTGGATTAAATCCTCAGTAGACTCCTTGCTTCCTGTCATTGAAAATATATATTTATAAATTCTACTATAATTTTCTTGGCAAAGCTCCTCAAAAGTTTTCATTTTGGCCACCTCTATTATATTTATATACTATTTTGATTAATGTAACAAAATTTTTTACGTGAAGATGCTAAGTTTTTTTGCAGTTTTCAACCTTGCCAAGAAGGAGACTTTTGATTTTCTAATACACAAAATCTAAATTGGGCGCTGCATTTTTGCTACCCTTCCTATTAACAAAACGCAGCATATATCCATCTTATAGAGCCAATATGAATTGTATATTTCACCAGATACTAATATTGTATTTTTCTATTATCCCTTCAATAAATGAAGTAAATTCCTCATCTGTAGTATATGATTTTCCTCCTGAGCGTATTTCTGAAACAACTTCACCACCAACAATTGCTGTAGTAAACGTATAAATCTCCTTTCCTGAAAAATCATATATTCTTATTCTAATAGGAAACACAATTGCCATTTTACTATTATTATCCTTTTTTGTACTTAATCTTTTAATGATTTCTTTTGCATCTGAAGCATCAAGTATTGTAATAGAATTATCTTCACTTAATTCATTACTTATTGTAGCAAATGAAATATCATTTATTTTTATTGATTGGGTATAATTACGAATAAAATATCCTGCAAAAAAGAAAATTAATGCGACAAGAAAATAAGATACTATCAATACTAACCTCTTCTTCAAAATATCACCCCTCATGATATTATTCTCCTATGACCTAATAGCTCATAACAGATATAAATTTTTACAAAGATCTATTTATTATCTATATTATCAAATTTTTTTATTACCAACAAACCGAATATTGTTAATAATCTTTAGTGGCCGTATTATTGTTGAACCTAATGTTCCTGCAGCTTGCCATCCTCCTGTTCCCTAAGAAATTTTAAATCTGACCTGTTGTATAACTCTATCATTCTCTAAATTTAATGTCTTTGTAAGTACATTCAATTATTGCATTACTGTATTGCTATTATCTTTTTTATGATGTAGCATATTCGATATTTCCTCTTATCATAACTCACACTAGGTACCCCTCTTTAAGTACCTGTCTAATTAAAAAGTGGCTAAATCCATTTTCACAGATTTAACCACTCCATCCTCATGCATTACACCTATCCAAGGCATTAGCTTATGCAATCTTCTCTTCTAATGCCCTTTAGCCAAAAGGATTTTATATAATTGTAGTAAATCAAATTCACATTTACCAACTTATCCTTGCAATTCCTACAATAACCTAATACAGTATGTGCCTTTTCATTATATTCCTCAAACTGTCATATATCTGCTGCCACCTGAAACGCTTCCTGTATTGCATCAATAAACTTTCTTGCCTTAATGCAGTCACCAATTCTATATACCTCATCAAACTCATTCACAAGTTCATTATATAAGGTGTCGTCGGCCTTTAATCCCACAGCAATCACCACAGTATCACAGACCATCTCCTTTTTATTTCCATTGGCATCTTCAACAATAATACCCGACTCGGTTATTTCTGTCAGCTTAAGTCCTCCCTGAGTTTCTATCCCTTTATTCCTGAATGCCTCAAGCAGCGAAAATCTCGCCATGTAAATAACATCCTGAGCCACCTCCGGAAGCATATCTATTATCGTCACGTTCTTGCCCTTCTGTGCAAGATGCAATCCCGTCTCGCAACCCACCAGACCTCCACCAACGATAATTACATTCTGCCCTGTTTCCTGCCCTTCTTTAGCAAGTGCAGTAGCTATCCTCACATTCGGTCTGTCAATGCCCGGAACTTGAGGAATTATAGGTACGGAACCTGTTGCCACCACAACCGCATCCGGCTTGAGCTCCTTCACCAATTCTTTTGTTGCCCGGGTATTATACTTCACTTTCACCCCGGAACCCTCGATCTCCCTTACCAAGTGCTCGCAGTATGCGTCAACCTCCTTCTTGTGGTCCATCACTGCACCTTCAAGGAGGTGACCTCCAAGCTTCGATGTACTCTCAAGTAAAGTAACATCGTGTCCTTTTTCTTCAGCCATCTTTGCAAATGCCATACCTGCCATTCCTCCGCCTATCACAAGCACATTTTTAGGCTTCTTTGCAGGAAGTATCGGACTTAGGTACTCCTTTCCAAGAACAGGATTCACACTGCAAGCGGCAAACTGCCCGAAAAACACCCTGTTAATGCACTGCATGCACCGTACACAGGGTATTATATCCTCTTTTTTGTCCACCCGTACTTTGTTCACCCACTCGGGATCAGCCAGCAAAGACCTTCCAAGGCCTACAAAATCAAGCTTGTTTTCTTGCACCAGCTTATGGGCAAGTACAGGATCCGAAATATTTCCATCCGAAATCACTTGTACTCCTGCCTCTTCTCTAACCTTAGCGGCATAGTCAACAGAAACTCCGTCTTCCATATATTCCGTCGGTATAAGAAGATTCATGTTGTCATAGCTTCCCCGCCTTAGGTGCAATGTATCTATGCCTATTCCTTTAAGTCTTTTTGCAATCTCTATTGTTTCACCAAGCTCCCTTCCTCCGGGGAACCCATGATCCAACGCCAATCCCACAATCATAGGAAAATCATTTCCTACACTCTTACGTGCACTCTCAATACATTCCAGCAAAAACCGCATTCGATTCTCGAGGCTACCTCCATATTCATCTGTTCTGTGATTCCAAACTGAAGAAAGGAATTGGTCACCGAGATATGCAGTAAAGTGGACATATATTATGTCAAATCCCGCCTGCTTAGCCAGTCCCGCTGCCTTTCCATATGCCTCCACAAGCCCTTGTATCTCATCCTTGGTAAGAGCTCGTGTTTTAACTCCCGGCATACCCAGTATTTCAATTTCGGAAGGTCCAACAGGCCATCGGTCTTTCAATGTTGCATCCGCCAGTCTTCCGGTACCCGGAGACAGCTCAATTGCAATCTTTGCATCATACCTATGAGCCATTTCGGTTATTTCATTAAAATACTTTATTTGACTTGCAGTATCCAAGGTAGCATAACCATAGGTAAGGGGATAAGGGTCAATGTTTTTTTCTGCCTTCACATGGGTTGTAATTATAAGACCTACTCCGCCTTTTGCCCGTGCTTTGTAGTATTCAAAATACCTTTCGGACAGCACGGAGGGGTCCCCTGTAGAAAACTGCGTATTCATTGGTGACATTACCAGTCTGTTTTTAATCTTTAGCTTCCCAATATATCCGGGCTCAAAAAGTTTGTCATATGCCATTTAGATTCCTCCTCAAACTATATGATAACTATAGTTTGTGGGAAAAACGCAAAATGATACATAAACTGCTGCAACCGGTCAACTACTGGTCAAAAAGATAAAGATATTCCTCGTAGCCTTCCTTCTTCATATCTTCTACCGGTATAAAGCGCAGAGCCGCTGAATTTATGCAATACCTCATACCTGTAGGAGCCGGGCCGTCGGCAAATACATGACCCAGGTGAGAATCTGCGTATTTGCTTCTTACCTCAGTACGTATCATCGAATGGCTTCTGTCAATTCTTTCTTTAATATTTTCTTTTACAAAGGGTTTGGTAAAGCTCGGCCACCCACAGCCGGAGTCAAACTTATCTAGCGAACTGAACAATGGTTCGCCGGATACAATATCTACATAAATCCCATCTCTTTTATTGTCCCAGTACTCATTCTCAAAAGGCGGTTCTGTAGCATTCTCCCGAGTGACCTGATACTGTACTTTGGTCAGCTTTTCCCTTAATGTTTCGTCATCCAATTTTGCATATTGTTTTTTGTTTGTTCCTCTTATCCTGCAAGCCTTCTGTATATATGCCTCCCGCCCCGATCCAATCTTATATCTCTTATAGTGTTCGGGATTTTTCAAATAATAATCCTGATGATACTCCTCCGCAGGGTAAAACTCCGATGCCTTTATTATCTTTGTTGCAATGGGCTTATCAAAGACCCCTTCCCTTTCCAGCCTTCCCTTTGCTTCTTCAGCAAGCGCTCTTTGCTCCTCATCATAGTAAAAAATAGCAGTCTGATATTGCTGCCCCTTGTCAAAAAACTGCCCTTCCTGATCCGTTGGGTCAATCTGACTCCAGAAAACCTCAAGGAGCTTTTCATATCCGATTGCTTCAGGGTCATAACTAATTTGAACTGCTTCATAGTGCCCCGTATTCCCCGAACAAACCTGCTCGTACGTTGGATTTTCAACATGCCCCCCAGTATAACCGGCAATCACTTTATATACACCTTCAAGCTCCTTAAACGGAGGAACCATACACCAAAAGCATCCGCCTGCAAAAGCAGCAAGTTTAAGATTTAATTCATTTACGTTATTATTCATGATAAAATTCCCTCCCCTGCTTTATGATTTTGCAAAAAGAATCATATAATATTAATACCATCAAAACATATAAGAATACCAATCATTAATCCGCCGATTATTTATAATTTCCCTTTACTTGAGCAATAATATGTATGGGAAAGGAATGATACTATGAAGAATCGCAAAAAGCAGGATTCACTTTTTTTAAATACCATATCACCACCGGATAATGTCAAATCCGTCTCCAATAAGCCTGTCGGCAATGCAGGAAAAGACCCTTTCTGCGTTTATGACCACAGAAGGCATGCTGTAGGTTCAAAAATTGAAAATGAAGATGGTTCTCAAACAGTATGCACAGAAGACGGATCATGGCAAAACCTCAAGTAGCATTAGTTCTTTAACAAAAAACCTTGGCCATCACATTTGGCCAAGGTTTTTCTTTTAGTATTGATATACAATAAATGTTTTATTTAAACTGAAGAGTCACTGTATGTTCTTTTTCATCTGTATACAATGGAATGATAGAGCTATCAACCTTCTTGCCATCTACAAGAAGTTCATATTCTGAGCTTTCCATTCTTATAAATCCAACAGGCTTTGTAATACTAAATTTATATGAGCACTTCGGTGCCTTTACTACAAAATTCAATTGGGTGTCTTCTTCTCTAAGTATCGGGCTGAAAGAAATTCCATCTTTAGTATAATCTATTCCTGCCAAAGAAATAAGAGTTAAGTTCAACCAAGTTGCTGTACCACTTAACAAAGGTCCAATATTCTCACCTGTCTCAGCATTGATGTATTGTGTACATATCCTTGGGTTTCCTGCAACTTGGAATGGATTTTCAAGGTTCTTATAAGGCAATACCAAATCCACCATAAAGTACGCTATTTGTGTCATTTCTTTAGCGAGCTCATTGTCCTTAACTTTCTTAGCAGCCTTGGCAAGTGCAGCAGCTGCCATCATTGAAGCATGTTTGAAAACAGCACCATTTTCTCTATCACCAAAGAAGTAATGTCCTGTTGCAGTATCATGTGCAAGCTTATTTAAGTCAGCAGGAGATATTAAACGCAAGCCATATTTAGTCAATAAATATTTTTTGATAGTATCTACCATTATCCCTATTTGCTCATCGGTCGCAACCTCAGACAATATTGACCATGAAAAACTATTTAAGAAGTACACACCATCAATATTTGGATCATCGGAAAGCTTATCGCCTATTGCTCCTAAGTAAGTATAGGAACCATCCTTATATCGATTCAAAAGAACACGAGCAAAGAAGTTGTCTTTCCATGCATGTTCCTGAATTCTACTTGTAATTACTTCTGACAGTTCGCTCATTTTTTGAGCTAATTGGATATCTTGATCCAAGCTTGCAATTTCAGCCAAATGGTCAATTGCCAACTTCAAGAGAAAAGCATTCATTACACTTTCGGAATGATCACTCACAAAGCGATCTCCATACTTACCATTTGTCTTCTTCAATTGCTCGTAGTACAATTTTTCTTTGGTTGCACCATCTATATAATTGTTATCAATTTTCAAGCAATCGTTCCAATCTGCATGGTCTAACAGCGGAAGCCCATGATCACCAATGGAAATACAAGCAGAGTACTGGATAATAGCCTGCAATGTATCCCGTACAACTCTCTTTTCGTTATTTCCGTCGGCAACTGCTACTTCTTCATTTAATACTGAAGTATCTTTCGTATATACGATATATCTATAATATGCTTGTAACAACCAGAGACTATCGTCGGAATACAGACCAGGCTGCTTTCCTACCCAATAGAAGTTGTGGTTTGCATAACCCATTTTATAGACATTCGCTGTCCATTCATACAATAGATTCTTGACAAATTCTTGATATCCTATGTTTATGAAATAGTACATAGAGGCAAATAAGTCTTGAATTTCTCTGAATCCGATTTCACGATATCCTTTTTGTGTTTGACAGAAAGAACGAGACATAAACGTTTGATATAATACCTGGAACGATAAATTCTTATTAAATCCGGAATCAAACAGTTTGTCTCCTGTCTGGAATTCAAAATATTTGCAGTAATTTTCCTGGAAGTTAATAATTTCATCTAATGTTGCTTTTACAGCTTCACCTTTTTCAAAGTAGCACAACAAATTATCCAATTCATTGCACATTGTCGCATCACTGTAATTTGCATTATCCTTACTCGAAGACAACCCGGTGAAGGTGTCTATTATAACTGTTTCACCAGCCTCAACCGTAAGTGGTGAACCCAATGCAAAAAATCCGGGACCTTTACGGTTCAGTTTGTTATTCAAATTATATCCCCCAGATGGGTGCTCTAATGTACCTTTTCCTATAAAATCATTGTAGTCCGTACAAAAACTTTGCGGGAATGATTGTTCTTCTCCATTACGAACAATCATAGAAACAAATCGTGTATCTTGTTTAAACTCTTCAGGATAATAATCCGGAGTTATTCCGATAAACTCGCCCTTATCATTATACAGGGCAGCGCTTTGCATAATAACATTTGTATATGTAACATCTTCAAAAATCGCATGAGTAGCGCCTGTCCCAAACATTCCTGTATATGTAATAGCTAAATTTCTTGCTTTATCCGATGCATTTTTTACTTCAATTCTCTGTAACTCTGTTGCAAGAGGGAACCCTTTTTTATGAGGTACCAAGAAAATAGTTCTTGTAATTTCCAATTTGCACGCCGTTTTATACTTTATTACTGTGCGGTTACATGAATGCTTACATGTAGCCTCAACAATATTGTCATCAATTAATGCGGAATAAAATATCTGCTTGCCATCCTCATATAAGTAGAACTGTCTATTTGCCGGAAAACCATTTTCATCCTGGCGAACATCGAATCTAGTTGCCAATACTTGGGTCGCTGCATGGGAACGGAACGAACCTCTACCGAATCTATCAACTACACTTTTAGGAGTTGTTTGCAAAGTTCTATTGAAACCAAGCCTGTTTCCCAAAAGCAAATTTACATAAAAATGCGGGCCCGGAGCTGGTTTTAGAAGGTCAATTACATGTTCTCCTTCTTCTGTTAAATAGCCGGCCCAATGTGCTACATCACTTACAGTTGCCCGGATAGCTTTATCTATATCCTGAGGCACTTCAATTTTTTTACCGTCTTCAAGCACTATACAAAATTGCTGTCCCTCATTAACAAAACAAACAGATTGATTTGGTATAAACTGTTTAACATATTCCAATACTATGCAATTTTCCAGAAGAACCTGCATTACTGGTGCTTTCATAGGCAAATTTGCAATACCTATTACATTCTTGAAAGTCGGGTCACTAAAAACTGCATCTGCAAAGTCGCCTAAATTAATTTTGCCTTCAAACTTTTGAGTTAGTAAATCAACAGGTGCTATTTTATTATTTCTGGATGTGACTTTAGTAATCATAATCATTCTCCTACTAACAAAGTATTTGTTCCAAACCCTACTGTAGGGCTGACTCAGAACAATTATCTCACATGGTATTTTAATTGTCAATATAAGATAAGCGGATGGCTTTTCTTAGCATCAACCCCATTTTCTTCAGGTGCTGAGGCCGGCAATTATTTCCTTAATATCAATAAACAGTTCAAATCTTCCATATAGGAATTTAACAGTATAAGTCCTTCTGAGTATAGGCTCATCGTAACACTTTCAGCATATTTACCATCTACAAAGGAAAAACAACTTTGCCTCTTTCATTTCATTCCAAGAGGCCAAAATAAAAGCTCGGGACATCGAGTCCCTTTGCTTTTGCCTCTTTCACTCCATTCCAAGAGGCCAAAATAAAACCCACAAGACTTATTTGTGAGCCTTGTGGGTTAAGCAGGAAAATGCTAATTATTTAATTTCCCTATGATTACTTTTGATAATTTTACCAAACACCATACCAAAAGTTGCAAAAACGTAACCAATATAACAACTAAAGCGATTCCAAAATATCTTTTCGATGCATCATAGTATGAATGCAATCCATCCAAATCAATTCCAGATATTCCTATCCCATACGCACCTTCTGGACTATACAAAGTAATCAGCAATGCATACACTAATGCACCAAGCAACCAAAAACGCAATTTATCCGAAAAGACAATCATTCCTGCTGCTGTAATTAACACTGTGGTTATACATAATACCGCTATTGCTTCATTCCCTCTCCCAATCACATTATCATAAATTAATGGGATAATTAAGAATTGAAGCACATATAAAACCAAATCCGACAATACAACCATTAATAAGGCTTTTCTCATAACGCACCCCATTTAATGTGTCAGCGAGAACTATTGAACTCGCCGACACACTATATATAGACTATACATGGTCAACAAAATTGTTATAAACTATCAAGTAATAGGTTATTGTTAAATGCGGACGTGTCATTCCACCAATCCCTAATTTTCCACTTGATGCAACAAAGGAAGCTTTTGCTGACGCATACTTACCTTTAACATCACGGCCTAATGTAGGACCTACCCCAGTTGTCATATTAGCCAGTATCTGCATTAAATATGCAGGAGAGTAGTTTACTTCAACATGGTACGGTGTCATTAGCTCTCCTCCAACAATGCTAAGACTACAGAACTTGAGGAGTTTTTCGTTTCTTAAAGTATTTGTCAACTCTTCTAATTCCTCTTCTGCGCCTTCTAATGTGGTGTGCCCGAGATTGTTTTCCCAAACCTTCCCGTCTGATGAATCATCTAAAATATATAGCTCTTCACGACTACTTGCAACTTTTGCAAAGGCATCCAATGTACGCTGAAGTCCTCCATCATTGTTGTAGTCATTTCCTGTAAGCCATTCCCATGTGCCTTTTTGAGCACTTC
The DNA here is from genome assembly GCF_004102745.1 of Acetivibrio mesophilus. GTDB lineage: Bacteria > Bacillota > Clostridia > Acetivibrionales > Acetivibrionaceae > Hungateiclostridium > Hungateiclostridium mesophilum. The sequence continues at coordinate 8,828 of NZ_RLII01000010.1, read as the reverse complement.
CCCAGTGATTCTCATAATGGTTTTCAACGCTTATGCTTTTTACTACCCCATATTTTTTGAAACCCCAACTCGAAAGAGGAAGATATGTGATAATATCATCTTCGTTGACAACGTTAAATATAGTCTTATAGCTTCCTGCGTTACTATCCGTCGTAGAATTTGCACCGGCAAAAGTATAAGTAAATGATGTGAAATTCGGCTCTTTTTCATAATATGCACCAATTAAGTTGGCTATCCCACCACCACGAGAATGCCCTGCTATTAATATAGCTTTCGGCTCTGATGTCAGCGAGTGGCGAGATAAATAATTGTCAATTTTGTCTATGATTCTATTTGCAGCAACATCAAATCCTTTGTGATTCTTTTTATTTTTCCAATGAGGATGGTTTGAACCCGTAGCTGCATAGTATTCACTAGTATCTGCACCAACATCAAAATTACTTGACCACTCAGTATTTGTTCCGTTTGTACCGCGGACAATAACTACAATTGCTTCTTTTGTTGCGCCTTTATAAGTAACACTGCGATGTCCAATAACAAATTCTGTGCTATCGTCAACGTCTACCCCATAATCTGCACCATTGATTTTAATGTCTTCTACGTCCTTCAGTCCAAACAACGAACCTAATGCCGTAGGATCGTCAGCGCCGCCGGTCACCCCTTCAGTAACTGTCAAATATGTATTATCATAAATCTCACCAACATATAATGACGTTAAAACAGCCAAATTTTTGTTATAAACAGTATTGTTTTTGAATAACAAGCTATAATCTACAACAAACTCAAGATTCTCCTTGCTTTCTTTTGCCTTGCCATCTTCTATCCAATGAAGCTTACCAGCAAATGAATTGCTCTTTGGCAATGGGTCAGGCTTAACGGTTTTTCCATCGTAGTCCTTATTACCATCAGAAATTCCATCATAATCAGTATCAAGCAGAACAGGATTTGACACATAATTCCAAACAGTTAGTTTGGTTTTCCCCATATAAGATTCTATTGGTATCTCATGTCTATTCAATAAGGATATGATATATGGAATCATATTCTTCTCAACGCTTGTTCCTAACTCCTCCGCATCAGTTAATCCGTCTTTATCCGTGTCATTAGTTGCGGCATTGGCAAGTGTATCGCTGAGTTTCACAGCTTGGAAATCATTAAGGAACACCCATTCTCCACCTGTGTTGGTAGCTTCTCCAACTTTATCTGCAAGTCGTAACAATATATCACTGAAATTTCCGTATATGTATCCATAAAGTCCATCAGTATTATCTGTTAACGGCGCATAAGTGCTTTTACCGGAAGCTATAGCGGATACAATTATGCCATCGTTCACAAATAAGCTCACCATTTCTTCCATGCTAGAGATTCCATAACTATTGGTCGTCCAATACTCTGCATCCGTAACAAGGACAACAAATCTTGTTGCATCTCCACGCCAATCAAGTCTGCGTGCCATCTCCAGTCCATCAATAGGAGTTTCAGGCAAATCCCCTCCTCCATCGACAGTCAGTTTATTCACTTCATTCTTAAATGTATTCACATTAGTAAACCAGTTAGATGTCATATTTTTATGTTGCTTGGTGCTATTCACCCCATCAACATTTATATCGCGAAATTCAATAAGTGAAAAGTTGGCATCGACATTATATTCATTAACCAATTTTTCAGCAAATACATTTACATTATTCTTTACATTGGCTATAGCACTGCCCATAGAACCGGTGGTGTCAATGACAAATACAATATCTGCTTTTCCTGTCGCATCTGAACTTACAGAGAAAGTATCGATACTTTTTTCCGACAGAGCCATCATATTAAATGGATCTGAAAGTGGCGATAAAAGGAAATTCTCTTCATCCTCGCTATACTTTTCCCTTTTTTCAATAACATTTCCTTCGTTATCATAAAAGTAATCAAACTCATCTTGAATCGCTTCAACACCAGCTGTTGCCATATCGAATCTAAAAGATCTTGCCAATAAAGGTTCGGTGTGTGTAACATCATCAGGTGTAATATTTGCAAAAACGTCAATACCCAACCCTTTTAAAAACTCATCAAGGTCAATAACAAAGTACATGCCGCTACCGGTAATTTTACCGGAAATCACCTTTTCAGCTTCATCTATAACTGTGTCAATAATTTCTAATCCTTCCTCGCCATATGACACAATTGTCAGGTTCTTGATATCCCCTGTATATTCTTGATTGTATGCAAACGAAAGAGTCAATGATGTCTCATATGAAGTGTAAACGTTTATCACATCACTTAACACTGCTCGATTATCTTCAAAGATATAACTATCTGACTTTTCCAAGAAAACGTTTTTCGAGATATCACCGGGCACATTACCGGAAATTGACGGAACAAGCCAATTCTCACTATTAATTAAGGCATCATCTTTGACAGTGTCATCAGCGACTTGATCGATTTTTTTCTCATTGTCAAGCGTTACATCATCTGTTTTTATTTTATTAGGATTCAGCCCTAATTTTATTTCTTCGCCATCTTTTAATCCGTCACCATCTGTATCAGGATTTAATGGATCGGTTCCATAAATATTAACTTCGTCTCCATCACTCACACCATCACTATCGGTGTCAAACTTGTCAGGACGAGTTCCCAATTCTTGTTCTTGAATATTGGTTAAGCCATCTTCATCAAAATCTTCATCAGCATCCGATATGCCGTTTCCGTCTGTATCAACTAATAAAAGATCTGTGGTGAGGTATGAAAACTCAAATAAGTCCTTCAAGCCGTCTCCATCTGTATCATCTTTACTCTTATCAAGACCAAGCATATCTTTAAGCACGTCAGGCAAATCATTCATTGTTGGAGTTGGAATAGGAGTAGATGTAGGTGTAGGTGTTGGAACCGTTTCACTCTTGCCGCTCCTACCACTACTGCTACTACTGCCGGAAGATGTTGATGGATTTGTAGTAATGAATGTTTTCCCTGGCTGTATATAACCGTTATTCTTTGTTTTGACTGCACCAGCCTTAGCATTCACTGAAATTTTTGTAGGCACAGTAAGAACTTCAACATCATTCTTAGCTTCTTCCATAACATTGACATTTTTAACATTGCCGTCGCCGCTTATAACAACTTTGCTTGCTTTGATAGCTACATTTTCAACGGTACTGTCTTTGTCAACAACGAGTTTTACATTTTCATTGTTAATCTCAATATTATTTACCGTTGCATTAGTTAGCGTAACCTCAGCATTACCAAGAATTATAAGATTTGCAACTTTACCTGTTATAATTACTTTTGAACCTTCGTTAACTATAATTGTATCGAAATCACCATAAAGATGCACGGCTTCACCAAACGGTTTGTTTACCACCGTTGTTGGAACTGCCTTCCCGCCATTTACCTTAATCGATTTAGAACCGCCACCATATACTATCAGTGCCCCTTTTATTGTTACATCATCAAGCGTTACTTCTCCATCGCCTACGCCTTGCCCAACTATAAAATTTTGCTTTACAGTGGTATTTTTAACTGTAACGCCAGGTTTCCGCACAACAAGCGATTTTGCATATATCTGATCACTAATCGACTTATCAATGATTTCGCTCGTAGTGTTTTCGATTACCTGCATTGCTTCCGCACGGGTATAAACCGCTTTAGGATCAAAAGTATTGTTTCCCTTACCTATTATGTATCCCAACTTTTGGAATGCATTTACGTATGGTTTATACTCGGAATCGATTGATTTATTGTCAGCAAAAGTCGTCTCGCCTTCTACTGGAGCAATATTGTACGCTATGGCTATGTACTTAATAGCTTGTTCTCTGGTAACTGTTTTACTTGCGTCAATTTTGTCTGCTTTGGCAATTATACCAGCCGCAATAGCTTTTTCGACGTGCTCATCAGCCCAAGTTGGGATTACTTCTGCCGAAACCCTTTCGGTATATCCAAAGGTTTGGGACAGGATAGCAGCCAATTCTCCTAGTGTGATTCCTTTGCTTGGAAAAAAGTAACCGTTTCCATCGCCTTTTAATACACCGTAGCCGTCGCCCGACCATTTAGCAATTACCTTGCTTGCCCAATGGTTTGATGGTACATCAGTGTAATGGTTAGTTGCTGAAAATGTCAGCGGCATGCTGTTCATGATGAACAGAAGTACGAGCAATAATGCAAGTACTTTTTTGCAAATCCTCATAAATAGGTACCCCCCATCTTAATTTTTAGGCACACTTTTTAAATGCCCTTCTTTGATACCAATTGGCATCTTATCTATATTTTTTATATATTATACAATATGCTTTCAGTATTTACAATAAAAAACATTGGAGCTAAACTGTTTTTCAGCCAAATTATGAATCTTAAGAGCGTAAAGCCAAAATGCCAACTGGATTTCAAGCTGCTTCTCCGTGAAAAAATATGAAAATTTTAGCAACTTATTTTAACGAATTATGATATAATGCATATATATTATCAAACTATGGTTGAATATGTATTTCATTAAAACTATTTAAGAGAACGCCAGAATATGGTGGTGATTGTTGCTGACAAAGCTATTAATACAGGAAGCAACATTTAGTTCGCTCTTTCCTTTAAAGATGGCTATGTGTTTAGCTTGTCAGTTCAGGACTCCAATAAAGAGATGAAGGACTATATTTTAAAGAAGAAGGACATCAAAAAAATTTAAAAATGTTTTATTTTTATGTGATAATTTATCATCTATGGCAGTCTTATATTAATAGAATAAGAAAAATCACGTAGGTCTTTACTATGTATAGTTGAAGATAAATAAACAAAAATAGCAACCTTATGTTGACAAAGTAATTCTCAAAATTATGAAAGGAACAGGAAAATGAAAAAAAACATTATGCTTTCTATATCAATATTCATACTGGTTATATTGGCTTCATGTAATACCCCTGAAAAAGCTATTAATTTTCAGGATATGGACAGCAAAACTTTTCTTGAACATGTAAATCTGTCCGAAAATTTATCGATACACATAGATTTCGATAATGTTAAAGGTGTTGATACAGCAAAAACATATAAAGCAGATCATATTGTTTTTGATAATCAAAAGCTTATAAATGCTTTTATTAAAAATAGCATAACCGAAGAAAAAATCTGGGCGGAAGGTCCACAATTTATTGCATCTGACGGGAACACAAAGGAATTTTTAAGCATATATGACGGTGGTAAAAGCTTTGGTATTGTAACTGGTCTAAAAGGAGGATTTAATTATGGGAGGACTGTTAATGGTGTGATGAATAAGCTATCTACTGTTGCAAATATCGATTTTTATTATCCATCATTTTCCAAAAATGATTATAACTCCAATGATGATTATTCATCATATACTGATTTGGATTTCTCACCTTATGAAAAAGCGCTAACTCACATTAAAAGAATACTAAATGAAGCTGGGCTACCTCAATTTGATGTTCAAGAGTCCTATTCATTGAATCTTAAAACTATGAAATCTCATTATGAATTATATCTTAAGAGTGCTTCAATTGAAGATGATTTAAAAAACTTAAATTGGACTAAGGAAGATGAATGTTACATTTTTTCCTTGAGACAACTCGTTGATAATATACCAATTATTAACAGAGAATGGCAAATGCCTGACGGTACCAAGAGCTCAGCTTTTGGAAATTTGATGCCTCCAACATACATTAATTTGGTTTATGACAGTAATGGCATAACGAATATAAGTACTTATTCCATTCTCAACATTAGCAATGAAATTGAAACCAATAGTCTAATTAATGTTTATGAAGCATTGAATACATTGATACAAGATTATTCGCTCACAATCTTAGAAAATGACGTCAGTATTGTTTCGGCAGAATTATGTTATCTAAGTATCCCTCAAGGTGATATTTTTGAATTGATTCCCGGATGGGTATTCTGCAGTAGTCAAACTATGGAATATGATAGCAAATTATATACACAATATAAATATGATGTCGTCAATGCCGTAACAGGTAAATTATATCAATCAAGGTGGTAACAATGAAAACATTTATAGCTTTGTTAAAAATGGATCTATACAGAGCTTTATTATCGCTTAATTTTGTTATATCAATAATATTTACTATGTTTGCTATGTTTATCAGTTGTTCAGGATACATTAGCAATACATCCAATGTTTTAGAGTTGCTCGGTAAAGCTTTAACTGGCAGTGGGTCTACTTTGTTTATATTATGTATTGCACCTATATTACCGTATGCCATGTCTTTTGCATCAGATCTGGAAGATAAAGCTCTGCCATTTTGGATTATACGCACAGGAACAAGAAAATATGCAATCAGTAAATTTTCATCTTCGGTCGTTGCAGGTTTTTTATCTGTCACCAGCAGTATGGTTATTTTCTCATTAATTATGTCGATATTTTTTCCATTGTTTGATGGAAAGATAAATAGTGGTAGTTCTTATGCAACGTTATTAGAAGAAAATCAGCCATGGATATACATTTTGGTGCTCACCGCACACTATTCATTGTCAGGAGCGTTATTTGCAGGCACAGCTTTAACAATATCAACTTTCGTACCTAATAAATTCAGTACAATGGCATCACCTATAGTTATATACTTTGTTCTAATGCGGCTGACTACACAAGCTTCGTTACCCAATTTCTTGGAACCAAGTTTTTTGGTTGAAGGTATTTATTCTGATGTAAGCCCTGCAGCAGCTTTCTTGCACAAGTTGATACCTGTAGTCGGAATCCTTGGTATGCTTTTGTATGTTACTATAAAACAAATTAAGAAAAGGATTGGGAGATCATGAATATAAAAAACGCTCTATTGTGCTCAATTGTTAATTATAAAAAGTGGATAGTAGATATTAAAATCTATACTCTTTTTGCACTTATATTAGCCTTTAATATATGGAATTTTTCCGGAGTATATGAGTATGCAAGGTTAGTTGGAGAAGGTGTCAGTCCATGGATATTTCCACATTTATTAACTTTTCCTACACTGATGCCTGTTTACGGTTGTTTTGCGATGCTTCTATTTTGCGATGCTCCTTTTATAGACAGACATACACCATTTCTTATGATGCGAACAGGAAGAACTTCCTGGGTGCTAGGGCAGTTGTTTTACATTTTATTTACGAGCTTATTATACACTCTAATCAATTATATCATAACAGTAATTTGCTTTTTTCCCTATATGCAATTTACCAGCGACTGGGGAAAAGTTATCAGAACATTGGCTATGAACCCTTCAAGTGCATCTCAGAAAGGAATTCACCTTACAGTCATAATAAATAACGGTATAGTTACTACCTTTTCAGCAATTGAAGCTACACTGATAAGCTTAGGGTTATTTTTCTTGGTTACACTATTTATAGGAATTGTCATTTTTAGTTTAAATCTGATAATTGGTAAGATGAGTGGTATAATAACAGCAGGTATACTAGTTTTTATTTCATACTTCTCCATATTTGTAGGCCGCATAACAAGAGGACTCAAGGTTTACTATTTTTCACCCCTTAGCTGGAGTAGTTTACAGTATATAGATTGGTATAACTCGGGTGACTCTCCGTCACTTCAATATGCTGTCATATTTCTTTTAGGAACATCAATAATACTCAGCATAATTTCTGCTATCTCATTTTCTAAAAAAGATATAAATATAGCTGAAGGTGTGGAATGACGGTTTGTTCAATTTATGAAAGAGAAGGGATGATATAAATGGATAATATAGTAGAAGTAAGAAATGCCTACAAATCATTTAAAGAAACTCAAGCCTTAAGTAATGTAAATGTTAATTTTGAGAGAGGAAAAATACATGGTATTATCGGTCGCAATGGTTCGGGTAAAACAGTATTATTCAAGTGCATATGCGGTTTTATGACGCTCACCTCAGGTGAGATTATCGTGAATGGAAAGAAAGTGAAGCCATCTGTTTCTCAAAATATAGGGATAATCTTGGAAACCCCAGGCTTTATTGGCTCATTAAGCGGATATAAAAATTTGAAGCTGCTAGCCGACATACATAAAAAAGTAAGTGACGATGAGATTAAAGAAACCCTTTTAAAGGTAGGGCTCGATCCCCAAATGAAAAAGCACGTCCGAAAATATTCTTTGGGAATGCGCCATAGGCTGGGAATAGCACAAGCCATAATGGAAAAGCCAGAATTATTAATACTTGATGAACCAATGAATGGACTTGATAAACACGGCGTTACTGAAATGAGAGCGTTGTTTAAAGACTTAAATAAGCAAGGAGTTACGATTATCCTATCATCTCATTACAGCGAAGATATAGATGCTTTATGCGATACCGTTTGTGAAATGGATGCTGGTAAATTGACTCAAATACGTTAAGTATTATTAATTGCAACTTTAATCAAGTCTCATATAGGCTTGGTTAAAGTTGGCAAGTACTTTCCTTTGTCCTGCTGGCAATCTTTTCTTTAATCCTTAATAATTTCATTCCCACCGTACTTTGTTTCATATTCATGTGTTTCGCTATTTCAAAATATGTATAATTTTCATAATGTTTCAGATATAAAATTTGCTTTTCTTCCAAACTCAATTTATCTATATGTACTAATATATCTTTCAACATTTCTCTCTTTACATATTGTTCTTCTATACTGTCAACCCAAGCTGTTTTATGTATATAATCCAACATACTACTATCCTTATCAAATAAGTATACAATTTTGCTTTTATTTTTTATTTTCTGCCTTAGCATATCTTTAGATACGTTTACTGCTATAGTGTAGTTCAGCACTTTAAAATCGGAGCAAAAATCAAATTAAAATTCTCTTAATACCAGTGAAAACAGCAAAATAAAATTCTATACGCATAATACTACCGGAAAAAAAGCAAATAAAAAGCAGGTCAA
>NZ_RLII01000001.1 GCF_004102745.1 Acetivibrio mesophilus | reverse complement strand
AAATGGTATCAAGGGGAAAACCGCCCTTGACACCATTTCACCCGCCTGTTGAAGAATGGTTAAGGTTGGAATGATAAATATCATCAGGTTTCTTTAAAAAGTGTTGCATTTAATATTGCAATTTAAGAGAATCTTTTAAATTATTCAGATATTAATCTCAATTGGATTGCTTCGGCATCAGATCTTTATCCAAATAAATTCACTTAATAGGAATTATATAGTATAATCAATTTGTGTTGCATTACAAAAGTAGCTGCATAAATCGAATAATGTCTGGAGGAATAACAATTGAATAGGATAAAGCTGTTTTGTTTTCCCTATGCCGGCGGTTCTTCTGCTGTGTACATGGGCTGGAAGAAACATTTGAGTGATAAAATAGAACTTAGGCCGTTGGATCTTGCCGGAAGAGGTAGACGGATTAGCGAACCTTTGTACAATAGTATAGAAGAAGTCATAGAGGATATTTTCCCACAGATTAAAAACGAACTTTGCGATTCGCCTTACTCCATTTTCGGCCATAGCATGGGGGCTATTCTGGCCTATGAATTGGTAAGAAAAGCAAGAATACATAAATTACGTGAACCGGATCATGTGTTCTTCTCTGGAAGGGTTCCTCCTTTCATCTTTCCAGGAACAAAAAACCACTTACTTCCCAACAGCGAATTCATAAAACTACTTGAAGAATTTGGAGGAATGAATGAGGAAATTTTGAGCAACCAGCAACTGCTATCTCTTTTCCTGCCTATTATAAGAGCCGATTACAAGATTGTGGAACTCTACAAGCATATAGAAGATGGATTTAAGCTAGACTGCGACATAACTATACTGAACGGTAAAATGGACAGGCTTGCCAATCGTGACGATGTGAGCAAATGGAAAGAATGCACCAATAAAGCATGCACCTTCTATGAGTTTGACGGCGGACACTTTTTTATAAATGATTATAAATCGAAAATATTAGAGATAATAAATAACACACTATCATAAACGATATAACTACACCTATTCTTGGGATGGGATTTTAATAATAAACTCAGTGCCTTCACCAACAATAGAGTTCACCTTTATGTCTCCGTTGTAAAGGTTTACAATATGCTTCACTATCGAAAGTCCCAGTCCGGTACCGCCCATACCTCGGGACCTTCCCCTATCCACCCTGTAGAAGCGTTCAAATATTCTTGGTATATGACTGGAAGGAATTCCTATACCTGTATCTTTTACAGAAACAACAACCTTTCCTTCCTCCCTATACCCATCAACCGATACTGAGCCGTTTTGAAGGTTATATTTAATTCCATTATCAACCAAATTCATTATCAACTGCTTCATCCTGTTTATATTTGCCTTCATCATTACTTTATCCCTTACGTTATTATTCAGGCTAATATTTTTCTCCTTTGCAATGTTCTGCATAACTTTAAATACATCCTCCACTGTGGATCTTAAATCGAAGCTTTCTAAATTGGTATCCTTCAGTTTTGTCTCTATTTCCGACAACAGCAGAATATCATTAATCAATTCGTGAAGTCTTTCTGCTTCAATGTCAATAATTTCCAAAAACCTCTCCGCCACCACGGGATTATTGATGGAACCGTTTTTAAGTGTCTCAATGAATCCCCGGATTGATGTTATGGGTGTTTTGAGTTCGTGGGTAACATTGGAAACAAACTCAGTTCGAAGCTGCTCCAGTTTTCTTACTTTGGTTATGTCCTGAATAAATACAATGCCTCCCGAATTATCAGGACTGCTATTTTTTGGTCTTATGGGAGAAGTATTCACCCATAGCACTCGGTCATCAATTACAACCTCCGATTCAAACTGCTTGTTATTCTCAACGGCCTCTCTCAAAAGAAGGTTTATTTGATTGTTTCCGATATGTTGGGCAATATTGTCCCCCACGACTTCCGCATCGGTATCTAAATTTAGAGCGTTGAAAGCTGCGGGATTTATCAGTATCACCGTATTATCATTGTCCACTGCAATGATGCCATTTGTGATACTCTCAACAATGGACTCAAGCTCTACTTTTTTTGTATTTAAATCAAATATAGTCTTATCAAGCTTTGAAGCCATCTCATTAAAATGGACAGCAAGCTGGCCGAGCTCGTCCTTTGATTTTAATGTGATTCTCTTAGAATAGTTGCCGTTGGTTATTTCCTTCGATACCGAAATAATATTGTTTAACGGTCGTATCACCGTTGCAGCTATCCTTAATGATACAATTACTGCTATTATCAGTCCCGCAATAAAGATCAATATAGAGTAGAACCAGATCAATTTGTCAATTTTCTTCATTTGAACAAGCGGAACAGAAACCCTGATAATTACATCTAATTCCTCAACAGGAATTGCCATATAGAATAAATCTAATTTTAAAGTCCTGCTACTGCGGATGTCCCTTCCAATGCTTCCCTTAAGAGCCTCCTGAATCTCTTCTCTTCCTAAGTGGTTTTCCATTTGATTAAAATTGGCCTCCGAATCGCCCAACACTTTTCCCTCATAACTAATGAAGGTAATCCTTAGCTCCTCTCCTTGAAAGGTAGATTTTCGGTTGTGCTTCCCGGCATAATCCTTTGCGATAAAGTCATAGTCAATTTCATCATTTTTTCCTATACCCAACAAATAATATTCAATTGAAAAAACTATACTTTCCAGCTTGTTTTCTACCTCTCGAGTGTAAAACTTCTTGGAAATCTGAGGAATAAAAATAACAGTTACAAATAATATTAAAAGAATTAAAAGCAAATAATAATTAAAAATCTTCTTTTTCATAATTATTCCTGATCCTCTTTATCACTAAATCGGTAACCAATGCCCCTTACAGTCTCAATATATGCAGGATTGTTGTTATCATCCTCAATTTTTTGTCTCAAATACCTTATATGTACGTCCACGGTCCTTGTTTCTCCGAAAAAATCATAGCCCCATACTTTCTCCAGAAGCATCTCTCGGGAAAGAACCTTGCCTTTGTTTATAATCAATAGCTTCAAAAGCTCATACTCTTTAAATGTCATTTCAATTATTTGGCCATCCTTATAGACCTCACGTCTTTCAAAATCTATCGATATCTTCCCGACATTAATGGTTTTCGAAGTATTTTCAGCAGTATCTGCCTGTCTTCTGAAGACCACCTTTACCCTTGCTATAAACTCCCTGACACTAAAGGGCTTTGAAATATAGTCATCCGCGCCGAGTTCAAGACCTAAAACCCTGTCCAACTCATCATTTTTGGCAGTCAGCATAATTATGGGTATTTTCTTCAGTTCATAATTCTCCTTAATTCTCCTGCAAATTTCAAAACCATCTATACCCGGGAGCATTATGTCCAGAACAAAGAGATCCGGTCTTTTCCTTCCCACAACATCCAACATAGCCTCTCCACTTTCAAAACAGTCTACCTCATAGCCGTTCTCTTCAAGATTAAACCTGATTAATTCCTGAATATGCATTTCATCTTCCACTATGTAAATTAACTTTTTTGCCATATAGTACACTGCACCTTCCTGTATTATGTCCGCCCTGTTTACCAAAGGATTCGGTCTTAATACATCCTACCTATTCGTTTTCTTAGTTCCACTATATCATACTCCTTATATACGTTCAAACTGTCAAAGCATTCATTTCCTATAATTTTCGGAATATTAGAAGACCAATTCCCGATTCAATGACTGTAAAACATTGAGGCTACTTTACATAAGGGGGGCAAAAATACGCAGAAGGGTACCCAACAGGTTTTTGTACCACTTTGCTTTATTAATCATATCCATTGTAATTTGCGCGCACACCTCAAGAGTACTAAGAAAGTCCTCCTTTATGGCAAGCACGCTTTTGCTTTTGTATGTCCAGACGCCGCACTCAAAATGCAGATAAAAACTCCTGTAGTCCATGTTTATCGTGCCCACAACCGCATATTCATCGTCGGAAACAAACGTTTTAGAGTGGATAAATCCCGGTGTATACTCATAAATTTTTACACCGCTTTCAACCAAAAAGCGATAATTTGATCTTGTAACCGCATGGACATACCATTTATCCTCTATATGGGGGGTTATGATCCGGACATCTATTCCGGATTTAGCTGCTGATGCCAATGCTTGTGTCATTTTATAATCTATAACAAGATAGGGAGTTGTAATATAAACATACCTCTTTGCTTTGTTCAGCAAATTCAAATAGACCGTTTCACCAACAGTTTCATCATCAAAGGGGCTGTCTGAAAATGGCTGAAAATACCCATCGTGCCTTTCGTCTCCATTTGTAAGCTTATAGCGAAACTTATTGAAATCCTCGTCAATTCCTCTAAGATAATCCCACATGGACAGGAACATTACCGTCATATTCCATACTGCTTCTCCCTTTACCATTATAGCAGTGTCTTTCCAGTATCCATGCTTCTTTACTTCATTGATGTACTCATCCGCAAGGTTGATGCCACCGGTAAATCCCGTATGTCCATCAATTATTGCTATTTTTCTGTGGTCCCGATTATTTATCCTGGCAGACAATATCGGAGATACTGGGTTAAAAACGCAGCATTTAATCCCCATGCTCTCGAGCTTTTTGCTGTAATTGTAGGGTAGCAGCAAGAGACATCCCATATCATCATAAATAATCCGAACATCCACACCTTTTTTTGCTTTTGCTGCCAGTATGTCCAGTATGCTGTTCCACATAACCCCTTCCTCGATTATAAAGTACTCCATAAATATAAAATGCTCTGCTTTTTCAAGTTCCTCCTTAAGCCTCTCAAACTTTTTCTCTCCAATAGGAAGGTACTCCCCTGTAGAATTCTTGTGGGGAGGATAATAGGCTATATTTTGGATATATCTTGATTGAACAGCCGCACCATCATCATGCAACATAATTTCACTCAAAACCAGCGGCTGCGGTACCAGAGCATTTTCCACCTTAAGTCCAATGGACCTCAATTTTTTCTTTTCGTATCTACTTAGTTTTTTCCCTCCAAAAAAAATATAAAACAATCCTCCAAAAATCGGAAACAGGAGTATAGGAATAATCCATGCTATCTTGTAGGAGGGATTGCTCTTGCCGTTCACAATCCAGAATACTTCGACTACGCTTATAATCAGGCTTGCCCAATAAAAGAATACGAAATAGTCATTAAACCTTAATATTACACTTATAAGGACAACCAATTGTATCACTATTGCCAAAGATATTAGAACAACTCTATGATATAAAAATTTTATGATAGATTTCATCCTTGACCACATTCAGAATTCAGCCCCTTAATTTAACTATATTGAACAACTCCTGAGCCAATAAAATTCAAAAATATCAGTACACCGAATTTAATGCCAGCTTTTCATAATGTTTGTACAATGAATGGAACTTGCCGCTATAGTATTTCTTCCATGGCTTTTTCTTTCCGCAAAAATGAATAAATACAGTGTTATTTATTATGTAGTCCATATCACACTTGCCATTGCTTGTAATTTTATAGTAATTATAATATCTTGCATCATAATTATATATTTTCTCATCAAGACTCTTAATTTTTTGCGAATACAATGAATTAATAATATCCTGATCCGGCATAATAAGCTTGCTTCGATTGTTTTCTACAAAACCAAAAATTTCCTTTTCACTGATTGTCTCTCGCTGAAGCTTCAGATTCATAAATAGCACACCGGAATTATAGTATTCTTTAATATCATAAGCATTTAATCTTATTCTATTGATTCCTTTAATTGATATCATATTATGATATGCCGCAGCATACAAATAGTTGTCAATATCAATATCATAAAGCTTATCCACCGGATTTATAACTAAAATATCCGGGTCGAGATACAATATACGTTCCAAATCTTCCGGCAAAAACTTAAATGCAAGAAGCCGGTAGTACATTGCCTTTGTGTAGTGAAGCAGTGTCGGGGCATTTTCAAAATAGCTGTTGTCCACGTGCACAATTCTCAATTTGCTGCCTTCTGCTTCAATAAATCTGTTCAAATCCTCAAGATACTCTTCCTTTATAGCGGAGTGCATCAAATATATGCCAAACTCTTCGTTCCGATTATTAATAAAAAGTGATTTCAGCATTACTTTTAAAGGCTTTAGATAATTGGAATCCAATGTCACAAGTATGTTTTTCATTATTATCCACTCCTAGACCCAAATCTTATACGGAATTGAGAACATTTTTTATAGGCACTTATTATTAACTTAATACTTCTTTCTATTCATAATAACATATTAGGATAACTTTTTCTAAGCATATATACAAAATAAAAAACCCTGCAAAGAAACCTTCACAGGGTAAACAAAGCATTTAAATTAATTATCGCCATAAAATATATTTATGTAAAATACACTTATTACTATGTCAACTATTATTTTTTAGGAAACTCCGTAATAATTTTGAGTACATATCTATTTAAATAAGTTAAGTCAGTAGAAGTTATCTTCCCATCACCATTTATGTCTGCTGCCCACATATCATCTTCAACAGGTAGATCGTCTATTATTTTTAGAATATATCTCTTCATAAAAGTAACATCTGTTGAGTTTATTTTTTTATCACCATTCAAATCACCCACCATAGCTGTAGGAGTTGGTTCTGGAGTTGGTTCTGGAGTATTGGAATCAGGTTCGCCGTAAATGATACCTCTTCCGTTGGTAGCAATATACACGCGCCCATAAACTCTTGGATCTCCTGTTATTGCTGTATCAACAGCTCCATACCCATGTTCGTCATCGTTGATACGTACCCACGTCTTACCGGCATCGTCGGAACGGAAAAACCCTAAGACATCATCAACTTTACCGGTAATATAAACTGCCATATAATCCTGTCCCGGTGCTGCCTTTCCAAAGCCTACTACATGCGCAGTATCCACATCGGAGATTTTTTCAAATGTAGCTCCACTGTCAGTGGACTTCCACAATCCGCCCTCTCTTGCAGCAAGCCATACATGTCCTTCTTTGCCCGGTACGGCTTTAATACCATTAACTTCTTCAGGAAGCTCAGGTGCTTTTGTATCAGTAAAGGTTACTCCACCATCTGTGCTTATATAGAATTTGCCGTCATAGAAAGCGTAGAATTTTTCGCCATTCACACGGTCAGAGGCTACCCTCGTATTCATACCAAGAGGCGTACAAACTTTCCATGAGTTGCCATTATTTGTTGTAACTGCAGGGCTGGAATTCTCTGGTGTCCAGATAACTGATTTTCCATCGGCTGAAACAGCAACCGAACCGCCTCCTGCCGAGTTTGGTGCCTCACTAGGTGCTTGGAACCAATTCTTTCCGCCATCGTAGGAAAAGGAAATCTTCTTTACTTCATATGAATCACTCTTTGCAACTAATGCCATAAAATTCGGAGTAAGCTCCGCATAATCAATTCCTGTACCTGATGAATAAGAAGAAACGTGGAATTTATTTGGGCCCACATTCAAATCCTCATGAACAAAGCCGACGATATCGCCAACCGCACTCACAAGAGGTGCTCCCTCCGGAGGACTAACCAAGCCTAAAACTGCACATTCCTCAATTCCTGTAGCCTTTACTTCAATTTTAACTTTACCGCCTTTGTCCCAATCGGTAAGGTTGTCCGTACCATAGATGGTAGCACCGGTAACATACATCATACGATCAGAATTGAACGGGTCAATCTCTATATCACCTATCATCCATCCAAGCTTTGGGTTAATCTCCGGCAGAGGTTTCTCAACTCCCCAATCCAACCACGGTGCCGCAGAGATATCCTGTTCATAATGCAGTATACGTTCAGGATACATTCCCCATTCCCAAATATTCTTCCATGTTGCTCCGCCGTCAGTACTGCGGAAAATAAATTCATCCGGCCACCATGCATTCATGGAGCTTACAATTAGATTGTCAGGATTCTGTTTATCTACCGCAAGTCCTGCAAAGCAAAAACGATTGTCTGCGCTTGAATATGGCAGGGGACTGATATCCGTCCATTTTCCGGTAGATGTATTGTACTTCCAGACTTGGCCTTTTCCACCGCCGTCATAAGGTCCGCAAGTATCACCGTAGGTTATAAACAGCATCCCGTTTGATGCCAAAACCCCGTGATGGGGAAGTAATCCGGTAGGTTGTCCGGGAACAGCTTCCCAAGTGGCACCTCCGTCTGTGCTGCGGTAAATGCTCTCATTCTTGTCAGCTACACCAACATATATATTCTTAGTAGGTTTGCCGGGTGTACTGCTGCTTTTGTCAAAAGCAACCCACACCACTCCAATAATATCTTTTGTGTAATCATAGTTGGGATCATAAATATAGGTTCCGACATTAGGGAAATTTGTTACCTGAGACCAGGTCACACCGTAGTCGGTACTTCTCCACAGCCCATTTCCGCATCGAGCTCCAAAATAAAGAATACTGTTGTCATTCGGGTCAATTGCCAGACGCTCCCCCATGGATCTTCCCGGCATATTTCCTCCGAATTTAAAAGGCAGTATTGATTTTTCCCATGTTTCTCCCCTGTCATTTGAGCGTAGAATTGCACCCATATTGGGCAGCCAATCGTTGGTATACATACCTGCTGCTATGTAAACACGGTCCGGGTCTACAGGGTCCGTTGCAAGACTCTCTACTCCGTAATAGCTGTACTCATCCATTTGAAAATGGTCCAGCAGCGGAATCCAAGTCTCTGTGGAGGGATCCCAGCGATATGCTCCTCCAATATCCGCACGGGCATAAATCAAATCCTTTTCAGTCTCATTAAAAATTATGCCCGGCATAAATCCTCCGCCTCCGCCGATTACCACATTGTCCCACTTGTAAGGTACACTGCTGACAGCTTGACTGGAAATCGATGGGGCAAATATTGCAGTAACTGCAAATGCTGCTGCAAAAGCAACAGCCTTAATTTTACCCGTAAACTTTTTACTCATTAGCAAATCCTCCCTTAATAACTGATTAAAAATTCTTTCTCTCTAAAATCTGTCTGTTTCACAATTCCCTTCCGACAAAACAGCCTCCTCTCATTGTTATTAAAATGGGCGCCTCATCTATTGTAAGAATATTAAATAAGTTCTTTCTTTGTTATATAAATTCGATTCTATAGTTTCCTTTGATGTACTTGTTGTTTAACAATGTTTTATATGCAAAAAAAGAAAGATAGGAACCTAAGACCTTCTTTCTTTTTTGGATTATCTTGCAAAATATGAAAAATATATATTTTTTGTATGGATTATGCTTTTAAAAGCTCGTCAATAATTTCAGCTGCACTTCTTACTATCTCCACGCAGGGACGCTTTTTATAGTAACCTGCTGTCCTCTTCTCAGGTGTAGGTTTATCATGGACTATATCCAGCCCCAAAAGCTCTCTGCATATTATGGAACCGTTTATTTCCTTAAACTGTTCTGCCAGCTTTTGAACCAGTTTATAATGCTCTTCTTTCGCTTTCATGTCTTTCGGATCAACACAACCATACTTTAATCCCGCTATCATAAACATGGCCGAAGCAGCTCCGCAAACCTCTCTTAACCTTCCTATACCGCCTCCAAAGGGAGATGTAAGCATTAATGCAGTTTTTATGTCAATCCCAGCCTCTTCACAATATGCTCCAAGAACCGCCTGGGAGCAATTATATCCTTCTTTAAACAGCTCAACAGCCCGTTCAGATTTACTGTTCAAAAAAATCCCTCCATTTAAACCCCTATCCTACATTCTCGCATACTACTATTATACTTTCATACACATAACAATACTAGACCTCTAGACATGGATATGTCAACATATTATTCTCACTTAACAGGAAGCGATGGTATTATATTGAGTATATATCTTTTTAGCACAGAATAATCAGTTGAATTTATACGACCGTCCATGTTCAGGTCGGCTGCCTCTTTTCCCCTTTCATAGGGAAAAGAATCTATAGAACCCAGTATATATCTCTTTAGAAAAGTTAAGTCCGTCGAGTTCACACGTCCATCACCGTTTAAATCGCCATAAACAAGATTGCCCGGTGTGACTGAAGGCAAAAACGCATCCAGAGCAATCGTAGGTTTGCCGGACAAATCAAAGGCTCCCTTATTATAATACTGCCAGTTATAGCATTGAGGCTCCCAATAAAACACTCCAAGGCCTTTATTATCCGGTAGGGATTTCGTCTTTTGTATTATATCTGTAATGAAGTCTTTACAAGCTTGCGAATCCCAGTAATCCATTCCAACTTCACATATCATAACTTCTTTTCCGTATCTAGACACCATATCCTTCATATTGCTGAGGGCTTGACTTGTCAAATCAGGCCAATCGGTGGCAGTAGGATACAACGACATACCTATAACATCAAACCTTGCACCGTTGGCAGTAATGCCGTCAAATATCCATCTATACAATGCATTGTCATACCCATTGGCAATATGAACTATAACCTTGGATTGGGGACTTACTGCTTTTACAGCATCATGACCGCAGTTAATAAGCCATGCAAAATTCCTCATACTGTTTGTTGCCTTTCCATCTTCCCACAGCATACCATTATTGGTTTCATTTCCGATTTGAACCCACTCGGGAGTTATACCATTGGCTTTTAAAGTACTCATAACATCGTATGTATAGTCATATACTGCCTTCATCAACCCATTAAAATCATACCCAGCCCACACTGATGGTTTTGTTTGCTTTCCCGGGTCCGCCCATGAATCACTATAATGAAAGTCTATCATTATTCTAAATCCCATGTTTTTAGCTCTTACTGCCATCTTAACTGTCTCGTCTTTGCTGCAATAGCCATTGGGAGGATTGACCCATACCCTGAGTCTGATTGAGTCTATTCCATGATCCTTCAAAATTTGAAGACAATCCTGCTCAATGCCATTGTCACCGTAAAATTTGTAGCCATTGGCCTCCATCTCCGGCAACCAGCTTACGTCAGCTCCCTTTGCAAAAGTTACCGCCCCTTGGGCATAAGTTTTGGGAATTGAAAACAACACAACAGATAAGACCAGGATAAACATAATAATAGGTTTGATAGTTTTAATTAACATAGCGCACCCCCTAATGGCTATATTCCTTCACTCTTTTAAGACACTTTAGTCTCTAATTACTTACATTATGTATAAATACCCAAGTTTATTGTATCATATATTGTATATTTATTAATAAAAAATAATATTTTCCTTGAAAGGTCCAAATAATAGATTTATAGATGTTCCTTATGTTAGAAAAATGTATTGACTTTTAGGTACTTTAATGTTATGTTCACATTAGTTTTTATAAACCATTAGAAGGAAGGTGCTGCAATATTTACGCTCTTTTTATTGTATTAAATGAAGTTGATTATTTGGATGATATTTTAGCTGGATTTGTTGAAGTTGGAGTAAGCGGTGCCACTATTTTGCATAGTCAAGGAATGGCAAGTGCCATTATTAATGGTGAAAATAATAAAATATCTCTCTTTGGTGCTCTAAAATCACTTTTAGATAATATTCACCCATATAATAAGACTATCTTTACCGTTTTAGAAAATGAAGAATTAGTTGAAAAAGCGGTAGCAGCTGTTCAAGGCATAATAGGAAAAGTGTCCAGCCCCGGGATAGGCTTTATGTTCACTGTCCCTATTGGAAAAACGTATCCGATAGGTTTATCAGAATAAAATATAATGTATTATCTTTTTCATCATATATGTTTTATACTTCTATAACGCTGGAACTCCTCTACAATTTCGGGATGATCTTCAAAAAAGCTATTCAGATGATCAATGCTTCTTAGGGTGTCAACACTGACATTATGTTCAATGAGCTCTGTTTCTATCAAAAGATTGTCCCGGATTCCGAGACTACTTAGAAATTTTTCAATTATATTGTGTCTCTCCAAGAGAAATTCACCCAAGGTCTTTCCTTTTTCCGTAAGAGTAATAATACCATATTTCTCATACTCTACAAAACCCCTCTGCGAAAGTTTTTGAACCATTTTGGTTGCCGATGAAGGTCTTACATTCAGCATCTCTGCCAGGGTATTTATGCGCATGTATCCCTCTTTCCCTACATTTCTGAAAATCATTTCAAGATAATCTTCCATGGCCGATGTTAAAAGCTTTTTTTCCTGCTTGATGAGCTGATATCCCCTGACTGTGTGAAATTCGTTGTTTTGCACTTTTATCACCATCCTATTTAATCGGATATTTTTCCAATTAATTAATTATATTCGTAACACTATCATTTTATATTTCATATATTAGTCTTGAGAAACAAAATTTCTCTCCGCTTATTTTGATAATATAACAAATAAACATAACATATTCCGGAGGTAGTTATTATGGCTGGAGAGCAAATCACCTTAAATTCTTTACCTTTAGGGAAAAGGGCAAAAGTAAAATCCCTTACTTCAGATGGAACAATCCGCAGAAGAATGCTGGATCTCGGGCTGGTTTCAGATACTGTTGTCGAGGCTTTGCAAAAAAGTCCTTCCGGCGACCCTACCGCCTATCACATCCGTGGTGCGGTAATTGCTCTTCGTTCTGAAGAAGCAAGCAAAATCATGGTCGAAGTAAATTAGGCTAATTCAGGGAGTTCCTTCTAGTATGACAGGACTCCCCCTATGAATTTTCAGGAGGTATAAATAAATGGGGCTTACAAGTCAATCTACAGGAATAGGTGTTCTGGAGCATAAACTTAGTATCGAAAAAAGTACACCTGTCGACAGAGTCATAGCACTTGCAGGAAATCCAAACGTTGGAAAAAGCACAGTATTCAACAATCTTACGGGACTGAATCAACATACCGGAAACTGGCCGGGCAAGACCGTTACCAACGCTCAGGGAAAATATACGCATAAAGATAAAAATTTTATTATGGTTGACATTCCGGGTACATATTCCCTCATGGCAAACTCCGTAGAAGAAGAAGTAGCAAGGGACTTTGTCTGCTTTGGACAGCCTGACGCCACAGTTGTCGTAACCGATGCTACATGCCTTGAGAGAAATTTGAACCTGGTTCTTCAAACCCTTGAAATCACAAACAGAGTTGTCGTTTGCGTCAACTTAATAGACGAAGCTGCGAGAAAAAAAATTAAAATTGACTACAATAAACTTTCAAAGCTTCTGGGAGTACCCGTGATTCCGACAAATGCCCGCAGCAACAAGGGTCTTGACAAGTTGATGGATGCGGTCTACGATATTTCAAATAAAGATACATCCGCCCACCCCATCAAAATCACCTATGACGACATCGTGGAAGAAGCAATTAAAATGATTCAGCCAAAAATTGAGGAAATAATCGGAGGAAAAATTAACAGCCGATGGGTCGCACTTAAGCTTTTGGATAGTGATGATACTTTGCTGAAATCATTGAATGATTTCCTAGGATTTAACCTTTTGGATAATGTCGAGCTCGCCGGGCTTGTTGATGCAGCAAAAAAGCATCTTACCCATAACGGTATTGATTCGGACCAGCTTAGAGACAAGATTGTTACAAGGCTGGTGAAAATCGCAGAAGAGCTTAGCCTAAGTGCAATTACCTTTGAAAACAAGCAATACAACCATATAGATAGGAAAATAGACAAAATCCTGACATCAAGGGTTTTTGGAATACCGGTCATGCTTACCATGCTGGGGGTAATCTTCTGGATTACAATTACAGGAGCTAATTACCCTTCACAAATGCTTTCAACTTTCTTTTTCTGGATTGAGGACCGGCTAACCGACTTTTTTGTCTGGGTGGGTTCACCTAAATGGGTTCACGAATTATTGGTGTTAGGAATATACAGAACTGTGGCATGGGTTGTATCGGTCATGCTGCCTCCAATGGCCATATTCTTTCCGTTATTTACACTGCTTGAAGACTTGGGATATCTCCCTAGAGTAGCCTTCAATCTCGATAATTTCTTTAAAAAGGCATGCGCCCACGGCAAGCAATCTCTAACCATGTGCATGGGATTTGGCTGCAATGCCGCCGGCATTATCGGATGTAGAATAATTGACTCTCCGCGGGAAAGACTGATAGCCATAATCACCAACAATTTTGTACCTTGCAACGGTCGTTTTCCTACGCTGATTGCCATAATAACCATGTTCTTTGTAGGAAGTTTCGGAGGTTTCTCGCAGTCAGTGCTTTCAACACTTTTTTTGACTGGAGTAATTCTTTTGGGTATTGTAATGACATTGCTTATTTCAAAACTACTGTCCAAAACAATATTGAAGGGACTTCCCTCTTCCTTCGCCCTAGAGCTTCCCCCGTATCGTAAGCCTCAAGTAGGCAAAATTATTGTAAGATCAATATTTGACAGAACTCTGTTTGTGCTGGGAAGAGCTGTTTCAGTAGCTATTCCTGCGGGCCTTGTGATATGGATTATGGGAAATATTTACGTAGGAGACCTCAGTCTATTATCTCACTGCGCAGATTTTCTCGATCCCTTTGCCAGATTAATCGGTCTGGACGGCTATATTCTTATGGCTTTCATTCTCGGTTTTCCAGCGAATGAAATTGTAGTTCCGATAATTATAATGAGCTATTTGTCAAGCAAAACCATGATGGAATTTGATAACTTAAGTCAGCTGAAACAACTTCTGCTGGATAACGGGTGGACTTGGGTAACCGCACTGTGCGTCATGCTGTTCTCCCTAATGCACTGGCCTTGCAGTACCACCTGTCTGACCATAAAAAAAGAAACTCAAAGCTGGAAGTGGACTTTTATTTCATTTTTGGTTCCAACCCTGTCAGGTATTATAATTTGCTTCATAGTTGCAAATTTGGCTAGGCTCCTGGCATTGGTGTAAATTACTTAGTCTAATTTTTACACTGCAGATTCTGTGGTTATGGAAATAAATGAAAAAAGATTGCATTTTTTATCATCATGTGTTATTCTAAACTAGCTGGTTAATATATTATTGATAATGAATTGATTTATTTATATACAAACCTCTTTAATTTGGTTGTTTTAGTAATGGAACTTGCAAGATTATATTCAGGATTGCCCAATACTGTCTATGCATCTGACTTAAAGGAGAGTATATACTCTCCTTTAAATATTCTCATATTATCATTATAAACAATATAAATCGGGGTATAAATAAAAGGGTTCAAATTAATGTCCTTATGTATTTTATTGGCACAAACAAGATGTTTTGTAATATAAACCAAACAATGTAAAGATAAGGAAGTGAGTTATATGGAAAAAATTAAATTTTCACAAATGCCTATATCCGGCGAAATACTAAGAGCTGTTGAGGATATGGGATATGAAGAGGCTACATCTATTCAGACAAAAAGTATCCCCATAATAATATCAGGCAGAGATATGATTGGTCATTCTCAAACGGGCACAGGAAAAACAGCTGCTTTTGGAATCCCTGCCCTTGAAAGGATAAATGCCGAGGACAAAGCTTTGCAGGCTCTGGTACTATGTCCTACTAGAGAGCTGGCTATACAAGCGTCGGGTGAAATCAGAAAATTTGCAAAATACAAACATGGAATAAAGGCCTTGCCGATTTACGGCGGACAACCTATTGATCGTCAAATTAAGGCGCTTAAACAGGGAGTTCAAATTGTAGTAGGGACTCCAGGCCGTGTAATGGATCATATGAGGCGTCGGACTCTGAAATTAAAATCGGTTTCAATGGTAGTTCTTGATGAAGCTGATGAAATGCTGAACATGGGCTTTAGGGATGACATTGAAACTATCCTAAAGGAAATACCCGAAGAAAGGCAAACAGTGTTATTCTCAGCTACAATGTCGAAAGATATTCTAAGCTTGGCAAAAAGCTATTTAAAAGATCCCGAACTGGTAAAGGTAGTCCACAAACAGTTGACCGTAGCGGGCATTGAGCAGAACTATTGTGAAGTCTCACAATCAAGAAAGCTTGAGGTATTAAGCAGACTTCTGGATATGTACAACCCCAAACTTTCGCTTGTTTTTTGCAATACAAAGAAAACCGTCGACGAACTGGTTAATGACCTCCAGCAAAGAGGTTACATGGCGGATGGCTTACACGGAGATATGAATCAGGCTGCAAGAAACAGGGTCATGAATGCCTTCAGAAACGGTAAAATAGACGTTCTTGTTGCAACTGATGTGGCTGCTAGAGGTATTGATATTGATGATATAGAAGCGGTGTTCAACTATGATATCCCCCACGATGAAGAGTATTATGTACATCGTATCGGCAGAACCGGACGAGCCGGGCGCACCGGTCGGTCTTTCACATTGGTTTCAGGCAGAAAAGAGTTAATCGTTTTAAAAAATATACAAAGGTATACCAACGAGAAGATAAATCTTAAGCCAATACCTACTGTAAACGATTTGAAGGAAAACAAGACTACCAGGTTTATTGACGATATAAAGTCAGTAATTGCAAAAGGCGGGATAAATGAGTATGCCCAGATAGTTGAACAGCTAATCGAAGAAGACTACAACTCTGTGGACATAGCAGCGGCATTGATTAAGATGGCTCTTGAAAAAGATACGGGCACCAGGGAATATAACATTGAAGAGGATGAAAACGATACCAGCGACTGTGATGCTTTCAAAAACTATAGTGCACAATCCGGTATGAGTCGGCTTTTTATAAATGTTGGCAGAAAGGATAAAGTTGCACCTAGGGATATTGTTGGCGCCATTGCCGGTGAAACCGGTATCAGGGGAAAAATAATCGGTTCAATAGATGTTTACGATAAATATACTTTTGTCGAGGTTCCCCACGAAAATGTAGAAGATGTTCTTACTATAATGAAAAACTCACAGATTAAGGGGAAAAGAATAATTATTGAGCCCGCAAAATCCAGGAGATAGACAAACAGGTTAACGGAATCATTTTAAGTTTGTGAGTATTCTTTCGTTAAGAACAATAGTCTTTCGTAAGGAATAAAAGAAAAACAGTGCCCCGGAACAGGAATTATTCCCAAAGTTCCCAGGGCACTAATAGTAGAAGTACGTTTTTAACACTGGAAATATGCTAAAAAGCCAATTATGTTTTGTATTTTCTTCTCTTAAATGTGGCAACAAATATCAATCCCGGAATTAGTGCAGCAACTGACAATATTAAAACTACACTTTGATTTCCGGATGCTGGATTGTTGCGGAACATCTCCATGCCGCCAGGGGGTTGCATATTGTCAGGTGGACGCATTCCGTCTGGTATCTGCATTCCATTTGGTATCTGCATTCCGTCCGGCATTTGCATTCCATTAGGCATCTGCATATTACGAGGTGGCTGCATACCTCCTCCCATACCTCCCATATCCGATAGATTCAATGTAGTTTCTATGCTGCCATACGAGGATGAAGGCTGAGTCCCGTTAAGCTGAGCCCTAATGCTCTCAGCTCTGTCTTTCCCAAAGGTCAATATCGCCTGTACACCTTTTTGATACTCCTCAAACGTATAAAATGCAGTGGCATCATTTTTCACATAATCACTAATAAGTGCATTTATGCTGTTGATAGAATCTTCGTATACCCCTCCATCAATATACTTTTCCACAATTTCTTTCAAATAAACATGATAACGTTCTTTATATTCAGGTACCTCTAAAAGCTTACCTATTAGGGGTGCATCTTCCAAGCTTCCAGTTACAGGTTTATCTATCGGAAAATTCACCGCACTGCTAGAATCATTTACTCCAAAGCCGGCAAATGATAGGTTGAAATCCCATGGCAAAAGTGTAAATACTCCGCCCTCTTCGTAAAGATAATAGTTGTGATACATGCCGCCACTATAACCGTCAAGATTAACCAGGAAGGTATTCACAGCCCAAAATCTCAGGATCTCGTCCACATCAAGATATTTCTCAAGGTTAGCTCCTTCATTAAGGTTCTTAATCATCTCAACCACTTTTTTAAATTCTGCATCCGTAGTGGTTTTAAAAACCGCACCCTCCCTTATGACCGAATAACTCGACGGAGAGTCGTCTATATATTTTAGATTGGCACCCCCTCTTGAACCCATTCCTCCAAAACCACCTTTAAATCCACCATTAAATCTCCCCTGAGCTCCTTCTCCATTTGGTATCTGCTCTCTTCCGCCCACATTGGGTATCTGCTGCATTCCTTCTCCATTGGGCATCCGCTCTATTCCTGCTTCATTCGGCATATGCTGCATTCCTTCTCCATTGGGCATCCGCTCTATTCCTGCTTCATTCGGCATCCGCTGCATTCCTTCTCCATTGGGCATCTGATCTCTGCGTCCTCTCGGGAACGGCATTGCGTCGTTGTCAAAAACACCCCATTTTCCAGGTCCGCCGTTCTGCTGTCGATCCCTGACTCCTCCCATATCCATAGACTCAGGTTTGTACAGATTGCCCTCTACACTTCCAAAATGCCTTTTAATATAGCTTTCATCAACTACTTCAAGCGCAAGATATAAACCCCAATCCTCATTATTTATTTTGATATTAGAATAAGCATATGCAGATGATGGTATCCCCATAAAATCAAACAGCTCATAGGAAAGATACTCCTTCATGTAGGTTTTATCCGATATAATGTTGTTTAGAACAATTTTATTCGCTCCATGGTATGTCTGTCCGTCAATATACTCATTAAAATCAAGCTTGAAACTAAATCGTTGCGGTGAATTACTCATTGCAACCTGCGAAAGGCTAGAATTTCCCTTTGGCCTAATCCCCACGTTATAATAGGTCTCGCCGTTAATTGTTATGTTACAGCTTTTATACTCTTCCTTCATAGCATTTTCCATCAGCCACTGAAAATCACTTTCATCCATTTCGATGCTTATTTCGTTTACAACATTCTTGTTAAATATCTTGTCAATATAATCCGGCTGTGCATCGACCTGTTCTGTATTTGGAAATGCTTTCGGAACGAGAGCCATGCCAGTTATTAGGAGAGCTATGCACAATATAGTTAACGTTATCTTGACGATCCATTTAATATCTGCCTTTTCATTCAAATATATCACCCCTTATACTAGCCGACAAAAATTATCCTCAACTCATATAATCTCCGTTATAGCTCACCATTACAGCACTTTCAACCCCATTTTGTCTGCTTATTTCATTTACAAATTCCGTTTCCATGCTCTTAAGGCGCACTTCAACTGTAACCTCTATTCCTTTTCCTCCGGTTATAGTCTTTGACTTTACAACATACTTTTTGACCTTGCCTTTAATTATATTCATCACGTTGCTTTCTGCCTTGTCATCCTCACAGTTCACTACCAAAATATACGGATTGTCGGTATTGTCCTTATTCACAAACAATACCAATATTATTCCTATAAAGAGTGAACCAAATACAGCCAGAGGTATCATTCCTGCTCCCAATATAATACCAACGGCTATGGACCAGAAAAGATATGCAATGTCCATAGGATCCTTTATGGCCGAACGGAATCTTACGATTGACAGAGCACCAACCATACCGAGAGAAAGCACAACATTTGAAGTTACTGCGAGTATCATCAGAGTGGTTATCATTGTGAGCGCAATCAATGAAATACTGAAGCTTCGAGAATACATAACTCCTTTATAGGTTTTCTTATACACAAAATATATGAACAGGCCGATGCAAAACGCCAATCCAAAAGCAATAGCAGCGTCCAATAGTGAAAAACTCGATACCTTCTCTAAAAAGTTTGACTTGAAAATATCACTGAAATTTATCTGGTTCTTCATGTTTTTTCCCCCTCATTTTACTAATAATACATCCTGCAAAGAGCATATTTTGATACCGACAGTTTTTGACGATTACCAATCTGTATAATATCACTGATTACCTCTGGCAAAAATTCATCGTACTTTACTTCAAGTACCGCCAGCTGTCCAGGTAGGGTCTCAACTGTCGGCAGTTCCTTGTTAAGCAAATCACTGCTTTGTAGTCCCGTCCTTATGGACTTATCAATGGTAACTCTTACGTTTCCCGGATTAAAAATATACGCTTCCCTGGTATAATCCACAATAGTGCGCGGCTTTAACTGCTGGTGCATCATTTTATGGTATATTTCAAGCAAGATCGGATTATCTGTGGCTTTCATCCATTCAATATTTCCATTCAAAATATCCTTGCATTGATCCTTTGTGATATTTACGCTGAATTTGGCTGTAAGGCTATTCACCTTCATCTTCTTCTCAAATTTTATAAACGAATCATCATGATCATATAAACGAATACGAAATTTTTCGCGATTATCTACCCCATCAATTTTCTCCATCAGTGCCTTATCAGCCGGAGTATCAAAATACAAGCTCCGTACAAGGTAAGTTCCGTCAGGTCCTGCATGTGAATCCGGCTTCATAACATATCTTAGTTTTTTTTGCAGTAACAGATAATCGCCGGCATTGATATAATGCTTTATTTCATGGCGGAATTTTAATTTTTTCATTGAATCACCCCCTCAAATCATATAATTTATCCTTTTTAACTACAAAATAATTTTAACACCTTGCATTAATGTAAATCTCCGCAAAAATGTGGCAAATATATGGCACAAAGTTTAAAATCATGATATTTCACTTTGTTCATGATAAAATATATTCTGAGGTGGATTTTATATGGAAAGCAAAAAATTAATTTATATAGCCGATGACGAGATTAATATTTGCAACATTATAAAGTCTTTTCTTACAAAAGAGGGATATGACGTTGAGACCTTTAATGATGGCCGTTCAATACTGGAGGCCTTCAATCAAAAGCCTGCAGATTTACTTGTTATAGATATAATGATGCCTGAAATAGATGGATTTTCTCTTTGCTCATCAATTCGCCAAAAGAGTTCCGTGCCCATTATAATTGTATCCGCCAAAGACACCGAGCCGGACAAAATCGCCGGTCTTACCCTGGGCAGTGACGACTACCTCACAAAGCCCTTCAGTCCTATGGAGCTCATTGCCAGGATAAAAAGCATATTTCGAAGAATAGAACTGGAAAGAACTAAAAATGATACTATACAAGAAATCCGAATTGGGGATATTGTTATAAATACCGATAAAAAACAGGCTGAATTTAATGGAAGGAATATTGGACTTACCGGTATGGAATTTAACCTACTCTACTATCTTGCTCAAAACAAAAACAAAGCTATAAGCCGCGGTGAACTTCTAGATAAGGTATGGGGCTTTGAAAACTACGTAGAAACCCGTGCTACCGATGACATGATAAAAAGAGTGCGCAAAAAGCTTGCCGACAGCGGTTCTTCTCTTAAAATTGAAACTGTATGGGGCTTTGGTTTCAAAGTTGATGAAAAAGGATGATTTTATGAAGAAAAATACAATTAAATGGAGAATTTTCAAATACAATATTATTGCAATTTCAGTTCTGCTGACATTAACAACTATTGTGTTTAATATCACTATTGAATCCTATATCAAAAACGATATTAAGGAACAGTTAAACACAATTGCTCAACGCGCTGAAGATACCGCCTTGCATAGAGGTCCTGACTTCTTCCCTCCCGAAGGGTTGCAAAGACCACGTCCTCTGCCGGGCAGGCAAAATGGTATGTTCCGGGAGGACAGCGATTTATTTGGTTTCTATTTCTTCTTGGACCGCTCCTTAAGAGAACCGCTTTCAATTCTCAACGCTGATTTTATACTTCTTGACAGCAATATGGATATTATCACCCCACCGGATGGAGACTATTTCAAGCCCTCCAGTGAAATAGCAAACGAAGTACTAAATAAAACAAAAAAAATGAACGATTCAAAAGTCCAGGAGTATGTTTACTTTAATTTAAACAACACTGATTATATTTCTATTGTGAAGCCTGTTTCCGATAAAAATTCCTTTGGTTTGGGCTGGTTAATTATATATTCAAGCCTTCAAAAGGTTAATCAGCTAAAGTTAGGGATAAATGCAATACTTTTTGCCATTGTGCTCTTATCGGCATTGATTTTTGCTATATTTTCTTCCCTTTCTGCCAAAAAAATATCGGCACCGTTTTCTTCTTTAAATCAACATATCAGAGCTATTGCCGAAAGGAATTTTGGCGTGAAAATCGAGATGCCGGTAGATGCCGAGCTGCAGGAATTGGTAAACAGTATAAATATAATGTCTGAAAAACTGGAGTCCTATGATAAAGCCCAGAAGACCTTTTTTCAAAATGCTTCCCATGAGTTTAGAACTCCCCTGATGTCTATCCAAAGCTATGCAGAAGGGATAAAATATGAAGTTGTAGAGAAAAATACTGCTGCTGATATTATCATAGACGAAACAAAAAGAATGACCCACCTTGTGGAAGATTTGCTCTACCTTTCGCGCCTTGATACAATTGGAGAAAATTACCACTTTTCCGATCTTGATTTCAAGGATTTTATAAGCGCCTGTCAGGAACGTATGTATGGGATAGCATCAAAGAACGGTATCACTCTCCAGGTTGAAAACATAAATGATACCGTTGTGATACATGCCGACGAGGAAAAGCTCTTTCGAGCATTTACAAATATCATTGGAAACTGCATCCGATATGCCAATAATTCTGTGAGCATTATTCCAAGAATTATTGACCACCACCAGATTGAGATCATCATCCGGGATGATGGGCCCGGAATTGATGCCAATGAGCTTCCCAATATCTTTGAAAGGTTTTATAAGGGCAAAAAAGGCAATGTTGGGCTTGGTCTGGCTATTAGTAAAAATGTCATAGAAAGACATAGCGGAAAAATCACAGCTCAAAACTCAGAATCCGGTGCAGTGTTTACCATTTTGCTTCCTATTAAGCAATAACATACTGAATTTATGAGCCTTCACATGGCTGATTTCTATTCAGAATCCTCGTTTGTCTCCCCAACAGGGTCCATGTGAATTACTATATCAACCCCAAGCTCATTTTTTATTTTTTGCTCAATTTCATCAATCACTGAATGTATTTCAACTATGTTCGCCCCTTCGGATACCTCAGCATGAATAGATGCGCTTATTCTTCCGGGGCCATAATCATGAACTTTTAAGTCATGAATACCCTTTATATTTTTTCCTCCCAGAACATATGAATTTATGCTGTTGATAAGTTCAGTGTCGGGACATACGCCCAAAAGCAGGTCTACCGAATCTTTTGCAATGCTAAATCCTGTATACATAATCAATGCTGATATAATTAGACCCATAATTCCATCTAAGGGAAAACGGACAAAACTTCCAATCAAAGTTCCTGCGACCACTGCAGTTGTTGCAATGAAATCATTCAGACTGTCCTGGGCTGTCGCTTTATTTATACCTGAATTGATTGTTTTTCCTATGTATCTATTGTATGAAAACATCCACAATTTTATAAGTATTGAGATAATCAGTATTAAAATAGATATTGTGTTAAACGTCACTTCTTCGGGCTTCATTATTTTCCCAAAGGAATTTCTTAAAAGTTCAAGGCCAACTGCAAATATAATAAAGGACACCACAAGAGATGATATATACTCGTACCTTCCATGCCCATGGGGATGTTCATCGTCAGGAGGCCGATTGCTAAGCTTGACGCCAAGTATGGCAACTAATGATGAACCCATGTCGCTCAGATTGTTAAAGGCATCGGAAATTACTGCAATACTGTTTATGAATAGTCCAGTGGTTATTTTTAGCATAAAGAGAAATATATTACAAACAATGCCTATCACTCCCGACAACACTCCATAAGACTCTCTCACCTTCTTATCCGTCACATTTCGGTAATCCTTAATAAACCACTTAATTATAAGTTTTATCAACTCAAGGCCTCCATTCTCGATATCGTAATATTTACAAATCATCCCCTATATATTATATTCTACAGAGCATAAAAAACACATCTGCGGAATGTCATTTTCCCACAGATGTGCTCATCTGCTGCCTTGTCGAGTCCGCTATTTTATTGCACTCTTCATTTCGCGGACATACGCTTCAACGTGAGGTATGCATTCCACACCGTATTGAGCTATAATCTTTACAATTGCACTTCCCACAATTACTCCGTCGGAAAATCTGGCCATTTCAGCAGCCTGTTCCGGATTAGAAATTCCAAAGCCAATGGCACACGGAATATCCTTAACGGCTTTTACTTGCTTTATCATTTCTTTAGCATCATTGCCGATTTCATCTCTGACACCGGTAACACCCATGGATGATACACAGTAGACAAAACCCTCAGCTTCTTCCACAATCATTCGAACGCGCTCCTTTGATGTGGGCGCTATCATTGAAATAAGCTTGACATCGTATTCTTTACAGAAGGGAGCCAATTCCTCCTTTTCCTCAAAGGGAATGTCAGGGACAATAACAGCATCAATTCCCGTGTCGCTGCACTTTCTTAAAAACTTTTCAGTCCCATAACTGAAGATCGGATTTGCATAAGTCATAAAAGCAATCGGCACATTACATGATTTACGGACGCGTTCTACCATATCAAAAATTTTGTCCGTTGTCACTCCGCCCGAAAGTGCACGATAATCCGCTTCTTGAATAACAGGTCCTTCTGCGACCGGATCAGAAAACGGTATTCCCAACTCAATTAAATCCGCTCCTGCTTCCGCCATCTTAAGCACCAATTGTTCGGTTATCTCCAATGACGGGTCTCCCGCTGTAATAAACGGAATAAATGCTTTTCCGCTACTAAATGCCTGCTCTAATTTATTCATAGATTTGCACCCCCCTATAACGCGCTATCGCCGCAACATCCTTATCGCCTCTTCCCGAAAGACAGACTACAATGACTTGATCCTTGCTCATTGTCGGAGCAAGCTTCATAGCATATGCAACTGCATGGGAACTCTCAATTGCCGGAATTATGCCCTCGGTACGGGAGAGATACTCAAAAGCTCCCACAGCTTCATCATCAGTAATAGCCACGTATTGAGCTCTGCCAGTATCACGCAGGTTTGCATGTTCCGGGCCTACTCCCGGGTAGTCAAGACCTGCCGAAATAGAATAAACTGGTGCAATCTGCCCATACTCATCCTGGCAGAAATAAGACTTCATGCCATGGAAAATCCCCAGAGTACCTTTGGTCATTGTTGCCGCATGCTTATCGGTATCCACTCCATGTCCGGCAGCCTCGCATCCGATAAGTTGAACACTTGAATCCCCAATAAAATCATAAAATGCTCCAATTGCATTGCTTCCTCCGCCAACGCAGGCCATTACAACATCAGGAAGCTTTCCTTCTTTCTCAATAATCTGCTTTTTTATTTCCCGGCTAATTATGCTCTGAAAATCCCTTACAATGGTCGGGAACGGATGTGGTCCCATAACCGAACCTAGCACATAATGGGTATCATGAACCCTCTTTGACCATTCCCTCATGGTCTCATTGACCGCATCCTTCAGGGTCTGAGTCCCGCTTGTAACTGCATGAACCTTTGCGCCCAAAAGCTCCATTCTAAATACATTCAATGCTTGACGCTCGGTATCCTCCTTGCCCATGAATATCTCACATTCCATTCCCATAAGTGCTGCAGCTGTTGCCGTTGCAACACCATGCTGTCCGGCACCGGTCTCCGCAATTACACGGGTTTTACCCATACGTTTTGCAAGAAGCACCTGACCGAGAACATTGTTTATTTTATGGGAACCTGTATGGTTGAGGTCCTCACGCTTTAGATAAACCTTAGCACCTTTGAGGTCCTTTGTCATCTTTTCCGCATAATAGAGCAGAGACGGCCGTCC
Organism: Acetivibrio mesophilus; assembly: GCF_004102745.1. GTDB lineage: Bacteria > Bacillota > Clostridia > Acetivibrionales > Acetivibrionaceae > Hungateiclostridium > Hungateiclostridium mesophilum. The sequence continues at coordinate 458,831 of NZ_RLII01000001.1, read as the reverse complement.
GGCATAATTCTTCAACAGGTCATTTAGTTCTGCTGTAAACTGAGGATCGTCTTTAAAGTGATTATATGCCTCTTCCAGTTCAATTACAGCATTCATCAATAATTCAGGAATATATTGCCCGCCGTGGACTCCAAATCTTCCTTTTGACATATACGTCACCCTCCCTTTAACAATATAAGATAAACTATATAAAATAAAAAACGCCTTCATCCCTATATAGGGACAAAAGCCTTCGACTTCTGTGGTGCCACCCAAATTGACGATAAATCGTCCTCTCATTTTTGTATACTAACATATACCCCCCACTGATAACGGACAGGTTTCCCGTAAGCGCCTACTTTTCTATAATTTCGGGCTTCCCTCACAAGTCCATTCGGAATAACCTTTGCAACTGCATTTCCAGCAACCAGCAGCTCTCTTTGTGCAAGTAATTATTCTTACTATTCTTGATCATAGGTTTATTCATACTATTAAGGTTTAGTATATCATTAAATAACTGTTTTTGTCAACATCAAAATTCGCTCTAACAGAAGATTACACTGTCAAAAAGAAATGATTCCGAGGTGCTCAAGAAGTATTTTACATCCCATTGCAATTAGGATGAATCCACCTGCAATCTCAGCCTTTGACTGAAACTTCTCTCCGAAGACATTTCCAATCTTTACTCCTAAGAATGAAAAAGTAAATGTAATTATTCCTATCATTGCAACCGCAGGAATAATGTTTACCTGTAAAAAGGCAAAGGTCACCCCTATTGCCAAAGCATCAATACTTGTGGCAAAGGCCATCATTGTAAGACTTTTGAGGCTAAAAGAGTCCTCATTAGATATTTCACATGTGTTTCGGGATTCCTTTATCATATTAATACCGATAATTGAAAGCAAACCAAAAGCAATCCAATGGTCGATTGAAGTTATGTAGTCTTTAAACTGTGTTCCCAGAAGATAGCCCAAAAGGGGCATCAAGGCCTGGAAACCTCCAAAAAAACAACCGGTAATAACTGCGTTCCTATAACTCATTTTATTCATTGACAGACCTTTGCAGATTGCAACCGCAAAAGCATCCATCGAAAGTCCGACTGCAATAATCAGTAATTCTATACTTCCCATTCCATTATACTCCTTCGCATGTCAACTTGCCGCATAGTAATGCTACGTACACTTTCCCGTTAAATTTCAATTAATATTTATACTAACACAATTTTGCCAAGTTACATAGATAATTTTTACAGATATCAATATCAAATTTTATACAATTACTTACGACTTTATACAACATCTATATGTATTACAGAAGCTTTTCTGACGATTTGTCAAATTTGCAATACCCCCTGTCATCTACATATATCTGTCATGCATTTAACACTTTACTACTAAAATAGAGTATGAGATAATTAATTTTATGATAATATGCAATTATTTAGAAAAGGGGTCGAACAATGAATAAGAAACAGCTAATAGGTTTAATTGTAGCAGGAGCAGTATTTGTTTTTGTTTGTTCTTCAAGTATTTTGATGAACATTGTATCTAAAAATCTAGGAACATCTTTTAATTTCAATGCGGCCGAAAACAGTCTTCCTCTTACTCCCTATATAGGTGTAGTGAGTGTTGAAGGCACTATTATGGAAAGCCAATCAACTACAAGCTTTATGGCAAGTGGATACAATCATAAAAATACATTAGAGCTTATTGAAGACATGAAAAATTCAGCAAGCAACAAAGGTATCCTCTTATATGTGAATTCCCCCGGCGGTGGTGTTTACGAAAGTGATGAATTGTATTTGAAATTGAAGGAATACAAAGAAGAGACCGGAAGACCGGTTTGGACTTATATGTCAAATCAGGCATGCTCCGGCGGCTATTATATTTCAATGGCATCCGATAAAGTATACTCAAACCGAAACACGTGGACCGGCTCTATTGGTGTTATCATTTCCCTGACAAATTACAAAGAGTTGTTTGAAAACATTGGGATTAAAGGTATTTATATTACAAGCGGTAAAAATAAAGCAATGGGTGCCGCCGACCTAGATCTAACAGAGGAGCAGCATGGTATACTGCAAAGCCTTGTCGATGAGTCATATGATCAATTCGTTGAAATTGTCGCAGAAGGCAGAAAAATGACAACAGCTGAAGTGAAAAAAATTGCTGACGGAAGAATTCTTTCTGCAAAACAGGCTCTCGAGTTGAATCTTATCGATGAAATAGCCACATACGAAGAAGTAAAGGAAGCTTTCAGCAGTGAGCTCGGAGATGCTGAAGTCTTTACGCCCAAAAATAATGATCCGTTTGGCTTAAGCTCCTTATTTTCTTATATAAGCAGCTTAAGACCTCGTTCTGATACAGAAATAATGGCTGAATTAATAAAGGTCAATGGAAGTGGGGTGCCGATGTACTATGCAATGCCAGGACAATACTAAGACTATTTATGCTGGTTTTGGAGCCCGACTATCAGCGTACCTAATTGATTCTCTGCTGGTGGGAATTGCGCTGTTAGTTGTGCGGATTCCAATGTTTGTAGCTTATCTGTTTGGGTCTTCAAATTTTATTACCAAACCGGTACTGTTTGAGTTCAATATCTTTGACATTGTTATTTATTTGTTAAGTATACTATACTATACTTTAATGACCTACTACACCGGTTCAACATTGGGTAAAAAGTTTCTGAGTCTTAAAGTAGTAAGTGCAAACGGTGAGAAATTGACATTCATCAACGTACTATACAGGGAAACAATCGGCAAATATTTATCGGGGGTTGTTATTTGCATAGGCTATTTTATGATTGCAATCGATGAGCAAAAACGGGGCCTTCATGATATCCTGTGCGACACAAGAGTTATCTACAACTTCAAAGTTCCTGTTAAATTGGTAGACAAAGCTCCGGGCAAAAAATATGCTTGGACCTGGAGTGTAAAAGAGGAATTCCTTAAGGAATTTTTAGAAATGCATTTAAAACCTTCTGCGGAAATACTTGAGGAGCAAAAGAAGGCAGGATATAAGAATCACTCTATCTTCAACAACGGCAATCAATTCTTTTATGTATTTGAATGCGACAACATTGATTATGCCAATAATTATTTATCCTCAAGCCAGATCTGCCGGGAATGGTGCGAAAGCATTTCCCCTATGGTGGAAAGCTCTTTTGACCTAAAAACAGCTACAGCTGTTTAGAACATATTAGAATTTCCATATAAAATAAGCCTTCATCCATTTCCGGCATAAGTCCGAAGATGAATGAAGGCTGTTTTCTTGTCTTCCCTCATTTATTTAACACTCTGCTTCTCAGACCTTCTTAGAACATCATTTTTAAGCAGATTAAAAAGAATTGTTGCAATCGGTACCCCTAGCAAAACACCAATAGAACCTCCGACTCCTGCACCTACAATTACCGACAGGACAACCCATATCCCAGGAAGTCCAAGACTGCTTCCAACTACCCTCGGATATATCAAATTGTTTTCCAACTGCTGCAATACGATTAAGTAAACCAAAAACCATATGGCTTTCATTGGCGAAATCATTAATAGAAGCATGAAGGCCACAAATCCTCCTATATATGCTCCAAAGTATGGTACCAATGCAGTAAGCGCAATTAAAACACTTATGAGCAGTGCATATTCGAACCGGAAAAAGATCATGCCGATAAAACAAAGGGAACCCAAAATAAAGGCCTCTGCCAGCTGTCCATATATATACTTATTAAACACATCTACCACAACACGATATATATAAGCTCCCTTATTGCACAAGTCTTTGGGAAGATAGGTGCTGAAAACTTTTTTGCACTGTCCAATAAGCTTTTCCTTTCCAGCTAAAATATATACGGAGAATACCAGTGTTATTACCAATGTTGCTAAAAATGACACAACCCCTGTAGTTATACTGATAATCTTCGACATCAGCTCAGTTATGCTGCTTCCCAGCCTGTTTGTATATTCAAGAATTAGTTTATCCATAGAGGATAAATCAATCTTTTCAAGGCCCAAAAGCTCGGAAACTTCATTGGTTAGATCGCGAAAATTGTCGATATATGAAACCCTATTGCTCAGGAATACCTGTATACTTTTTATCAGTTCAGGTATTATAAAGCTTATTATCAGGGTAAGCAATAAAAGAACCAGCAAATAGGTAATCGTAATTGCTGTCCCTCTTGCGACACCCTTTAATCGATTTTTGAATATTTTTTTATTCAAAAACCTATCAACTGCCATGCAAGGCTTGTTTAAAATGAAAGCAACGGCAATTCCGATAAAAAAGGGTTTGAATAAAACAACAAATTTCCAAATACCGCGCATAATCGGTATGAAATTAATGACAATGAGAACGAGTGCTACTGCATAAGTAATCACGATTATCAGGTTCTTTGTCATTTTATCACTCAATAAAACCAACTCCTCAAGAATTGAAGCAAGTATTCATATAAACTACTCTTACTTCTTTTTATTGTCAAAATCTATTCTAATAAATATAGATAAAATAATCAATAATATTGCTGCATAACGATGCTATAATATTATGATTTTATTGTATTATATCATAAAATATGTTAGTATAAGCACGAGATGATTATATTTTATGTCTATAATTATTAACAAAGAGCATTATAAGGTTTATGGCTGCTCATACAAGGAGTGTAAAATATGGAAGAAAATATAGAAGGCAAAGCCGAAAGCAATTTAGAAGCCAATAGGGATAATACTGTTGAAAATACTGTTGAAAATACTGCGGAAACCACATTAGAAATCCCTTCGGATAACGACGCAGAAAATAATAGTGTGAGTACTTTTACAAAGGTCCATACCACCGTTTCTTTTGCTGTAATGGTTTTCATAAATTTTTTCGCCAATGTTGTTCCCTTTAATAAAATGACTACAGGAGAAGTATCCGATTTTTATCCGAATCTCTTTGCACCTGCAGGCGTAGCCTTTTCTATATGGAGGGTTATTTACCTTTTGCTTGCGGCATATACAATTTATCAGTTTGACCTTTTCAAGAAAAAAGACAGAATATTTAGCAAAGATTTAATTGAGAAAATAGGGATCTTCTTCTCAATATCATCTATTACAAATACAGCATGGATTTTTGCATGGCATTACAATTCCATTGGCATGTCCCTCATATTGATAGCCATTATTTTGGTATGCTTGATTTTTATTAATCTCAAGCTTAATAAAGCCAACCTTGTAACAAGAGAAAAACTTTTCTTAAAGCTTCCTTTCAGCATTTACTTCGGCTGGATTACAATAGCAGCAATCGCCAACACCGTTATATTCCTTTCTAGTATCGGATGGAACTGGTTCGGCATTCCTGAGTCGGTCTGGACCATACTGGTTTTACTACTCACCCTTCTAATCGGTGGTATCGTAATATTCAAAAAACAGGATTTCGCTTATGGGCTCTCCATTATTTGGGCCTTTATTGGTATTTTGATTAGACACACTTCTGAAGACGGCTTCGGCGGCAAGTATCCTGTTATTATTATCGTTCTTATTATAAGTATTATCCTATTGCTGATTACCAATGTTTATGTATTGGTGTCCGATAAAGAAAAACTAAAAAGCTTTAGACTATTTAAACGACTAAAATAATGGGAAATAGAAAAAAATAATCGCTGGATGATATTTTTTTCTCACCTCTATGATATAATAACGAATGGAGAAAAATTTTATAAAATACTGGCATTAATTTTAAGTTTTTCATAATACTAAAACAGAAGGGAGGTTTATTTTGAATATCATCTGTACTTTTGCTTCTGGTTTTTAATCAAAAGCAAACCTTATTTCTGTTTTAGCTTTTCATATTATTCTTATCAGACGAAAAGCCGAAATAAGATTTAAGTACTATGTACTTATTGTTTTGCTGTAAAAACTTGAAAGAATTTTAACATCGCCAAGGAGGTCTGTAAATGATTGATATTACTACTCAAACGGTTCAAATTCTTGCAATCCTAATCTCGGCTTTGGCTCTTGGTGTTGCTGTGTGGTTGTACTCATGGGTAAAGTCTCAACCATCCTCCAATGCTCGTATCGCTGAAATCGGGGAATACATTCGCCAAGGTGCAAATACCTTTTTAGGACGCGAATACGTTGTTCTTGCTCGTTTTACTGCAATAATAGCGGTTTTGATTGTAATCTTTCTTCCAAAACCAATCTGGTCAGGCCATGGTTTTGCCAGTAATATCTGGATGGCTGTAGCTTATATTTTCGGTACAGTTCTTTCAGCATTGGCCGGAAAAATCGGTATTCAAATTGCTACCATTGCCAATATAAAAGCTGCTGAAGCTGCTCAAAAAGGTGTTAAACCGTCCTTTATGGCAGGATTCCGTGGAGGCGCGGTAATGGGTATGGCTGTTGTAGGTACTAGCCTTTTAGGAGTTACTCTAGTCCTAATGGTCGTTGGAGATGCCAGTGCAGTTCTTGGTTTCAGTTTTGGGGCAAGTTCATTGGCTCTTTTTGCAAAAGCAGGCGGCGGTATATTTACAAAGACTGCCGATATTAGTGCGGACCTGGTAGGTAAGGTAGAGCTTGGACTTGAAGAGGATGACCCGAGAAATCCTGCGGTTATAGCCGATAATGTGGGAGACAACGTTGGTGACGTTGCCGGAATGGGCGCTGACCTCTTCGACTCCAATGTTGCATCGATGTCCGCTGCATTGGTTATGGCCACCGCTCTCGGAGGTCTTCAGAGCAAAAACGTCACTATGGTTTTTGCCTACGCTGCCATAGGGCTCTTGTCTTCCATCATTGGAGTAGCCACGGCACGTATCGGCAAAGACGGTGATCCCGGAAAGGCTCTTAACAGTTCTACTTATGTGACCACTGCCATATTTGCTGTACTTACAGCTTTGTCAACCTATATCTTTGGTTTTGAATGGCGTATCTGGGGTGCAACTGCTGTTGGTCTTATAGTCGGAACTATCATAGGTATTACCTCCGACTATTTCACAAACGATGCGAAGCCTCCGGTTCATGCTGTTGCAGAAGCTTCAAAGTCAGGACCTGCTTTCACTATACTTTCAGGTTTTTCTTATGGATTGCTAAGTACCCTTCCTGCACTGATCGGAATAGCAGTGACTGCTTTAGTTTCCTATTATATATGTGCTCCACTGGGCGACGGTTATGGAATGTTCGGAATCTCAATGTCAGCCCTTGGTATGCTCTCGATAGTTGGAATGATTATTTCCAACGATGCCTATGGCCCAATTGTTGATAATGCCCGTGGTCTGGCTGAAATGGGTGGCTTTGGCGAAAAGGTCATTGCCATTACCGATGAACTGGATTCAGCCGGTAATACAGTTAAGGCCGTAACAAAGGGATTTTCCATAAGCGCCGCAGGTCTTACGGTTATATCTCTTCTGGGTGCATTCATGAGTGAAGTAAACACTTCCGCCGCCGAGCTAGGCTTAAAAGGAATTGAGAACTTCGACATCATGGATCCCACTGTATTCTTCGGACTCATAATAGGTGTGGCAATTCCTGCAGTATTCTCCGCAATGCTGATGCTGGGTGTAGATAAAAACGCACAGCGAATGGTTGCCGAGATTCATCGTCAATGGGATTCAATCCCCGGACTCAAAGATGGAAAAGAAAATGCCAAACCGGATTACGATAAGTGTATAGATATCGCCACAACAGGATCCCTTAAAGAACTTATACCGGCTGGATTAGTCGCTATAGTTTCGACCATAGCTGTAGGCTTTATCGGCGGTGTATCTGCAATTGGAGGCTTTTTGACCGGTAATATTGCTTCCGGTCTCCTGCTTGCTCTTCTGATGTCCAACGCCGGCGGTCTTTGGGATAATTCCAAGAAATATGTTGAGGCAGGAAATTGCGGCGGCAAGGGCTCAACGGCACATAAAGCTGCTGTTGTTGGCGATACCGTAGGAGACCCATTCAAGGATACCGCAGGTCCTTCCATCAATACACAGATTACCGTTGTGTCCTTGATTTCTTCGTTGCTATCAACATTGTTCCTACTGTATTCTTTCTTCTAAGAAGTTGTAATGGATTTGTAATCACTGGACGTTAAACATAGAAAGCCTTCCTTTTTCGAGGGAGGCTTTTTTGCGATTTCAAATTTAATCTGATTTTTAAGTAAAAATGCTATGGATAATTTTTCGATTTAATATTATAATGTTCTAATGCTTGAGAAGAATATCTTACTAAAAATAATTTGTAAAAGGTCATAATTGGGGAGTTTGAATTTATGAGCAAAGTTTTAATAAATAGGAATGATTTCATCTATGGATTTAAAAAAGGTACACCAATTCTATTGGGATATATACCGGTGGCTTTTACCTTTGGCCTTATGGCTGTCAATGGCGGTCTTCCTCCATTAATGGCAGTTTTTATTTCCTTATCCAACCTCACAAGTGCCGGACAGTTTGCTGGTACAAATTTAATTATCGAAGGTGCGGGGTATCTTGAAATTGCCCTGACTACCTTTGTTATAAATATCAGATATATGCTGATGTCCCTTTCTTTATCTCAAAAAATCGATCCAAAGATCACTCTTTGGCAGCGCCTTATTTTCGGTTTTGGAATAACCGATGAAACCTTCTCAATGGCTTCAATGGAAAAAGGAAAGCTATCCTATTCCTATATGTTGGGTCTTATTACGGGGCCAATTTTCGGTTGGAGCTTCGGGACAGCTCTAGGCGCCTTCACCTGTTCCGCATTGCCACAATCCCTCAGCAATGCAATGGGTATTGCTTTGTTTGCCATGTTTATTGCTATTATAGTGCCGCCATCAAAAAAATCCAGGCCGATTTTGATGATTGTACTTATCTCAGTTACAATAAATCTAGCTTTAAAACATATCCCTATCTTCAGTTTTATCTCAAGCGGTTTTCGCGTAATTATCTCTACCATATTAGGTGCCGGAATCGGAGCCGCCCTCTGGCCTGCAAAAGAAGAAAACGGTATTGTTAAGGAGGATTAGAATTATGCTGTATGCATTTATCGCCACTGTCTTAATGGCACTTGTTACATATTTACCGAGGGTACTGCCCATTGCTGTCTTTAGGAAAGAAATCAAGTCAACTTATATAAGATCTTTTTTGCAATACGTCCCTTATGCAGTGTTGGGAGCACTTACCTTTCCGGACATTTTCAATTCCACAAGCAGCTACACCACTGCCGTCTGCGGTACTATTGTCGCTCTAATTCTGGCTTACAGGGAGAAAAGCCTCTTTGTAGTAGCATTAGGAGCAATATTAACTGTATATGTCACCGGGTTATTTTTATAGTCATCTGCTGTACTTCTTAAAGCTCCCAATCATTTCCTCGGTCAATTCTTTTCTCCTGCATATTTGGGCAAAAAGCCAGGCACTTTTTCTGGCTGTCCTTTTCTGTGTACGAAAATTGCAGTCGTAGAGGCCAAAATCCGTTGACTCGCCCTCCAGCCATTCGAAGTTATCCATCAATGTCCAGTAATAGTATCTTTCTATCGGTATTCCTTCATTTATAGCTTTCGAAATGTAAGCAAGGTGGTTTACAATAAAGTCCGGCCGTTTGTTGTCATTTTTATCGCTTATTCCATTCTCAGTTATATAAATGGGCAATTTATATCGGTCATAGTACTTCTTGCACACCTTATATATGCCCTCCGGATATATATCCCACCCTAGGTCTGATTTAGTTAAATCCTTGTCATTCACAAGTTGATGAAAATAAAGGGATGGGTCAAATACAAATTCAACAATATTTCTCGTATAATAATTAATTCCCAAAAAATCCACATATCTGCCTTTTTTATGGCTTGAGCCCTTTTTTGAAAGAGGAAATATCAAGCGGCCAACTGTCATGCCTTCCATAAACATTTCATTAAATAGATAATCGACAACTTTACCTATCATTTTCCCGGTCGAGCTTATTCCATCAAAAATGCGAAGGTGCATTGCTGTGCCTACCATTGTCCTGCCCTCAAACTTACGTTGTCTTCTTATCTTATGTATTAAATGATAGAGCTTTATATGAGTATTAATAAGCTCTGCTGTGACCTTCAGTCCTTCCGAAAGACTTCTCTCCCCCGGAGGGAAAATGCCGATTACATAACCAAAATCGACATAGACATTGGGCTCGTTAAAGGTTATCCAGTCACTCACAAGATCCCCCAAATTTTCAACAACATACTTCACATATTCTATAAAAATCTCTGCATTGCCCGGTTTCTTCCATCCTCCAATATCATGAAACCAGATCGGATCAGAAAAGTGGTGGAGTGTAACCATAGGTTTGATGTTATTGTCTATCAAAAGCTGAATCTCATCTCTGTAATGCTTCATCGCTTCTTCGGAAAACTGTCCCCTAGAAGGTTCTATTCTGCTCCATTCAAGGCTCATCCTGTGGGTTTGAACCCCAAGATCCTTCAATAACTCCGTATCCTCCTCTACCCTGTTCCAGTGGTCACAGGCAGTAATACAGCTGCTTGAGTCCTTAATCCGGCCTTCTTCACACCATTTATACCACGTATTGTTGGTATCTCCACCTTCAATTTGAGTACTTGCGGTAGCGGTTCCAAACATAAATCCATCATCAAGCTTAAAAGTAACCATGATAGCCACCCCACACTTTACATTCTTATTTGAAATATTCCTTTAGCTTTACCGGCTTCTCCATTTCATCCCTACCGACATACAATGTGCCATCATCCTTGGTTTTTAGACTCCATTTCACAAGTACTATCTTTCCATCTGCAATCTCTATTCCCGTTATGCCATAAGGGTTAACACAGCAACCATCATTAAAATACGGTGGCTGGCCAACTGCCGGAAATGCTGGTCTGTGTGTGTGACCTGCAATAATCATCTGATTGTTGCTCTTAACCCAATCAACAATCTTGTTTACTACAGATGCTTTTTTCCCGAGGTTTTTCGATGCACTGGTAGGATCTCGAAATCCCAACAATTCAATCGGCCTCCAAAAGTGTCTTACAAGAAATCTGCCGATCATCCATAATCTATCATTCGAAAAATCAGCCTGGTGACCATGTACAAGGAATATTTTATCTCCTGTAACTCTATGACGCAGAATCAATCCCTCATGTACCTTTATTTTGTAAAATGAATTTATGTTCCTTATATCGCCATCTTCAAAATGACGGTAATATCTTCTTTTGGCGGTTCTTGACGCGTATTTTTTCTTTTCTATATCATGGTTGCCATAAACAAAGTAGGCCCTGCCGTCTTCAATAAATTTAGTCAATAGAGAAAAGACGTCTCTATGCTGACTTATTATTTCACATATATCGTTATTTTCCCATAGTTCATCTCCATCCCCCAGCTCTATATAAGTGTAATTATTTCTATAGTAATGGGTTAATGCTGCATAGTAAATGTTTTCATTTTTGCTGAAATTATCTGCCCAGCTTCCATCACCTCTGTGACAATCGCTCATCAAGATAATTTTTGATGAGTCATCAAAAGGAATCTCTTCTGCTGATTGAAAAACTTCGGATAATCTCATGAATTCATACACGTTCACCACCTCACAAGTACAACAATCCCATATAATTAATCTCATAGATGCCTTTGTATTTTTTCATAGGAGCTATATAATTCCGCTGGTCTTCCCAATGCCAGAATATGTTTATACAACTCTGGTTCCTTCTCACGAACTGCATTCATCTTTTCCTCCAGAGTAATGCATTCTTGTGTAACCTCATTATAAAGGTCGCATAAAAGTTTGTTTTTGGCCTGAATGATTCCATCGGTTATCTCTGTTCGGGTAAGAGGCTGCGGAGTATGAGGCTTATCAAATATTATTCTAACGGAGTTTCCATATCTTTTTACTTCCTTATCCGAATATCCCGCCCTCTTTAATCCTTCAATAAATGCTGTGCACATTAGCTGGTCTTTTAATGTCATGGTGATCTCCATAGTCAATTCTGAAGGCTGTGAGAATTCGCCAAGTCTGAATCCTGTCAACCACCAATGCCTATCCCCACGCTCGAAAAGAACTTTTCCTTTCTTTTTCAAGGTAAACGACATCCATAATAATTCATCATCACTTACACAATGATAAAAAGTCCCGTTAAAAAATCCGGGAATATTTAAATCTGGCCCATCCGTTGCGTATATTCCTACCTCAGCACCGGTGGGCAGGTCGTATTGCCCTTTCCAAAACTCAATTAACCACTTCTTGCCGTTATACTCAAAATAAATCGGGTCGCAATCTACTATCATACCTAAAGGTGCTGCAGCTTCGTCATATAGGCGGCAATATCCAAAATTTCTTTGCCATGCGTCTTTGATAGAATAAAAAATATCCTGCTTTTCGTCATATGCATAACCGGCAATGGCAAAGGATTCGTTCAGCTCTTCCTTATTTGCATCCTTTTTTCCTATTCCAATAAGAAACAGCAGTGAATTAATAATCTTATTTAGCTCGTTGAACCAATTGAAGATAGAGCGATAGAGTTCTTTCCTAATAACCAGTCTAATAATAAAAGCCAATACAACCAATGCAATTATAATTCCAAAAATATACAATAAGTTTGAACTCAAAAAGGCCACTGAGCATTTCGCCTCTTGAAACATAAAAACCTCACCCCAAACATATTTCTTTGTACCATAATATTCAAAACCGATTGATTATGTTAATGATAATTTGCATTTTTTATATCAAATCCTGGGAATAAAACAAAGAACTTTTTTGATTAAATTAATTAATTTGACAAAAAGTTTTATTTTTCTGTTGATTCTGATATAATGTTTATATATTTGTTTATACAAGTTTCATTTACTAGGGGGATGGTCTTTGATATGTTTATTTTGCTTTTAATAGCCTCATTCTTGACAGGATTTTGCCTGTTAAAGAAATTAACCGCTATTAGATCACCAATTATGATGATTTCCGGTTCCTTTCTTATAGGATGTCTTTTTTCCGGCACACTGCTATACTGGCTTGATATTCTTTTTGTTAAAACACTGAACAACTATTATATGAGCAATATAGTATACCTTGTAATATCCGCTGCCTTTATCGCATACGTATACTTCACAGAGACCGGAATACAAAAAGAGTTTCTTAACATGATAAAAGAGTTTTGCCGTGATAAAGTTGCGGTAATTTGCTTTATTGCTTTTATCCTGTTTTCAACGTGGTTTAATTATAATACCTTCAGCCTATCAAACGGATATATAACTATGTCCGGAGGTGCATGGAGTGATTTAACTCTTCACAACGGGTTTGTCCGCTCCATAAGCCTTGGTCAAAACATTCCGGTTGAGCATGTTTATTATGACAACACCCCGATAAAATATCATTTTTTATTCGATTACTTTGTAGGTAAAATATCCCAGACAGGGTTGCATTCAGTTCACGCCTTGAACCTTATGTGTCTTTTAAGCCTTTCCTTTTTGCTCCTAATGATTTTTCAGTTCGGAAGAACAGTATTTAAAAGTGATGCCACAGGAATACTTGGTGCACTCTTTTTATTGTTCCACAGTTCAATAAGTGGTTTAAAATGGGTTTTCGATAACTTGGGTTGGGATATGTTTAAAAAAATGTATGAAAAAACCGGATGGTTGGGCTCAACCATGTTTGAAGGTTGGGGACTTTTTAATCTAAACGTCTTCGTAAATCAAAGACACTTTGCCTTTGCTTTGGCACTTCTTGTTTTTATTGTTACATATGTGCTTTCTGTATATGAAAAAGAAACGAATACTTCAAAACCTGTAAAAGCTAAAAGCACCCCATTGACCCAAAGTAATAATTATTCATGGCTTTTGTCAAGCTGTTTAATAGGGGTTACAGTAGGTATCATTCCTTATTGGAATTCTGTTGTAAATACAGCTCTGCTCTCATTTTTAGGACTATATACGATTTTAAATATACGAAAAAAAGAGATCTTTCAACCAATGTTTGTCACTACTGCCATTGCAGGTCTTGTTTCATTGCCGCAGCTACTGATATTTAAGTCAGGCGACTCGAGTTTAAATGAATATCCTAAGCTGCATATCGGCTACGAGGTGGGACATTTTGATTTATTTGACTTGTCAGAGTTTTATTTTAAAGTCCTTGGCCTAAAACTAATTATTGTTATTATAACACTTTTTATTATCCCCAACAGAAAAAAAATACTGTTCCTTATCCTCTCAGTGCCGTTTATACTGGCCAATTTGCTACAGCTTGGCGTAGTGCTGTACGATAACAGCAAGCTCATGTTCGCAACTCTCATATTTATAAATTGTCTGGCTGCCTACTATTTAGTACAACTTTTCCGCCAAAAGTCCTTAATATTTAAATTCGTAGCCGTCATCCTTTGTATTAGCCTTATGGTCGCTGGAGTACTGGACTTAATGTCTGTCAAAAATCTTCCTAAAGTCAATGTGGCAGATAAATCAGACTTTACGCAATGGATTATTGAAAATACCGAGCCGGGTTCCACATTCCTTACCCTTCCGTCCATACAATATAATGACAATGCCGTATCCAATATACTTATGGCAGGCGGAAAAATGTATGTACATGATGCAGCCGACTCAGCTTATAAGCTTGATGAACGCTTTAACAATCTAAACATTATATTAAGAGGCGAAGAGAGCTTTGAAATAATAAAAAGTATTATCGAGCAAGAAGATATCGACTACATTGTGGTTAGTCCCGAGCTTAGACAAAGCGAAAAATACACTGTAAACGAGGAATTCCTCAATCAAAACTTTACTACAAAATATAACTTTAACGGTATTTCTGTTTACTCAATTAATTAAATACTTTGACTGTCATTCAAAAAGCCTTTATAATGTGTAACTGCCCCATTCATCATCAGCTAAACCGATGAAAATGGGGCAGTTGCACATTACAATAATCTATTAAACTTTAATTCCCTTTCTTTCAGCCTATACACATGTGTATCCGCCATCTACAGGTATAATAGCTCCTGTTACATAGGTAGATGCATCAGATGCAAGATAAACAGCAGTTGAATCCAGTTCCCCTTCTTTTCCGTAACGTCCTACCGGAACAGTGGATTTCATATAATTGGTGAAGTATTCGGTGTCAAGAGTCTCCTGAGTAAGCTCCGTAACAAAATAACCGGGACATATTGCGTTTACCGTAATACCATACTTAGCCCATTCCGCCGCCAGAGCTCTTGTCATATTAACCACACCGCCTTTGGCTGCGTGATACGCAGTGCTTGGATGCGCCATGTTTCCAACCATGCCGTATATGGAAGAAATGTTAATTATTCTTCCATAATTATTTTTTATCATAATCTTGCCGAATTCCCGGGCAACCATGAAAACACCGTTTAGGTCAACATTAATTGTGTTGTTCCACATCTCATCACTTGTCTCCTCAGCTGACGCCACACCACCGCTGCCGGCATTATTTATTAAAATGTCAACTTTCCCAAACTCTTTCTCAGTAAGCTCGGCTGCTCTCTGGATCAATCCGATATTTGTTACATCACATTCTATGGAGAGACACCTTACCCCAAATGCACGGATTTCTTCTGCAACCTTCTCGAGTTTTTCCTTGCGCCTTGCCAAAATAACAATATCCGCTCCTTGAGCTGCAAGAGCTTTAGCCATTTGAACACCAAGTCCAGATGAAGCTCCTGTGACTACCGCTACCCTGCCTTTTAAGCTAAACAAATCTCTCTTTTGCATTTTACACACCTCTATATTTCTTAATATTGAATTATATCCTCATAAATATAATAACACATTGTTTACAAAATATTAAGGCTTTTTTGTTAAAAAAATAACAAAATGAAAAAAACGTATCCTCAGGGGAAAAAATTTTTCTACAACCGAAATTTTTTAAACTGAATTGTTATAAAGCCGCAGATAGTTTTTGTTTGATAGGTATTTCCTGATTCCTTAAGCATCCCTTTAGTAATTTTGCATCCTTGAGATCACCTTTAAATATTACTCGTCCGTTTAATCTTAGAAGACTTTGAGGTCTGACAAGATTTCTTGATATTTTAAGATCTGCAATACCACTTTCTTTCAAGATATAATACACAAATTCAGAGCAAACGAATCTTGAACTGTCGCATGCTTCCCTATTCAATAAATTATTGATAAGTCCCATATAATTGTACTTATATTGGCTGGCATTGGCAATAAAATACCTTAATAGGGCTTTAGCCCTTTTGTACTGCTGTTTTGATACCTCGAACTCAATTACTGCTCCCGGCAGTACTCTACAGTATTTATATGTCCCTTTATTTAGATTCTCATGCTTAAATACACCAATAAACGGATAGAATTCGTATTTCCTTCCAAAACTATACATGTTCTCAATGTCTCTGTCTAGCGAAATAGAAGCGTGGGTAAATTCATCTTTTGTAAAAAATCCTATAAGTCTCGATATTATTGTATTAGTCCTCGTAAGAACTACATAGATATAAAACTTTTCCATTGTGCTCCCCCACATCAATAAATATTCGCTGTGAACCTCTTCATTGAACGTACTGGCCAAAACACTAACAAACACTTTTTGCAATTATTTTGCTTGTACTTTAATTATATTCCTTTATGTGAGCAAAATCAACATATATTGTATCCTCTAACACAGCAAGGTAATACCGTTATAAAAAATCAATACCTTAATTTAAAATCACCCTATTTTTATCCGGTTTCATATCTATCTACCCGCCACCTCCCATCATCACCTTTTAAAAGCACAACATAAAAACTGGTTTGGGTTGACAAATATTGAGCAGATGTTTTTACGGTTTCCATATCAACTGATACATTAAATACTAAAACCGAGTCAGAATTTTCTATACGTAAAAAATGCGTATCTCTTATTAATTCTATTTTTTTTGCTTTAGCCCATCTCATCCCCCATACATCACCATCATGAATAAAATTACCTTTGCCATCGTCGACAAAATTATTGTTATGGTTTTCGGTGCTAAGAATGCACATTGCATCATAATCCGCTAGCTCAAAAGCGGCAAAATACTCCTGTAGTACTTGAAAGGCCTTTTGCTCTTCATCCCTCATTTCGTCTGGCATAGGAGTAAAGGTTGATACAGTTTCATCATCCACATTCATAAAATCATATTTGTTATAAATGGCGTCATTAAGATCGCTTTGCAGTTCTCCCTTATTGGTTGGATCGGCTTTAAGATTGTATTCGTCGTTGACTTCCAGGACTTTTCTTCTGTCCTTTACCAAAATTTTACCTTCTTTAGATGCATTTGTGGCAAAAGCAATCGAAGCTGCAAGAACTGCCATAACCGCAACCATTATGACCCAAAACTTAGGTTTTTTAAAATTTAGAACATTTTTTATTCTGGTCTTTACATAGCTCTCGCCGAATGCCAAAGGAGCAGCCGTTAAAATACCTTTCCTCCTAACCGACAGCGACAGAAGTGAATTTGAATAACCACCCTTTGCTCCTTCGCCCAGCCTATACATCACACTCTCATCGCAGGACATTTCCATATCCCGGCTCATGAGAGCAAAGCTCAGCCACATAAGCGGATTAAACCAGTGCAGGATAAGTGCCAAAAAAGCAATTGGCTTTATGAGATAATCCTTCCTGCGGATATGGGTGCGCTCGTGTTCCAATATGTACGATAGGTTGGCATCCCCAATATTCGTCGGCACATAAATTCTCGGACGGATAAAGCCGCATACAAAGGCTGTGCTGATGGCATCGGTTTCAAAGACATTGCCCTCCACGAGAGTCGCAGTCTGAAGCTTTCCTTTGATTTTCATATAAGAAGAAAAACTATAAATCGTCAATACAATAACGCCAAAAATCCAAATAAGACTAGAAACAGTTATCCATATCTGCATGGGATTCACGCTTTCAGATAGAACAGTCCCGGGCAAGGGAGCATTCACTGCATTATCAATATTTCCAACCGAAGGCGTCTCATTAAGCCAAATATTCTGCGGTACAAACTCATATACTCTGCTTCCTTGCTTTACATTCAGCGTTATTAGATTGAAAAAGCTAAAGACGAAATTAATAGAAAATGGGCATACAAGACGGAAAAGTACAGGAGTCCAAAGAATATAGGAAAAAATCTTCGGCACTTTTTTAAAAAGAAAACGTAGAAGGATTACACCGATAGCCACATAGGATGCAGTGATACTCATGTTTACAATTGCTATAAATAAATCTTGCAAATAAGTCATTTCACCGCCTCCTCTATAATCCGCTTCAATTCCTCAGCCTCCTGTTCAGAAAGCTTACGGCCGCTTAAAAAGGCAGTCAAAAATTTCGGCAGTGAACCGTCAAATGTTTTTTCCAATACGGCTCTGCTTTCATATCTCTGCACATCTTCACGCTTTACCAATGAAGTAACGGTCGCATCCGTGTTTTGCAGGATACCCCGTTCACAAAGCTTTTTTAATACAGTATAGGTGGTCGATTTTTTCCAACCGAGTTTGTCTGCGCATAGCTTTACAAGCTCTGTAGAATTGATAGGTTCATTGTCCCAAATAATGCTGACAAATTTGTATTCCGCGTCAAATAGCTTATACTTTTCCATGAAATTGCCTCCTCAGGTTTATTTTAATAGACCTAATTAAAGTCTATCGCATTAGACCTGACATGTCAATAGCAAAATACATGTTTTCTCCATTGCAACAGATGCGTAGAGAACGCAAAAAAATCAGGGACGCACCCATCCGTTGTGTACCTGATTTCATGGTATTAACTTGCAGTAAATTCAGCGGTATTAGACCCTTCCCGAAATTCCCAGACCGGTGGATACAGAATCGGCTTATCCGTTGCAAAAGCTATTGTTTCGGCGCGCAAATCTCATACCAAATATCTTTATTTACTTCCTTCAAACATTTTAAGCAATCTCAAATAATGGTTCGCTTCACGCAAGACATGATCCCCCAGTAGCGGTATAATGATTGATTTTACTTCACATGCAAGAATACCCTGCGTGCCCTGCGCTTTGAAGTTCCGAAAATCCTCTGTTGCTTTTAAGCTTTCGTCAGTAACTTTAGCCAGTGGAGCGGTCGCTTCCATTGCTGCCTTTGCTTCTGCTGTCAATTGATCAAACTCATTTCCAAAACTATTAGCTTGATTGAACAAATTTTCTTCTGTAGGATCAAGTAAACCTCGAATAAACTTGGCATGTTCTGCCATTTGCCTATTCCAAAAAAATTCTAATGCGTAGGCTTCTTTTGCCAGATCTGTCTCTTCTCTTCTTTGAAGTCTTCTAAGCTGCTGAAGATATAATTCTGCCTCACGAGTTATGTGTAGAATCAACAAAGGATAATTAAATGTAAACATTTTGCAGTTTAAAACATTAGATAAGATATCCTTCTTAAACTGTATTAACGCAGCAGTTGCATTTATTGCCCTCTGGTTGAGCGCAGATACACGTTGTTCAAGCATAGGATTTGCTGTTATTATACCGCCTCCTGCTAGCCCTGCCTCTGCCTGTGTCAGTTGAGTCGGTATCTGTACCCCTGTAAAATATGTGGTTGCCA
The DNA here is from genome assembly GCF_004102745.1 of Acetivibrio mesophilus. GTDB lineage: Bacteria > Bacillota > Clostridia > Acetivibrionales > Acetivibrionaceae > Hungateiclostridium > Hungateiclostridium mesophilum. The sequence goes on along the minus strand of NZ_RLII01000001.1, from coordinate 439,409 downwards.
TTTCTGCATTCAAAGTAAAAGGTGTTATTACCTCTCCTGATTTAAGTACCTCAGGATTAACAACACCGCTCGAAAGCGAAATAGCTTCTCCTAGAAGTGCGTCAAATTCCCTGCGAAAAGCATCTGCTCGCTGAGTAAAGCCTGAGTCCCTCGGCGCAAACCCAACTTCAAGGAAAAATGAGTGTTCTTTCATAATCCTTGCAAAAAACAGATGTAAACCTAGGGACTGTCTAATAAATTCAATGCTTGAGAGCATGGTTTATTCCTCCCCCTAAAAAAGGTTAACTTGCAATATCAGTTTATGTTAATATCCTATGAATTGTTACGGAATACTGCACATGATAACAGTAGTAACTTATATTTCATGTAACCTTTTTCTCATAGAGGTAAACCATCAGATACTTATATTGCTTTTTCACTTTGCCCTATTCAAACTAGATTCTCTAATGCCCTCTTTTACATAATCCGGCGCCTCAAAATAAATCTCACTTCTTCTTTCTTTCCGGAAGTTCCGTATAGAACCCTTCCAACAATTCCCGTATCATATCAACATTTTCAACTTCTTCCACCAAATACAACAATGTCTTTGAGCCTTCATACGGGTATTCAAGTCAACAGTCTGCAAGGAGTCTATCGGATGTACTTGTTCGTTTGACCAGAAACCTATTATCGCATATATCACCGATATGTTTTCCCCGATAATAAACAATATACTCTCCCATCATCTTTCTTGTCGTAATGTCTCCTATCATTGAAAGGCAGTCTACTTCGCTATAAAAATCGTACCTATTAACTATATAAAATTGGCCATACAGTCATTAATATTTCCCCTCACCATACTTTTCTACTGCCATATTCGTATATTTTCGGATGAAATCTGTTTTCATCTTTGTATATCCGTTACGGTCGAATTCGAATTTTTTCCAGAGGGACAATTTAAGATTTTCATACTCTTTTGCAATTTCTAAATGCTCTCTCAGATAGTCGCGAAAATAGAGCTCATCGTTGTCGCCAAAATTTCTTAAGTGTAGGTGGAAAACGCGGTCGGCAAAACCATCCGGTGTATAGCCTTTATTAAAATCCATTCGGTTTTGGCTTTGATCCATGCAAAGATATCCGTTTCTAAGGAGCAGTTCGTAAATTGCTTGATGTTCTACAGGTCTGGCCTCCACCAAAATGTCAATAATGGGTTTAGCCCAGATTCCATTTATAGATGTACTTCCAATATGATGAATTTGAACATTCTTCGGAAGAAATGAGGATAAAAATTCCTTTTCCTCCCTATACCAATCCTTCCAGCATTCCTTATGCTCCGTCAACTGAATAGGAAACAGTTGCCAAAGCTCACGAAGTGTCATTTCCGATAACGGTTTACGCACTCAAATATCCTCCCTTCCAGCTAACCCATACTCCATCTGTCTACCAATTTTCAAAAACAAAATCCGCTACTTTCTACTAGCTCCTTCTTGATAATACTTATTAAATCTCCTACTACAATTATCATATATTCCAGTGGCATACTTCATTTTCAGTATAATACATTAGGTGAGAAATCTCTATATTAAGGTCCCAAAATAATAAAGAGATACAGCGGCCTAAAACCTCCATATCTCTTACATTCTGCAGCACCTTCTAATGGGGATAATCACATACAAGACAGAGAAACCGTCTCCTGTTTCACTTTTAACCTTTCTTATACCGGGCCAGAAACTGCTTAGTTCTCTCTTCTTTAGGATTGCCAAATACTTCCTGGAGTGGACCCTGTTCAACAATCACACCACCATCCATAAAGATAACACGGTCTGCCACATCCCGAGCAAAATCCATCTCATGAGTAACAATAATCATTGTAGTGTTGCGCTCCGCCAAATTCCTAATAACCTTCAGCACTTCCCCAGTGAGTTCAGGGTCTAAGGCAGAAGTAGGCTCATCAAAACATAAAATGTCCGGCTCTAGAGCTAATGCCCGGGCAATAGCTACACGCTGTTGCTGTCCACCGGATATCATATGGGGATAGTAGTCCAGCTTTTCCGATAGACCAACCTGAGAAAGAAGCATTTTGCCCCGGTCTTGGATCTCTTTCAATATAACTTTTTTCTCCTGTTTGAAGTTAGGACGTCCTTTGGCTAATAGTTCCGCTGCTAATGTTACATTCTTTAGGACTGTATATTGAGGAAACAGGTTAAAATTTTGAAAAACCAGGCCAAAATGCAGACGCTTTTTCCGCACTTCACTTTCCCGTTGAGTAGCGGGATCCATTGCGTCAAAAATCACCTCATTATTGACGACGATGCTTCCTTTATCAGGCCGCTCTAGGAAATTAAGGCACCGCAGCAATGTGGTCTTTCCGCTTCCGGAAGAACCTATAATCGCGATTACATCTCCTCTTTCCAATGAAAAATCAATCTTTTTCAAAACCTTGAGGGTTCCGAAACTTTTCTCAATACCTTTTACTTCTAAAATCGCCAATCGAATCCCTCCTCTCAAGCACGGAAATAACTGAGTTTCTTTTCTACCCAATTAAGCAGTATGGTTAACGCCCCCACAAAAATAAGGAAATATATGCCCGTGGCAAAGAGAGGCCAAATAAGTCCTTTATTACTGTATTCTCCAGCCATCATTATGATCTCTTTATTTGAAATGATGTTGGCAAGAGATGTATCCTTCACTAAAGTAATCACCTCATTACCAATTGGAGGAACGATACGCTTCACTACTTGAAGCAGTGTTACACGGAAAAAAATCTGTGTCTTTGTCATTCCTAAGACTTGACCCGCTTCATATTGTCCCACCGGTACGCTCTCAATACCGCCTCGATAGATCTCCGAAAAATAACAGGCATAGTTGATAATAAAGGCAACGGTTGCAGCAATAAAACGTCCCGGTCCACCATTTGGCCAGGAAAAAGGTATTTTTAATAGACCCGGTCCATAAAAAATTATTATAAGCTGCAACATCAGTGGCGTTCCTCGGATTATCCAGACAAAAGTTCGCACCACCCATCGAAGAGGACGAAAGCGGCTCATTGATCCAAAAGCAATCAACATCCCTAAAGGTAGCGCAAACAAAAGCGTTAATACAAAAAGCTTACAATTGAGCATAAAGCTCTCAGACAGCCTCGTAACAATCACAAGAATTTCATTCATATTTCTTTTACCTCAACCTATAAGCGGCAGGACAGAGGATTAGCCCTCTGCCCTCACTTCATTTTTATGTATATAAGCCTATTCAGCCTGTTCCAGTCCATACTTTTCAGCCAATGCAGCTATAGTGCCGTCTGAAACAAATTCGTCGAAAATCTTATTCACTTCCGCACAAATATCAGAACCCTTTCGGAAGGCAACGCCATAATCTTCTTCGGCTAAGTAATCTACAATAATAATATCCTCATAGTTAGTGCCTTCGCCCGTCATTGATTTTGCCAAAGTTAAATCCAACACAGCTGCGTCAGCAGTACCGGATTTCAATTCCATCAAGCAGTCTGTCTGCAATGTCTTAGGAACAAAGCTTGCCTGCTTCAGATTATCATCAGCATTAATGGTATTTTCACCGGCAGAACCCTGCTCTGCCACAACAGTCTTACCTATTAAGGATTCCGTTCCGTTGTAAGTAGTGCCTTCTTTTATCAGAACCACCTGAGCATTCTTTATATAAGGCTTGGTAATTTCCATGGCTGCCTTACGCTCATCGTCGATTGTCAATCCATTCCAAATACAGTCAATGGACTTTGCATTCAGTTCTACTTCCTTGGTTTTCCAGTTGATCTCAACAAATTCAGGTTTAAGGCCAAGCTTCTCACATGTTAAGGTCGCCAACTCTGTGTCAAAACCGGTAAAAACGCCATTTTCATCTGTATAATTCATAGGCTCATAATTTGTGTAGCCAATAATCAGTTTGCCATTACCTTTAACGTAACTCAAATCACTACCTTCATCTGGAGATTTATTAGTTTCCTCAGTGCCGCAAGCGGCGAACGCAAGAACCATAGTTAGCGCTAGAAGCAACGACATTAATTTTTTCATTCTCAATTTTCTCATTTTTACTTCCCCCAATCTCAAACTAAAAATACTTCCTCATTATATCACGTTAACATAATAAAGCAAAGACTTTTTCTCTGACATTATGGTGCAACTTACCTCTGGCTTCACAGATAGTCTTATCGCTCTCATTCAGTACTATACCGCAATACGGGACATATTTATTCATGATTGGTTGCTCGTATAATTAAATGCTGCCAATCCAGTAACTTACAACCATAACTAAACAAGCAATGCTGGGAATGAACCATAAAAGTCTTGCTAGTTTTTTCTTGTTTTTAACAAACACAAAGCTAAGTACATTAGCAATCACAAGTGGAATCAATCCGATTGTTAGGGTCATTCCTGCCGCATCCCACGCTTCAGCAGGTAGCATAGCATCTGGATTTTGAACAACGGTATTATGCGTAACATACGGAATTGCGAAATATATCAAACAAAGAACTCCGAATATATTTATAACTACTACTGCAAGTTGTACTAATTTATTTATTATCATCCTGAATCCTCCTCCCCATAAAAATAGATGACAAGGGACTGCTCTCTATTCTATTTTTATGTTCTTGCATCTATTTACAATCCCTTGATTATCTTCGTCAATATACTTTTTATCTCTTTCGTCCGCGCCCCTTGAAGTCCTCTTCAATACGAATTTTCCAATCTTCTGCTATAGGGCGACTTGCACGCATACAACTTACTGTTTCACTGATTACTTCGTAATTAAGTAAGGTTCCTTCACTATCTGCGTTATAATTTGCTGCTCTTTCTTTTCTTATTCCAAAGCGCTCTGCAGTTGCAATGGCATCAATGTTTGCACCAAGGAAAATAAACTCCCAGCCGTATTTGCTTTTTTGACGTTCAATCATACGGCGGACTTTTTCGTAGCCAAACTCCTTGCTGGCATTTTCCATGCCGTCAGTTATTATTACGAACATAACATGTTCAGCTCGCTCATCTTCACCTGTATGCTTCTGAACATTTGCAATTTTATTTATTGTTTTTCCCACCGCATCCAATAACGCAGTAGTACCTCTGGCAAAATACTCTTTGTCTGTTATAGGTGCTACTCCTCGAAGGTTAATACGATCATGCAGTAATTCATACTTATCATCAAATAGTACAGTAGTTACTATTGCCTCGCCGGACTCTTTATTCTGCTTTTCCAGCATGGAGTTATATCCGCCAATAGTATCGCTTTCAAGACCGCTCATAGAGCCACTTCTGTCAAGAATAAAAACCAGTTCCGTTAAACCTTTTTTCATAATGTTATCCCCCAATCACTTATTCTAATTAAAGGATAACATTATTTATCTGGAGATTGGTCGCATGAGAAGCGACAATTCCACAATGTTGCCACTTTACACCCCTAACAAGTCTTGGTCAAACGCAAACAAAGCTTCATTTATTTCAAAAATATTATAGTTGCCTTCTTCAATGAAATACTCAATAATGATATCAAATTTACTGCTGTGAGAAAGTGCAAAACCAGCCTTAAGCAGTAAATCTTTGGTTTCATCCAAGTTTAATCTCAATGCTATTGCAAAAGCAATTACAGTTGCCTTGCTTGGATTGTAATTCATATCATTACGGATTTTAGAAAACAGTCTACGGTCTATATTGGCCCTTCTATAGGTTTGTGCATATGTCATATCCTTTTCGTCAATCAAACGTAATAACATCTGCGAGAATGTTTCGTCCATGTTCTTTATTACATCATCAAGGCTTCTTTTATATTTCTTCTTCTGAACAGGTGCTTCTATTGAGAATATGTCGGGATCTTCTCTATAGCTTTCTTCGGATTCGTATATTTTCTCAAATCTTTCTCTTCGGATGAAAGTATGTTCTTCTACATATCTATCATCGATATATTGGGCAATAGATGAAAATAGCTTCTTAGACAACATAAATTCTGCCTTATCGTATACAACTAGGAAAACTGTCATCTCATTGCCCAACAGAAAATCTCCAATGACCGTAATAGCCGTTTTTAATGCTTTATCTTTTGGGTATCCAAAGGCGCCTGCTGATATTAGCGGAAAAGCAATACTTTCACAATTATGTTCTTTTGCCAATGCAAGTGAATTTTTATAGCAATCTGCCAGCAACTTCTCCTCATTGTTTTTACCGCCATGCCAAACAGGTCCAACAGTATGGATTATATATTTTGCAGGCAGCCTATACCCTTTAGTTATCTTTGCTTGTCCGGTTTCACAACCACCAAGAGCCCGGCATTCATCAAGCAGCTCAGGCCCTGCTGCACGATGGATTGCCCCATCAACCCCTCCTCCTCCAAGCAGGGATGAGTTTGCTGCATTAACAATTGCATCTACGTGTACTTTTGTTATATCATTACGGATTATCTCGAGTGGCATTACTCTACCTCCTTGACCTCAATTTCTTAATAACATTTTAATTATGTTGCAAAGAGTATTATTAACCATTACTTCATTAAATGCCCAATCCAATCGTAAAATAATATATTTCCATTATACCATCTTAAGAATCTATTTCTGGATACAATTTATTCTTTTTAATTTTAAAGTATTTCTTCTAAATTACTTCCATAAGCTCTGGCATAATTATCTAAGTATTGACAAAAACGGTAGAACCGCATATACTATCTAAATAAGTTATTTGAGCATACTATGACAATTGAGGAACAACACAGCCAATGAGCCATACGATGTTTGCTCTATAAGTTCAGGTTTGGCGAAAAAGCAATAGTTTAGTAGAATAGGAGTCATAATAATGAAAAACAAATTTTCCATGCTATTTGTTACCATACTTACAATACTTATACTTGGAGGATGTAAGAATATGCCGAACAAATCACCGATGAAAGCGTATCGGTTGGTGTTGCAAAACAAGATCAATTTTTTCAGCGTGGACTCCAATAAAGAGTTGAATATTACCCAATTAAACGAAGCCATTGCTGCCGACAGCGGTGTTACGGTAAACGTGACAAAATTTGCAACAGTTGATTTAGAAAGGGATGGTATTCCGGAAATTATCCTTTGTCTGGCTGTGAATAACAACGAGGGTTTTGGCTTTGAGGTTTTGCGTTATCAAGATGAAATGTTTTATGGCTACACTTTGCCGTATAGAGCTTTTTTTGACGTAAAAGTTGATGGTACATTTTCCTTTTCCAGCGGTGTAGGAGACCATGGGTTCGGTACAATAGAATTCACAGATAAGGGTTATACGGTAAATAAGATAACTTATAGTGAAGCAAGCTATGATTCCGAGAATAATCAGACCTTTTCTTTTTTTGTCAATCATGAAGCTGCTACAGAAGAGGATTTCCTAGAGGCTATTAATGCGCAAAACGAAAAGCCGGAAGCCATGTGGTTTGATTTCACTGATGACAACATAAAAACACTGTTAGCCGACATGAAATAAAATGATGCCAAAAAATCAGACAATCAAAATGGAATACACAATGGGCCATATTGGCCCATTGTCTATTCCCCTTTATTATTCAACCTACAGACTCACAAAATCTAATCCATAATCATTTTTATATCTTTGTTGTATCTTTCAAATAAAATTCAACATACCCACATTTCGAACATACTGCACAATGTACTTTGCCAAGGTTTTCTTTAAAGATACCCGGTTTCGTAATCTTTAACCCGTAAGCTCCCCCTTCGACCTTAACATCAAAGTCTTCAGACATTTCAGAGTCACATCTTATGCATTTTCTCATTTCAACACCTCCGGAGATTAGTTTTTTGCCTTTAAATGGAATTTAATTATTTCCCTATTGTATCTCTTTTGAGTTATTATATAGTATATTAATTGGAAAAGGAAGAATACAAAAATGACAACTAATGTATTTACCGCAAACACCTCTTCCATACGTGTATTCAATGTAGCTATACGTATAAGTATATATCCCAAAAACGCGCCCAATAATACCGGAGTAAAGAAAACCACTTTTAGTTCGTTTGAAATTACTTTTCTAAACTCACTCTCAGTAATTCCAATTTTCTTTAGCTTTTTATACTTAATTCTTAGCTGCTCAATGTCTGTAATGAGCTTAAAGTAGATAACACAACTTGTGCAAATAAGAAATAAAATTCCAATAAAGCTTACAATAAACAATCTCATTGAACTTTCTCTTTTAACAGAAACATAATACTCAATTCTTGAAACCATTTTAAATGCACTGTAAGCAGCCGAATCCTTGTTTTCTGATGTACTGAAATCTTTGTTTTTCTCATCCTCAAGCTGCCTTTTCAGTTCAGCAACTAGGGGACCGGTCCTCTTCCAATCATCAAAATTAAGCATATTAAATGTTCCAAAATACCGCTCATCAACATTATCTTTCATTTCATTAAAATCATCAGCATCTACAATCAGCATAAACCTTGACGGTTGTACTTTGAGATTTATTAGTATGGTGCGTTCCTCACCGACAAATCTGAAATCATAGGACTTTCCTCCAAAATCCAATTTGACTGTATCATATGGAAACTGATTATTTGCTTCACTTGCCAAATCCGAGTTTATCTGCATTATACTGCCTTTGCCAACATCTAATGATTTACCGGTAACACCCCTGTATTGTTCATCTGAAATAACAGCCATTTCTGTGGAAGTCTCAGTTTCGCCAAAACTAACTATTCTTGATGCATACAAGAAATCCAACTTTTTATGCACTGCTTGTTTTAAGTTATTTCCCTTGATTAACCTATCAATTTTTGACATGTCCAATCGTTTGTTAGGATCTACATATACAATATGATAGGGCTGTTCAGTTTCAATGACTCTTGGAAGACCAGCCAAAATCGAGTAGGCTGCAGAAACAAAAAATATTAACACAATACATAATATCGTCGAACTGAAAATAACTTTCTTGTTTTGATTCACCTTATTACGTATTTCCGTAATAGTTAATATATTGTTATAATAATTCTTTTTGCTCCCTTTAAATAAATGCAAAATTACAGCGCCTAATCGCGATATAATAAGGTAGATCCCCACGAAGCAACAAACAACAAAAACCACCGGTGTCAATCCACTGTTGTTATCGCTTCTTACGCCGGCAATATAGTTGTATAAATTGATATGTGCAAATAGTAACATAAGAACTGCTAAAATACTCAAAACTATGCTGCTCGTTGGTTTAGGCATTGTGGTACTTTCAGGCTTTTTCCACTGTTTCATAATCTCATTTAAATGTAACTTTTTTGAGTATAACCAAATAAAGATTAACTGAATGAAAAAAATTAGAAGAAATATCGCTAAAGTCTTAATATAGCTAATAAGCTCAAATGAAAAGGATATATTATTTAGTTCCAGTAATACCTTAAAAACAATATATAATAGACATGATAAGACGGTGCCGAAAATGAAACCCACAATCAATGCACCTGCAATTATAATGCAAGTTTCAATAAAAATCAGTTTAATCAAATCTTTCCTGTTCATACCGACCATTAAGTATACGCCAAATTCCTTGCTCCTTAGTTTTAAGAAAGTCTGGATAGCATAACTTATGAAAAAAACTAAAAATATAATTAATACAATTAATGAAAAATTCATTAGCATTTTTATGTTCTTATTTGAGAAGACATCCAAAAAATCTTTATTGTGCAATATGTTAAAAAACACTTGTAGCACCATAACACAAAGACTATAGCACAAGAATATAGATAAGTATTTTCTCACATTGCCTTTAAAATTCTTTATAGCCAAGTCTTTAAACGTCATTTTCTTCACCCCCGATTTTCGAAAGGTGTAGAAGTATCTTGTCAAAAAACTCCTTTCTCCTGCAGTCTTTTACCATTTCACTGTTGATATGCCCATCCTTAATAAAAATAATTCTATCGCAAAAACTTGCAGCAAACGCATCATGGGTTACCATAAGTATAGTGCATGATTTTTCTTTGTTAATTTTCTGGAAATAAGTCATAATAGAATTTGATGACTTCGAATCCAGATTACCGGTGGGTTCATCAGCAAATATTATTGCAGGATCATTTATTAACGCACGACCAATGGCAGTTCTCTGCTGTTGACCTCCAGAAGTCTCGAAGGGATATTTATTTGCTATCTCAAATATATTTAGAAGCCTTAAAATATCATTTGCTTTTCTGTCTATATCACGAGTATTTTTTTCTTTCGAGGGTCATTGGAAGTATTATGTTTTCTCTTATTGTGAGGCTGTCTAAGAGGCTAAAATCCTGAAGAACAAATCCTATCTTCCGTCTTCTAAAAAACGCGAATTCATCATCTTTTAATGAGCAAATATCTCGTCCTTCAATTTCAATCGTTCCGGTTGTCGGGTAATCAATTCCGCTTAATATGTTCAATAATGTAGTTTTACCGCTTCCCGAAGGTCCCATTACACCTACAAATTCTCCTTTGTCAACAGTCAAATCAATTCCGTTTATTGCCTTATATTCTATGCCTTTGCTAACATATATTTTTGTAATACTGTTAGCATTTAAAATACTCATTACATTGACCCCCCTGTTAATAATGTATGTATATTATAGATTTAAATCCTCTATGTGTAAACATAATCATTCAATCATTTTCAAACTATAACTATTAAGTAATTTATCATGCATTTTTTCCAATTTCAATATTTTTTAGTGCTTCACAAGCAAAGCTCTACCGTGCTAAACCGTATAGATAAAAAGATATCTAATCTTTTGATAAAATACGTAAAGACTATCCGTGCAAGCTCAAACAAAATGGATATTTCACCACCTACCTGCAAAGAATAAATCTTGTTATAGATTGTGTATATTCTAGATTATTGGAGGGAATTTGTATGAATATAGATAAACAAGATATATTTTCCAAACCACCCCAACCGTATTGGATAGCTTCTACCCCGGAAACTGATTATCCTACCCTGGATGAGGATATAAAGGTTGATGTAGCAATTATCGGTGGTGGCATTACCGGCATCTCATCTGCCTACCTACTTAGTAAAGCTGGAGTAAAAGTAGCTGTCATTGAGGCCGACCGCATTTTACAGGGCACAACCGGACATACCACAGCAAAAATAACTTCTCAGCATGAATTGATATACAGTAAAATAAATAGTCAAATGGGCAGAGAATTGGCAGAGCAATATGCCGATGCAAACGAGTCTGCCATTCGTATGATTGAAAAAATTGCGACTGAAAATAATATCGAGTGTGATTTCGTTTCCCAATCCGCATATGTGTATACACTGCAAGATGAGTATATTGAAAAAATAAAAGATGAAGTGCAGATTGCCGAGTCCCTTGGCATAAAAGTCTCTTATCTCGAAGAAATACCTTTACCTTTCCCAATTAAAGCTGCTGTACGTTTTGACAACCAGGCTCAATTCCATCCTCGAAAATTTCTGCTGCCTCTTGCAAAAGAAATTACCGCAAGCGGTAATCAAATATTTGAACAAAGCAGAATTGTAGACATTGAAGACGGCAGCAACTATGTTTTAATTACAAACCAAGGTAAGAAGGTAGCTGCAAGCAAGATTATAATCGCTTCCCATTACCCTTTTTACAATAAAACTGGGCTATACTTTACAAGGATATATCCGGAGCGTTCATATGTTGTTGCTATTAAGGCAAAGGAAAGTTATCCCGGTGGAATGTATATAACCATAGAAGAACCGGGGCGCTCACTTCGCAGCCAACGGTCAGATGATGGCGAACTGATACTGGTCGGCGGTGAACACCACAAAACCGGACAAGGCGAGGATACAATCAAACATTATGAGGCGTTGATAGATTATGCCAACACAACCTTTACGGTAGAAGATATCCCTTACCGATGGTCTACCCATGATTGCATGACTTTGGACGGACTTCCTTATGTGGGGCATTTCACATCAAACACTCCAAATATGTACATTGCGACCGGTTATGGCAAATGGGGAATGACCAACAGTATGGCTTCCGCAATGATATTAAGGGACTTGATTGTTGATGGAAAGAGTTCCTGGCAGGAGGTTTATAACCCCTCACGTAAAACCATAGCAGCTTCCACCAAGAATTTCGTTGTGGAGAATCTTAATGTCGCAGAAAAACTAATTGAAGGAAAAATCTCACCCTTACCGGATAATATCAGTATTAAACCTGGAGAAGGGAAAATTATACAGGTGGATGGAAAAAGAGCTGGAGCTTATAGAGACCACCAAGGCACATTACACGTGGTAGATACAACATGTACACATATGGGCTGTGAATTATATTGGAATTCTGCTGAAAAATCCTGGGATTGCCCCTGCCATGGCTCAAGATTTACCTATGAAGGCGATGTGATTGAAGGTCCGGCAGTCAGACCTTTAAGTATACACAGTGATGTAAACACAATTGAGAAACTCATCAAAGACAAATTTTAATAGTTCAACAGGAAAAGGCTTCGTCATTGATGCCTTTTCTTTTATTTATCTTGTACAGTCCACCTTCTGGATATAGCTAAAATACCTAGCAAAAGTTCTATAATAACCGTGATTGAATATGGAAATGAATTGCCGGAATATGAATTAGCTCTTATCGGTATTACTCGATAAGAAAGATTGTATGCAAAATGGATTAGTTATATTTTTTTGTATTTTTGGTTTGTAAATACTGATAATATTATTGTATAATTATTATTAATGCTTTGCAGGACAGATTCTTATTTTTAGGGAGGTAAATTAATAATGAAAAATGGAGAATTATATAAAGTTAGACCTATTAATGATTTAAAGGATATGCTGAATTCCAGTGCAGAGATATATGGTGATAAGGCAGCTTTTTTATCAAAACCAAAGGGTGGGTCTGATTATATTCCCATATCATATAAACAGTATAAATCTGATGTGGACGCTATGGGAACAGCTCTCATTGATCTTGGCCTTAAAAATAGGAAGATCGCTTTAATAGGTGAAAACCGTTATGAATGGTCTATATCATATCTTTCGGTTGTAAATGGAACCGGAGTTATTGTTCCTCTGGACAAAGAGCTTCCTGCAAACGAAATTGAGTTACTTCTAAAACGCTCGGAGGCAGATGCAATTATTTATTCGGAAAGTGTTAAGGACAAAATAGAGCCTCTCTATGAAAAATCTACATCCATACGATATTTTATTAGTATGGATAAAGAAAAAAACGATGGCAGCATCTTATCCTTCCATTTACTTTTACAAAAGGGACATAACTTACTGAAAGAAGGAAAGCGTGATTTTATTGATGCAAAAATAGATGCCACAGAAATGACTGCGCTTCTCTTTACTTCCGGAACTACCGAAACTGCCAAGGCGGTTATGCTGTCTCACAAAAATATAGCAGAAAATCTAATGGGTATGTGTTCTATGTTATATATTGATGAAAAGGATACATTCTTATCAGTCCTCCCTATTCATCATACCTATGAATGTACCTGCGGTTTTTTGTGCCAAATATACAGAGGCTGTACCATCGCATATTGTGAAGGGTTACGCCATATAGTTAAGAACCTTAAAGAGTCTAAGGCAACAATGATGTTGGGAGTGCCCTTGATTTTCGAATCCATGTACCGTCAAATAATGAATCAGGCAATAAAATCAAAGGGAGAGAAGAAAATAAAGCTTGCAATTAAACTTAGTGACATTTTGGGTAAAATCGGAATTGATATACGCAAAAAAATATTCAAGCAAATTCACGAGGCTCTCGGTGGACACATAAGATTGTTTATTAGTGGTGCTGCAGGTATTGACCCCCAAATAGCTAAGGGATTTAGGGAGCTAGGTATATTCTTAGTGCAAGGCTACGGTCTTACTGAATGCGCTCCGATAGTTGCCGTTAATCGTGATATTTACTATAAGGATGAGGCTGCCGGGTTACCATTGCCAGATCTTCAGGTTGAAATTGATAACCCCGATGAAGATGGTATTGGCGAAATTAAATGTAAGGGTGCTAGTGTTATGCTCGGCTATTACGAGAACCCTGAAGCTACTGCAGCGGCTATTAAGGATGGATGGTTTTACACAGGTGACAGTGGATTTTTCGATAAAGATGGATTCATTCATATTACTGGCCGTAAAAAGAATGTAATTATCACTGGAAACGGCAAGAACGTTTTCCCTGAGGAAATAGAGACCTTATTAAACAGGAGTCCATATATTAAGGAGTCATTGGTTTATGGAAAAGGCCAATCTGACGGTGATACGATAATATGTGCAAAAATAGTTCCCGATATTGATAAAATCAAAGAAGATAAAGAGAATAATCTGCTTACAGATGAGTCTATAGAAAAAATAATTGATATAGAGGTTAGGAATATAAATAAAACCATGACTAACTATAAGCATATTAAAGAAATTACCCTTAAAGAAGAGGAGTTTGTTAAAACAACGACAAAGAAGATTAAACGCCATGAAGAATTAAAAGATTAAAAGCTCGGGACATCGAGTCCCTTCCCTGTCAGGAAGGGGAACTCAGCTTTTTTATCTGCCTCTTTATCTTTTTAATCGCCCAGTCATAATGGCTGCATGTTGCGCTAATGCAGTAACTGCCCAAACTAGTTGTGCCACTCCATTTAAAATGCTGTTTCTCAAACAACTCCTCATTGGAAAAACCTTCGATGAGTCCGAGAACTTCCTTATGACTTTGCATAAGCATTTTCTTTGCATCTTCATATGGTGTTAATTGATGTTTTTCCCAAAATTTCATGTTCATATCGCCGTATGTTTTCCAATTGTACGGTTCAGGCAGAAAAGGTATGTGATTGCCCTTCTGGTTGGAGGTAACCCAATCTAACAAGAGTTGATGCCACTCGTACAGGTGAACGAAAATATCACGCAGGTTTTTATCACGCTTCCAGTGGGCCTCCTTATCCTTTGGATCATCACCGAAATCAAAAGGCATGCTGAGTTCTTCCTCTGTCATGCTGTCAATGAGTGCCCACATCTTATCAAATTGCTCATTTGCGGCAGTAATCAAATCTTTTTTCGTTGTCGGTCTTGGAATATTATTCTACACTCCTCTCATTTTGGTTGATTGTCTTAGCCATATAGCCCTGCCTGTCCCATTTTTATCAGCTCTATTCTTAATAATAACATCGGAAAGATGACAACAGTACGTCATATTATATTGGTTGAATTTTTTGTTTTAAGTGATCCGGAAGTTTTACTGTCCCGCGAAGCCAGCCGTTATCACATTACATCTATTTCTCATTAAGCAATTCAAGCGTAAATAATTATCCTTGTTAGCGTTAAGCAAATATAAAGGAAAATAATATTCCATAATATGGGTGTTGAAATTTGCATGATTCGCTATTGAATTGCTGTGATCAGGATACATAATATTTGTGTTCAAAACCACTTACCCAGAAAGATAAGCGGCCTAAAATCTACTACTTACTATAAATTGCAAGTCACGAAACCGAAGATGTCAACCAGCAAAATGCTATGTCATCTAGAATAACTTATAAGTCTACAGCAATAATTATTTTATGCCCTGAATATACTCGTCAAATTCAACGAATCAATCCCCCATGAAAGTAACACTCAAACACCTTTACCTCATTACAGTAGATTTCTTCATAGCCTTGAAACCAAGTAAAATCACCCACAACCTTACACTTGTATAAGTACTCTCCTGACTGATAGTATTCCGGCCCTCTATAAGGCATGTTTTTATCTGCCTTCCTAAGCGCCTCTTTTAAGAAATTTCCACTAAAGTTTTCTCCCAACACCCGTCCCAGATAATTCATGGCATAAACGGCTTTTCCATCTTGCCAAATAGCTTCTTCACCTGCAAATTGTTCTCCTCCCACATATGTATCATGATATGTGAAAGGTCCATTTGTATACTGAAAATCATGGGAATCAAGTCTTGTTGAAGTTGTTTCATTCATGCATGCTGCATATGTGTTTATATTCGCTTCAAGTCTGAAATCAATCAGTTTGTCCAAATCTGTCTTCGCATCGGATGAAATATTGATCATACACTTTTGATCTCTAACAAGATAATCAACAGTCACATTGAGTAGATCACTGATTTGAATCAGATTTGAAATATCCGGATAAACCTGTCCTGACTCCCATTTAGCAACTGCCTGCCTTGATACATTAAGTCTCTCAGCCATTTCCTCTTGTGTGAGCCCTTTATTCTTTCTAAGTAATTGTAGTTTTTCGGAAAAAATCATCATCATCACCTCAAAATAATTATACTATAGCTCAGTCACATTACACATAACCCAATGTTTGCAATTATGCTACCTTTGTTATACATATTATGATAGAATATATCCTCTAGGATGCAATGTTCTTTGAATTGCCCCTCACCCTACATTCTACAACAATTTGAACTATCAAAGAATAAATTGAAGTTAAATTTTACTTTTGATAAAATTCAATTGAACAAAGTCAACAAAAAAAGGAGAAAACGCAGATGAGAATCGAGAAAATTGCTGATGGTGATAAAACTAAGTACATGGATTTGCTACTTATTGCAGACGAACAGGAAAGTATGATAGAAAAATATTTGTATCGGGGTGAAATGTTCGCCTTGATTGATGATGATCTTAAAGCGATTTGTGTTGTTACTCAAGAACAGCCGAATGTTTATGAAATTAAAAATATTGTTACAGTTCCAAAATATCAACGCAAAGGATATGGACAATATCTAATCTCATTTATTGTTAATCACTACAAAAAGTCAGGTGGCGAGTTGTACGTCGGAACAGGCGATAGCCCCATGACACTTAATTTCTATGAGAAATGTGGATTTGAAAAATCACACATTGTTAAAAACTTTTTTGTAGACAATTACGACCACCCCATGTATGAGGATGGAAAACAATTGGTGGATATGATTTATTTAAAAAGATCGCTCTGAGTCTGATTTTTACCGCAAATAAATACCCTATTCAATCGGCGTATCAATCTTACTTAATTTTTTCAGCAATATCTCTTCTTCTGTAGGATCACTACTGTTTGCCTCAATCTTCGTCCTTATGTCAAGCATTCGGGAGTCGATGTCCGATATAAGTTCGGCACACTCCTTTAAATGCTCGGCGATTTCTTCCCCATTTGCTATCTGCTGCTTATATCTAAGTTGATGTTCCAAGCTTGCCCAGGAATCCATAGCTATGGTCCTGATTTGTACCTCCACTTTCATATTTTTCTTTTGTTCGGCAAAATAGACAGGAACGCTGATTATCAAATGCAAACTTCGATAGCCGTTGGATTTTGGATGTGCTATATAATCCTTTTTCGTAATAAGCTTAATATCATCCTGCTTTATTAGCGCTTCTGCAATGCTGTATATATCATCTACATACGAACAAATCACCCGGACTCCGGCCACATCGTGAATATATTTTTCAATATTCTCGAGTGTAAAAGGTATATTTTTTCTTGTCATCTTCTTAATAATACTTGTAGTGCATTTAAGACGTGTATTAATAAAATTAATAGGATTCCTTTGATACCGGATTTTAAACTCTGTGTCCAAAACTTCAAATTTCGTCTTGATTTCTTTTATGGCACATTTATACATCATCATTAATTCTTTGAACTCAACCACCAAGCTCAATATTTCTTTGGACTGATCCCACATGGTATTAACTATTGGGTTGTCCATCGATATCACCTCAGGTAATAAATCATAAATTTGCGAATCAGATGTATCTGAAAACAGGTTTTCTAAGTATTCGTTTGAATTAAAAGACCTTTCCTTCTTGTTCATTGCGTTCCCCTTTTCTTCATGCATATTTTCCAAAAGATGCAAACAACAAAATTGAGAATATAGCGGTAATATATAAAATATTATACCGATGCAATATAAACTGAATATAAACAGTTTGTATAACCAAGTATTCTCAACGATTCAAGTTTATCTCTTTTTTTGGAATTAAGACAACCGTCTCCACATGCATTGAAACTTTACTTCGCATTAACATTCGCAAACAACTTAGGGATACCTGCATTTCCCCCCTACGTTTGATAGGAATCTTTTTTTCTAGTACACAAATTTATACCTTTAAAACTACGCACAAAATAACAATTTTATAGTTCAAGGCTACTCTGAGAAGAAACCATCATTCTTTACAGTTTTTCCAATAAATACTTTGTATGCTAAATATTCCATTCCCTCGACATATTCTTTCATATTTGTGCATCCGCTTAATCGCTTTTTCGCATTAAGCAAACACTCGTGTTTAACACCATTAACTAAAACATACTCATGTTTTCCACCGTCTGAACCTATAAATTCAACATTACTCATTTACACCAAACCTCCTTTTAGACAATTAAAGCAGGCACAAATTCTCTAACCTTATAATAATCATTCCAAGTATAGTATAAATCAATTTTTAGATCCGACTCCAAATAATCCAATGCTTCATCAAATGAATCTGAAAGACCAACAGAACAGCATAAATATAACTTATAGCTCCAACAACGGTCAAGCCCTATAATAAGCGCAAAAATCTAATGGAAGAAAACACCCCATGTTTATTACATAAAAAATTGAATACGAGAATTTTAATTATTAATTATAATCACTCTTTTTTACTCCAGATCCCATCTTTCTATCTAATAAATCACCTACTTTTTTCTAAAACGCAATAAGCCAAATAAATAGTTCTTCATTTCCCCTTAATAATTGATACTTCTGAAAAATATAAAAGTAACGTTTTTTTGCAGGAAAGTATATATTATTTTATTAGAAACTTAATCAAAAATGCAACATATTTTTCGAGAAAAATGTAGAGACAGTTTGATTTAACTATATTTTAATGATATAATCAAATTGAATACGAGAATTTTCCTAAATCAATCACTCTGGCTAATTCTTACTCTAAGTATTTATCTATTTTCCCATATATTATGAATTGAATTGATTTATATACTTTTTCTTTACAAGGGAGTTGATAAATTGCTGGATGAAAGCATTTTAATTTCCAATACATTAAATGGCGATATACAGTCATTTGCTTTACTTGTACAAGCTTATCAGGGACAACTATATAATTTTATATATAAAATGACAAAGTCTAAAGAAGACACAGAAGATATCCTTCAAGATGTGTTTGTAAAAGTATATAATAACTTGTATAAATATAATAATAATTACCGTTTCTCCACATGGATTTATAGTATCACTCTTAATACAATAAAATCATCAATAAAAAAAAGGAACACCCGAGCTTCCAGCTATTATCTAGATGATTTGATTGAAGAGATTCCAAGCCTAGAAAACAACCCGGAACTACTAATAGAAGTTAAGGAACATTATAGAGAAATAATAGAGGTCATTGATAGCCTTAAAGAAAAGCAAAAGACAGCTTTTATATTGAGATATATAAAAGACTTTTCCTATAAAGAAATTGGGAAAATAATGGGTATCTCACAGGACGCAGCCAAAATGAAAGTTCATAGAGCAAAATCCTCACTCGCCCAGAAGATAGCTGATATGGGAAGGAAAGGTGATTTATAATGAGATGTAGATATATGGATTATATGACAAATTACGACTTGGACTGTTTGTCTAATGAGGAGTCAGAAAAAATAAACAAGCACATAAGCACTTGCAAAAACTGCAGAAATTATTTAGGCGCACTTATGATATCCAAAAATTATATTACTAAAGAGCCGGAAATGGATAAATATTTTTACATGAAGGTTATTAATGCTGTAGACGCTGATAGATATAAGAAATCAAAACTGACTTTCAAGGTTCTCTCATTATTAGAACGACTAAAACCTGCTCTAAAAGCATCTTTTGGCACTTTAGCAATCTTTGTATCAGTAACTTTGTTAATAACCAGCGGAATCTTTGACAATCTCGGTAATTTGATTATCAAAGATAACAATAACATTTCCTATACTAATGAATTAACAAATTTAACCTTTTTGCAAACAGAGGGACAAAATATTGTTACTGAGAATGGTGAAATCTTCAATATTAGAGGTGTTACCCTTACAAACAACTTTTGGGGCAACTGGGTCAATGAAGAATCGGAAAAATTGCAAAGTGAAGGTATGGACCCTATTATACGACCATCTGTACAGGATGCCTGGGTCTTGACTGAGGATGATTTTGAGCGTATTAAAAATCTAGGTTGCAACACAGTCTTATACGACATCAATTATCAGCTTTTTGCAGAGGATAATCCCAACAGAGAGGAAAATCTCAAAAAACTGAAAGAACATATAATGCGTTTTTCTTCGATGGATATATATACTGCCATTATGCTAATGGCTCCTCCAGGGCTTGATTCTGCAAATGATATTTACGAAAAACACAAACATGGTTCAGACCGTATAAAATCTGTATTTGAAGATGATACCTACTATAAACAATGGGTTGATATGTGGAAGTATTTATCCAATGAACTTAAAGACTTTAAAGGTGTGGCCGGATACGGAGTGATAAACCAGCCAAGGGCTCCAAGTGAAATCGAAGGTGGAATCGAGGTATTTAGAGAACGTTTAAATAATGTATGCAAAGAGATACGTAAAATTGACAAAAAACACATTATTTTTGTTCCTGAGTATAACAGCAGAGAAGCAAATCCCGGCGAATCTTATTGGAACGAAAAAACCAGTAATTATACGATAGACAGCGGTGAACAAGGTATTATTTGGGAAAGGGATTTTGTTAAGATAAATTCTTCAAACATAGTATATTTGTTTCATTTTTTTGAGCCATATAATTTTGTAAATAACGGTGTTGGGGACTTTGATGCCGCAAGTATGGAATCCCAGGTTGAAGACCGCTTTGAATGGGCAAAAAATATTGGCAAGGCGCCTTTATTAACCGAGTATGGAATTTCGCGGGTAAATAGCGTAGATAAACGTGTAGAGTGGCTGGAAACTGCCCACAATATTTTCGATAAATACGGTATATCTGCTTCATACTTTCAGTATAAAAATGCTGTTAGTTCTTTCGTAGATGTAAAAACGGGTTTTAATGCTTTATATGGAGAATATGTCAGTTGGGAGAATGAAATCCGATTGAATCCTTTTTACTTTACAAGTGAGTACGTTGCTACATCTGCAGAAGAGAATCATTTTGCGGAGGCTCTTGAGGAATATTACATTAAGGATAATTATTTTAAGAGAATTTCAATACTAGACAATCAGCCTATCCTTGAAACACTACAAAATTTTTGGAAATAGGACCTTGTGACCTTTGTTAATAAAAATGTTTTAATCTGCCAGTTATCCAAAAAGATATCTGGCATTATTTTTTTATAAAACGTTACCTTTATAATTTCAAGAAGTATTAATTAATAGAGGGAAAAACTAATTTAGCCCCCTGTATAATTAAGCTCAAAATATAAGTCTGGAAAGGAGGATATTTTTTAAAAGATTGACATTTTACTGTAATTTTTATTTTTTAATGGGAGGGATATTATGAAAAAAAGGATTTTAGTGTCCTTACTAGTGTTGAGTATACTCACAAGTTTATTTTCTTTTCAGTCACTTGGTCAGAACAACACTAATTTAAAATTTGGTGCATGGGTAGGAACCCAGCCCTCAGAATCAGCTATTAACAGTTTTCAGGAGCTTCAGGGCAAAAAGCTTGATATTGTACACCAGTTTATTAACTGGTCTACTAATTTCTCCTGGGTAAAACCTTATGCTGATGCTGTTTACCAAAACGGTTCAATATTAATGATTACCTGGGAACCATGGGAATATAACACTGTGGATATTAAAAACGGTAGAGCGGATGCTTACATAACCAGGATGGCACAAGATATAAAGGCTTATGGCAAAGAAATTTGGTTAAGACCTCTTCATGAAGCCAACGGAAACTGGTATCCATGGGCTATAGGATACCCCGATAAAGCAAACACAAACGATACTTATATAGCTGCTTTTAGACGTATCGTTGACATTTTCCGTACCAACGGTGTTACTAATGTTAAATGGGTATACAATGTAAACTGTGATAATGTAGGTGATGGTACAAGCTATATGGGTTATTATCCTGGGGATAACTATGTAGACTATACTTCCATCGATGGATATAACTGGGGTACTACTCAAGACTGGGGTAGCCAATGGCAAAGCTTCGATCAGATTTTCTCAAGAGCCTATAATGCGTTAAACTCAATAAACAAACCTATGATTATAGCAGAATTCTCATCAGCTGAAATAGGTGGAAACAAGGCGAGATGGATTACAGAAACATATAATACTATAAAAACATCTTACACTAAAGTATTTGCTGCTGTTTGGTTCCATGAAGACAAAGAAACCGACTGGAGAATCAATTCAAGTCCTGCAGCCCTTGAAGCATATAAGAATGCAATAGGTGCAGGTTCATCAAATCCTACACCTACCCCAACTCCAAAGTCAACTCCTACTCCTTTGCCAACGTCAACTTCCACAAATACTACCAAACCCTTTGAAATGGTTAGGAAAATGGGTATGGGAACCAACCTTGGCAATACTCTTGAAGCCCCTTATGAAGGTGATTGGTCCAAGCGTGCCATGGAGTATTATTTTGATGATTTTAAAGCTGCAGGCTATCAAAATGTAAGAATACCGGTAAGATGGGACAACCATACAATGAATACATACCCATATACAATTGACAAAGCTTTCTTAGATAGGGTTGAACAAGTAGTTGATTGGTCACTTTCAAGAGGTTTTGTTACCGTTATAAACTCACACCATGATGATTGGATCAAGGAAAACTATGATGGAAACATAGAACGTTTTGAAATGATATGGGAACAAATTGCAGAAAGGTTTAAAGACAAATCGGAAGATCTCTTGTTTGAGATTATGAATGAACCTTTTGGAAATATCACAGACAGTCAGATAGACGATATGAATAGCAGAATATTAAAAATAATCAGAAAGACCAATCCAACACGTATTGTTATAGTAGGTGGCGGCTTCTGGAATAGTTATAATGCGCTTGTAAACATTAAAATTCCAAATGATCCATACTTAATAGGAACTTTCCATTATTATGATCCATATGATTTTACACATAAGTGGAAAGGTACATGGGGTACCAAAGAAGATATGGATACTGTAGCAAGGGTATTTGACTATGTTAAGAGCTGGTCTGATAGAAATAATATACCGGTTTATCTTGGAGAGTTTGCTGTAATGTCTTATGCAGACGGTCCTTCTCGTATTAAATGGTATGATTTCATCAGTGACCAAGCTTTAGAGCGTGGCTTTGCATGTTCTGTATGGGATAATAGTCTTTTCGGATCATTAGAATATGATATGGGTATTTACAACAGAGATACCCGTACCTTTGATACCGAAGTGCTTAATGCAGTATTGAATCCGGGTACATATCCGTCTTACTCTCCAAAGCCTACCCAAACTCCTGCACCAACCAAACCGCCTGTAACACCGGCTGTTGGTGAAAAAATCTTGGATGATTTTGAGGGTGTATTAAATTGGGGTTCATACTCCGGTGAAGGCGCTAAAGCTTCATCAAAAATGTCAACCGGTAAATCAGGAAATGGCCTAGAAATCACTTACACTGGATCAGCAGACGGTTACTGGGGAACAGCATACAATTTAGAGGACGGCGATTGGTCAAAGTGGCTTAAATTATCCTTTGATATTAAGTCCCTTGATACTTCTACTAATGAAATAAGAGTTTTGCTTACTGAACAAAGCATAACCGGTGAAGGAGATGGAGAACATTGGGTTTATTCAATAACCCCAGGTAGTTCTTGGGAAACTATAGAAATACCATTCTCCGACTTCAAGAGAAGACTT
Source organism: Acetivibrio mesophilus (assembly GCF_004102745.1). Taxonomy (GTDB): domain Bacteria; phylum Bacillota; class Clostridia; order Acetivibrionales; family Acetivibrionaceae; genus Hungateiclostridium; species Hungateiclostridium mesophilum. Next base: position 415,685 of record NZ_RLII01000001.1, on the reverse strand, counting down.
GATTACCAACCACCAGGTCAGGATATGAGCGGTACTTTGGATCTGGAAAAGTTATGTGCAATACATTTTTCATACGCTAATAGCGGGTCAGGAAAATTTGTTGTAGATAATATGAAGCTGATCGGTATTACTTCTGATCCAAGTCCTTCACCAACTCCTTCAATAAAACACGGAGATATGAACTTTGATGGTAAAGTAACTTCTACAGACTTGGCAATGCTAAAAAGGTACCTCATCAAAGCTTTAAAATTCGATACAATTGAACAAGAGGAGAACTTTAAAAAAGCAGCAGATTTAAATAGAGATAATAAGGTTGACTCAACTGATTTTACTGTGCTAAAAAGATACCTCTTAAAAATTATTAAGGAAATCCCCATATAATTTGTGAGTTCAAACTGTATGATAAATAAATCTAAATGAAAAGAGGCGGGAGATATCTTCCGCCTCTTTATAATCATTTCGCCTGTATGAAATTCACAAAAGCATTTGCTTGCTTTTCCAATTGAGGATGGATTGCTTCTAATGTAAGCTTGCCCTGATTGTCAAAATACTGCATAGCGCTTGGTATAGTAAGTCTTGGAACATTCATAACCTTCATGTCCAAAAAGCTAATGAGTGTAACTAGATGGTCTTGTGCAAGACCTGTTCCTGACATGCCCAAGGAAATTCCGCTTATTGCAGCGGGCTTCCCAGCAAGAACCTGTGGTTCTTTGTCGCTAATCGGACGGGATAACCAGTCAATAAGGTTTTTCAAAACTCCCGAGAAAAAGTGATTGTACTCAGGGGTAAAAAACCAAACTCCATCAGCAGACTTTACCTCTTCGCGAACACGCCTTACAGCGTCAGGTGCCGGATATTCAATATCCTCATTCATTAGGGGTACGTCTTGATAGTCAAGTATTGTAAAATCAACCCTATCCCCTATTATTTCTTTTGCCTCCAAAGCCAATTGACGGTTATAGGATTCCTTTCGCAGGGAACCTACAATAGCTAATATTTTTATCTTTTTCATTATAATGCACTCCTCTATGACTAATTTGACATTTATCAGTAAGAGATTTAGGCTTTATTAAATTCTTTCTGCTCATGACGGTTCCATCACTTCTACTTTTCCTTCGTCGATAATAGTCTTACCACTTTTTTGATGTTTATAAACAAAACATATGCAGGTAACTAGTTTGGATGTCACAAAGATAAAGCTTTAGTAATTACTTAGACTAATCAATACCATATATGGTGTTTCCTTGACCAACTTTGCATAAGATTAAAAGCCACAAATTTTTCCCTCGACTCAAACCGAATTATTTCCCAGGATATAATATGTTACAGGTATAAAAGCAAATATATTACCGCACAAAATATCACCCATCCTCATTAGACTGTGAGCTATAATTGTATTATAACCCGATATATTTTATGATGATTGGAGTGAGTATTGTGGTAAAAAACACCCTTGAGATTTATCTAGAGCATGATATTATGACACAAGTCAACACAATGAAGCCCCTGGTTGCGGATATACCGAAAGATATCAAAACTATTGTTGCTTACGTGCAAAATGATATCCATATGCCGTGACTTTTCCGTAGTTGCAGCTGCCCTTTGCCGTGAAGCCAGTATACCTGCCAGGGCAAGATGCGGCTTTGCAACCTACTTTGAAGAAGGCAAGTGTATTGATCACTGGGTACTTGAATACTGGAATGAAGAACAGGAAAAGTGGATAATGGTAGATGCTCAACTAGATGCTCTCCAGCAAAAAGCCCTAAAGCTGCCTTTTGACCCTCTGGATATTAGTGAGGACTATTTTATAACAGGCCCCAGGGCTTGGTTGATGTGTCGAGAGGGAAAGTGTAATCCTGAGTTGTTCGGTATTTTTGAATGGTGGGGATATGATTATTTAAGATGCAATCTAATCCTTGATGCCAACTCATTGCTAAAAGTGCCTATGCAGCCTTGGGATTCGTGGAAAGGATACAAGAGCCTTCCTATAGAAGAGTGGACAGCAAATGACTATAAGGCTATGGACGAGCTCTCCGTACTTGCTTTAAATGTAGATAATAATTTTGATGCCGTATATAAATATGTTCAAGCTAATGATAAAATAAAAGTACCTGAGGATTTAAACGAGGTAATAAATACTCTGGAATAGGTGATGATTGAATATGTCTAATTTATTTTGATAGATATACTGGAAAGAAAAATATATTTTGAAGTATATTGATAAAATCAAAATAAAATAATATAATATGTTAATATTAGTTAAATTCCCAATTGCAAACATTTGAGCGTTTTTCTCAGAAGTCCGTAATAGAATAATATTTGTAAATATATTCGCTGAGATATCATACGGATGATGTGCTTGATGATTAGAAAACCATGAAACATATAGTGTTATGTTAATTCTGAATTTTAATGGGTCGAACAATGGCTTATGTCATTGCTTTAATTCAATATCAATTGTGCAAAGGAGAAATCATATGAAGAGTAGCTTTAATTTTCTTCGCTCTATAACCCAAGAGCGACCTGTTGGAACATCAGCAAATAACACGGTTTTGGATTTGATTGAAAATGAAATTTATAACTTGGGATATCAAATTGTTTTTTTACCTTTTAGTTGCTTGGTTTGGGAAAGAGATACATCCGCTTTAAGAATTGACGACATCAGTTATGAAGTTTTTGCAGGTCCCTTCTCAAATGCCTTTGAAGGAACTGCTAAGATAATGGTCTTTGATTCATTAAATGCTTTGAAAAAGGCCAATTGCAAGAATAATATAATTATTCTTACCGGTGATATTGCTAGTGAACCGCTGCAACCCAAAAATTATCCTTTTTTCTATCCGGAGGAACACGAATCTTTTATCACTCTATTAGAGGAAAAAAATCCAAAGGCTATTATCACTGCCACAGGCAAATATTCCACTAATTACCCGGAACCTTTTCCATTATTTGAGGATGGTAATTTTTTAATTCCTTGTGCCTATATAAGCAACACATTTATTAAAGAGCTTAAACAATTGGAACATCAAGATGTCTCATTAACTTTAAATTCAAAAAACATATTGGTAAACACAAAGCAAATCATTGCTTCAAAGCAGAGTCATAAACAGTCCAAGGGTAAAATTGTGATTTGTGCTCATATGGACACAAAATACAATACTCCAGGTGCACTGGACAATGGCACTGGCGTAGCTGTACTCATTCAAATTATGCATAAATTAAAAGATTTAATTTGCGATTATGACATTGATTATGTGTTCTTCAATAGTGAAGAATATTTTGGGGCAACTGGAGAATTAGAATATTTAGAATACATAAAACACCGTCAAGATAAGATCCAATTAGTAATTAACATTGACTCTCCTTGTCATTTTAAATCTAAAACGGCTATATCCTCCTATAATGCAAATGAAAAATTAATATATGTTTTAGAATCTCAAGTATTAAATTTCGATGAAATTATTATAGGAGAAGAATGGTACTCCGGTAATCATACTATGTTTGTCTTTGACGGAATCCCATGCATTGCAGTTACATCGTCAAATCTTTTTGATACAGTTTCGACTTTAGCCCACACACCCATGGATACACTCGATCATGTTAGCCCTCATTTGATAACATCTACCGCAGACTTTTTGGCCGAATTTGTAAAATCTTTTGTATCGTAAATATCGTGCGATAAAGAATTTACATTTCTCTACAAACGCATCTTTCAGATGATGCTATTAAAAATGCTTGAAGAAAAACTCCTATGGCGAAAATGTAAATTCTTCGTCGCTGCATATAGGAGGATATGAAAAAGCCATTCCATACATTTTAAACTTTATTTAAGTTTTGCAGTGTCTAAAATAACTTTTACGCACTCTTTAGTACCACCATAAGATTTCAACCGCTGCGAGAGTTTTTCACACACTAACTTATGATCACCATTTAATACATCTGATATAGCTTTTTTGAGTCTATTGGGCCGGAATGCATGTACCGGTAATTTTACAGATGCACCTAAGCTTTCAAGCTTTGCTGAATTGTAGTCTCTTTCATAATGCTGACCGGGAATCGTTATGGAAGGAACTCCGTATAATAACGTAGTCAGCATTGTGTCCTGCCCTCCGTGGAATATGGTAAGGACAGTTTTATCCATGATGGCAGCTGTCGGAACATATCTTTCAAATTTAATATTTTTTGGACTTTCAGGTAATTTGTCAATATTATAGTGAAAACCACAGCCACAAATCACTCTAAATGGCATATCCTTAAATGTATTTATAATAACATCCATATATAAAGCTGGGGATAACGCCCCTACACTCAAATAGATAAATATCTGCGGCAGATCCACCCAGTCTTTATACCAGACAGGCAGGGGCTTTTCATTTGCCAAATCCAGAATATAACCAACAAATTTAATGCCTTCTATATTCTGCATTTCAGGCTCAAGTTCAGGAAGGGTTGGTGCAAGCTTTACATTTGCCCGCATATAAAACAATTCTGTAACATTACTTATTTCTGTCAAACCATAACGCCGAAGCTGCCTATTATAAGTCTCAATGCATTCTTCAGAACACCTGGAATTCGCAGGATTTTGCGGATTACAAGGCCAGCTTGCAATCATCACTGTAGGTATGCCGGCTATCTGTGCTGAAATTGATGCACTTGGTCTTGCTTCCGAAAAAATAACATCGGGCTTGAAATCCTTTATTGCTTCCAGTTCATAAATTATTGATTCTTTAGCAAAATCCTCATTGGCCATCCCTGTCCATTCGATGAAATCTATTAATCCGTTGATAACAACAGAACCTCCTGTCGGAACAGGAACAGGATATGGGTAAACTTTGAAACCATTTGCATGAACCAGTTCACTGATTTTACCTCCGAGAACAAAAGCAACTTCACAATTATGCTTTACTAGCTCATGAGCAATCCCAATTGACTTGGTAACTGAACCTATAGATCCAGAATTCGGCGGACTTGGCAATATCATAACTCTGGTTTTTCTATTCATTTATTATGCCTCCGTAAAACTTTAGATAATTACATATAAACAATTTGCCTGTTCTTCATATATTGTTCTTTGTCGACAATCTTTTTCTTATATTTTCTGAAATCAGAATCATCCTTTTTACCTTGAAGTGAAAAATACATATTGAGAGTTTCATCTGAAATGTTCCAAAATTCTTTCATTACGAGTGAAGTATGAATAAAACTTTCTTCACCATCTTTATACAGGTTAAAATCAATTAATCTGTCTTTTATCTGCTCATGCAATTCAGTCCCCAGATACGGAACATTAATATTAATTACATAGTTATCGGCTTTTAAGTCATAAAAGAACTGCCACATTTTTTTGTAATCTTCATCATTAAAGCCAGGACATCCTAAAAGTACATAAGCAGTCCTCTCAATTCCGCATTCTGCAGATATTTTGAAAGCATTTTCAACTTCCTTTAAGTTAATACCTTTTTTAACTACATTTAGCATCTCCTGATTTGCCATTTCAACACCAAATTTTAAGTGCCTGCAACCTGAGCGTTTCATGTTCTCAACAATTTCTCTTTTTGTTATGGTATCTACTCTGGCTTCTGCCCACCAACTAAAATCAGGGTAATCGTTTTTTAATGCAATTAACCGATTAATCATTTCAATTGTTCTAGGACCCGTTCCCGGTGCAAAAATCATATCGGAAAAATAAAAACCTTTCGTTCCGATTTTTTCAATCCGGTAGCGAAGTTCTCTAACAAAGCGTTCCGGCGACATTGTGGAAACATTGAATCCTCTTAATGAAGGTTGATGACAGAAGGTACACCTGTTTGGACACCCTCTCATAGACATAATATAGTCCCAGTCTTCCGGTTTATATTCATGAAAAATATAGTCTCCTGTCAATATAGGCAACGAATCCATATCTTGACACCACTTACTAGGCAATTTACCCCTTAAACCTTTTTCTACGACCTCTATTGCTTGCTCTTCACCTTCTCCCGTAATGACTACGTCAAGATCTTCCAAATCACATTTTTTTGCATATTTAAGTAAATGCCCGTAACCAACGCATACTATTGAATCCTTGCCCAGGGTTTCCTTGATTCTTTTTGCAATATAAGCACAGGACTGAGTACTGCCCATTTCAACTGTAGGCATTAAAACGTCACCGGCACCTATAAAGACAATATCGGGTTTAAAATTTACTAATATTTGAATAACTTCTTCAAAAGACTCATGCCCATTTTTATACCTTTCAGCAAAAAGCCAACTGTTTAAAGTCATACTTAATCTCTCAGCATAATCAACAGAATCATCGGCAAAATCACCATTGATAAAGACAACCTCATGACCCCTTAACTTAAGCGTTTCTGCTACATAATGCATCGCAGGAGAAAGTCTATTATTTTTTGACTCAATCAATCTATAAAATGGGGGTATCACACAGGCTACCCGTTTCCTTTCTCTCATATACATTATTATCTCCCCATTTCTTTTAGTTCTATTTACTTTAGCAAACTATGAGACTTATTTTGATTTTGGCGGTATTCCATAACGTGCTCCCAAAAAGCTGGCTGAAAACTGGGGCATCCATCCATGAACATTTAAATTTGCATTGCGATCAAAACCTGCTATTAACATACCGGAGCGGTCATAACGACCTCTTGGAAGCCAAATCCAGTACTCTAAGTCCGGTGTTCTTCCTGTCAAATATCTCATACGTCCAATAAAAACTAGATATCTTTCTATGCTGAAGTTTAACTTGTTTTCATCCTCAAATCTCCTACTCACATCAACACCTGTACATTTCATATACTCCGGTGTTGGAGACATACTCGTTCTAACCCAGCAGTCCTCCTCTTCGGTAGCAGGCGTAACAAGCGGATCATGTAATGCCCATGTATCTAGACGGAAAAGCTTTCCTAGTTCTTCTCTTTTTACACCTGCCGGAACGCACAAAATTGTCTCTCCTTTTTCATAGGCTTCTTCCAACTCTTCCTGCGTAAATGGACAATCGGACAGTGAAAGCTTTCTGCCTGTAATATGTTCCAGCCCCATTTTTTTATACCATTCTTCCATTTCATGCTTTACAAATGCAGGGTTTGTAAGGTCCTCCAAATTTGTAACATATCTCTTGAGATCGTAAGGCGTTATTATCTTCTGTTCCAGTAATTCTTCTATTAACCCAATAAATTTTTGTCTAGTGTTTCCCATAATTTACCCTCCAATATACAAATTTATTTTTTTATCTAACCTATATTTTAAAACTTTCTGTATATGTGCATTTTCCGTTGTAAAACCGTTCTACTCTTAGGATTTCTATATCAAGACTTCTTGCTTTCCCATAGATGATTTCTTCAGCCAAGAGCTGTCCGCAAATGGGACTTTGCATAAACCCATGTCCGTTAAAGCCTGCTATGCAATAAAATCCGTCAATCCCCGGTATGCTGCCTACAATCGGATGATCATCTTCAGTTTCCTCGTAAAAACCTGCCCATCTGGATCTTATATATGTATTTTCTATATCAGGTATCCGTTGAATTGCTTTTTCACAGTGAAGCAGTTCCCATTCTTCGTCAATCATCAACTCAAAGCAATTGTCCTTTACTGGAGGTTTTGTCATACCTGTCAGCAATCCATCTCCTTCTTTATGGAATCCAAGACCTTCATAAGGAAATATAACAACAGGAAAGGAATTGGAAACCCATTCTATTTTTGAGGTGAAAAACAACTGCTGCATAACAGGCTTAATTGGGATGTTAACGTTTACAAGTTTTCCTATCTCACCGGCCCACGGTCCTGCAGCATTCACAACAATCGGTGTACTTATTTTACCTGAGATAGTGGCAATACCTTCTATTTTATTATCCTTTGTGTCTATGCCAATTACAGTTTCTCCCGTAAAAATTTTTACACCCATCTTCTCTGCTTCACTGAGGTATGCATTAACTAATGAAGACGGCTCCATCAGACCATCATATTCATAATATGTAGCAGCAATAACATCATCAATGCGCATCATAGGAAGCATTTCCTTTATCTCGTTTAATTCCAGCCACTGTGTATTTACATTTAATTCATTTTGCATTTTTACTGCATTTTTAAAAAAACTGAGGTCATCGTTTTCCGTAAGTAGAAATACATATCCACAATAATTGATGTCAAAATTGTAATTTAATTCTTCTTGAAGGTACCTAATCTTTTCAATACTTAATTTCGATAAAAGGACATTGATTTTAGTTGAAAATTGATGCCTAAAGCCTCCGGCGCACCTGCTGGTTGTATGTCCTCCCGGAACCTCTTCCTTCTCCAGAATTACAATATCTTTAACGCCCATCTTTGCTAAATGGTATGCGGTGCTTGCACCCATTGCTCCACTTCCAATAATAACTACATTTGCTGTTTTTGGTATCATGAGCCTTCACCGTTGCCTCCCAAAGATTCTTTATAATTTTTTATACCGTCAAGGAATTTTTCTGGTATACTTTTCATTCAAAAACCTCCTCTATCTGGTTCATACTTTTGAACTTTTTGAAGTCATCCCCATTTAAAAGCGGATAAACGCTTCTTTTATCGTTCAATGCCAGTAAAATATCGCCTTCGGGTACTGCTTTTCTCCCTGATTTAGCATCTAAATAGATCCATTCCGTTTCTGTTTTATATGCACAGTACACACTCCTGTCGCTAAATAAAACAAACGTTTTAGCACCTTTTTTTAATTTAAACCAGCAGAATATCAATAAGGCTTTAGCTTTATCATCGCACCTTTTATGTCTCAATACCTGATCAGCCGTCATTATCCTGTCGCTTTCGGAGAATATTGAAATATTTAATAACTCTTTAATTTCTTCTAATATTTCATCCAAGGAATTCCAGACAGCTATTTTATCTCTCACAGCCGGGCTCTGTATCGACCAGCTTAAATACGTTTCAGGTTTTGATACATAAAGGGTCTGACTTGCATATTTTGCCCATGTGAAAACTGAACCCGGATATTCTTTACTTAACTCAAAAACATTCCTTCTAATATCCTTATTTAAGCTATCCGGATTTTTGTTGCTTATTAAATCGGGAAGCTTTACACTATCCATATCAAATGTTCCAACATATTTATCATTTAACTTCCATGAAAAATCAAATATAGGCGTTCTGGACGCAATTAGGTTTTTGTAAAATACAATTTTGTCTCTATGAATGTTGGTTAGACCTTGCTCAGTCCAGAAATAACAATCTGAAAACAATTTGCTTATTTTCTTTAAAATATAAAGGCTTTTCTCAGTTAATTTTTCAATCTTACCCGAACTTATTAAATAATTGCTTTCTCCTACAGAAATGATAAGAGCATCCTGATTACCCGTACGTATTTGAATCACATCTTTCCCGGCATATCCGCCTATTCTTAGCAATGCAGCTAAAAAAGACATATAGGATGAACAGTTACATGAAATCAAACCCTTATCGTCTCTAAATAAGAGCATTTCGTCAAATCCATACCAAGGTGCTAGAAATTTACTTGTCCATGTATTGTCCCTATCATCCCTAACAAGCCTTACAAGTACGGTATCTTTCGTAACATTATAAACATTTCCCATATACTTTAGCTGATCGCAATCAAAAATATCGGCAGCTAGCCAGGCTAATTTTGCTGACATCATACAGGCAAGAATTGATGCACATTCAAGGATTGGATGTGCTTCTCTGAACCTAATATTTCTCGTGATCGCTCTTGCATAAATTAGTGGCGAGTCAGGATCATTTGCTTCATATGCAGCTTCGATTAAAGTATTGTTTTTCCACCAGTCATTACTATAAGATGCTGTGCAGTCAATATTATTCATAAAATCAAACCAGTGACTGCTGTCTTTATCGCCTGCCATAAAAGGTTCTCTTAATTTTTCAAGCCATGTAATGCAAAAATCTCTACGCGCTTCGACATACTCAACCGTATAAATATGTGTTTCGTGCAATGGATTAAAATTACTATATTCTATTTCAATTCTGCATCTTAAAACTGCATTAGCTCTATTAGTGGAAATGTCCAAAACAACAAAATTATAATTATCAGGTTTTATTTCTATCATATATTTTTCAAACCATATCTTTTGAGCTTCGTATGCAATGTCATCTTCAGAATAAAATAAACTCATCCACATGGATAAATCATTTTTTCTTAAAGCTTCATTTATCTTTTCTACAACTTTGCTGACCGCTGCATCATTTATATCCTTTTTATCCGCCTGATTATGCACATCCTGACTTCCTCTCATGCCTTTACCTCATTTCATGCACTTGTTGATTTTCACTGATAAACTCAACGGCTTTATTAAAAGAATCTAATATTTCAACTGCAACATTGTCATCCTCGATCACAATTCCAAAGTCTTGTTCTATCCTTACAATAATCTGCAGTGCAATTAATGAGTCAATATGGAACTTTTCCAAAATTCCGCTCTCCACGTCGAGTTCACCGAAATCGATATCTCTTTCAAGAACACTACTAAAAATCTCATGCAATTTCTTTTTAATTTCAAGCTTTTGATCAGTCATAGCTAGTCATCTCCTTTTTTATAAATTTTAAACGAACGAGACATACAAGTCTTCCTATACAATCGAATTCTACTATCTAATTTTGTGTTAAATGATTTTTTGGAGCCAGACAGGAGTATTTTCATTCATTTTGTAAATGCTGTAGCCCACATTTTCATCAAATGCAAAAATTACTGTTTCATTAATTTTTGAAACCCTTTCAAGAGTTTGTGCATTATAGATAATCACCTCCCCATCACCGTCAAACAGGACAGCATAGGCTGTACGGTCTGATATTGCAATTCCGGCGCCTTTACAGATTTTCATCAAAATTGCCAAGCTTGAAATAAGAAGGGCCACATCTTTTGGGTTCCCTTTTCTATTTCTCAAAACTTGATCTGCTGTCATCAATCGGTCATTTTCCGGGAAAATAGAGCCCGGCTTTATATTTTTTCTTATCCAATCAAAGAGTTCTTCTATTGAATTATATAGATTTGCAGCTTTAATACATTCCATAGCTTTTATTGAACTGATAAGATAGGCCTGCAATTTATCTACCAGCAAGGTCTGGTATGAGTACTTTGCCCATGTAAATGGAGAGTACGGCCAGTCTTTGCTCATTTTTAAAACATATTTTTTAAGTTTCATACTAAGTTCAATAGGGGTATTACAGTTTTTGATTGAAAATTCAGGTTCAACACCGCAGGGAAGCGTGTTTACCTGCTTGTTCATTTTTGGTATTTTAAACAAAGGAATACCTTTAGCAAAAAATTTGCTTACTTCTTCATATACCTCAAAAGGCATATTACTTTGTCCGCTGCTATCAAGAAAATATACGGGAGAAAAAATTCTTGTGACTTCATTATCTCCGTACAATCGATTTTCAGTCATTGGCATAATATCATTTACATTAATAATATAGTAGCCTTTATCAAGTTTAAATACAGTAAGGTAATGAAAAGGCTGTGTCACGATAAACACATTGGTTCCCTTCATACCTCCGGCTCTAAGGATTGACCCATAAAACGATGTCAGTTCTGCGCAGCTTGCTTCCATGAAATGTTCCGAGTTTCTGCTGGCAAAAACTTCATCAATATTGAATTGGGGAAGAAGCGATAGCTCTCTAATAGAAATTTCCCCATCATTATGCTGAGCTTCATTGGTTTTTGAAATAATATTTTTTTTGCTGAAAGCATTGATTCTTTTAGCGTAAGTTGCAAAATCACAATCTCCCAGCAAAAAAGACAGTTTTGCAACCCTCAATGTCATTAAATCCGAGAGAAAAGCGGCACAGTCTATTTCCGGGTGTGTATTTCTAAAACGAACAGATTTAGATACCGCTCTTGCATATAGGTTTGCACTTAATGGGTCACAGGAATTCTTAAAAATCTCAATTACTTCTTTAGACTGTAGCAATTCGTTATGATATCTCTCTTCTTGATTTAAAGATTCGGTTCGAAAAATTATACCTGTTGAACCTATTGAAAAAGATTTGGTCTCAGTTTCATCATCTTTCCATGGCTTGTCATGAATTTTATATGTCTGGCTAACGATCTTAAAGGCTTCCTCATCTCGAATTATCACATAACTAAACGTAACATCTTCTGCATCATAAGACTTATACTTCAACCGAAATGTTACTTTTACATAATATCTGTTTGATGACTCTTCTCTAAAACCTTCTATCTCATACTCACACTCAGAGGGATTTTCAAATTTTACTGCGTAGCCGTTAAACCAACGTCTTAGATAGTATTCATTATAAGAATCCAACTCAAACCATTTTATAAAGTCCTCTACGTTTCCATTAATTAACGCCGTTGACTGTTGTTGCATCATATGCGTCAGGAGATTAGTATAAAATTCAATACTTTGATTGGTATGTACTAAATCATTTATCTTAACCACCCCCATAGACAAAAACTACAAATTAAACCGATTACTTTATCATTATTAAATTTACTATTACACCCTAGCTAACTGCATTTAAAAACATATTTCTATTTTGCTCTGACCCTAGTTCTCCGCTGATATATAAGCTTAGAAGCCTGATATTTTTAAACATCCCGTGGAAAATATATTTGTCGTCTACTTCTATTTGATATGTTTTTTCAATCCAAGTTACTGTATTCAAAATTTGAATTGAACTTAACTGTAAATCACTTTCTATAGAAAGCGGTTGAATATTAAACTCTTCTGATATATAGCGCTTGATCTCTCTAACAATTTCTCCATAAGAAAACATTTTATCACCTCTAATTCTGCATATTGATAACCCCTTCATTGATTAAAATCTTATTAACCTCTTTAATTTCGTCCAGTGCATGGCTAATTGCCTTACTATTGGGAAAGCTAATGACTTTCTGGGCAATGCTGCTGCAGTATCCACAGCTGTCACAGGATTTATGCCTGCAGTTACCATTTTTAAAGAATTCAATAAAACCATCCAGCTTACTGTTATCCATCTGAACATTTAAAATCATATATGCTCTTAGCAATCTTTTTATATGTTTTTTTGCAGCTTCATTATCCGAGTTCGCTTCAAAAACTTTCCCGCTGGTTCTCTTATTGTGAACCTGAACAATATTTAAAATATCAGCCAGATTGCCGTCATATTTTCTCTCATGATAACTTTTAACAACTTTAACAATCCAGTTGCTGGATTTACCTCTGTCTGTGATTTTAAATTTGTCAATTCCATAATCCTCATAAACGCACAAATCTTCGGGTCTTATCCAGTTGGATTTTATAATTTCAGTCGGATTATCAAATTTTCTGTAAATACATTTTAAAATACAGTAATCGATAAATACGTCTTCTTCCAAATCGCTTTTTTGTGAAGCATGACTCATTACATTATCATGATAAAACTGATAAGGACAGTGATGTAAACAGGTCTGATTGACCAAAACTTGAATTTTACACTTGACATTCTTTTGTATCTCCCTCAGCAAGTTTAAATCTCTATTTATATTTTCACGTACAGTAATCTCATCAACTCCTAAAGAGTCGTAAAATTTCGCTCTTTCCACGCTCTCTACCATTGCAAAAGAGGATAAACTCACTTTGATTCCAGGAAATTTATTTTTACATATTTCAATTAAGTAAGGATTTGCAATAGTGACCCAATCAACATTTATGCTTTCAAGCCAAGATAGGTGTTCTATTATTTCATCGCGTTTTTTTGCGAGAAATTCTTTATTTCCCATACACGAGCTATTTAGCAAATAGTTAAATTCAATCTTATTTTCATGAGCTTTTACAACAGCTTTTTCAATATCCTGTTTTGTTATTACGGAAAGACCGTTTGTGCCTCTACCACCACCGGTGATATCTTTGCTAGCTGCACCATAGATATTTACAACTGAACTATATTGCCCCAGTGCATCAATAAGCTTCAAATCACCGTTATACGATACCGAAAGTTCCACTTTCCTTCCCCCCTCATCTACATTTGTAAAGATATTTTATTTGAATTTACTGTTTCGTGTCGTTTAAATAAGTCAGTAAGTCCTTCTCTGATTGCTGGGTATTTCAATTTGTAATTCAAATCTTCTTTTATCGTTCTATTCGACATACGTAAAGATAACATACGCAATCCATGTATACTTAACCTTATCCTGTGCGGAATCGTATAATCCGCCACCCATTCCGGTTCCGAATATCCTGAAATTGAACATGCTTCTTCATAAAACTCTTTTTGTCTCACAGGTAAATCATCGCATATGTTGTAAATTTTATTGGTTTTATTGCTTTTAAATGCAAGTAATAAGAGTTCTATCAAATCATCTATATGAATTTTTGACGTATAGTTTGTACCGTCGCCAAGTATCTTTAATTTATAGTTTCTTAAGTTTTTAAAGGGATCATATTGGCCGTCTCCATATACTTCCGCTATCCTGAATATAATCCATGGAAATTGATTTCTTTCAGCTAATTCTAAAACTGTTTTTTCAGTTTTCAAAGAAATTAAACCAAAAGGGTGAGTCGGATTGGTATTATTTGATTCATAAAGAATTTCATCTCCGCAATCTCCATATACCGCACCATTACCAGCAAGGTAAAATCCCTTTAATGGAGAATTTTTAAGTTCATTTATGAGACCTTTTGTTCCATTTACATAAAGACTTGTCATTCGATCCACCGATGAGTGCAAACCCGCCATATGGAAAGCAAATTCTACATTCTTGCCGATCCCTTTTAATGTCTCAGCATTGCACAAATCCCCCTGGAAAACCTCAATGCCGCATTTTTTCAACTCTTGAACTTTGTCCATCTCCTTTGGAAGGACAAGTCCTTTTACCTTTATCCCCATACTAAGCAGCCGAACAGCAAGACGGCTTCCAATATATCCGGTGCATCCAGTAATCAATACCATTCATGTCACCCCATTCTGGAACGGATTTTTTTACCGTAGCGGCTTTGAGGCAATTCTTTAACTATTTCACAGTGCCTTGGAATCTTGTAATGGTTTAGCTTTTTACTTAAATATTCATACAATTGATCGGTATCCAGAATATCTTTATCATTTTTAAGTATTATTTTTGCACCGACACACTCTCCAGTATTCATACTTTTAAAACCATAGACCAAGACATCTTTAACCTGAGGGTATCCTTTTATAGCTTCTTCCACCTCTTCAGGATTAACCAAGAAACCGCTTACGTTAATAGTTTCTGATGCCCTCCCGGTCAAAAAGATATAGCCACTTTTATCCATATACCCCAGATCACCGGTATTTACCTTGTTATCTTTAAAAACCTCTTTATTCAAAGTCTCTCTATTGTGATAACCAAAAGAAATGTGACTCCCTCCTACGAAAATATTTCCCGGAACCCCTGGAGGCACTTCTTCACCGGTATCATTCAAAATTCTTATTATAACCCCTGAAAGCGGATATCCAACCGAATTACGCAACAATTCCAAATCATCGGAACGATTAAAAGATATAGCACCACCTTCTGATGAACAGTACAAGGAACGAATGGGAATAGAAGTTTTTTCATAGAAACTATCGAAAATATCTTTGTCTAAAAATGCCGAACTTGTAAAACAGAGCCTTACATTTTTCCAATATTCACTCTTTCTTAAGCTCATTGCTGTACACAGCAAGCTATACATATAAGGAACAGCATAAAAAACCGTTACATTTTTCTCAAAAACGTTCTTTATTATACTCCCCGGAAATGAGGCTTTTGTCATAACTAAAGTTGAGCCTACCGAAAATGCGGGAAGAAAAACTGAAGCTATTGTTGCCGGCAGCATAATGGATAATGGGGTAAAAAATACATCATTACTGGTAAGGTGAATTGCTTCGGCCAGTGATAATACATTCTCTTTCATTGCATCATGGCTGAAACAAACACATTTGGGCAGCCCAGTTGTTCCGGAGGTGTAGAATAGTAGTGCACAATCGTTGGGATTCTCTTCAATATTTTCATAACCGGTTTTTATGTAAGTAATTGAGTTATCGATATTGCAATTTACTTTTGTAAACTTCGTCTTGCTATCCTTCGACAAATTGTCCAAATTAATATCCTTAGTACTTATAATAATATTACAGCTACTGGCATCCACTGCGTGGATTAGTTCTTCACTATCCGTAAAACCATCCATTGGTACGGGAATACAGTTTATTTTCCACAGAGCGAGCCATAGGAAAATGAAAGTTATGTCATCATCTAAAGCCAACAAAACTTTTGTATTCTCTTTTAACTCTGCGCTGCCATCTGTAAGCTCCTTACACCATTTCCGTACTTCTCCTTGTAGATTTTTGCAACTAATCTTTCTATCCCCATATTCAATTGCAATTTTATCGGGATTTTTTTCAAATGTAGTTTCAAATAAATCTATTAATTTACTCATATTCCCGTTTGCAACCCCTCTCATACAAGTAGTTCAACTTTCTTTCGTCTGAACATCATGTTGAATTTAAGCCATATTTTTTCAAGCTCAATATTATTTTCACGCAAGGCAGAAATCCAATCGTTACAAATACTATCTATTTCCCTGTCAGACAAATCCCTTTCAGTCTTGTCTATCAGTTCCATAAAATATTCATACTGACAAATGCCCATGAGCTTTTTTCTTTGTTCATATAACTCAATATATTCACTCATTTCATTTTCAATAACCTTTAGCTGAGAGTCCTGTTCTTTCCACACATTATAGAGAAGTTGATCGAGTTTTATCTTTTCATTTGTATTTACATATGCTATGCTTTCTTGGGATTCCCCAATTTTTTTCATTGCAGCATTTACCCTGTGAATCCTTCCATCTTCATAGGCATAGTTAAAAATATAGCCCTTTTCTTCTGGCCCCATTAATAGTCCGTCCTTGGTTACATCAAAAAATATTCTGGAATCCGGCCACAAATCCATTGTCTGCCACCAGGACTGCGGATGGTATGCCATTTCTACTTTCAAAAGCAGCTCAGCGTTTGACCGCAACTCTGTAAAGGATGTATATGGATGAAACATAATTAAAAAACCGAACACATTGATGTTTTCATCTTTAAAAATACGATATGCTCTGTAATTATCATCTATAGAAGCTCTTTTCTTAAATATCTCCAGTGTCTTTTCAATACTTCCTTCATATCCAATATTCACTTCAAACAACCCAACATTTTTAAGTCTCTTGATTAAATCGATGTCATTTTCGCTCCATGATTCAGACCTTGTATAACAGTTAAACGGAATATGGATATTATTTTTCTCCATCAGACTCACTAATTCTTTAAGCCTATTTTTTCTGATTGGGTCAGGATCTTCAATTGAACTATCAATAATAGTATAAAACAATCGTTTGTCAGGAAATGACTTTTTCAAATACAGTATTTCATCCACAACATTTGCAGGTGATCTTCCTCTCCAGTTATATTTTTTTTCATATGTATAGAATCTGTTTGCCACACAGAAGGCACATTTTCCCATACATCCTCTCGAAGTTGAAATACCAGCAAATACATAATTATTATTCAGACTTTTTTCCTTTAATACGTCAATGGCTGGAAATGGAAGTTCATCAAGATTTTCAATCAATTCACGGTTTTTATTTTTTATTATTTCATCATCTTGTCTATAAGTGATACCTTCACAAGTTTCAAGACTTCTTCCTTCCTCCAATCGGTTTACAAGATCCAGCACTGTTTTTTCTCCCTCACTATTGACGACAATATCAATGTTTTTTTCCTTTTTTAATATATAGGTAGAATATAACGTTGCCGTATGTCCTCCTAAAAACACTTTGATATTAGGTTTTGCTTTTTTCAATAGCCGGGCCAGTTTAAAAATGTATTCTTCAGTTTCTCTATAAAAACTTATTCCAACAACATCAGGATCTTTTTCTAGTATCATTTCTGAAATAGAATCAACTTCTTCGGCTTCAAAAAGCATTTCACTCACTGTATAACCGTCTTCGCGAAGTACAGAAGTTAGATAGTGGATACCTAAAGTGAATTTATAAATGGTCACACTATTTCTTATTTCTAATAGAGCAATTTTTAATTTTTTCAACCTCTCCACCTCCCTTTTATTTGTAAAATAAACTCTAATTTCAACTTAACCAATCCTTAAGACAGCAAATATGGCCTTCATAGGAGTATAGTCAGAATTCTGCTGATAAAAAGTTGTTTTAATTTCATCAATTATAAAATTGCTATTAATAAAGTCGTAAAGCTCATCTTCCGAATAGTAATACTTTAGAACATCTTTCGTCAGGTGCTTATTATCGTTTGTTGCATATTTTAATAACAATATGCCATCATCCTTAAGTATTTTCTTTACTTGTCTGACATATGTTTCATAGTTCTCCTTGCCCAAAGCGTGAAGACATCCTCGATCAAATATATAGTCAAACTTTTTATTTAACCGTGTATCCAATATATTGTCTTCAATAAAATCAACATTGTTAACTTTCGCAGCAGTGTTCTCAAAGGCATATTTAACTAAATCTGTTGCTGTTACAGTAAAACCCAATTTTGCAAGCTCAACCGCCTGGGTTCCTGCTCCTGTTCCCAAGTCCAAAAAGGTACCCTGATTTAAATTGTTTTTATTTATATACTCAGCTAAATCCGGATCCAGCTCATTTACGGTCCATGGCATATTTTCTACAGAGTCCAGCAGGTACCCTATACTATACCCTGTATTCTTAATATCACCAACGGCAATATTGATATTATTTTTCCTGCTTAGGACAGCAATTTTTTTCATTTCTTCAAGAGATAAATTTGCTTTATATCCACGAATGATGATGATTGTTTTAATTTTTCCGGTAAAATTTATTTCTAAGATTAATTCAATATCATCAAGAATTTTTTCACTTTGCGGAGGAAAAATTATAGTATCAGGATATTCCGACTCTAAAAGGCTGTTTAAAAAGGTATGCATGTCTTTTTTTAAAGTTATTTTACCTGTATATTCACAGAAGGCATTATCTTTTATTAAAGTCTCTTCCTTATTCCATCCACCAATAAGTTCCACCGGAAAATTTAGCTGTTTCAAAAGCAATTCAATTCCCATAAAATTATTTTTGGTGACATTTGCAATGGCAATTCTATCATTTGCTTTTATATATTTAAGAGCTTCCAGTTCCACAATATCCCCCCACTTATATTAGTCTTATTCCTTTCCTCAGCAATTTAACCCTGAAACGTACCCACTCACTTTCAAGATAATTATGTTTTTCCTCTAACAAGTGGTTCCACTCTTCTATAATTTTTTCTTCTTTATGCAGTATCTTGCGGGCTTCTGCCAGTTCAACAAGTTCTAAAAACATCTCATTAAGTCTCTCACTAACTATTTTTGAGGTCTTCTTAAATGAATTAATGTATTCGTCCATTATATCTCTGACTTTTTCAAATTCATCATACTGCTCTTTCCAAACCTCATATAGCTTTAGCTCATAAGAAATCTTTTCACATGTATTTTCAAAATCATCAACTACAGGCAATCTTTTCAATCGCTCTACGGTTTTATAGAGTTTTTCCATCCTTCCATCGTTAAAAGAATATAAATAGACAAATTGGCTTTTATCTGTTCCAATAAGAAGTCCGTCCATTGCAATTCTATGAAATATTCGGGTATCAGGAAATACATATAATGAATGGAGCCAACTCTGCGGTCTATGGCCTAGCCCTATGTCAACTATAAACTTTGCATTATTTCGCAAATCATTGAATGTAACATATGGGTGGAACATAATAATAAGCCCACACACATCTACACCGTTTTTTGAAAATACCTCATAGGCTTTGTAATTGTTTTCAACAGAAGCACGCTTTCCAAAGGATATCAAAGAAGCTTCCGATCCACTTTCAAAACCGGGTGAAACGCGGAAAAGCCCACATTTTCTCATTCTCTTAATTAGATCTGTATCTTTTTCCGACCAAGATTCTGCTCTCGTCAAAAAAGAAAACGCTATTTTTATATCGTTTGATTCCAGCAGATCCACAAACTTCAATATGCGCGATTTATTCCTCGGATCAGGGTCTTCAAACGAACTGTCAACAAACTCTATTGCAATTCTTTTCCCGGGAAAATTGCTGATAATACATTTTATTTCTTCAATAATGCTTTCCGGATCTCTTCCCCTCCATTTTGCGTTTTTGACAATTTTACTAACCCTGTGGGAAACACAAAAATCACAATTCCCAAGGCAACCTCTTGAGGAAGAAATCGATGTAAATACTGTTGGAGAAGTGTCATCGTTTAAGTCTTTTGTAATATCATCCACTGGAAAAGGAAGCACGTTTAAATCCTTTATTTGCTCCCTAGGACCTGTCTTCAATATCAAATTGTTCTTTCTGTAAAAAATACCTTTTACATTCTCTATGCTCTGTTTTTTCTCAATATTTCTACATAACTCCAAATAGATTTCTTCACTTTCACCACAAGTAATTAAATCTATATTTTTTTGCTCCTTCATAATTTTTGCGGCATATAGAGTTGCTGTATGTCCACCTGAAATTGTTGTGATATTCGGATCAGATTCTTTTATATGGTCAAAAATTGCATAAACAGTATCTTTTATCTCCGGGTAAATCGGGATTGCTACAATATCCGGTTTCAGTTGGAGAACCTGTCTACAAACCTCCTCTACTGCCTCCCCTTCAAACACTTGAATATGCGTTTTGTATCCATTCTGCCTTAAAGTAG
This sequence comes from Acetivibrio mesophilus, assembly GCF_004102745.1. Taxonomy (GTDB): domain Bacteria; phylum Bacillota; class Clostridia; order Acetivibrionales; family Acetivibrionaceae; genus Hungateiclostridium; species Hungateiclostridium mesophilum. Next base: position 395,025 of record NZ_RLII01000001.1, on the reverse strand, counting down.
CAGCTATATATTGGAGACCAAGACTATTTCTCTGAAATAATGAAGTGTAGGGCCTCCATTCTAATAATACCGTATTCACATTCTCCCCCCCTTTTTTAATTAATAAAATAGTTGACATTATGATCTTATGTATTGATGCATTACATTCTGCGTATTTTGCCGTACCGACTCTTTGGAAGAGATTCTACAATTTCAATCCTTTCCGGTACTTTGTACTTGAGCAACATTTTTTTGCAAAACTCTATTACTTCCTTTTCTTCAATTTCAGCGCCTTCCTTTAAAACAACTTTCGCAATTACACGTTCTCCTATCATTGGATCCTTTTCCCCTAAAATCATAGCTTCACTAATCCCGGGATAGGATATCAAAATAGACTCTACTTCCTGGGGATTTACTAAGTGCCCACCTACATTTATAGTGTGTGAAATTCTTCCGGTTATGTATAAATAGCCTTCTTCATCAAGATAGCCCAAATCCCCTGTGTGGACCCATCCGTTTTTAAAAACCTTTTCTTCCAGTTCAGGTCGACAAAAATAGCCCTTAGACTTATGAGTCCCTGACACTAAGATCTGCCCTTCTGTCAACAGCGGCACTTCATTATCTTCTTTATCCGCAACTTTTATTTTTACCCCCTCCAGCGTTGTACCGCATGATTTTCTCAAAATCTCTATATCGTCACCTCCATAAAAAGTACAGTAGAAAGCTTCTGAGGAGCAAAAAATCGAACGTATAGGTACTCCCGTATATTTATAAAATTCATTGAATGTGTGGTTATCAAGAAATGCAGAAGTTGAAACACATAATCTTAAATGTTCAAAACGCTGGACTGCCTTTACACTCATTGTCTCATTCATTAATCTATAAAAATACGGTACTGCAAAAAATACAGTTGTACCTGTTTGAGCCATTACTTTCAAGGCACGCCGCGGAATTGGTTCATCAAGCAATACAAGTGTTGAACCGGCAGCCAATGAAGGTAAAATTGCAGTAAATATAACAGATGGCAGCGAAGGATTTAGAGGTGTCATAAAAACATCCTCAGGAGTCAGTTTAAAGGCTTTAATCAGTGACTCCAGTATAGCTACAGTTCCTTCTATGTCATAAATAACACATTTGGGAGCCCCCGTAGTTCCTGAAGTATAGGCAAAAAATGCACTGTCTTTACCGGAATCAATATCATTATCTGTGTTAATTTTTGCGATAACCCACGAAGGCTGCAAATTACAGTTAAATATTTCAGAATTTTTGGGCAAAGCATTTAAATGCTCTCTATTTTCACTGCATATAAGGTGAGGTTTTCCTGCCTCAATCGCACGAGTTAATTCCGGTGCTCTGGCCACTGGTTCCATTGGTATGGGTATTGCACCGATACTCCATAAGGACAACCATGAAGCAATAAATTCAAGTCGATGATCTGTACTAATAATTAATCTATCTCCTTTATTTACTCCTACAGACTCAAAAAAATTTTTCCAAGCATTAATTCTTTCAAATAATTCCTTGTAGGTTGTTTGCACATCATTAATAATAATAGCAACCCTTTCCGAATTTTGTGTGAGATGCTTTTTAAACATTTTATACAGCTTAGATTCGTACATCATCATGTCATCCTTTCTATAATTTATAATTAAATTTACAATTTCCACATATTTTTCTGCAGAAATCGCACAAATTTCCTTGATTATGAGTTTTAAATCAAAAATCACACTTATCCGTTTCTTAACTAGAAGCACTGGAATACTTTTTTATACTGTTTTTAAAAAACATGGCCGCAATTGTATAAAGAACGGCAGCGAAAACAGCTCCGGCAATTAAAATGAAGGGTGAAGCTTTCCCCGTTAGTACTTCTACAGGGATTGTAACAACAAAGCCAACCGGTATAACCCAGGTAAGTAAATTTCTAAAAACTGACGGATAAATCCGTATCGGAAAACGTCCCATTTCCATAAAACTATCGAATATCCATAATAATGGCGTTCCTAGATACCAAAAAGCTACAGAAGTCAATATTAGCATAATGGAATATAGTATTGTTATTGCTAGAAATAGAGCTGCTACAAACAACATAACATTTATAAATGTTATCGTAATGCTTAAATAAAAAATAGATAAACCAATAACTATCAAACTTACTAATATATCAAAAATAGATAAAGGGGACCATTCTCTAATACTAATATATAATTGTGTAGGTATAGGTTTGAGTAATGTAAAGTCAAAGCTTCCTGTCCACAAATCTCCATCGAGGCCGGATACTGACGATAATCCGGGAGCAAGAAATAGATTCTTAATGCTCTGAACAAACAGAAAACAACCTGTTACAGCAAGGGTTTGATATAGCCCCCATCCATTAACTGTTTCGACTGCTGAAAATATGATAAAAACACTTGCAATACTTCCGGTTATACTTAAAGCAGAATTAAATATTTTGATAATAAAGTCAAATCTAAATGCCATCTCTTGTTGAAAAGAGGTTTTAAAAAATAATACTGCCATGCTTTTGAATAATTTTAAATACTTCATTGTCTGCTTTCCCCTTTACTGTCCAACTGAGGCATATCGTTTTATACATTTTTTCCAAACAATCTTGTTTGTTATAATTACAACGCTAAGCCATAGCACCTGCAATATTATCCCTTGTACAATCATTGCCATACCCAATTTGCCAGTAACCAACTCAATGGGAAAACCCAGCATGTACCTGAAGGGTAAAAATACTGCTATTATTTTAACAAATCCAGGTAATAAAACAGTTGGAATTACTTGGCCAGCAAATAAAAAAACCAATAAATCATTCACGCTTAAAAGCGAATTTATTTTATTTGTTACCAAAGCCATAAGTGAAATGGTATAAGCAAATATAAACCTTAAAAGCTGTGCCAAAATCAGACACAAAATAAAAAATATAAGATTTATTACGGTAAGTCTAATACTGAACCCAAATAACAATACAATTACAGATATAAAAATAACAATAAAAGGCAAACATGCAATCTTCATTGCGATATCTGCAGCAATCGGTTCATAAATGGGCGGCAGAGGTCTTAAAAGCCAGGTTGCAAATGTTCCATTAAAGATACTATCACCAACTGTCCAGTGTGATATCGGATATGTAATCTGATTTACAAATATCATAATGGTATAATAGCTGATAAAATCACTTTGGTTAAAGCCGGATATTGAGCTATTTTCCGATGCGACGATCCATACCAGCATATAGATTAGAGGCAGTAACATCCATCCAAGCGTCAGTGTCCAAAAAAAGCCTTTTGAAGCCATATAGCTAAAAAGAGACTTTTTTATTAGTGCTATTCCGCCGCGAAAGTTCATACCGATACTCCTTCTCTATATACTTGATCAAACACAGCTTCAATGCTAGGGTCTTCTATAGTTAAGTCAGCTAAAGAGAAGTTATTTAATAATTCTACCGTTGCTCTTGAAACATCTTCTTTTTTAATTCTTAATGCGATAGACTGTTCAATTTCATTTATCAGCGTAGTTTCACATTTTAATAAGCTTTTTACTTTTTTAAAGCCAGCGGGTTTATCATGAAATGTAATTTTTATAAGCTTAAATGGCAATAACTTATTGCTTAATTCCATGAGTCCACCATCGTACATTAATTTTCCCTTATCAATAAGTATTACTCTAGAACATAAGGACGTTATATCCCCCATATAATGACTTGTTAATATTACCGTTATGTTATTTTCTTTGTTATATGTTTTTATAAACTCCCTCAATTTGATTTGTACAGAGATGTCCATTCCCAATGTGGGTTCATCAAGATAAATAATTTCAGGTTTATATAATAAAGCAACAGCAAATTCACATTTTGCTCTTTCTCCAAGAGAAAGGTTTCTAGGGAGCCTTAATAGAAGCTCCGATATGTTTAATAACTCTACCAATTCATCCAACCTTTTTTTGTAAACTTTATCTTCTATTCCATAGATTTCTTTAGTCAGATATAACGAATCTAAGACAGTTATGCTTTGATTTAGCTGAGATTTATTCCCTGTAATCATACTAATTTTTTTTAGATATTCACTTTTTCTTTCATAAGGCTTAAATCCAAACACTTCAACACTGCCGGAGGTAGGATACAAAAGGCCGGCCAACATTTTAAGCGTAGTTGTTTTTCCAGCACCATTAGGTCCTAAAAACCCAATTATTTCACTTTTTTTAATCTTAAAACTGATGCCATCAACAGCGACAACATTATTGTATATTGGATGTATAAGGCTTTTAAGAGATGAAATTAATCCATGGTTGCGAACAGGAACTTTATAAACTTTTCTCAAATTCTCTACGACTATTTCGGAATCCATTATGTTTCCTCCACAGGTGTTTAATTTATATTAGGAAGTAAGTTTATAAAATTATTTTTTTAGTTCGGCAATTACTTTTGCCAGCTCCTCTACTACATAATTTATTTCAGAATCTGTCAGTCCTTGATAAATGGGTAAGCAAATATGTCTAGAACAAACATTGTCTGCAACTTCAAAATTTTTATAGGAATCTAACATCTCCGCAATCGGTTGTTTATGTAAGGGGATCCCATAGACTTCTCCTTGCAGATTAATATTTTTTTCTTTTAATCTGGATTTAACAACTTCCCTATCTATTTCATTTGGTAGCATTGCAGTATATTTATACCAATTTGATCTATCCTCAGGTAATATCAGTTCCAATTCAGGTAGATGCTGCTTTATTTTTTCTGTGTACATGTTTGCAATTCTATCTCTCTCCTGAATGATTTTATCCAGCTTCCTTAGTTGAGAAAGCGCAATAATCGCAGTTATTTCATGCATTCTGTAGTTTGAACCAAGACTTGTGTGGTAAGTATCCCATGGTTTTGGTTTTCCATGATTCCTGAACAATTTTATCTTTTCAGCAAGTTCATCGTCATTAGTTACAATGGCTCCACCTTCAGCACTAGTTATTACTTTTGTGGCAAATAATGAGAAAGAACCGGCAATACCAAACGTTCCTGCAAACTTCCCATGAAAAGAGCTCCCTATAGCATGTGCTGCATCTTCAAAAAGCCACAATCCATTCCGGTCACACCATTCTCTAATATCCTCAATTTCCGGTGTAACGATACCTCCAATATGAACAATGATAACACCTGCTGTATTTTTGGTAACTCGCTCTTTGAGGCTTTTTAGACTCACTGATAATGTTTTTGGATCTATGTCAACAAGCTTTACATTCCCACCGGAAAATTTAACTCCTACTGCTGTTGCCAAAAAAGTGTTAGTTGGGACAAGAACATCTTTATTATTAACATCTAAAATTTTCATAACAAGATCGATTGCACCTGTTCCTGAATTTACTGCTATAGCTTGCTTAACATTCAAATATTTTTTAAGCTCCTCTTCAAATTCCATCACGAATTTACCTTGGCTCAATTGCCCTGTGGCCAAGCACTCATCGATCCTATCGGTAATCCAAGCCCTATCTTCCTCTGAAAAAGAAATCTTTAGAGATTTTATTTCCATAAAACTTTTTCCCCCAATATAATAAAATTATATTTTCATATCAATGTGGATATAAACATTTTACCAATCATAAACCAACGCTTTTCCAGAATATTTATTTTCACAAATATCATTAAACACCTGATTAACATGTTCAGCATGAACATGACAAGCAATCAAGTCTTTTACATAAATATCGCTATTTTCTAACAATTCAATGGCATTCATTCTGGTGTCATGAGCCATACAGTTCTTTGTATTCATATTACTGCAATAAATAATTTCTTTATCATAAGACTCATATTCAGCTAGCTCATCTATTTCTTCATTCGGTTGTGAAATTACAAAAACAGTTTCGAATTTCTTTAATTCTTGATTTAAGTGAATGGAATGTATATCTAAAATATCTGAAACACCTTTTTTTCTAAGCAAATCATGTTTATATTCACACTTATCAAGCACAACTACAGGTCTAATGCCTTCTAAATTCATTAGCATAATCATCATTAAACCGATTATATCGCATCCCAACATTAATACCCTATCCGAAATAGAATTTCTTAAATTACATAATGAAATCGCTTTACATAACAGTGGTATAAATAATGCATTAACCATATCCATATCTTCGGGAAGCAAACATAGCATATTATTTCTCAAATTCTCCATCGTGTTAAAGCTAAAGAATTTACTATATTGGGCCGTTAATAAAACCCGGTTGCCTTCTTTTAACTGATTGCAATTCATTCCATTCTCTTCCACAATTGCCACCGAAGAATAGTTGATGTGTCCTGGAATTGTAAAGGTTTCTAAGTTTGAGTGAGCTTGTATAGTACTTGATGTGCCTGCCAGTGTAAATAAATTTCTAAAAAGTATACTGTTTTGAGGAATTTCATTTCGATTATGCAGCCTATATTCCGGAAAACCACCTCTTAGGATAACCTCAATATTTTCCCTATTATTTATAATCATTGTCATCGTACTGATACTCCTTATATATGGTCTGGTATAAATACGTATCTGCCTCCAACCAACGGAGAATGAAAATGCGGCATCCATCCATGCACAGAAAATTTATTGTTACAATCAAATCCTGCAATTAACATTGCTTTAGATTCGTATCTGCCATGAGTAATCCATACCTTATATTTTGAATCGGGAGTCGTTCCGGTTAAATACCTCATACGTGCGATAAATACCATATATCTTTCAAGGCTCAATCCGAGCTTTCCCTCATTTTGCATAACCCTTTTCACTTCTGTCCCGGTTTTATCCAAAAAATCAGGAGCAAAAGATTTTTTCATTTTAAACCAAAAATCCTCTATTTCAGTAGTAGGACTTATTAATTCATCTTCTAATGCCCAACTTTCTAAATTAAACAACTTTCCTAATTCTTTTCTTGTAATTCCCCGTGGAACACATAACAATATTTCATCATTTTCATATAATTCTTTAATCTCTTCCTGTGTAAAATAGGGCAGTTTCAAACTGAAATTCCTTCCTATAAGGTTTTCGATGCCCAAAGTTTTATACCATGCTTCCATTTCATACCTAACAAACTCGGGGTCAGTTTTATCTATTTCGTTGACCCTAAATCTCATTAAGTCTTGACTACTGATAAGACCATCGTCCAACATTGCCTGCAATGTTTCTAGCGTAGTATTTCTTATACCTTTCACGTTGCTCATTATAATCACACCTCTTCACCTTAATATAATCAGTCTTCAAAAAATCTGACCCCTATGATATTACTTAGTTTATTGCAACTAAATTCAATTAACTTCATCTCACGTATTCCAAACTCGCTTAATATCCATACTTTCCCGCCCCGATAAGGGGACGGAGAGCATGGCATTGAAGAATACACAAATTACTCTTCAAACTTAATGAGACTATTCCCATTTAAAGACCTTCACTGAGACGACAATACATATGAGTGCTAGTATCCCCAAATAAGCAACCTGAAACCATAACCCAGTAACAGGTAAGCCCAATGAATAATTTTTAAGCATCTTGATTCCCTGGGTCAAAGGAAGTATGTTGACTACCTGCTGCATTGTGCGAGGCATAATTTCATAAGGTACAGTGGCTCCAGATAAAAACAGCATCGGAAAGTAAGCAATCGAACAAAGCAGACTTGCTGTTTTTAGATTTGGCGATATACTTGCCAGAAACATTCCCATTCCATATATAACCAACGTAATCAACAGATAAGAAATCAGAAAACCTGCGACCGAACCGGTAAAGCGATATCCAAATAACACTGATGCAACAATAAAAACTGAAATAGTAGATATCACCGCGATTATAAACGAGATAAGAACTTGTGTAAAAAGAAGCATACTCGGGCTTACCGGTGTAACCTTGAATCGTTTCAATACTTTTTTGTCTCTGTAATCCGCAACAGCCAGTGGAAGTCCCATCAAGCCTGTAGCACATATTCCGATTGTAGACAGAGCTCCGAATGTCTGCTGCAGGGCAGTATAAGATGCCCCTTCAAAAGCAGGTTTCTTCCCAAAAATAACTCCCATAAGAAGTATCATTCCCAGCGGGAAAAACACTCCAAAAAATATGCTATTTACACGTCTTATTTCAAGTTTGCTTTCAACTATGAATAGAGTTTTGAACGTTTTCATGCTCCCAAATCCTCCTCTCCAGTATACCATAAGTATGCATCTTCAAGATTAGAGTGATTGCTAGTCTCAATAACAGATGACACTGTATCCATAGCCACAACCTTCCCCTTTCTGAGAATACATATTCTGTCGCATAATGTTTGGACCTCATCCATGTAATGTGATGTAAGGAAAATCGTAAGTCCTTGCGATTTTAGATTTTTCAGATAATTCCATACTTCTCTTCGTGCCTTGGGATCAAGCCCGGTAGTCAGCTCGTCCAGAAATACTAGCTCAGGGTTTGGTATAAGTGCCAAAACTACTGAAAGCTTTTGTCTTTCACCACCAGACAAATCTGATACCTGCTTCTTCATATTCTCTTTATCCAAGTTGAAAATTTCTAAAAGCTCTTTCCAGTCTGCTGGGTTTTTGTACAAAGAATGAGTCATCTCACAAATTTCGTGAACTCTAATCTTATCTTGATAGTGGGTTTGCTGAAACTGAACTCCCACCTTCTGGAACAACTCTTTGCGGTCCTTTATAGGATCCATTTTCAGCACTTCTACTGTACCCGAATCAGGTATTTTTGTTCCTAAAATACACTCGATTGCAGTAGATTTTCCTGCACCATTATGCCCAAGCAAACCAAATACTTCGCCTTTACGAACCTCTAGATTGAGATTATCCAAAGCTACCAAATCACCATAAGTTTTCCTTAGACCTTTTACTACAAAGGCATTTTCCATATCTCCTGTCCTTCCTTTCATTTTTATTCAATGATATATTTACATATGATTGACAAATGTTATTCCATATATTCACTGTAGATCTTAAGCTCCTCATCATTTTGGACTATATACCGGAAATACTTTGCAACAAGCTGCTCATCCAGCTCAGGTATCCTAATCCCTGCGTTTTCAAACTCTTGAAATGTCTTAGCATTGTCTATGTCCAGCTTTCTGCTTTCATCATTAATATAGTTTTCCACTTCCTCCCTTTTTGTCCCTACAAAATTTTGAACAAATGGAAGGAATGGTACTGCATTTCCCTTATCGACATGTGCCGATGCTATTTTCAGCCATTCGTAAAAACTAACGATTTTAATAGGCTTCGATGTAATCTTGTTGTATACATGTACAAAGCTTTGAACCGGTATTCTGTTCGGTTTGCATAAATAGAAATTTCTATTGTAAAGCTCTTTTTTGAGAGACAAGCTAACAAGCCCCCTTACAGCAACATCTACAGGCAACACAGCATGATTAAGATCCGGCATTTTATCAAATGAATATCCTAAGAGAATAAAGCTTTTGATTAACTGATAACACCATTGATTCTTATCATATCTCCCAAGTTCAGTATCTCCAAGCATTAGACCAAACCTGTAGATATTGCATGGAATACCATGTTCCCTTGCGATATGTACAACTTTTTCAGCAACCCATTTTGAAGCAAAATATCCCGGGAAATAATTGTGCTTTTCATCTTCAATAGGTGTATCTTCGTTGACAACCCTGTTTTGGGCCGATCTGAATACGGTTAATGTCGATGAAAAATGAATGGGTTTAACTTTATACAATCCGGCAAGCCTTACAACTTCTTTAGTACCATTGACATTTGTATCCTTCAATCTGCTGTAGTGCCCAAGATAATTTGCATTGGCTCCATTGTGGTAAATAACATCAATCGTCCGCGCAAGCTCCATATATTTTTCTTCATTCAAACCAAATCTCGGTCTTGATAAATCTCCGGGCAATGCAATAATCCTGTTTGCGTACTCCTCTTTCCAGAGTCCATTTGATACCAATATCTGTTTTTGTCTATCGAATGCTTCCTCTTCAGAATTTCCCTTTAACAAGCAGTAGATTTTGGCATCTGTACTGCAAAGAAGCTCATGGAGCAAAAATCTTCCGATAAAGCCGGTACTTCCGGTAAGAAGTATATTTTCCATTTCATATTCGTTTCTTTCGCCCGGCTGGGCTATTTCAAGACTGAAATCAAAGGACGATTCCGTTTCAAGATCTACAAACCTTTCTTCTACAGCTCCATTCACAATCTGGTTTGCCAGTTCTTTTATTGTAGGATATGTGAATATATCTTTTACACTAATTTCAATGTCCATTTGCTGTTTCACCTGCAAAACCATCTGAGCAACAAGCAGTGAGTGTCCGCCCAAATCGAATAAATTATCAGTGGTACTGATGACATCTATACCGAGAAGTTCGGACCATATCTTAGTTAAAGTTTCCTCAGCCTTATTCACCGGTGCAACATGTTCCTCAGTGCTCTCTTTGCTTGGAGAGTATTCCAAAAGAGCATTCCTGTCCAACTTACCGTTTGTGGTAATTGGAATTCTGTCAATCATAATAAAAGAGGATGGAATCATATACTCCGGTAATTTCGTACGCAAAAATTCTCTCAGTTCTGCTGATGTAATTGAATTACCGTCCTTCGGAACCACAAAAGCTACTAAACGTTTGTCTCCAGCACTCATTTCTTTTGCTATGACAGCAACGTTTGCAAGCTTCGGATACTGGCCTAAAACTGTCTGTACTTCATCCATCTCAATTCTAAAACCTCTAATTTTTACCTGATTATCCACCCTCCCAATAAATTCCATTGTGCCATCACTCCAGAAACGAGCCTTGTCTCCTGTATGATACATTTTGGCACCTGGCTTATCGGAAAATATATTCGGTATAAACTTCTTTTTGGTTAATTCCAGTTGATTGGCATAGCCTAAAGCCAGACAATCGCCTCCGATGTATAAGTCCCCCGGAACACCTATGGGACACGGTTTCATATTTTTATCAAGTATATAGTACTTGGCATTCTGTATAGGTTTTCCGTAAGGTATGCTGCTCCATTCCGGATTGACCTCGCCTATCACATAATAGTTCGACCATATTGTAGCTTCTGTAGCCCCACCAAGACTTATTACTTGTGCATTCTTGAAGACATTCCTAATAGAATCCGGCAAACTCACAGGTATCCAATCTCCGCTTAAAAATGCCAGTCTGAGATTGGTCGTGTTACTTCCTTCTTTAATTCTTGACAAAAACGGCACAAGCTGCGATAATGCTGCAGGAGCTGAATCCCAGAAGGTTATACGATTTTCGCACAAGATTGATAAAATCTGCTCCGGATCCTTGAGTGAGGCCTCTGGCGGTATATGAACCGTCCCTCCTGCACCAAGAATACCGAATATATCGTATACAGAAAGGTCAAAACAGATAGATGTCACAAACAAAAGCCTATCCTCGGTATTTATATTAAATGTTTTATTAACCCACTCGATAAGATTTATTACAGGTTTATGGCATACCATTACTCCTTTCGGTTTCCCTGTAGTTCCCGATGTATAGATTACATAAGCGAGATTGTCGGAATCTACTTTGACATTTGGATTTTCCTCAGTCTGCTTCTCGTATAAATATTCATGAATATCCAAGCAAATCCTTTGGGGTATATCATCTGACAGCTTTTCCAAAAGACGTTCCTGAGTCAGGACAATATCCACCTTTAAGTCCTTTAGCATGAAATCGATTCTCTCACAAGGATAGGAGGGATCTAACGGCAAATATGCCCCACCAGCTTTCAAAATAGCAAGTAGCCCAACAATCATTTCAAAAGAACGTTCCATACATATTCCGACAAAAGTGTTGTTTTTGACACCCAATTCTATAAGATAGTTTGCCAGTCTGTTTGCTCTACGGTTTAGCTCCTTATAGGTTAATTCTTTACCTTCAAAAAACAGTGCGACAGCATCAGGAGTTTTTTCAACTTGCGCCTCGAACATCTGGTGGATACAAAGGTCTTCCGAATATTCCGCCTGAGTGTTGTTCCACTCCTTTACAATTCTTTTGAATTCGTCCTTTGACAGTAATTGTATATCGAATAGTCTCTTGTTAGGATTTTCTGCCACTTCGCTTAAAAGATTTATGAAATGCTCTGAAAATCTCTCAATGGTATCTGCATTAAAAAGAGCCGTACTGTACTCTATCCATCCATCCACCGAATGCCCTCTGTCATAAAGCAGCAGAGTGATGTCAAACATGGCTCCTTTTTTTTCAAAATTCATTTTTTCAACAATAGCATCACCAATTTTAATGGTGTCATCAGTAATGCTCTGGAATGAGAGGGCAACTTGAAACAAAGGATTTCTACCCAATTCTCTCTTTATATTCAGCTCATCCATCAGATATTCAAAAGGAATATCCTGATTTTCATATGCTTCAAGACATGTCTTTTTTTCTCTTTTTAAGACCTCCATAAATGTCGGATTATCGGATATATCAGTGTAAAGGGCAACCATGTTTACAAAAAATCCAATTAGGTCTTTTATTTCTCTTCTATTCCTATTTGCCAGAGGTGATCCTATTATGATATCTTCCTGCCCGGAATACAGATATAGCAGCACTCTGAAAGCTGCAACCAGAATCATAAAAAGTGTCACACCTTCTTCTTTTGCTCTCAGTTCTTTTAAAGCATTTACAATTTCCTGCGGAATAATTATTCTATGCATTTTACCGTCAGAAGATATTGATGCCTGTCTTTTCCTATCCGTAGGAAGTTCTAATGGTCTGATATCCTTAGGAAGCTTTTTTTGCCAGTATTCCAACTGGGTCTTAAGGAACTTTTTCTTCTGAATCGAACGCTGCCAAATTGTAAAATCGGCATATTGAACAGGCAGCTCTGGCAAATTTATATTTCTACCTCTAGTAAAAGCATCATAGAAGCTGGATATCTCATTGTACATGATGCTAACAGAAAAACCATCCGATATAATATGGTGCATAATAACAGACAAATATGACTCTTGGTCATCGACTCTCGCCAAAACCCATCGAATCAACGGGCCCTTGGCAAGATCAAAAGGTCTTTCAGTCTCATTCATTATCCACTCAAAGGCAAGTTTGTACCGTTCATCTTGAGAACTTCTGAAATCTTTTATTTCGGTTTTGATTTTAAGTTCCGGCAGAATTTTTTGGTATGAACTTCCTTCCTCTTCAGCAAATACTGTTCTCAGGCTCTCATGGCGTTTGATAACTTCATTTACGGCTCTGTCAAATGCATTAACATCTATATCACCTTTAACCTTCAACGGCATAAACATATTATAGGCAGTATTATTCGGATCCATTTGCTGTAAAATCCACAATCTCTGCTGGGCAACCGTTAATGGTATATCTATATACCGAGGTGTCGGCTGTATTTTCGGCATTTGCTTATGTTGCTTGAGCATATTCTTAACGAAATCCCAGTAATTCGTTGTCTCGGACATTTTATCCCTCCATTCTGCAAAACATTTTGAATCTATAAGATTTTCACCATAGACTTCAATAGCTAAATATCTCTTTGAGGCAAAATCCAGTTTTTGACTCTGTTACCTTAGCAACTTGTTCAGGAGTTCCCTGAGCTACAATTTCACCACCTGCGTCTCCTCCTTCAGGTCCAAAATCTATAATCCAATCAGCCACACTGATAACGTCCAAATTGTGTTCAATTACAACAACAGTATTCCCTGCTTCAACCAGGCGCTGCAACAGGGGTATAAGCTTATGTACATCATGAGGGTGTAACCCGGTTGTAGGCTCATCCAAAAGATATAGCGTATGTCCTTTTTTGTTCTTACTCAGTTCCTTTGCAAGCTTGACCCTCTGTGCCTCACCGCCTGACAATGTGGTCGCTGCTTGCCCAAGCTGTAGATACCCTAGACCCACTTCTTCCATCAGGGACATTTTTTCATAGATAGGCTTAATGTCCTTAAATACAGACACAGCTTCTTGTATAGACATATCCAACACATCCGATATGCTGTATCCATTATATTTTATATTTAATATTTCTCTTTTAAAGCGTCTTCCATGGCAGGCAGGACATCTTACTTGAACATTCGGCAGGAAATGCATACTGATACTTAGTACACCTGCCCCCTTACACTTTTCACAACGGCCACCGGGCACATTGAAGGAAAAATGTTTTGCCTGTATACCTTTTATTTTAGTTTCAGAAAGCTCAGCATATAAATTTCTTATTGACTTAAAAACATCCGTATATGTTGCAGCATTTGATCTTGGAGTCCGGCCTATAGGAGATTGGTCTATTGTAATGACATTATTAATATATTCTAAACCATTCACACTATCACATTTGCACAGCACCTTATCCATATTACTAAAATGAATTTCCGCTGCACGACCGATGATATCAAACATTAATGTAGATTTACCCGAACCTGATACACCCGATAAAACTGCAAGCATTCCTAAAGGTATATCTACACTTATATTTTTCAAATTGTGTTCATAGGCATTGGTAATGGAGATATACTTCCCATTACCTTTTCTTCTGGAGGAAGGTATCTGGATAAAATCAACTCCAGATAGATGGCGTCCAGTAATTGAGTTCTTGTTTTTCCCAACTTCTTCAGGTGCACCGATTGCTACTACTTCTCCGCCATTCTTACCTGCTCCTGGGCCTATATCTATTATATAGTCCGCTGCCCTCATTATTTCTACATCATGTTCTATAACAAGCACAGTATTACCTAAATCTCTCAATTGTCTCATTACTGTTATTAGCCTTTTAGTATCTATTGCATGCAACCCTACAGTGGGTTCGTCAAGAACGTAAAGAACTCCAGTAAGGCCGGAGCCTAAAAGAGAAGCCAATCTTAACCTCTGTGACTCACCTGCTGAGAGCGTAGATGCTGAACGTTCCATTTTAAGGTATCCCACACCGACATTAATAAGTCTTTTTAACCTTTCGCTCAGATCCGATATAATCGGTAGACATATATTCATGCCCTCGCTCGAAATAAACTTGGGCAAACTTGCAACCCATTCGCTCAGCTGAAATAGAGAAAGATTTGATATGTCTATTATTGATTTTCCTGCTACAGTAACCTTTCTGCTTTCCTCTTTCAGACGAGTCCCATTACAACTGGGACATACTTTTTGTATAAGCATTTTTTCAATTTTTTCACGGCTGCTTGTATCATTTGCGCTTTCAGCATAACGCCTCATCAATGCAGTAATTACACCCTCAAAACGCCCGTTAGCAATAGAGTTTGGTGGCTTTACCTTAGGATAATGCCTACGGAATTGGGAACTAGAAACACCATACAGCAAAAGATCCTTTTGCACCTGTGTATACTCCTTGATAGGTGCATCCTCATCAAAAGAAAATCCATAGTGTTTTGCAGCACTTTTTAATACATCCAAATACTTTGCTTTATGATAGTCGTACCACCCTTCTACAGCTCCATCTTTTATACTAAGATCCTCATTAATAATCATTGATATATTTGGAGTACTAGTTACACCTAAGCCTGTACACTCTGGACACGCTCCATCGGGACGATTGAATGAGAAGTGACTCATGGTAAGCTCAGGTAACAACTCTCCACAGTTTGAACACTGAATTGTATTCCCAAATTCCTCTGTTGAACCTTCGTTTTCACCGACAGCTTCGTCACTATTTATTACAATTCCCTCATTCAATTCTCCATCCCACATATCTGTGTTCGCATTTTCACTTACTTCAAATTTTGGGGATATAATCTCTCCACACTTCGGACACGGTCTCTGTCCCAGTTTTGCAAACAATATACGAAGATAGGTAAACACTTCAGTTACTGTGCCTACTGTTGACCGGGGATTACGATTTGAGACATATTGGTCAACACTGATAGATGGAGATAAGCCTATAATAGCATCCACGTTTGGCTTGCTTATAAAATCTGTTACCATCCCCATAGATTCCATATATTGCCTTTGACATTCCTTCTGCAGAGTATCAAAAGCTAATGTCGATTTTCCAGAACCCGAAAGACCTGTAAGAACAACTAACTTATTCTTTGGTATACTTAACGAAATGTTTTTCAAGTTGTTCTCTTTTGCTCCTTTTATAATAATGTAGTCATTCACTTTAACTATCTCCTGTATCTCCAATATTTTATAAGTCAAGTATTTAAACTTACTGAGATTCTAAAATTGACTCTACAGCATGCTTTAAAGCACCTACAGAAGCAAAAATTTCAGGGGACAACATTGAGTCAGGAATTTGTATCTGAAATTCCTCTTCCAAATCAAGTAGTACATGGATGGCTTTAAAAGAATCCAACCCCAATTCATCAAGGGTTGATTCCGTTGATATTTCTGTACATTCACTTGATGAATCCAAATGATTCCTTAGAACTTTTACAACTTTTTCACTTACCTGTTCAGAACTTAATATGGGCATAGTAATATCCTCTCCTTCATTGTATTTGTAAAAATTCAATATATTTAAAATACTAATGCAATTTATGGACCGTTAATATGCATTCGTACGTATAGCTCTTGCCAACTATATTCATACATGTTTTTGCTTCGATGTGTTATGTAGACTTGAATATTTTGGTAAATTTCATATTTTCATTTACTTTAGAGTAGAAGAATTTACTAAACCTTAAGGCGGCATCAAAATCATTATAAAAATCCCAGTAGGCCCATTTAGGAAATGTATCTTCCGAGTACAAACGACGATTTTCAGGTATATCAACAAGCTCAATATCTTTACTATATACAAAGAATGACACCTTGTGGTTTTCATCCTCTGACTGCAGCAATTTTTTATAGTCTTTTCTTATGGAAGATCCACTTACACCTTCATTGTAAATACCTACATTCATAATACATCTTGGAAATGCGTAAAGCACTTTTTCTATTAATTCAACCGGCATATTAGAATCAATTTCAACACTCATATCAATGTCAAAAAATTGATTGGAAAAGTCATAATCATTTTCTGAAAGAATTAGCATACTTGCCTTTTTGAACCTCTTTTCAATTTTGCGTAATAGATATAACAGTGTATCATTACTCATTTTTATAGGCGGTCGGTGATATATCTCCCTCAAAACCTCGTGTTTTGAGCCCATACAATTGTTACATCCCTTATGCATTGTTGTACAACCGCCCTTTGAGGTTATTATCATAGGCAAATTATACTGATCATTATATTCATATAGCCTTGAATAATTCTGGTCCTCCATATAATAATCCGAGGTTCTGCTTACATATTTATGGTAAGACGGAAACCAATCAAGATCAAATTCAAGATCCCTATAATCGCTTTCAGTAAAAACGTAACTTACCGGGTTACGAAAGTTACGTCCTATAAGATTAGGAATTTTATCAATACTGTAATCATTTAATAAGTAATCTATAGGTAATTCGTTATCACTTTGAATATAGTAGTCAACATCAGCCCTTTTAAATATTTCTTCATATTTCAATGCAGAGTATAAACCTCCAAATAGTATCCGAGCATTCTTATTGATGCTCTTTATGTAATTAACAATATGGAAAAATTCATATAGTTGTATAAACCAGTTAAGTTCGATAATAAAAAAGTCATATTCCCGTACAAGCCTCTCATTAAGTTCAAAACCGTATACTCCTTTTACCTTGTCTTTATTTTTGCTAAACAGCCAACAAGCAGGTGCGGAAAAAGAGTAGTTATGCATTGTTATAGGAAATACTACTAAAGCATTCATTGCATCAACACCTTTATAATTAATTTTTAAATAGAAGCATATAGAACCAAACTGTGAGGAGAAGGCGTTTTTTGCCCAAGATATATTTTATACTCCGGAACTATAGATTTAAGCCATAAAGGTATTTCTACTATATCCATATATTTATGATAAACACAAATTGCTAACTTTGGTTTAAAAGTTTTTATTGTATCGATACTCCCTTTTAGCGCCTTTAATTCTGCGCCTTCTATATCCATTTTTATAAAATCCACACTCTTTATGTCATTTTCTTTTACAAAGGAATC
Source organism: Acetivibrio mesophilus (assembly GCF_004102745.1). Taxonomy (GTDB): domain Bacteria; phylum Bacillota; class Clostridia; order Acetivibrionales; family Acetivibrionaceae; genus Hungateiclostridium; species Hungateiclostridium mesophilum. Next base: position 377,102 of record NZ_RLII01000001.1, on the reverse strand, counting down.
CAGGGTAATAACTTCAATTTCTAACTGCCCCTCCTGAGGGGTGCATTTCGTTGCATCTCCGCTTTCTATTATGCGGATGGTTGTATTCCTATCCCACAATCCTTTTTTAATTACTTGTACTGATTCTTCTAATTTATTAATCTTAATATTACGTTCTATTGCAGAAACGTGAGAGGGCAAAACCTCGAATGAATAAACCTTGCCGTAGCCTTGGGTTTTATCTGCAAACCACACAGCAGTTTCACCTTTATATGCTCCGGCATCTATGATAATATCCCCTTTCTTAGGCTCACATTTTCCTTCTAATAAATATGTCTCACAAATCCAGGATTCCGAGACAAGATATAGCTCTGAATCTAAGCTATACCCATCAATGATAAACAAGTTGCCTTCCTTTTTTATTTTTTTGGCAGCAAGCTTTGCAAGAGTGTACTTCTTATTTTTAGTTGGATAAGGATATATTTGCTCTGCCGTATCTGTATCCTCAAGAATAGTAAATGCAATTCTTGACTGAATATACCAATGGAATACATTCTTAGATTCTTCATCTTGCAAAGCACTATATACATCGCTTAATTGCTTCAATAATCCAGCACTAATTAAAATCTCACCCGATGCTTTCCATTCGTCATAGGACTGTTTTATTTCTTCATAAAAACTCTTATCTTCTTCATAAAATGGAATAAACTCTGAAAGCTGCTTTTTTTGGTTGGAAGAATTAATTAGCTTTTGCTTTTGATCTAAACAAGCGGAAAACGCTTTTTTATACAACTCTACAATATTTGTCTCCCCCATTGTATCCCTCATTTTTTAGTATAGTTTTCGATTTTATTTGCCAGCTCGCTTGTAAGAACAGGAATAAAATCCATTAAATTTGCAATCACACCATAATCGGCAACTTTAAAAATTGGGGCATTTGGATCATTGTTTATGGCAATGATAATATTTGAAGTTGACATCCCGGTTATATGTTGTATTGCACCGGAGATTCCACACGCAATGTATATTTTGGGCACAACAGTTTTACCAGTTTGTCCTATTTGATGACTGTAATCAATCCACCCCAAATCAACAACAGCCCGTGTTGCTCCTATTGCACCATTAAGTATCTTTGCCAAATTCTCAATTACAGGTATATTTTCAGGACACCCTATTCCTCTTCCTACCGAAACGATTATTTCCGCTTGGATAAGGTTTACTATTTCAGTTTCATTTGAAACTGTCTCCACTATCTTACTTCTTAAATATTTAGGTATAGTTACATTTTCACGAATAACCCTGCCTGTTGGAATCCTGCTTGCTATTTTCTCTTTAATTGCATTTGGGCGAACTGTAGAAATTTGCGGTCGAGCCTCAGGACAAATAATCGTAGCAATCAAATTGCCTCCAAATGCCGGTCGTGTTTGAAGCAGAAGTCTTTTTTCCAAATCAATATCTAAATCAGTACAATCTGCCGTCAGCCCAGTATTTAGCCTTGAAGCTATTCTTGGAGCCAACGACCTTCCGTATGTTGTTGCACCAATAAGAACTATTTCGGGTTTATGTTTACGGATTAACTGGACAAATACATCAGTATGCAACTCATCAATATAATGTTTTAAAGAAGGGTGATCTACCATATATACTTTGTCTGCACTATTTTGAGCTAATACATGAGCCAACTCTTCAATGTCCTCACCGAAAATTACTGCACAAAGTGGAACTCCCAGTTTATCTGCAAGTCTTCTCCCTGTACCTAAAAGCTCAAAAGTTATACTTGAAAGAGTATTATTCTTTTGCTCTCCGAAAATCCAAATTCCCCTATATTCATTTTTCAAATTGCTATCATATCCAATTATCTGAGGACCCTTCGATTCAATATGAATCGGAAACATAGGGCTACCAAAACGTTGTATATTATAGCCTGAATTGTCTTGTTCTTCAAAAATATCTCTAAATTCTGAAAGCGCATCCCTAGCAAGCAATTTATTAACCAACTCTTTTGCCTTTTCTTCCAGTGTACCGTATATAATTTCACATTTATTTTGATAAAATGGAGTAAAGGTTTTTATTACCTTTGTTGGAGAACCTTTTAATCCACAATAATTTATGTCTGCATGAATATCCTCAGCGTTTAATATTCTAATTGGAACATTTTTTGCTTTTAGTTTATCCTTTATCCTTGGGGTCCTAGGCTCATTGATGCCTTTTGTAACAGTTATGAGCGCCGGCAATGACACATCAATAATCTCATATCCGTCTTCAGTAAGCCTTCTGCATACAATGCTGTCTCTTGATATTTTCTCTATTTTTGATACACAAGTGATATGTGGAATATTAAGCTTTTCAGCAAGTTCGGGCCCCACTTGGGAAGTATCTCCATCAATAGATTGTCGCCCGCAAATAATCAAATCAAATTTATTAATTTTTTTTATCGCCCTTGATAAGATATAAGCAGTAGCCAGTGTGTCAGAACCTCCAAAACACCTATCGTTTAGAAGTATTGCCTTGTCTGCCCCCATTGCTATCGTCTCTCTCAAGATAGCTTCTGATGACAGTATACCCATACTAACAACTGAAACAGTTCCACCCTCTCTCTCTCTGATTCTTAGACCTTCTTCAACAGCATAAACATCAAAAGGGTTGATAACAGACTTCGTACCTTCACGTACAACCGTATTTGATTGACTGTTTATTTTCAGATCATTTGTTTCAGGTACTGCCTTTATACAAACAATGATATCCAGTATATACTCTCCTCCCCTTGCCATTCATATTTCTCGCTCTATCTATTCAATCAACTTGAAAAAACATCTTTATAATCCAGTACTACTATTAATATAATCGTTTTGGTTTTCTTCATGATACCTATATGACACCTCTATGCTTGGACCACAACTCCAAAATTGTGATAATACTACTCTTTCTGCAATTATATACTTGTCAATCGCGCATTCTAATCCATTTGGAGGTTTACATGTAGCAATCAACATATCCAACTTTTTTGATGGCATTAATACTGTAATATTTCCTAAATTGCTCGAATCACCTTTAAGTGAAAAATATGAAAGAAAGTCACCCATATCAAACTTATTTATCCCATTATCTATTTTTGGTATTTCTTTTTTAAAGGATATTTTTAAAAACTGTTGTCCCTCCGGAATATTTAGAACATATTCACACTTTCTCAACTCTTTATATGAATATAACAATTCAATCAACATATTTATTTTTTCTTCATCGGTTTCAACTTTGAGTCGCTCAAAGGATGCATCTATTAACTCTAATAATTGCTTTTCTTCCGAATCTTCACTCTTAAAAGACTTCAAAATTTGCTTGCTACTATGAGTAAAAACTTCCGGATTATAGATAGAATCTATATATGGAAAAATAATACATACATCTTCACACATGGGCTCACATAGTCTAATAGTTGCAGCAATCTCAGCCACATCGCACTTGCCTCCGTATGTTGATAAAGGAATAATATTAGCTACCACTTCTACTGAAGCGATGCTAACTGAGCGTAAACTCTTAGGATACATTAAAACCACCTCATTATCTAATGATAGTATTGTCAATAAGAATTGAATCGTAAACTTCGCACAAACATGTCTCATTTTGAGATATCTATAACTTTATTAGCGCTCCACATATCTATTTTTCTACATCTATCTTTTTCACTATCTCTAGCGATACATTTACCAACCTTTCTTCACCTAGAAATCCCAGCTTAATTATGGCTCTTCGAGTATGTCTATTAATCTTACATACAATACTCTCTTTGCCTTTCAGAGGACCATCGGTAATATATATTCTGTCTCCCTTAATAATTCCTATAGATGACTCTATACAACGTTCGTCATTACATATGCTTAATAACATCTGTCTTTCAGATTCCCTCATTGCCACCTCCGTATTTGAGTATCTCAATAAGCATATAATATCAAGGGAAGTATGAATTAATATACTTGTTCTCTTTATGAATTCTTTGCTAGGTAAATCCGTTTCAATAAAAACATAACCTGGAAATAGAGGCTTTAATTCTCTTTTTACTTTTCCTGCCGTCTTAAAAAGCCTCTCTTCTAATGGCACAAACGGCATAAACACATTTTGATCCAATCTATCTTTAAGGTACTGCACAACCTTATATTCCTTGCCCGTTTTCACAAAAAACACATACCAATACATCATCTTCACTTATCATCATCTTCACTTAAAAATTTTGTCAATATTTACATAGCTTCGCCGTTTCGCTTATCAACTTGATAAGCTACGATGAGCTTCACTATATATTCCTTGTCTTCAGTTAACGTGACCAACCAGCGATTAACTGCCAACAAGTACATTTGCTCAAATATTTACCATACTATTTCCTTACTAAAATATGTTTACTTTAAACCTATTTGTGGTATAATTAAAAATGGTAAAGCATAATAGCAAAAAGCTATTGTAGTACTACCCCCATAAATCATCCGATTCCGCCAAGAAGAAGTATGATTTATGGGCTCTTTATTTAATAGCTGCAAAAATTTCATACCAATATTACGCTAGTAAAATAAAAAAGATTCCTTGAACTTAACAACAATTTGCATGCAAATCGCTTATCTATTATGATCTATATATTACTGAACGATTATCAAAGTAAGTCGAATATTCCTCACAATGTTGCTGTCTCATATTTTTAAATTGTAAGCATTAACATTTCTTAACAGGAACACTTTTCCTCTATTATAAACAATTATTTCTAAATTGTCAATTTTCTTTTTTTTTTGAATATTGTTGTATTATGTTGAGTTCTGTTTTGAATTTTTTTACTATCTTAAAAAGTGCTTTTTATTCTCTCATTCAGAGGTGGTAATTCTATCGTATTATGCGGTTTTTAGAACCCTTGGCCCTATAACCGAAAGTGTACAAAAGACTTGGGATTATATCTATTCGATATGGCTTATTGAATCGGAATATGAACATGCCGGCACTCACGATATTGAGTATTACTATTATAATCAGGGAGAACTCACCGCAGACCTTTATGTGCCGGTAGTCCCCCGGATATTCTGAAAGTAATTCGTAGTAAGTTTTGCGATTTTATCAAACTATATTACATGTTTTTCATATCTCTCGTGTAATATAAAAATTACTGGGCTGTAAGAACATAAGGCCCACCATGGTAGCAGTAATAAGCCCTTGCATTTAAGGGCAATAGTTTTTCTAAGGATTCTGTCGCCCTTTCAATGTCCAATGTAAACTGTGGGTTTGCAATTACAGGCTTACCATCCTCCAGCGCAATTGCATCCCCCGTTATAATAATCGAATCCTTTTCCATAAGAAGCGAAATATGTCCGGGAGTATGGCCTGGCGTCGCAAGAATACTGCATCCTCCACACCAATCCATACGATCTCCATCCCTTAGGAAAGTGTCCACTTCAACCGGCTCAACCCGACGTAGCATATCACAAAATACCTTGCCAAAATCCTGCTGCTCCGGTGGAAGTATTTTCTGCATTTCTTCCGCTTGACGAAGCCTCAACGGTTTTTCCTTAGCAGAAATGAATGGTGCTTCCAAAGCGGAAGCATATATTTTTATATTAGGATTTATCCTTTTGAGGACGGCAGCTGCTCCCATGTGGTCATGATCATGATGAGTCAGAACAAGGCCAGTTATTTGCTCTGCTGACACTCCATGCCTCCGAAGCTCCTGTTCAAGAATGGGGAAGGCCCCGATAAAACCACAATCAACAAGAATTATGTTTTGCTTATCCAAAAGCAAGGTTGGAAAAACTGTATTTTCAGTATCTCCAAATGGCATGGTTATTGAAAAATTTAAAATTTTATATTCCATAATAGCTTGCGTTCTCCTTTCATATGACGTCAATTGATGCTGTATCTCTATTCTCCACAATTTATTCCCATATGATTCCTTTATCCTTTTTACTTATTATAAGCATACGTAACGGAATGCATATATTCTGTAGCGAATTGTATTTTCGTAGCATTGAACCCTTCTTCCAATGGAAAAAGGAAGTACGTATTATCCAGCGTGGATAGTGTAATACATTGCCCCTTTCCTCTATAATTGTACTCTGTATGAATTGAAAATGTCTGTGCACAGGGCCACAGTAATGTCCTGTATTTTTCTATCTCATAATCATAAAACGTCAGCGAAAAACCGTTCCCGTCATGAATCAAATGTCCCTCGCCACAGTCAATGAAGTTTTTTGCATTAGGCAATGCGCTTACTTCCACTTTTATATCTAAAATATATCTTCCGCTTTCAATTTCCTCATTCACCTGTTCCCGTTGCCACTCATACCAATCCGGAATATAAATTTCCTTTTTCCCAAGCCACAATGAACCATATTCATCCATATGATAAACGGCTCCACAAGCCTTACATATTAATTCGCTACCACTTGAAGCCATCTGAAATTCCTCATGACAGCTATAGCACTGATATAGTGGCAAATGCAATCCCTTAGCCCTATCTCGATATCGAATCGACATCTTTTGCTCTCTTTGCCATGCATATTCATCGTAAGATAATAATTCACTTAAGCGTTGATGTATTTCCTCAACTGATAATTCCTTTACTTCGTCTTTATCTAAAGCATAAATCATATCAGTATGCAATCGGACTTCCCTTCGTTTTTTCAAATTCCAAAGGGGTGCTTGCAAGTAGTTTCCTTTCATATTCAATGTTACTACCGGGACCTTTAATAATTTGACCATTTTGGCAACTGAAATAGGAAGCTTTGAGCTAGTTCCGACATTGGCATATCGGGCTTCAGGATATAAGACCAATATCCCTTTTCGTTCGATAACACGCTTGATATTTTTTATCAATGCGAGATCATTTACAAATTTTCTAGTACCCAAGCAACCCATTTGGCGATATATCCATTCACCATAATACTCAAATCCCTCCAATTCCGATACATAATTGGCACGGTGCGGAAATAAAGCTAACGGTGTAACATAAAAATCTGTAAAAGAATGATGGGTACCCAATACAATAAATGGCGGCTTAATCCCTTTATGCCCGGTCTTATTGACTTTCAACTTTGTCCCAAATGTGCAAATTAAACACATCAGCCATATAAAAGGCATGGCAAACAAATTTTGCTTTGGAGGGACTTTATTTCTATCAAAGGGCTCTTTGTCGGGATTAATTGATACATCCTTTCTAACGTATCTACGAACAAAGGGAAGCTTGCACAAAAGAAAGTATGCTATTGCGGTCCCTAAAAATGCACATCCCGTTGGCGTTAAAGTAAATAAATGCAAGTTGTGTATTTCACCGGTGACCGGATTATAAATTGCCAGCGAAAGCAAGCTTCCACCAATTAAACATGCAAATCCGATAATATTATACCCTCTTGTGTAATGATAAGAATTGTGTCCTTTAAATTCATAAGCACTTTTTAAATCTAAACGTTGCTTTCTAATAAAGAAGAAATCTACAAACAATAAAGCTGCTAACGGTGCATAGATACATGCACTGATGGTTAGAAATGAACCGAAATAATCTACTATTTTTCCCCAAACACAAAGGATGGATACATATACCCCCAATACTATCACTAATACATGGTAGCTGGTTTTCTTAAATGTTGATTTTAGCATAACTGCATAAATATAAGAGCCAACAGCCTGTGTCCCTATATTAGCAAACGCAACAAGCAATAGAGAAGTCAATCCCAAAGCAGGTACTGACAATGTAGCCATCATCAACGTCGGATCATCTACCATTTGTCCCGTCACATGCTGCATAGCAATAGCCATTACCGCACCAATTACCACAAAAAAGGACCCTGATAACCCTTGTCCTAATACTCCTGCATAAAATCCCGATTTCTCACTCTTACACAATCTAGGGATTCCTGCCATTCCACCTACCAGGGTAATAACAAATGCAAAATTTGCTTCTATAGATAATATATACGAAATAAAAGAATTGCTTTTATCCGCCCCTTGCGGCACATAGTTCCATATAACATCTGCCGGTACCGATGTAAAACCCACAATAACAACAGCCACTCCAACCAATAGCAGCAGTGGAACCAATACTCTTGTTGTCCATGTGATAGTCGAAATTCCTTTATATGCAATTATAGTTCCTATTACGACACAAAGCAGCGCTAAAAACAAGTGACTTCCCTCTGGCAGAGGTATATGAAATAAACCTAATAAATTCTCCATTGATGATGCAAATAATTCGCAGCAAACAGCATACCAAGGAAAATTTATTAAAATTATTATAATCGTCATAACCTTCACACCGCTGGTCCCAAAAATACTTCTAAGCCATATCCAAATATCAATTCCATATCTCACAGATAAAATAACCGGTAATTGATATATGAGTAGCATCAGGATAGCCCCTAGGAAAGCACCAATCAATAGTTTTTTGAATCCCACAAGTGTGGCCAAATATGACCCTTGCGTGTAACTCCACGTTGCTATGCAGTAACCCGACAATACTAATAATGCATCTATGAAGCCATAAATACGGTTATTACTAAGTGCCGGCCATATACCGCAATATACCTCCCTCTCAATTCCGCCTTGGCCGCCCTTTTCAGTATCTTTTTCTTTTCTCACCGCTTCATTCCTCTATTCTTTGTCAATAAAAGCAAAAGTTTCACTCCAAGTGACTAAATAAAAGCTCCTATCACAACTCCAATTAAACAAAGTGCTGCCAAAACAGCTACTACAATATAATCCCATTTAGTCATCTTCTTAATGTTTTCCGCATCACCCTTTTCAATAATTGTGATACGTTTTTCCAATTCTTCTAGAAAGTAATCTTTCATTTTCACCCTTATTCTCCTTATATTTCAACCGGCATTCTATTATAATCCGTCCCAAAACAAACCCTTTTTATTCCAACCTTTGTTTTCCTCTATTATACACTTATTAACCCTGAAAGCAAATAGCTAATGCTAATTTATGAGGAATTTTTTAGAGCAATATATCTAATCAGGTGAATACTTACTCCCTTTTTATTGAGATTAAGTATAAACTGCTCCTCTTTCCCAATTTCACCTATATATCACTCCCATAGTTTTCCACAAGCATCTCACCTAAAGCTGTTGTAAGCAGGGAGAAGGTACCTGTCCCCTTCTCCCCTCCATCTCGTTCTTTCTCTTATTCCCACTTAAAAAATTTAATAGCAACCAATGAACATATTACTGCAATCGCCGTCATTACAATAATTGGAAGCAAAACTCTTTCCATTGGCAAATTTAATGTCGCAGATTTTAGTATCTTAATCCCCTGCGTCAAGGGTAAGATGTCCACAACACTCTGCATTGTTGTTGGCATTACTTCATATGGAAGTGTTGCACCCGAAAAAATCACCATTGGAAAATACAATATGCTTGCGATAATGCCTGCATCTTTTGAATTCTTGGCAATACCACCCACCATCATGCCGATACTAAACATTGAAACCATGACCAATAACCAACCAAGAATAAATTGCAATATACTGCCTTGCATTTTGAAACCGAAGAATATTCTTGCCACAGCAAAAAGTGTGACTAAAGAAGTTAAAGCATATAGAAAATATATGGTTACTTCTACAAGCAGAATTGTAACGGGGCTAATGGGGGTAACCTTGAATCTTTTTAAAATTCGCTTGCTTCTGTAGTCGGAAACGACCAAGGGCAATCCCATAACTCCGCCTGCACAAATCGCAATACTTGCCAATCCACCAAATGATCGCTGAATAAATGTATAGCCAGCGCCCTCGAATGCAGGCCTATTTCCATAAATTATGCCGAGCACCACAAGCACAACGATAGGCATTATAACTGCAAATATCAACATATCCATACCACGAAGGGATAGCTTAAGTTCAGTTTTTAGTATTTTTTTATAAGATCTCATTGTTTACTACCTCCTCATCCGTAAACCAAAGGTAAGCGTCCTCAAATTTATTGTGAGGACTTTGGTTAACTGCTTCAGATACCGTTCCGTAAAATACGGGTTTACCCTTCTTTAAGATGCAAATCTCATCGCACAAGGTTTCTACCTCTTCCATAAAATGTGAAGTTAATAAAATGGTAATGCCATCAGCTTTAAGTTTTGCAAGGATCTGCCAAACATCCCGTCTGGCTCTTGCATCAAGACCTGTAGTAAGTTCATCTAAAAACACCACTTTGGGACTTGGTATTAAGGCAAGTACAATAAACAGACGCTGTTTTTCCCCACCGGAGAGTTCTTTTACAAGAACATTTGCTTTATCCGAGATACCGAATCTTTTAAGTAGTTTATTACAATCCTCTGGATTTCTGTACAAAGATGCAGTTACTTCACACAGCTCACCAACTTTTATATTCTCCTGATAATTAGTTTCCTGGAATTGTACACCCACCTGCTCAAACAGTTCTCTGCGATGAATTGTCGGGTTCATTCCCAATATAGAAACCACTCCGCTATCTGCCTTTTGTGTTCCTAAAACACATTCAATAGTCGTACTTTTACCTGCACCGTTTGCACCAAGCAATCCAAATACTTTGCCTCTCTTTACAGAAAAACTGAAATCATCAACCGCTTTCAGATTTCCGTAAGATTTTGACAGATGCTCTACCTTAATTACATCTTCCATTATCACATCCTCCTTTTGCCTCTTTTAATTCATTCCATGAGGCTAGACAAAGTATAACACCAAACAAAAGTCTGGTGTTATACTGGAGGGTTTGAATATTTACTTTTCATTTCATGGAGCAAATCTATAATTATCTCGGCATTTTCTTTTGCCATATTAAGGGATACTATTAATTTATCATAAACGGATACAATATCCTCACTTGCAGTTGGTGTATTCAATAATTGTTCTATGTTGGCTTCAGGGTTTTGGGTTATTGTGTTCATCATTCGTAAAATTGCCGAAAGAGAGTAGTTGGCACATCGAAGTGACCTGATAATTTTTAACTTTTGAATATCCTCATTGCTGTAAACACGATAACCGTTTTCACTGCGTTTTACTTTAAGCAGTCCATTCATTTCCCAATTGCGAAGTGTGTCCATGGTGACCCCTAAAGTAGTTGATACTTCTTTACGTGTCAAGAACACTGTATTTTCTTGAGTTAGTCCTTGCAATAGTTCTTTAGTAATCTCAACCGCTTCATTTGCATTATCAATTTCTTGCTTAACAGCTTGAATATATTGATGTGTTAATTGAATTGCTTTATCATATTGCTTATTTGCAGATAATTTTACGACCTCTATAATTCTTTTCCTAAGACCATTTTGCAATACCTCAATTTGGAATGCTGTACGAGCTATCTTAAATTGATAGATATGAATATCTGTAAAAACCCTATAGCCATTCGGTCTTCGTAAAGGTTTCGAAATAAGTTCTAATTCCTCATACATTCGCACTGTATTTGGATGTATACCGATTATCTTTGCAATTTGACTTGTTGTATATGTGTTTTCTATAATATCACCAACTTTCAAAATACACCGCAATAGTGCTGTTTCACCCATATTTTATCACACTTGAGTCTTACAGCAAAGGTAGTTTGAGCAATTGAGCTTACCCATTCATAACCAAAAGTTGCACTTAATTGAATATAGTATAAATTCGTAATATAATATTATTGTAGATATAAATGGAAAAATGTACTCGTTTATTAGGAGAATGGCCTTGTATATAAAAAAGAAATCTTTAATGACACTATCTATATTAATTGTTCTTTTCATAGTTATTGCTACTGTCTTAGCTAATTCCATAAAGATAGACAGTGTCAAAGCTGTCTCCGATGCATCTATAAATATAAGTTTATTTTCAGCAAGATTTTTTAATATAAATATCAACGGAATAATTAATGAGGAAAGTTTGATTAGATACAAAATCCTTCAGTTTTCTAAAGATGAATTAACAAGTCCTGTAGAGATAACATACAATAACAATAGTTATTTATTAACTTTTGATGAGGAAGGGATTAGTTTTTTTACGATTGAAGGAACAAAGGTAAACAGTGTTGAATTCGAAGAAGGAAGGATTATCAGTAGCTGTATATCCGATCTTGACAATGATAAAAACAGCAAATTGGTATTACTGACTTCAAAGAAGAATAGAGAATATGCAGATGAGATGATAGTTTATAATTTTATTGAAAATGTTCAAAGTAAAGAAAATATTTCGCTTGAAGAAGTATACAGATTTGCATGTGAGGATCTGAATCCTTGGAAGGTTCAAACCTGCGATGTTGATGGGGACGGTAAGCTAGAAATATCCCTGGGAGTATATAAAACTGCCCCCTTTCATCCTGAAATGGCAAAAAGGCCTTTTATTTATGACTGGCACAAAGGCGGCATAGCTCCAAAATGGAGAGGTTCGAGGCTTTCAAGGCCTTTTGAGGATTATATATTTGCGGATATTGATTTTAGCCAAAGCGATGAACTTATATCTATTGAGTATCTTTCAGACGGCAATAAAGCTTTGGCATCATATAAGTGGAAGGGGTTTGGCTTTGAACGAAATGCAGAGAGCGAAAGCTTTACCGATATTAAGGAATTAAGGAAGGGATGTTGGATAGAAGGTCAGGGATATGAAATTGAAGCTTTTGTTAAGGCCGAAAAGAATTATAAATGGGAAACCTTTGTTTTAAAAGATGGGGAGCTCAAAGTGAAAAAAGATTAGAGGAGGAAATAATTATGCTAGGTAAAAGAGTATTATGTTTAGCACTTGCACTTTTTCTGTTCGCAGGTACAGTTGGATGTTCCAATAAAAATGAAACGGATCTACCAAAAGAAACACCATATACAACGGAGGAAAAATCTCCAGATAACACGCAAAATAGTCTTGAGACTGTTTTCAAACCTTCTTTTATTGATGAGAGGGACAGGAATTACTCTACACTGGAATGGTCCCCTATAAATTATGAAAAAAAGGTTAAGCCCTATAAAATAAACAAGGACTTATCTAATATTAAAAATATTGATCAATTCGGTGAGTTTACCCCGGAGCAAAAAGAACTGATTACCAAAAATGGCTTTGTGGTTGTAAACTCCAATGAAGAGCAGTTGTTTTATATTTATGAAAGAAATGAATACTTGAAAATCCCAAGCTTTGTGACAACGGATTCTGTTTTGCAGGTGTATCATTTATTCTTTGATTATTCTTTGAGAATACTGGAATATGAAAAGCTTATGGATCCCCTCAATCAATTGACCTCTAACATGATATTAAAGTCAAATGACCTTTATAAAGCTACTAAAGACGAAAAATTAAAAGAGTTGCTGATAAAAAACATTGCATATTTTACTGTGGCCCAAAAGGCTTTAGGGCTGGAAAACAGTATACAGATTCCGGATGAAGCTAAGAGACTGGCAGAGTCTGAATACCAATTGATAGAAAAGGCAGAAGGAACTTCAAAGTCACCGATATTCGGTTTTGAACTCGATTACAGTCAATACATACCAAGGGGTCATTACACAAGAAATGAGGAATTCGAAAAGTATTTTAAGGCCATGATGTGGTATGGTCAGGCACCCTTCCCTATATATAAAAGAGGTTCAGGAAATGAAGAACTTGATCTGGATTCGGTTATGCGGGTATTATTAATTACGTACTGTGCCTTTTCAGATGTTGATGGTGTAAATAACATAGAGCTTTGGGAAAAAATATATGATCCCACAGTTTTTTATGTAGGAAGTACCGATGACCTTAATTTGTATCATTTAAAAGACCTGATAATAAAAGTATACGGCGATGAGCCCGATATTGAAAAATTCCTTAACAAAGAGTATATAGATAAACTTAATGCTGAAGCAAAGAATTTGCCTTCTCCCCGGATTCAAGCTAAATATACTTCAACGGATACGCCTACAGATATACAGTTTAGGTTCATGGGGCAAAGATATATTCCCGATTCCGAAATACTCCAATCTTTGGTAGAACCGTACAAAAGGCCATTTCCCAAAGGACTTGATGTAATGGGAGTTCTCGGTTCTGAAAGGGCTTATGACCTTCTGATAAACAGGTATAAGGAAAACGAAACATGGAGTGATTATTCAAAGGAATTTAATAAATTAAAAGGCAATTTTTCAAAAATCAGCAATGATACATGGCAATCAAACATGTACTATGGATGGTTATGGACATTAAAACCCCTAATAAGGCAATTTGGTGAAGGGTATCCTTCTTTTATGACAAATACAGCATGGGAAGACAAATCTTTAAGCACAGCCTTAGGAAGCTGGTCACAACTAAGGCATGATACAGTTTTATACGCAAAACCCAGCGGTGCAGAGTGTGGAGGAGGAGAAGAACCTCCTGTTGTAAAGGGTTATGTAGAGCCTAATATAGAAGTCTATGAGAGACTGCTGTGGTTGACCAGGTTTTCGAGAATGAATTTAACAGAAAAAGAAATACTTCCCGATGAGTTGAAGAATAAGATGCAGCATTTTGAAGATCTTCTTGAATTCTTAATTACATGTTCGGTTAAAGAGTTAAGAAACGAAGAACTATCAAAGGAAGAATATTATCAGCTTCTTATATACGGCGGAACTCTCGAATATATTTCTACATCCCTTGTGGAAGGTTATAAGAGCTGGTATGAAATCACTTCAGAAACCGATAGAAATATGGCTCTTGTTGTTGATGTTCACACTGCTTACGGTAACTGTCTTGAAGTTGGTGTAGGACCGGCATCACAGATATTTGTTGCAGTACCTATAGGCGATGAAATATATCTTACGAGGGGAGCAGTGTTTAGTTATTATGAGTTTGTAAATGACAAGAGGTTGACAACCGAAGAATGGCAAAATATGATTAAGGAAAGCCGTCAACCCGCCCAACCTGACTGGACAGATTCTTTTATAAACGGTGAAAAGCTAGAAATCCCTGTTCCATTAGAGCCGTATAGCTCAGGGTGTTAGGATATGAAAAAGTATTTGCTTGTTCTATGTGTGTTTTTACTAGTGTTGGTTGCTTCTCTAGCAGCAATATTCAAGGACGAACCTGTAAAAATAGTTTTTGTCGGTGATATACTGCTAGCCAGGGGCGTGGGTGAGAAAATTGAGACCAATGGATATGAGTATCCTTATGATAATATAAAACGGATATTGAAGGATTCGGATATCACTATAGGCAATTTGGAATGCGCTATCTCATCAAGAGGAACGCCCGCCCTTAAGAAAGAAAGCCTTCTGTTCAGGGCAGCACCGGAAAATGCTGCTGCCCTGAAGGAGGCAGGCTTTGACGTGTTAAATCTCGCCAATAACCATACCATGGACTTTGGCAGGGAAGGATTAATGGACACCGTTGACTTTATAAACAGTGCCGGAATTAAAACCTTTGGAGCAGGCAAAAACAGAGAGACTGCAGGAAAACCGTTATATATCAAAGTGAAAGGTACTGTAGTCGGGTTTTTAGGGTTTTCGGCTTTTCCTTCCGAAGGCTACTTCTTTCTTGAAGATCAGCCCGATGTTGCACAAGTTGACATAGAATCCCTCGGTGAGGAAGTAAAAACTGCAAAAGAGAACTGTGATGTATTAATAGTTTCTTTTCACTGGGGAAAAGAGTTCGATTTCTATCCTGTTGAAAGTCAAAAATCAGCAGCTCATATTGCTTTGGATAACGGTGCGGACATTATAATAGGACACCACCCCCATGTACTTCAAGGGGTAGAGATTTACAACGGCAAACCGATATTCTACAGCCTGGGGAACTTTGTTTTTGACCGGCAGATTCCAAGGGGTACCGATGAAACCGTTATGCTAAAAGTTGAAATAGAAAAAAGCAAAATAGGAAAAATCGAACTTGTGCCGCTAAAGATTATCGATTGTCAGCCCACTGAGGCTGGTTTTGATGATGGTGTAAAAATACTTGAAAGATTGAAGTTATTCTCTGAGGGTATGGGATCAGATATCGACATAAGAGATTCTAGAGGTTATATTTCATTACCGCTTTTCGATAACTAAATATTAAGATTAATAGCATCTACACATTAACCTATGAATTTAGAAAAATAAAAACAAGGTACCTGTTAAACAAATTATAATGAGAAATTCGTGCCATTGCGATATATGTAAAATAAATACAGTAGAGTAGAATTTAAGTATACGTAGCTATATTATCAATAATCAGTTTAGTTCATGTTTTCTGGGATTGATTGTATAAGTAATAATTGGTATAATATGTGTTATTAGAAACACAGGGATAATTCGCTAGTTTTCAGTTATAATGGAACGCTTGAAGCACTGGGCTATTAGTTTGCACTTTTATTATCTGAATCACATTATAAATAAAATTTTAATAAAAGGGGTGATCATTTATGAATATTAAGAGAATTTTAGTTATTCCAATAATGGCTGTTGTACTAATTGTTGCAGCTACTATTAGTTACAGTCATATAAGTGGGAATACAAATAAAGAATCATATGAAGCGAATGCAGAAATTTCAATTAAGTCAAGCTTTAGAATCAAGTCGAGCCAATATCAGTTTCAGCATCGATGATAGGTGATGAAATTGATTGGCTGAATAACTCTGATTTGATTGTAAGGTTAGAATTAACGAGCTTAGATTCTACTGACTATTTGGAAGATTCCTTTTTTGGACAACTTGAATATAAAATTTATAGTGCCAAAGTATTGGAAACATTTAAGGGTAAATGCCCCAAAAATATTAAGATAAAAATAACTCAATTAGCATTTATTACTGAAAATACTGTTTCTGATATTATTCTCGGACGGGAGTATATCCTCCATTTATACAAAACTCCTGAAGAATATGGAGATAATACCTATTCTATTAATACCTCCAAGGAATTTGTATATGAATTGGTTGAAGATAGTAATAATAAAAATGAAAAGGTATTTATGAGGGCAATCTCAGAAAATCCCCGCTATAAAGACTTAGGATTAAAAAGCAAACTGACTTTAAAGGAATATAGAAAAGTAATACAATCTATAATTAAAAAAGGACCGAGGTACAAAGAAACAGCTTGAAAAGGCATTCGGTAAATACAGTTGATATTTAATTTTCAATAATTTAACTTCGGGTTTTTCTAAAGTTTTCTTTATTTCCTCTTACCCTTCATATACAACATGCTCAGTTGTTCCATAATATTATCGGTTTACACTGCCGGGTTGGTCTCCGGCACATAATTTACTTATAAGCCAATTATTTAAACTTATTTTAATACCGCACATTTGAGAGAAAGGCATCTTTTCGATATCGGAGGAAGGGAGTATACCGATTAGTTCCATCAGAACGAAGCGTTACCTTTTACTCTTCGTTGTCAAATATCGGTTCAACATACTCTTTTATGAATTTTATTCTATCCTTGACCTTTTGCACAAAAAGAGAAGCAATAGAAACTACTATTTTTTTCTTTGTGTTGACATAAATCACATTTCCTCCATCTCCCATAGCCGAAAATCCATTCTCATTCTCTACCCACCATAAAAATCCATATGGTAAATTAAGTTTTTTTCCACCGACTATGCTCTTTTGTACTCTCATCTATCCATCTTGAGGATACAATTTGCCTTCCATTCCACATACCACCATCTAAGTATAATTGGCCGATTTTTGCCATATCCGTAGCAGATAGCGTAAGCCCTCACCCTCCTGCATTTACTCCAGTTGAATCCGCAACCCAGCCGCTAATATTTATAGCATTATTAAATGCAAGTTGTTCCTCTTTGCTATGAAAGATTACATTTTTCTCAACAGTAATTCCCAGTGGTGAGAATAAATATTCTGTTGCGAAATCCAACACAGATTTCCCCGTTGATTTTACAAGGATTCCGGTCAAAATATCCGGTCCTATGAGGGGAGTGTATCTGAATTTTCCTATCTGTCCCCTACCTCCCAACAAATCAAGCGAAAATTTTACCCAGTCATCACTTGTAAAATACTTAATATATGGTACAAAAAACTTATATTTATATGGAGCTGTCATCGTCAGCAAATTCTTAAGTGTAACATTCTGTATCGTTTTTTCTCTTGTTTTAACTGTATAATCCGGGAAAAAATCCAGTACTTTCTGGTCGATACTTTTTATGTACCCTTTGTCCATGGCAATCCCAATCAATATGGAAATAATACTTTTTGTTACTGAATAAACATGGATTCGGCTAGTAGCAGTGCATTCATTAAAGTAGTTTTCATATAGTGTTTTACCGTCTTTTAATATAACTATACCCGCAATATTGCTATATTCGTTGTTTATCTTCTTTTCGAGCTCTGTTATTTTTTCTTTATTCATATAATTTTCCCCTTTGTTATTTATCGTCTTATATGCTATTTCTCGGTGTAATTATTTGACACTTTCTTTTTGACAGGATAATAAATTTCAGTTATAAGCTCACTTTCCTTCGAAACTTGAGAAGGGTCAGTTACATATACTTCATATAGGGCATTGCTGGATTCATAACCTTCCTTTTCTGCCCATTCACGCTGTTTAGCATATACGGAAGATAGGTTGGAATAAGAACCATATAGCACTGTTTTTAGGCATAGTCCCGGGTGAAAATCCCTTGAACCTGTAACATACTCCTTTACCGGAATAGCAAATTCCGTATCTAAGCCCAGTGGAGTAAATTCTGCACTGTGAAAAAGCACCATTGGTGGTGCAATCATAGTTAATTTGTCGTCTGCAATTCTTCTAAACAGTGCACTAAAGCAATTTCTATATTCCTCAGCAAAATCAAATTCATGAACCATTTTTCGAATAAATAGAAGGTACATCATTGGTACTTCTACAAGTTGGACACCAATACTATCCATATATGACATAATTGATTTGCCCTGTTTCAAATTCAATATATCATTATTTAATTGGTCTAATGTTTTTTCATACTCTTGTACTTGCTTCTCAATTTCTTTTTTCTTTTGGGTAAGTGCCAAATAAATCTTTTCGTCCTGCGATTCTTTCGATTCAAGTATTGCTTTAATTTCTTCTAAAGAAAAATTATATGATTTTAGACGGTTGATAAACAACATCGTTTCTAATTGATCTATAGAATAATATCTATAACCGTTTTCAGGATTGATTTTATTAGGCAGAATTAGACCTATTTCAGCATAATAACGAAGTGTCTTTGCAGTCACTTTGCATATATTTGAAAACTCTCCGATAGATAACATAACTTATCCTCCTTTTAGCAAGTCCCATAACACCCACCTTTATCTTACACCTTGCCCTAAGGGTAAAGTCAACGGATAAATTCTGCAGACGGCGGTTCTGGAAACATACGTAACCCAAATATGCACCAATACTATTCATCCGATAAGATCAGTTTTTGACGGCATATAATTGCCAGCATTTCATTCGCAAACTGTCTGGCAAGCTCCATGTCTTCCCGCATTAGCTGATTTGATTTGTAGCAATCTAATGCCCTAGAAATAAGGAAATGATATTTTCGGGGTAAATGCGAAACTCCCCACTCCCCCGCTGACTGCTTTGAGAGGTATAAATTATCTTTTATAAATGCCAGAACTCTGCATAGATTAAGGATCATATAAATAGGTTCCTTTGTTATTTCTTCACTTGCTCCTTTTACATCACACCAGATACTATCAATATAATCCTTCTTCGGTACCTCTTCGAATACATGTTCAATCATTTCTCCATACAGCACAATTCCATATTTATTTATGACGGTAAAATGGGCTGCGAGGTCTTTATCCATACCTTTCATACTTTCCACATAGTTTTCAGGATTATCTTTAATCCACTGTAAATACATCGGTGAAAAATGTAATTCAAAAGGTGTTGGATACACAAAGGGCTTGCAAAATTCTCTCTTTACAATACTGATTTCCAACCCTTTTGCAGGGCCTTTCTCATTCAACTTCACAAACTGCTTTAAAAACTCTATTTTTTGCACATTCCTAATGCCATCTTCAATCACTATAAGTAAGTCAATATCACTCTTTTCAGAATTAAAACAATTCATGGCCATAGAACCATGCAAATAAATCCCGGTCAGTTTTTCGCCGATTATACCTCTACTCATGGCAGTAAATTCATCAATTAATGTTTGATAAAACAAATATGCCTTTCCCCCTTTATAGACTTGCTGCCCTTTTAAATATTTCTCTTGAATTATCTGTATCACAGCATGTAGTAAAGTATACGCAATGAAAAAGGCTCCTACCATTGCTGATAGATGCCAGATAAACTGATTTTTATTTTGCTATAAATTTTGTATATCATATATTATAGTCCTTACGAATATTTGAGAATGGGACATAGTACCTGTTCATCCGTCTCAGGTTATGAAAAATCTCTCAATCTCCTTGCTAATGAATACGGTATGATTTGATCAGTCTCTGTCTCAATATAAGCAGCTTCATTATGCATGTAATCAACAATTTCTTTAGTTTTAAAATTCTTAAAATACGATGCAACTTCATCTAATACAGATATCTCCTCAAACGTAAACTTCGAAAGATTGATTTCCTCATTCGGACAGATTTTATAAGATATAAAATCGTCAAAATATTCTTCAACAACTTTAACCGCAGGTAGATAAAGTAATTCGTTATAAGCTATAGGAACCGCTCCAAGAGGTAGATGTTTATAAACCAATCCTGTCATAGATGTACCTTCTCGTTTAAAATACAGTGCATCTGCATACCATAATAATTTCATCAATTTTACCTTATATAGTGATTCAATATATTGTGCAAAGTAACCAATAACTGCATTAATTTTCTCAATGTCAAGCAACTTATAACCGTTATAGTCTGACTTAACATCATATTCTATATAAGCATTCTTAATTTCTTGAATCTTCAAAAGAGTATTGCCCTGTAATCTGATAACATTATTAATACTTGTCTTGATTTGCTCGAATCTATCAATTTCAAACTTTTCTTTATGCTTTTTTAACATCTCTAAAGCATATGCCGGGTTAGTTTGAATCATCCTCATAATACTGTCATATGTTTCGTCTTGTATTAATTTCTTCTCGTACCTTCCAATAGTAACATCTCCCCAACCCAAAAGGCATGAAAACTCCTTTTGAGTTAATCCATACATTCCTCTAATCTTTTTAATTTCTTCAGAGGTCAATAATCCCTTACTTGTCCTGTAAGCATCTCTAGCCCTCAATAAGTTTTCGTCCATAATTTTGCCAGGTACAAACTCTTCATCTTCTTTTGGACAATAATATACTATTTGCTCATATTCAACTAATCCATCCTTGATTTTCGCTTTCGATATTTTCTTTTTAACTCGTATACTATGTTCTTCATCACAAAATGGACAATCATAACATATTTCCTTTAAAATACTTTCCTTCATAATAATCGCCTCTCCTTATATTAAATCCAGTAACTATTCATATGGCTTGTTCTTAACAGGAAATCTCGCATAATGAAAAGACACACAAAAAACTTTATTTTTTCTCTTATCTCTTATTTTAACCTTTATATAAACATCTTTTTTCTTAATCGTCTTACTAAAAACCCAAAATGGAGGTCGAGTAGCATCTCTATCATCTTTTATCGTTTCCATATATTCTTTCTCATTTAATGATAATATTTCATTCTTTACATCATCTGTATCATAATCCAAATCCAACATAGTGTTCGCAGTCGTATATGGATCACTATCGTCTTCATCCTTCTTCTTGAGTAGAATATCCAATTCACAATCCTCTCTGAAGATAATATATGTTTTATTTCTCTTAAAAAAGCTGCTAGCTCTTCTATAGATGCAATATAACTATTTGGATTACCCATTAATATTTTACCTCCTATTGATTATATTATGCAATCAATTGATACTTAATTCAATACAAAATATCAATTGATTGTTACATACAAATTCATTCAATAATTTCAATAATAATTAAAAAGTAAAAAGTTCTCACTTGTACACCTTCTCCAAATCATTTTTAAAAGTTGAATACTTTCCCCTTTTTTATTAAAATTAAATAGGGAAAGTGCTTGTGAAGAGGAGGTTTTTTATGCAAAAAGTAATATTTCTTGTTGACATGAATGCTTTTTTTATAAGCTGTGAAATGACGAGAAATCCTTCCCTTGTTGGAAAACCTTCTGCAGTTGCTGGAGATCCGAAAAACCGTTCCGGAATCATATTGGCAGCAAACTATGAGGCTAGATCCTTTGGCGTGAAAACAACAATGGTTATCCACGAAGCCCTAAAACTCTGTCCAAACCTACATTTAGTACCACCGGATCATCCTTTTTATGAGTCAAAATCCAAACAAGTTATAGCTATATTATCAAATTATTCTCCTATTGTTGAACAGAATAGCATTGATGAAGCCTGGCTAGATATGACCGGCACAGAAGGATTGTTTGGAACTCCGCTGGAATCTGCAAAAAAAATTATGAACGAAATCAAGGATAGTCTTGGACTTTGGTGTTCAATAGGTATTTCTGAAAACAAGTTTCTTTCCAAGATGGCCTCAGAATTGAAGAAGCCCATGGGAATTACTGAACTCTGGAAACATGATGTTCCGACTAAACTTTGGCCTCTCCCAATAAAGGCAATGTATGGAATTGGTAAGAAAACTGCCGATAAACTTAATCTGTTGGGTATACAGACTATTGGTGAGCTTGCAAAATGTGATAGAAAGCAACTCACTAAAACCTTTGGAAAATATGGAGATGAACTTTATTTACATGCAAACGGTCATGATACATCATTAATAGAACCTCATTGTGCTGGAGAAATGAAATCAATAGGCCGGTCGACAACTCTTCCTGAAGATATTAATGATATTGAAAAAGCTAAACTGATTTTATTAAAACTTACTGACGATATTGGTATGACAGCAAGAAAATATGGAAAAAGAGCCCGTACTGTACAAATAACACTAAAATACTCCGATTTTAAGGTTGTCACCAGGCAAAAGACTATATCGCCGACATTTGCAACTAACGATATTTATCAAGCCGGCTGTGCTTTGCTTGAACAGAATTGGAACAAGTTTCGTCCCGTTAGATTAATCGGCATAAGCATCTCAGGTTTTGATGAAGATAATGCTATGGATCAGTTATCGCTTTTTGACTTTTGCGAAGATATTTGCGTGGATAATATAAAAAATGACAAGCTTGAACGAATCGACAAAGCTATCGATAAAATACGGACAAAACATGGTATTAATAAGATAAGCCGTGCATCATTGATAAATAAAAAGGGTTCCAACTCTAAAAGCTATATTGAACGCATATAGTAAATTGCATTCATGAATATGCGTTATATCATCTCTTCTTTTTTAATCCTTCTTTAAACAAACGAGTCATTGTCTTTTGTCCATCATCAGAATACAAATCCTCTTTACTGATTTCGCCTTTATATATCATCTCCATGATTTTTATGTATGCCTCACCCAAAGCTGTTGTAATCAAACCGGCTGTTGTACCGGATATCAATCCCCCTGCGACCGTTCCTACTCCCGGAATAAGCTTCAGCAATCCGGATACAATTGACCTGCCAAGCACTGTAGCACCTGCAGCTCCAATAGTTGAAGAAACAAAGGATGTAAGAAAGCTCTTACTAATGTCTAATCCGAAAATTACCGTTATGCCTGCAATCATACTAATCTGTGTAGGCACAAGAAGTGCTGCATCCGCAAAAGGCAAAGGTGCAAAACCTTCACCGAAAGCCCCCGCTACGGCTGCTGCGATTACTGCCTGTGAAGCCTTTTTTTTTGACTCTAAATTTGCCTTTTGAATGTTCTGAAGAGTGTGTTGCAATTCGTTGGGTAACACCTCTGTCATTACATCAATTAAATGATCCAGCCCATATGCCCTGGCAATATACTCCTCATCAAAATCCATATCTTGTGCAAGAACAGGTACTACTTTTGCAATATCTAGGTTCTCTTTCTCTACAAGACTCTTCATTTCAGCAGCTTTCTTTTTTGGAATAGCTTGAGTAAGGACAACGATTATCGGAACCTGTGTTGTTTTATTCCTAGCAGTAAACTCTTTAAGCCATGCAATTTCCGACTCATCAAAAGTTCTATTTGCCCCAACATTTATACAGTACCAAATGCAATGAATAGCATCGTTAACATCTTTTGATCCAGCTCCCTTGCTGATAATTTCAAGAATTTCTTCCTTGACTTTGCTCTGTTGTCCACTGGAGAGTTCAAATCCCGGTGTATCATAAATAGCAAGGGGATATCCCTTCTTAACCTTTTTTCTGATTTCCGATGTCACAGGTCTGCCTAATCCTGTTTCGGCAAAATTTCCGCGAAATAAGCTGTTAATCAAGGTACTTTTTCCCACACCTGATTTTCCAACAACAATAATATTAAGCGTATTTAGTTTCTTTATCTTATCACTAATGGCATCAATACACTGCTGTGCCATCTTGTCTGTATCTATATGCATATTTTTTCTCCATCTAAATTATCAATTTTTCTCATGTGATAATTCTAAGTACTCACTATCTAGCTTGAATAAAATATATCATAATTCACCGTTAAAATCTATTCATTTGCTATCCTTCGACGACAATGACCATGGCTAATCTCTCGCCATCCTACCCCTACTTCTTAAATCTTTCATACGCAAGCTCAATATACTGCTTTCTGGTTAATCCACCAAACCTTTTTGCAAAATCGTCCATATCAAAATTCTCATCCTCACCAAGATATTCAGCTAATTTTCTTTTCAGCTCCGCAATATGTATGTATTTGGATAAATCAGTATATGAATCCGATCTATAACCATGTTTTGAAAGCAAATAGTCAAAATTCATACATAGACTCACACCATAGAAATCCGTTCTGTATTTCAATAATTCAGGAATCTTTTCTGCATCCAATTCTATTATTGAAGTTCCCCATGTAATTTTCACTTTATCTTTCTTACTTCCCTTTAATGGCTCAATCATAAAAGGAAGATCAATATCTTTTTCTTCCAATGTCTTAGTATCAATAATCGGGTAAGTTCCCCAAATAATTTCATTATCCTGTGCAATATCTAAAGGAAGTAATTCAATATTCTGCAAGTCTTCTTTTTTAAGATTGCCATCCTCCGTTACAATGTCATACATTCTAAATATAATCGGTTGAGTCATCTGCCTTCTGAATACATGTTCCTTCGGAATCTCATCCCATTTTTCCAATTGACGGATTTTGCCTAAGATAATTCCATAGCCATAATGCCTGTAGTCAAACTCCACCCTGAATATGTCCCCGGCTGTAAACTTAACGGTCACATGCTTGCTATTGCGTATTCTTTTTATTCTTTCCATATGGTTTTTAGGACTGTTCGACACATATTCCTCTACATATTTTCTAAAATCATTATTATTCCTAATGTTTTCATGCCCTAGGAAATGAAGATATTGAACGTTCCTGGCATTTGCACAATACATATGACAAGGATAATTATCGTTTGCAAATGTTATATTAAAATGACATTCCGTAAATCCGCCATTCATTGCATTGGTGGGGGTTAGACTTTTTTCTCTGCCCCGCTCTGTCTTTGGCAAAATTGTATTCCTATTCTTAGTAACTATTTCCGTATTAAGTTCCGAATAAGAATCTCTTACAATCCCTTCTTTTCCGTTGTCGTCTACTATTTCCTCATAAATAATTTTTCTAATTATGTCTTTATCAAAAAAGAATACAGTCCTCTTATGAATATTATAAGTAGTAGAAAACATCGTTACCTTTTCCCATGAGGGGTCAATCTCATCAAGTGCAAAATATGGTCTTTCCCCATGATTAAACTCAATTAAATACTTGTCCTCCTCAAAATACTTCTGTGCTTTAATCTTCCTTGTTGTCTTTATCCGCTCCTCCTGCCCTTTTATAGAGGCATCATCAAAGGCTATCATTTTATCCTCTGTCAGCATGTTCCCGGTACACGGGCCAAAGATTTCTTTGACTGCAGAGTAATTCACACCATGTTTTCCTCTCCACCAATTGAGAGGATAATATAAGTCACATTCATGCTCAAACCCTCTGTCAGAACTATTGGTATATTCATATATATACCCTTTATCCTGTTCAGTCTGAAAAACTCCGCACATACTCAATATGCCTAATATCGTATCAATTTCAGTCTTGGAGGCTTGAAAAACCTTTTCTTTGGTTATGAGCTTTTGAAGGGCAATAACCCTATTACCGGTTCCAATTCTAGTTGCCAACCCGAATATTCTGTTCAATATAAAAATATCTTTTTCATTGAAATTCACTTTGGGTAGTTTCAAAAATTCCTTTAAATCATGCAATACATAAGCAATATCCCCCAAATCCTGGGTTCCTCCGAAAAACCTCATATAGCTATATTCGTTTAAATCTATTGTAACGATTGTATTGTCATCTGCACCTTCTCCCCCACGAAATCCGCAAACACGGCAATAATTCTTCTCCGGCTCATAACTGTGGTCCGGAAGGCTCTTTGCGTATACATAGCTCGCTAGAGCAGTTCTATATTGCTTGTCTCCGGATGATAGGCTGTAAAGGAAACCCGTTACCACATTATCGATATTGATATCGGCAATGATTTTCTTAATTTCTGAAATTATGCCGTGATGGGATATAGCAAGATTTTCGAACATTACACCATGGGTCTTGCAATATTCAAAATCCTCCGTAGAGTATTGTCCATAGGACTTATTTGAAAACTCATGACCGTGATAATATTTTTTAAGTAATTTAAGAGCTTTTTCATTCATATTAGTTGGCAACAAAATCTTCATTCCCCCTTATAGGTCACGCTTATATATTTATATTATAACACCTCAGTTCAAAGAAAATTTTTCGATTCTAGAAAAATTTTCTTACCTCACTTTTTCCTTCTTCTGCTTGCTTCTGTATCAACGATGAGAATACATTCATAATCTCAAATGACAAGAAGATCACCTCCAAAAGGACAATAGATACAAGGATATTAAAAATTACTATTGACATTCTACCTTAAATACGTTATAGTTAAAGTGGTTAGTTATACATTTTATCAGATAAGTCATAAATTTGATTATACCACTTCCTCTTGAGAAGAGCAATATCATAATAAGAAAAAGTCACAAAAAAGCTGCCCCATAAGAAGCAGCCCTACGATCTCAGTCATAACTAATATAACTATTTGCGATTCATAAAAAATTATTCTACTACCTTCTCCCTCATTTTTTTTATAAACTCTAATACTTTTTCTTCTACCTTAACAAGGTCTTCATCCTTTGGAGCTCCTTCAAACTCCACCGATTCAACAAAGTCCCATTTCATGTTGTTTCTTTCAATTATTTCAGCAAGTTCCTTCTCTGCGCCACCGGACCATCCATAGGACCCAAATCTAATTGCCACCTTACCTGTAATCCTCTTTCTGCCAACCTCATTTAAAGCTACTGCAATCGGTGGAAACAGTTTGTACTCATAAGTAGGTGCTCCAATAATTATCCCTGCAGATTTAAAAACAGTTGCGACCGTTTCACTATCACTTTCCAGTGGCATTTGCAGCTTGTTATATTTGATGCCTTCTCTTTGAAGTATGCTTTCGACATAATCAACTGCTTTTTTAGTCATTCCATACATGGAACCCCACAATATAGTGACTTCATTCTTGCCTGACCCTTCGGCGTATTGGGAAAACCTAGAATAATCATCTATAATTTTTTGTGGATTTTTTCTATAAACCGGACCATGTCCAGGTGCTATAGTACTTATTTCCAGTTGTCTTGCTTTTTCAATTGCCTTTTTTAGGCTAGGTGTAAAAGTTATCATTACATTGGAGTAATACCTTATTCCTTCAGATTCAAAGAAGTCTATCTCTTCAGGTGTCAGCTCATCATCAAAACAGTGGTCTTCCATCCTTCCAAATGCTCCAAACATATCACATGAGAAGAGAGTTTTTGTATCTCTTTCATAGGTGTACATAGTGTCTGGCCAGTGAACGTTTGGTACCGGATGAAAACTCAACACCTTGCCCTTTCCAAGGTCTAGCGTATCTCCTTCCTTCACAATCCTTATCTTGTCCTCACCATAAAAGGAAGCTATGATCTTTGCAGCTTTATCAGTACATATTACTGTAAAATCATCTTTAATTTTTCGGAAGTTTGAAATCCAGCCGGAATGGTCCGGTTCCATATGATTAACAATCAAATAATCAATATTTTTAGGATCAACACCTATGTCTTCCAAATCTCTATAAAGAGTTTCGGGTATTCCATCCCATCCGATTACACCATCAATTATCGCAGTCTTTTCTCCCTGAACTATATAGGAGTTTAAAGACACTCCATTTGCAATCTCCCATATTCCTTCAAACAGTATGTCTTCAACATTCATGGTAAGCATGTGTATTCCATCTGCAATTTTTAACTTCTTCATACTTCATCCTCCTTGAATTCATAATATCACAACTTGTTTACCCACACTAGGGGGTAATATATCAAAAAAATCATGATTAATGTCTTAAACTAATAATATCACAAAGTTATATTGTTTTTCGAGCTTAATACGTTATCTGGATTTTTTATGGTAAAAGGGCTGTCAATTCACTGTTTGACAGCCCTTTTTTAGCCTCTTTTTCCTAATGCTTATTTAACAAACAAGTTATATAGTACTTGTGCCATCTGTGCCCGAGTGGTAGTATCGGTGGGGAAAAGCTTGCCATTGTCGCCGTTAATGTAGCCTACTTCCACAAAATACGTCATGGCCTCTTTAGCCCATGGAGCTATATCCCCCGCATCCGCGAAGGATGACAGGGATTGGCCCGCTGATGCCTCAGGAAGTTTCCCGATACTCTTGAGGGTATTATACAGAAGAGTAAACATCTCCTGACGGCTAACCTCCCTGTCTGGGCCAAACATATTGTTTCCAATACCGCTGGATATGCCTAGACGTTTTGCCGCTGCAAGATAGCCGGTATAATAGGTGTCTTTGGCATCTGTAAAATTGTCCTTCGGATCCATATCGGGTGCTATGCCATAGGCCTTCATCAGCATTACTATGAATTGCCCTCTGGTAAGCTTTGCATCAGGGCTGAAGTTGCCGTCGCCCGTACCTACGGAGATACCCCTTGCCGCTACAAAGGTAACCGCTTTACTATACCATGCAGTTTCCGGCACATCATTGAAGCTTACTTTGTTATAGCCTACCGCATACCTTGAGAAGTGGTTTGTGGTAAAGCTTATAGTTCCTGTTGAAGGAGCATAAACACAATTGCTCACAACCTCCGGCTTTCCTATCTCATTGATGTAGTAAACTACAATGGCGTTTACATCCTCCAAGGCTTTGAGGGTATATGGAACAGCAACTGTTACATATCCTCCGAACTGAGAGATAACCTTATCCCCGCTAATTACACCAAAATCAAATACAGGTCTGTCTCCAATCAATTGTCTTGCTTCTTCACTAAGGTTTTCCGCATTTTTCTTCGATATTGTAATCCTGACATCGTCCACTGCCTCACTTGCCATGGTGCTCAAAGCATCTGCGTCAAAGGTAATTTCCGCAATAGAAGTAGATATAGTAAAGGCTTCTAAACCACTAGCAACGATTGACTCCAGAATTATTTTTGGAATAACGATTTCCACCGATTCTGAATCTGTCGGAGCTTCTACATTAATCTCGATAATTGGAGTGCTTCCACTTTGTTTTGCTTCCGTAATTACCTTATTTACAGCGCTGTTCATCTGCTCCTGCGGAGCTTCTGCTGTTGCTTTGCCGTTTTGATCCACTGTCGAAGGAATTGTTGATATGACAGTTACCTTGCCATCGGAAACAATAACTTTGTTACCATCGCCGGCAGGAACGCTGTCTTCAGGAGAAACAATGTCATCTGGTGAAGAGCCCTCGCCTGTTGAAGATCCACCTCCTGATGGACTGCTACCTCCTGAAGATCCTGAACCACCTTTGGATTCTCCTTTATCAGAGGTATTTTTCTTCCACTGGGCATATACGGTTGTGTCAGAAACTACAGGTGTACTTCCCGTGAAGATTATGCCACTTCCATCAGCTTTAGTATTCCATTCCATAAAGGTATAGCCTGAGCGCGTCGGCTTCTTAGGAAGTGTTCCTAGGCTTTCTCCAGCAATCACAGTCATACTGCCGGGATTAGCCTCAGTATCTCCGCCATTTTTGCTGAATATCACTGTATACAATATTGCTACGGTCACGGTTGCATCTACTGACACATTCGGATCTTCAACAGATGTTGCCGTTACCTTCAGCTCTGTTGCAGTTTCATCGTCTCCTACAGTCAACTTGCCGTCGCTACTGATATATGTGCCACTGCTGGTATTTCCGCTAACGCTCCAAGTGACATCCTGCGACGGGTTATTTATTCCACTTACAACAGCACCAAAGCTCAGGCTTTTGCCTTTTTCAACCGTAGCCGTTTCGGGAGTTATCTTTACGGCAGTAACTACTCGAATCGGTTCTATTACCGTTACGGTTGCATCTGCTGACGCATCCGGATCTGCAACAGATATCGCCGTTACCTTCAGCTCTGTTGCATTCTCATCGTCTCCTACAGTCAACTTGCCGTCGCTGCTGATATATGTGCCGCTACTGGTATTTCCGCTAACGCTCCAAGTGACATCCTGGGACGGATTGTCGATACCCGAAATAGCTGCTGTAAATTCAATAGATTTTCCCTTCTCGACCGCAACATCCTGCGGCGTAATCGTTACTGTGTGAAGGTATGTTGTCTCTGCTTTGATGTCAAGATTTTCAGTCAAAGGTGAGACAGTTAATCGGAATATTCCATCTTCATCTGGTTGATATTGGGTACCGTTTACAGTAATTGAATCAAAGCGATATCCTTCATCGGGTGTTACAACCAAAGTAATCTTACTGCCTTGTCGAGCATAATGTACATCCCCTGAATCCTCAGTTTTTTGTGAATAGTTAGACGGACTGGCAGCATAATCAACATCAGCATCGGTTGCATCAATATTTATTTCATGTTCCACAAGTTCTGTGAAAAACACCTTGTAATCCACCATGCTTTCTCCAAAAAACGCACCTATTTCCATAACTTCACCGACAAACGGTGTACCGTCTTCATTCCTTATAATTTCACCGTTGTAAGTCCAATAATCAACCATACGACTCTCCGCAAGATCGTGAACCGGCTCTGCCGTAAGCACCAGTTTCCTACCGTTACTAATTAATGTACCACTGGTGATTTCTTTGCCGTCATAAGAAGCTGAAATAAATCCAAATTCTGCTGCGGAGAAATTAAGTTCAGTGACACTGATTGGTACGAATCGTGCTTTAATATTCACATCGCCTGTAATTTTCGAACATGAGAGCATTCTGCTGGCGTAGTCTACAACTATGTCAACAACGTCATTGTCAACGTCTTTGTCAATTATTTCGTCGTTAACCATCCAGCTGCGCAGCATATAATCATCGTCAGTCAAAGCCATTATAGACAATTCATCTTCTGAATATACACTTAATTGAACAGTTCTGCCTGCATCTATTTTTCCCTTAAAACTGCTTTCGTTTCCTTCTCCTAAATAACGGACGGTATATTCAAGAGAACCGTTATTACCTGCAGTGATGGTAGCAGTATGATAAACCGGGTCAGTAACAAAGACACCTTCAACCAAAATATCCCGGGTCAAATATGGTACCGTCAGAACTGAATCTGTTCCTGCTTCGCTGCCATTGATTGTCCAGTGGTCGAATATGTATCCGCGTGCCGGCTGTGCAGTAAATACCAGCTTTGTACCGCCGGATATATTTTCACCACCGGAAAAATCAGTAGCAATGCCGTTCGCAGTAGCTTTTACTTTGTTGCCCGCATCTTTGGGTGATATCTCTAAAGATACTTTGTAAGATCCACGTGTAACAGGAACTTCAACAGCGGTGTTTTCTTTCAAAACAAATGTATAGCTCCCAAGTCCAGTTCCGACACTTTCCCCGTTAACAAGCCATTCACCGGAAGCAGCACTGTAACCGGGCTTTGGAGCAACTGTGATTTCCGTGTCACCGCGAAGAGTTATACTTCCTTCAGCAGTTTTTGTCACATAGCTTCCAGTATCGTCCTGTGTTGTATAGTTCGCCACAAGCCCCTCCGAAAGATCAAGGGTGTAACTGTCTCTTTCGAATACACCAGTTAAAATAGTATCTTTTGAACCCATGGTAATAGTTGCTGAATATTTTCCTGTATCCGGGTCGATAGTTCCTTTAAAATTGGATTTTGTATTACCGGAGAGAATCCATTCTACAAAATGGTATCCCTGTGCAGGTTCGGCAAGGAACGTTAAGGACGCTCCGGGCTGCACAATACTGCCACTTTTAATACCGGAGTATTTCGGAATTACAGTTCCCCCAATACCGGAAGAAGTGTAATAGAGTCGGTTTTGCGCATAACCGAACTTGACTTTCACAACGGTATTGCTGGCAAAGGTTTTGAAAGTAAATAAATTGGAATCCGTCATGTAAGTAGTTGGTGGTACGTTTGGCGTTTCTACTGTCCAGCTTACTACACGATAACCGTTTTGCGGACTTGCCTTAAAAAGTAAATCCGTGCCTCCCGGAATCACTGATGCCTCATGCCATTGGTTGTTGACATTGGTAGTAGCCGCAGTAACAACAGCACCTTTATCCAATTTCAAGCTTGAGGGCATAACAAGTTCTACCGTTCCCACGATTTCGCCGTCCAGTTTTTCCGAGATAATGGTCAAATCATACCTGGTACTCATAATGTATAAATTAGTAGATTCACCAGTAACAGCATAATTTGGTGTATTCTCAGAAGTGACGCTAACCTGATATGTACCCGGCAAAGTATCATTGTTTATTGCTATCTCTTTGCCCAGATTATCACAATAGGTAAATTTCACATTCAGATTGTTTATGGTATCACCAAAAACCAAATTTCCTTCTTTGACCACCACATCGTCCAATTCGACCGGTGATGCATTTCTGTAAACTTTGTAGAACTCTCCTTTAAACCCGATAGTAATAGGACGAGGTTCAACCCGGAAATTGCATGATTCTACCATAACAGAGTTTATATAGACTTCCACCAAAATAGTTCCGGTTCTTGTCGACGCAAAACTCTTGTCGTCAAGTTTGAACGAAGGATCTTCCAGCCAAATCGGATCATTCTTCGGGTTCTTGTAGTAGAATTTGTATTCGGCACCATTCGTTGCAGGTTCCACAACAACTTGATTATCTCCAGCCGAGTAGACATGCAGTAATTCAAATTTGATGGGATCGCCATAATAATACGAATTTTTGTCGAGGTTCAAGAAATATCCGTCAGAATTTCCCACAACGTAATAAACCTTTTCTTCTACATCCAAAGCCTGGAATACACGGCTTCCGGAATAAAATGCGGAAATTCTATAGGCTCCTTTCAGCAAATTAGCACCATATTCATCCTCACCCGTACTTGCCAAATTCAATGTAGCCGTCGAAGTATAATTTTCCGTGTTGGGTTTTAAAACTGCAGTGAAAGTCTGATCATAACCCTTTCCTTCAATACGGAAAGTCACCGTACCGGTCGGCGCGTAAAAATGATTTTTGTGTTTTGATTTCAACGTAATAGAAACCGTTTTAGATTTATCATCAGCAGCAAAAGAAATCACCTGCGCCTGTCGCATTACATATTCAACTGTGAAGACATCCGAATACGTGGTGATGTAATAGGCAGCATTGTTTTCAGTATCATTGTAAACATAATTGACCCTGCAACGATATTCACCGGCATGGCCATAACCGGAATTGCTAAACCGATATTGTTCCGACGTTGCACCTTTGATGTCCGTCCATCCTTCTTCGCCTTTTTTCTGCCATTGGTACTTGGATGTCTTGTTAATGGGTTCGCTAACCGAAACAGAAACAGTGCTTGCCGTATCAGGATATACTTGGAGAGTATAATTTTCTTTTGTGCCAATCAAGTTGCCGTCGGTATCGTATTCCGGTACCAAGCTTCTCTGAACGCCGTTAAGCGTTATTGTCGGCTCATTCTTGCCAAGTTTGGTTCTGGCTTTCATGGGCTTACTCAATATACTGTAAGGTGGTACCACCGAGCGAATTGCCTGAATCTGATAGTAATATTCCGTATAGGGGGCAAGTTCTTCATCCAGATATTCATAATGATATACGGGTTTTCCGTTGTCGTCGTAAGTAACAGAAGTATATTTCGAAGCATCAATATAATCCTCTTCATAACTACCGCTGCCTTCCGGGAAATCGTAATAGCGGTAAATTTGGAAGCCTGCTATACTTTTTCCGGCAGGATAGCTCCAAGAAAGACCTATTGAGTCTGAAGTGGTTTTGGAATAATCCTGTGCAAAGTCATCAGGCAGTTCCGGTGGACGTCTTACGTCTGTGACCAGATAGCTGACTACAGGAACATCCACTCCGTTAATTTCAGTTGTGTAAGCTAAAAGTTTCCAGGCGAAGTAATAGCCGTAGGGCTCGGCTTCAGCCGGTAAATCGAAAATAGTTCCTGAATACGAGCTTCCCACAGAAGTGAATGTCGAGTGCGAGAAATCTCCTCCTACGCTGCCGACGATTCCCCCACTCGTCTCACCCAACTTGTGTTTACCGCCACCACCCAGCTTAAACTCAAGAGATACACTGTTGGTATAGGTTTCTTCATGTTCATCGGTAATGGAAATTTCCTGGGTCGTACTGCCGTTGCCATAATCCACGCCAGACCAGTCACCGGAATAAACAATGGAATTTTTGAAGCTGGTGGAGCTTTTCGGATAAGAGAACGGATCACCCGGTGTCGATGTCAACACGTCATCACCAATAACCGGTAAAGCAGGATAATCCTTTGTCAATTTTTTGTATTTATCTAATGCAATGGTTTTTATAGCAGGTTTATGAGGAAAGTTGACAGTTACGGTTTGCTTATCATATCTTTCAATCTTGCCGGCAGAATTTTTAACTGGATAATAAGCATTGTAATAATACACTTCTACAGGAATTGAGTATAACACCACTGTGTCTTGCCCTGCTAAAGTGGAATAAGTAACCGACTCCTCTTTGGTGGTTCTATTGACCCATTCATAAGAGAATCCATAGCTCAGGCTTACATCAAATTCAAACCATGCTACTTCACTACCCAATCTCCCCGAAACATATGCACCCAAAGTGAAAGACACCGCGTCACTTGAACCGCTTCCGCTGCCCTTGGAGCTGGAATAGGAAGTTTGTGAATCCATCATGCTACCGCTCAAATCATCCCGGTCCAAATCTTTGAAATAAGGTGTAGAAGCAAGCACCGCTAAAACCTTGGGGTCAGAATAAATAACCTCGTGCTGTCCGGTATAACTGAGATAAGTGGTGTCTTCGTCGGTATCGCAGAGAACAACACTGGCACATCTATTCAGAGGAAGACCTAATTGTTGTCCGTTATTTTCTCCTTTTGGATCGTAACGTATACCCGGCTTGTAAAAACAATTGTAGTCATAGGCAAAAAAGCAGCCATCTTGTATATTGTTGGAGTCGTATTTATCCGGATTAATGGAAAGAAAACGTACCATCACCGCTTCCGGCAGGTTTGCATCCGAGGAGTTGTTCGGTTTGCTTTTATTCATCAGATCGTTTACCCACTTAAAAGCAGTTTTGTAATTATTTTTAGGAAACATTGGGGCGTTCAACAGAACAGCTGCTGTTTCACTTCCTGTTCCTGTCATATCTCCTACCACAATGTCATACTCCATGTAAAAACGCGGTTTGTCGAAATCACGACTTTCCATATTATTGCCTTCGAGGTATATAGGGAAGTAAAACCCTTGGGAGTGATCGGCTCGATGACCGTCCATAGAGTAAACCAATTTCAATCCCTGTTCAGTGTATTGGAACAACAGACTGTCCAGATATATGTAAGGAACATCAACTGGACCTCCAAAATAGCCTACAGCCAAGTTGGCTTTCAATAGTGGAAGGCTGTAAAACAGTTCCTTTTTATTGTCTCGGTGGCTGGCTATGAAAGGATATATGTAATTACCTTTTTCATCTTTTTCAAAAAGATTAAAATTCTGTGATGTTAAAAGATCAAATTTGTTTGTTGCATTGCTAAAAGTATAAATAGCCAAATGACGGCTGTTGAAGTGGGTAAAATTCACATTGTCTTTTTGGTCTATATCGCTTTCCTGATTTCCGCCTATGACCAGTTCAGGAACGCCGTCGCCGGTCAAATCTTTCGCCGTAACGGATGCCCGCACAAGTTTTTCGGGAGTCTCTAATGTCACATTGGAATAAAACAGGTTCATCCTGTCACCGTAAAAAACTTTAAAGCTGCTGGTACTTTTGTCAATACCGCTGTCGACATAATTGTTGCGGTCATCCGTAATTTGATAAGGAGTAAGCAAACCGTAGCTTACAGCCAAGTCGTCGACTCCATCGCGGTTGAAATCGCCGGTTGCAAAGGAAACCATATTGAGGTTTTCACCCATTTTGTAGCTCCATGCCAAATCCCATCTTTCAGGTTTAAGGAAATAATTATCCGCATCGTCCGGTTTGTAGGTGTCATCGATTTGGAGGTCATAAACATCTATGCGATGATTTCCACTCTCGGGAACGTATACGGCCACTTCATCCACACCGTCTCCGTCGTAATCCCCAACTGCAATCTGAACATAGTTGTGCATCATGAGACCAAGTCCCTCATAATATGACTCATCTTGACCTAAAATCCCCAGTTTCCCAGGGGCAACGAGCTGTTTTGTTTTCCCCGGATTGCTGTCTTTCAGTTTCGAAAAATACAAATAGGCGCCGGCTTTATTGCCTACATCGTTTATCGCAACGGTTACAAAATTTGCCTTTTTAGCATCCTTGTTGTTATTGAAGTGTCCTGCCACCGTTTTGACAACACCTGATTTATATTCGTCCGGAATCTCAAGTATCTGATTATCTTCATCTTTATTTGCTCCAATAATCACATCAATAGGTCTTAATCCCAACGGTTTGTTGTGTCCGAACAAACTTCCATGTTCCGCATCCTGTACAATCACTTCGTATACAGGGTTTTGTATAAAGGTGTTTCGACCATATGGATTGTCCGTACTGTTGAGGTCCACATCAGCAGGGATATCCGATGTGTCTATACCCAAAGCGTCAAAAGCATCGGATTCGCTTAGATCGATGCCATCATCACCCGCATTGGCTTCCTCGGCTGCAAACGCCGTAATGGTGTTTAGCTGCAGCATGGATAGCAGCATAATAAATACCAATGCACTTGCTAAAATTCGTTTTACTCTTTTCATTGTACTCCTCCTGAATTTTTGATTTATAATTAACCCTTTATGGGAATTCCTTTCAAGAAAAATCTCTCTCCCTCAAAAAGGTATCAACGCATAGGTGGAGACTTGTTCTTTCCGTATTTAGCAGTAAAAATCATTTTTTTTGACGCCTTATGGATATAAAACATATACACACCTCTGATAGTTCTCATAATTTTATTGTAATTCTTCTTTCCTTACGTTTTACTTTTCCAGATAGCGGATACACAGCACTGTAATCACCACTGCCAGACTAAAAGCAATCACACCTACCAGTACATAGCCGCCCGCATCCTCTAAAAGCATGGTTGAACCGTAAAGCCCGGCAACACTGCCCTGTCTCTCGCCAATCAATGCGGCAGCTACCCCTCCAAGGCTAACCGTTGTTATGAGACACAGCATAGTCAGCACAGCAGCCATTCGCCTTTTATGTTTCCTGCGCAGCACCGCCACACGGCATTCCACCATTGCTTTCCGCACTTCAGCATTGCACACAATTAACCCTCCTTGATAATTGAGGAATAAAACTCCTTTTACTTACTTAAATACATAAAATACAAAAACTCCCCACCTAAAAACTAAATTTTTTAATTAATTTATTGGAAAAATAGGCAGCAAAAAAGAGCCGCCTTTTAGCAGCTCCAATGGTCGTTTATATTGCCTTATTTTGATGGTTTGAGTCTCAGCAACTTGGTGATTCCAATACCGGAGGAAACAGTTAAAACAGGAATGAGCAGACCCACTGTCTGCACAGCCCCCCCTATGCTCAGAAGCAGATTGTAGATGGCGTGAAAGGTAATGGCTATACACAAAAGCCCAAAGGTTCCCGCCACTTTCAACCACGGTCTTCTCCATACATACAGAAGCCCATATCCCACAATAGCTCCGCAGACAATATGCATCGCTCCCGCGCCAAATCCGCGCATGAGCAAAAACAGAAGCTGCGATGTGCCGTTTTCAACGAGGTAACAGGCATTTTCAAAGGTTGCAAAACCTGCCGCCACGAAAAAAATTGCACTTCGTGCCTCCCCCTGTTTCGGTTCAAATACCAGCAAGTAAAATAGCAGGGGCAAAAGTTTCATGGTTTCTTCAATCACCGGTGCAAGCTCGACAGTTGCCTGTGTCATGTCCGCTCCGTAACAACTCGCAAAAAAGGTATTAATGTAGGCCGACAAAAGACACATGCCCGTTCCCGCAATGAAAAAGATAAAAACAGGCCGATTGTTCTTATCCCCGCACAACACGGCAATCAGCAAAGGAGCGGCAATGCAAATAAACACATTTTCAATATAAATCATTCTGTCACCACCTTTTTCAGAGAAGGAAGGAAAGTAAAGAACGTTGAGGTCATTAGAAAGTCAAACCAATAATATGGGTTGGAAAGACTGTAGCTTCTCCAGTAGCAGGAAGTAACCCAAAGAGAATACTCCATCAGCATAAACGCTAACACCGACATGTGAAAATATTGGTGGTTGCGCATCCTATTGTTTTGACGGCGGGCCAACATCAGCTCACGCAGAGCAGAATACCCGCATGCCCCCATCAGCACAGCCCACAAGATATTCAGGAAATAGTCACCCCACCTAAAAAAAAAGAGGCACATGATTGTACTAAAGGCAGGGGCCACCCATGGCAAAAGAGGTCGGTATGTACTATCTCCCGGCAAGCGCAAGGTGTTTTGCAACACTATCAAGAATAACACACTTGCCATCCAGCTTAAATCTGATACAGGAGAAATCTTTGGAGTCCCAGAATAAAACGCAATGAACAGCACCCAGTAAATCAGTCCAAGAGCATATGCTCCATAAAAGCAGGTAAGCAAAAACCATACCTGCTCTTTACTCCGTATTGTCAGTACGGCGGAGTAAATGCAGCAGCCTATAAGGACCACCAGCTGTATGGCATTGTCAATGAGTTCTATCATTGTTACAATCCCCCTTGTCCCATTGTCTTCTCGGCTGCAAGAGAAAACAAAGTATAGTCAGACATACACCGAGTGCAAAAGCCAAAAGTCCAATCAATATATAACCAAGGACTCTGCCCTCAGAAAAAATACTTGCCATCATCCCGGTATTGTTATAGTCCTTTTCGGAAAGCCCTGCCATGATCCCGGGCATTGCAACTGCCGTACCCACTATGATAATCAAACAGGCAGCAACAGCCGACCAGCCTATATAACGGTACTTACGCTGTCTTTTTTGCCTTTCCAATTCTTCCACGCGCCTTTGCACAGCTACGAGCCGCTCATCTGTATTTCGCATCGGTAATTCCCTCCCGTTCCAATAGTGGTCGTAGCCTTTTTTTGCCACGTTCCAGCAAATGATCGATTTGTTTTATGCTCTTTCCCATGACCTGTGCCGCCTGTGCATAGCTCATATTCTCAAAATACAGCAAATACAACGCTTCGCAGTAATCGTGATTGAGCTGTTCCATACATTTTCGCAGGATGCGGCTTTGCTCCTCGGATTGTACCACTGTTTCCACAAGAATTTCGCTTTCCGGTTCATTTTCTAAGCCTTCAAGACTAAAGATGCAATGGCGACGGCGCTTTGTCACATGCCGCAGGGCAAGATTCCTAGCAGTTTTATACAGATAGGCCTTGAATCCGTTTTGGGTAAGTCGAGGCTTAGCAATAATCATGCGTGAAAACGCATCAATCATCAAATCCTCAGCCTCATGAATGTCGTGTATGTAACCGTTAATATAAAGTGTTAGAGCATCACCGTAGCGTTCCATGAGAATGCGCAAGGCATTCCCGTCACCACCCAGGTAGGCAGAAAAAAGCTCTTCGTTTGTTGCTTCTTTTGCTATAACAACCCCCCCTGTTCATCTGCACTTGCAACTGGCAAATCCCATTCTGTACACATAACGCCAAAGGCAGAAAAGATAGTTTTTATCCCTAGTCCTTGAGCAGCAATAGTTCCAAATCCTTATATACCTTGATATTGATTATACAAAAACATCCTCTAAATATGATATGATATTATAACATAATTTTATAATGAAGGTA
Source organism: Acetivibrio mesophilus (assembly GCF_004102745.1). GTDB lineage: Bacteria > Bacillota > Clostridia > Acetivibrionales > Acetivibrionaceae > Hungateiclostridium > Hungateiclostridium mesophilum. Next base: position 336,949 of record NZ_RLII01000001.1, on the reverse strand, counting down.
TACACTTTATTAAAGCTATATTCATATATAGGACAAAATTAACATGGAGATGTATGATTTATGATATGAGTGAATATGTTAACCAATTTCTCTTGGTTCACCACCACGCCCCATTGGAATCTTAGATATCGTGAATTCTGTGAATTCACCCTCACGGAGCATCATCTCCGAAAAGATTGTTCCCGGAAGAATTGCATTTGTTCTTATTCCCTTAGGTGCCAATTCCACACCGCATGTCTTAGTTTCTGCTTTTACAAAGGTTACATCATAGCCCTTCGCACGCAAATTCAAATATATAATAGCATTTTGCTTAAAAGATTATATAATAAACAAAGCAGATTATCGACTAATCCTTTTATAATAATCAATAATCATAGCCGCACCACCTTTATTCCCTGGTGCATCAAGCATTTTTCTTTGCATCCTTAAAACATTAGCTGATATTCCTTCATCGTTCATAACTGATAAAACAGTGGTTCTTAGTAATTCGCTATTAATCAAACGATAATCCAGTTTCTTTCCCAGCCCCAATTCTTCAATACGCCTTGCATTTGTAGGCTGATCCGACATAAACGGAATTACAACCATCGGCACCCCACACACAATAGCCTCGGAAATGCTGTTCATTCCTCCATGCGTGACAAAAACATCAGCCTGCTTCAATACCGCCAATTGAGGTGTCACATTGTAGATTTTATAGTTTTCTGGGATATGCTTAAGTTTATGGATCGGGAAGCTTTTCCCGACAGACATAATTACATCTACCTGCTTATTCCTAAAAGCTTCTATACATTTACCGAAAAAGGATGCTGCACCCTTTACAACCGTGCCAAGAGAAATATAAATTAACGGATAATTCGTCTTCTTAAAATCAATTTCTTCCTCTCTCCTGTCGTAAACAGATGCCCCGAGAAATTTGTACTGTTCTTCCGGGAAATCCTCAGCATAGGGCTGATACTCATTTAGGGTATACACAAGATTTAATGCAGGAGGATTTTGGACAATTTCATCAAGCCAACAATCCGTTTTCATCGGGATACCTTTTGCGATTTCTTTTGTCCAAAGCTTACCTATCCATTTATATTTGAATATTCCCAACGGTCCTCCAGCACGAATGTATTCCCGCATGAGATTTTCATTAGTGACAGGTGCAGTAAAAATTCTAACTACGGGTTTGCGATGCTTCTCTGCAAGATGTTTTCCCAGAAAGAAAAACTGTTCATAGATGATGAGGTCGTAATGCTCTGCCATTTTATCAGCAACAGCATACGCATTTTTTATCTGTTCTGAAAGCTTCCGATGATTTTCATAGCCCGCAAAATCTGCACCACTTTCATATACACGTTCCTTCCAGTCAAAGGGCATCAGATATGTTACCGCACACCCCTGTTTGATAAGTTCCTGAACAAGTCCAATCGTTGGCATAAAGTGACCATAATACGGCAAGTTGATAAAAAGAATCTTCACATATATCACTCCAAAATTTTTCTCAGCCCGTTGTCTATTCTACAACTTCAATCTAAGGTTATCAACTCCAACATGTCCGCCATATATTACCGCCTTAACAACTCCATCCTTAAATAAAGGTTTATCTAAAATCTTCCTGTTGCAATCTGAATACCTATGGATACAAAAACTACTAGAGTATCTACAATAAATCCAAGAATCATCGGCTTAACCCCAATATCTCTGATATCCTTGAAACTTGTTTTTAATCCAATAGCCGACAAAGCCATTATCATGCAAAACTTCGAAGTTTTTGAAAGCGCAGGTACTAGAATATTAGGTATAATACCTGTACTGCGGAGAGCTACAACACCAAGAAAGAATATAATAAAGTACGGGAAAATCTTCTTGATATTAAGAGATGTACGCCCATGCACTCCCTCTGATTTTACTTCCAACCTTTCTGTTATAATAGAGAATATTAATACATATGGGATTATAAACAGTGTTCTGGTGAGTTTTACTATAACTGCTGTATTTCCTGCCAATTCAGAGAAAGCATAGCCTGCGGCTACAACTGATGATGTATCATTAACAGCAGTACCTACCCACAAACCATAACCTGCATTAGACATACCAAGGGCAATACCAATCCATGGAATCAAAACTACCGTTAGAACATCAAATATGAATGTTGAGGAAATTGCATAGGCCACATCTTCATCTTTTGCTTTGATAACAGGTGCTACAGTAGCCACAGCAGAACCACCGCATATTGCTGTACTAACTGACAACAGATTAGTGAGTTTCCAGTTCATATTAAATATTCTACCTATCAAGTTTCCCGCTCCAAATGCAGTTGCCATAGTGAAGATCATCACAAAAAATGAGTATTTTCCCACATTTAAAACTTCTGAAAAATTCATATTAACTCCCATAAGTATGATACCAATACGAAGAACCATCTTTCCTGTATAACTTACCCCTACTTTGAATTTATCGTATCTATTCAATATTGGATTGAGTGCCATCCCAACTAAAAGAGCCATAACAGTGGCCCCTATAATATCCCCGGGAATTAGACTGCTTAAAAACATTGCAATAATTGCAACACAAGCACTAAGCATCACCCCAGGTACTATGTTTTTTAATTTCTTTAACATAATCCACCTCCAAATTTATTAAAGCCATGACTTGAATATATCACTTTATTTCTATAAAATAAAATTATAATATTTTATATTTATATAAATAAAATTTATATGGAGGTAATAAATGTTAGATCATAGATTACAGACATTCCTTACACTTTGTGAAACTTGCAATTATACAGCAACTGCCGAAAAATTAAACATGACCCAACCCGCCGTTTCACAGCATATCCAATTTTTAGAGAATTATTACCAAGTGACTTTGATTTCAGGAAAGGGAAAGAACTTTGCTCTTACAGAAGAAGGTAAAGCATTGCAGAAATATGCAAAAACACTTACGGCTAATTCAGAACGAATTTTACCCTTATTGCAGCGCATTAAAAACAGAGTTAAACCGTTAAACTTTGGAGCGACATTGACTATTGGAGAATATATGCTTCCGCCTATTTTATATCAAATATTTAAAGAAGACCCAGAAATTAATATTTCAATGTATGTAGAAAATACTCATATTCTTCAGAAGATGCTTTTGGATGGAAAAATAGACTTTGCCTTGCTGGAGGGGCATTTTGACCGAAAGTACTTTGAGTTTAAACTAATATCCAACGAAAAATATCTAGGCGTCTGTTCCCCTGATAACGAAATAGCATCTAAAACTAACGATCTTCAAGAATTGCTCGATCAAAACCTTATTCTGCGCGAACCGGGCAGTGGAACCCGGCATATACTAGAGCAAGCATTGTACAATCAAAATCTTAGTGTCAAAGATTTTAAAAGGACAATAGAGATCGGTAATATGAAAGCTATTAAAGAATTTTGCCATCAAAATATTGGTATCACTTTTATGTACCGCGAAGCCGTAAAAAAAGAAATATCTCAAGGATACCTCAAGGAAATCCCAATACGAGATTTAAATATTAGTCATCCTTTTAGTTTTGTTTATTTAAAAAACTCTCCTGACAAATCTCAAATAGAATATTGGTTTGAAAGAATAGTAAGCTTGAGGAATAGTTGACTCCTTCTATCTTTCTGTTGAAATCCCTTTTATGTCAGTTAGTTTTTTATTGTTGCCAAGGCTATAAAAGTTCCTTATTTAGCACCTTTCCCCAGTGTTCCCTTTCGACAAAAACGAATCATCTGTTATAGATAAATGTTGCCCTCCAGTCCGCGAAACTTCAAACCGCCCACAGAAAGCAGCCAGAACCAGTCATTCCCAAAAAGACCTCATCTATCACTATTTGCTGTTAGGCAGAATTCTGCAATGGCCTGGGCGGTATCCATCTGCTGCTGTTTAGAAGTAATATCCGCATTCCCATCGCCTTTTTGTGGTCCATAACATCCAAAACCTGCATGATTACCCCCCTGCAAAACTATCTCGGTAAAATTCACCGGCAAATTACTTTTATTTTTCTGATAGGATTCCTTGTTCATCACCCCGTCTTTACTCCCGTATATACTTAACACTCTGATGTTACTAGACGAAATATCTGCTGTTGAATACGATGCCAGCAGAACCAATCCTTCAATCTCGCCACTGTTTTTCGAAGCATAGCTTGCGGCCATGCTACCTCCAAGCGAGTGTCCACCTATATACCAATGAAGTATTTTAGTATTTTGGCTAATATACGTATTCGCTGCATTTATGTCAAATACGGCTAAATTGAATGGCATTTTGGGCAGAATACAAAGGATACCCTTTTGCGCAATTTCGATCATCAGTGGCTCGTAGGCTGTATATTCAACCTTGCCTCCCGGATAAAATATCAGTGCAGTATCGGCGTTGCCCGGATCAAACACGAGTGCACCGTTTATATTCGATATATCTATATCTCCATCAATTCTTGCCTTCTGAATTGCAATATCATCAGCATGATAATAGTCTGAGGTATAAAGCAAAAATGCGCAGATAATAATCAGCAAAAACAAAGCAAAACTTATTGTGATTTTCTTTCCAATCTTCATTTTCTTTATTGTATTCATAACCCTACTCCATATAGTATTTTTGAGTATTACAGAGAATCAATAAACACCGTTTCACATAATAGGCATTGATTTTCGCTCTTTATTAATGATCCTTTTTATAGCAACAGGCAACTATGCTAAAAATGTCATATTCGAGAAACGATTGAGGCCATTTCTCAAATTTCTGAAAAACGAAATCACTCAATCCACATTTTTTTATGTTCCTAATAAAATATAGATGCTGGCTCCAGAATTCAAAAAGGACTTTTTAGCAAAGTGTGTTCTTCGATTGCCACGTCTGAATTTATTATGCTTTACATGTGGTTGATGACGATTGCCTTTCAAGCTGCTATATTTGGAGCAAACTTAATTAGCAAATATCCGTAGATCGTAATTGCGGATTTTTCCATCAATATAAACTTTGCCTTGATTATTTTTCAGCTACAACAAGCATCTCAAAATCTTCTGTCGTAAGCTTATCTTCTCTTGAATAGGCCCCAATTTTAGCCCCGAATATTTCAATTCTTTTAAAGCCAAGAGATTTCAAAAGCCAGGTTATCTCGCTTGGCATATAATATCTTTCATTGCACTCAATCTTATGTTCATTTCCATCATCATCAGTAAAGGTGGTGACATTGTAATCCCTCATGGTCATGAAATCAAAGCCGCTACTTTTATATTGTGCACCTTCTTCATCCGTGTCTTTTTCATGAAAAGCATCAATGGAATGAAATATTGGAAACAAACCATTAAGAGTAGTAAATATGAATTTGGCAGAGCTCTTTAATGATTTGGTGACATTTTCCAATATCTCAAAATTCATCTCATCGGTTTCCATCAAAGGGAATCCGCCTTCACAAAGCATAATGGCTACATCAAACTGATTTTTGAAGGGTAGATTTCTAGCATCATGCTTTAAAAACTCAATTTCTAGGTTCAAATTCTCAGCTTTTTCCCGGGCTCTTTTTAGCTGAGATTCTGACAAATCAATTCCTGTGACACAATAACCTCTTTTTGTGAGTTCTATTGCATGTCTGCCGGTCCCGCAGCCAACATCAATAATCTTTAAAGATTTATCATAGTTAAGCTCTTTCTCGATAAAGTCACATTCACCATTAGTCCCCTGAGTAAAAGACTCTTTATCATACTGCTCTCCATAATTCTCAAATAATTTTTCGTACCACTGCTTCATTTTTCAACACCTCCGGTTATTTTTCTTAGCATTTCTCCAAATATTTTCTGCGTTTAATCCTCATTTTCTCCCATCACCTTTTTAGTTATGGGAAAAAGGAATCATAATGGCGTACCAAGGACTATACCAATCCAAAATATTGATTATTTTTTATGAAAACTGGGATTTCCTATCTGGTAAGAACATGCTTACAATATTTGTGCGCTCCACAATTTGGGCAAACAAGCTTACGTTTAGTAAATGTGTGCGGACCCATGACATAAGCTTTCATGTCAGGTACAAAACGCTCACCACATTCAGGGCATTCAAATGCACCGGCTTCACGGTCCAGTATACATGCGATAGCTATTCCGCCTGTTACTACGAAAATTCCTATCACTATCAGTAGCACACGTATCCAGTTTTCCATCTGAATCGTTCCCGCAATTACAAACATAGGTACTGCAGCAATAATAGTCAATCCAGCAACCATTGCAGATAATATTATTTTCTTTTTACTTTCCTGTGCTTCCCTAACTAAATTCACCATATTCTCCTCCGCTTTCTTCCGATACTCTTCTTCGGATACTCGTTCACCTGTTAAAAGCTCATTAAGTGAAATATCCAGTTGTCTGCACAACGGCAATAATAATGAAACTTCGGGGAATCCGTTTCCACGTTCCCATTTTGATATTGTTTTATCGCTAATTCCCAGCAGTTCAGCTAATTGCTTTTGGGTTAAATTTTTGCGTTTTCGCTCCTGCGCAATAAACCTCCCAATTTTAGTCTGGTCCATATAGCCTCCTCCTTCCCAAGTTCCATTATTATATATACGAGTAATTATTCACACCCACGGTCCGTAGAATATGGTGATTTTATGCGGATTCTACGCTTCGTAGAGTAAAAACAAGTTCATTTTTTTGTATAGATACCTTATAAAAAACCAATAGTATCATACCAAATAGCTTACCTCTATTACCTACTATTTCCATTATCATCAAAGTTCTTTTTTAATGCAGACTCTACCGGAAATATAGACCCAATCAACGTTAAGACTTGCACACCTTGAACTATCATTGTCACTATTCCAACAGCCTTTATATCGCCATGAATAAAGGGCAACATCGCTATTATTGTAGGAATAAGCAAAATGAATCCTATCTTAAACCAGAGCCTTCCACAACAATCATGTGCAAATTTCCAAGTATCCTCATTTTTCATTGATCTGCTGGTTCGATACCCATAGATTCCATTTATTTTTTTCGGTATATGCTTATACATCATATAACCCACTAGAATCATAATAACCGGAATCATTAGATTACATAGGAACATTATCGTCCAAAACCACATTGCAAGCAACCTCCTCAACTTATTGCTTTTATTACTCAATCCTACCGTTATTTCGGGTTATATTTATTAATGTGTCTTACTGTGTATACACCTATGCCCTCATCTTAACCCAACTGTTAATATTATTTACTCTCTACTTCGCATCATTTTCCCATCTCATAACAAGTTCAGTTTCATTTGTATTTATATCAATTTGTTCATTCTCAATAATGAACCCTTCTCTTAGATAAAAACTAACGGCTCTTTCATTTTTCTTATAAACCTGTAGAAAAAGCTCTTTATTTTTCTCCTTGATATAATCTAATAAAATCTTTCCTATTCCTTTTGATTGACTGTTTGTCTCAACAAATATTCCGGCTATATAGTTTCCACTTAATCCAACAAAGCCTTTTATAGATTTTTCCTCATAAACAAAAATTGTTGCCTTGGGCATCATTTGTTTAACTTTATCATAGTTACTTTTCCAATAATTTTCATCAATAAAACCATGGGCAGAGATATTGGTCTCTAGCCATAATCTCATAACACTATTTAAATCAGTATCCTTAAATCCTCTAATCATTTTTATCTCCCTTAAAATTCATAATTCCTTTATATACCTATACTAGTTTCATGGAACCTAATTTATAGCCTTAAAATTCGCTACCAGTTAAGCTTTTTACTATACATACCTTCTATCCAATACCCGGTAATTATTATCCATGTTTTTACTCTATTTAATATATTATCACATCTAATCTCCTAACTCCACTCCAACAATGTCATGTCAGAGGGATGAAACACATTCATTACGTTTTTTAAAAGGTCAACCCCAAGCTAGCCACTCTTTCTGATTTTTTCGTTTTGCATTGCACATTCAAATCCGAAATATTCGTTTATTACATCCTTTGAGCCTATTTTATAGACCAGTCCGCCTTTTATCCATACCACCTTATCTGCAAGAGCACCAGCGCAGCGATAATCATGAGTAACTGTAATCATCGCAATATTATCATTTTATGACATCAAAAATTCCCCCGTATGATATATGTATAAATATTATTTAACAAACATATGTTTCATCACCATTATAGGATGATGCAACATCAGCCTAGGCCCTGAATAGCGCATTACTTTAGTGATTCTATCCATCATGTCAGGTTTATAGCATTTAGAAGGACATTGGCTGCAAAAGGTCTTGGTCGCCATTCTAGGGCATTTGTCCGTCCTAAAGCAAGCGTACTTTATCAACTCTTCGCATTCTAAGCAGGGCTTTTTTGTACCATGATTGCCTCTACAATACAGGCAAATCATGGTGGTCACTACTTTTTTCTCATGCTCACGCTTTTTCTCTACATTCTTCATCAGCTAACACGTCCATTCTCTATAGCAAACACCTTCTGCGCTATTCGCATAGTTGATTTTCTATGGGAAACGAGAACTATAGTTTTGTCTTCCCTAGCTTCGTTTAAGGATTTTAAGATAATAGCTTCGTTCAAGCTATCAAGACAGCTTGTGGGCTCATCCAGTAAAATTAAAGGTGCGTTATGAATAAAGGCTCGAGCAAGGCCTATCCTCTGTCTTTCTCCACCAGAAAGCCTATCCCCCAGCTCACCGATTGTTGTATCATACTGCTTCGGCAAGCTCATAATAAAGTCATTTATTGAGGCTTTTTTGCAGGCTTCCATAACTTCTTCCAATGTCGCATCCAGTTTAGCTATCCTGATATTATTAAATATTGTATCATTGAATAATTGAGTGTCTTGGGTTACGAAACTTTCATTATCCCTAAGGGAATCAGTATTAATTTCACGAATATCCACATCGGACATAGAAACTCGGCCCTTTGAAACATCCCAGAAGCGCATCATGAGCTTCAATAATGTAGATTTACCCGAACCTGACTTGCCGCTTATACCGATAATTCTGTTTTTATCTATATCCAATGATAAATTTGAAAGTATCTCCTCTTGGTTATATGCAAAGGTAACATTTTGTACCGAAACATTTTCGAAGCTTACGTCCTTGCCGTCTTCCACTTCTTTTATAATTGGCTCTTCATCCAACAAATCCAATACCCGGTTTGCAGAAGCAAAGGTTTGAACTAGATCGTTTGCCAGTGCCGATAGTGCAATAACAGGACCAAAGGTGCTCATCATAGCAAGGGTCCCTAATACAACACCGTCAATGCCAATTACGCCTCTTTGATACAATGCAGCGGATAATGCCAGCATAATCAATCCGAACAATACAACAATGGTGTTTGTAATGGACAGCATTTTACCCTCTACATTTTTTAATTTCATTTGTGTATCCGACAATGAATCTGTCTGTTGGTTAATTTGCTCATATCGTTTTTCACCGTTGCCGTATTGAATCGTTTCCTTTAGCCCCCTAAGACTATCTAGGTAAAAACTATTCATGTTACCAAACTGCTTCCTATAATTTGCGCCATCTTTAGAACCTATCTTTGAAGATACTACCGGTATTACCAAACCTACAACCAAATACCCCACCAACGCCAACAATGCCATAAGAACGTGGAAGGTTGAAAGATATATAAGGATAATTAAGGATGTCAAAATAGCAATGGCTATCGGAGATATGGTATGGGCATAGAATACTTCCATTAATTCTATGTCTGTTGTAATAACCGCAATGAGATTGCCTTTATCCTTACTCTCCAACTTTGCAGGAGAGAGCTTTCTGAGTGCCTTAAATATCTTATCCCTAAACAGGGCTAAAAGCTTAAAGGCTATATAGTGATTGCAATATTGCTCTATGTAGCGCATCAAACCACGACCAATTGCACATACAATACCTAAGATGATGATTGTTTTCATGGATAAAATAGGCTGACCAATAGCCACCAAGATTGCATAACCGCCCATCATAGTGATAAATATTGCAAACAGAAATCCTATAACTCCTGTGGTAATAGCAGCAGTCAGCACAGGATATAGAGGCCTTACCAGCTTAAACAATCGCGACATTATAGACAAATTGCTTCTTTTCATCATTAACACCCTCCTTAATTGCATACTCTTCCAGCTCCCTTTGAGCATTATAGAGTCTTGCATATTTTCCTCCATTAGCCAATAGCTGACTGTGGGTTCCCGCCTCTTCTATCCTTCCTTCGCTGAGTACATAGATATTGTCCGATGGAACAACGTTGGCCAACCTATGGGAAATTAATATTACTGTTTTTGTGCGGGCCAGCTCTCTAACCACTGCCATTATGTCGTTTTCGCTCTCTACATCGATATTGGAGGTAGCTTCATCAAATATATAAATGGGAGTATCATGTAATAGTGCTCTAGCCAACGCAAGGCGCTGCCGCTGACCTCCGGAGATATTAGACATATTTTCATTTAACATTGTATCCAGTCCTTGCCCTTCGTTCTTTAAGAAGTCTTTTAAATTAACCTTCTCCAGGGCATTCCACATTTCTATGTCGGTGGCATCGCTTTTAACCAATAATAGATTCTCCCGTACTGTACCTCTGAATAGGTAGCTTCCGGCACCTACCAGAGTTATGGTATTCATCAATACCGATTCGTCAATTTGGGATAGCTCTACTCCACCAATCTTTACACTGCCTTTATACCCGGTATTCAACCCGGTTAAAACGGAGGCAATGGTACTCTTGCCGCAACCGCTCTCACCCACTATTGATGTGAAGCTGCCTTTTGGAAAACTAAACTTGACTTTATGTAGGATAACCTTATTCTCATCATAGGAGAATTCCAAGTCCTTACAAACAATATCAGTCCGTCCTTCAGGTATGGATAGCATCCGATTGCTTTTCTCTTCCAAGTCTAGGATTTTAAAAATCTTCTTGCTCGCCGCAATACCATTCATAGCCACGTGGAAATATGAACCCAATATCCGCAGTGGAATAAAGAAATCGGCAGCTAAGAGGGTAATTATAAAACACCCTGCAATGGAAATGGCCCCGGATTGTAATTCCAACCCCGCTATAATGATACCTATGGCGGCACCACCAAAAGCAATCAAATCCATCAATGTAAGGGATGTTAGCTGCATGGTCAGAGTTTTCATGGTTATGACTCTGAAATTCTCGGCATGAACGTTCATCTCATCGTTGATGTGATCATCGGACTTATATATTTTAAGGGTTGTGAGGCCTTGCAAATTTTCCAAAAAGTTATCTCCAAGATTGGTATATATACCCCAATACTTCGATAAAAGTCTCTTTGCAAAGGTCATGGTTCCTGCAATTGTAACAGGAATGAGCGGTACGCAGATTAACAATATAATAGCTGCTTTAAAACTGATAAAAGACAGAACTATAAATAATGTAATGGGTGCTAACAGGCTATAGAAAAGTTGAGGATAATACTTGCCGAAATAAGTTTCCAGTTGGTCAACACCTTCCATAGAAACTTGAACTACTTCGGAGGTGGCAACCTTTTGATTATAGGACGCACCAACGTTTAACAGCTTTTTATAAATCTTACCCCTCAACGTCTTTTTAACGTCACGCGCAGCCAAAAAGCTGGCACGAACAACAAGCCAGTTGGTGGCAAATCTTATACCTATTGATAATAACGCAACTATCAAAAGCAATATGTAATGGGATCTTTCCAACGTTCCCTCCACAGCAGCCTGTAAGAAGTGCCCTATGGTAAAAATCAATCCTATACTGCACAATAAAGTTATCCATTGAAACAGTACATTCAAGTACACATATTTTTTGGATTGTCTCAACATTGAAAGCAGTCTTTTTTCAATCATCATAATTAATCTTCTCCCCCAAATTATTAGTTAGTTGCGACTAACTCAAAGATAAATAAAAAAGAAGCATGGTTATCTTCTTTGAGTTAGTCTCAACTAACCATAATAATAATATAAAAAAAATCTAATGTCAAACTAAAAATATTCATTTATATTTTCTAAAGTTTGTGCTATATGCAACTAAATTTAACATAACTCGTAAGCTTGAGTTGGTTTATTTTTATGGCTATGTAATGTATTATATATTTAGGAGGTATGAAAAGTATGAATAATTCAAAAAATAATATTGCTATTAATCTCCGCCATTTAAGAAATCGTAATGGCTTATCGCAAGAAGAAGTGGCAGAAAAAATCGGAGTTAGCCGTCAATCAGTGGCAAAATGGGAAAATGGAGATTCTCTGCCCGACATCCTTAAATGTGAATCTCTGGCGGATTTATACGGTGTTTCTTTAAATGACCTGGTACGTCATAACCCTGAGGAAGAAGGTCTACCTATCCCACCAAAGGATAAACATATATTTGGTGTAGTTACTTTAGGCGAGAGAGGTCAGATTGTATTGCCTAAGAAAGCCAGGGATACTTTTAATCTTAAACCTGGAGACAGCTTGGTAGTTTTAGGCGATACAGCTCCCGGAAGTGGCGGAATTGCACTTATAGACAGCCAAGCTTTTCTACTAATGTCAGGGCAGGTTATAGATAATTTTCTCAAAGAATAAAGGAGGGTAAATAAATATGAATGCACTATCTGTGAAAGGACTTACTAAACGTTATCCAAACTTTTTATTGCAAGACATAAGCTTTGACCTTCCACAGGGCAAAATAATGGGCTTAATCGGAATAAATGGCGCTGGAAAGAGTACAACACTAAAATCCATCATAAATTTAGTTAATTCAGATAGTGGTAGAATTGAAATGCTAGATAAGGATTTTAGAGAAAATGAAGAAAGCTGTAAGCAAGATATGGGTGTGGTTTTAGGAGGAATTGATTTTTATAACCATAAAAAGCTAACTGATATTACAGCTGTTACAAAACGCTTTTATAAGAACTGGGATGATGAAGCATACCAAAGATATATTAAAGCGTTTTCTTTATCACCTCATAAAAAGGTCAAGGAGCTTTCCTCAGGAATGAAAGTTAAATATATGTTAGCTTTGGCATTATCTCATAAGGCTAAACTATTGATTCTAGATGAGCCCACCAGTGGCCTCGATCCTGTATCCCGGGACGATATATTAGAGCTGTTTCGCCAACTGGTAGACAGTAAAGGATTAAGTATTCTATTCTCTACTCATATTACCTCGGATTTAGAAAAATGTGCTGATTATATTACCTATATTAAAGATGGCAGACTCTTAAAAAGTGCTGAAAAATCAGCCTTTATTGAATCCTTCCAACACTTAAAAGAGCCCGGGGATAAATCTGAGTTGTCTTTGGAAGAGATTATGATTCGGACTGAAAGGAGAAGTTATGATGTTTAATCTTTTATATAAAGAACTGCGGCTGGCCGCACACCCTAATCTATATATATTCACATTGCTTGGTGTCTTAGTAATTGTTCCTGCATATCCTTACGGCATGGTGTTTTTATTCGGTTGTCTTGGCCCATATATCTCCTTCATGTATGGACGAGAAACCAATGATATTTACTATACTTCCTTGCTTCCTGTGAAAAAGAGGGATACGGTAAAAGCCAAATGCCTGCTTATGGTTTTGGCACAGATGACCCAATTATCCATTTCTTTGCCTTTTGCTGTACTAAGGCTTCGTACATTACCAAGCAGCAACCCAGCCGGTATCGAAGCAAATATAGCTTACTATGGTTTTGGATTTATAGTTTATGCAATATTTAATTTGATTTTCCTAACGCAATTTTTCAAAACTGCTCACAAAGTAGGTAAAGCCTTTGTTCTGGCAATTATCCCTGCATCTATTGGAGTGATTATCATGGAGGTACTTGTTCATATTCCAAAATTCCAATGGCTTGATAGCGTTGAACCAGCTATAATGTTGAAGCAACTTCCAATACTGATAGTTGGGATAATAGTCTATATACTTAGTATGTTGGTTGCGTACAGAGTATCAGCAAATAGATTTCAACAGGTTGATTTGTAATCCCTACTTAATTTTCCCTTCCTCGGTCTCAACTTTATTTATAAAGTCCATGTTGTAACGAACAGCACCGTGATCTTCAATTACTGTAGCTCTTGTGATACGAATTGCTAAAATAATGCAGTTTTCATCCTTTTCATTATTTGCGAAGTCATACCATTCAGCAAATGCTTTACGAAGTTTAGACCTTAACTGGGCATTTTTTGGGTCTAGAACCCATCCGAGATTTTCACCGATTCCGTTTCCAGAAAACCACCCGGTGCATAACGCAAATGCCACTTCTTGGTTTTGAGCTATCTGCTGCATTTTAGTCGATTTTGCCCATGTAGTAACATAAAACACACCATCCTCATAAAAAGCGTCTACTTCACGGACATAAGGTCGAGGTTTGCCGTCTTCGTTTGGTTCCATTGCAATAGTCGCAAGAGATATAACATTATCCTTTCCGTTTCCGCATCTTTCCTCAATTATTTTTAGCCCTTCTTCATACCTACTCATTTTTAATTCCTCCTCATATTAGTATAAGCCTAGCATTTCTAAACCTTATGTCATAGGAAGTGTTCTATTGAAGTAATTATTTTTATTACTTCTTCTCTATTTACTGCTATTATTCCTGCTATTTACCTAAGAGATGACTGGCTTTTTTCAAAACACATGAGGTTTCTCATTCAAACTACCGCATTTAGCAAAAAATACTCTAACGGCAACAAAGAACTGCCTATACTTAAAAATAAAGAAATACTGGATTTTTCAAATGCTATTATTCATCAGTATAATACTCCACAGTCGATTTAGACTTGTAAAATGCCTTTTTCCCCTCTTCTTCAAATATTCCTATCTTATCTGAATTTGGATACTTAATTATTTCGGGATAATGTGTTATATCAAACTCTATATATACAAGATTCTCATCACTCATAATATTTGTCAGCATATGTACTCCTTGTGGGGTTGGCGGACAAACTATCACATCACCTTCCTGTACTAAAATTTCAGAATCGCACGTTTTAAGCAATCCCTTCCCTTTTATAATGTAAAATGCTTCTTCATCTCTCAAATGATAATGAAAAGGATAGTTTGACTTATTAGGAGGAATTTCATAAAAAGCAATTTGAAATTTAGACTTTTCACTTGTTTTCGGTACTTCAAATTTACGATATTCATATGAGGGATGTTCATTTTTGTGTTGGACATCTAATTTGTCTTTATTGGTTACTACAATTTCATTCTCCATAATCTTACCCCCTCCATTTTTGATTGTATTTTTAAATGATATAATTACTCCCTGATAGTGATTAATATAAACTACAACCAAATTACCTTAATTGTCATCCAAATGATTAACAGACATATTGCAATTACAGGTATGGGATAAGAGCATTTTTCCCGTAGATATGTTTCAATCGTCAAAAAATCATTTGAATCTACTAATATAATAATTCCTTGCTTTTCGCCTTTGGGGCCCCCAGGCATTCCAATATTTAGCTTTACAATCTATCGCGAATCGACCCTCTATTTCCTCACGCGTACTACGGCAAGTGTCTGTGCTAAGCAACTCAACAATAATCTCACTGTATAGAGCTGCAATTGTTCGATATTTTGCTGCCGTGCGGTCTTTATCACATTTACATACGTCAAAGGAGACTTGATACTCTGGGAAAAGACGTCTTGCTGTATATATTTTTTCTAATTTTACAGAAGAATAATCAGCCATGAGTAATTTAAGGTCGCTTTTCAGTTCTGCGCCAATATCTTCGGCTTGACCAACCTCTAAATATTCGAATTGATCCGTTTCTGCAGCCTTCCCTTTCATTGCCCATACTCCAGGTTTCCCTAGATAATCCCCAATACAGTTTATTTCGCTTTCGCAGAAAAAACCGTTTTCATCTTTCTTTAATCTTGCAAGTTGGATGCACACTCCTTCTAACCACCTTCTTCAAGACACCCAAATTAGACCTGCTCAGGTAGCATTGTACGCGCGATACATATCATGATATAAACTCATATATTATACCTTCGCCTTAGGATTTTCGATTTATAAGAATTAATTATACCACAAAAATATCACATTTCTAATATTCTTGAATACAAAGAACACAGTTAATTCATAAATATTATCTCCAATCAATAATTCCGTAAAGAATTTAATAAAATATGCCCTTGCAACATATCTAGCACAAGGCAGGAAGTATTATGCAGCACTCTGAGCAAATTTTTTCAAGATAGTTTACATCCATTATAGCTTTGTATCTCTATATCCGTTCTCAGAAACATGTCGATGATAATCGTGGCAATATCGGTAAGCGGGAACCCTTGTTTTCACAAAGCAATATGATTTTACTTGTTGAAATTTCTTTAGGACATATTTTAACAAGCTTGTCTATGACTTCAAGAATTTCATCTACAGACTTGCCTTTTTCTTTCATGTACTGAAGAAGTTCAGCAAAATCTCTCTCTTTTCCTGTATAATAGTATTGGTATATATTTTTTATTTGCTTAGATACCTGGGCAAATGCAGTGCTATTTGGCAATGCTCCAGGTTTTTTCTTTAATGTCCTTATATAGTGATAGATATCAATGTTCCATTCATTAAAACCAAACCTTCTTTGATGTTCGGCTATTTTTTCTCCTCCCGACATTAAAATAATTTTGGCAGGATATATTTTTGCCATGACAATTTTGCCTACATACTGGTCTGGTACTGAATAATGGCAACTTTCAAACATAACAGTTGAATATTTGTCAACCCTTAAATTTTCAAGTTTTGAACATTCAAACATAGGTACGTCAGGTAATAAATATGGCCTTTCCTCCTCTAAAAGTTCCTTAGCTGTTTTGTTATTTTTCAACGGTTGTGGCTTATCATTAAGCCTGTTACATACATTCTCAAGGTAACAATTGGCATCTTCAAGACTATAAAAGTATCTTTTACTGCAAAAGCTTTTCTTCTTATGTATTCCACACTTCTTTCTACATGTCCCTTTTCATTACCACGGTATGCATTACAAAATCGAAATTTAAATCCATAGTATATGGAAAGCTGTAGAAGGGCATCGGTGGGCTGCCTCTCATTGTGTCCTACAAAACTCTTTACAGCTACCTTCATGTTATCATAGACCATTGTCATGTGATTGCCATGAATAGATTTGAAAAAGTATGCATGGGCCTCTTGAAAAAATTCACTTTTCTGTTTCGCAAAAAGTCTTGCATACCTGTAATTGCCGTAAGCAGTAGTAAACACTGCCATCGGATATTTTCGCTCTACTCCAGCGATACATAATTTTACTTCACCCCAATCGAATTCACATATATCGCCTGGAGTGTTATTGTCAATAAAAATTCCCCAAAAAGGGGAAAGATTTTTCCCCACTTTAAAAAAGATAAAAAAAACTCTATGTAACAGAGAAAAAACTTTTTCAAGAATCCAGTTTACAACGAGCCTCCCCCATATGATTACATGCCAGTGAGGCCAGCCCACCATACCCCGTAGGTATTCCTTTTAAGCAGGGCTGATGGGTATGATAAACTGGCCTGCCTTAGCAGGCTATCATATGGGACCCCTCTCATTATAAACCGCACTTAAAAAACTTTTTTCACGCTTTTAGTATACTGCATACCTAATTGTTTGGATAAAATAAATATGTTTTTGTCAAAGAACAGTAACTTGCTAATTTTATTCATTTTCTTGCACTTTGGAGGATATAGCTTTAAGACTTTCCTTGCTTTGCTTCATTCGATAGCTTTCACCTTTTATGACTACAAAGTGACAATGATGAATAAATCTATCTAATATCGCTGTTGCTAAAACTGGGTCGTAGAATATTCTACCCCACTCATCAAAAACTTTGTTTGAAGTTATTATTATAGAGCCTTTCTCATATCTTCTCGATACGATTTCATAAAAGTCATCTACACTGTTCTGATTAAGTTTTTTTAGTCCTAATTCGTCTAGTATCAGTAAATCTGGATTTGTGTAGTACTTCAGCCTTTGACTAAAAGAATTGTCGGCTCTCGATAAATATAAGTCTTCAAGCATATGGTTTATTGTTGTAAATAATACATTGTATCCTTGTGATATAGCTTTTACTCCAAGTGCTATACCTAAATGAGTTTTTCCAGTACCCGGCGGTCCTATGAAGGCTACATTTTCTTTCTTGCGGACAAATTCACAGGTTGCCAAATTGTATATAAATCTTTTGTTTATAGAGGGCTGTTGATTAAACTGATACTCCTCTAGTGTCTTTATTTGAGGAAATTTTGCCTTTTGCATCCTCTTTTTATTACCATTATCTTTACGGTTCGAAAATTCATCACTTAATAGCAACTCTAAGAATTCCATGTAAGACATCTGCTCTTTAATAGCTTGCTCATTTCTTGCCTCCACTGTTTTTATGAACCCTGATAGCTTTAGCTGCCTTAATCTTGAAAACATTAAATCATTCATTTTTTTTACCTCATTTCAATTTAGAAGTTTTGAATACTCTGATAATGGCCGTGATAAGAAGGTTTCTTCTGAGTTAATATATGTTTGGTTTGTTTCTATAGGCAGCGAATCAATTCCCTGTTCACAAATTCGTTTTACTGTTTTATATTTCAGTGCATTATACATATATGCCCTATGGCAGGCATTATCAATAGTAGCATTGTCATAATTTTTCTTTAAGGAAATTATTCCTGCAATAACTCGATAGTTATATTTTGGGTCTACCTGCTCTAAGAATTTCTCAAAAAATATAGCTGCATGTTTTCCAATCTCACTCATTTTTTCTCTATATCTTGACTTTATCTCATTAGCCGTGATATTTTTATAATCAGGATAATGATTTTTATCTGTGAAGAATTTGCCCTTTTCATTCTTTTCTACGGGATGAAGGGCTATTTCTTTATCCTTATATATTGCTTTAAGCAAATTATCTATGATAACAATATCAACCTTTTCACCAATGTATGCATACGGTACAGAATAGTAGTTACCCCCATATGAGATATGACAGTTTGGCATTACAGTTGCCGAAGTTATTTCAGATATGTTGTATTCTTCCGTAGGAAGAGGGAGAAGTTTTTCTTTTTCATACGAATTGAATTCTTCTGATGGAACTTTTTTTGTTGTACCGTGTATTCTAACATTAGCTATAGTCTCAAGCCACTCCATTAAAAACGCTTTGGCCTCATCAATATCTTTAAATTCTCGTGCTTTAAAGCAGTTATCCTTCACATATTTTATATTTGATTCTACCTTTCCCTTATCTGTAGGTGTTGCTACCCTACATGGTTCCGGAGAAAATCCATAATGAGAAGCAAATGCTGCATAATTCCTTTGAACAACAGGCTCATAAAAATCAGCTTCCAATACAGCTGCTTTAAGATTATCGATCTTTACATTCTGTGGTACTCCTCCAAAATATCTAAAAGCTTTTTTATGACAATCTATGAATGTTGAAATACTCTGATCAAATACAATTTGAACATACATATATCTGGAATAGCTGAGTTCCATTACAAAAACCCAAGCCTTTTTGTACTTGCCGTCCGGAAGTTTAATAGTGCCAATATATCCAAAGTCTACTTGAGCCTCTTCACCAGGAAGACTGTGTAGTACCATATATGCTTTAGGTGGAGATTTTTTAATTTTAGCAACATATTTTTTTACAGTGTCATAACTACCCTGAAATTCAAATTCTCGTACTAAATCCTGATATATTCTTATTGCTTTTAAGTCTTTAGTTACTTGTATCTGAATATATTCCTTATATGGATCAAGTATTGAGCAAGTTTCTTTTCTTTCAACAATTCCTTTCTCATTAAGTTCATTAAGAACCCGTCTTACAGTCTTTCTGTCAATTTCAAGTATTTTTGCAATTTGTGTCTTGTTATATCCTTTTTTTGATAAAGTTTGAATTGTTGTATGCATCGCTACCCCCAACATTATTATCGACTCCCACTTATATAATTAACATTATGTTAATCTACAAGTGGAAGTTTGTGAATAGGTGGGGCATTTTCTTTCCCGAAACCGGGTAATTTAATTTTACCACTGACACTGGAGAATAGTTTTCCCTAATAAAAGCTTCCTTAGATTGAAATGACATCTTAGATATGGTCTGACAAACTGTAGTGTAGCCAATATCGAACCCTTCATTTTTAAGAGCTTCAAAGATATCAATTTTCTTCATAACTTGTTTGGATTGACCTTTCAGTCTCTTGGACTGATTCTCATTAAGATAATATTTAATACGTTCCAAGACTTCATCAGTTACTTTGAGAGGTTTTCTTTTACTAGTATCATACTTTGGTGGCTGAACAATGGACTCAATAAGCTCAGTAGGTTGTACATCTCCGGAATGCATTAATTGCTGCCTTTGTTGCTCATACTGCCTTATGTACTTACGTACAGTTTTTCTGTCCACGCCAACTTCCTTTGCAATTGCTCTTATTGATATATCTTCTCTAAATCTCATTAAAATAATTTCTTGCTTCTGATGCAACTTAATCACCTTCATTCAACTCCTTATGCAAATAAGTGCTATTTACATAAGGTATTTTAGTTTTAGAATGGGGGAATTTTCAATTGAAATATTGGGTACTTTTAGAATAATACAAACATAATGCAGCATATCCAAAGGCCGAGGTGCAGCGTTGCATAATACATCAACTTCGAAACTCTTTTAAATATGTGTCATATAAGGATGTTAAAGCTTTTAGCAATGACTTTAAGGAAGTATACCGTGCTATTAACAAAGAAGTAGCACTAGAGAAGTTTTGTGAACTTAAGAACAAGTGGGGAAAGGAATATCCTTATGCGATAAGAAGCTGGGAAAATAACTGGGATGTGATAAGCCCATTCTACAAATTTTCAGAGGAAATAAGAAAAATAATTTATACCACCAATACCATTGAAGGACTGCATCGGCAGTTCCGTAAAGTTACAAAAACAATGTTCCCAAGCGATAGTTCACTTGAAAAGATGTTGTATTTAGCATCGATGAATGTGACAAAAAAGTGGACTCAACGCTATAAGAATTGGGATCAAGTACTCAGCCAATTAATGATCCAGTATCCAGGTAGATTGGAAAGCTATATATAGAAGCATTCACCCCCACCGCCCTCAAGGGCTCGTCCTCATTGCCGGACGGGCTAGACCCCACAAATTGAAAAGTGGGCAGAAAAATGGACGGAATATACCATTATAAACAATTATCGCCAGATTAAATCAAGTTTATGTATAAAACTTAACAAAACTGGCAGTAATATATAACACAAAGGTGGTTCGCAGTTATTTTCTGTAAACCTTAAAAACTTGAAATTACTTGCCTAGAAGGATTGCATAAAACTCCATACACGGAATTATTTATACTCCCCTTTTATCCAGTCACTTATATCAGGACTTCCGGTAATGTAAACTCTATCCCTTGCTCTAGTTATTGCAACATATAACAAAGATCTTTCTAATTTTATGAATTCCTCTCTTTGACGCCCAAATTCCATTTTTTCTATTTGTGACTTTAAAGGAATAAGACTTTTATTGACTCCGACAACAAAAATAACTTTAAACTCAAAACCTTTTATACTATGCATTGTCCCATAATATATATTATTCTTATGAATTGAATTTAAGTCTTCAAGATGTGTTGATTTGACTCCATGTTTATCCAATAATCGAATGATGGATTTTAAATAATCATTGGTTCTTGAAACCAACGCTATTTCATTATATTCTATTCCCGAATCAACAATTTTTCTTATTTCCTCTGCGACAAATTTAGCTTCATCTTCCTTTGTTGTATAAGCATTAATGAACGGTTTATCACCTCTAATAATTGCGTTTGCTCTTTTATTACTAATTAATGTCTCATCAAAATCTTTGAATTCAATATTACTGATTATTTGATCAGCTAATTGAGTAATTTCAAAGGTATTTCTATAATTGGTTAATAGCTGCCGTGTCCTATTTCCAAGTATATTGATACCGCATTTTGAAAAATTAACATCTGTTGGATATATTTTTTGCCGAATATCCCCAACAATAAAAATATCATTTTCTTTCTCTTTAATGATGCTTCTTATTAGTCTATATTCAGGCATTCCAAAGTCTTGTGCTTCATCAATAATAACAGCTCTATATTTATTTTCAAAATTTTTCTTTATTATATTGGTTAAATCTCTAAATACCATCCACCATTCTTGCTTGTCCATTTGATGCAATAATTCGAAGTATTCTGAAATAATTGACCAGACTTCTTTTCTCTGATTTCTTCCTAATTTTTTATATGCGCCATTTCTACTCACCTTTAAATAACTTTCAATATCAGTTATTTGGTTGTATTTTAGTACAATATCAATCTCGTGTATTATATCTTGTACTGTGTAGTTCCTATTATATCCTGCTTTGTCGATCGCATAACCTATCAAAGTCTTTCTATCCTCGTCATCTATAATATCAAAAGATACATTAATCCTTTTCATATATTTTGCAATCCATGAATAAAGATGAACAACCTCAATTCTTTTCAGTACTTCCAAATCACACATATTTTTTAGATTATACTCTACTGACTTAGCTAATTTTTTAGAAAACGTTGTGTAAAGTATTAAATCATCTTCAGAATTGTACACATGTTCTGCAAGATATTTCGCTCTATGCATTGCTACAACCGTTTTTCCTGTACCAGCAGCACCTTTAATTTGAAAGCTCCCACTATAGTTTCCTTCAACAATTTTTTGCTGCTTTGGATGTATAAAAACTCTCCAGAAATCAATAGGATTATCCAATATCGAACTAATTTCTTCTTCATTTGATAATACTTTTATATATGGCCTATTCACTTTCTTATTAATAACTTCAAATATAGAAGGTTTTTCCTTTGCATCTTCGATATCAAAACATTCCTTTATTTCATTAATAGGCAGACCTTCAACACAAAACTCAAGAATCTCAAAAATATCGTCCGAAACATATCCTCTTACATATTTAACCAGTTCTTCAGCCGAATGTACTACTTTTAAGACTGGAATTATCATCTTCGGTATTCCAATTGAAATTAACTCGTCTTCTGAATACCTATCAGTAATAGAAGTTTTATTTTGCTCAGTCGATTCTACACTTTCATTAAAACTACGCAAACGATCAACTATATCCATATCTACCACTTGTAATGCGGAAGAATAATGGTTAACATCAAAAACTTTGTTTTTAGCCCAATTCATTGCTTCATCATGATTATCAATATGTACAAATAAGTATAAATTCCCCTCTGGTGGATGTAACACAATCGCTCGGTATTTTTGGTCTATTCTAACAGTCCTTACTTTATCATCTCTCATAGCATTAATTTTTTCATAATTAATTGACTCTGCTTCAGGGTTTTCCCTAAATTTCTCAAAGAAGTTATGTGCCTTTTTTTGAACTGACTTCGGTAAGTTCCCTAGTGCCCGTAAATAAGAGCGTGTAATTGCAATATTTATATTCAAGTCAACTCACCCTCTTTCTTTCGTGAAATTCTATCTGCTATTTCATATGGAGATACGTCTTTTATATAATGTGTTTCCCAGCCATTAGCTTCAAAAAGCATCTTTTCTTCCTGTTGATAATCTTCGAATAATCCAATCCTTTCTTTTTGAAAAGCTAATTCGCATTGAGGCCTATCTAGATTATTTAATTCTAGCTCATAACCTTCGATTGGTTCCTCAATATTAAGTTTTTTGCAATATGTAAATATATCTTCTCTTTCAACTTCAATTGAAGCTGCTACTTCATTGAAGTATTCTTTTGAAAGTCCTTCTGCTTGTTCTAAAACTTTAAAAAACTTTAATGCTAAGCCTCTTTTTAAAATATCATGATAAACTTGATTAGAATAGTTTCTAAGACATCCGTAACAACTGGTTTCTTCGCCACACTCACAAAGACCACTAACTCTCTTTTTTGCTTCTATCAATACTTTATCCAAGTACTTTCCAATACGCTTAACATGACCTGCTCCACCTGGAACTTGGTCAAAGAGTATAAAAGCTGGCATTGTTGAAGACGATGTATAATTCAAACAACCATCAATCTCCCTGCGGTCAATTCCTAAATAACCCGCAGCACCTTCAATGACAGCATATAGAATAGACATATAATAGGATTCGTTCATACCACTTATTAAATCCGGTAATTTTATTTCAATAATATCAGTAGTAATTTCATGACCCAAATCAAATCTATTTAAATATTTGTTACCACATTTATTCCCATATTTGTCTTTATGAACATGTTCACCCTTTATTATAGTTGTAGTAGCGTAACCACACCATGAACATAATCTAAAGCCTATATTATTTTTCCCCTGATTAACTACAAAAAGATTTCCTCTTGGAGAATATGTGTAATTAATATCGTATCCTTTATATCTTACTTTATCTTCATAGTTTTTTTCATTTTTGTCATACTGGTGAAAAAATACTTTGCTACTATAAGTAGATTCTGGTTTGATCAAGGTTGGCTTTTCAGGTTTGTTATTATTTGTGGAAAATCCAAAAATAGGTTTAATAAATTTACGAAACTTAATCGGAGCTCCACATCCTTCTTTTTGACATATTCTTTTTTCATCATTAACATCAGTTGTTTTTAAATCGAAATCACATGGTTCCTTGTATATGCTATGACAATTTTCACATATGGCATATAAATATGTAGGCCACCCTTTAGTTCTTGATTTATTAATTGCATAAGATTCCCACATTGCGCCATTAGCAATAACCTTACTGCCTGGTGCAAACTCAGATATAGCTATCTTCAAATCTCTATTCAAATTAACATTTTTTGAAGCTTCACCAGTATGTAATGTATCAAGATCAACAGAATCAATAGGAAAACCATATCTTGGTAATACATTATTTGATGCAAGGAAGTCAATAACGTGCTTTTCCAAAAAAGTTTTAAGCATTCTTGAGATATTGTCCACACTATATCCTTTTTTATAGTTCTCACTCTTTATTCTTTCGATTTCCTCAACATCCTGAAGCCACTTGTTTTTAGAAATCAAAAAATTCCCATCTTGTTTTAAGAATCTTTCGTCAACCCACTCCCAATTATCTATGCCAAAAGTCTTTTGTAACTCTTTATTAAATATGTTCTTTAGCGATATTCTTATAGTTTCCGGTCTACTATCCAATAATTCTTTTAGCTTTTCATCTATTGGCATATATTCCTTTCTGTATGCAAACATTGACTGTACATCTTTAAAATAAGTATCGTTTTGCCTAAAAACCCATGAAAAAACAACTGAACACAAATGTCTAAAAGCTATTTTATCATTACTCCTTTCAATATAAGGAGCTTTTATGGAACCTTCAATAATTTTTGTGGGATATTGAAAATAATATAAGTCATGAGATCGTCTTTTTGCATAAGTAAGAATATAAGCAGTAGAAGCTGTCCTTCTTCCTGCACGTCCTGCACGCTGAACATAATTTGCTGTTTCAGGAGGTATATTTCTTAAAAACACAGCCTCTAAACTTCCAACATCAACCCCCATTTCAAAAGTAGTTGAACAACTTAGTATATTTATATTTCCTTTCTCAAACTCCGTTTGGATTTTAGATGCATGTTTTGAAATCAGCTGTGCAGTATGCTCTTTAATTCTCATTGGTATCCTTTTAATATTGTTATATATTTCTGTATAGTAATTATGCCTTGAATGCTCTGGATTAAAATCACTTAAATTACCGTCGCAACGGTAGGAAGGACATACACCACTTATATTAACTGATGCCTTTTTACCACATTTATTACACCTGTAAATTTTTTGCTCTCTCTTGAAAATCCATTTATCATGACTTAATTGATAGACATTTCCCTCCTTAGGAAAATAAAAAGATTTGTATATTCCTGAATTTACCATGCTGTTCGTAAAATTGTCATCATTGAATATCTTCTCTAAAAAGATATTTGCATTTTCTTTAGCTTCTTGAATATTACATCCACGCCTGATAAAAATTTTAGTTAAATAATCAACTCTCATATTATTATAGCCTTCTTTTGGCTTAATACTCATGATCCCAGATGAAGCATTAGCTTCAGCAAATCTAAAAAACATTCGCTTCGTCCTTTGTCCAAAAATAGCATGATTATCCCTTAAATCCTCTGGAAAATCTAAAGCTCTATAAGTTCTTAATCCATGAAAAATCTGTTTAACAATATTCCAAACTTCATTACTGTTAAGACCACAAAGAGATATTTTTTCAGGCCACCAAAATGGCTTATCCAATTCAAAGGAAATCATCCCTACACCTTCTAAACCTATATCTTTTTCAAAAGACATAAGCTCATACATTATATATGCAGCTACAGTTTGTTCAATATAGTCATCTGTCATATCAATAAGTAAATTTTTTTGCGATTCAATATCTTTGCATATTCTAGTATGCAATCTTCCGAAATTTACATTTGCATCTCGTAGTCCAATTATTGCATCATAAATGATTTTTCTCCATAGATAGTGATTATATCTAATATCCATATAAGTCGCAAAATAAGCTGCTTCTTTTCTGCTATCCGAAAAAGCCAGTAATTTACGATTATTAATTTCATCTATAACTTTTTCTTTTTTTACATTAAATAAATCAATATTACAGAATAGACTGTCTGCTTTCTCTTCACTTCTATTTTCTATTTTCTTTTCCTTTTCTTCAATAGGTATATTTTGATATAGTGTTCTTCCCAACATTTCTGTAGTAGGAGCATCAGCATTAATAAGCCTTTTTACTATTGCTCTTCCATAACTACCACAGCTCTGACAAGTATTAATTGCTCCTTTATGGTGAACTTTATATACTTTTATGCGCTTTGAGTCTTTACAACATGATTTATCAGCTCTACTATTATCAGCCTGAGCTCTTCCACATTTTATGCAAAGCAAATATTCCTCCGTATTGTAAATCTCGGGATCTTTTTCAGTGTTTTCTTCATCAATTACGGAATCTTCATCAATCTCTACAGCCTCATATGAATCAGTAAACATAAAATATTCAAGTGGCTCTATAGACCCATTTGAAAAACCCGAAGATTGGTTTATATACCCATCTTCTAATTTACCAATAATATATTCTTGCCCACATTTAATACAGTTTGCCAACTCAAATACTTTTACTTTTTCTTCTCCTATAACTTCTGTTTCCTTTCGATTAAGAAACACCTTTTTCTCTGGATAAAATCTAACAAAAGTCCCTTCTATAGCCTTAGCAAATGTATGGTACCTTGCTGGTAACAATACCTCTGAATTATCTTCTTTCTTCGCTTTTGAAGCCAACTCCACCATTGCAAGAAAAGATTTAACCTCTACCTCGTTACACCGTCCAAAAACTCTTTGAACAACCTCCTTTATAAGTAAAGTTTCGCTTTCTATTGTAACTTTTAACATATAAACGTAATAATCCTGCATCAGAAAATCAAAAATTACTTCTTCAGTATTATCTTTTATAACACTTTTAGGATACACTCTCCTCTTACTTACTTCTTCTGCAAATTGTATTCCTGAATACTCATTTGATAGCTTTAAGAATTCTTGATACCATTCTAAATTTGGTCTAACCAGCTTGTTTTCTTCACTTACTGTTGGCGTTTTTTCCCTTTCCGAAGTAATCAAACAATCTTCTGTAAAATCTTCATCAAACAAGTCTTTAGCATATTTAACCACTTCTTTTATTTCTTCTTTTCCCCCTCCTAATGTAGCACTCGTTGCAATAAATTTTAGTTGACCATGTTTTCCATCAACAACCCTATCTTTTAGTCGTGCAATAAGATATGAAATTTCGCTACCCAAAGCCCCCGAGTATACATGTGCTTCATCTAGAACAATATACTTCCAGTGATTTTTGTATACTCCGTCAAAGAACACGTTGTCCTCAGGTCTAAGTAACAAATACTCAAGCATAGCATAATTAGTTAAAAGAATATGCGGAGGTTTTTCACGCATTTCTTTCCTTGACAATATTTCATTTTTCAATATTTCTTGATTAGGATTCATTTCTCTGAATTTATCCCTTGCCTTATCCCTTTCTTCTTCTGTTTCTCCGATATATCTTCCAAAAGTTATATCGGGATAATCTTTGAGGAGGCTTCTTAAACGTTTCAGCTGATCATTTGCTAATGCGTTCATCGGATAAAGTATGAGTGCTCTAACACCGGGTGTTAATTCCCCTTTACTCCTCTGCTCTACTAAATAATTTAATATCGGGATTAAGAAACACTCTGTTTTTCCGCTTCCAGTACCAGTAGCAACAATCAAATTTTTATTATCAACAACAGCTTTTTTTATTGCTTCTTCCTGATGTAAATGAAGTGAATATCCACCAATGGCTGACGCCAAGTTTTTAAAGTCCCTGTGCAAGACTCCATTATTAATAAGTTCTTGTAAAGTAGAACCAGTTTTATATCTTGCAGTCGATTCTAAATAAGGGCCTTTCACTAAATCTTTCTTGTTTTGCTCAATTGCCTTGTCTGCTACTTCTCTAAGCTCCTTATCTTTAAAGAGGAACATTGATTTTAAATATTTAGTGTATTCTTCCCTGATGTTATTTGTTGTTTCTACCGGATTAATACCCACACTGACTCCTCCTTCATATAAAAATTAGTTTAAAATATGCCCTGTATCTATTAAACATATCCCTTCTTTTGCCAAAATAGCACTTTATCATTAATTCAAAATATTTACTATCTGAAATTGTATTGAGCTGACTTACCACGAGAAATGCTGCTTTAATTACTTCTTTATAACTGTAAGATATTTCTTTTTGCATAAGATAACTAAACTCCCTAAATATCTCTTGATTGATATTCATGGTATCGGACCAAGTCTCCGGTACTTTAGGATAAATAAAACTATTCTCATCAATAATACTATCCACTAAATCATCTATAGTATGGCCAAGAACCTTATATGAAGATATCTCACTTTCATATTCATAAATTCTAAACATTCTTGCTTTTGTATAATTACGTTTAAGCAAATAATTGTTTTTATGCTCTGTTAGCCACTCCCAAAAGTTTTTGATAATATTAACTTCTGTTTCTATAATGCTATATATGGATTTAAAGTCCCTAGCCATGCCTAATAACTCACTGTCAAAGCTGGCTTTACATGCTGTTATTAAGTTATTGGGCAATTCCCCTCTTCCATTTTCTACTAGACACAATGCATTAATCAGATCAACTTCAGACAATAATTCAATTACATTATCAGAAAGAGATTTTGCTCTTCTAATTGACAAAAATAAAGTAATCAAATATGAGATGTCTTCCGTGTTAAATTCTTCCTTATAAGAACATATCTCTTCTATAATTTGATTTAAATTATGGAATTGTAAAAGGCCTTTTATTATTTCTTTATTAATGCATATCAACTTGTCAATATTTTCTCTTTTCTCTAAATCAATAAAATATTTTATTTGCAGCATAGCACAAAATAATTCGTATAAGCAAATTGTTTTAAAATCAATTCTTTTTGTCAATTCTATTATTTCATCATCTTTTTCCTTAAGTACACACCATATTATTCTACAGAATATATGCTCTTGTTTGCTGCCTTTAGGCCCTAATTTATTGATAATACTATTATTAATTTGACTAATATCAAAAAACTTCTTTTCTGTAATGGCATTATCAAAGAAAGATACTTCTCTTTTATAATCTACAATTGGAACATAGGCGCCAAATTTACACTTTCTCAGATCTATGTTGATCTCAGTACTATCATCTTCCAAATCAAATTCAAGCGGCTTATCCGATGGTACAGTATAATTATAAAGTCTAATAATTCTATTTGTGTTTCTTTGGGATTCTTTCCAGCATAATAACATATGATTTTCATTTTCTGTTTTTTTAAAACCTAACATATCAATTTTCTGAGTTACCTTTATTAACTTCTGACTGTACAATATTTCGTCCGTGGAATTACTAATATTTAAAACTATCAACATATTATCAAAATTTATTAACCTATCAACATATGATTTTAGCCGCCATGTATACTCATCACCAAATTTAACTTTTCGAGTATCAGTAAAAGAATTGTCATCATTAATGTTGACAACACACAATTGATAAGCTAAATATTCATAGCGATAATCAAAATTTGAGATTTGAATTCTTATATCCTTACTGCAAAATACGGTCTTAGTTATATCTATTAATTTACCATCACTTTTTTGATTAATTACTTCCTCTAAACCCGTTATTTCAATTCTAATGGGCTTTACTATTTTGTTAATATGTACTTCCCAATTGAACAGTTTAAAAATAAATCTTGCTACAGCTGTACCAGTTGGTTCAATTATATATTTATCACAATCTTCATAAAGTTTTGTCTCATAATGATTAGCACTAATCTCAATTTCATTATTTTTTGATATCAAAATACGTCTATGCATATTGTCTTTTTGTGAATACGACATTTTATACTCGTTAGTTATGTTTAAATCTTTATATGTAAGAAATACTTCTCGATATATACTTTTGTCTTTATATTTAATAGATAAATTATATATACCTTTTTTCAACAAATGATCAAGATTTAAACTCAATGTATTATCATTTAACTTTTCTAAGTTGGTCTTAATTTCGTACTGTCTTTTGCAACCTAAATCGCTTAACCTTATTTCAAAGTATTTTTCCTGTATATAAGGGGCTCTAAACTGGATAACTCCAAAACTCTCATAAACATTTAAGCTTTCCTCTGCAAGAAAATTACCTTTTTCTTCAAAAAGAAGTTTATACGCCTTTCTTTGAATGACAGGTCTGTCCTCAATATCAATTATTGCTTGGGTGTCCAAATACATTTTGCTGTTTGGATAATCTTCCAATGATACCTCATAAAATAAATACTCTTTCCAGTCAGAAATCTCGAATTTTTCAATAATATTTTCTTCATAAGGAAATATTATGTTTTTCTTTAAAGCAACAATACATCCATCCCTTTTAACTGTATCTCTTTGAAGTAACAAGTTGTTTTTATCAAATAAAACATAATCTTTTTCATTCAAAAATGTCCACTTTCCCGAGACTTTATCATTAAATATATATTCTACCTCAATTTTCCTAAATTCAATTAATTCCATATCCTCGTCTAAAATTAAATAGGTTCCACCGCTTTGTCTTATAATTCTGGCTGGAATATACCTACTATCACCATTAATTATTACTTTCCAGCCGCAATTTTCATCAATATAAGTTCTGCTTTTTTGCTTAGGCAGTTTTAACATAATTTTATCATTTGCCATATCTATCTTAACTTTGGGACTGCCAATATAAAACTCTTCTTTTTTATTATCAATTTGCTTTTTATCATTTTGATACCACTCTCTAAACGTATCAAAAAAGCGATTTGGCAATTCAATTTGCGAATCAGGCTCTCCAGCATTATCTAATCCCGACTTCATTAACTCAACAATCTTATCATAAGAATCCTCAATAATATCATCTTCTTTGATAAAGAAACATCCTGGTTTATCTAATCTATACTCATTAAATTCTAAAAATTCGGTAACATTATAAAGATCGTTGCCTCTATATCCTCTAAAGCAAAAACTATATAATGCTGAAAATATTCTTTTTAAAGATACTTCCGGAAGATAGATTTGAGAGAATATCTCTGATAGATTTGACTTTTGCATATATTGTCGTTTATTCGTATCTATATCATATCGCTCTTTTACAATTTTCAAAGCATTCATAACAGGATTAACATCTCTTTGATAATTATAGTTTTTTTCGCCTCCAAAAAACTCAGGCCAAAAACCATTGCTATCATCATCATTGTACCTATATACAGCTGTATATATTAACAACATTGTAGTTGCTAAAGGATATGTTTTTGTAACTTTACTAGCATTTTGATTACTCAAAAGAGTTATGTATTCAGCATGTATCTTTGAATACGTTTCAGCACTCATATTAAGCCATTTAAATGCCTCTTCTAAACATAAATAGATTCTTTTGTTTAAACTCATTTGTAAACACATGCGTTTTTCTATTCTTTCTAATGATTCATAAACACTGCAACACTCCCAATTCACTTTTAACAGCCCCTTTACACCTAATGTCTTTGTATCCAACTCGCAGAACATTCTAGCATGTAAGTGCAGCTTTCCATTCATTATCTATTATACTACTTTTATTTACCATAATACAATACAACAAGTATACTGTTTTATTATTTATATAGTCCTTTCGTATTTACTTATTAGTGAGTGCACAGTTCCTAATGCCTTGTGCTTCATAAACACCAATAATAGCAAGACTCAATGGGTTATCTTCCCTAAAACCAGAGCATTGTCAAAGTTTTCCAAAACTTCATAAGCTATTTTTCTAATTTCATAACGGGGGAATTCCATATTGACTCCCGTGTTGATAGTATCGTCCTCTTCAATTGTCAGTATTTGTGTATGCCTTTGCAATATTACGCTTTGCCTTCGAACCCGTAGAATCTATTGTTCATATTGCAGGTCTAATGTAGTAAAACTTCTCATAACTATGCTCTACAATATCAGCCATTCAAATTATTCTGCAAAATTTTCATGTTTTCTATTTGATTCTTTTCTTTCATATCTATTCTTTTACATCCTTTTAACAAAAGCTCCCCACCACTGGAAATTCATCCAACGATGGGGAGTCTTTTTAATTGAAATCATTTTTTATTTTCTCTTCACCGGAATCCAGATTGCACTCTGATAGTCCGAATCCTTCGTATTACCTACTGAAGAATACCACTCAATGTTGAACTTTCCGGCAAGCTCATACTCAATGTTTCCCGGAAGCCACTCTTTCCAAATCTGAGTGTTTACAGTCTGCATAGCTTCAGGCATGGCTCCAACACATTTAAACTTCGCCCATGTGGTTTCAGGAATCTCGAAGACCTTCATACCCACTGGAACAACTCCTCCCATGTACCTTCCGGCAATCATATAGCAGAATTTTCCACTTTCGCCAACATCGTCAATGCACACTCCGAATTCTCCGATTCTGTTATCAAATACAGCCTGCTCAATCTCATTTGCCGGAGCATTTCCTGCAAGCAGGTTTGATACGTACTTTTTGAACACCTCATCCCAGTACTTAGGTATCTCCAAGTAGCATGTATCAACCGAAAACTCCCTTGAAAAGCCAATAACCTTAAATGCCGCCATTTTATCAACTGTGTAGTCCATACTGCTCCCTCCTTGAATTACAATACTAATTCTCAGCGGAAGAAAGGTTTTAACTAAAGTTCTGTCTTTGCGAACTTCAGAAGGTGATGCATCATGGAAACGGGTAAATGCTTTTGTAAAGCTCTCCGGTGTTTCATAGCCATACTTAAGTGCGATATCAATCACCTTATGGTCTGTGTGGACCAGCTCCGTTGCCGCTAAATATAGACGACGGTTCCTGATGTATTCTCCAATGGAGTAACCTGTCATGATTTGAAACCCGCGCTGAAGGTACATGGGCGATATATGGACATGCTCTGCTACCTCTTCAGGGCCCTTGATAGTAAGCAGTTCATCTTCCATATACCTGATAGCTTCCTTTATCGTTGTTATCCATTCCATCTGCATCATTCCTTTCTCACTCACCGATACTTTAATTCTATCAAGAGTGCTTTATGATTTCCTGTCATTCAGAATAACGATTTGTCATATTACTCTTTCTTATTCGGCCTTCATCCCCTTTGCAGTTTTTGCTCCATGTCCCACCTCTTTTTCTATAACCGCTTCCAAAACACCTGCATACAACGAAAGCAAACTCACGCTTATCAGAACTCCGCCAATAATATCAGTAAACCAATGAACACCTGAAATCAGCCTTCCAAAAACGGTAACCAGAATAAGCACTATACACAGCACCTGCAAGATAAGTCTCAATGGACGATTATTAATATATCGTTTCAAAAGCATCATTGCACTTCCCATAATAACACATACCATCATTGTATGAGATGATGGGAAAGAGGCCTCCGGATGCTCACAGCCCGGCATAATGATAGGCCTGTAATTTACAATCGCAATTTCAAATAATATATACAGCCCTATAACAATAATGTATAGTACGCCAAGGGCAAGAATACTTCTATCCACTTTCAGCAGACTTCTTCTATTTATCATTTGCCCAAAACCAATAAATGCAAATAGAAATGCCATAAGAATTGCAACAACACCAAGCCAATCAGTAATGTTATACCATAGCATGTCTACTTCAAAAAACTCAAAAATTGCTTTATTAATATGAGATAGCCCTATATCAGTACCTTCAGGGCCGATAGATGCAACATCTACAGCTCGGATAAGGATTACCAGCAGTATGGATAATAATCCCGTCACCCCTGCAACTTGAAATTTAGTTTTGTTTTTCATGAGAATCATCCTTTCAGAATTAAAGTTGCCTGCAAGCATCTTTTATTCTAAAAACATGTGAATGATACCTCAAGAAACGGCCTATAACAAGGGTGATACGGTTCGTATCATTTGCTTTTAACCAGCAAAAATCCTTTAATTATCAATATACTCAGATAAAGAACTCCTGCATATGGTTGCCTTGCCAACACGAATAGACTATTTCCAATAATTAGCAAAATCACTCCACTAGCCAATCTGTGTCTGCTCCAGACCGGTTTATCAAAGTTGCTGATTATGATTGCAGAAAAACCATTTAATACCGTAATTGACACCACTATGACAAACGAAACCTTAAGCCATTTACTGATATTCGTTAATGACATAAGACTAACCGATATAATCTCATTTGCTTCCTGCTGTCCGAAAACAGGAATAAAGAATAGCAGCACCATTAGGCAATCTAAAACTCCACAGATAAGCTCCGTATGCCTTTTATTCGTTTCCTTAATATCTTCTTCCGCAAGAGAAACCATCTCTTCGCCACATATCAACTCATCAATTGTTACATTAAAATGCTTTGAAATCGCCTTTAGTGAATCAATATTAGGATAGCCTCTTCCGGATTCCCACTTGGAAATTGCTGCACGAGAAACATAAAGCTGCTCTGCCAATTCTTCCTGCGTCATATTACGACTTATCCTGAGTTTTTGCAATTTTTCGTTGAACTCCATTAGAATGCCTCCTCTTTCCCTATTATCCAATCCACCAACCTAACGACTTCTATCATTTAGTATTTAAGTTGCTCATCTATGTTAAGTCATCAAAACACTCTTACTAAAACTTAATTACCTTTGGCTCCTCGGTGAATGAAAAGAAAGTAGCTGTCGCATCCTCAAAGTAGAGAACCTCTGTATTGTCGTCCTCTGCCGAATACATAGCTTGAAGCTCCGGATAGTTATCGAGCATATGCTTTTTTGCCTCTACTCTGTCATCTCTGATAAGCTTGCCTGCTACTCTAAGCCACTTCCCATCGGCAAAGGCGCAGAGCTCTGCTTTTGGATTTGCCTGAAGCTGCTTTGATACCTCTTTTACCTTACCTGTCTGGATATAAAGCTTGCCTTCAAAAATATCCACTGTTCCAAATGGCCTAACTCTAGGCTGGTCTCCTTCTACTGTAGCCAAATAATATGTTCCACAATTCTTTAAAAACTCATAAACTTCTTGCATTTTTTTCTCCTCCTTTTTATCTAATAAAACGTGCTTACATTTATAAACTTATAGATAACAATATATATTCCGTCATTTGAAGCTATACAAACTCACTTCTAAAACTAATTCTAATAATACTTTATTTTTATGTCAAATATTATTACTCATATTTATCAACAAATGTATTTTGATTTCGCCATTTACTGTATATGCATCTTTCCGCTAACTACATCGTCTTTTACTCATTCAGACAAAATCTATCAAATTATTTCTATTGACAAATAAACCGGTTTAAGTTATTATAATATATATAGCGAAGGCGCTGTTGGTATAGCCAACAACGCCTTAATTTATTTTAAGCGAAACTGTCCATAGTCAAAGCTTAATGCGCACAAAGGCGTGTGTTTTATTGATACCTCAATAAAATACACGCCTTCAATTTTTTCTCAAGGAGGAATGTTCTATGAATGTAACAATGATAGTTGATACCCTTTGGGTAGTACTCGCAGCAGTACTTGTTTTCTTTATGAACCTCGGTTTCGCAGCAGTCGAATCAGGTATGGCCAGATCAAAAAATACAGTTAACATCCTGTCAAAGAACTTTATTGTTTTTGCAGTATCCTCAATTGGCTTCATGCTACTTGGTTGGGGACTGATGTTCGGCGGAGACAACCCGATTATCGGTACGCAGAATCTGTTTATCTTGGGCAATTCTAATCTCGACTTCTACGCAGATACGCTGACGTCGGACGTACCGTTCTGGGGAAAATTCTTTTTCCAGCTGGTCTTCTGCGGTACTGCGGCAACCATTGTATCCGGTGCGGTAGCAGAGCGTGTAAAGTATATATCCTTTATAGTGTTTTCTTTCGTACTGACCATTTTTATTTACCCTGTCGTAGGTCACTGGATATGGGGTGGCGGCTGGTTAGCTAATCTTGGTTTCCTGGACTTTGCGGGCGATACCGTCGTCCACTCTGTCGGTGGTTGGGCAGCTCTGTCTGGAGCTATTATACTCGGACCCCGTTACGGAAAATATGATAAAAACGGAAAACCAAAGGCAATCCCAGGCCATAGCTTGGCTCTGGCAGTTATCGGTCTTTTCATCCTGTGGCTTGGATGGTTCGGCTTCAATCCCGGCTCCACTATGAGCTTTCAAAATCCGGCGGATGTCGTGCATATCTTGGTAACCACCAATACAGCCGCCGTTGCAGCTGTACTTACTGCCACCGCAACGTCGTGGATCTACATTGGAAAACCGGATCTCGGTATGACCATCAACGGCTGTCTAGCCGGGCTTGTCGGTATAACCGGTAGTTGTGCTTATGTAAGTGTTACAAGTTCGTTAATCATAGGTGCAATCGCAGGTGTTATCGTTGTATTCGCCGTACTCTTCTTTGACCGGATAAAGGTTGATGACCCTGTCGGCGCCACCTCCGTACATTTAGTCTGCGGTATTTTCGGTACTCTATGCATAGGACTTTTTGCCCAGGAAGGCGTAACCAGTCTTTCAACTGTCAACGGATTATTCTTCGGCGGCGGTCTTTCATTGCTCGGTTCAGAGGTTATCGGCATTATTGCCGTTGGGGTATTCGTATTCGCCTCGTCCGCTCTTGTGTGGTTCATTCTTAAGAAGACAATGGGTATCCGCGTCACGCTTGAAGAGGAAGTCCAAGGTCTTGATATCGGTGAACATGGAAACTCCGCTTATCCCGATTTTGCTATTGTAGCTCCTATTACTGCTTCAGATAACGGCAACGGAGATAAGGTAACGGCAATAAGCCCTGTTGAAACATCGAAGCCTTCTTCTACCACGGTATCTCCGGATGCTGCAATCCCAGTAGTCAACCGGGCTCACCCTGGAGCAAAGATGACAAAAGTCACCGTTGTCACGAACCAGGATAAATATACACAGCTTCAGACTGCCCTTGATAGAATCGGCATTACAGGTCTGACGGTAACAAATGTCCTCGGTTATGGCATGCAGAAAGGGCATATGGAGTATTACCGCGGTTTGCCGGTGAAAACCAGACTCCTTCCTAAGGTTCAAGTAGATATAGTTGTGTGCAAAATACCCGTAGACACAGTAGTCGACACAGTAAGGAAGTCGCTGTACACTGGCAACATGGGCGACGGAAAGATCTTCATTTACGATGTTGAAAATGTTATAAAAATTCGAACCGGCGAAGAAGGATATGATGCGCTGCAGGACGAGGAATAAGAATAGAAAGTAATACAAATCTATTCTTTAGGAGGGAACATATTAGGCTCGAAGCCTATATGTTCCCTCCTCGTTCCAATACTATAATCTGATCAGCGTTTCGTACGGTAGAAAGTCTGTGAGAAATTACAAAGGTAGTTCGGTTTTTCATTAGACTGTCCATACCACGTTCAATAATCTAGTTAATATGAATAACCCCTATATATGAAAGCAATAAATAGTGCTTTTCTGTCCGAAGCAGGAATAGGTAGTCCCCAGGCTCCTTAGGTAGAATTACGCAATTCTCGTCATCTATCAAAAGCTGCTGAAATTCGTTGCCGGAAATTTCCCTTCCAACAGACTGGGATGTCAGTTTCAAAACACGACAATCATAAAGCTCTGTTTCTGTTGAACATACTACTTCTACATTTTCTCCTGCCGCAAAAGATGCAGTCCAAGGGTAACTGTTTGAAAGATAGAAGTCCTTAATATCATTCGGTAATTCAGAAGAATGTATTACTTTCGCAACCATTCGAGATGGTCTTAAAAATACAGCATTTACATTCCCATTCCCATCAGTTCTGCCCTTAAGCTCTACTCCTTCCGAATCAATTTGATCCCAATAAAAAGGCGATATCATAGGTGAGTATGTGAAAGCAAAGGAGTTGTATATGCTCTTATTTGTGTTTTTAAAATACGCAGGTATATAGCTCATATTCCTATCTATCGATTTTTGAGATAGGGATACCTTATGTCCGTCAGAAAAAACTGCAATTACATCCTCCGGCATATCCGGGTTCTTTGCAATTAGCATGTAGCCGTTAGCATTATTGATAGTCCCTATATCTTTCTCATCTAAATTAAAATAGGCATATGCACTTTTCCTGACTTCGACCGTTTCGACTTTATTTCCAAATATAGCTTCAACCCTATTAACCGATAAAGATTTATTGTTGTCTTGCTCTACCTCTTTTCCGGCGAGGCCGAAGAATATTTTATAGCCGCCTAGTTCGGTAAAATTCATTGTCCAACAATTGCTATGCCGGGTTAATTGTGAAACACTACCATCTGGGCTTACAAAATACAGGTTGGGATAATGCTCCCCGTCCGTCATCCTATCTGCCAGAACTAGCATATAATCATTATCAAAGGGTGTTTGTTCATATATAACAATTGGCTCATCAGTCTGGGCATAAAAGTCTCTAAGAGCTTTGAGGGCTGCAGTTTCCTCCCCTAAGCTTACGCGAGCACTCTCATTTGAATTGGGGGAAGGAAGTTTATCTTCCGGGCTTGAACCCTGGCTTGTGCCATCCTTATTTATAATTTCCGCTAAAAAATCGTTTTTCTGTTCTGATTTATCATTTTCTTTAGCCTTCGGATTTAGCATCAATCCAATCCCGACTGCTGTCGCAATAATGATTGAAGCAGCAACTACCCAAAACGCGGGCTTTTTATTATTTAATACGTTTTTAATTCTCCGTTTTACATTACCCTCACCAAAGGCAAGAGGACTTCCATTTAAAATATGCCGTCCGGCAGCAAGTGACAATAATGAATTGGCATACGGCTTCCTAATATCTTTATCCATTTCCTTCAGTACTCTTTCGTCACAGGAAAGCTCCATATCCATACTCATTAGCATGAATGCAACCCACACAAGAGGATTAAACCAATGTATGCACAATATTATGAAAGCCATTATTTTAATCATATGATCTTTTCGCTGAATATGGATCTGTTCATGCCTCAAAATATAGCTTCTTTCGTCAGCATTCAGTCCTAAAGGTAGATATATTTTAGGTCTGATTAATCCGAGCACGAACGGTGTTTTCAAATTATTGACTTCAAAGATATTCTTCTCAATCAATTTTACATTTCTAAGCCGCCTTTTTAAGATTAAAACAGATATTAGGCTATAAACAAGCAATACTACTATGCCTAAAGCCCAAAGATACACTCCTAATTCCACACAAATTTGCAAAGGATTTACACCAACCTCAACTGTCGGTGCTGGAAGCGGTTGACTTACAAAGGAATCAACTGTTTCTACCCCACTATCAATCTGCGGACTCTGCGGAATTTGCTGATAGATAATATTATGGGGAATTGGAGCAGAATTTGCATTCCGTGGCATAAGACTAAATATGCTTTCAAAGGAAAATGGAATTAAAAGGCGAAAAGCAACCACACCCCATAAGGCATAGGAAATGAATTTTGGAGCTTTTTTAAGCGGCAGCCTGATAAGTAATACAAAAAGGATTACATAGCTTGCCGTAAGGCTCATATTTAAAACGGTAAGAAATAATTCACTCATTACTGTACCTCCCGAGTCTATACTATATCGACCTCATATTATTAGTCTATATTCTATAGACCCAGTTGTCAATGATAATTTTTAAGATGGATATGGTCAGCATCTATACTCCTTCTCCATTAAACTCCGGTATAAAGCTTTCTAAAGCTGTCTCCCCCTCTTGTATAAATCCGTTCTCCAATCCGATTTCTATTGCATAACCAATAAGCTCTTCATATTCTTCTTCAGTTATCTTTCTGTTAAGCTCCGGGTATGCCCTATTCTTTGTTATTGGAGTGTATTGATTCATTATACTAATGAATATCCTATCTCCATAGGTCTCATATAAATATTTTATTATTGCTTTAGAATCCTCAAGATAACCCGGTAATGTCAGATGCCTTACTATCACACCCCTTTGCATTATGCCCCGGTCATCAAAGTTTGCTTCTTTTACCTGCCTAACCATTTCTTCTATTGCGCCTGCTGCAACCAAAAAATAATCCTTGCAATTAGAGTACTTCTCTGCCGGCTCGGCCGACATATATTTTAAATCCGTCAAATATATATCAATATATCCTTCAAGCAGTTTTAAGGCTTCTACTTTCTCATATCCACTGCAATTATATACAATAGGAAGAGTGAGTCCTTTTTGGCGTGAAATGTTCAAAGCCTCAATAATATGTAGAACATAGTGACTGGGAGTAACCAGATTGATATTATTAGCTCCCTTTGCCTCAAGCTCCAGGAAAATTTCTGCAAGTCTTTCTATTGTAATTATCTTTCCTGCCAGACTTTTTGCTATATTACTATTCTGACAATATACACAGCCTAACGCACAGCCGGAGAAAAACACAGTACCGGAGCCTTCTTCACCTGATATGCACGGCTCCTCCCACATATGTAGTGCCGCTCTTGCCACCACCAACTCATCGGTAACTTTGCAATATCCTTTTTTACCGGCAGTTCTGTCCACATGACATTCCCTAGGGCAAAGAATGCAATCTTTTAAAATCATTGAATCCATTTATAATCCTCACTTCATAGACTCATTAGTATAACTATGTAGCTGTCTTTACTTTACTTTTATTATAACACCTCGGTTCAACGAAGAGGTAGATATGTTCACACTTCCGTTCCTTATAAATGTAATCCATGACCGGTTGGATAGAATCCTTTTGCTACTAGTAGTATTTAATAGCCTATTTCATCATCTTCATCAATTCATACATATCTTTTTTTATTAATGGTGACATACTGTCTTTATACTTTGATAAATCTATTCTTTCGACTTCGGCCTTAATTGTATCACAAAGCTCCGGTCTGTATAAAACAACCTCACGTAATGCTCCAAGGCACTGTCTTACAACCGTCGGTTTTTCATCATTAAGCAGTGTGAGCATTGAACTCATCGCGCCTGCAAGCTTTCCGTTTTCATCCCATCTTGCCTGTGAACAAGCTAAAAGAAATCCACGCGTTCTGACATATGAGCTTTTAGACGTAAGTAAACCAATAAACTCATCAAAATAAACATAATACTCATCTGATGCTGCTGACTTTGCACAGATTTCCTTTGTAAGAGCAAAAGCCTTTTTATCATCCCTATCCTGTAACAATGCAATAATATCGCTCATTAATCCACCACCTTTTGAAATGTTAAAGTACGTCCCTTCTCTGTAATAGAGTACACTGCTTTATCAGCAAATTTATCCCCTTTTACAATATCACAATGAAGATAGCCTTCTTTATGGAGCTGAATGACTTTCCTATTAAAACTTATAGAACCAATTCCAATCACCATGGTAAATCATCCTTTTACTCATGCCTCCATCTACAGTAATTGTTTCACCTGTTATAAAATCCTGCTGGCACAAGAATAGAACCATATCAGATATATCCTTTGGTGTTCCTACTTTCCCTGCCGGAATTGCAGCGCAATCTTCTCGACTAAATTCCTGTTGTTCATTTACATTGATCCAGCCGGGTGCAATGCAATTAACAAGCACATCTGGCCCCAGCGATATTGCGAGGGCATGTGTCAAAGCAACAATTCCACCTTTCGTACTGGCATACGCTTCTGAATCAGGCTCCGATTGAAATGCTCTTGTTGATGCAATATTGATAATCCTACCTTTATTTTTTATTAATTCATCCTTGCACAAACGACTTAATTCATAAGGAGCTTTTAATCCGATAGATAAGGTATAATCAAACTCCTCATAAGATAAAGAAGATAAAATTCCTTTATTGCCACGACAAGCATTATTTACCAGAACATCTATTCGCTGTAACTTTTCCATTGCAAATTCAACGAACCTTTTCAACGTTAATTGATGGGCCACATTCCCATGAAAATAAAACAGATTCGGATACTCTTTTGCAAAATCAATAGATTTCTTTTCATCTATATCAATAAAACATACCTTATCACCGGCTTGAATGAAATCGATGCAGATCTGTTTTCCTATACCATGTGCGCCTCCAGTAACAAGAATTCCTCTATCCATAATATCCTCCCTTTAATCTACAACATAATATAATAATAACATTATATAGGTTGCTTATGCCCAAGTTTTATTTTTCACATTCAAAAAAATCATAATACGAGAAGCCAAGAAGCCTATTCGCGCCATCAAACCCCTTTGGAGCAAGTTCAATTGCAACTATGCATTCATCGGCTTTTATTTGTCTCACTATATAATTGCTCATTTCCCAAACTCTCCATTCTTCTTCATTTTCTTGCTCCATTTTGCAATTTCCTTTCCCCATTGCTGTTTCTTACGTAAATACCCCTCTTTGTCGT
This sequence comes from Acetivibrio mesophilus, assembly GCF_004102745.1. Lineage (GTDB taxonomy): Bacteria > Bacillota > Clostridia > Acetivibrionales > Acetivibrionaceae > Hungateiclostridium > Hungateiclostridium mesophilum. The sequence goes on along the minus strand of NZ_RLII01000001.1, from coordinate 294,173 downwards.
CAGAAAATTTTGCTTCCCGCTTAAGTTTCAAATAACTATCCCAGCGCTCGTATGTTAGCTCGCCACTCTCAATCGCTGCTATGACTGCACAGCCCGGCTCGGTCTGATGACGGCAATCTTTAAACTTACACTGGCCAAAATAGCTCTCAACATCGCTGAACGTTTCACCAAGTCCAATGCTTACATCCCACATGCCAAGTTCTCGCATACCAGGTGTGTCGATAATCATAGCTCCATTTGGCAGCATAATAAGTTGGCGATGAGTAGTTGTGTGGCGTCCTTTCGAATCATCTTCACGAATACCGCTTACCGCCATTTTTTCCTCTCCTGCAAATGCATTGACAAGGCTTGATTTACCAACGCCAGATGAACCAAGAAAGACAATTGTTTTACGTGGCTTCAGGTAATCCTTCAGCGTATCCAGCCCAAAATCAGTTATTGTGCTTACCGCATGTACTTCAATCCCTGCTGCAACCTTTTGCAACTCCAACATGTGTTCAGAATAATCCTCTACCAAGTCGGCTTTTGTCAGTATGACCATCGGCACAGCCCCAGACTGCCATGCCAGAGTAACGTAACGTTCCATACGCTTAAGATTGAAGTCATGGTTAAGCGACTGCATAATAAATACATAGTCAAAGTTTGCAGCAACTGCTTGCTCTCCCCTCCCGGGTGTGGGATCACGCCTAGAAAAGAATGATTTTCTTTTAAGAGTTTTTACAATCTGGCTGTCACCACTCGGGTTGTAATCTATGAGTACAAAATCACCTACAGTTGGGAAATCTTCCAACCCATCAAAGTAATATATGCTTGTTTTTAGTCTGCCAAATGTGTATCCATATTCACAAATAAGCTCATACCTTTCCTTGTGTACTGCCGTAATGCGGGCAGGAGTACCACTAACACCTTCCGGCACCATTGTTGGAATAAATCCGTAATCTATTAAATTCAACTTTATCCCCTCCAGTATTGATGTATTTTTAAGAGCGTAAGATACATATAAAAAAGGCATAAAAATACCGCAGAAAGTAGCCCTTGCATGATACTATAAACTGCGGTTTGTAAATAAAGTATGCAAAAAGCACACCTATTCGATGTGCTGTAATATTTACAGTAGTATTGACGAAAGGTTACTTTTATAAAGGCATAGCAAAAATAAGGTGTCATACACCAATCCATAGCGCAAAAAATAAAATCACAAGTTTTTTGCCACGCCGATATTTAGTTTTAAGACATAATCACCTCATATAAGACTATCATAAAACTTCCCCTTTCTTTCCTGCTTTTAGCAGTTATTGATAAATATATAATACCATATCCAAACCCGAGTTTTCAACATGTTATCATACAATATCCAATTTTCCTATTATACAACTACTTTTTCAACACAAAAATTTTAGTAAATGTCCAAACTAACCACTCTCATCCCTCAGAAATCGTTTTCCTGCCAGAGAGAAAGCTATTGAAACTGAAGAAAACATCTATTATACTGATGATGGTAAGTTATAAAACAAGTAAATCAAAAATCCCGATGACTAGCAAGCAATGTTTGAAAGGCAGCGGTACAGAAATATTCTGCTAAATCATCATTTCTACAACGCAAAGACAATAGGAGCTCAAAATCGCAAGTACTATCTTTAAGGCAAATGGAGGTTATCATGAAAAAGCAAAGCATTATAATACTACTTTTATTAGTCTCTTTTCTTTTAAACTCTTGTACATACTTTAATAATACTACAGGATCTTCGGATACCTCTAAGAGTCATGTACTCATTGAAGACAAGCATCTTGAAGAGGCAATTCGGAATCAATTGAATTTAGGCAAAGGTATAGAATTAACAAAAAGTCATCTAGAAAGTCTAACCGCACTCGAAGCACCTTCGTCCAAAATTAAGAGTATTGAAGGCCTTCAATATGCAATTAACCTTGAGGAGCTTGATGTTACAAGTAATGAGATCGAGAACCTGCAGCCTTTGTCCGACCTAGAAAAATTACAGGTTTTGTTTTTAGGCAACAATAATATTAAGGATTTATCTCCTCTTTCTAACTGTATCAGTTTAAAAAGACTTTATATTCATTTAAATCAGGTAGATAGCCTAAAACCTTTGCATGGATTAGTAAATATGGAAACTCTCGTGATGGGAAATAATAACATACCAACCCTTGAGGGTATTGAAAATATGAAAAACCTGACAAGTCTATATGCAAACCACAACAAGCTTACTGAAATAAATTCAGTTTCACAGTTGCTTTCGCTAAAAACAGTGTATTTACACAATAATAAAATTAAAGACATCTCTCCTATCCAAAACTTAACAAATATCGAATCACTTCAATTGGAAAACAATCAAATCAAGGATATCTCTTTTCTTAGCGGACTGACACAGATAAACAACATTAATCTGGAAAATAATCAAATAGACGATATTTCAGTATTTGTAAAGCTGGCAGAAAACGGAGCATTCAATTTTAAATATAAAGGTTTGGATTATGATATCAATATAACCGGAAATCCGATTAAAACTGAAAAAGATACTACGATAAAGAAATTAGAACAGCTGGCCATCAGGGTGAAATATTAGCAGTCAATAATCAGGGCCTTCGGCAATACCACCCGTGCCCAGGCTACCGCTTATTTGACCGGAAAGTCAAAATATGTATCAGGATAGGGCTCCTCCTTTAACTTGTAATGCCACCACTCCCCGGAATAAAGTTTAAACCCGGCATCTACCATGGCATCTCGCAAAACGTTTCGATTTTTTTCCTGTTCGGGAGTAATTAAAGGGGTTCCATGGTTTGAAATTTCACCAAAGAAATCAAAACCGCTACCCATATCCAGTTCTTCGCCTGTAGATATCTCAACTAATGTCAGGTCAACCGTGCTTCCTCTTGAATGTCCGGATTTTTCCGCAATATAACCCAACTCAAACAAAACAGACTTGTCCAATTCAGGATAATATTTTTGCTTCATTTTTGTATCATCCAGCTCCTGTGCCCAGCGCATAAAATGGTTAACAGCCCTTTGAGGGCGATAAGCATCAAAAATTTTTATGTAATATCCTTGCTCATATAATGTATCTGCCGCTATTTTAAGTGCTTCGGCTGCTTCCTTGGTAAGTATGGCCTTCGGTGCTTCATACCCGTCAATCACTGCACCCGTAAAATTATCATTGCTAAAATACCGAACTTCAAGCTGTGCAGTTGGGATTACATCAGTTACATATACAAAACCGTCAGGAAGTGAATATTTACTTAAGTCAGGCTCGGTAGAGGACTTAATAACCGTGGTCGACTCCGGTACCGTTACAGATGTAGATGGCGTGGCAGATGTAGGTACTTGGCTGGATGTCGCTACCATATCGTATGTAGTTTCCGGCCTCACATTAGAAACACATGATGTTAATAGAATCAATGCTGTGAGAATTACTATGCAAAATTTTATGATTAGTAAATTATTGTTTCTGTCTTTTTCACAAATTTCCTTTGTTGATGTTGGCACATTACCACTCCTTTTTCCACATTCAACGATACTTAGGAACAGTGTTTTAATAATTATTTCATATCCTCTCTTTACTGTCAATTTTTAACCATAATCTATTCTTTCAACCTTCTATCACTCATCTACCACTTCCATTGTGGCATCTTTTAATCGGTAGTAAAAATAATCATCGCCATCTTCTCTATATCTTTCAAACATACCTTGTACCACGATTTTGGCATTTTCTTCCGGGTATTCATCTGGATAAACATGACTACCGTCCCCCCACATAAACTCTATACCTTGGGCACAACAGGCCAATGCATCCTGTATAAGGCAGCAGTGGTAGTATTTTGCCCTGTCCGCAAAAGCAGTATTGCGCAGGCAATGGTAATCGTTAAAACCAACAGCATATTGTTGGTGACCCTTAAAACTGTTGCAATTGCCATAGCCCCAAACGCGACATGAGAAAGCCCATCTCCAATAAAGGAAAGGCGTCTGAGTACCAGCGTTACACCAAACAAGGATGAGCAAAGGGCTATTAATACACCTGCAATGAGTGCATAGCGCACAAAGGGGTAATGCATGTACAGTGTAAGCTTATCAAGGATGGCACTCATGATTCCCCACCTCCTTCAGCACTGTTGAACATTAGCCAAGCTCCACTTTCCACATATTCTTCTTTTGTACCAAAGAATACAGTTTTGCCAATATGCAAAATATGACTTGCATGTTCAATTGCTGTGGTTACATCGTGGGATATCATTATAACTGTGATACCCTCACGGTGGTTTAGTTCGTCAATCAGGCGATATAATTCATAAGTCACCTTAGGATCAAGCCCGGCAAATGGTTCATCAAGAAGCAATATTTTTTGAGTCGCACACAAGGCGCGGGCCAACAGGACACGTTGTTGCTGACCTCCGGAAAGTTCACGATAACAGCGTCTTGATAAATCACCAATCCCCATCCTTTCCATCATTTTTTGCGCAAGCTGCTTTTCTTTGCTGTTGTAGAAGGGCCGAAGTCCGCATCTTCCAAGGCATCCTGAGATAACGACTTCTCTTACAGATGCCGGAAAGTCTTTTTGTACTACGGTTTGCTGTGGCAGGTATCCTATATCATTCAGGCGAAGTCCATCGCCTGTCATAACCTTACCGTTGATGGGAGGCTGTAATCCGAGAATAGTTTTCATGAGAGTGCTTTTACCGGAGCCATTTTCACCTACGATACATAGGTAATCACCTGTATCTACTGAAAAGTTAAGGCCATGCAAAAGAATACGTAAGGCACAAATGCAAATACACTCGTTATTATTGCTATAGAAACCTGCCTAAGTATATTTTCAGTAGATGCTAAATGAATGCATGTTGCACAGGTTCCATTGGGTCCCTCATGGTCATGCTCATGATTTGCACGTGTTAATATAAAGGCTGCTGATAAGAAGGAGGCAATGATGATGCAAGTACAAATCATCAAGGCAATGTTCTTTACCATTGAATTCTTAGCACTTTGCTTAGATGATTTGTGATGGATATAATGCATCGTAATTCCTCCTTTCAACAAAGACTTGACCCTTTGATAAAGCCTTTATCGTATCTAATTATATCCTCCAATTACTTTTTATGCAAGTCTTACTTATAGGACAAATATATGCATCGCAAACTGAAATTAACTCTATTTATAATTAATAAACATTTGCCCTAAAGATTAGTTATTCGATGCCAAGCGAAGCTTTCCAATCAGTTTCTTTAAAGCCTACCAGAACAAAGTCGTCACCGATAAGAATCGGGCGCTTCACAAGCATACCGTCTGATGCCAGTAAGCTATACTGTTCATCCTCACTCATGGTCGGAAGCTTGTCCCTAAGCCCCAGTTCCTTATACAAAAGTCCGCTGGTATTGAAGAATTTCTTCAGTGGTAAACCGCTCTTTTTATGCCAGTCTATTAATTCCTCCATTGCAGGATTATTTTCTTTAATATTCCTCTTTTCAAAGCCTATACCGTTTGCCTCCAGCCACTTCTTGGCCTTCTGGCAAGTAGTGCATTTCGGATAACATACAAATATCATAATGTGCCTCCATTCTCACTGTAACTTTTAACCATCTTGCTGTTTACTCACTCCATTTGTTTTAATACTTTTGCCACAGGGTCAAGCCAATCGCTGTCAATAAGCTCTATCATACCGTTGTCACATGCAGCTGAAATTTTCGGTTCAATCGGTATTTTCGCAAGAACTTTCAAATTATGTTTTTCAGCTATTTCTTCAATGTGACTGTCACCAAAAATCTGATAGTCTTTACCGTTATCAGGACATTTGAAATAGGACATATTCTCTACCAGTCCAATGATTGGGATATTCATCATTTCGGCCATCTTCACTGCTTTTGATACAATCATGGATACCAGTTCTTGGGGTGAAGTTACAACAATAATCCCATCAACGGCAATGGACTGAAATACCGTAAGGGGAACATCGCCGGTGCCCGGCGGCATATCGATGAACATAAAATCCACATCACTCCAGATAACATCAGTCCAAAACTGTTTTACTGTACCGGCAATAATTGGTCCTCTCCAGACAACAGGATCAGTATCATTTTCTAAAAGCAAATTAACAGACATAATATCAATACCGGTCTTAGTTTTAACAGGAAATATCCCGAATTCGCTGCCTGAGGCTTTTTCCCTGATACCAAAGGCTTTCGGGATAGAAGGTCCGGTAATGTCCGCGTCCAAAATAGCGGTATGATAGCCCATTCTATTCATGCTAACTGCAAGCATAGAGGTTACCAGCGACTTACCGACTCCTCCTTTACCGCTGACAATACCAATAACCTTTTTAATACTACTCATTTCATGTGGTTTCTCGGAAAAGTCATTTTTCTTTTCCTGCCTTTCACCACAGTCCTCCGAGCAACTGCTACAGCTTTGATTACAATTTTCGCTCATAATCTTATCTCCTTTATTTTAGATTCTCTTTTAATGTTGTCAACCGCGCCTGCGACAGCCCCGGCCACATCCATTTCCTAGTCCCTCGCAAAGCCGATATTCTCCGCCTTCAATCAAAAGGACCTTACCATTTACCAGTGACTGGGCCAGTTTCTTTCTTGCTTCCCCATAAATACTTTGAGCGGTAGTCCGGGCAACATTCATTTGCTTTGCGCATTCTTCTTGTGTAAATCCCTCTAAGTCGATAAGTCTTATCGTTTCATACTCGTCGACTGTCATTTTCACATAATTTTTCTCATCAGCATTTTCACCAAGAGGCCCAAACCTGTTTTTTTCGGGCAAGCAGCATACTTTTCTCCATTTGATCGGTCTTGGCATAATCTTATCATCTCATTTCCAAACTGATATAACTAGAGCGTACTTCGTTTACCCCTCAATAGTTTGTGACATATGTCGTTTATATTATACTCCGTTTATGGCATATGTCAATAATGCTTTGTAAAAAGGCCGCCAATTAAGAAGATTTTATTCTTAACTGCCGGCTATTTTACTATTAGCTTATAGCCTCGCTAATAGTATGTTAATCCCTTCAGGAATGTATTCTCCATGTTTTACCTATCGATTTGACATTGCGCTTTTACCTACGAAGCAATTTCTGCTTCTATAAGCTTTTGAATGTATGTACTACTTTCTTTGTTTAGCTCATGAAAGAAAGCCATGCTCCTACATTTCTTATACTCGACGCCATCCATCATAAATGCATATCCTCCAGGGCATGTAGGGGAACATGTATCTCCAATTAATTTTTTACAATCACATGCTTTGATAATTTCTTTTTTCATTTTGTCCGGGAAATTAGCCAAAATTGACTCATACCTTGCAATACCTGCTGTATATATTCTCATTTTAACCCCAGACTTTCTAAACACGTAATTTAGCAATACCTTTCCTGTAGAAGGTGAATTGTAAGATGTAACAAACCCTCTTTTCGCTTCTTTAATTACTCTCTTACATCCTTTTTCAGTCAAAAGTTTGTCCAAATCGAGAACAAATCCCTGCATATCGGCCGGAACATCATTTAAAAACGTCATAAACTTTTCGTCCATATCATACTTCTCCTTTTCTTGCTGTAAGCAACCAAATTTCAAATCGCGCCTTCTTCGGTTCAAGATTCATTGCTAAATTAATTTTATCACAGCACCGTCCTTTGCTCTACTAAGAATTGGCTTCAGCTACAACAACTAAACGCCAGCTGTTTTCATTATAACTATTCATTTTATAATCTCCGCTTAAGCATTAGCTTTATAATTCTCCTCTAGCTTCCTTCCAGTCCACCAACAAATTATAACGTTTTGTTTTGAAACGTAGAACACAAAAAGAAGGATCTTCCGGTCCGCTGAAATGATTGGCTAAACCATCATACCACATTTCCTTTTTTATCTCCGGGTCGGTCAATACTTCCATTTCCCCAACCAATGTGATATTGTAGTCCTCCGCATTAAAACAAACACTGGCTCTGTTACATTTATTAATCCGGTTAGTTTTGGTTCCACCTAACCCGGTACAGAAAGTAATCCAGTTGATTCCATCAGCTTTTGAAGCAGTGATTGTAGATACTGTCGGATAATCATCCATGTCTGTCTGAGCCAATACGCAGTAGGTTCCTTCTCCTGTGTTTCTTTCAATAATCTCCCCTGCTCGCTTAAGTATATCCTGATTCATTTTGTCCCTCCTTAGATTTTTCAAACATAATGTTATCTTCAAATGCTTTTACTATCACTAACCGCCCATTCCCTCTTTATATAAGTAAAGCAAGGTGGACTTCAGATATTTCCCCTGATTTCAAAAGAATAATTCGCTTTGATTAATCATCCTTTCGAAATACCGGAATTTTTACTGTAACCGCCCCGCTGCCATTATCATCATTCGATAATATAAGTTCTCCCTTGCATTTTGTAATAACGGTGTTTGCAAAAAACAAACCTAATCCATGATGCCCGGTTTTTGACCTACTTTCATTTTCCATAAAAAATTGCTCTTTTCCATACTTCAACGCCTTTTTAGAAAATCCTTTGCCCTGATCAATTATTTTGAAAGTCAGTTCACAATCATCCACTGCAACATATACAGCAATTGTTGACGCTTCCGGAGAAAAGTCAAATGCATTTTTGATAATATTCATTATTGCACGTTCGAATTCATTTTCAGAACCTTTTATATAGAGATTATCTTCAACATCTATTTTCCAAACTATGTTAATCTTTTTTGCTTTACTTAGAGCCTCGCTTTGCCTTTTCAAAGAATTCAGTACATTTATAACCTCGATATTTTCACTCGGATGTTCTTTATCAATTTCCTTTTTTGTAAGAGTCAATAATTGTTGAATATATTCATCCATTTGGTCACTGCTTTCCACTATATAATTGCAGTAGTCTTTTTGCTCCTTTGATAACTCTGTTTCCTTAAGTAATTCGGCATTTCCTTTGACTATAGTAAGAGGAGTTTTTATATCATGAGCTAAAGCTGAGACCTGTTCCCTCTTTTGCTTCTCCAACAACCATTGTTCCTCCAACGCAATCTTTAAAGAGTTTTTCATCCTATCAATCCCGTTAAGGACCATGCCTATCTCTTCTATATTACTATTGCCTGCCTTAAAATCTAAGTTCTGCTCCTGTATTTTTTCTGTTGCTCTAAGAAGGGATTGCAATTCAATATTAACCTTTTTTGCAAACCGATTAGACCACAAGACAATTGTTGTAATAAGTTGAAGCAAAAATAAAGATACACCAACTAATTCTACATTGGGTAAAGCTTTTCTCAATAAATCATTTCTTAATTGCATCGTCAACGGATAGCTTATAATCAAGATATCCTTTTCTCTTACAATGCCAATAATATAATTTGACAAACCTATTGAATTATCCCCTTCATAATAGGCATTCCAAATCTTTTTCTTATTCTTAGAAGGTAAATTTCCGTATAAGTATTGTCCATCTTTTGAGTAAACACCAAAACTGCACATTGGTGTTAATAGCTCCATTGTTACTTCAGGTGCATCCTTTAATTCTTCATAATTCTCTTTAATTACTTTTTCGGAATAATTTGCCAGATACACCATTGTGGCCGAAGTAAATGCTAATATGAAGTAATTGGCTAACAGTAAAGCAATAATCTGAGCCCCAAGAGATATAACATATTCAATAAAAATTGTTCGAAGTTTTTTGCTTTTTTTCATTCCCATTTGTACCCTATTCCCCAAACTGTTTTAATTGGTTCTTCTCCAAATTGCATGAATTTAGCTCGAATATTTTTTATATGCTCAACAATTGCACTTAAATTGCTCTCCTTTTCAAACCCAAAAGCATATTCAAATATTTGCTCCTTTGAAAAGACTTGACCATGATGAAGAGCTAAATACTCACTTATTTCATACTCACTCTTGGTAAGAGGAACCTTGTTATCGAGTACGAAACACTCCTTGGCAGATATTGAAAATCTGACATTTCCTATGCTGACCGAGTGTCTCTTTTCTCTTTATTCTCTTCTAATATGAGCATCCACTCTTGCACGAAGCTCTTGAACCCCAAAAGGTTTTGTCAAATAATCATCTGCTCCCAATCCCAATCCCTTAATAATATTCGCTTCCTCTGTTTTTGCTGTAAGAAATAAAATAGGAGAATCTACTTTGAACCGTATTTGAGAACATAATTGAAACCCATCAATACCGGGCATCATTATATCCAGAATTATTAGGTTATAGTAATCTAAATTTTCAGATAAAACATTTTCCGGATTCTCTATTTTCTTAACAAAATGTCCGCTTTTACCAAGGATATTCTCAATCAAATCCAGGATTGCTTTATCATCATCCACAACTAAAATATTAGCCATATAAACCTCCTATTCCTCCAACTTATGCCCTTCCCATCTTGAAAACCATACTAACATAATTATAATGGATAAAACAGTTGCAACAATAGATATAATAATTCCTAAATGTAAATCCGGCTCGATAAATACACTGCCCGCACTTTTATACTTCATCAGCAAAGATTCAACAAATCTCATGCTCCAAGTACTTGGGACAAAGGGCCATCTGCCGTCACCCATGCCTGTTAAAAACAACCCTGATGCAAGAGATTCAGAGATTCCCACTCCGATCGAAACTCCCTTTGAAAATCTAAAACTTAAGAAGAAATGCAAAACATACTGAAATACATTGCTGCCTATTAGAATTCCGACAACCGCCAAATTTATATAACCGGGATAAATATTATCGTCTATAAAAGAATAACCTATGTAAAAGCCCATAACTGCCAATAGAGTACTTAAAGTCCCCAATGATAAGAACAATATTAATTTACTGGCAAAAGCTAAATACTTTGGTTCCGAACCGGTTAAAATATTCTGAAATCCCCCTGCGGTATATTCTTGATCCGCCACCATTGAAGTAATTATTCCAATTAGTATAGGAAAAACCATGCATAAAACTTGCAAATAGGCTGATATCTTGCTAAAACTACTCCACGGCGAAATAGAATAATATCCTAAAAATATAATCAATCCCAGTAATGGAATGCAAAAGTGCATCCATATCATTTGAGTGGATTTCAATTTCATTATATCAGCTTTTATTAGCTTTATTAATTGCAACATTTATTTCACCTCTTTTTTATCAAACCACACAGTAGTCAAAATAGTTAATATAATGAAGACAATTATGTTGATAATCGTATCCGTTACTATCAAATCACCATTTATCAATGGACTATCTGCCTGTACCGGAAGGCCATTGGGCAAAATGTGAAGAATCGGTACCATTAATGCAGAGGATGCTGCGTAAGGCGAAAACTTTAAAATTGAATTTGTACCAACACTCACCACACCAATCATTGTCATACCTATATTAAAAAGAACGGCAACAAACATATTGAATTGGACGGTCAAAAACAGACTAACAGGAATAGTAAATAAAAAAGTGAGTATCAATATAACAGTTGCAAGCATATTAGCTTTTAAAGGGATAGTAGAACCAAAAAGAAAACCAATGACTTCAATTCCCACCGCAAATATCAAACTGGAAAATGCCAGTAAAATGCTAACATATATTATCTTCCCCACCCAGACAGAAGCTTTACTTTGAGGATATAATAGCACCCCCTTATAGGAAAGGCTCTTCTCTCTTGTAATCACTTGAGCAGAAATAATAGACAACATTCCTGGAAGAAACATAACATACCACCAGTTGTATGCTCCATTTTGTCCCCCACCCCATAAAACACATATTAAAAGGGTGAATAATGGCGTTATTAAAGCAAATTTATTTATAGTTGTTCTTTTACTCTTTTGAAATTCAGATTTTATTATTTCCAACATTAGTTTTCACCTCTGTTTCTTTTTATAATTTCCATAAATAATTTTTCAAGATTGTCATCTTGATTTATTTTGCCGTTATAACCGATGATTCCATTTGAAATAATACCTATTTCATCAGCTACTTGGGCAACTTCCGATAAAATATGACTAGATAAAATTACTGTAATGCCTTTTTGGGGAAAGGTTTTAATTAGTTCTCTTAGCTCTTCAATCCCAATTGGGTCAAGACCGTTGGTAGGCTCATCAAGAATAAGCAGCTTTGGATTATGGATAAGCGCCATGCCAATTCCTAATCTCTGCTTCATCCCCATAGAAAAATTCTTCACTTTCTTTTTGCCGGATTTCTCAAGACCTATAATATTCAGTACTTCTTCAACCCTTGGCTTGGGAAGCCCACGAAGTGTACAAGCAACATTTAAGTTTTCCATTGCAGTTAAATTTGGATATATTGCAGGATTTTCTATTAATGCCCCTATATCGTTTAAATCTTTCCTTGCCCACAGATGATTTTCAAATAGTATTTCCCCGGAAGTTGGTTTCATAATCCCTTAATCATTTTTAATAAAGTTGATTTTCCTGCACCGTTGGGTCCAAGTAAACCATAGACAGAATTCTTCCTGATGGATAACGAAACATTATTTACGGCTGTTTGACTCTTAAACTTTTTGGTCAGGCCCTTTACTTCCAAAATATATTCTGACATCCTAATAACCTCCCTAATTTCACCTTGTATTTAATCAATAATTTAAGTATAAAAGGTAATTATAAGGAATTTATAAGGATTTATTATGTTGCAACATATGCATATGAAGGGTTTAAGTCGAGGTGACGAAAGGTTACTGCTATTAATAATACACAGAACAATAAAGATACTTTCCTTTTAATGTTTTTGCAACAGCACCAAATCGGGCTTCCATTGTCAAGTGTTTGATTGTCTGTTCCTAAGTTCTTCATAGGCACTATTCAATGCTTCAGCCAATAAAAAAACATTCGTAATAGGGTCACCTTGAAGTTCACCCATTTGCTCCTTCTGTTCCCATAGCCGTCTAGCTGTTCGAATAGCAAAGTCTTGGCGTTCTTTCAAGAGTTCATACATTCCCCTTGTTCCATGTGTATAACATATACCTAAATATTCACTTAGCTTTTTGTCATACTCGGTTTTATTGATGGCTCCTGTTACCATTTGAAAATGCAGCAAAAACCACAGTTCAAAACACTGGACAGAATAAATTGCATTAAACTTCTTAGCCCTTGCCGCTTGTATGGCACGATTAAGGCCGTCAGAATCTCCATCACAGTCAAAAACACACCAAACTTCATTAGGAGAAATCGTCCCATATTTCTTTTTTAATTCAACCCATACCTTGTGAGCCTTTGAGACTACTCTTTCATGTTGCCCTGCTCCCGATTCAATATATACAGCACCACAACTATAGTGATATCCTCTATCCGAAGCAGCTCCCAATTTACCATAATAAGGAAAAGACTTGAAATAATCGTCCTCTGTAACTTCTCCTTCGCAAACAATGAGAAAAAACGGACTAGGGCGTATATATTTCTTTTGTCTTTTATAACTGGATATATCTCACTTTTTGCCCACAATACAACCCCCCGTCTATTTTTATATACTCAAGTTAAACTCTCCCAGATATGGGATAGCACCAAAGCGACCGGCTAAATAATTGTTCAAATAATTAAAATTACTTCTAATATCCAAATCAATGTCATATAAACTGTACATACCGCTTTCACCATATTTATTCTTTTCAATAAAATATATCTGGTCTCTCCGTAGTAATTTAGGGTTCATTAAAAGTGTATTATGGGTAGTGAAAATTAGCTGTGCATTACGCGGATTAGTCTTAGAATTGTTGAAAAGTCGAATTATCCTTTCACATAATAATGGATGCAAGGAACTTTCGATCTCATCAACCAGAAGAATACCTCCTCTCTTTAGGACAAATAAAATCGGGAACAGTAAGGCGTATAGTTTCACAGTTCCTCTCGATTCCATATCCAGTGGAAATCTTTCTTCGTCAACAACATTATACCGTTCATCATACTTAAAATGATGCATATATGTTTCCAACTCATTAGACTCAACAGGTTCAACACTTTCACCCTTTTGCTTCATAAACTCAATAAATTGGCGAAGGAATTCATCTTCATCAGTCTTCTTTTCGATTACAGAAATACCTACAATACCAATATCTGCATCTTTTAAGAAAGATAAAACCTCTTCTTTGGAAAGAATCTCACTCTCGGATCCCTTTAAAATCTCTTCTTCTATCATACTTTTAAAAAACATCTCCGGTAAATTGCTTGGCCGTATGTAAAATTTTAAATAATTAACAATTTCCTTTGCCCAAGTAAATTCTTTAATCGAATCCTGGGCCAATGTAAATAAGAATGGCCTCGTTGCATCGGGTTTTATATAATCCAAGGCCTTTTTGTCCTCAAAATATGTTCCTGTACGAACGATTTCATTCCTTTTCCTTTCAAAATAGCATGCCTCTTGCCTCTTAGGTACAAAGTACAACCATTCCGAATAAATGCCTTTACTGTCTATCTCAATACCATAGCGATGGCGTTTACCATTCAGGAAAAATGATATTTCAAAAGATACAGGCTTATTGTGACTTTCTGTGTCAAGTTTGAAATATGGTAAATTAGCTATCATTTTATGAGTATCAGCATATGATGAAAAAATATTATTAAAAAAAACAAACGATTGAATTAAATTCGATTTTCCACTGGCATTAGCACCAAAAATCGCAGCACTTCTTAACAGAGTCATATTTTCATATTGAAACAGATTTGCATCTGATAACTCTCGATTCTTGTCAGCCACCATTGAAAGAATAATCTCATTTTTATATGACATGAAATTTTTAACTCTATACTCAATTAACATGAAATTCACCCCCTCATTTATTAAATAATAACACTTTTTCGCATCATTCGCAATATTTTCGCGACATTTTATCATAAATTAGACCTCCACTTTCAAAATTCTTATATCATATTATTCACACCATACAGGAAAATATACAAAACATTTCATATCCTCCTCTTGATTAATTGATTCTAATAATTAGGTAGAAGGTTTCACATTAATTAACGGCAATGCCTCCTACTTTTTCGTACTCCGTCAAGCATGGAATAATATACATTTAATTGAAATAGATAGAAAGACACATTTACTTCTGCTATAATTGCAGAAAATGCGAGTATATGGAGAAAAATCAACAAATGCACTTCTTAACTTAAAAGATTCAGTTGTTGGTAAACTTGATCAAAACGGTGATGGGGAATTGGTATAGACGATATTTTTGCTTTAGCAATGCTATTGCTTATACACCAGCTCATGCAGGCATTTCAGTGGAAGAAATCGATAAAATTGCAGATGAAGTAATAAAATTTGAACGCAACTGTGTATCCGGAATATCAACAGCGCTTGGTGCTCCAGGTGGCTGGGCAATGGCAGCAACAATTCCCGCAGATATTGTTCAGTATTACGGTTATACACTTCGTGCAATGCAGAAATTACTGTATTTATATGGATTCCGGAACCCCATTGCTAATCCCTGACAGAGTAAAACAGTGGGGTTACCGTCGTCTGGTCATCAAATCGCACATGTAGTTTCCCCTCATACGATAATCTGGAATTGGAAAATAATCACATGGTTACACTCCTTGTAGCTGCAACCCCAAAAGTGAACAGCCCGTTATAGTCCCTTTTCCGTATCAGATTCGTAAGCATGAGCGCGACAATAACATAGCAAATTAGTTCAAATGCATTAAGCCAATTCATACTCATATTATAGTTTCTCACTTCCATACTTCATTGGTGTAAACCTTATCCCGTTTACCGTCTGCTCCGCATCAGTTGGAACAAATCCGAGACTCTTGTAAATCAAAACAGCATAGGGTGATGAATTTACCGTAAACTCCTGCTTTTCATAATCTTGCCGCATACGCTCAAATAGTTTTCTTCCGATGCCTTTTCTGTGATATTCTTCGTCCACAAAGAACAGGCTGATGTGCTGCGGCTGACGCATCGCTAGCACACCTATCAGCTTTTCCTGGTGATAGGCTCCGTAGAATCTCATTCTGCCAATGAACTCCGAATTATCCAGTGCACTTCTGAATTCATCGATGCCTTCATCTGAATACTCTGGTGCCTCGTATTTAAGAAACACCTTCCATGCCAGATCGCAAGCAGAAGGTTTTTCCTGTTCGGAAAGAGAACGTATTATCAGCCCAGACTGCCATTGTTCCTTTGTGAGAACATTTGCATGTCCTATCCGTGTTTCTCCCATCAACGGCACCGGAACATCATTGCAGGTATGGTGATAGATAAACCCGCACTTCTCCTGAACGCGCTTAGATTTTTCATTTCCGTCATAATAGCCACACCATATGGTGGTCATCCCTAAATCTTCGAATCCATGGCGAAGAATTTCCCTGACGGCCTCAGTCATATATCCTTTACCCCAGAAAAGTGCACTAAGCCAATAGCCCAACTCGCATTCGTCATCCCTATCTGTCATATCCGTGTGTCCATTCAGCTTAAGTTCAATACAGCCAACAGCAACATTATCCGTTTTCAGGCATATAGCATAGCATTCCGAGCCGCTAAACACGTTTTTTATCACATTAAGGCTTTCATCCACACTCTTGTGTGGCGGCCATCCGGCAATGGGACCGACTCTAGGATCTTTCGCATATTCGTATAACTTTTCTGCATCCGATTCGCTCCACGGACGCAAGATCATTCTTTCTGTCTCTAACATCACTTTCCTCCTTTTGCGACAATAAAGAAGCGATTAAAGCACAAAATCACTTCTCCATTATTCATGACAGGATAAATCTCCTGTACTCGCTTTAGTATTTCTCCCTCAAACACCGT
Source organism: Acetivibrio mesophilus (assembly GCF_004102745.1). Classification (GTDB taxonomy): domain Bacteria; phylum Bacillota; class Clostridia; order Acetivibrionales; family Acetivibrionaceae; genus Hungateiclostridium; species Hungateiclostridium mesophilum. Next base: position 277,455 of record NZ_RLII01000001.1, on the reverse strand, counting down.
CTGCTGTTCCGGGCTTAAAGCCGCAAGATACGGACGGAGCTTTGAACCCTTTACCCATTCGATCAGAGCCTGATGGTCCGAAAGATTGTGGTAATACTTTGTTTCCCAGATTTGAAAGCTGCTACTACATCTACTCAACAGATTAAAGTACTCTTTTGGAGTCAATTCGTCGTTATACTCTATCTGAATATTCTGAAAACCCCACTTTTCATCAGCTGCAACATCTGCAATGATCTGATACAACGGTTCCTTCCCGTTCATCGGAAACTGTGCAGCAAATACTCCTCCGGGATTCAACTTATCCATCAGCATCGGAATCAACGACTGATGATTGGGAATCCACTGCAGACAGGCATTTGAAAAGAGCAGATCATATGTCCCCTCCAAATTTTTGGCATCTTCTTTACAGAAAGATATTTCCGGATGTTCTTTCTTTGCTCTAGCAATCATATCGTCAGAACTGTCTATTCCTATGATCTTTGCCTGAGGAAAAGTCTGCTGGACGCGAATTGTACTGTTGCCGGGGCCGCAGCCGATGTCGACAACATTCTCAGGTTTAAAATCTCTGATTCTGTTCAATAGATCAATGATTGGCTGATTTCTCTGGTTTTCAAATATCAAATATTGTGCAGCATTCCACTCAGTTCTCATGTTTTTCCTCCAAATTAAGATTTCTATTTTCTTTAAACAATATTTTTACTTTCCTTTCATTTCTATCTTTTCAGCGTCACTCCATGACGGGCGCCAACCTTAATTGCTGTTTCTTCATCCTTTGATAAATGCACATACAACCTGCTCTTTGGCATTAATCCCTGTACATCGATGGATTTAATATATTTCTCTCCTGTTCCATGCCACAATATCTCCGGTGGAACCACTTCATCCAACTGTACATCCACAGGAATAGAATGTCCCTGATTTGCACGTATCAAAGTCTTATCCTCATTGAAAGAAAATCGCTGCTTGTCATCTGTGCGTACAATATCCTCCAGGATTTCTATATTAAATTCCTTTTCAACAGAAATACCCGCAATCAGTTCATCAACGTTTGCCCATCCATGTTCATCCAATGATATACCTATTGTCTCCGGTTTATGTCTTAGAATAAGGCTTATAAATTTACTTAAATCTGTTTTATTCATAGTAAAAATGATTACCTCCACTTTCTCCGGCTTATCTACATTGGAATTGTTCTGACTAAGGCGACAGCACCAATATTTAAGGAATCACAAATTCTCCACATCAAAATCCACATTAATTGCAGATTTTAGCACTCTTCCAGTTCCAATCAGCAAATCATTTTAATGCTTGTTAAATGCCATGATATTCAGGTCCATAACACTCACTATATACAATATCTTCTGAAAATGTTTCTTTGCCTACTTCTATATTTTTATTAATCCATGCATGAAAATAGTTTCTAATTTTTCGAGAGCAGGTCAACATATTATATCTGTTTTCAGTAAGCCATAAATATAATAGTCGCACCATGTATTGACCATTTTCCCTTGTCGAATCATACCCTCTCGGGTAAAACCACACTTTTCAAGAACCTTCCATGAGCCAACATTTCGAATGTCTACGTCCGTCCAGATGCGTTGCAGCTCCGTATGAGTAAAGCAGAAATCAATGATTGCTTTCATCGATTCTGTCGCTATTCCTTGATTTTGATAAGCGGGAGCAATCCGCAGAGCAACCTTTGCCATGCGATTATTTTCGATTAGATAAATCCATGCTTCACCGATGGCCTTATCACTTTCGTTCACTGCAATACCCCAATGAAAGCTCTTTGTATTTTTCTCAGCCTTTTCAAACAGCAGTTCCGGATTTTTATCCGTCTTTCCCGCCGGCTTGCCCCAGTAGGTATACATTGACTTATCAGGCATCCATTCTTTCAGTGCCGGAATATCAGACGGAAGTAACTGCCTCAATGTCAGTCGTCCAGTCCTCAAAATAGGTTTGTTTACAATATAATCTGCAAGTGCCATAATAATCCCCCTTAAAAGTTAAATTCTTTCGCCCAGTCAAATACTCCACTTTCCTCGAAGGATTTTGGCCAATGACCACACCAATCCGGTGTAATGGGATTCTCTACTCTGTCAATACTTGGAGTATATGGCTTGATATCAAGAATAGTACTTCCATTATTTGCATCCACATAAGTAAGTCCAATTGTACCATTTGTCACGTCAATAAATGTAATTTGGGCATTTGACACTCCGATAGGATTTGGTCTTTCCGGAGACCGAAGCGCGAATACTCCTATCTCATCAGGTCCATTCTTATAAGGCTTCTTCTGAATCAGCATTGCTCTGTCTGTTTCATTGTCACAACCATCCATCCACCAAATAATCTGCACATGGCTGTAATCTTCAAGTCCTTTTAGTGCTATCGTATACTTTTCATCAAGTTTAATGGCAACATCTCCATTTTCATTTTTAATCTTTCCGATGGGAATTATTTTAATCTTGCTCATTGTGAACCTCCATAAATTTATTCTCATCGAGCGCCCGATATTTTAATTGTACAAAGTATAAGCTATACTTCAACTACTTTTTTTAATTTTTTTCAAAATCATAAAGTAAAGCTCCTAACCATTAGAAATTCATCCAATGACGGGAGCCTTTTTTAGCTATATTTCAGCAAATCCTTTTTCTGTGTTACAAATAAACGGCCTAACGTCAGACCAGCTATCACCTGTTTTTAACATTTTCACTTAAACTTAGACATCAAATAACGTAAAAATCTGGCGTTACTACATTTAACAATAACGCTTATCACTAAATATGCCATTGGCGTTAATATTATATTAGTTTATTCTTTAATTCTATTATTCGGGCTTCAATTATTGAAATTACTTTCTTAAATTCCTCATCACTTTTCCCAGTGGGATCATCTAGCCCCCAATCCTCTCTATGTTTGCAGGGAAAGTAGGGACATTTAACATTGCACCCCATTGTAATAACAATATCTACCGGAGGAATTTCATCAAGCAGCTTTGAATATTGGGTTTTCTCCATATCTATATCATAAAGCTCTTTTATTAGACGCACAGCATCCTGATTAATTTGAGGTTTTGTTTCTGTGCCGGCAGAGTAGCTTTCAAATATATCTCCTGCCAAATGCTTACCTAGTGCCTCAGCTATCTGACTTCGACATGAATTATGAACACAAATAAATGCGACCTTAGGTTTATTACTCATTAGCCATACCTACTTTCTTTCCGGAAACCGATACCTTGTATTATTAGCCATCTTTACAAGTATCAACATAACAGGCACTTCTGTAGAACCCCCTACAATGGTGGCAAGTGCAGCTGGGCTTTGCATACCAATACCTGTATTTTTTTCTTTACTCATAACCATTACTCTCTATTTTAGCAACATTCCTCACCGCTTGAGCAATCACAGCTGGGCTCACTTCCGGTAAGCCATCCCATAATCACTGCTGAGGCACATCCCACTCCAGCGTCAACAGTGATGGCAGTTGCAGGACAATTTTTCGCGCACGCGCCGCACTCCATACAACTGTCTTTATCTTCAACCTGTGCTTTATTTTCGTTCATACTGAAAACTCCATGAGGGCAAACCTCAGTGCATCTTCCGCACCCAATACATTTTTCAGCCGACAGACCAAGCGTTGCGACATTTTTCAAATATCTATGTTTCATAGCATCCTCCTTTATACCCAAATACTATTTATCAGCAGCAATACAAGCCCTATTACGGCTGAAATAGCAATAAGCGGCACAGCTATTTTCATCTCTTTGATAACACCGGAAAAGGATGTATATGTTGACGAGCCTGTGAAATTCATCGCCAAATAAGCCGATAATGACGGCAATACCAACAAATACCCTATGGCAAGAAGCAAGTATGGAGGAGCAAACCAGCCGCTATACCAGATAAATCCGGAAGTCCATAACAGCCCCGGCAGCCACCCCTTCCATGCAAAGGCTCTGCCGGGAACCACGGGAAGAATCAAAGGCGTTAAGACAGCTCCCGTTACCACAGCACCCGTATAGGCAATGAAATCCTCAAGCCCGAAAGGTCTTGTAGCAAACAGGTTTAGGAGAAACATTACGCCGAAAACGATCAATGAAGACTTTGCGGTAGCCACCAACTCTACTGGAGTGAGAACCAATCTGTCCCACATTGTAAATTTCACGGTACGCATTTCTTTTGAGGCTTTAAATCCTGAATCAAGAAATGCCTTTATATCCTTCGCCATCACAGGTCCGTAAACCACAGAAAATCCGGTTTGTTTTGTTACTTCATGGGCACTCACACCGGGCGCCCCCAACTGCGGCAGCACCAATTTCCTGTGGGATACTATCTTAGACAGCCCGGTCTTCGATATGCGGTTCACCAGTTCATCAGTTCCGAATGTTCCTTTACCGGCAGCACACCAGACATTGATGCCCTTTGTGTCAAGTATCAAAATCCAACAATCCAGATCCGATAACTCTTTCCTTAAAGCATCAAAGGTCAACTTGTAGTTGGCGCTTACCAGCACAGGCGATGTATGATCAGGCTTACCTATAGCGTAAAGCCCCGGATTGATCTTGTATTTCATCCTGCCAATACCCCAGCGCACCTTCCAAGCTCCGAGCAAGTCTTTGAAGTGAAGATTTGCTGAAACCACCGGCACACTGCCTTTAGGAGTATGAATTTCACCCGTTACCCATTTGTCATTTTTATCATATGGCGTGATAGGTTCAATGCTGCAACAACTACTGGCCGAGCAGCAACAAGACTTCCCGTTACTCATTTTTATCACATCCTTTACAACAGTCTACATCTTCTTTGCAGATGCAATTTTCTTTATTTGAGGTAATATTACAGAGAAATTGCTTTATTCTATTGACAGTATCTGTGTCCAATGAGTAATACGTCCATTTACCTTGTTCTCTGCCCTTGACCAGACCGCAATCACACAAGAGCTTCATATGGTGAGACAGTGTGGATTGGGACATCTCAAATTTCTCTAAAATCATACAAGCACATTGCTCACCACAGGAAAGCATATCCACAATCTTGGCTCTTTTAGGATCCCCCAGCGCTTTGAATACTCTAGCATATTCCAAATAGTCTTCCATATCGGCACCTCAAATCTACAAATATCGATATGACTATTATATGCATCAAATCGAAGAGTGTCAATATGAAAACAGGAAGTTATATTGAAGATTTCACAGCTTCCCAATACTCAATTAACAACATTCTTTTTATCAATTGCTCCAATCAATATATCAAGACTTTCTAATACCTGCTTCCGTTTATCTTCAGGCAGCGCGAGGTAAACGCTTTCGAAATAAGAATTCATTCTTTCCTCAATACTTCTAAAAAGTTCATTTCCGCTTTCGGTAAGTGTGATAGTTACATACCTTCTATCTAACGGTTCAATATCCCGTCTTACCAAACCGTTATTTACCAGATTGTTAACCGTTCGGCTCATCGAACTGCTATCAAGATTAAGAATCTCCGAGAGTTCTTTTAAAGAAATGTCCCCTGCTCTCCCTATCTCTACCAAAGCGTGACACTGAGCCATTGTCACTCCGCAGCAAGATGTTTTAAATTCTCCTAATACCCCAAGTTTTCTTTCAAGTATTCTTATAACTTCTCTCAACTGTTTTGAATTATCTATATCACTCATATACTTTTTCTCCCAATCCCGAATTTATTTTGATACCTTAAACCCACCATCAACAAATATCGTCTCGCCATTTATATAATCCGACATGTCGGATAATAAAAACAGCGCCACATTTGCTATATCCTCTGGCCTAGCTATTCTTCCAACCGGGATTATACTTTCGGAGAATTCTCTTATTTTCGGATTATCAAATGACTTTGATGTCATTTCTGTGTAAGTAAATCCAGGAGCTATAGAATTTACTTGTATATTATAGGATGACAAATCCAAAGCCATTGCTGATGTCAACGCAACCACACCACCTTTTGATGCAGCGTAGTCTGCCATGTTGGGCCTAAAGATTTTAGACCTTATGCAACTAATATTAACGATTTTCCCCCTTTTGAATTTCATCATTTTTTGTGTTGTATACTTTGAAAGGATGAAGACTCCCGTTAGATTTGTATCAATTACTTTATTCCATTCAATTATGCTTAATTCATAAAATGGTTTTAAACTTGCATAAATACCAGCACAATTTACCAGTCCGTCCACTCTATTAAACTTTTCTTCGATATTATTTAATACAGTGATTACTTGACCCTCGTCAGTTACATCAAGCAAATAATGTATGTACCTTTCATGGATTATGGAAGCCTTCTTTATGTCTAAACCAACTACTATTGCTCCATTATCAAGTAGCGATTCTGTACAAGCCTTTCCAATTCCTGAATTTGATCCCGAAACAATGAAAACCTTATCCTTAAAATTCATTTTGATTCTCCTATAAATATATACTGCAATTATTGTATCATGCAACTATTGTAATATACAACCATTTTATTATTATATACCGATACGCATTTTGCTAAAATATATCGAATAAATGAGGAAACAGTAACAATTAAGCCAGCATATAAAAATAGAAAACATACATTAGAATATCCTCAACTACATCATTCTACAAAATGGTTGCTGCCATGTCATTTTTTATCGGAATTTCACGAATTTGTGAATAGTATTATGTTTATTATTTTGATTTTGAAAAATGACTATGGTATAATTTAAGAGTAGTCAAATATAGGCATATCGACGTTAAAGGCATCATCAACTTCTGTTCAGTTCTGCTCAGTAAATATTCAGCATACGAAAGGAGAATACAGTAATATGAGAAGATTAAGAAGATTGGCAGTAGCACTTCTTACAGTAGCATTAATCCTTACTTCTATGCCCGCAGTATTCGCAGATAATTCATCTACAATATCAAACGCTGACAAGGCTGCAGCATTAAAAGATCTGGGTCTGTATGCAGGTCAGGACTCAAACGATCCTAAAGTTGGTTTAGAGAATGCATTGACAACACAGGATTCATTAATATTTTTAGCAAAATTATTTGGTTACAACGATGCTGCTAATGCTTTATCTGCTGACCAGGTAGCTGAAGCATTAGCTAAATTTGATGATGCTGCCAGTATATCTGAGTATGCTAAGAACGTAGTTGCCTATTCAGCAGCAAATGGGATTTTAAGCGGCTCAACACAAGATGGTAAATTCTTTGTTGGCGCTAAGGATACTGTTACAGCTGCCAGATTTGCAACATTCATGCTCAAGCAAATGGGTTATACTGTTGCAGATTACAAGGTATCAGTTGAAAAGCTTGCAGAAACTAAAGGAAGCAAGGTCGATGCAACTTTAGCCGGTGATTTATATCGAGATGATGCAGTTGGCGTTATGTATGGTGCTCTAACTGCTGAAAAGGCTAGTGGAAAGACAGTTATCGCCGATATTGTTGATGACAATGCTGACTTAAAGGCAAAGGCCGAGAAACTTGGCTTATTGGAAGTTGCTCCTGTAGTTACTGAGGACTTAGCTGTTGAATCAGTTAAGGCTTTAAACTGTAAGCAGATAGAAATCAAATTTAATCAGGAAATGGATATAGATTCGGCTGAATCTGAGGAGTCCTATGAGATACTGGATAATGGCGAGAATAAAGTGGAGCTTGGCGATAACAGTGCTTCATTAGATTCTGATAAGAAAACAGTTATTATTACTTTAAACAAAAATGTTGCAGATAGGTTGACTAACCCATCTAAAGTAAAAGTAAAGGTCAAACAAGATATCAAAGCCGCTAATGAAAAAAATTTAGGAGAGGATGCCGAATATGAAGTTGAAGTACAAGATGGTATTATTCCTACAGTTACAAGCGTTAAAGCTACAGGAAATAAGAATATAAGAATCACATTCTCAGAGCCTATTTATGATAAGGGTAATGATAATTCAATTGATACAACTAACTTTGCCGTTAAAAGCGGAACATATACATATTATGTTTCAAATGCTACTTTGGAGGACAATAATGTTATTGACTTGACGGTCGGAACAAAATTAATTGAAGGTCCTGTCACTGTTACTGTTAATGACGCAGGTATGGATAACCCAAATTGTATTATGGACTATGCCGACTATAAAGTATTCAAGCAAGAAATAACATTTGACTATGTAAATGATACTTCCGTAGCAGTTATTACTGTTAAATCAGCAACTAAAAACAAAGTTGTTCTTCATTTTTCGAAGCCAGTTAAGGGTTCAGACATCACGTTATATCATTCAGTAAAAGAAGTTGCGTCCAACGGAGCACTGGTTAAAGGGGTTGCTAATGCAAGTGACATCACATTTGAATTTAAGGAATCAAAATTACCAAGTGGAAATGTTAACCTTTACCTGGTGAACAGCACGGATGACAAGAAAAAGTTATCTGATTATTATGATATAAAGATTCCGGACCAGATTATTACTTGTACAGTTGTAATTGATGAAACTGGTCCTACTTATGTCTCTAACAAAGTTTATTCAAACGAATATATCAAGATACAGTTTAATGAAGAGCTTGATGAAGAAGTTGCAAAGGATACGAAAAACTATGAAATAAAGAAGTATAAAGACAATACAGTAATATCTTTCTCAACTGAATTAGATCCTTCAGGGAAAATAGTTAAACTGATAGTAGATCCTAAATTAGAGGATAATACTGAATATCAGGTGACAATAAAAAAGGCTCAAGATATTAGTGGAAACAAAAGTGAAAATGTTGCCGTTTTTACTTTCACGACTGGGGATAACAAACCTCCGGAGGTAATTAAGGATCCAAAGATTTATCCGCATTGTTCTGCAATACCTCAGGATGGTAAGATTTTCATTGTATTCTCTGAACCTATGAATGAATCACAAATGCTTGATAAAGCTAACTATATGGTATTAATAGATGAAGGCAAAAATTATGTGGAGCTCAGTGGTGATGATAAGATTACCAAGGTTAGTGACAGGATAGTTGAAATTTACATTAAGGAACTAGATAATAAGAATGATCCAACTATTAGACCCAGTGTAAAGATAGCTCCAATCATGGATCTCGCAAATAAAAGATTGAATGGTAGTGTTGATGCTGTCACTGTTGACAGTATCGGGTCAGACCATATCATAACAGTTAGATCAGTAGAGTCAAACGTAGTTGTTCTTAATTTTTCGAAGCCGGTCAAGGGCTCAAACATAAAGTTATATTACTCACAAAAAGGCAATGAATCCTACAAGGCAGAAGTTTCAAAGGCTGACTATTCAGATGAGATCACATTTAGATTTAACAGATCATTACCGGTTGGGAAACTTAAACTTTTCCTGGTAAACAGCGAAACTGAAGATGAAAAGTTAGTTGATCGTGACGGCATATATGTGCCGGATCAGTCTCTTACTTGTGAGGTTGAAGAAATACCGACACCAACCCGTAAGGCTTCAACTAATACTAAGACTCCAACTGATACTGATGCTCCTGTTGTTAAGCAAATAATATTGAATGAGAATAAAGGTATAACAATTAAGTTTAATGAAAGGCTTGATGCAGCAACTGCAACTAATCCGGACAACTATGTAGTAAAAACACCTTCAGACATTCAAAGTGAAAAAATATCTTTATCAGCAAGTATAGATAGCTCAGGGAGAACAGTTGAGCTCAAATTCGATACTTTATTAGAAGGCTTGACAGAATATCAATTGGTGATCAAAGAGTACAAAGATGTTTATGGAAACAAAAATAAATCTGAGTATATATATCCTTTCACGACTTTGGAGTGTATATATCCGGAGGTAGTAATGGATCCTGAGAATGGTCAGTATTGTTTTACGGTACCTGAAGAGGGTTTTATTTACATTATATACTCTGAAGCTATGAATGAAGATCAAATGCTTGATAAGGAGAACTATCAGGTTTCAATTGATGAAGGCAATAATTTTATAGCTCTAGGTGATGATGATGCAATTACCAAAGTAAATGAATGGACAGTTCAAATCTACTTCAAGGAATTTAAGGGTACGAATATAGCTCCTTACGTGAAGATAGCTCCGATCACGGATCTTGCAGGAAATAAATTGTATGATAGCGATGAGCATTACATCGTGGAAGGTATTGAGCCGGAATATGTTTGTATTAGTGGCGCTTATTTAATAGCTTCGAACAAGATATTGATTACATTCAATAAGGAGATGAAAAGCGTCGAGGTGAGTGATATTGTAATTAAATTAACAACTCAGGATTCAGTTTATGCTATAGGCTGTGAATCAAATGCTATTAATTCTTTAGGACAAACAGAAGTGGTTTTAATTCTCAACAAAGGATTACCTACTGATGCAGAAGACGATGCGGGAGAACCGATTTACATTTATACTGCTGATAATACATCTTCAGTATCGAAGTGGGGCAGTAAGCTTGCGCCGGGCAATTACTACGGTATTCTTAATGACTGGACACCTCCTGAGATTGCTATGTGGGATCATTCTAATGATGAATCAACTCCTGAAATTGCTTTACGTGGATCAGGATCGAATCATCCCCTGATTTTTACCGCATACTCATATAACCTTAATGTGAAAAAATAGATGGTCGTTAAAGTGTAACCCAAATATCCGACAGTTTAATTAAGCGGATCCTAAGGACTGGATTCGGTATTCAACCGGACTCAGTCCTTTTAGTTTGCACTTAATTCGTTTATTGTTGTAGTAGTCGATACATAAATTCATCATGAAATCGTGCCGGATGCTATGTATAGAGACTAATATGATAATATCCCGGAAATTCTGTAACTTCATCGTAATTAATTAGAGCTAGTTCCATCGGGCGATATTTTTTGGGGAGCTTTGGAATTTACGTATCAATTATAACACAGGAGTATTTAAACTCACGAGCCATCCCCCGTTCATCAGGATACTTCCGCTCGCCTTTACTATCAAAGGAAAGCCCTATTCTCTCCATGACATGTACAGAATTAAGATTCCGACAATCACAATGAGCAACCAGTTTCTTTACTTTTAACTGCTTCATGGCAAATTCCTTGATTGCAAGTGCAGCTTCAGTTGCAAATCCCTTTCCCCAATATTTCTTATTGAGAATCCAGCCCAACTCTCCTTCGGTTTTATCCTCATTTAGATATACGCACACCGCTCCAATGTGTATAGAATCATAAAGAATAGCAAATTCATAATAAGATGGTTCTTCCTTTTGCCACTGTGCACTAACACTGGCTAAAAAGCTACGTGTTTCTTCTATACTTCTGTGCGGAAAATGAATCATATATTTCGTATTCTCTGCATCTGACGCATATTCGTTTACTGTCTGTAAATCTAAAATACTAAGCGGACGTAATATCAATCTTTCGGTGCTTAATTCAATATACATTAGTTAATCCCCTTCCTATCAACAACTACCGTCACAACGTATGATACTTAGGCTACCTTGCATTTTACAGATATCAAACTAAAATTCCAATCGCATTTTCCGATGAACAACCAGCTAAAATAAACACTAAACTCAAAAAATCGCCGCAAGAAAAGTTCGCTTATTTCTATTTCTTACGCTCATTTCTACCACAGTCCACATCCGCTCAAGCATCGTTAAAAATATTGTAAACTATTTGGTTTCAATTGACAATAAAACCTTAGCAAACTCGCATCCCAAGCACAAGTCACCTATCTCCTCAACATATACGTAATCTATTTTTTTAGCTTAAACTCCCATAATTAAAAACTCAAATTTTAACAGAAAGCACTTTCCATAGAGACCACTGTACCGGAAGACATCAGCTTTGATACATCTATCATACAGGAAGAATTTTTCGTCCCTGTACCGAGAAGAAAATTAAAATGATACTAAAGCAATTTTCAGCATAAACCTAGGAAATTATAGGGATTTTCATATGAACAATCATTCATATATCTATTGACATATTTATTTTACCGTCATATAATAAAAACACAACATATGAATAGTTGTTCAAGTATTCAACATACATCCTATACATGTAATGAAAATTGAACAGCTTTAATGATGAAAAACTTTTACTTGGGGGTTTTATTATGAACGTTATAGAAACCATATTTGTGGTCACATTATACCTTCTTTACTTAGGATTATGGAGAATAAAACAGGTAGACCAAAAAAGGCAGACTGGCATAGACCCAAATGTTATGGCAAAATCAACATCGAATGTTCAAAAATATATGAACCATTTATCGAATATTTTAATGGCATACGCAGTTTTAATAATTGCTTTTCATTCAATCCAGCTCCAGGTGGGTTCCTTGTTCAGCAGAATAGGGGTTATAAATGTCCTACTCTTCGACGCAATCGGCTTTTTAACAGGCGTAACAGGCTTATCATTTTGCTTGTATGCTCAATTAAAAATGGGTAGCTCATGGAGAGTAGGAATTGATGAAAAAGTAAAAACAGACTTGATTACAACAGGTCTATATAAATACATTAGAAATCCAACATATTTGGGATTGTTTTTATTAAATATAGGTGTCTGGCTAATCTGGCCAACTTGGACAGTATTTCTCTTTAATTTAGTTTTTATATTATTTCTTGACATTCAAGTTCGTTGTGAAGAGGATTACCTAAGTTCAATACATGGCATAAAGTACATAGAATATAAAAAAAGAACAAAAAGATATATTCCTTTTCTATATTAGAAGCACTCTCCTTCTTTACTCAAAAATCCATCTGTTGCCGCTCGATTTAAGCCCGACCTAATGCCAAAGCTTATTTTCGGCTCTTAATTTCTGAATCTCCATAGCTAATGTCATTGCAGGATATAGTGTTTGAGTACCTATACCCGTATCTAAATCGCCTATCTTTTCACGCTTTACCCACTGAAATAAAAGCTTGGGACATGGAGTCCTTTCGCTTTTGCCTCTCTCATTTCATTCCAAGAGGCTAAATAAGGTAGTCTTAGGTACCCCTAATTCTATAGCTACCTTTGTGATCCCTATCCCCTTCACAAACTTTACAGATTCTACCTTGTATTCTTTTTGTATACTTCCTCGTAGCTCTCTTTACAGTTTATGACATAATTGACCTCTATTTTTCTTGTTTTTGACTATTTGATCTAGGTCTTTATGTCAAGTATTATTATACAACATCAGAATAGCAAGAGAACTGTCCTCTTGACATATAGTCATTATTATCATTATAACTCATACTGATGGATTAGAATACATAATTACTGTGTTTAAGCCCGATGTTGAACTAAGTTCAAGTTTACCATACAAGCAAATAGGTATTTGTCTATTATCTTTAAATCGTCTATCAGGGCCACCGGACTTGTTAACATATTTCCATGTTTGTCCAACCACTTGTGAATCTCTAGGAACACCTTCACTTTCAATAAAACGAGTTGTATATGACGAAATCCTAATATCCGTATAATTAAGTGCACCTATCTTGCTACCTTGTAGTATAATCAATTTGTCAGGCAAAAAAAGCAACGTTTCTTTTCCAGTTTTGAAAGATGCCACTTGTAAATTTGCTTTGAATGGAAACTGAGCTTTTGTGGTAGCTTTACAAGCTGTTCTATTTAATGTATTGCTCGCTCCCGAAGCATACTTCCTATCAATTACTTTGCTTGTTTGTATTATTCTCCACACCTTAGCACATTCGACAATTTTTATCATAGGATTCATTCTGTCATCAACAATGGATTGCTGATCAGGATCAATAGTATAATCCAAAACAATCGTTCCTTTTGTGCGAATAAAGATTTTAAGAAGTAAAAATGCAGCAGCAAGCAAAAGTAAAACTGGAAATCCAAACCCTAAAATAAAAGTCACCCAAAAACCAATATTTGCGAGTTTGTTCAATTTAATCGCTCTGCTTGCCATAGCCAGCATATCTTCTAATCCTTCAGACACCATTGCATTCGCAACATTGTTTACTATGTTTCTAGTATCATAATGATTATTATCAATCTCAGGTATTTGTCGGGGTGGAACAGGATTGACTCCTTTGTTTGATCTTGCACCATTGTTTTTTCCACTTTCGTTCACATAAGAAATACCGGTGCCGGGAATAGATGCTGTTCTCCGAGTAGTTCCTTTAGCAGTCTTAGTTATTCGATAACCTTTAACGCCCCAACTATAACCTATTCCTGATTTACTTATGTTAATCCTGAAGCCGCCACCTAAATTTATACTTTTTCTATACCGAAATCCCATTTCATTACCTCCTCAGTACTCAATATTACTTCAACTGGAAAACTGTTTTTAACATTGAACTCCATATTATGCTCAAATTTAGCAAATGTATCAAATGGGTCTATATACTAAAACTTAATCTTTGATAGTATTTGTCTATTAAAGTTCACTGATACTATTGTTTTTTTATCAAGTAAAACATAAACTATGGTATTTCTAATTGGTAGCAAGGCAAACATTCCTCTTGATATTCTAACGCAAAAGCTACCTACATAATCGTGTATGCCATCGCAGGTAATCATTATAGGTGCACCAAGATAATCTATATTGCTGACTTTAATTTTGAAAAGATCCACAGTTCCACAATCAAAGCAGGCTCTTATCTCATTCTTTCTATCAAAGCTTTCACCTTTTATTGATTGCATAATCCTGACCTTTAACACGGTTTTCAAAATTAACTTTTGCATTTGTGATGTTTTCAAGACCAAGCTATTACCGTAGATTTTCTGTAATACCGTTCTTCTGAGTTATTTTCATGCATTTAATATACTATTCCATCTCTTATTATAAAACAGCTCGTGTTGAACGATATCCTCGTCTATTCCAAGAGCTATGATACAATCGGCGCAGCAGTTTATAGCGGTAGTTCTGCCTTCGCTGATTATGTCAACAGTCGGTTCGGATGCAATATTATTAAATACAGCACATTTGATGTTGTTTGCTTTCAACGAGTTGAGAATTTTTTCGTGATAGCCGAGAGAAAATAGCGTTTTATCCGTTACAAGAAGTACCGATTTATATCCCGCAAATGCGCAGATTTCACCGATTATTTCTCTTGCTCCGAAGCCTCCTCTCAAAACGGGCTCAGGCTTTGGAATTACTTTGATTACGGCTCCCGGCAATTTACAAATCATTCTTCTGAACAAATAAGAAGACATTTCTGTCCACCTCAAACTATAACCTAATAATTTGATTGCTAAACCGCAAACAGAAAATCACTAATAATTTCATCGGCAAAATTTTCATCGGAATCAATATTCTGATTTTTCCAGTCTATGGAGAACGGAATATAGTGCACTGCTCGTCGTGTTTAGAACAGATGCGTTTTTCTTCCATATGTTTTTGATAGGTTTTGAACTTTATGATATATTACATATTAGGATCATTCAGCGCTATCTAACTTAAGCAAAGCTTCCTCAATATAAGCTGAATTATACTTACCACTTGCTACACCCAACCCAAGATCAACGATATCATCGTCCTGACATTGTATTATTATATGATTTATTTTTATAATTTTTTTAAATCAATGCACACTTCTTGAGCATTCTTCTTATCATCGCCTCAGTTTCGGCTCTGGTTATTTTATCTTGCGGCATTATCTTACTGTCATATCCAGAAACTATTTCTCCTTTATGCGAACTCATCAATTTGATTGCAATTAATTTTACATTGATTTTCTGATATATTGGGCGGTTATTGTTGAACTGTTTTCCACCATATCCTTTACAGTTCCCTGAAATACAATTTCACCTCCACTACTGCCGCCATCCGGTCCAATATCGATAATATAATCAGCATTTTTCATTACATCCTGATTGTGCTCAATAATAATAACTGTATTTCCCCTATCTACAAATCGTTCAAATAACAGCATAATACTCTTAATATCCGAGGCATGAAGTCCGGTTGTGGGCTCATCTAAAATAAAAATACTACCTTTATCATCCAAGTGTTTTGCCAGCTTCAAGCGCTGCCGTTCTCCTCCTGATAATGTAGAGGTCGGTTGTCCCAGGGAAAGATATCCAAGGCCAACTTCCACCATTGCTTTTAAATGCTTTGCAATCTTTTTCTGATCTTTAAAGAAAATTAGAGCCTCTTCAGCAGACATATCAAGTATTTCCATAATATTTTTCCCGCGATATTCAAAAGAAAGCACTTCTTTGTTATAACGATTTCCTTCACACTCTTCACAAACTGTAGTAACAGGATCCATAAATACAAGCTCAGTAACTACAATGCCTTTCCCTTTACAAACAGGACAGCCACCCTTACTATTGAAGGAAAACATCGATGCATCCTGACCGGTTTCCTTTGACATTACCTTTCTTACATCATCGAAAAATCCTAGGAATGTTGCCGGTGTTGAACGACCTGTGGCTGTTATGGGAGACTGATCAACAATTACGACATCTTCTGCATATTTCTTTGCAAATACATCTCTAATCAGCGTACTTTTACCGGAACCAGCCACTCCTGTTACTACGGTAAGAACATTTAACGGAATATCAACCGATACATTTTTTAGGTTGTGACAATTTGCATTTCTAACAGGCAAATAATTTTTAGGAATTCTTGGGTTATCCTTTATTGGAACGATTTCTTTCATTGCATTACCGGTCAGTGTCCCTGATAAAAGAAGATTTTCATAGCTTCCTTCGAATAATATTTCACCGCCCCTATTTCCTGCAAGAGGCCCCACATCAATAATATGATCTGCAATACTAATAATATCTTTATCGTGTTCAACAACAAGAACTGTATTTCCTTTATCTCTAAGGCTTCGGAGTAATTTACACATACGATGAACGTCTCTTGGGTGCATGCCTGTACTTGGTTCGTCAAAAATGTATGTCATCCCGGTCAAAGCACTTCCCATGTATCTGACAAGCTTTAGGCGCTGTGCTTCACCACCTGATAAAGTGGACGATTCACGGTTCATACTAAGATAAGGGAGACCTATATCTATCATTCTGTCTAAAGACTTCACCATATCCTCGACAATTGTTACTGCTCTCTTGTCTGTAATTTTTAGTAATTCTTCCCTTAAACCGGTAAACTCTAATTCACACATCTCATAGATGTTTTTTCCATTAATCTTGCAGGAAAGAGCATGCTCATTCAGTCTCTTACCATGGCAGCAAGGGCATTCCTTTTGTATAATAAGGTTTAATAGTCTTTTGACAGATGCCTCCGTAATCGTGGAAGTATCCCGCATTAATACAGTCCTTCTTAGCTGATTAACAATCCCCTCAACTTTCTTGTTTACTCGCTCCCCTTCAGGAGTTTTTGCACCATAATAAAGAATATTTCTTTCTTCTTCCGAGTAATCCTTAAACTTCTTATCTAAATCAAACAACCCGGATTCAACATATATTTTCCAATACCAGTTGCCGACACCATAGGCCGGAAGCTTCACCATTCCCTCATTCCAGGATTTATCCGCATCAACCAATCCCTCAGTATCTATATCTGTTATATTGCCTAATCCGGAACATTTTGGGCACATGCCATTGGGATCATTAAATGAAAAATAAGACGCAGTCCCAACGTAGGGTGTTCCAATGCGTGAATATAAAACTCTTAGCGCTGTATATAAATCGCTGATAGTACCAACTGTTGAACGTGCATTACCGCCTAGTCTGGACTGATCGACAATAACCGATGCTGAAAGATTGTCAATATAATCAACCTTTGGTTTTTCATATTTTGGCATTCTTCCCCTGACCCATGCAGTATAGGTTTCATTCATCTGTCTCTGGCTTTCGGCTGCTATTGTATCAAATACAATACTAGACTTACCGGAACCTGAAACACCCGTAAATACAACTATTTTATTCTTGGGGATTGAAAGTGATATATTCTTTAAATTATTCTGGTGCAATCCTTTTATCTCTATCGTATCATTCATTCTCTTCACCTGCCCTACATACTGGAATTTGGATTTCTGTCAACCACTCTTCTTCGCTGTCTTTATTCCATACTCCATCGATATGGCTTTCACGAATCGGGCCATTAATCACAAATCCGTTTTCTTCAATATACCGGAGCACAGATTCATAAGACGATGAAAGTGTTTTATAGCTTCCTTTATGAAAAATACATGCTGCATAAGGAACCTCAGGAATCACTTTAAATTTGATTTTATCGGTATCCTCTTTTAACTCTGTTACTGCCTCACATGCTTCTATTAAAATGTGTTCCTCCTTATATCCCGGTTCTAGATAGCTTATGAAGCAATATTCCGGCATTGCACATTCGCAGCCTAGCTTTTCCATCTCCATTCCCATCTGTGGCATCATTACAAAAAGATCATCATAAGAATCAATTCTTCTTGTCATACTTGCAACAATTACTTCGGGAAGACTTTTAATCAGTACATGTGAAGTTAAGTCCTTATCCGGTGCATCCAATGCCTGCTCAACTTTTGCAAGGAGTTTGGTCAAATCTGCGATTTGCATCATTAGCTGATTTCTTTTCTTCTTTAGCAAATCCTTTTCACTACGCCCGTTGAGAACTGCCTTTATTTCATCAATCCTAAACCCCATCTCTTTTAGAGCAAGAATCTGATGCAGCTCTCCCATCTGAGAAAGTGTATAATATCTGTAGTTTGTCTCTGTATCTATAACTTTTGGTTTTAGAAGATTTTCATCATCATAATATCGAAGGGTCTTTATTGTGACATGATTCATATTGGCAAACATTCCAATTTTATAAAGAGTGTCCGGTGTTTTTTCTTTGCAGTATTTTGGCTCATTTTTCTCCATATATATCCCCTCTTTCTATTAATATAAGAGTAATATACAACCTCCCCTAAGGGGTAGAGTCAAGTACTATTTTATATTATTTTCATAATAGAAATTGACGTCTGTAAACTATTTTCTATAGCATCTGTTCGCTAAAACATGTCAGTATCGTTTAAAATGGGATGGCTTTATGTCTTATCCATTCCGATTCTACTTTCGCTTAATCTTATTTTTAATACGGATTGCTGCCTCAACATGCATGATCCAGTGTCTGGATAAAGGCATTTGAATAAGTCCTTTAACATCCTTATTACACCAGTAATCAATCAACCATATTGCTTTTTCATCTGAACTAACAACATTCAGTTCATGGATTCTACGTTTGTCCTCATCACCAAACTTCCTTTTAAGCTCGGTGTAATCAATTAATTTTAGCCATTCGTCAGTGGAAGTTTTAACGGCAATTATATATTCATACAAGACATCTAGAGACAGGCACTTTGAAAATTCGGAAATTTGTTCTTTTAAAAGCTCATTTCCTGTTGTAATAATAGGCGAATTCATTCTCTTCTGATAATTTACCTCAAAGAAAACCTGCCTGTCATTTTTAATCAACGTATGTACAACGATATCCTCAATTCTGAAAATGTGCCACAGGGAATATGCAATCGTTTTACTATGATAACCATCGGCATTTATAAATGGAATAGCGTAATAATCTTTTTCCTCCAACTCATATTTCCAGGAAATAATCTCTTCCATCAGCAGTCCCCGAAGCTGCAAAAGTGTATTTATTCCCTCTGTGAATGTTGTCTTGTTCAGTTGCTTCTGCATTCTCTTGTTCATTTCCGACCATTCTTTATTCATAGTATTGCTCGCCTCCTTTATTTCTGCGATACCTAGACATATCTCTTCGCAAGCTTTACTTCGGATAACATCCAACCAATTTCACTATCCAACTCTAACAGTATTTATTATATCATCAGTATGTTTATGGGAAAACATTCCCATATAATCGACTTCATTTTTTATATATTACTACCATAATAACAAAGAACGACTCCTTATGAAGTCGTTCACGTTATAAATAAGCATTATTGCATATTGATTGTGTCCACAATGGATATCTCTTTGAACTTCTTCATTGGTTTTTGAACTGCCAAAGCAACAGATAGAACTACAACCAGAAGAATAATCCCCAGCTCTGTCCATGGGATTGTCCAAGAGGTTCCCCACTTAGAACTTACTATCATATAAAATAAAGTCTTGTTACAGAACAGTCCCAGCACAGTTCCCACAAAACTGCCAATGATAGTATAGGTGCAAGCTTCGGAAATTACCATTTTATTAAGTTGACGCATGCTAAGACCAATAGCTCGAAAAGCGCCATACTGGTTGGTTCTTGCATACACGCTCATAGCGATACTGTTTATAACATTGAGCACCGTAATCAATGCTATCATGACCAAAAAGCCATAGATAAACAACCAGAAACAATAATAAGTTGCCATTACGCTGTTTTTGCTCATTCGTTCATCGGAAAAAGTATTGGAAACTCCCGCCATTTGCTTGATGGCACTTACATCTTCATCGGTTGCTTTTTTCTTCAATTGGATATCAAGTATAGTGTAGTCGGATTCTCCCGTAATTTGACGGAAAGTAGCTTCCGAACTGATCATAATTCCAACATCATTGCCATTTTTAAAGGGAGATGTTGAAAGCATACCCACTATATGAATTTCTTGAAGCCGATTACTTATCGTCATCGTCACCGTATCCCCAACCCGTAAAGTATTTTCCGGTTCAAAGACAATCAGAGCGGTATTCGGATTCTTTATAACATCGTCAATGGAGCCTTCTAACAGATAATCTTTCGCCCAGTCAAATTGATGCTGCTCGTAGGAAATTAGATCCATCTTTTCTTGTGAACCGTTCACTGTAACCGGCACATCATAGGCAAACATCCTTCCATAAACTGATTTAACCGCGGGATTTTCCTTAAGTTTTTCCAAAAGTTCACTGCCTATAGAGCAGGAATAGTCCGGGCTGATAATAGACAGATCTGCCTTCCAGGGACGCAGGGGAGTTAAAGCATGATTCATAAATTCCACTGTTACAGAAAAAGAAAGAAACAAGATAATACTTAAGGCAAAAGAACCAACCATCAAAATCAGGTTTTTCTTGCTGGCTTTTGCATGATGGATTCCCAAGGCTGTTTCAACTTTAAACAGCTTTGTATTCGCCGCTTTTTTTACCGGCTGATAGTCGCTGGCGTTGCCGGAAACCGCCTCCAGTGGGGAAACTTTTGCCGCCTTTTTTGCCGGGGAACGGGCTGCAAGCAAAACTGTAAACAGTCCCACAATAATCCCGGCGAAAATACTGGGAATACTCAAACCGAAGATAGCCATTTCGCCGAAATACTCGGGGCTGACAGTTCTTAAAACTGCACACAAAGTCCAGATTACGACAACACCAATCGCAATTCCCGCAGGAATAGCAAACCAGCACCAGCGGAGTGCCTCCTTACGAACTATACGCATTACCTGCTTGGGTGTCGCGCCAATGCAGCGCATCAGACCGAAAAACCTGGTACGCCAAGCTACATTACTGTTTAAGCTACTGGCAATCATCATAATACCTGCAACCATAACCAATACAAACAAAACACCAGCAGTGGCATATATTTGCAGCATAAAAGAGCTGCCACTTTGACCCAAAAGCCCAAGTAGCTTGCTGTTTTCTACAATTTGCTCCTCGGAAAAACCGTAATCCGTTTTCAAATCGTTAATCTCCTGCCTGGCATTCCATGCATTTTCAAACCGAACAAACAGCATACTATTGTAGTCCGTCAGCCTGTTGCTGTTTTTATTTGGGTACAAGGCACGAAAAGCGTCTGTGGTGAGGATGATTCCGTAGGAATCCTCACTCATGGTTTTGGATGCGTTCCGACAAAAGCCTGAAAGAGTATATTGCAGTTTCTTCCCATCAGGTCCATCAATAGTAATTGAATCCCCAAGCTGCAAACCAAACCTATCTTTTGCACTCTCCGTAATCATAGCTTGGGTATCTATCTGAGGGAAATTTCCCTCTGTGATATTATCCACCAGCAATTCTGTTACCCAGGCTTTGTCGCATCCCACGATAATGGAGTCTTTTCCAAATATTGTATATCCTTTCTCGCCTCTGTAATTCAAAACACCATATCGGGCAGCGGCTTTTATATCAGTGCGCTTTGCAATCAAAGCCGCGTCTTCATCTGTAATATCAAGAATAGCAATATGAAAGTTGCCGTCATCTAATTGCGTCTGCAAAATCTGACTGCGGATAAACATATCCGCCATACCGAATATCGTTGTGACCAAAGACACCGCCAGGACTATACAGAAAATCGACATCCTGTTCTGTTTCCGATGAACCTTTTCCGAAATGGGGACAAGATCAAGATAATGCTTCATTAACTGCCCCTCCCAAATCCGTAAGAATGCCATCCGATACTCGGAATACCCGATCCACCGATGTTGTCAGATTTTTATTGTGGGTAATCATCAGGATGGTCTGCTGGTATTGACGGGAAGCCTTTGTCAGCAGGTCAATAACATCCTGACTATTTTTGCTGTCTAAATTACCGGTTGGCTCATCGGCTAAAATCAGTTTGGGTTTGGTAATCAAGGCTCGTCCAATGGCGACACGCTGCTGCTGACCACCGGACAACTGGCTTGGTAAATGTCGGCGACGCTCTGTCAGTCCCAAAAGCTCCAGGATTTCCTTGACTGCTGCGGGGTCAGGTTTGCGATAATCCAGAAGCAATGGAAATATGATATTCTGCTCCACATTCAGTTCAGGAACAAGTTGAAAGGACTGAAAGATAAAACCGATATTGCGACGTCTGAAAATGGTTCGTTCTTCTTCCTTCATGGAAAACAAGTTCTGCCCATCCACAAGAATAATACCAGAAGTCGGGTTATCCAATGCTCCGATGCAATTAAGAAGAGTACTCTTGCCTGAGCCTGATTCTCCAACCACAGCTGCAAATTCTCCCTTTTTCAGCGAAAAGGATACGTTCTTTAAGGCGTCTACTTTTGCTTCGCCCTTTCCATAAGTTTTACATAAATTTTCTACTTTCAATATATCCATTGTATCAATGCCTCCTCTCCTAAAAGGATAGCATAAGTAGCTTACAATAAGATGAATTTAGCCTTACGATTCTGTAAGGAAAGAAAGGGTAAAAGTGGTGCCATGATGTTGTTTGCTCTCCACGGAGATTACACCACCTTGCCCTTCCACAATAGATTTTGCGAGAGGAAGCCCCAGTCCGATTCCCGTTGTTTTCTGCAAATTTTTACTTCGATAAAAGCGTTTGAATACATGGTAGATGTCTTCAGGAGCGATTCCGTCTCCATCATCGGAAATAAAAATCCGAACCATAACTGGAGTTTGCTCCCATGTAATGCGAATCACTTCTCCTGAACCGGTATGGTCCAGAGCATTCTTTACGATATTTCCGATGGCTTCGCTCGTCCACTGCATATCACAGAAAATATGCTGTTTGGGATCACCGTCTACAATGATTTGCTTGTTTTCATTTTTTGCGCGAGTAGTCAGTTCATTGATCGAGTTGGCTATCAACTCTGCCACAGAATAACTGCTTTTTTCGAAAGCAATATTTCCCGTATCCAAACGAGTTATTTTCAGCATTGACTGAATAAGCTGTTCCATGCGATTTAGTGATACGCGGATTTTTTTTGAAAATTCCTTTACCGTTTCTGCATTGTCCGGCTCATCTTCGATGATCTCCTGATACATGGTAATTGCAGCCAAAGGTGTTTTAAGCTGATGCGATATATCAGAAATTGTGTTTTTCAAGAATTCCTTTATCTTATTCTCTGTCTCTATTTTGGATTGCAGTATAGTGGCAAGCTGTTCAACAGAAGCAAACACCTGATAAATTGCTCCCTCGCTATTTTGCGGAAGATGGTTGGAAAAGTCTCCATTAATGTAATTGCCTATCACTCTATTTGCCTGCAAATATAGCTGCTTCCTCATCCAAAAGAAACGAGAAGTTATGACAATCAATACCAGAATCAATAATATCGAAATCGTGACAGTGCCAGAAAGGGAGGACTGCTGGAGTTCGGAAATATAAGGAAGTTTATGATTCTCAGTCTGGTGGTCTATGCCAACCATAGCCAGCAATTCTTTTCCCGTTTCACTGACTTTATTGCTCGTTAAGGCATTTGCAACTACCTCTCTGGAAACCCCATGTTCTAAAAGATAGGATGCAATCGCCTCGTCATGTGTTATATAGATCTCTTTTGCGCAATTTACTTGATTGATACTGCACAATACATTCATGCCAAGCAGCAAAATTGAAAAGAAAATCAAAAATAAACAATACCATCGAACTTGCTTATCCATAAAAAGGTTCATATAGACACCTCATTCCATCGATACCCAAATCCGCGAACAGTGACCAAACGCTGTGGATGGGACGGATCAATTTCCACCTTTTCCCGAAGCCGCCGTACATAAACGGATAATGTGTTGTCATCCACAAAGTTACCAGTACTATCCCACAGTTCTCTCAAAATCATGTCCCGTGTCACAATGCGGTCGGCATTCCGCACCAGCAAGCAAAGCAAGCGGTATTCCGCATTTGTCAAATCCAATACCTGTCCTTTGCAAAATACTCGGCTTCCCATCAGATCAATGGAAAGGTCACCACTTTCTAGTATAGTCATTTTTTCGCTGTTCGATATGTTTACTCGCCGCAGCAGAGCCCGAATGCGAGAGGAAAGCTCCCCCAGTCTGAACGGCTTTGTGATGTAATCATCGCCACCGCTGTCCAGTCCTCGAATCACATTCACTTCCTCATCCAATGCAGTTAAAAATATAATCGGCACCTGATTCCCTTGCTTGCGCACCAAATCGCACACATCGAATCCACTTCCGTCCGGGAGGGTAATATCTAGCAGTAAAAGGTCATAAGCAGTTGACTTTAAACATTCATACGCCTGTGCGACTGTTTGTGCTACATCCAACATAAAGCCGTTCTTTTTCAAAGAATAGCGCAGTCCATCAATCAAATTGATATCATCTTCCAATAACAACAGTCTATTCATATTTCTGTTCCTTTCCCTGTTTCATTTGACCGTCAATTGTTTTCCGCTGCTTTCGATATCAGCCATATCTTTGCTACTCTATAATATCATAAATTGTTATATCGCCACCAAAATTGTTCATACATTTGCCGCCTCAGCAGTAAAATCCCAATTTAGTATGTTTTCTTTATATTATTTTTTATAATATTGAAAAAAAGATACCAAATAAAAAACCTCCCATTCAATATCGCATATCAAATGGGAGGTCAGTCATCTTTCATTAATCTGCCTTGATAAATGTTAGCTTTCCGTGCTCCGGTGCTGAGCCCGTGTAAGACCATATTGTAACTTTTGTTCCATTGTCATACTTTGCTCCCGAAGCATTAACCAGCAACTTTTGATTGCCATAGTCTCGAATGGTGCAAAATTTGGTGTACTTATTGATACGCCACACGTACTGAACATTGTCGGCCATAAGCTGACCACCATTTTTATTCGTTTGTGGCCTAATGTATTGGCCATCATACATGATGTAGTACATCGGACCACGCTCCTCGCTGTTGCCGACCAATTGGATATTAAAGGGTTTATCCGGTTTCTTATCAGAAAGCTCCATCCAGTACCAGCCGCCGGAAACAGGATAAATGTACTTTCCATTGATCTTAAGATAATAGTGCCCGCTTTCCAATAATTTGATATCATCAGCTATAACACTGATTTTGAAATAGTTGAGCTTCTCACCCTTGTAGTAACAATCAACGATTTTATCGCCTGCCTGTGTGAACTTGTAGCCATCGTAAATCTTGGTGGAATTTACTCTTAATTCGATGTCTGAAGTAACATCAGTCGCGAAACCGTAAACATCTACATCGGCCACCTTAAAGCCTGCAATTTCAAAGGGTTCTCCCACCTTGTAAAGGAGCTTGCTTGGAGTGGATTGGAATTGAATAAAAGGCTCCTCGTAAATCTGCTTATACTGGTATGGATTTTCTAAGGCTTCCTGATAAGCCTTTTGGTAAGCATCATATTTGCTTTGCTCATAGGCAGTAAGTGCATAGCCCCCATTGGTGTTAATGGTTGCTGTTGATGTGGCACTATCCCATCCAACGCTGATATCAAATATCTGCATTACATCGCGAAGCTTAAAGTAGTTGCTTCCGTCAATGTTGTAAGCAGTCATGGAAACTTCGCCACCGTCAACAAAGATTTTAGAGTTGGTGCGAGTTGCCTGCTTGGCTTTACCGTCTCCTTTGGCCATCTCGCCCCCGACACTCGTATAAGCTTTATTTGATATGAGGCTAATAGCATTTTTTGAGCCATCATATGTAACCTCAAAGTTTTTTTCAGTATTATTGACCATAGCCGCAAGGTCACGAAGCTTGATGTAATTGTTCCCGCCTATGGTGTAGGCATCTGTGGCCACATTCTTTCCGTTTACCATGAGCCTGGTAGAAGACGGCGTGGCTGTTGTCTTTTCCGGCGAGTAGGTCTTATAGCCAAATGTGCTCTTCAGATAATTGGCGGAAGCCCTATAGACCTTTCCGTCCTTAATATAAATGGTAAAACTATCCATTGACTCAAGGTTTGTTGAATTATCCAGATAATCAGGGATAATGATCCTACCACGATTATCGCAGTAGCTGCCGTCGATGCGGTATAGACCATCGACTGCTTCGTAGAATTTCTTGTCGGTTGAAAACACTTCTTTCCCATTTTTGTCGAGCAAGTATGTCTTTCCGTCTTTTTCAACATAGTAGACACCCATATCGAAAAAGGTAGAAGTTATCTGTGTATTTTGCTGCACATAACTGGATCCAACTAGAACAGTACCGGCACCAATAGCATCATAGGCAACTGGCAGCAATAACTTGCCGTTTTTTTTCTCTGCAAGGCCTAATTTCCCGTTTTCATTTTCCACAATGATAACGGTTGCATCTGCGGGTAAGTTGCGGGATAATTCGAATGATTTGTAGGAACAAGGAATAACCAGCTTGCCATCAGTGTTCACAAGCCCTTTCTTCCCATCTTTCTCAACAACAGCGAAACCATTTTTCTCAAGCGACCATGATTCATGATCTACATTGTTAAACTCAAAAGGCAGTATGGTATTTCCGGAAAAATCAATAAGCCCCCATTTTGTGCGTTCTTTATTCTGAATCCAGGCATAACCGGTCGTACTGAATTCGCTGAATTCATAACCTGTCAAATAGCTCTCCTTTGGATCCCAGCCGAATTTTTTTGATATGTTCAGATAGCTGCCATCAGGCTTCACAAAATAATAATCGAATGGCTGGTAGGATTCATCTGGGTCGTAGTTTCCCGTATACTTAAAAGCATGATTATAACCATTGGTAAAAAAGATACCACCACCATCATAGTCCATTTTATTATATGTGCTTGTATAAAGTGTGTAGCCGCTCGAGTAAGCATTTTCCTTTTCGCTGTATCTGAGGTCGTTTTCACTGAAAGGAATGAGCACTTTGCCGCTAAAGTCAATGACGCCATACCCGGTGCCATAGAGTTTATCAGGTCTATGGTCTTTCTCGGTGTAAATGGTCTTATTCTTCGTGTTGATTTCAAACCGTGCAGGGCTGATGAAATGATCGGCTTCAGCGGGAGTCGCCCCAATACCGGTTGTGTAGGTGGGCTTTATTAAAACGCCGGAAGGTCCGGCAAGTCCGGTGGCATATGTATTAAAGGTTAATGTTTTTCTCCAATTTGAATCGTCTTTCTTGGTAAAAGTACGATCCTTAATGGTTATAGGCACCTGATAGCTCAAATACGGGCCTTTTTGCGGGTAATTTGCATAAGTGTTTCCAAAGTCATAGACAAAATATGACTTTCCAAAAATATCCTTACCGTTTTTATCTATGATCGTTGCCATGTATGAGAGCCCGGAGACATCGACCCTTGCCTCTGTAAAAACCATGGCATAGCCCTCTATAAAGTCATGGACCGCAAGGTAATCGCCAGTTGGCTTTTTCTTGCTGGTTTCAGGAGAGCCGATCCTGTTATTCTTCTCCAAGGTGACATATTTGCTAGGTTTTACGACCTCTCTGTTTTGCTCCAGATTCCAGTATCCAAGATACGAGTAATAGCTGCCCGGTATATCATTGAACACGCGGCACATTCCTTCGGAAGGCAAACTTACAAAGTCGTACTGACAGGGAATTACCTCCTCTCCTCTTGTATTGAGAAGGCCCATTTTACCATCTCGTACTGCCTGAGTGTATCCGCCGATAAAATATTGGGGCAAAATCGTTTCTTCGACATCGTAGTTATAATCTTCGTTGAATGCATAAAGCTTTATTTCATCATAGATTGGCTGTACCACAAAATTACCATATTTGTTGACTAAACCATATTTTTCATTGAGTACTCCATTGTTGCTGTAAAAACCCACTCTTACCTTTCGCAGGCCGTTTTCGTCAAACATGGTATCAAGAGTAGTTTGATACTCTGCTTCGGTGCCAAGATACACTGGCTCGTTCTCTGAAGTGTATTCCGGTTTGGCTGCCATTGACGCAGTAGGCACCATGCCCATGAGCAAAATTGCTGCCAATAAAAGTGGGATAATTCTTTTCTTCATCGTATACGCCTCCTTTATTCTATCCTTTCAAGAATAAATGTCTGACTTTCATCTGAAGCTTCTGTCCAAAGTATGATATTTGCTCCATTTTCCATTTTTGCATCTGAAACACCTACATAAAGCCCTGCGCTATCTATAATTCTGTATGTCCCGTTTGCCTGTTTTATTATTCTGAAGGTTATAGAACTGCCATCGGTTACAGAGACGGACTGGTTGAGTACCGCTCCCTTCTTCCCGCTGCTGGTCCACCACTTACCGGAATGAACACACTGGATTACATACACATCTCCGTCCATTTTGATAAGTCTGAATTTTTGATTATCATTACCGGTCTTGGTGTGAAGATTGAGTTTTGCACCATCATCTTCACTTGCATCAGATACATCTATAACAAAGTTTTTGTTTTTTGAAGCTTTAATATAGTAAACTTCCTTCTCCGACTCTTCACTACTTGAATCTGTATCGTCGGATGTCTCAATAATCTGTGGCCACCCCGTATAAGTTAGACCCGGCTGAATGACCGCCTGGCCTGCATCGCTGTCCCAGTACACATTGAACTGTGATGCAGTTCCGGAAAGCTTCTGTGCAAACTCACGCAGTTGAATGTAATTGGTATCACCGTCAATTAGCCGTGCATCTGAAAATGAAAATACTTCCCCGTTCATCTTGAATTTCGTATCACTACTGCGGACATTAGTTGTACTTTGAAGTCTGGTTGCAGTAACTGTGCCACTATAAGGCCTGCCGGGTTCTATTACGGCATACTGTCCATCCCAACCTACATCGAACTGAGCGGCAGTGCCGTTTAGCATCGAAGCGATCGCGCGAAGCTGCAAGTAATTGGTGTTTTTTATGTTGTACGCCGCCGTAACTGATACGGGCTTGCCATTCATCACAAATCTCGTTTGACTTGGGTTAGCGGTAACCGGTACGATTTCGCCGGATGATATTCCCTCTGAAGTTCCCTGTCCGTCGGTTGGTTTTTTACTGTTGGCAGCTTCATAGGTTATTATTTCAACAACATCGTACGTTGGTTCGGTTTTTCCTTTTTTATACTCTTTCCACCACTGAGGAATATCCTCATCTGCAACTTGGGTTCTTATTGTTAACTGGGCACCATCTCGTTGGAACCTGTTTGCTTTATCTTTTACAAGTGCCACATTTGAATCCGTAGTTTCTTCCCCATCTCCACCCCAGAGTTTGAGGTAATATGTAGTGTCACTGGCGACATTGAAGTTATATTCAATATAGCCTCCTGCATTCTGACCGTAGATTTTCCACTCACAAGGCTTATCGCTGATAATGATTGTAGCATTACTTTTTAGTGGGCCAAGGTATGAAAGATATCCTCCGTTAGCAGTATGAATATAGTATTTGTTATCACCCAGATGCTCAAAATAGTAAAGGGGAAAGCTTCTTGTCGGCGAAACAACACCACCGTTACTCGGGGCAATGGAACCATAATCGCGGGTATAGATATATGCCCAGCCAGACTTAATAATACCGTTTGTCATGTTCTTATTACTCGGTACAAAGGGAAATCCGCCGGATACTTCAGTGATAACTTTAAGTGGAGAACTCTCCGGTGATGCTTTTAATTCATCAGTTTGCTTCATGCGAGCGTAAAATTTATATGTAGTAGAAAAAGACAGGTTATAGAATGTGTTGCTATCCTGCCACACCTCCCCGTCCCTTCTATATTCGGCACCTTCAATTGGTTTCAGGGTGACACTTCTACCGGTTTTGCTTAATAATTCCGGCGCAGAAGGAGCTGTTTGTTCTCCTTTGTCCACAGCTCTTTTAGAAGTCCTGACCATTAATGGCTCACTTGCCGGAGACGCATAATGTGTATAAGTATCTTTATACCGGGCGTAAATTGTATAAGTGGTATAGGGCGTAAGCCCCCTAAATATCGGACCACCCCAATTCTTTCCGTCCATGCTGAATTCAATGTCTAAATTGTTATATACAAGAGTAATGCTATCTGATGTTTTCGACTCAAGAGTTGGTGCAGGAGGTGCATTTCGGGATTCTTTAACCTTAACATTAACCGTTGTAACATCTGTGTAAACCGGCTCTGCACCGGGAGCACTTAGTTCGCAGTAATAGTAATATGTCCCGCCGTCTAAGTCTGCTGGAATCATAAACTTTTCTTTCGTAGCACCTAGAATGGGTGTTCCCGAATTACTATCGCAAACGGTGTTTGAGTACCATTGGTAGGTCAATTCTGCGTTTGAGGACGCATATGCTATAACCCACAAGGTCCAGTCGGTATTTCCTTTTATAAGCGAGACTGTTTCTTCCGGCTGTCTAATTATTTTTATATCAGCAGGCTCAGGCTCAACAATAACAGTAGCAACCTCGGAACGTACCGGCTCTGCATCAGATGATGTGATTACGCAGTAGTAATAGTATGTTCCAACTTCCATATACCGCGGGGTCGTAAAGCTGCTTCGCGAAGCGGCGGTAACGGGAGTACCTCCTATATTACTGTTTGTAGTGTTGCTGTACCACTGATATTTTAAAAAACCATTATTCGAAAGATTGGCTTCAACAGTCAGCTCTGCTTTTTCTAACTTTTGATAAACTGTAGTTATCTTTTCCGGTTGCTTTGTTATGGTTATTACCGGTGTTGGATCCTTAACACTTGCACTGGCAGTTTCAAATAACTTTCCCGATACTTCACCTTGTGTGACTTCAGTTAAAGAAGCTGGCTGAGTTATTATGGTTATGACGGGAGCTTCCTCTGCTGATACCGGAAGCAAGCTCAGCATAATACAGAGAGCTGTCAGCAAAGTTAAAAGCCTTGCTTTCATATGTTCGATCCCCCTTAAATAGATATGCTCATAGTTAAAATTAATTTATCATAACTGAAACGGGGAAAAATGCTTTTGTCATGAAATGCAGTTTTTTTGACATGAAACACCACTAAAAAAGTCAAAAATTGGTTGACAATAAGTTAATCGCCCCCTCTGTTTTTTTCCAATTCGGCTATTTCATGCAAAATCTCTGAAAATTCATCTGATTTTGCTTCCAATAATCCATGAGTGGTATCCTTCATGATATACATTTTTTTATATGGAGCCTCGACCGTATCAAAATATTCCTGGGCCAATATGTAATTAGTCTGATAATCCTTATCCCCATTAATGTTGTAATATGGAATCTGATATTCGTTTCTATCCGACAACCAGAATTTTGTGAATTCATCGGAATTTACAAACATCATATATTGGGAAAAATCCGAATTCATAAATGAAATGAAATCCGATATCGAATAATAAGGATTAAAAATCTGTGCGGTTACTAGATTGTAATCTGTTCCATCAGCAAAAATATCATATCCGTATTTACTCATCAAGGTGTTTCTTGCTTCAAAATAATCCATTGAGAAATCACCTATTGTCAAACGGTTAATTAGTTTTTTGCCTTCTTCATCATCACCAACCCAAGTTGTTGCTATTTCTTTGAATGCAACTTCATTATCGTGAAAATTAATAAACTGTCCTGTTCCGATAAAGCAATCATAATATTGTGGATATTCAAGAGCAAGATTGGCCCCATATACTGTTCCCCATGAATGACCAAGAAGTGTGATTCTATCCTTACCTAAATAATCCAAAATAAATTCTGTCATCTCTACACCGTCAGTCATCATCAGGTCATAAGTTATGATTGTATCGTTTTGCTCCTCAGAATAGCTCTTCCCACAATTTCTTTGGTCCCATGTAACAACGGTATATATGTCAGCCCATTTTCTCGTGAAAGCATAGTCATAAGAACTCGTAGATGCACCTGGACCACCATGCAAATATAACAGAACAGGATTGTTTATATCTTCTCCATAGATACTAATCCATTGTTTCGTTCCGTTGATGTCAACGTACATCGACTCATTAATTCCGCCTTCAGGTGTTCTCGCATTTATCTTCTGCCCGACAAAACGCACTATAAAAAATAGTACGATAGCAGAAACCAAAACAATCACAGTCCATTTAATTATTTTCATTAATCGTTTGCCAATTTTCTCCATTTCATAATCCCCCTATTAGTAACAGATAGTGTCAAGTTTGACATCCCATTTTTTCTTCAAAACCTATATTTCAGGGGTTACATGGTTTTTTAAGCAAAAAACTATGCCCACCTTTTTCCATTCCCAAGTATCAACTTCTCTCCTGACTAGGGGCTTAATCCCTTTTGTCTTGCTCAGTTGGCATGAAAAGACGCATCACAAAATAATCCAACTCTATTATATGCAAAAAAAGAATAAATGTAATCTGCTATTACAACAATTCACAACAATATAGTTATGAAGTCTGCTGCTATAGCTACTTTCTCTTTTATATTATTCATAAATAAGTCCCCTAAATAATTGAATCCCGTTTCCACCTAATAGGTTTCGTATCCACATGTGCTTATAGCCTTGATATATAAGGCTTTCTTGCGCACTCACTTTTGTACCGTTGACACAACACAAGGCACTCCACATGGCCCAAGAGGTGTTATCTTCCGTCATCTGTTGCCATAATTCATTTCTGTAAGATGTGGGTATCGCTGTTTTCTGAATTGTAGTATCCCAACTCCTGTACTGACTCCGGTAACAACAGCCACTTTACCTTCCAATGGCTTTATATAAGCCTCCCTATTAGTGTAATATTATTTTCACTAACATATAAAAAATGACTTTAATTTCAATTACAAACTTCTCTTTTTTTACTTACAGTATATCAGATATCTATATTTTTGAACAAATGTTCTTTCAATCTTTTCAGTCTCAGATTATTACATGGGTTAAGAATGATAATCCTCTGAAGGCGAAAGATATGCTCACCGCCTGAAAGGCTAGTGGCATACTACCAGACATTGCAAAAGCAATCCTGATGTTATCTTCTCTTATATGTTTTAGCATAAAGCAATGTCATAACAATTATAGTAATGCTTGCAAATACACACGTATAAATTACAGACATATTCGTTTTTAGATGTTCACCAAACATATAAGCCTGAAATGAGAAAATATCCTGAATGCTTTCTGCAAATTTACCCTGGTCCAATCCCCCTATATCATTATTTATCTTTTCAAGTACGCCACTTAGTAGTGTATTCCGAAAAAGTACTGTTATATGACTGGCGGGAAAAATATTGCAAGCCGTCTGAACACTGTCGGAAAACTGCGACACAGGTATATATGCCCCAATCACAAAGCCTGTTGCAGCCGACAACATCCCAAAGAAGGCCGCACATGCCGAAGAGGACTTAAAGAAAAGTACTATTATCATAAAGAATGCCGTCGCAGATATTGCCCCAAGTATGATAACTCCATACAGTTTTATGATTGTCTTTACCGATAAACAAGTGTCTCCCATTGCATTCAATGTTATCAATCCAATCGTAAAAATAATTGCCGTCATTACAAATGCAGAAATAACTGACGAGACAAAATAGGATAAAATAATCTGCCATCTTTTCATAGGAGTAGCAGAGATATCGTAATCAATCTTATTCTCTCTGTCTTTTACAACTGTCGTTAAGCAGTTATAAGGAACGGTAATCATAGCAGAGCCCATAATACCGGTTAAAAGAATCCCATTGACCAGCATTTCAATGTCTTTAGAATTAATAATACTTTCTAACCCATTCATTACACTATTAATAGCATCCACAAACGTCCCCTTTAGGAACAATAGATACAAAACAAATACAATAATTGAAGTTAATAATGAAAAAACAACTGACTGAATATCCTTAAAATATAACAGCAGATGTCTCTTAGTCAATCCAATAAATCCTTTCATTACTCAAGCTCCTTTCCTGTTATATTCAAAAACACATCATCCATACTTCCCTTGATTATTTCATAATCCGTAATCACATCTTTATGTTGGTACAAAAACTCTGTGATGTTGCCATGAATTGATATATCATAATGATCCACATCATATTTTGGTGCGGACATATCTATTGCTTTTTCTCCTTCAAGCTGTGTCAGTAGTTGTTCTGCCTTCGGACTTTTGGCGGTATACCATATGAAATGTCCCGGGGCATATTTGCTTTTCAGTTCTGCCGGTGTGCCCTGACACATTATTTTGCCATGGTCCATAATTACAACATGATCCGCATCTCTTGTTTCTTCCATATAGTGTGTCGTAAGAAAAATGGTCATTTTACGTTTCTTTCTAAGCGAATCGATGTAATCCCATACAAGCCTTCTGGATTTCGGATCAAGTCCGGTAGTCGGCTCATCTAGAAATAGAATTTTAGGATCATTTAATAGTGCTCTGCAGATATCCACTCTTCTTCTCTGTCCACCTGATAATTTTTCATATCTTCTGTTCCAGATCTCTGACATTTCAAAGTACTCGTCATATTCCTTCAGTTTATCTGCAATTTCTGCTCTTGACAATCCGTAATAAGAACCGCGTGTATACAGATTCTCTTTTACTGTGAGCTTGTTATCAAGCACTGAATTTTGAAACACAATACCAATACTTTTTCTAATCTCATCATCATCCTTTCCAAGCTCATAACCACAGATTGTCGCTTCACCAGAAGTCTTTTCCAAAATAGTGCACAGTATATTGATCGTTGTTGATTTTCCCGCTCCGTTTTCACCTAAAAAGGCAAACAGTTCTCCTTCCTCAACTGAAAATGAAATGTCATCTACTGCCACATGTTCCTTATATTTTTTGACAAGATTTTTTACTTCTACTACTGCACTCATTTTATGTTCCTCCTTCTGGCATCAAATAAAATGCCATTTCATCTCTTCAAGGAAAACCATACCAAAACAACTGCAATAAAAAAAGAGCAAAGAACCTAAGTTGCAAAAAACGGTTACCAAGTTGCTCTTTTCATCACTCTATTTTTTTATTCCTCGTCCCGGATAGCTTCCAAGGCTTTATTTATTTTCTTTTCATCCTGTTTCCCTATCCATATGCTGGCTATCCACACAAAAAGATAAACCAGAAAATAGCCTATTGTCACAAATAAAAAACCATCCCACCTCGTATACCACGAAAAAATATATCCCATTAAAACTACTATCCCATATAGCAAAAACATGTGAATTATAAGCTTAATAATAAATATCTTTCTACTCCATTCTCCATAGTTCATAAGTAAAAGAGTTGGAATAGCACATACAAATCCAGCCACTAAAACTGACAATGGGTGGTACCAATCAAGGCTGAACTCTTCACCAAGAAGATGATATGTTACCCCTTCTACACTTATAATAAAAAGGATTCCGGTGGATATCATAAGCATCTGAATAAATAATGTTTTTATCCTCTCTATCATAGATCCATCCTCCTTTTGATATCTTTCACGTAACTTCTGGAAATGACAATCTTCTCACCATTTAGCATTTCAGCATTCAATCTTCCACCAAGTTCTGATCGGACATTCCTTATTTTTTTGAGATTTACTATCATTGCCTTTGAGCACCTGGCAAAATATGTGCCAAGCTTTTCCTCCAATTCATAGAGCCTGCTCTTAGTCTCAAAGCAATCATTCTTTGTATAAATGTAAGTACGCTTATCAACTGATTCAATATAATAAACAGCATTTATTTTACACATGTAAGTTATGCCATCCTTTGTAACTGAAATACTGTTTATGCCATTTTCAAGCAGATCAATTGCGCTCTGAATATCAGAAGTCTTCTCGACAGCTTTTATGAGAGCTATTTCCTGCTCCTTTGATTCTACCTTTTCAAATACAACCTGCATTTGTGCTCTCACTTCCTTACTTGATTCAATGCGATTCCAATTTTAAAGTTTTAGGGAATAAGATCAAAATTGTCTGATATGCCTTGTGCCCACTGCTGTCTTGCAACAGTAATTACATCCGGAAAAGTCTTTTCTGCTTCCAATATTTCAGGAGGCCAATCGTAATATTGATCAAAATCTCTATTACACATTGACATATATTTTTCTAACTCTTCTCTTTCAATCCTACATGAACCAAATAATTTAATTATTTTTGAAAAAGGTATAATAGTCAACTCTTTCTCACCAAAGAATGTACGGCCTATATATATACCACGTTTTAGCATATCATCATTTAACGTCACTATGGCTCTTGTCGGAACAATAACAAGTGTTTTTACCTTTTTCTTATCCATAGCAGCAGCTACAGCCTTATGATGCCCATCAATCAATACACATAGATATCCTGCCATATAATATGCTAATGCTCTATAGTCATCTTTATCTCTATAAAACTCAGCCTGCTTCGGATTATAATGGCTTGGGGGTTGTGTAGGTAGAATATAATATGGAAATCCCTCACTATAAGTCCCATCTTCATAACGTATACGACGAGATGCCTTATTATAAGTTGGTTTATTATTCAACTTCCAAAAGAATTCACCATTACCATCTGTAGGGCATAGTTCAGTATCAACAAGTGCATAGTACCCCGTTGGCAATAAACCCAGAAGAGGTTTAAGAGCTTCAACTGACTGCTCTAATGATATAAATTTACTGTTCAGTATGCCCCTTAATTCTGATATAACCAGCTGTTCACTCATATTAAGTCCATAACCTGCTGAAACAAGCTTTTCTTCTATATCCGGGCAGAAGTCTCGATACATATCTTCACAGAATTTTATTAATGGAGTATTTCCGTAGACCAAAGTACTAAATAAATGGTTCCCTGGGCAATAATTGGCATCGAACAATAGGCCATTACCATTTTTTACACAAAAAACCACTCCATTACCTCCCCAAGTTGAGTTTTGGCTATTTACCTGTTTTACAGTGATAATCTCTGTATTATTGGATTTTTTAATAAAATTACGCAACATAGTGCCACCCCAACGGTTTTACTTATCATGTTACATAAGAAGAATATAAAAATCAATACTATAGTCACAACCTCTTTTATGTCTACTTTATTTTCTCAAGCGTTACAGTCTCTCCTTCAAAGAATCAAAGCGGCCTTCATATCTTTATTAGCTTCTTTACCCAATTAAATAAATCCACCGACATTGCATCAAACTTTACCGTAGCACCGTTCTTCAGAGCAATATAATTATTCACAATCTCTTTCTCCTCATTGTTTACCGCTTCAAGCAAGTCTTTTTGGTGCCTAACATATTTGCCTGTATCCTTAAATACAAGAGCCTGTATAACAAAAGATGCTGACTTATATAGCCCACGCACTATATCATCGCTTTTTTCATATAGCATATTGTGCACGCATCCGTGGTAAATGTTGCAAGCACCTATTTTAATAGCACGATCAACTGCCTCTTTGTCAATTTTTGTCAACAGCTCATCAAGAGTACCTGCAATCGGTATGGTATCATAATAAAACTGAAATAAATCTGAAGGCTCCCAATTTATGAGCTCATCTTTTCCTGAAAGAAATCCACAAATCAATTCTCGGTTAGGAAGGATATCTACCATATCACTATATTTTTTTATATCATCTGCTGTCAACTTATCTAAAATCACCACTACATCAATATCACTTGCTTCAGTTGCTTCACCTCTTGCGTAACTTCCTTGTAGACCTACAAAATAAATACGTTCACCAAAAGTTTCTTTAAGTAACTCTGTAAAGCGCCCCATCCATAATTTAATGTCAATCATAATAACCTCCGTATTTTTTCAACTTTTTCCATTCATCACGGCTGATTGCATACACTTTAGTGTTTTCATTACCGTCATCTTCAAACTCATCAACCAGTTGACATCCATAAGCTATTGCTGTTCTATATGATGCAACATTCGTATGCTTCATATAGGAGTAAATAATATTAATAGGTGTATTGATAAATGTCCAATCTCTTACTGCCTTTGCAGCCTCACTTGCATATCCTCTCCTCTGACAATCTTTTCGAATATGATATCCTATTTCCGGCTTTATCTGTCCATTAATTATCTGCATTGTAAGGCCACAATCCCCAATCATTTCACCGGTTTCTTTCAAAACCACAGCCCACAAACCAAAGCCAAAAACTTTGTATCTTTCAATGTTTTTTCTTATCCATCCTCTAATTCTATCCTCGTCAAAGGAATAAGAATAGTGCTCCATAATATCCGAATCTGCAAGGACAGTATACAATGCATCAAAATCTTTTTCTGTCATTTCTCGCAAAATCAATCTATCTGTTTCTATAACCATAATCTAAAATCCTTTTTTTGTTCTTATTTCGCCCCAAATTTAATAAAGTCTTCTTTCACTTTTTTATTTAGCAATTTCAAATAGCGGATATGTTCCCCAAAAGATTCTATCACATGTCCATCTACAATTTGCTGATCATTTCACTATAAAATCTCACTGCCCCCTGAATCTCATCTTCAGTAGGATTCTCCTTATTAATTCCTCCTATAAGTTTAAGAGGCCCATATGTGTCATAGCCCTTGCAGCAATAAGTGCCAAGAACATTGCATTTCTTTGAAGCAAGAGTGCTCTTTATACTTTTTGCAAAATCCTGCCCTGGTTTTCCGCAGGTGTACATAAGAAATACATTTTTACCTTCCGGCATTTTCTCTTTGGCTACTTGTTCAATTTCTTTATAGAATTTGCTATAAGCGATACCGGATGCAATTCCAATAAGATCATATTCTTCCAGTGTAATATCATCCTCTTTTACATTAAGAAGTATGACATCGTATTCTTTTTTAATTGCATCACAAAGTTTTTTTGTATTTCCATGATGCCACGATTCATATAATATTGCTGTCTTCATATTTATTCTCCTATGTTTTCATATTCTTTATCAAGCAATTCTCTCCAAACTTTGCCCACTTGCTTATGATATTCCAAGTGTCCTGTAAAAGCAGTCTCTCCTTTAGTAACACCCTGCATTTCAGAGAGACCTAAGGTTTGTTTTCATATCCACCCTATATACCCAATTGTTTACAATTCGCTTATTATTTCTGTTATTGGCATGTTACTCATACGTTTTGAAGGAACATAAACAGCAGCAATAGTCGATAAAATGATAAATATCAATATAATGAGAAGCGATTGAACAGGCACATTCCATGTCGCATAAGAGAAATGTGCAGTAATCAGCTTGTCATACATCAGCTTGCTAAGAGGCACTCCTACTACACAGCCAATTACGAACCCGC
The DNA here is from genome assembly GCF_004102745.1 of Acetivibrio mesophilus. Lineage (GTDB taxonomy): Bacteria > Bacillota > Clostridia > Acetivibrionales > Acetivibrionaceae > Hungateiclostridium > Hungateiclostridium mesophilum. Next base: position 238,004 of record NZ_RLII01000001.1, on the reverse strand, counting down.
TAAAAGCATAGGTGGATGCTTCAGCAGTTATCATTCTCATAACTTGATGTTTGTCCGCGCCAATAGCACGCATTACTCCGTATTGCTTTATTCTTGCAGACACACTCATTGAAATACTGTTTACAATATTTAATATGGCAACCAGTGCAATAAGTACTACAAATGCGTATACAAGCACCACGAATGCCGTATAAGTACCAATAGTCCGTTGGTCACGATAATCACGAAATTTACATTCGTCTCCAAGTAAGCTGCGGATTGCTTCTACATCTCCATCCGTCACATCTTTGGTTAGCTGTATAGAAATAAGCGAATAATCCGATACATTTGTCAGACGCGTAAAGGTTTCTCCAGAAGTAATAAGGGTTACTCGGCCATCTGTGCTGCCATCGTTAGTGAAAATATCATATCTCAACAGTCCTGCAACTTCAAGTTCTTCATCTCCAATCCGCACTTTATCACCTATCTTTAATGAACCCTCTTTGTCATGAATTGAAATTACATAGTTACTATTCCCATATACTTTTGAAATATCACTTCCTTTTCTAAGTTCTTTATCCTTTGTGAGACAATCCAAATCAAATTCATCAAAGGAAATCAAATCAACCGTATCTGCTGAAATTGTATTGCTTAATAACTCTGCAGGAATATCAAAAATGCTTCTGCGTCCAAAAACTTCTTTTACCCCATCCATATCGCTAATTTTATGAATCAACGTACTATCAAGAGAGTTTATATTGTCTACTGAATAAATCTCGATATCAGAATAATTTGCTTTCTGAGGCATGAGATAATTCACAAGCTCAATAAGAACTGAAAAACTCAAAAACAGAATAATACTAAGTGCAAATGAACCTGTCATAAGCAATAGATTTTTTTTGGCTGATAGTGCGCGCTGAATACCAAGAGAAGTTTCGATTTTTTTAAATGGGATGTTTACCGCACGGTGGACCCCTCTGGCCTTTACGGCATTGCCAGATACTGCTGACACTGGAGACACTTTAGAAGCCTGTTTCGCAGGAGATTTTGCAGCGATAAACACGGTAACAATTCCTGTAACTGCTCCACTGATAATGCCAACTGCACTTATCTTAAATAGAGGCATATATAAAAATTCTTCACCAACACCATACCTCATGACCGCACATAAGCCCCATGTGGATACAACTCCAAGTGCAAGCCCTATGGGAACAGCAGTTTTACACCAGTTCAAAGCTTCCAATCTTACGAAATGGAGAATCTGTCTTTTACTCATGCCAATGCAACGCATCATTCCAAAAAACTGTGTTCTTTGAGCTATATCACTATTCATACTGCTAGCAATCATTAGTACACCTGCAATCAGCACAAGCAAAAACAGTATTGCTGCGGCAAGATAAAAAGGTTGCATAGCTGAATCATCATTAATGCCTGTTATATCTAAAATAGCTTTATTTCGCTCAATACTATTATCTGTAAGCTCGTATTGCTCCTTTATTTCTTCAATGCGTTTGCTTGCCCCTGCATCTTTTTGAAATTGAACATAGTATGCAGGTGTTAAGGCATTCTCATTCATATCACAAAGGTTTTGAAATGCATCTCGGTTCATATATGCTCTGATGGTGCCGTATAAAGTATTATAAGAGGTATCATCCTCACCAAAACCAGATACAGTATACTCGATATCTCTGGCCGGGGTATTCACCGTAATGTTATCCCCTATATCGATACCCAGAATTTTTTTTGCATTTGGGCTTAGCATGATTTCAGTATCATTATGAGGATAATATCCTTCTTCCAAACAGTCCATAATGTTGGTAATATACCCTTCATCAACGCCAATGAAAACCGCAGTTCTACCGCCAATATAGTACTCAAAGTCCCGTTCATAATTAATTGTGTCATGCCAAGAGATGACAGCAACATCCGGACGTAATCTTATTTGCTCTGCTTCACTTTCAGATATATCTTTGATTTTTACATGCCAATAGCCATGTTTCATACGCAGACTTGCTTCTTCTGCTCTGATTCCCATGTCTGCCATACTAAAAATAGCAGTCACCAAAAACACAGCAAGAACAATACATAAAATCGTCATGAGGTTTTGCCGCTTACGTACCTTCGCAGAAATTGGGATTAAGCTTAAATAGCTTTTCATTCGCAGCACCTCCCAAAATCGGTCAACACGCCATCGGACACTTGCAATATACGGTCTGCTGTCTGCGCAATACTTCGACTATGTGTAATCATTACAATGGTCTGTTGATACTTTTTTGATGCTTCTTTCAGTAAAGTAATGACCTCATTGCTGTTTTGTGAATCCAAATTTCCCGTCGGCTCGTCGGCAAGAATTAACGCAGGGCGGGTAATTAATGCGCGGCCAATGGCAACCCTCTGTTGCTGTCCGCCAGATAGCTGACTGGGCAAATGATTGCGGCGTTCTTTCAGCTTGAGTATGGTAAGTAATTCTTCCAAATATTTTTTATCCGGCTTTTGATAATCAATCAGGACCGGAAATATAATATTTTGCTCTACCGTCAATTCAGGAATAAGATTAAAGCTCTGAAAAATAAAACCTATATTCCTGCGACGAAATACAGTTAGGCGGCTATCATTCATAGAAAAAATATCCTTACCGTCAATAAATACTTTGCCTGAAGTGGGGGTATCCAAAGCACCTATCATATTTAATAACGTACTTTTTCCAGAGCCTGACTCTCCGACGATTGCAACAAATTCTCCTTTCGGAACGGAAAAAGTAACGTCCTTTAATGCATGTACAGCAGCCTCTCCGCTGCCATATGTTTTAGAAATTGACTTGACTTCTAATAAGTTCATAGGATAAACACCTCTTTCTATTCTCATATCTGTAGTATACCGTAGCAACCCTACAGTAATATTACTACCAGACTACAAATTTGTAGGAATTAAGAAGTTCATTGTGAAAGTGGTGCCAACGCCTAATTCACTGTCAACTTTAATCGTTCCGTTATGTGCTTCTACTACCGCTTTTGCCAAAGACAATCCAAGTCCGATACCCTGCTTATCTTTCGAAAAACGGCTGCGGTAAAATCTTTTAAAGATGTGATATAAATCCTCGGGATGGATGCCACTTCCATTATCCTTTATGACAATTTGAAGGATAGAAGAAAAAACCCTCCACTCAATACTGATAACATCTCCTTTTTCCGTATGGTCAAGGGCGTTTTTTACAATGTTACTAACAGCTTCGATTATCCAGCTGCGGTCACACAAAAGAAAGATTTCCTCATTCCCTGACAATCTGATTTCCTTGCCTTCTTGCTCGGCGCGAAGCAAGAAATGCCTTTTGATAGTTTCCATTAATTCAGATACATTTTCTAGAGACTTTTCCAAGCAAATTGTGCCTGCGTCAAGTTTTGTAATTTTCAAAAGGCTTTGTACCAGTGTTTCTATTCGGTCTAGCTCCTGTTCCGAAAGATCGACAAACTCTTTCATGGTTTGAAACTCTTTTGATTCTTCCTTCATAATACCATTGTAGATATTCAGAGCGGCAAGCGGTGTCTTTAACTGATGTGATATATCAGATATAGTATTCTTCAAAAACTCTTTTGCGTTCTGTTCATTCTCTGCCTGAGCATTTAACGCAGAAACTAAGGAATTTATTTCATGAAACAGTCTATATATCTCGCCCTCGTCATCGCATTCTATACGAGCATCTTTGTTGCCGGACATATATTCTTTTATTTGCGCCACGGCTTTTTCCATGATTTTGCTCTGTTCCTTAAAATATCTGTAACAGAGCATTAATATTGTGATGCTCATGCCAATGAAACAAACAATAATGAAAACTGTAGAATTTTTAATTTCAAATCCAATAAATAACGCAAAAATCAGCGTAAAGACCAATATACACAATAAGATATTGGCAAAAAGCAATCTAATTCTTCGGTCGGCAAATATTTTCATTTTAAACCTCAATCCATTGTATTCCATTTATAACCCATTCCGCGGACAGTGATAATTCTTGTTGGTGCTCCTGGGTTATCTTCAATTTTCGTACGCAGCCTACGGATATATACTGTAAGAGAATTGCTATCTATAAAGTTTTCGTTGCAATCCCACAATTTACTTAAAATCTGCTCAGCTGAAAGCACTATATTGGGATTTTCCATCAACAGACATAGTAACTTATATTCATTTGCTGTTAAATCAAGCAGTTTTCCGTTTTTATATACTTCGCCTTTCAGCAGTTGTACGTTTATCTCATTGGATTTCAGTTCTGTGACAGCTGAATTAAAATTCTCGCTTCTACGAAGCAAAGCGTTAATTCTTGACAGGAATACAGCCAGCTTAAAAGGTTTTGTAATATAATCATCACCTCCAATATCAAGTCCCATAATGATGTCAGTTTCTTCATCGGAAGCGGTAAGGAACATAATAGGCACTTTGGAAATCTGACGTATTTTTTTACAAAAGTCAAAGCCCGACCCGTCGGGAAGTGATACGTCTAAAATAATTAAATCATATTTTCCATTCGCCCATAATGCATCAGCTTCTAATATTGTACGGGCAACATCTATCTCGTATCCCTGCTTTTTAACAGCAAAAGAAAGCCCGTTAATTAAACTCAAATCATCCTCCAATAGAAAAAGACGTTTCATTTGCTTTCATTTCCCTTCTTTTTGGGGTTATACCACGTAGCTGCCATCGCCGGCACGAAATGTTGACATGTTCGGGGAAACCTCGAAAAACACCTCGGTTTTTTTATTGTGATATATGAAGTATGGTGTAAATTACACCTTTTTCTGTTTTCACTTTTTCTAAATCATCAACAAAATAAAACACCTGGTATTTCCATTTGTCCGGATTATAAATAACTACATACTCTGCATCAATTTTCAGTATCGCGTCTTTGATGCTATTTTTAAAGTTGTTCAAGCTTTCTTTCGGCTCTATTTCTCCTACAACTTCAAATAAAAAGTTTGCGTCTTGAAATCTTTGCCTCGTCGTATCAATTAACGGAACTCCGATATTTACGTTCTGCCATCCAAATGATGTTATAATATTGTCGTAAAATCCCTCAAATAAGAATTTATTTAATCCTTCACAATCTTTCCAAAGATACAATGGGGAATAACTATTTTGCAAGCTATTATTTATCCCCTTTTCTGTTATTAAGTAAAGTTTGAACTTTAGACCATAAAATCCATCTGTTTTATAGCCGTTGTCCTTGACTCGCTTCCTTATGATATCCATATCATAGTTGCCGGGTAATGTTATCTTGTATTGTGATGCAATCATACTTCCACTTCCTTTTATATACTTCAATATCTAGATGGTTAGGCTCTCTTTAAGTAATTCTGTAAAGCACTCCATCCATAAGCCATCGCCGTTCTATATGATGGTGCATTCGTATACTTCATATAGGATAAATAATATTGTTCATAAAAGTCAAGTCTCTTACTGCCTTTGCAGCCTCACTAGCATATCCTCTCCTCTGACAATCTTTTCGAATATCATATCCTATTTCCAGCTTTATCTATCCATTAATTATCTGCATTGTAAGGCCACAATCCCCAATCATTTCACCGGTTTCTTTCAAAACCACAGCCCACAAACCAAAACCAAAAACTTTGTATCTTTCAATATTTTTTCTAATCCATCCTCTAATTCTATCCTCATCAAAGGTATATAGATAATGCTCCATAATATCCGAATCTACAAGAACAGCATATAATGCATCAAAATCATTTTCTGTCATTTCTCGCAAAATCATTCTATCTGTTTCTATTGGGGAATAATGATTTCTAAATGTTTTATCAAACTGTTCGATGTCATCAGTGAATATTTACTGAACTTTTTTGACACCGCACTCTTTCCAAATTTTCGGCCAAAGCGTTCCGTTGCTGTAAAATGCTAAAAATGCGCGAAATTTTGCTTTGTTGAACTGCCCATTTCTAACTAGTATTTCTTGTTCCACACCGCTCATCCTAATTAAATAGCCCGTTTCCTTAAAACCATTATTGAGATAAAAGCGCTTGCGGCGTTCCTGTTCTTCGGTTTTGTCGGTATTACTATGCTCAATAGAAACAATAACCTTTTTCATCGGATAAAGTTTTTTCAGTTCATTCAATATTTCTCTTCCGTATCCCTTTGACCGTAATTCTTTATCCACTGCAAAGAACATTACGAAAACTTGTTTGAATTGGACTGCAAAGTATATGAATCCACACAATTTATCATTATCATAAAAAGAGAGAAATTTCGTATTCCAAAGCTTTGACATAAGAACCATCATCCAAAATGGCATACGCTCATTTGGAGGAAATGAGTCAAAATAAATCGCCTTTACGTCTTTACTTTTAAGGCTAACTTTCTTTACTTTAAGTTCCATATAATTCTCCTTCTATCACATAGTCAAGCTTTGTAACCTTGCAACTATAAATTAACATTTAATCTGTCTCTCATTGTCATTACTACCATCTCCACATCACTCGAGTGGCCATTATTATAATATTTTTTCCAAGTCGTGGCCAATCTCCTCAAATTTCTTATACTCATGCAGGATATTCAACGAATCCAAATATAAATGTAGAATTTCATTATCACAAAATAATATGTCAGCTGTGCCGATATGAATATCAATCTTTAGTTTGCCTCGAATCTTTTGCGCATTTTGCCGTACCAAGCATAAAATATTGTTTTCCTCCAAATACCATTCTTCTCTCATCATATCTTCGTATAACTCTATAGCTTTTTCGGGAGCTACTCCCACAGTACGGTATTCTTTGTTATAGAGATGGTGATAGGTTCCTGCGTAAGAGGTCACGGAACCAAACAGCTCGGGATGCTTAACTGCATAATAAAACGCCATGTTGCCCCCCATTGAAAACCCTGACAGCATTCTGCTCTCGCGGGTTGAGTCTGTTCTGTACTGTGTGTCGATATGGGGTATCAGTTCCTTAATAAGGATGGTTTCAATTTGCAATAAGGCATCGAAATAATTTTCTTCCGACGAAATTGCGTTGACAAAAACAGTAATGGCCCATCTGTTTTTATAGACCTTTTCCAGTGGCCATATCTCGGAAGATTCGTTGCCCGTCCATCCATGAATGTGGTATGCAACTGGATATTTTTCGCCACTGTCTTTGTACCCGGGCGGAAGATAGATATTATAGCCTATTTCGTGATTTAATACTTGGCTATAAAATGTTTTATGAATAACATATTGAGGTGATTCTGCTGGTGGGTTTATAAAGTTCATTCAACACTCCTCCAATGTCGACTAATTTTAGATATCCATAATTCCGGTATTCTCTTTCAAGCACATATCCAATAACCAGATCACCGTCGATTGTATTTATGAGCTTAGGAACGCTGTAATTCTTCTATTGTTTCATCACACCAGCGGATGACAGCTTCACTAGATATGATACCCCTTCTAAGAATCGCTTTTAAAAAACAGACTCGCTCCTTCGATATGTCCTGGTTACCCTGTTCTAGATTCTTTTGCATTCCAAGATACTTATCTATATTCTTTTCATGGAGTTTTTTATAATTCTCAAGCATATGGATAACTTTCTCCCTTGGCTGGCCACTGGAAAACAATAATTTTAGCAAAAATTCAGAACGCATTGGCTGCTCAATAGTCTCTTCTAAAAGCCATGCCTCAAGCTCCTGCTTTCCCTTTTCAGTTATTCCATACTTTATTTTCTTTTCGTTATTTTCTCTGGAAACGATTTCAATCATCCCGTCCTCCAGCATCATTTTCAATGTTGGATAAATATGTCCGAAATTTTCATTCCAAAACCCAGAGAGTACCTTGTCACTGTACTTTTTTATGTCATAGCCGCTACTTGGTGACAGATTCAGAATACCCAAAATAGCATATATGGATTTATTCTTTAATGCCATTCCTATTTCCTCTCTTTCCAGGTGTCAACAAACTTTTCAAGTTTCCATATTGTCTATTCAAACTTAGTTAAATTTCTCATTTCCCGAGAAATTTGCATGCAGTTTTCCTTGATTTTTCTATCCATTATAAGTGCTTCTGTCTTGGATCTCAATATTTCTGGTGACAATTCCTCTATGTTTTCTGTCATTCCCAGTTCCATAGAAACAAGACGCTTGGCCACTTTATGCTGGTCATTGACCTGAGGTAATGCAAGCATAGGAACTCCAAAGTATAGAGCTTCGTTTACGCTGTTAAAACCTGCATGAGTAATAAATACATCAGCCCGCTTTTAAATCTCTAGTTGAGGAAGAAAAATCTTTACCATGAAATTCTGTGGAAATTCCCCTAATTGCGAGACTTCACACTTCTTTCCAATGGACATGCATACATAACAATCCGTATTACGAAATGCCGAGATACATGTCTTATAAAAATCTAAAAAAGCTGTATTGACACTTCCAAGCGATATATATATAAGCTTTCTGTCTCCTATCACGGAAAGATCTAAATCGTCTGCTTCCTGTTGCCGGTCGATGGACGGACCGACGAATAAATAGTCCAGCTCATGTACCCCATCATCTCCGTTAAAATCTTGAGTGGTGTATACGATATTCAAATCTCCTTTACTTGTAAAAACCTGTTCTAATGAAGGTTCCTCAATATTATAGCTTTCACAAATTCGTTTTAATATCTGATAGCAATGATCCAATTGAGGATGGAATCCTCGCACAAGCATCCGTTCTGGCACCGGTATTTTACTCATCGCAAAAGAGGAGTGGGAACACACAACCGAAACTTTAACAATCTGTTTTAAAAAACATGCTCCTCCGAAATAAGAATCACAAATAATCATATCATACTGATCTTCTTTTACAATACCTAATATCTCTGGCAGCACTGCTTCATCATATAAAAGCATGTATTCCAGCAACATAAAAAATGGATGTCTGTCTGTCGGGCGGTATTCTTTCAAAAACAGATCCAACTTGTTACTAAATCCAATCCATTTTGCCCCCATCTTTGTTACCTGTTCCGCAAATGATTCAAAGCAAAAATAGCTGACCCGGTTTCCTTTCTCTGTAAGTTTCTTGACCAATCCCAGCGTAGGGTTAATATGCCCATGCAAATTTGCATTTACAAAAAAATATTCATTTTTTCTCCTTATATCACTCTGATATAGTCATATAATATATCTCTCTGATATAGTTGTCAATATGCTTTCGACATTGCTTTTTCTTTTGCACCTTTACGTAACTGCCGTTGCAGTCCTTCAATGATATTGGTAGTATAAATTATTTTCCTTATTTCCTCCCAAAATTTGTAGAATGGGCTTATCATATCCCAGTTATTTTCCCAGCTTTTTATCTCATAGGGATATTCCTTTCCCCACTTGTTCTTAAGTTCACAAAACTTCTCTAGCGCTACTCTTCGTTAATAGCACGGTATACTTCCTTAGAGTCATTGCAAAAAGCTTTAACATCCTTTCTAGTTCCATATCATAGTAACGCCCGAATGCATTTCTTACAATGAATCTTGCTCTGTTTTATGCCAGTTCAGAGTTTACACAAAGTCCGGGATACACCCGAATAACCAAGAAATAAGCAAAGCACTCTACGCATATTTTACATAGAGTGCCTTGTCTTAGTTTGCGTTTTATCAGATCAGACTATTTCTTGTATCCGCATTTAGGGCACACGCCATTTTCGTTTAACGCAATACCGCATAACGGGCAGCGTTCAATATCCTTTTTGGGTTCATATTCTTCTGTAGCTCCATTTACTCCACTTGTAAATGTGAGCTTCACGATGTTCAGCTTGTCCTTAAGTAAATCGTAAACGATTTTAATCATGCCCTCAACGGTCATTGTTTCTTTTGTGACGACCAAACGACATTCAGGGTATGCTGTGGCAAGCTCCGTCTTAAAAGCTGGACCTTTTTGCTTATTGGTCGGTGCACCGTCCTTGATGCCTTGTGCCTCGTAAACTCCAAGAATCGCAGGAAGCAAAGGATCGTCCTCTCTCAAAACAAGTGCGTGGTCGAAGTTTTGTAAAACATCCCAAGCAATTTTCTTGATTTCATTACATGGAAATACCATATTGACTCCCATGTTGACATCGTCTTCAACTTCAATCGTCAGTATTCCCGTATGTCCGTGCAAGTACTGTGCTTCGCCTTTGAACCCATAGAATCTGTGTGCATATTGTAGGTCTAATGTTGTGAAACTTCTCATGCCTATTCTCCTCGTTTTTTTATATTTACGGGTGGTTTTGCTCCCGTATGCGCACATAATTAATTTGCCAAATTGCCTGTACACATTCTCAACTTAACAAAGCATTTCTTACATCCAAGGCAAGTTCCCTTAAAAAAATGCCATGCCCAGTAATTTCAAATCCGTGAGTATCCTTAATATTTTTGTCCAAATCCGCTATAAAATACGTTTCCACATCAAAGACTTGACCTCACTTTACACATCGTAAGTGATAATGATTGTGGCATATATTATCGAAACGATAAGCTCCGTTGGGCATTTCCACTTTACGGATGTCACCGATATCAGACAGCAGATTCAGATTCCGATATTCCGATCCTCTGCTTTTGGTAATAAATGCCCTATTAGTGCAATATACTAATAAGTACATCGTGTCAATGGTGTAACTGGAATTATTAATTATATAGGACTATAATAAATGCTATTGAGTTTCAAGTGCTTTCGGCTATTGTTCTTTTGCCTCTAACGACAGTTGACGGTTATGGATTCTTTGCGTAGAGCACCAACAATGGCTACTATATCTTTATTTTTTCAATATGATGAACTCCTTTTCTTCAGCTTATATTTATCAATAAGATATCGTACTCTTTATAAAAGTACCTTTTTTCAAATCATCAAAAGCTTTATTCAATTCTTCCTTTGAGTTCATGACTATAGGACCACCCCAAGCAACCGGTTCGTCCAGTCGTTTTGAACTTATGAATAAAACCTGGGCTTTTTCATCTGTGGCCTTTATCTCAACTTGCTCGCCGGAGGTAAGTTTTGCTGCTGTCTTTTCCTTTACCAGCTCACCCGCGATATAAGCGTCTCCTAAAAGAGTAAACACCATGACAGAGCGCTCACTCTCTGTATTCATTATAACAGATTCTTTTGGGTTCAGATGTAAATCGTAATAGTCAAGAGGAAGATATTTGCTCATATATCCTTTTGTTCCTTCGAACTCGCCCGCCAACAGTCTTAGCTTACCCCAATCAAAATTAATTTCCTCAATTTCTGAGTTTTTGATGCTGTAATAAGCTGGAGGAGCCATTTTGTCCTTTGCGGGAAGATTCAGCCAGAGTTGTACACCAAGCAGCCGCTCGGCAGCCGGCAATTTTTCTTCATGCATAATACCTGAGCCTGCTGTCATCCATTGAACTTCTCCATCACCAATCGTATCCTCATTGCCTAAGCTATCCTTGTGAGTCATATGCCCACGATACACATAACTAATTGTCTCGATACCTCTGTGAGGATGCATGGGAAATCCCGCTATATAATCATCCGGATTTGCGCTGTCAAAGGAATCAAGCATTAAAATTGGATCATATGCCTGAACAGTTTGGTTTCCCAATACTCTGACCAAACTTACTCCGGCTCCGTCCTTAGTTCTATAACCTCTAACTTGTTGACTAATTTTTCGTTCCATATAGATATCCTCCTTCTTTTAAATTTACGGCACAGCAGTTATATAATTTATCGGCAACCCGCATCTATTAGCAATTAATCTGAAGTAACCGGCCATTTCATATAAATTGTCTTCTTTTACCGGTGTAATTCCGCAGCAAATCAATCCATTTCTTTGCCATTTAGCCGAATGAAAGTCATCTATCACATCGGGATAAATCATATGATAATATTTATGAACCCATCCCAACTTGTTCATATTATATTTCATATTATCGTCAAAATACTTTTGAAGCTTTTTGTATTCATCAATATCCATATCTGAACTCGAAAATTCTTTGATAATATTCGAACCATATATTAGAGTGTCTCTCAATTCTCTAGCCAAAGATATGGCTTCATCCAATGACAGAATCTTTGGATTCTGGGGGTTCCAGTTACCCATTTGTCATCTAAATTCCTTTTAAAAATTACATACTTAAAGGCACTTCCTCCGGATATTGATCCATAGTCAGATGTTCGGAAATCATCATTATTTTTAAATTCTAACCAATAAGTTAATCCATCTCTATTTCCTATATTAAATACAGTGTTTAAAAGGAGTTCTCCATCCAGACCCTTTAACACATCGGGACCAAATTTTTGCGAAAACAACTTATACCCTTGATCTAACTGTGCTTTTGATAAAAGCTTATTATTCGATAGGAGCGTCTCACAGGTCTGTTTTATTTTAGTAATCACATTATCTAACTCTTCATATTGTACTTTTTCCAAAATGAATTCCTCCTCACACCAGTTTTTTTTACTCCATCACAAATACTTGTCAAAGGGACGGTTAATCTTCCCTTTGATACTCTTAAATCAATTAGTTCTCTTCATCATATGGCAAAATGAGCCACACACCTGTTTCTGTGACTTTGTAATATTTGTCAGTTTCAGTATCAACCATAAGAACCGGTATAAAACCACTATCTAGAACGGTGCCGTCAATATAATAGTGGGATTCACCATCATAATATATATCATGAAATCTTGGGTCACCTGAAATCGTTGCTGTTCCAACATGCCCGGCTACAACCTTCATAGATAAACCATCTATTCTTCCGGTTTGAGCAGGATACTTCATTGTAAAAATATTATCTCCTGTTTCCCACTCCCACATATCTCCTGCTTCTTCATCTATCCCTGCATGAACAAATATTGTATTCCCTTCTACATGGTATCTTGGCAATGATCCAATCCAGCTAATATATATATCATCATCTTGATCCTCATCAACATTATTAATAATCATATGATCTATGCTAGAAGTACCATCTAGTACCCATTCTTCATGGTTACCTAATAAAGCTATTACTTTGTCCTGTCCATATTTGTTTTGAAGACTGATAATTTTATCTAAAACCCCACGGTTTTGCGGTCCTCCATGAATATAGTCTCCTAAAAGTACCAATTTTGTACCCTCTTTACTAAGTTGATCCAATACCATTGATAATGCTTCTTCAAACTCCGCCAGACATCCATGAATATCAGACATACAGTATACTTTCATCTATATTTTCCCCTCTAACAATAATAGATATTTCTTTAACAGAATACAGCTCTGAAAACTCTTTAGTTACTTCAAGTGAAACAGCGCCGCTTCCCGAATAACATAATTTGTCAGCTCGTAAAAAGCACTTTTAGTCTTTGCAATAACTCCATCATCCAGAAGTCTTTTTATCTGTACGCTTGAAAGCCCAAGCTCTTTAAGCTTCGCAGTCTTTAGAATTCACCCTAGCCTTTAAAATTCTTTCATTAATATATCAAATTCTATCATTTTGCACCTCTCGGTCTGCATTTGTTTTTTATTGCAGTCTCTTAAGTGCATTTTGCCCTTTTAGGTCGAGTAGACAGTTTGGAGTTAATCCGCCAAATCCAGCAAAATCAATACTTACGGCTTTGACAACAATGTAACGCACTCAAAATAACTCACGAAACCATCGGCAATCATTTGGGCAACCTAAGAAAAGTGGTAACACGAATGCTTTAGTAATTCGTGAATGAAGGACTTATCTCGCTCTCCCACAAAACGATAGAGATTATCGACGAAGACGGACTACAAAAACCAATTAGTCCTTTCAGTTTTTATCCATCCCGCAAGGAGTGGATTTTCTGTTTAACGCTTTATCGTTACGGACTGCATCGTAGAATCGGAAGCCGCCGGCAAAGTTATAAGCATTAAAACCGTTACCAACAAGGATTCTGCTTGCAATATAACTTCTTAGCCCGCTTTGGCAAATGATATACACGGGTTTGCTGCGGTCAAGCTCGTCAATACGTTCACGCAGTTCATCAACGGGAATATTGATAAATCCTTCTGCATGACCCCTGTTGTATTCCATCGGCGTACGTGTATCAAGAAGTGTTACACTCCCGTCGCGGGGAAGTGTTTCATAATCCTCGTAATACCACTGCTTTACAACACCGTTTTTTATGTTTTCTATAATGAAACCTGCCATATTCACGGGATCTTTTGCAGAGGAGTAAGGCGGTGCATAAGCAAGGTCGAGTTCGACAAGGTCATACGCCTTCATTCTGGCACGGATAGCGGTAGCCAATACATCAATTCGCTTATCAACACCATCAAAACCGACAATCTGAGCTCCTAAGATGCGGTAGGTTTCTTTCTCAAAAATCACCTTCATAGTCATTATTTTACCGCCGGGATAATATCCTGCATGACTCATAGGGGAAAAAATAACCTTATCGGTAAGGAGCCCTAGCACTTTCGCCGTTTTTTCGTTAATTCCTGTAGTTGCAGCGGTCATATCAAATATCTTGATAACCGAGCTGCCTTGACCTCCTGTATAGTGGCTGTCACCACCACAGATATTGTCAGCGGCAATTCTACCTTGTTTGTTAGCCGGACCAGCAAGGGATATAAGCGTATCTTCATCGGTTACAAAGTTCTTAATCTGAACCGCATCACCGACAGCATAAATGTCAGGAATCGAGGTTTCCATTTTATCATTTACAACAATACTGCCTTTAATACCGAGTTCTAACCCAGCATTTTTAGCGAGTGCAGTTTCGGGAGCAACCCCAATTGACATTACCACCATATCGACGTGAAGTGTGGGAGCATCTTTTAACTTAACATCAATACCGTAATCTGTACCTGCAAAGCCTTCAACCATATGACCAAGCATAAGATTTACACCGTTTTTGCGAACCTCTGCGTGTATAAATGATGCCATATCGCCGTCAAAGGGAGCCATAAGTTGTTCTGCGGCTTCTACTAGCGTGACACCGATTCCAAGTTTCCGCAGATTTTCTGCTACCTCAATTCCGATAAAGCCTCCGCCCACGACAACGGCGGATTGCGGGTGACGTTCGTCTACATATTTCTTAATCTTCAGCGTATCCTCTACGGTACGGAGAGTGAAAATCTTATCACTGTCGACGCCCTCAAAGTTTGGCCTTATCGGCTTTGCACCTGGTGAGAGTAGAAGTTTATCATAACTCTCAGTAAAAACTGTGCCATTTTCGAGATTTCTCACGACAACAGTCTTGCTGTCAGGGTGAATTTCCGTGACTTCATGATGCACATTCATTTTAACACGGAAGCGTTTCCAAAAGCTTTCGGGTGTCTGTAGCGTCAGATCGTTTTCATCTTCGATGGTGCCGCCAATATAGTACGGCAATCCACAGTTGGCATAGGAAATAAATCCCGAACGCTCGAAAACAACAATTTCGGCCTGCTCATCAAGCCTGCGTATTCTTGCAGCTGCTGTTGCACCACCTGCAACACCGCCTATGATCACAACTTTCATTATTTGACCACCTTTCCACGGTAGTTAGTGTAAAGTAAATTACACTAGTTATATATTGAATATGCTATTTATCAACGGTTTCAAAGTTTTTTGATATAAAAAAACAATGACCCCCTTTTTTCTGATATAATTGAGTTCACCACAAACAAAAAAACACAGAAAGGTTGGTCATCGTTTGAACTCAATTATATCATTTTTAGTAGCATATAATCAATTTTTACTTTCTCAAAAAAAATATATGTGAATATGATCTTTACATGCAGTTGCTTCTATAATTTCAACTTCCGATTAAGCCTCAATAAACACCACCAATTCCATTTCACCCGAATCCTCAAGCCTCTTTATCAAAATGTCTCCTCCCAATTTCATGGCAATCGTTTTTGCTTCAAACAGACCGATTCCGCTGCCTTCCGTGTTCACTGAATTGGAACCTCTCCAGAAGTTGCCAAATACGAAAGGAAGCTCCTTTTCCGGTAGCAATTCCCCTTTATTTCTGACAGAGAAAAAGAAGCCTTCGTCATTTTTTTCCGCACTGACCGTAATCCCCTCTCCATTTCCGTACTTAACAGCATTTTCCATAAGCTGTGAAAGAATCCTCAAAAGGCCCTTTTTATCAGAATTTATAATAGCATTGGTTTCTGTAGATATGGTAAATGGGATGTGAAGTGTTTTCAATCTGTTTTCATATTCGGCTCTAATATAATCCAACAATTCCGTTACATAAAACAACTCCGGGCTGGGTTCAAATGCAACCATGCCGCTTGTAGTATTCTCTAACATCTTTTTTACCAGATCGATAATGTCATCAGCATTTTTTTCTATCTTGCGTGCAATGACCGCATCCTTTTCATCAGGCACACCGTCCTCCTGATACAGTCCTGTCTCAATGGCAGATGCATACAACTTCACATTGGAAACGGGAGTTTTTATTCCATGGACCAGCGTGGTAAGCATCGTCTGCCTTTCATATAACATCTTATCAATATGATTTCTGTCACTCTGAATCTTGTCACTGAGCATGTTAATTCCCCATATAAATTTCCCGAAATACCTGCTCTTCGATTCGGGAAGCTTTTCCGTCATATATCCCTTGGATAATCTCTCCGGATATTCTGAGAATTTTAAAAACGGGTATATAACCGCTTTTTCTATGAAAATCAAAAAAGAAAGGAGCAGCAAAAAACCGGCAGCCAATACCGCATTCATATATACATGCAAAGCTTTCGAATTGCTGTCTGAATATACAAAAAGAAGAAATCCGGCATTTTCCCCATTTTTATTCTTTATCGTTGTCAGCCGCTGGTTCCCACTATATGAAACAAGTTGGGCATCAGAGGTATTGCCGTCCAGAAACAGAATATTTTCGGGAAGTTCCTCTTTGCTGTATTCATTTTTATACTGCTGTTGATTATCAAGATAAATATTCCGGATTATTTCATTTACATCAGGATATTCTTCACTACGGTACTGAGTCTGGACCTGCGTGGAAATACGATTGATAAATATATTTCTGATGTCTGTTTTTTGGGTTACCCCACGGTCAAAAAATATATTTGCCAGAATTACAATTATCACATATATCAAGCACGGCGCTATAAATAGATATTTCAACCGTTTCATTTTTCAATACTTCCTCCGAATTTGTATCCGATCTTCCATACTGTCTGAATGAGTACCGGATTTTTCGGATCCTCCTCCAACTTCTCTCTCAGCCACCTTATGTATACCGTAAGGGAGCTCATCTCACTAAAGCAGTCAGCACCCCACACCTCATTGAACAGTACTTCTTTTTTAATAACCTTCTCAGGATGCTTTAGAAAATATTCCAGTACATCAAATTCCTTGCCGGTAATGTTTATCTGCCTGTTATTTTTGAAAACGGTCCTGTCGTTTACATTCATCGAAATATTGCGATAAGTGAGAATCTCCTTGTCCTCACGCATATCATAGCTTCTTCGTATAAGGGCCTTGATCTTTGAGGATAGAACAGGAAAGGAAAAGGGGTTATCGATATAATCATCGGCGCCTACCTCCAGCCCCAGAATCTTGCTTTGGTCATCAGTTTTCGCACTCATCATCAGAACCGGTATCCCATGCTTTTTGCGAAGCTGCTGAAGCGCTTCATAGCCATCCATTCCCGGAAGCATGACGTCAAGAAGCAGAATCTTAAATGCTGCTTTCTCAACCAACTTAAGTCCTTCTTCGGCACTGGTCTTCCATTCCACCGTATACCCGTCCCTTATAAGAAAATCCCTGATAAGAATACCAAGTTCTTCATTATCCTCAATAATCAGAATATCCTGCATGCTATTCCTCATTCCTATAGTACGTCCCCACATCAATAAAATCCGGTTTGTCAATTACTCCTTCAGTTCCGGTAAATGCAACCTGAATCTTTCCTGTTTCATAGTCCACAATAATAAGATCAACTGTTCCAGAACTATGTATATTCACAACATCATACTGATTTACTTTTTCGCCTGTAATCAAGTTCTTGACATCAGTCACCGAAAATTTATCTTTCTCGCTGACCAATTTGTTGTATTTTGCCCATCGAACAATATTGCTTTCATTGCCTGCAAAGCTGTCCTGATTTCCTTTTGCAGCATAAGAATTAACCACGCATAAGCTGTCCTTATTATCCCATGAAATTCCATTCATGATCGAAGTATTTTCATCTCTTAATATCGAGAAACCCTTACCCGCATCAGAAACTTCCTTCACACAGTTTTCTGCGCAGTATGAATTATTTTCATCTGTGATGATCAGATTATGGCAAAAGGTGTAATCCCCGCTGTTTTCCACCAGATAACTGCCGACATCTTTTGCATTTTTGTACATCTCAAGAGCATGTCTGATATCAAAAGTATAACACTTTTTTCCCTCGGAAACAAAGGGCATTTGTGAAATAGATCCGACATCCAATATTGCCACAAAAACGCCGTCATCATTTATCGCTGAGATGATATCAAGTAACCCAAGCATGCCGATACTTGTAAAGGATTTATCTCCATTTTTAAAATGTGTTACTGCATTCACAAAGCCTAACTGATTCTCACTTCCAAGTGACCATTCGAGAACCCGTAATGTAATCGGCTTCCCGCTTTGGGTTTTGTCTCCCCACAGAGACAGGGCGCTACATGACGTAGGCCTTAACGCATCGGGAACCATCTGGACTATTATGGCTTCCTCGTAACTTAGCACCCCATCTTCACTAAATCCATGCACCCCACCTGAAATACGGCCGGCATATGCGCTTAATTCTTCTTTGTACCTTTTATCCAGACTTTCAAAGAGGGTATACATTCTCTCTTCCACTGCAGATGCTTCATAAGTATTTCCACCAAATGCAGCCCTGATATTTTCATAAATATAGGCTCCATTATTTGGGGATAATCCGGGAAAACCTTTAGAATCATTTCAGCATATGCAGTGCCAACTTCACCGGGAGTACCGTTTTCATAATCGAGAGTCACATCATAATACTCTTTATACACAATTATGGAGCAAAGTTCATTTTCCGATTTATACTCTGCTATATATGTAGGAGTAATCCCCTCATTGGTATAAGTTTTCTGCTGAGAAGTCTGATAAGAATCAACCGGGACAAGATTCGATTCATCTCCTTTTGGAATTACAAAATCTGTATATGAGGGTGCACCGTTTGAACACCCGGTTAAAATCAAAATAAAACATAAGAAAATTAACAATAAACTCTTTTTATTCATCTTTCACTCTCCAAATCTGAATCTGATTCATTGGTGCAAGTGCAGGTATAGTCACAACGGTTACAAGTGCCAGTACAGCAGCAGGAATAAGTATAAAATTGCTTATCGGATTGACCACAACTGTAAACTCCGTAACTCTCATAATACTTGAAGCCAGTTTAGCCAATACATACCCACCGACCACGCCGGTAAAAATATTAGCAAGCACAATAGAAACTGCCACCAGAATAAGGATTCGAAGGTAATGCCAGAGCTTAGCCGTAAGACTACTGAAGCCCATGCTTTTTAGAAGCGCTATGTCTGAAGTTTCCTCCTCGATAAATATATTCTGGTACAGCACCGTAAGAGAAATAAGTACAGCTGCAGTGACTATTGACAAAATCACAATAAGTAGGTCAAAAACCGAAACATAGTCTCCAAGATATTCTTCAACTACATCGTCTTTATGGACAAACTTGATTTCGTCTTCCGAATAAAGGCTCTGCATTCTGTCAAAATAATAATCATACTCATCGGGATTGCAGTCTATAACTCTGCTAAACAATTCACAATTTTCCGCAAGCTGAACTCCATTAAATTCATTTGATGTGAATATCTGCGAAACACTTGAACCCATTGATTCCAGATAACAGGTCACAATGAAATCTTCTGTCACCTCGGATGAAGTAATATGATTACTGTCGTATTTTTTAAAACTTATGGACACAGTGTCACCCAATTCAATGCCTTGGTTCTTTGCAAAGTATGAAGGAATGGCAATCTCATTGTAAAGCTTCGGCGCATGTCCTTTTGTAATAACCAGGTCATCAACTGTATAGTTTCCACTGTATAATGCAACAACATTACTTTTGCCGTCAACTATCATATTGGATATAGAATACATCTTGCATTCCACATGTGCCGGTATTCCGTTCGCTGCAAAATTATCATTAATAAGTTTATACGCCCCTTCCAGGCTTCCTGCTTTTTGACATAGCTTAGCCAAATATTCATCACTCGGTTCAATAGCAAATTCCACCCGTCCCATTATAAGGTATTTCTGTAAATAATCAGCGGAACACACAGAATCCTTTGTTCTGACAACAAGCAGTATTATACTGATTCCAAATACATAAGCCAGTATCAGAAAAACGTATCTTTTAAGTTTTTTCAGGATATCGCTTAGTGCCAGGAACATAGGGATACCTGTTCTTCGTGCTTTATAAAGAGAAAAACCCGAAAGTTTCTTAAATCTTTCACCCCTGTTCTCACCGTGTATGGCATCCATTACGCTGATTCTGTTTATTCTTCTTAATGAAAGAATTGTAATTAGGGCAATAAAGAATACACAGATTATCATCCCAAGAATCGAAATAATGATGCATATATTGAGCGAAGGAAAAATTATATCATACATAAACCGGTTAATAAAAATCCTGCCTAACCATATTGCTGCGGGAATACTTAAAAGACCGCCGACAACCGCAAACGCAAAATACTTAACAGCAAACAGTATCTTATATGAAAAAGAATGCACACCGATGGCCTTCATCATGCCGATTTCCCGTTCTTCCCTTTTGATAGCGGATTTCAGATTGAAACTAATGGTAATGAAAATCATCGCCATCAGAAAAACCGCAATAAATCCCAGAATGATAGATACCAACAATGCGATTATTCCGGTATCGGATAAAAATAAACACTTGGTGAGCTTTATATCTCCATGCGACTCTTCTAATAGCTGCATTATATCTGTGCAAATATCCATTATCGCATCTATATAATCACTTTCTTTGAAATCTGCTTTGATCTCATATAAATCACTCTTTAACGGAAACTCCGAATAAAGCAATTTCCTGTCTTCTTCCGAGACAATAAAATAATATAGCGAATTTGAGGAAACGGGATTTTTGAAAATCTCAGATATTCCCAGTTCATACACATTTCCCATTTGCGTGGTAATACGCATTTTATCACCGATATTGCTTTTTGTAAGTTCTGCAATCCTCTGAGGTATGGCAACATGACCGTTTTCTACATAGAAGGGTCTATCCTCCATATTATACGACAGATTCATATTCTCCGGCAGCCCCGTTATCACATATCGGAAATAATCTAAAAATCCACTTTCAGGACTGTTATCAAAACGCACCCTTCCCGAATCAAGCTTAACCACTTCTCTTCGGGTTATCTGTGTAATCTCAGGAATTTTCTTCAGTTCTTCTTCCACCATCTGCCGGTTTCCTTCAGGGTCATCCACGCTCTGTTCTAATGTAATTGTCAAATCCGAAGAATTGCAGCTTTCATATGTAATATCCGTTTGCACTACTATACAGTAAAGCATAACAAGACATATTGACATAAATATTGAAGCCATTATCATAAACAGTAACAGAACGATATTGAGGACTTTTTTATCTTTCAAATCTCTTTTTAGCATTCTCCAAAACATATGACTACCATCCCATCTCATTCAGCCAGTTCTTGATTTTTCTTTCTCTGACCGCAAGTTCACCAAAATCATTCATCTTCCCAAGCACGATTTCACCCTGAATATTTCCATCCACCAGATAAATGATTCTGTCCGAAATCGATGCCACCTTCTCGCTATGGGTTACCATCATTACCGTCGTTCCATTCTTATTGGCCTTGAGTATTTCCTGCACTACTTCAAGAGATGCTTTTGAATTGAGCGCGCCGGTAGGTTCATCTGCGAACAGAACCTTAGGATTGTTGATAAGTGCCCTGCAAAGACACGCCCTCTGAAGCTGTCCTCCCGATACCTCTGTGATTTCCCTGTCGGCAGTATCAATTATCCCGAGTCTGTTCATCAGTTCTTTTGCCCTTTTGTTCACTTCCTCGCGGCTTTGAACCTTCGCCTGGTATCCCGGAAGAATGATATTGTCCATAATGCAGAGCTTCTTCATCATGTACATCTGCTGGAAGATGAATCCCATTTTCAGCAGTCTGATATTCAGGAGCTGCTTCTCATTCATCTGTGTCAGGTCTTCTCCGTCAAACAGCACCTTTCCGGAAGTAACGGTATCCATTCCGCTTATGGAATATAGAAGCGTTGATTTGCCGGAACCGGAAGGCCCCATTACCGAAACTAGCTCGCCCTCTTCGATTTTCAGATTTACATTCTGCAAAACATTGTTGCTGTATTTGTCAATGATATATGTTTTGCAGAGATCCTTTGTTTCCAAAACTGTTTTGCTCATCTTTTTCTCCCTAAAATCAAACCTGCTTTATTTTATGAGTTCATTCTACTCCTTCTTTTCTTAAAAAGTCCTTAAAAAGCAAAAAAATTATTCATTTTTCAGACTTGGGATTATGAATAATAATACTTAATCAATTCACTTGCTTTATTATCCCTTTTATATAAACATGTTGTGTAGTATTTTACTTAATTAAGCTTTTGATTTAATATGCTTTTCAACTTCACGCTACAAGCCCTTCATATAAGTTTTTTTGCATTTTTCAACTCTCATTTACTGTTTCAAAATTACCATGCCATACTCCATTGCATATTATTGTTTCCAAAGGAAAACTTATAATATTTGCATGGTATTTTCTCTTCTATCTTGGTATATATTCCGGGGAGTTCTTCTCGCTGCTTCCCAATCTTCTAATGTGAGAACAGGGATGCCCGTATGCTCTGAAAACTCTTTGCGTGACATCCCTGTACCTTCTCTTAATTCTTTTATAGTCTTGGCTGTATCCATAGTTTTACCTCGCATTGCGTTTCTATTGTCTCACTATACACATATAACAACAATTCGCAATGCGTGATCATTACTATTTCACTTTAACCTCGATTTTACCTCGCGCTTTTCTTCCGGAGCATTTTATCTGGTAAACTCCTTTTTCTTGTATCTCCACCTCAAAATTTCCAAATTCATTATACGTATTTCCATAGAATACAGGTTTCTCATTTTCTTTACCTATACTTATATATAATTCTCCTCCGTCGCCTTCATGGGTTACATATACTGTATCACCCGTCTTTAATTCATACTCTTTCACAATAGCCTTATTCAAAAGCTCTGCCTCGATTGTAAATCCATTTTCACCGTCAATCAATTTGTAATTCGACAAGGAAGACCAAAGGATCATGCCCACCATTACAAGCACACCTATGATAAGTCCGGCGAAAATACAACCATACTTTATTTTTAAGTTGTTCTCTGGATAAAGACTCTTCTCATATTTATAATATTGTATTGTAAACCAACCAAATAATGTAATGTACAATAACCCTGAAACTAAAAATAAAAACGATAATACATCCTGAACAACACTTCCACCACCATAGCCTCTAGAATTCATAAAGAGCTGCGGCATAATGATACCGAAAAAAATCACAATTAAAGGCACCACTCTGCCTTTAAAAACTCGCTTCATCATATCCAATCTTGAATCATCATCGCAAAAAATCTCTTCATTAGAATTCACTTCGTCTGACACCTTACGAAAATAGCTATATCCTACAAAATCAAACATGTACTCCCAACCACAGTCAGAAAACATCTGGACATATTCACTCTTATTGGCTAGTCCTTCCTTATTGTAATCCAGTCTATATATTACATTCTCAGGCTGACACTGTTCAAATTGATAGAATCCAGGAAAGGTAACTTTCGTAAATTTCCATCCGTTTTTATGCATTGTATTAAGATATTCCTCCTCCTGTTTATACTGAGGAATAGAAAATAATTTGAATTCTGTCTTCGTTTTTCCCATTATCTCATCTCCTTCATATTCTCATATAATCTCTCAATTCGTTTCATTTCTATTTCTAACACTTCCCTTCCAAGTTCTGTAATTACATATATTTTTCTTTTATCCTCTTCTTTTACAAATCGAATCAGACCATCTTTTTCCATCTTTGATAGACTTCCATACATAGTTCCCGGGGCTAAAATGATATCTCCACATGTTAATTCCTTAACCCTTTGTACAATTCCGTAACCATGGCTAGGTTCCTTCAAACATAGCAAAATATAAAATCCTGTCTCGGTCATAGGAACGTACACTTTTTTTATATGCGCATTCATCACTATTTTCTCCCTTATATTATTCGAAGTATCGCAGTGTTATATATCGCACTTCGTTATATATTATATATCACACTGCGACATATGTGTCAACAAAAAAGAGAGCCAATATTTTATTGACTCTCATACTTATTCTCATTATTCTAATACTATTCGCTCACACGCTGACTCCTATACTATCTCGGCACACAGTTTGTGTCATTTTTGAAAAGCCACCGTTCGCGGGAACATATCAACAAGCCTTTCTTTCTAAATAACGGAAGCCTTACAAAGATGATTGCTATTTTGGAAGGTGGATTTGTCGTACTGGTCTATTTCCGCAAAAGGACAAAGTTTAGTGGTCAGCTTTTGGCAACTTACTTTAATTGAAGAAAACTCTTTCCAATTTCTGTGATATGGAGTCTTTTTAAGATGCCTTAATGTCATTGACGCCTCCTAATTATAACAAAAACATTATTAACTTTATAATAATACTATTTTATTTATAATCCATAAAGTTCTATAATAAACTAAAAGGAGGTCAATGACTTGAAAAGCAAAAAACACGTTTACAGAAAATTGTTTGCGTCTACCTTTTACTTAAGTGCTTTTACCTTTGGTGGAGGATACGTCATTATACCATTGATGAAAAAAAAATTTGTAGATGATTTACAATGGATTGAGGAAGATGAAATGTTAAATTTCACAGCTATTGCACAATCCTCACCCGGACCAGTTGCCGTCAACGTAGCGATGCTGCTGGGGTATCGTATTGCAGGAGTATTAGGTGCTCTAGTAACAATTTTAGGTACAATTTTACCACCTCTAATAACTCTTTCTGTTATCTCCATTTTTTACACTGCATTTCGCGATAACGCTGTAGTAAATGCAGTTCTAAAAGGAATGCAAGCTGGGGTTGCTGCTGTTATTGCAGATGTAGTTATGAACCTCGGCGGTAATGTCTTTAAGCAAAAGGACATAGTATCTGTAATTATTATGGTGGGCGCATTTATTGCTACATTTTTCTTAGGGATTAACGTTATGTATATTATTTTAGTGTGTGGATGTATCGGAGCGGTAAAGCTTCTGATCCAAATGAAAAAAGTCCAAAAGGACGGTGATCCTCAATGATACTGCTAGAACTTTTTTGGAGCTTTTTTCAAATCGGCATGTTTAGCATTGGTGGTGGCATGGCTGCAATCCCACTGATTCAAAATCAAGTAGTTAATTTGCACCATTGGCTGACATTAACGGAATTTACCGACCTCATTACTATTGCGGAAATGACACCCGGACCCATTGCCATCAATTCAGCCACTTTTGTGGGAATTAGAATTGCTGGTATTCCAGGAGCGATTGTTGCTACTATTGGATGTATAATGCCATCCTGTATTATCGTTTCACTCCTGGCATGGATTTATTTCAAATTCAAAGAGTTGGCCGTTGTACAAGGAGTATTGTCTGGTCTAAGACCTACCATAGTAGCGCTGATTGCATCAGCAGGGTTGTCGATTTTTATACTGACTGTATGGGGAGAAGAGGGCTTTTCAACAAATCCTCAAACAAGCAACTTGGTTTCTGTTTTATTATTTACTGTGGCTATTTTCATTTTACGGAAGTGGAAACCGAATCCTATTTATGTAATGCTGGGATCAGGCATTATCGGCGGAGCAATTTACTTGTTGATATAGGTAGAAAATGAAACTACGAATATATTAAGAATTGTTTATTGATGTTTGAAACTCTCCTAAAATGAATTGCTCCGACATTGGAATAATGCCGAAGCAATTCAAGTATAGGAAATTATAATTCAAAGGCCGGTTTTATTCTCCACATTCATCGTGATGCTCATGTTCATGGCAAACAGAACCAGTAGATTTAAGAGAACCCTGCAGGTATGCTTCTACTGCTACTTTGGCATCACCTCTTGCCCCAACAATAACCTCGATGTTCCTTTCATTAAAAATGTCAACTGCACCTCCTCCCATACCACCACTGATGATGACGTTTACTCCACGGTCGGCAAGAAAATTGGGCAAAAATCCAGGTCTGTGTCCTGGGTTCGTAATTGTTTCACTTTTGATGATTTTATTGTTTTCGGTGTCAAAAATCATAAACCCTTCGCAATGTCCAAAGTGCTCAGTCACCATTTTGTTATCACTTGCTACAGCAATTTTTATCATAGTTGGTCTCCTCCATTCTTTTACTCTGAATATATTCATCAAGTATCCTTGCAGCTTGCTCAACAAGTTCTGCACAAGGACGCTTTTTATATTAATTATCATTTCTGGTCTCGGGTATAGGATTATCATGCTTTATTGAAATACCTAAAAGCTCCCTGCATATGATTGATCCGTTTTCATTTCCAAATTGTTTTGCCAAATCTTGAACTAGCTCATAATGTTCTGCTTTTGCATTTTTGCTGGATGAATCTGTGTAACCGTATTTCATGCCGGCAACCATAAACATTCCTGTCACAGCACCACATACTTCCCGCAACCTACCCATACCTCCTCCGAAAGAAGAGGCAATTTTTAATGCTGTTTCCATGTCCAGCCCCGTTTCATCACAAAAAGCAGCAAAAACAGATTGAGAGCAATTGAAGCCTTTTCTAAACAATTCTTTTGCCAAATCTGAATGTGCACTCATTTATTATCTTCCTCAATGCTTTTCTCCAATACTTTTGCTACAGGCTCAAGCCAATCACCATCAAAAAGTTCTATCATACCATTATCACAGGCGGCAGAAATTTTGGGGTTGACCGGAAGCTTAGCAAGCACTTTTAAATTATGCTTTTCGGCAATTTCGTCAATATGGCTGTCGCCGAAAATTTTGTGTTCCTTACCGCAATCTGGACATTTAAAAAAGGACATATTTTCTACTAATCCTATGATAGGGATATTCATCATTTCAGCCATCTTAACAGCTTTTGATACTATCATTGATACAAGTTCCTGAGGCGAGGTCACAACAATAATCCCATCAACAGCAATGGATTGAATAACCTTTTTATGCTGCTCATTTCATGTGGTTTCTCGGAGAAATCATTTTTATTTTCCTTTCTTTCTGTACAGTCCTCCGAGCAACTGCTGCAGCTTTGATTGCAATTTTCACTCATAATTTTATCTCCATCTCCTATATTTTAGATTGCTATCACGAAGTAACAAGGTTCCCGGAATCGATCAGCAATCATCGATTGCGTTGATGGGTGGGATTCTTATTTCACTACCTGCTGAGAGATAATCAATATTATCGCCCATGACAGCTTTAAGCCTGTTATATGATTCTATACCTGTGCAATGGCAGGTGTAAAATTTTACATTTGTATCCATTAGGTACTTGCTTATTTTATCTATCATCTCGGAGTCCTCATTGCTTCCCGATGAACGGCTGGAAAGATGAAATCCACCTATCACATAGTTAGGCATACGTCTTTTTAAGTCATGGAAGTATTCAAGAATATTTTCAATACCATTATGGGCGCAGCCTGTTACCAAAAGCGTCTTTCCTGCCTCCTCTATAATGAGGTTTTGCTCATGCGCAAAAGTATCCTGTACTATTTTGTCATCATGCTTCATAAGCAAACTGTCATTTGACTTTGGTAGAGGTTCCTTTCTGGTAATATTTGAGAACACTTGAACCCCCTTGCTGATAAAGAAGCGGTCTGATGTAAATCCAATTCGCTTGTTTTGCTTCAATTCCTCATCCAAGCCAATATACTCCCGTTCATCACCCAAACGCAAAGCATAGTATTTTTCAAATGCCAGTTGGTGTATGAATACCTCGGCTTTCGTGTTTTCACGCAAAAAAGCTCTTAGTCCTCCACCATGATCATAATGCCCATGCGAAACAATCAGATAATCAACCTCAGAGATATCTACATTCAGCTTTTTTGCATTTTCAAGAAACAACTCACTAGCGCCAACATCAAAAAGAATTTTGTGACTATTTGATTCTATATAAAGGCTAAGTCCGTGTTCGCTGCCAAAGTCTTTGGATAGCGCTGTATTCTCAACTAATGCTTTGATAATCATGACCTCAGCCCACCACCTTCTTCAAACAGCAGTTCCATTGTCTTGCTATAAACTACTTTCACTGCTGCACCTGATGTACAGTCTATATCAACAATTGTCTGTCCATTATTAATTGCTTTTACTGCGTCCGAATCAAAGGGGATTCTACCCATAAGGCTAATCCCTTGGTTTATACAGAAGTTTTCTATCTTTTCTGTGTTTTGCATATTTGGATCAAACTTATTGATACATACTGCCGTCTTTACGCCAAATTTCTCCGCTGTATTTATAATCCGCTCCATATCACTGATGCCAGATATGGAGGGTTCGGCCACAATTAACACCATATCAACACCGCTCAAAGACGCTATAACCGGGCACCCTATACCGGGAGAACCGTCAATAATGGCAAACTCCACATCAACTGCTGCTGACTTTATTTGCTTTTTTACCTCGGTAACCAACATTCCGGAGGTTCCGCTGCCCATTTTTAGCTGCGCTGTAGAAAATACTTTTTCCCCATCTGTATATAACAGCAGTTCACCGGCTACAGCAGGTTTTAAAGTCACAGCCCCAACAGGGCAAACAAGCTCGCAAACCCCGCAGCCTTCACAGGCAAAAGGATCTACCTTGTATTTCCCATCTGCTGATATAGCTTCAAATCGGCAGTTTTGCATGCATTGTCCGCACTCTAGGCACAGTTCTGTATCTATCTTTGCTTTCGGCAAACCATAATAGTCTTTTTTCTTTGGCAGGGAGTTTTGCTTTGTTATAAGATGCAGGTTAGGTGCATCAACATCACAATCCGCATAAGCGCGAGCCTTAGACAGCTTGATAAAGGCGCTTGCTATGGTTGTCTTTCCAGTACCTCCTTTACCACTAAGAATCAGAAGTTGTTTCATTATGCACCTCCTTTTTCACATCCTCCAGCAAAGAAGAAAAGATTGTACGATATTTTTCACTTTTCCTTACAGCAATTTCTGCATTTGAATTCAATGATCCAAGCTCATTATCAAATGGTATTCGTCCTAAAATCTGAATACCTTTTTCTATGCAGAATTTTTCCGACGGATTTTCACCGTCAAGACACTTGTTTAAAACCACTCCCAACGGCTTATTAAATAACTTGACCAGTTCATATACCATGTTAAGATTATGAACTCCAAACAATGTAGGCTCAGCTACTAATATACAGTAGTCTGCATCCTTGATGCTTTCCATGACGATACAGGCGCTTCCGGGAGGGCAGTCAATAAATACTGTCTTGTCTCTTTCATGTTCATTCTCATCAAGCAGCTTTTTTATTATGGGTATCCCGGAAGGCTCACCAGGATTCAATATTCCTGTATATACCGTTACCTTCTCTGAAGTCCCTTTTTGCACTCTACCGATAAGCTTTTCTTTCTCTGTCAATGCCTTCTCAGGGCAAAGCAAGATACATCCACCGCAAGAATGGCAAACATCTTTAAATACTATCAGTTTATCTTTTATATAAGCAAGAGCATTGAACTTGCAAAATTCAACACACCTTCGGCATCCTCTGCACAGATTTCCATCCACCTTTGGAATTTTGACTGAAATTTCTTCTTCAACGATATCCTTGGGCTTAAAGAATAGATGTCCATTTGGTTCCTCAACATCACAGTCTATATAGGTTGATGTTTTGGCTACCGCAGCCAAATTTACTGATACCAACGTTTTTCCTGTGCCGCCCTTGCCGCTTAGCACAGCGATTTTCATATTATTTGCCTCCGTGTCCATGAAATCCGGCATGTATTTCATTCAGCAAAGGAAGCTTTCCAGCAATGAAGGCATCGATATTATCCTTAGCTGAAGCAGTTGTCGTTTTAAATATTTCGATCTCCGCAGATTTAAGCACGTCAGCAGCATTTTCTCCTAAGCGGGGAGTAAGCAAAATATTTACTTTATTATCTGCTATCATTTGTGCAGCTTTAATACCTGCTCCGCCTGTACTTGCTGCCGCACTATTGTCAAGGAACACACTTTTCTGGGTATCGGTATCATAAATCAGAAAGTAGGGAGTACGTCCAAAGGATACACACACATTTGAGTTCAAACTTTTCTCATCTACCGGAATTGCTATCTTCATAAAATCCTCCGTTCTATTTGCTTAAATTTTACAGGCGCATAATAATATCCGTGACCTTTTCAGAATATATAATCAGTCACCTTGGTCCTCGCCATCTGTAAAGCATCTGCCGCGCCTTTGTTTACGGCAGCCGCGACCGCAGCCGTTCCCAAAGCCGTCGCAAAGCCTGTATTCACCTCCCTCTATCAACAGGACCTTTCCGTTGACTAATGACTCAGCTATTTTTTTCTAGCCTCATTATAAATTCCTTGAACGGTACTGCGGGCCACATTCATCTTGGTAGCACACTCTTCTTGTGTAAACCCCTCCAAATCGATAAGTCTTATTGTTTCATACTCATCAACGGTCATGATCACATAGTTTTCTGCCTTCGCAGATGTATCAAGAGGGCCAAATTTATTAATCTCAGGCAAACAGCAAACTTTTCTCCATTTCATCGGTCTAGGCATAATCTTTCACCCCCATTCAAATCAGAAATAAACAGAGCGTCCTCCAGTTATCTCTGATACCCGTTATAGGTTCTCTAATTGCTCTTGGTATGTTATTCACCTTCTCGTGGTTTATGGCATATGCCATTTACCTTTATTATACGTCGTTTATGGCATATGTCAATAACTATTGCAAGTTTTTCAAAATATAAAGGCCACCGACCAAGAAAAATTTCTTCTCAACCGATAGCCGTTAATTCAACTTACATCTCTATATCAATCTCAACATTTGACTTAAACTCTATAGAGATCTTTGCATCATGTATTGTTATTCTCTCAATAAGCTTTCTTACTAACTGCTCATCATATTCCTCTAGTTCATAGGATTGATCATTCAAAAACTCAGTCATTTCTGCGATGCGTTCCCGCTTTCCTTCCCGCTAGGCATTCTCAGCCAGTATGTTCTGCTTAGGTTCGCGTAGGTGATAAATCTCATCAGCCACTTTTTACTTCCTAACACCTCATTGATTGCCTTTACACAGCCTCTTGCAGCGTAGCTTCACTAATAGTCCGAGAGGGGCAATCCGATCCCTTTTCCTCAAGACGGCTGACACATCTCCAAACGATGGATTTGCATCCTCTGTTGTTCCAATGCACCCCACGGTAAATATCCCCGCAGTGTAAGAAGTACTTAAATAAATTAATGGAGACGAATATATACCTACTTCTCACATCTAATCTGTCAACTCAACCCTATCGCTTTTAGGGCAGTTGATGTGTTTCCGCAAACAATAAAAATAAGGGGTTCCTGACATTATCACCTCAGGCAAAAAAGCTGAGAGAAAGGAGCAATGTCTGGAAACCCTTTATTTATAAGTATTTCGAGCGTTCTATTTATCAACCCTTGACATCAATACTACGCACTCAACATGGCTCGAGAGGATTTTAATAATGTTAGCATATCCGCCATTTTTGCAAATCTTGCTTAGATAACATTCAGTAATAGTCCACCGCCTATTTTGACCCAATTTTCTGTACACTTTTTCAAAAGTGGTGTAGGCATATTGTGGACAAAATGCAGGTTGTGGCGATAGATAGGATGTCATGTAGCGATTTCGTTGACAGATATGCAAAACAATTTATTCATGGAACGCATTAGGTAAGCAATATAGTCATTCTTCCGTTGGCGGGTCAAAATCATCATCCGTACATTTCCTAATAATATACTTCGTTTTGTCCACGGGCAATGGCGCCTCTTCTTCTGAAAAATACTCGATATTCACTACTTCTACGATTGCAGTGTGGTTGTCCTTTCCGGCAGGAACCAGTACAAAATCCCCAACCTCTATACTATCGTCATCAGTAAGATAATAATAACTCTTGTATCCTTCATCAAAGGTAACACTGCAAAAGATATAATCATTTTTGCGACGTTTTACTTTGTTGTAAACGGATGGGTCGAGTATTTCTCCAAAGCCATAAAATCTCATGACATTAAACACTGTTTCCGCGAACTCTGCCCAATCATCCGGTAGTCCATTTTTATCATATGTCCCTTTGATAATACGTGGCATTCTTTTTTTGAAATCAAGGGTGATTATATAATCCTTGGTTTCGTTTGGTGATTCAACAACATCCGGAGGATTGCCCACAACATTAAGGAACAAATCATCAGCTTCCAGATCATCGAGCAAACTTTCAATGCCACCCTCGACTTTATATTTACGAGAAACAACGCAACCGGTTCCAATATTCTGAATATGCTCGATAGTCTCCGATTTTCTGTCAACTATCAGTTGTTCGGTATAATCCCAAGTAACGTATTCTGTGTTATTATTGATAGGTTGTTTTGGTTTGATACGTGTAACCCGGTGATAATCCACTCTGATTCGATTCACTTTATCCGGTTTACAATTACCATCGAATACATATAAATCATCCATCTTTAGTGAGTCTCTGATAAGGTCTGAAAGATCAGTACCGTCAACCTCGAAATCAGCACACAGGGAACCTCTAAATTTGAATATTTCATCATCCGTGTTGGTTAGTTCCATTTGCCAGTCTCCGATGTCGGTTGCAAAAATCTCATTATATTCCTGACTGAAATAAGCAGCAACGGAATTCAGAACTTTTGTAGCCACTTCTTTTTCTATTTTATAGTTCTTAGTTCTGGCTTTTTCGTATTCTCCAAACCCTTGTCCATATGTAAAAGCAGAAAACCATACCTGTCCTTCAGCATTGATTGTAAGATGCTGTTCCACCTCATCTGTAGGTTCCGGGTATGGACCATAGCAAATATTGTTAGACACAATACGGACTTTTTTAGGAGTTCCTTCAAATATAAAAGGATTTTTCTCAGATAGTATAGCCAATCGACTTAAAGCCAGAATAAACCATGACCGATTTTTGAATTCCAGGATTTCTTCTCCGGTATATGCCCAATGATTAAAATATCTCCATCGAGAATAGACAGCGGAACCCAGGAGTTCAATATCATTTACTTCATCAATAATCTTATTAAGTTCCTCGTAATCGTTGGCAGCTTTACCATACCTTTCAGAAAAGGCATCACCACAGTCCATCTTAAATCCAAGTGCGTCACAATCATCTGCCATATAGTGGTCTACCAGTTCTATGTAATTGATTTTCTGGTCACGAAATTTATCGCACCATTTTACTGCAAAATCATGGACTTGTCTCATATCTGCCACTGTGGTCACCTCCATTTTTTATCGTTATTCTTTAGTGTTGAATTTTCCTTTTGTTAGTATTGTAAGTGCAGTACCTCCAACAAAAGCTGCCACACCAGCTATTGCTTTTCCTGCATCCTTGATCTGTTTAATGCGTTCGTTTCTGCAATTTTCACAATAATTATGTTTATATCCCTTTGGGAGAGTTCTTTGGCATTTCTTATTCTTGCACTTCCTAATCTCCATAATTTTTGCCTCCTAAAAGCTTTTGTTCTTCGTTAAAAGGTAATGCCTGGATTTTCTTTTTAATATCGGGTAGCGTTTTCGACCAATAATTTTCTGGTGATGGGTCTATCAAATCCAATCTCTCTATTAAACCTTCTGTTTCAAGATATGTTTTTTGTAAATACTCTGCATAATACTGAAGGCTTTGCTGTGCCGCCTCTGTTTCTCCCATTTCCTGATAAGCAATTGCCTCAGTTAACGAAACCATATTCACTGCGCATAGGCTTTCTCGAATTTCATTCATTCTCGAGTTCACCTTTTCCGGAGCGGCACCAGAGATGAGTTTTCCCCAGAATGACTCCGGCTGATTCTTTATAAAAGTCAGATTAGCTTTCTGACTCTGCATTAAAAGGTTTCTGCTATCTTCTGCATCGTTCGCAATCCGCAATAAAGCCATTGCTTTTATTTCTGGATTTCTTATAGTCATTGCCTGCAATAATTTCTGTTGGCAACTATATGCTGTTGCCAATCTGTCATATTCTTGCCCTTGCCGAACCTCTTCAACTGCAACCTGTATAAGTTGTATCTGTTCTGCAATTTGTGCCATCTGCATTTGAGTGGCATAACTCGTCATAGCCTGGGATATTTCCGGTGTAACTTTTACGCTCTCAAGAGAAACCGTTGATACTATTTTATTGGTTTCCGGATTCACAAGGTTTGCCATCAGAGACCCATCTTTTTTGGTCATCAGTTTTAATGCACCATTAGCAATCTTAGATTTCTGCTCATCAGTCAAAATGGCTTGGAACGTTACCTCCGGCATACTTGCCTTTATTGCGTTAATAAATGCAGGTGCAGAATAAAGCATCTCTTCAATCTTAGATAATGTAGCTTTTGCGTTTCTAATTAATGGCTTAGCAACTTCTGGCACAGATGAAAAATATTCATCTACATCAGTACAATAGTCTGAAATATCAACTATCTCAATCTCATCTGGAGAAGTATTAATTGTGTCATCCATATGTACACCTACCTTTTACTACTGCATTCTATAATACAAGTTGTAAATTTAGCGAATCAACATTTACAATAATATCTTCACAAGTTCCGCCTTAATAAGGTTCCTGCGTTCGTTCATAAATTGTTGAAAATTAGCATAGCTGTACTCCATTTGGGGAAGGTAGTTTATTGTTCTATACTGAATTTTGTCACTGTCAGTCTTGTACTGGTCATTGAACCATTTATCAAAATCTGTATTCAATTTTTCTTCATTCAACTGTGCCGCCAAGAGTTGCAAGTTGCTGATGTCATTAACCGCATCAATGTATTCGTCCAGTTTATCTTCCGGCACACCCATTTTACGAAGGTATGGTTTCTTGAATTTGCTCTTTGGATACATATGGTCTACATGAAATTTATTGCTGAAGTCTAACGAAGGATACAAGAGCATAAGGGTTGATAAAGTATCTTTTTCACCATATTTCAATTTCAGCAAGTACTCTTCAATATCATCTTCTGTAAATTGAATAGACTTATTTGTTCCTTTAAATTTTTCAATAATCTCATGAATAGGGAAGTCGGAAGAAACATTATTCTTTATAATTTCACGAATAGGTCTGATTACATTATCGGGCTGACCACTGAATGCTTTCTTTAACAAGGAAAGAATAAGCCACTTTTTAATTTTTGCCCGGGTTTCCTTCGTAGTGCTCGAATAAACAAAATTATCCGGCATTCCGATTTTAAGCAAATAATATGCAATAGGAATGAGTGCATTATATGAACTCAAGGTTTCGCCGGAATAACCGAAAGACGATACCAGATTAACTGATTGCTTGATTGCCTTTTTGATGTTATCCCAATTTGCCTCAATCTTCATCATGTTAGGCTTATTGAAATTATCAACTTTAAATGCTATGTCAGAAAAATCTGTAAGTACAAGTGCGGCTTTCAAAACGAAATCCTTATTAATTCTGAAACCATCACCAATTGAATTTACATCATCAACAAATTCTGTAATTTCTTCTCTTGCATCGTGTGTTTGCCATTGTGCAGATGCGATTGAAAGCAAAAGGTCTGAATATGTAAGTACTGTACCACCGCTATTTACACGGATAAAGATGTTTAATACCTTATCCAGCTCGGTGGATTTTTCCTTGTAGTAGCTTAGGGTAAGAGAAGTATGAATCACTTTATGTAGTTGTGAAAGTGTATTTGTAGCAAACTTGGCCTGCTCTCTCGTATATTGATGGTCTTCGGAATAGCTGATGTTATCGGTCACATAAGTGGCCACATCTCCCAAATCTTTCATATCCAGAATCTTACCGACTTCAAACCAGTATTCATCATCTGTATTTTTCACATCATTGCATATCAAAAACTGAAAATCATATTTATTACTGCTGTCCTTTGCCGGAGAAATTAAATTCAGATATAACTTTCTAACAGGGTAGGCATTTTCGTTTTTCTTTTGTTTGTATTTAAGTCTATATGCATAAGATCCCTTTAATCCTATGTATAATGAAGTCAAACGCTGCTGTCCATCAAGAACAGCCGTCACACCATCTGCTCCTTTGAGGTCTGCTTTTTTGTTATGAGTTGATGTCTTTTCATGGTAATTTTTTAAGAATTCATAAAAATCATAATAGCCAAGTTTATCTTTACTAATCTCCCAGAATAGGAATGCCCCAATTGGGTAATCTTGCATCAAACTATCAAAGAGTGTTTCAATTTGGGTAGTATCCCACACATATTCTCGTTGAATCGAAGGCAGAACATACTTGTTGTTAGAAATATCTTTCATAACCTCCGCTATAGTCAATGGTGTTTCGTAAGCCATAATTATTCCTCCATCTCTTTATTTTGATCCCGTTTTACATACGTCAGCACTATATCATAACCAAGAGCTTCCATCATCTGCACAAAAGTCTTGTTTACTACTCCATCCTGTTTTTTTATTATGCGATTCACATAAGATTTTGTAGTGTTGATTTCCTCCGCTATTTTTGCCTGTGTTATTCCTTCCTCTATACACTTAACTTTAAAATCAAGTTCTATATTATTTTTAATCATGTTCGGCACCTCTGCTTATATGATATCAACTTGTTTCACAAATCAGACAACTTATTATACTTTATTTTTATGTAAAATTCAATGCCCTAAACGTAATTCGATGGCAGATTATAGCAAAAGACACCTCGCAATTCTGCAAGGCGCCCTTTTCATAACAATCTCTTATTCATTTTTACAAACTCACATCCACCGTCAAGCCAGATTTAAATGTCACCGTGAGCTTTTCATCGTAAACGGTTATCGTATCAATCAATTTCCTGACAAGCTGTTCATCGTAGTCTTCCATGACTCCTTTCTGTTGTTTTAGAAATTCCGTCATATCCGCCATTCGCTGTTTCTGACTTGCGTATCCGGCATTTTTGGCCATTGCTGCTTCTTTTTCATCACGCAAGCGGTAAATCTCATCTGCTATTATGGAGTAATCCTCCTTATTATTGGCAAGACGGAGCAGTTCCTTTTGCAACTGTCCCAATTTTTTATCTATCTCCTTAATGGTGCTTTCATCGACCTGGTTCATAACCACAGCAATGTTTCTTTCAAGGATATCCATGAACTGCGTTTTTGCGCCGAAGACCTTGTTAACGGCTTGAATCACCGCTTTTTTCAAATCGGTTTCTCTAACCGTCCGTGCCGTACAGTCCTCAGCCGATTTGTCCAGCCTGCTTGCGCAACGCCATACCACGGACTTGCAACCATGGTTGTTCCAGTGGATTCTTCTGAAAATATCTCCGCACCGTTTGAACCTGAATTTTTTCGCGCGTGACCCCACGCCCGTTTCTGGGGCGAAAAGTGGTAGAGATTTAGACCCCCCTACCCCAGAAACTGTAGAAAATCTCAAAAGTTAAGCTAATCTTAGGATTTCGTGAGATTTTTTGCATCTATTTAAAGCCGTTAATCGGCATTGTTTTCAAATTTGAGTATTAACCTTTTTTTAGAAAAGAGGCGAGTGTTTTAATTTATCTGTCAGTCAAGCGAATGATCTGACAATTTGCTGTTATTCTATCTAACAGAGTCTGGCAAAGATGTTTGTCTTCCACTGCATCTAACCATGCAGATATTTCACGATTGGTAATAAAAATGATACTTCTTGTTTCATTAAGAAAAGTAACTGCTCGATAAAAAGCCTGCAACTCTGACCTGGTTGGTTCTAGATAAAATACATCATCAATAATAATCAAGTCGCATTCCCGCATATAGGAGAAGGTTGCTCCTGCTTTTGGGTTTATATCTTTGTTCTCTACAATAGATACAAAAGTGTCAATGGATGTATAGTAAGTTTTATGTCCATTGTCGATCACTGTTTCTCCAAGATGAACTGCAAGACTAGTTTTGCCTGTCCCGCATTTACCAAGAAGAATAACGTTTTGTTCTTCATTGAGCCACATCAGATGGGATAATTGTTTTATCTGCCATTCCAAACCTTTGTTTAAATTCGATGCATCAAATACTTTGTTGGGAAGTTTGCTTGCCCTTCTTAGCTTGATCTGTTTTTGTCTGGCTCGTATCTCTAGTTCTTTTTGTAATATCATTTGAAGATAATCTAGGTTGGACAGTTTCTCATCATTCAAATCAATATATCCCCTGGCAATATTCCATAGATTTAGCTTCTTAGCCAACTCGCGGATTTCAGTTATATCAGCCATCGATTTCCCTCCTTATCTCCTTGCTACGTGTCAGATGGTTGAAATACTGTTGATTTGGTAAGAACTTCTTTGCTATCTGCTCACCATGCTTATACATTATGTAAGCCAAAAGTTCATAGGCATTGCAGCGTTCAGTCTCAATACAGTATCTTATCCCATCAAGCATTTGCTCCATCGAATAAAACTTCGTCATGCGATTTAAGCGAATGCAATGGCTATTAAAATATTTTGTTTGTTCTTGTTCCATCCGCCGTATAAATTCCTGAGCGATTTCATGCTCTGCAAAATATTGTTTTATAAGAGCATGAGAAACCCTGTTTCTGTTGTTTTTTTCCTCAGCTTTGAATATCTGTCCAGTATCTTCTGTTACTGGATACTTAGCTAATAAATCATTAGTATCGGTATCATAAAATAGAAGTATTTTACCATCATCCTCTATACGTATGCGTTGATATGCATCCATCACACCGACATCAATCTGATAACGATTCCCTTTATAGCTGACCACTCCATTGGAATCAAAGGATGCTACAGTACTTGATACCTCTGAATATGGTTTAACATGAAAAAGCTGTTTTTGTTCTTCAATAAACATTTCTCGTGGCACTTTTCTAGTCACAGTATGAACTCTCCCGTTGCCTTCTCTATCCAACCATGCAAGAGCTGCACTGTTAAGACTGTCAATTCCGGTATATACCCTCCCCTCCAGAAAACTTTGCTTAACATATCCAATTACCTCTTCTACCTTACCTTTACTCTGAGGATCTCTTGGCCTGCATAATGAAACACTGTAGCCGATACGCTTTACATATTCTTCAAAGGCCGGTACAAATATAATATTACCTAGATTTTCGCTAACCACATAGACCCGATCAAGATCATATAGAATTGTCTGTGGTCTTCCTCCAAAATATTGAAATGCATAGTTATGAGCTTTTATGGCTGTTTCGGTCGTGAAGGGATCCGGTGAAAAGCAAACAAATTTCATTCTGCTATAACTCAGAACCATACAAAAGAAATATACCCTTACAATTCTTCCATACATATCTTTAAGTTTATATTGACCAAAATCAGCCTGAGCTTCATATCCTGGTGGCGAGACTTCACGCGGCGAGATTTTCCGCTTCCTGGTATGCTGATACCCATGCTGTTCCCTTAAAGCTTTCATGTAGCGATAGAAAGTAGCTCGTTTAACTTGTAAATCAGGAAAGGCTTCAATTAATTTAAGATAAATATTGGTATCTCGGATTTGTGGGCATATTTTCAATTGCTCTAATATGTACTGTCGATAATTATCCATATGATACTTTTCCTGCTCAGCTTCCCTGGCATAATCCTCTTTGCTCATATTCCAGTATTTACTGACAGAAGGATAGGTGATCCCCAGCGCTTTAGCAGTTTTGGTCTGGGCGAGTCCAAGTGCTTTATATTCCTGGATTTTTTGATATTGCTCGATACCGATCATGTTTTTCCTCCTTTAGTTTTATTATTAAAGCTAGAATACATGTACCAATGCAAGCATAGGCATCACCTCCTTTATAATTGAATACTTATTTAACACAAATAATATTGCTATATTACCTATGTTAGTAAGTATTAGTCTAAGAGTAAAAGAACCAATCATGTACCAAGCTTTGAGCTTGATATGATTGGTTCTAAATGTTAATTCATTTATAGTAAATAATCGTTAATTCTTCTTACTCATTCAATAATCGATTTAATTAAGGCATCTCTGGAATCTAAGTAAAATTGAATATCTATCTTTGTAGCCATTTCATCAGATAAATCAAATAACTGTCTTCGACAAGATACTGGCATTAGAATTGAAGTTGCTCCCTTTTCAACAGCAATTTCAACTAATGTTACTGGATTATGAACAATATCGATAGAACCTCCTAAATTTACTTCACCTACTACTATTAAACCACCTCGAACGCTTTTCTTAAGCATAGCTGTACATAAAGCAATCAACACTCCTATTCCAATTTTTGCACCATTTTTCGCTGAATCAAATGCTCTTAACTGCAATGCAAATTCATGGGATCTAGGATCCTTATCGCCAACTAAAAGTTTACTTTTTGAATACAAATTCTGTTCCGCATAACTAACACTTTCTTTAAATGCAGCAGGTACAGGTTTATTTAAAATCTTAACTCCGTTACCTGGTCCTTCTGTAGCTTCTATCCTAAATAATCCTGGATGCTCATCAAACCCTCCAGGACTTATAGTCCATACTTGTCCAGGCTCAAGTGGATCTATTCCTATACTGTTTTCACTCTGAAGCTCTGGAGTGGATACATATTTTTCAATTCCTTCAGTTCCCATTATATAGCTGAAATGAGTATTTCTAAATTCCGCCGCTCCTATACGTTTTTGCTGTTCTTTAACCCTTCTTCTACTTTCCATTGCTAACCGAACAGACCATTCAATGTCTTCATCTGGAATTTCACTTTCGTCACCTGGGTACAGAAGTTTGAGTAAGCCACTTACAGTTTTATTGACTGCGTTAGTATCACGTCCACTTAAAGCACCACCAAAGTGAACTCTCCCCTGAATCGCTGAAAGCCTGCTTTGTAATCTGAGTTGACTCATACACTCGGATAGAAAATCACTTACTAATCCAAAATGGTCTGTTAATATTTCTTTTCCTATCTTAGGAACATCCCATCCTGGTAAATAAGCATGTATTCTATCCATTAGAGCCGTATCGTCACGCATTTCTGGAGGTAATGGTCCAAGCAAATGTCCAATTCTTTGCTGATGTTCGACATCAACATCAAAATTACCAACCATGACTATACTGCCATCAGCTCTTATACTCTCTTTACCCCTACTAAACTCACCTGATTCCATATAGCCTTTCATTATGTTAATGCCATCTTTTTTATCAAATGAAATGCCTGAAATTTCATCAAAACAAACTACATCATACTGACAAACCAATCCACGTCTACCACTATTATTATCAACAAACATTTTTGCTACAGTCGCCTTGCCACCAGAAACTAAATGCGCATAGGGAGAAACCTGTTGAAACAGATGGCTCTTACCTGTTCCTCGTGGTCCTAGCTCAACTAAATTATAGTTTCTCTCAACAAAAGGAACCATCCTTAAGAAGAATGCATCTTTAGCACGATCATTTAAACCACTCGGTTCAATTCCTATACTTCTCAAAAGAAAATCCTTCCAATCCTTTGTTGTGAACTCTTTTCTCGCATCTGCAAGTACATCAAGTACGTTTTTCTGAGACAACTGTATTGCACGAATACTTTCAATCCCAAACGGTCTTCCCCTATTCTCTTGAGCAATTGTGGCATCATAAGCTAAAGACACCTCTGCATAAAAACCTCCAGTTAATATTCTCTCGTGCTCACTGACTAATTCAGGAGAAATACGTATATCTTTTAATTGTAAACTAGGCAGAGTAGCTACATAGGAATCGCTTTTCTCATCTAATCTTGCATTGATAATATCAATTATCCTTACTTCACCTTGCTCCCTGGCTCTAGCTTTAAACAACTCTTGTTCTCCTGCTTTAACAGTCTTAGACTTCAGTTGTTTCTGAACAATTTCAATTCCTTCTTGAATTTCATCCTCATTAGTACTAGCGCAATATCGACCTAACATAAACTCTACTACATAGGTAGGTACAGGGAATTGCCTGCTGAATGTTCTAACCAAATCTTTTTTTACTAGATATCCATCTAATACTGAGGCAGCAATTTCATCAATTCTGTCAAAATTCATTTATTGCTCACCTCCTATAATAGTTGCTATTTGATAGACTACTTTATCATTTTCATCAAGTACTACTAAAAAGGCAGATTTTCCTTCATAAATATCATCATCAACGACCACTGATGTTATCCCATCTGATGGAAATTCCTTGACCCCCATTACTATTGAGGTTTCTGGCATTGCTGGCTTCGTTCTAATGTCTAGCCTTAAATCCTCAAATTGACCTTCAGCAGCTACTTTACACCTCATGCCCTTCCAAACAATATCTGTAATTGTTAGCAAAGCGCTATTATTACCTTTTGGATCCGATATCAATAAATCAAGCAGGATATTTTCCTGAAGGCTTATCCCTCCATGTGTATATTCTGTATTTGCTCTATAACATCCGGCTCCTTCAGCTAATACAAAATGGACATTCGGATTCCAATACCATTGATAATAGTTACCATCTAATAAGGCTCCTGGTTTTGCTGCAGCGGTCCTCCCCCATTTACTATCAACAAGGGATGCAGCAATATTTACCTTTGGAAGTCCTCCTGGCATCATTAACCAGCCGTGATCTGATAAAATCTTTACTCTAGACCAACCATTTGCAAATAAAATCTCAACCTTTTCAACAACTTCATCAATATAACGACTGAAATTTTGAACTATACGCCAACCCAAACTATGTCCATCTTCATCTATGTGACTATAATCCAACCATGCATTATTTTCTATTTCTTTTCTATAATCACCATGCTTTAATACTTTCCAACCTTTTATATTCATTAGACTTTCTAATCTTTGTGATAATGCTTTTTGATTTGATTCTTTGATCACAGGGCAAAAATCTTCATTATCCACTTCCAAACCAATTAACTCATCTGCTATTGGCATTAAAGCTGGTTTGCAGGTAGCAGTTAATGAAGGGAGCTCGGATAATCTTGACCGATACATTACATCATACCCAAGTGCAGTTAAGTTCTCTGATACTTGTTTTGCCATATCAAACCGTAGTCCGTCTACAAACAAAATACATTCTCCAGGTTTATGTTCGCTAGGAACTGACTTGATTGGATTGGTAGCAATTGCCTTTTGCAAATTCCTAGCACATTCATCTATCCATGAAATGTATATGGATCTTATAGCATTAGTAATCGCATCAATATCCTCTTGTTTTTTTACTAATTGCAAAGCTCTAGAAACCGCATTATCCACTTTCCAACCCCAATCCTCATAAGCTTTAATTATTTCTGTTATGTTTCCAGTAATAATTTTCTGAGTATGTTCTGCAATAATACTTAGCCAGTACATAGCTTCCGCCAATGGAGCATCTCCACTTGCAGCCCATACAAAGTTTCTTCTTTCGCCATGGGTCTTTTCTAATTCAATAATTCTATCTCTTGCGTTATGTTCAGCTAATCCAACTAATAGTTTTAACTCTTTTCTTAATGCATTCTCTTGCTGATCATTCCATTGTGGCGATCTGTCAGGCTCTATACCAAGTGGCATAATAATATTGCGCATGACTTGTGGTATAGCATTATATTTTGCTGGTGCTTCACAAAATCTATCCCACACAGAATCCCATTGTGGCTCTTTCCATGCAATTTTTTCAGCAGCAGTATAAATTGTATCCTGCTCTGGATTAAGCCGAAACTTTGAAATACAAATTTCAACAAAAGCTTCCCACTCTTCATCGCTTTTGCTTTTCTTAAATGAATCGGGATCATTTATCCAGTTAAGAACATCTCTTATGGTATCTCCACCTGTTAAAAGTGCATTAAAATAATCCTTATCTAAATATTCATTTTTTAAAGAGTCGATCTCTTCAAACAAAAGCTTCACTAGAGCTCTTTCAAGTGCTTCAATTGTTTGAGTATCTTGTTGAATATTTAGTCCTAATCCTCCCTTTTTAGTTTTTAAATATGCTAGTGGTGTCCAGTCTCTTGAATTTATCTGAGACCAGATTACACCACGATACTGCAACTCTGCAAGTGGCATAAGTTCCTCAGAGCAGCTTTCCACCGCTCTTATATCTTGTCTACTTACACCTGGCAAATATAGTACCGGAACTTTTCCAATGGGAACTTTATAACTATCAATTAATCCAGAAATAGCTACTCTTAACCATATCGCTGGTCCCATATGAACTTCAGGTTTATATTCCCCAAGTACAAGTAGTTCTGGCATCTCACCTTTAAGTACCTCTACAGCCTTTTCCCAAAGCTTTTCTTTATCAGTCCATAAAATACATTGAGGTGGAGATTCAGCTTCAGGATTATAATTTGCTGCTGCTCTGATGCTGTTTATTATATTATTTATTAATTTCAACTGAACTTCACCTCATCTTCTTTTGCTTTTTTCTTTTCTTCTAGTGTCAAATGGTAATCATTGATTCTATCTCCACCAAACAAATGATACCAAGGACTATTTTCTGTATCTTTACCTCTGTCTTTATTCCATTTAATATTTGGTTTATCTCGTAATACTCCAGCGCCTTTTTTCCCCACATCTCCAACCAGCATAAAAGGACGAATGTTGACACGTACGCCATCATTTAAATCAGGTTCCCAGCCTAAAGGCTGTTTATTAAGAGGCTTCCATCTCACGAATATGTCATATGGAGCTTCTCCTTCGAGTATTAATTCCAATTTCTTTTTCAAACTTATGGCAGCATTTAATTTCTCTTCTGCACCTTCTATGCCGTCCATCATAGCTGATTTCTGTTTACTAATCCAATCCCCCAAGTAAGTATAAATTAAAGTCTCTAGATTCTTTCTGTCTAGCTTATGATAATTCACTAATACTGAAAATCCATCTTTTAAACCATCCCATATTTGCCATATAAATGGACGATGGCCGAACAGCTTATAATGCTGTGTAAAGAACTTATCTCTAAGCCACGACTCCAAACTTTTTCCCGCATGATCAGCATTAGAGAGCAGTTCG
The DNA here is from genome assembly GCF_004102745.1 of Acetivibrio mesophilus. Lineage (GTDB taxonomy): Bacteria > Bacillota > Clostridia > Acetivibrionales > Acetivibrionaceae > Hungateiclostridium > Hungateiclostridium mesophilum. The sequence continues at coordinate 193,023 of NZ_RLII01000001.1, read as the reverse complement.
GACAATATCTTATTAATATCTTCATCTTTATATGCTGCAGCAAGTAAGTTAAGTAATCTTTCAGAAGCTGGTGTTTCACCCCTTACTGAAGGGATGCAAACAATACCATCCTTATCTGCATAAGGCAATAAGCCCTGAGATTGCGCAATAAGTTCTCTAGATTCTTCAGATAACTCCATATCATCATCTAATTCTGCAGGCCATCTATAACCTAACAGTCTTGCAACTGCGACTTGTAAAGGATCTATTGATTTACGTGGATGACCATGGAATATCCATTGGGTTGGATCATCAGAATATGGTTTGTAAATATCTATATTCGGAGTTGCTTTCTCGTACTTAGAGTATTCAATACTAACTTGCGGGAATGTACCTGCTGTTATACATAGCTTTTTATCTATTTTTCTTACATTTTCAATAAAATCATTAGAAGTCAGATAACACCAAAGTATTGGATAATCTTTCTCATCGTAGGGTGATATTACGACTACATTATCGTCAAATAATTCTCCGTTATAAGGTGTAAATCTCATTTTTCCAGTTTTAGCAATCGCAATACCTTTTTTACCATGAACTCGCTGCCCTCTATATGCAAAACCTACTTCATCTTCAGGATTATACCCGTGACCCCACAATATAATTTCTTGCCTTCCACTCCAACTAATTTCGTGTTTTGGGCTATTCAGCCATGGCTTCGTATAGCTATGTAGCTTACATACCTCCCAAAAAAATCTAATATAATGTGGCCTATCACCAGAAACTGAGCCTTTTCCAAATTCAGCATATTTATAAATGAATTCTCTTTTCTTATTAATATTTATATCAAATATAATTCTACTAGTTGGATTGTTTTTTTGAGCTTCTTGTTTTACACAAATCACATTGTCTACAGTCAAACCACTTGCCTTTTCTAATGGGGTGTTATATTGGTCTAATTCAATCCCACAGTGAATGTAATTATCATCAGGAGTATTATTATGCATTACCATCAATGCAACATTTACATGCTCACCACTAATTGCATCAAATGCATTCGGTCCTAGTCTTGCGATTAATCCAAACTCAATATTTTCTAGCAGTTTGCCCCTAAATTTTTCAAAATATTTCGAGAACAGCCACGCCTGTTGAGTTACAACAGCAAAAGTGCCCTTCTTCTTTAAGAGTTTAATTATTCTTTCAATAAAAACATTAGCTAAATCATATTTTGAGTCAGAATAATATTTTTCACAAAATGTTTTCAATCTTTCTGACTGATTTCCACCTTTTAAATATGGTACATTCGTGACAACAATATCATACCTTTGGCTTAATAAATATATAGCTCTTTCTATCCCTTGAGCCGCTATAATTATTTCCGCCTTATCATAGATATTAAATTCATACTTTTTATCAATCAATTGTTTTATTCGATGCCAATCTTCCTCAAACATCGTACCTTCTGGTAAAATACTTTCAGGGTCTAACAAACTTCCAAGCAATGGTGCATCTTTAAAATAATTATATAAACTTTCTAAACTATATTTTAATTTAGAGTCATTGCCTGCTAAGCTTAACCACTCATCTTTTTTTATATTAAAGGATTGACCACACCAAGCTATATTTAACTTAGGGATTTTCCTAAATCCTTTAGTATTGGGGTATTTCCATGCATTCAAAGCAACAGAAAAAGCTGCTATTTCTACACATCTTTGATCAATCTCAAGTCCGTAAATGTTATCCTTCAAGACAACATCACAGGCTTCTTCTGCTGTGAGACCTTCTTCATCCGCTCTCAGTTTAACAAGCATTTTAAATGCTGATACCAAAAAGTGACCAGATCCGCAACATGGGTCAAGAACTTTTAATTCAGACAAATTATTATAGTTTTCTATATGAACTCCACTTGCAACCACCCATTCACCTGACGAATTTCTTACAAATCTAGTATACTTTAATGGCATTTCATCCGTTGAAATAATTTTTCTTAATTCATCTTCATTTTTTATATTAACATTTTTAAGTTCCTTAACCTTTTTTGATGCCCATAAAGCACCGATTGAGTTATCTAAAAGAAAATCAACCATATAGGAGTCAGTAAAAAGTTGCGTTACAGCTGGTAATTCCTTTGCACCAATCTTTGATTCAGACTTGTTAATCAGTTCTTTCTTCTTATTTTGCCAAAATTGATAAGCCCATCCTAAACTATCGAATGCTTTAAATACATCACCTTCAATACTTGAAACAAGATTTTCAAGCTGCCTTTGCTTTTCTGGAGATAATTCAACTTTAAAAACTGGTGCGTCAGCCCTAAAAACTTGCGGTAACATTTTAGTTGCAAGTTTTGCCGCTACTTCCCAACCATTCTTCATCTCTAATTCCTGAGCCAATTCATCACATTCTGATAATGTAACTGGAACAGCGTTCTCAATATCATCATCTTCATAATACATAAGCAAATCATTTTCTGCTAAAAACCTTGCAAAAAGCATTCTATGCCAATGTTCATAGGCAATTTCCTCAATTAATCTATCAATTTCTTGAGTTTCTGTTTTTGGATCTCGAACATCGCCTAGATTTCGACCATGTGCTCGTAATCTTCTACGCAATGCTCGCTCATCCTCTGACAAATAACTATATGGCGAAGCTTCACCTACTCCTAGTTGTTCTAGAGCAATTCTTGCTGCTTCCTCTGCTATTTCCCTAGCATTCTCTATGGTTCTTTCAAATTTATTTCTTAACTCCTTCGATAAAGGTTTCAATCATTTCACCTCCTGATTAGCGTACAATTATTGGTCCATCGACTAATTTTTCTTTAAGCTGAACTCTTATTTCTTCAATCCAACGATTAATTTCTTCTTCTGATTTAAGTGTGCGTTTGGGTATCTCAACCATTTGCAACTTTGGTTCGAGTTCTTTTGCGGCCATCTCGGTAGCCATATTAAATTTGGCTTGTAATGCCGCTTCTTTGTCAGTCCATGATCTTAATGGGTACTGCCTTAAAGCACTCAATAATTCCTCATATGTTCCTAAAGCAATTGGCTGAATTTTCGAGAGCCCGCTTTGTTTTAATATACTAGTTCGCTTCTCTTCACTTAATCTGCTCCAAGCTTCGTTACTATTTAGCTTTTTATTTAAATAGTCGTAAACACTTGAATATTTTGAATACTTCTCATTTATTGTAGTTCTCAATATATTTTCTAAAGACTTTAATAGTGGTACTATCATATCAGGCTCATGAAGAAGTTGACGTTCTTCTTTTATGGATTGTACTTGTTTCTTAATATCACTAATAGCATCTTCATTAGAAACAAGAGATATCATCTGTTCTAATTTATTCCAATTGATAATCCTACTTTCAATGTTCAACTTCAACTTAGACCACTCTTCAATAAGCGTTTCTAGTTTATTTCTATTTTCATAAATCGATAATAACTGTTCATTACCTGTCTGATATTTAAGCTCATTAATTAGCGACGTATCTGGCTTATCAGGTCTAGGTTCTACTCCTCCAGCATCTTCTGCAAGCTCTAACATATAATTAATGAAATCTTCAGCTTTTAAAGACTCGTTGCCTGCATCAGCCTTAATACCTGCTTTTTGATACAACTTCCTAATCTGGATTCTTTGTATCGTAGAGATTGTCACAGATTCTATTTTAAAGGTCATCTTACCAATTTGTTTTCTTTCAATATCTTTTGGATTAACTATATTCCCAGATTCGTCCAAACATCGAATCAACCCTGCAACCATTAAAGCAAGTAACGACCCATCTATAGCATCTCCAGACCAACCGTAAGGTGCATTTTCGAATTCCCTTCTGATATCTGTTCCTTTTTTCCCGCTGCCTATATAATTCATAACTTTTTTACATACAGCATGTTCAGATACATCTCCATTAAAACCTACATATTTAAGTGAATCAGGTGCACCTTCTTTAGCTTTTGAAAAGACTTTATTCCAATTAGGATTATCTGCTATATCAAACTCTTGAAAAAGCCTATGAATTGAGTTTTTAGCAGCAGATGATATGGCGTCCTTTAGGTTTGCTTCAATAATCTCATTTCCCCCCGCTTGGAAGACCTTAGCTTCAGATAAAGCCTCTCTTAACAATTCATCAATATTTCTTTCAGCATTGTTTTTAATCGTCTCCATGGCCGCCATAGCCTCTTTGCCCTCAGGGGTTACAGGAGCCGGTGAACCCTTTTTGCTTAGAGTAGCAGTAGAAGCTTTTGACTCCACTAGATAATTTGCAATCTCCGCTCTCTTCGGGATAAATACGAAAATTGTAGGTGATTGATTTCCTGCTTGTCTTGCATCAATCCTTACTGAATCTTCATCTGTACTCCATTCATTTCTAACCCATACATAAACATTATTATTAGCATCTGCTGGTAATGTTGTGCCAAAGAAGAAATTGATATCTCTAACTACCTTTGACTGTCCATGCATAATTGTTGATTTCCCTACTGTTTCAACAAATTTCTTTTTGATTCTATCTTCTCTTTCAGCATTTACACGATGCATTTCATTTCGAAGAACATTTTGATTACTCGCATAATCATCCAACCAAGCTAAATTCTCCTCAGTCTGTATTCTGTACTCATCATCTACCTTCATAAGCAGCTCGCAATCATCTAATAAATCACCAAGCCTACTTCTAAGCTGTGAGCTCCCACTAGATAAATCTGTAACCATAAGATCTGCCAAAGTGTCTATATTCGACTTTATTCCAATCTCATTATTACTTCCAGCTAATTTATTAATTAAGAAAATCAGCCCACAGGCTCTAGAAACTAGCCTCTCATCATCTCCTTGCGTGTACCACAGCATAGTTTTCTCATGTACTTTTCTTGGTAAAACTCTAGCATGAAGCATTTTATCTGCCAAATCGTAGTATAAATAATCTGCAGGAATCACATTTCCTAATGGCTCGTTTATATTCGATTGGGTAGCTTTATGAACCATGCTTAGCTGATTCCTTAACTGGCTATCCGTACCTGTTTGATCTAGTACTCTTAATGTGTTTTCCCAAAACCTTCTTCTAACCGGTAATATTGGATAATCTTGAGTGAAGTATTCTACATCCCTTTGATTATGCCCAATACTAGTTGCAGTTAAATGTCTAGATATTTCACCAATATTTTTCTCCATAATTTTTCTTATCTCTTGCACTTTGTCTGGCTTCTTAGCTAAAATCACTTTTCTTACAACCGCATCGACATCAGTATCAGATAATTCTATTCTAACAGTAAATCGTCCTTCTAATTTTTTTAATAATGCTGTTCCTGTTACAGCTGTTTGCCCAGTTCCAATAAATAGCAGTTTGCTTCCGATTTGCTTACTACATGCTTCAACAACCTCTTGCACATCCATTGCCCTTTGAGTACTGTCGCCAATATATTGTTCAACTTCATCTAATACAACTAAGGTCAATGGCATTTGGCCACCTTTTGATAGTGCATCTTTAATTGATTTAATCATTTCATCGCTTGTGACATCTGACTTATTCGGAAATCTATTATTTAAGGTTTCAACACAGCTTTCTGGAGTAGGGAATAGGTTAGGTTTTACTTCTGACAAGCTTTCATGCAGCCCTTCTGCCACATAAAGGTTATCTAGTTCTTCATTCCAATCATATCCTTTAGCTTCTACCTTCTCTTTTACTTGGTCATAAATTTTCTCAGACTTCAGCCACATAACAAATGATGCATTTGCATAATTTTCTGGTAACCCTGCAGATTTATATATTATTCTCAGTAAAGCCAACCTAACGCTTCCACTAGCACCAGCACTCAATGTACCCATGGCTGCATGCAAACCGCCATATCTTTTAGCTTGAGTACTTAATTCATGAAGGAGAACTTTTATACTATCAGGTAAATCTGCTAATGATCTAGCTCTTGCACCATCTTGAAACTCGACATCCTGCCAAAAAGCACCTAACATTTTTACTAAGTGTGATTTACCAGAACCAAAAAAGCCACTAACCCAAACTGCTGGTTGTTGTTCGTGTCCCAAGTTTCTTAAATAAACTTCAAGAATATGTTCCATCCCTTTTTCATATTGCCCGTCACAAACAAAAGTCTCTACTTCATAACGAAGCACATTAAGATTCCTATCATTAACGCTTGCAACGCCTTCATTAACAAGTTTACGTTCTAATGGATTAATCAAATATACATCTTTATTCAGCATATAAATCCCCCTTAGATTATTTTATTACATGTAATAGGTAGTGCATGATAGTTCCAGCCATCATACCCATCAAGTAACCGATAATTATTATTTTCATAACTTCCTGGGAAGAACACCAGAAGCCTTCCTTTCACCATTGGTGATAACCTATCAACTAAATCTCTAACCTTTATAAATCCAAAGATAGAACCAACACCTGAAAGTGCAACTACATCTTCATCAGTAATATTTTCACTGTCAATAAACCTTCTGAATTTTTCTTCTATATAGTCACTATATTTATGAATAATATTAGACAATAGTTTTGGATTTTTATAATAACTCTTTGCATAACGTTGACTATGCATCCACTCTGAGAATGTATCTGTTAAGTTAAATTCTACCCACCCATGATTTAAATTTCTTGTAGCTAATTCAAATTCTGTAATCTTAGCCTTAAGTCTACGCTCATCAGATTCCTGGTAAACTGCAAAAATTACTCTTTGAGCTGCAGCAAGATCTCTCCAAGGAATCGAAATAGTTTTTTCGTAATTCTTTAATAGTACATCAATTTTGCTCATAAATTAAATCTGCCTCCTCCTTAGTAATAAGGTTTGGAAGTGAAATCTCCATCACATTACCAATTCGCTTAAAAAATATCCATCCACGAGCTGAAGCATTTTCAGCAAGTTCTATTGCCATTTCCTTAGAACAATCATTTATCTCCATATACGTTGTTTCAAAAAGAGCTGGACCTCGCTGCCCCTCTAAATATCCAAGGTATATAGCATATGCCACAGTAGCAGGTGTAGCTTTCGCTTGAACTCTGACTTTATCACGTCTCCCCTTTAGGTGACCGCTTTTTGTCCAGCTAGACAAAATATTACGAGCCATTGATTGTAGTGTAGATTCACTAAATCGATTTGGCTCCATCTCATCAATCAACTCTTCTATAGACTTTTTTTTGACTTCGGCATTATGTTCTAATGATTTAATTGCTTTGAAAGAGTAGTTTAGAACTCTGTCTCTACAAAATGCACAAAGCATTGCTAGTAGTGGTCTTCCTTCTTCATCACGATTCCAGAAAAATAATAAATTCCTGAAAATCGATATTGTAGGATCAAGCGAGTATAATTCCGTTAAAAAATTAGCTGTTATTGTCCGGGAAGAAGATGATCTCTTCAAAAGGCAATTTTGATCTATAATAGCTTTAATATAATCATCATATACAATCGCATCTGGAACAGCTTCAAGGAGATTTGATAACTCTTCTAACATTATAGTCCGACCTGTATGGACGCTCCTTTTATTATATTTAAAACCAAACCTCTCTAAAATTGATTTTTCCACGTTGTCACCATCCATCTATTTATATTCTTTTAACGCTTTTATAAGTAATTCACTTACACCATTCTTTTCACAAAAATCTATAATTAGAGCACGCGCCATTCTATTAGGTATAACTTTATTATTTTCCCATCTATTAACTGTTGAAAAGCTAACATGCACTGCTTCAGCAAAATCTGTTTGACTCATCTTGAGCTCATTTCTTATAGCCTTAATCGTTTCAGAAATTATCATTTTATCACGCTCCTATATTAATATTATAGCATTGTCTATATAGCAAAGTCTATAATCAATTGAATTATTTACATCTATACTGTCTCCTCAACCCTATAGATATATCTAATCTGTCAACTCAACCCTACCCATATTCTAGCTCAAATTTTGCACAAAAATATACCCTCGATATGTTTCCACGTACACATATCGAGGGCTTAGGTCGAGTAGACAGATTCACTTTCATTTTATAAAACCTAGTATCTTCAAGGCTTTCCGGACTTTATTTTCTAGACATCAAGCAAATGGTCTCAACATGAAATTCTTAGGCTATTTCACACTTTCTTAAAAACACAGTGAAAATGCTGTATTTATGCTGGTTTAACATCCAACCTGTTCACTCGTAAAAAATAATTTTCAGTAGGCTATTTTAATTTTCTTGCTTCAATGTGTACTTTTTTATCAGCTACCATTTCGCTTTTTGCCATGTATCCATGACCTTTGTAATGCTGTACTCTAAATGTGCAAGTCCTTATTTGAAAAAACAACTATTGCCGTTCCGAACAGCGCGACGGCTCCTGCGAAAAGGACAACCATTCCCCAGATTGCACCCGGTTCTCCTGCAATGATGCCATCTGAATTAAACAAGGTGAAGAATGTAGCATATTTTGCGTTTTCCAGGTCTTTTCCAGCGTTGGCCATCATCTGAACAATAAATCCAAGCGCAGGAATTCCGGCACCTACACCGACAGCATATTTGCTGTCATTAAATATACAGGAACATAGAAAGCAAATGCCACCTATAAAAAGCTGCAGGCACAGCACTCCGATGTTGAGTAAAATAAACTTTCCGATATCAAGCTCGCCGGGGAACGAAATTTCGCAATTGACTATTCCCAACAGAGTGGCATACAGAACCAGCGCAAACAGTCCGGTAACCATGACCTTCATCTGAGTGAAGGCAACCGTTTCGCGCTTTACCGGAGCCGACAGCAGATATGTCATTGAACCGCGGTCAACATGGCGTGCGATAAGTTTATTGGCACTGAGTATGCAAAAAAGCATAGGAAATACAAGCATGATAAATCCGTAAAGATACGCCTCCATGAAGCTGACAAGCTCAGCTGATGCCGGATTCATGCCCACGATAGCCATCAGTTCCGGCATGGCTTTGGCAAACTCGTTCAGAGCGCTTCCGAGCGCCGGGTCAAACATAGAGACGATAACGGTAAAATACATGGTAATTACAGCGGCAAAAATCAGAAGCATCTTCCAACTTCCCTGGATACCGCGTTTATATAACGTCCAATTTATCATGACCTGTCACCCCCGTAATACTGCATAAAAATTTCTTCAAGGCTCTGATTAGGTGTGATAATGTTTATCACGGGATAACGGTTCATAACAGATATCAGCTCTTTGATATTGTTCTGCACAATCACAGTAACTTGATTGTGTGTAACACCCGAAATACGCAATCCCTCTTCAGCAAACGCAGCTGCGGCATCCTCATTTTCCAATGTGATTACAAATTTCTTTACCTGTGCCGCCTTTAAAGCTTCCACGGCATCCAACGCCGCAAGCCTGCCGTTTCTGATAATGGCAACACGGTCGCAGGTGCGCTCTACCTCTTCAAATATATGGGAGGACATCAGAATCGCCTTACCCTTTGCTTTCTCCTCCAGCACCAGTTCTATAAACCGGTTTTGCATCAGCGGATCAAGTCCGCTTGTAGGTTCGTCAAGGATCAAGACTTCAGGATCGTGCATAAAGGCTGCCACAATACCGACCTTCTGTTTCATTCCTTTGCTCATTTTCTTGAGCTTACTCCGCGGGTCCAACTCAAATCGGTCACACAATTCTTTTGTGCGCCCGTTTGATTTTGTCTTACGGTATTTTGACATAAAGGATAAAAACTCTGTCCCGGTCATATCATCAAAGAACACCATTTCTCCCGGGATATATCCCAGAGTTTTCTGAATATCGGTGCGATCTTTCCAGCAATTCTTCCCCCCTATGGTGCAATATCCTTTTTCAGGTTTCAAAAAACCCATCAGGTGACGGATAGTCGTGGTTTTTCCCGCGCCGTTTGGCCCGAGAAAGCCAAACACCTCGCCCTGATTAATCGAAAAGGATAAATTAAACACTCCGCGCCCGTTGCCGTAATCTCTGGTCAAACTTTGAATTTCGCATACACCCATGAGCACACCTCCTCAGACTATAATCAATATTGATATAACATAAGCTCTCTTTGCTTCGGCTTCTATTGTTTTCCGAAGTGATTTAAACCAGAAAATTGCAACTCTCACTTCTTTGAGCTGTATTTTCTGCTTTTTCTCTGGACTCCGTCTTCGCTTTTTATAACATTACTTCGGTGCTGTTTCTCAATCTGCACCGCTTGGAATGTTTCCTTTGAGATTATCGCCGGATTTTATTCTCTGCCCGATAATATGAATCGTGTTTTCCGTTATCCAACAACCGTACATTGCCTATATACTTTTCATTACTGAGCATTACGTCAATTGTTCTCTTAGGCCAAGTCGCCTTTCCGGTAGGGGACTTGATCCCCAGGCGTTCCAGCTCTTTCACGATACCTAAAACACTTTTACCCTGAAGATAGAGGTTATATATCAATCGGACATTTTTCGCCTCTGTCTCATCAATAGCCAGATTACCATCTTCATCACTGTAATACCCATAGCATTTTCTATTATATAGCTTTGAAGTTCCTTGTGCAGCGCGTTGTTTGATTCCCCACTTAATATTTTCACTGCGTGATTCGTTCTCTGCCTGCACAATTGATTCTATAATTGAAATCAAAAGGTCATTATCAGTATCAGCTGTATCAAGGACTTCCTGTTCAAATATAACACGAACACCGCGATTTCTTAGCTGGTTCAATGCATCGAGAATTTCCACCGTGTCTCGGCCAAATCTGCTGATGCTCTTGGTTAGAACAATTTCTATATCACGCGACTTACAATCCTTTAGCATACGGGTAAATTCTTTACGGGAAGAACCCGTCTTGCTTGAAGCAATGTCAATATATACATAAACCAATAGCCATTTTGGATTGGCTGCCGTTAATCTTGTTAGCGCCGATACTTGAGCCGCAAGGCTTTTCAACTGTTCCGTACTGTTTGTACTCACACGGCAATATATGCCCACTCGTTTTTCACGCTTTGGAGGCAATGGAGGTATAAGGTGAATTATTTTATTATCGGCCATAATATGCCTCCTTTTTTTTGCAGCCCGGTGTAAAGTCTAATCTATAATGTTCATTTTCGCAAAATAAACAATGTAAATTTTAGCCCGATTTTTATACCGTATTTATCTGCTTGTTCTCCTAATTCATTATCATCACGATTAAGGTATCTGAAAAAAGTTTTATCGGTCTTTTCAACTGTAAAACCACATTTTTCAAACTTTTCATACCATGTTGTATCTTCTTTCATTCCAGCCCACATGGGTCTACCCCATAATTGAAATACATTTTTAATTGCTTCGATATCTGACCATTCATTTTCTATCGCTATTAAACATCCGCCTTTTCTTAAAACACGGAAAATTTCTTTTAATGCTCGAATTTTTCCTTGTTCGCCTGATCTTGTCGAGCTTACACCAATAAAACTGGTGACCATATCAAGTGAATTATCTTTAATTGGCATGTCCATAGCACTGAAAGATGCCAGGTCAATATTAAATTCTTTCAAATCATGGTTTATGTATTGCCGCCATGATTTAATCAATAGAGAACATGCGTCTGTTGCCAAACATACTATGTCAGGATATTTTGAAAGAATAATGGGGGTTAATCCCATTCCCGGACCACATGCAATCTCCATGAAAGGAGTGGGATTTTCGTCAAAAACATCTAGCACATCAGTAAAAAAATAACTTAATAAATCGTCTTCTACTTTGAAAGCTTTATCCCACCTGTCTTTAAAGACTCCGTTTAACCAAAGATCGACATCATTCTTATCAAAATTATCACCGTCGTTATCAGAACCAAAATAATAATCACCACTTATTACTTCTATGGGTTGTCTATTGAATCTGCTTCTAAAATACTCATTCATGTTATACACCGCCTAATAATTATATTATCATATTTCCACCATGTTAGTTAGCCTATTTTTGTGTTTTTTATACCCACATCCAACCTGACCACACAACCCCAAAAACATCTGAAAAAACATCTAAATCGTGCACTCGCGAACGCTGACATCTAACCCGACCACTCGCCGAGCTATGACATCTAAATCGCTCTGTCACAAGGAAATTTGCTTGTTTCGACCTGTTCTTACGAAGTGAAATTCGGGCACTATCTGAGTAGTGATTTTTATGGTGAGAACCTCGAAACGCCCTTATATCAAGGCCTTTTTTACACTTGATTTTTAAACCCTTGACATCAATACTACGCACTCAACATGTGTTGGGTGAGGAATAGGAATGCAAATTTCCTTTATCATTTTTCTTTTTTTTAATCTGCTTATGCATTTTACTCTGCACTGCATTAGAATATCCAGTCTTATATACAAATGTCAGCTTGTACGGATTAGCATTTCCATTCTCGTCAATCTCTCCGATAATAACCTTTTCTACAATACTTTCAAACACACAGCGGTCAAAAATCTTTAATATTTCATTATTTTCAAGTACCTTACGAAAATGTGCAATCCGTTTTTCCAGGTTAATTTCTTCCCTAGAGGATTGTTCCAGCTGTTCTCTTTCTGTTAATAATCCTTCTAAAATTGATTCCAATTCACTGTATTTTTTCTCATAAGTGGCTTTATCAATTGTTTCCTCTAAACGCATATCAACCAACCTATTACGTTTCTGCTCAATAGCATGAATTTCATTTTCTACTTTAGCTAATTGTTTTTGAAAATCATTTTTGCTAAGAACACTTTCCATCCTTTCTATAAGTTCATCCAGAACATCTGAATTATTCTGGCATAGCAGTTTATATGATTCAACAAATGCACTCTCAAGAATTTTTTCTTCAATTGCTTTGCTTGGTGGGCAATATTTCTTGCCTTTTTTAGTAGCAGTTACGCATTGCCAGATAACCTTTTCGTGAGCGCTACCACTATGCCAGTTCCGGCGCGATAAATTACTTCCGCAAAAAGCACACTCCAGCTTACTGCTAAAAGCATATTGCCTACTGTATTTTTCACGTTTTCCCTTTTCTACTCCGCGACGGTTTGCACCTCTCCTGTTTAAGATTGCTTGCGCCTTTTCAAATATTTCTTCACTAATAATTGGTTCGTGATGGTTCTTTATATAGAATTGGTCTTCCTCACCGTAATTGTCTAATCTTCTTTTGGAAATTGGATCAACGGTAAAGGTCTTGCCTTGCAAAACATCACCTTTGTATTTTTCATTTTTTATGATTCCTAATACTGTTGTATCATGCCATTCTGTATTGCCATTTTTGGTTTTATAACCAAGACTGGTCAACTCTTTTGCAATAACATAAGCACCCGCACCATCAATATACCGATTAAATATGTATCTAACAACATCAGCTTCCGCTTCATTTATTGATATACTCTTGTCATTAGGATTATAATCATACCCTAGGCAGCTCTGGAAACCAACCAGTTCTCCTCGCTTCATTTTCATTTTCAAGCCTTTTTTTACATTGGCTGATATGTTCTCTACTTCCTGCTGCGCCACTGAGCTTAATATGACAAGCAGAAGCTCTCCGTCCATTGTCAATGTGTTGATATTTTCATCTTCAAAAAATACAGCTATATTTCTTTCCTTCAACATCCGGACATATTTTAAGGTATCCAAGGTATTTCTGGCAAACCTTGAAATGGATTTTGTTATGATCATATCAATTTTACCATCCATGCAATCGTTAATCATGCGCTGGAAATTTTCACGTTTTGTAACCTGGGTACCTGTTATCGCCTCATCAGCATAGATGTCAACCAATACCCAATCCTTACGCTTTTTCACTAAGTCTGTGTAATACATAACCTGTGATTTATAGCTGTTTAATTGTTCCTCTGAATCCGTACTAACTCTTGCATAAGGAGCTACACGCAAAATATCCGCTATTTTTCCTGCAGTACGGTCAGATATTTTTCTGTTCGCTTTTATTACTTCAACTTCATGCATTAAAAGTCCTCCTTCGCAAAATGATTATTACGAAACCAGTATAATGAATAACTACCTATATGCCAAATGTACAAATTAAGAAGTCAGGTCTGAAACTACACCGTAATCCTGCATAAGTTTATTTTTAATCAGAGAAAATTCTTTCTCGGTTATCAGAGCCAAAGACAACAATTGTCCCAGCATGGCAATCTGCATACTGTATCGAATCAATTTACCTTTCATAAAGACCCTCCTTTTCAGCAATCACCAATACTTCTAATTTTCAGATTCACAGTAGGAAATGCGCCTTAGTTTGAACAGCATATGCACACATGCTTTCATTAACAGGCGCAATCCTATCCTGCGTTACTGTTTTGGTTTTTGTATACTTATGTTACATCCGGCAGACAGCGGTTGACCGTCCTCATAGGAATCACACCTCCCCGTCAGCGACCGGGGCGCACTCTGGGACTTAACCTCGACTATGCGCAAGTATCATTATCCCTCCGTATGCGTTATCGCCAAAAGTGTAACCAACACTTTTCATTGCATAAGTATTCTTCGCTCACACCTTACCTTCATCCAGTCCATAAACGGAATTGATCCTTCGGTTGGAACCGGCGTTATACCGGCAGATGGTCCTGGCGTACCTGCAATTTGGCTTTCCTTCTCAGGACATACGGGGAAAGTACCGGATAAACACTTATTCAATTATCAAAGAACACTTGAGGGGGTAGTATATGTCCCTCTACTAATCAGCAGATTTTTTGCTCAAAAGTTGCACCCCTTACAGAAATTTTTTAAAAATTTCTCAATATTCTTTAATGCTTTTTCAATTGAACGGGATACTTGACATTTGTTAACACCCTCAATCCTGGCTATTTCTGCTTTGCTCATGCCAAGAAAAAAATGCGCATAGATACGCTTTGCCTGTTTTTCCGGCAGGCTGTTGATAGCAGCATATAATTCCTGTTTGCTCAGTTTTCGTTCATAGATTTCTTCCGGTGATAATACAAGCAGAACAATACCTCTTTCTATTCCATCATCAGCGTCAAGAGAATAGTAGGCCTTGTTTACCCGGATGCGCTCGTAATCTGCATGTTCTTTTCGCTCAATCTGTTTGATCAGTTCTGCAACTTCATCTGCAATTTCAATAAAAAAGTCAGATTTATAAAACGGGTATAAATCCCTTAAATTGATCTTTTTCATATATGAACCTCCGTTTTGATTTTTTTGAGTTAAAAAACCAAAACAGAGGAGGAGGAGAGCGGCAGCCGATACAATTCTCCTTTTTTCGACAAAAAAAGCCTACTTGGATACAATCCAAATAAGCTTTTTCTAAAACTGCGCTATTGTGTTTCCTAATATTACGCTCTGTTAGTTCTACTTGATGCCCACATTTGCCCTGTGATAAAAATGAGCTTTTTTTAACAATTGGAGATTAGCTGTGCGGCAAAAAATGATGTCGGCTTTATCAAACCCGACCGCTATATATTAGCGGATGATGACCCCTCGTATTATGCTGGATAAACATTATTAAACCCTCCAAACCCGTAAGCCTGAAGGGGAATTCTTTAACCATGCGAAAACCCCGCCAAACTCACGTTTTTTTTATTTAGCGGGTATCGCCTATCTTAATAACTTAATGAAAACCATATCTAATATGGAATTTAATGATGATACGCTCTATTAGTTCTTATTTTTATAGCTCTCATGTATCGTTTAACCTCCTAAACAGGAACTGTAAACTGTTATCGGAGGTGAACCAATGATGCACAACGATTTAGATAGTTTAGGTGAAATTCTAAAAGCTGCAAGAAAAAGCAATAACCTTACCCGTGAACAATTAGCAGAAAGAATAAACATATCACCCCGATATTTGATGTCCATAGAAAACGAGAATAAAAAGCCAAGCTATAGTGTTCTTTTTCGCCTCATCCGCGAATTAGGCATATCAGCTGACGCAATTTTCTATCCTGAAGGTAAACATACCAATAATGAAATAGATCAAATTACTCGCTTGCTTTACCAGTGTGATAAGCGCGGTCTCAAGGTTCTGTCAGCGACAATTAAAGCTTTATTGGAAACTAAATGATGCCTGATGTCCATTTGTTGTTACCCGTAACTGCAATTTTGAAGACATTGGTAGCTCGACATCCTTTGCACCGGCCTACTTATCTACATTCAAATACACGATATCAAATCTAAAAACTTAATACGTAACAAGTAAAATAAAAGGAAAAAACCTGCCAGACGAAAAGCGGGCAGGTTTAGTACACACAGTAAATGCGGCAACCAGGCTATCATAGTGTTACTAAGCACCTTAGACCCTTTGGCTTTGCGTCCTTGACTTTCGACAAGTTTGCTATTAACGCTCATTATTTAATTTATTCCATAAAGGCTTCAATTTCTTTTCAATTTACTACCGTTATATTTTATATACTACTACCATGGCCGGTTGCCTTTGAGTTTTTTCTACTTTTTTAAGTTCTTTGGTGGCTCCGGCTGGTACATAAGAAACATGCTCGTTGTTCCAATATTTGTCATGGCCACTACAGCGAACACTGCTGCCAATCCTTGAAATAGAGATTTGCTAATAAATTTTAACATTCTAATTCGCCTCCCTTCTTATTTAAAGTAAGCAGGAAATCGCATAAGCCAATAAATCTATGTCCCACAGGTGTTAATGTAAAAGCTTGCCAAAGCAGTGCAATTGATATAACCCAGGCAGGCAAGCTATTAGACCCCAAGGCAATAGCAGTTATAGATAAAATCACAACTGTTAGTAATGTGTACCATCGGAAGGCTAATTCTATTTTATTGTCTTTAAAAGGTTTATTGGAAGGAGCCTGTGGAGGATAGAGCCAATATAAACTAAATGTTAATACGAGAATGCCAAGTAAAATAGCAGGATGCAACTGCCGGATGAATGGGTAATTTACTTTGATGGAATATCCCAATACCGTAAATATGAAAACACTTGTTACTAAACACCTATAGTATGCTGAACAATGTGCTCCACCTGATAAGGTGCGGATGATGCCAGTTACGATAAGTAATATCGCAACTTCAAAGGTAATATCCATGATGAAAGCAAAGGAAAAAAGAACACACAATTTAATAATACTGCCTACCAAAATTTCTGCACCAAAAGACAGAAATTCTGTCTGATCTGCTCTGGAAACTTTTTTTGCCACATATGTTCCTAATGCTTGTCCAATTTTATGAATTGAAATTTCATTCATCTATGTCACCTCTGGCTCCATAGTATCACGTATTCCATATATTTCCTAGGGTAATTGCGCAACCTGTTGAAATAACGTCTTAACTCGTATGAATTGTTGTTTGAATCGTTATATTTCCCAGAACAATAAAGTCCCTTTAACAGGGACAGAGAAAATTAAAAGATTTTTTATTGACAATATTTTTAACATTTCCATATGGGGCAGACATTATTTTCACAGCAGATATTATTTAAGGCCTAATTTCCGATAGCAATTTTTCAAAATCAATTTGGCTTAGCAATTCATTAATATAGTGGGAAACTTGAGCATAATCTTCGATAACTCGTATTAACACATACATTGCAGGTGGACGCAGTTCTGTAGCATATTGATTGATCGCAGAAATACTAGGAGCATTACGATGTGTCATTTTATTTCTAAACTCAGTAACATAGGCATGGTTTCCACCCCATGGGGTAGTATCCATATTGTCTTCTTCTCTAAAATATGCATCAATACGCTTAGCTTGTGGAATCGCATTTTTACCTTGGGCACAATTATTAAATAAAGTGCGGTAGTAAACTTTATCAATATCATATTTAAGGTCAAAATGAATGTTATATAGCTGCGCCAACAAATCCCACAATGTTGAGGTTCGAAATATTATGTTTTCAACATAGTACATTGCCCAATACTCATTATCAGTTTGCTTACTAAAAGAATTATATCCCTCTAAAGTTTCCGGCAAATTCATATTTAATATTTTATTAAATGAATACTTAATTTTCCGGTCTATATCGGCAATTGTGTCATACACCGTCTTAATCGAAAAAAATTTATTCAGATTTGTCATTGTAGGAGAATTGAATCCCAGAACATAGCGATCATCTCCCCAGTATATTTTTAACTCATCCTCATTGTATATAATTTTATTAACAATTTTTTGTAAATATCTTGATGGCGTTTCCATTCTGAAATTCCCCTTCTCAAAAACCATTCTTCTTTACAATGCTATTCAATCTTTACCGTAGCCTTATTTTCAATCACATGAAAATTTATCTATCATAAGCCTGATGATGTTTTGGCATTGAAAATTTATTCTGTATACCGAACAACATCTTGAATTTCACGAATATCGAGCCAGTTAAGAAGTCTCAGTAGATAGTGCCCATCAGGTGTGGTCTCTCCATTTTCCCATTTTTGATAAGTGCGAACAGTAGCAACAATTGCGTAGGCTACATCTTTTTGGGTATATTTGAGATGTTTTAAGTTAATCTTCAGGAGCATCTGTATACCAGCACCAGTACCATTCGGTTTTATTGATTGCGTCTAAATGTGACTGTTATCGTTGTACCCTTTCCAGGCTTGCTTAACAGTTGAACCTTGGCATTATGGAATTCTGCACTGTGCTTTACAATGGAAAGCCCCAGCCCGGTTCCGCCGGTTTCCCTTGAATGGGACTTGTCAATTCTATAAAAACGTTCAAACACCCGGCTTTGGTGCTCCCTGGGAATGCCAAAACCATTATCTGCAACGGTTAGTACGACATTATCGGATAAAGCTCTGACACTTACATCAACCGTGCCTTTTTCATAATTGTATTTGATTGCATTATCGCACAGGTTATAGATCATTTCCTCCAGGATTTGCCTGACACCCGATACAATTGCATTCTCACCGCTGACTGACAGCTTTATCTGTTTCTGCTGCGCAAGGGAAGATAGTCTGCTGACTGTTTCCGTTGCCAATTCCAATAAGTCAATCTCTTCAAAAGGAAGTTGAATATTTTTCTCATCCAGCCTGGAGATCCGTATCACATCGTCTATAAGGTTTATGAGATGCCTTGCTTCGTTGTATATGCGGTTAGCAAACTCGGGAATGTCCTCTGGCTGCACCATGCCGCTTTTCATAAGCTCTGCATAACCTGAAATGGAGGTAAGGGGCGTTTTGAGTTCATGGGACACATTGGCAGTAAACTCACGGCGCATTTTTTCAGCAGATTGTTTCTCTGTTATATCCAGTATAAACAGAATAACTCCTTTGACAACCATATCATCCTTAACAGGACTGACCAGTAAATGAAAAGAATCCTCACTTATTGTAAATGTATTTTCAAATAAATGCCCGGCCATAGCTGTCTCTATTGCTTTTTGGAGGGGTATGCTTCGATCTAGTGTTAATATATGCTTGTTAATTATATCCTGGGTGCTGACATTGAATATGCTTGCAGCACTTTTGTTGATGAATAATATCAAGCCTTTATTGTTTAAAACTATGATTCCTTCGCTGATATTTTCCGTAATCGCATTAAACTCTTCCTGCTTCTCCTTCAGCCTTTTGAACTGGCTTTCGATCTGTTCGTTCTGTCTAGCCATGCGGGACAGCAATGGAGATAATTCGTCATAGACATCATTGGATAACGGATTCTCCAAATTTAAGTTGTTCAAAGGGAAAATAATCTTTTTCGTCAGCAGATTGGCAATTATCATGGTCAGCATGATAACCAGCAATGTAATTAAAGCGACATACGGAATAAAACCTAAAACAGATTTGAAAACACTGTTTGTTGTGGCTGATACTCTCAGTACTGTGCCGTCATTGAGCCGGACAGCCCGATAAAATGTCTGGGTACCAAGAGTTTTGGAAAGATGAACCGCTTCACCGAATCCGTTGTTCAACGCATCGGCAATTTCCGGCCTGTTACGGTGATTTTCCATGTTTTTTGCTTCAACCATATTATCAAATAAAACTGTGCCGTCAATTGCTACCCATGTGATTCTGCTGGAGTTTTCCTGTTCTTTAAGACCGAAAAAAACTTCTTGCCCGATTAAATTATAGCCGGTTGAGATAAAAAGAGCTTCATTTCTGATTTCCTGCTGCATCTGGATATAAAATTCCCTGTATATGAATCCGGTTATAAGAAAGGAAGTGAGTAAAATGGTTATAAGGGCTAGCAGCAGCATGCTTTTATAAATACGCTTTTTCATGCATTTCCTCCGATCCTGTAGCCGACCCCCCTCACCGTTTCAATAACTGTTCCTGCCTCTCCGAGCTTTTGACGCAGGGTGCGGATATGCACATCCACAGTACGGGTCTCTCCTTCATACTCATATCCCCATACTTCTTCCAGGAGCTTATCCCTTGTCAATACAATACCGGCATTTTCCAATAAATATTTCAGAAGCTCAAATTCTTTGAATGTGAGAGCAACCTCCTTCCCGTCAGCCAGAACAACATGCCTGTCAATATACATTGTCAGCCGACCGGTGGATAATTCGGATGAATTGCTTACATTTCCTGATCTTCTGAGAACAGCTTTGACACGGGACAGGAACTCCATAATTCCAAAAGGCTTGGTTATATAATCATCTGCTCCGTTGTCCAGCCCAAGAACCTTGTCATATTCTGCGCTCTTTGCAGTAAGCATTATTATCGGAATGTGCCGTGTTTTCGGTGATGCCTTTAGTTTTTTCAATATTTCAATACCGTCTTCGCCTGGAAGCATGATATCAAGCAATATTAAAGCAGGAAGTCTGCTTTCCAACGCTTTTAAAAAAGGTCTTCCTTCGCTGAACCCAATAGCCTCATATCCGTTGGATTTCAGTGCATATATGATAAGCTCCCGTATGCTTCTGTCGTCCTCTACACAATAGATCATTTTTAAACCTCGCTAATATGCTTGCCGGTAATGGAAAATACAACCCATTCGGCAATATTTGTAGCATGATCGCCTATCCGTTCAAAATATTTGGCAATCATCATCAGGTCAATAGCAAATTCACCGTTATTGGTATCTTCATTAATCAGCCTGATCATATCAGCCTTCACATCATTAAACAGATTATCAACTACATCATCGTAATCTATTACAGCCTTGGCAAGCCCCAGATCCTGTCGAACATAAGCGTCGATACTGTCCGTAACCATTTTAATCGTAGCCTTTGCCATGTCTACAATGTGATTTGTGTTATCTGCAGCCTTTATATTGGCAAGCATGGTTATTTCCGATATATCTGCAGCCTGATCCCCAATTCGCTCCATATCTGTAATCATCTTTAGGGCAGATGAAATCTGGCGCAAATCTCTGGCAACAGGCTGCTGCTGGAGAAGCAGTTTAAGGCAGAGGCTTTCAATCTCTTTTTCTTTTTGGTCTATGTTCCCATCTGCCGCAATTGCCTTTTCAGCAAGTTCTATATCTCCGTCTATCAGCGCTTTTGTCGCATTTGCTATTGCTCCTTCACACAAGGCGCCCATCTGTATCATCTGTTTCTTTAAAAGCTCCAGCTGCTCATCGAATTTATTCCTCATTACCCAAACCTCCCGGTTATATAATCCTCAGTTCGTTTATCCTTTGGCATGGAGAACAGCTCCTCTGCACTTGCATATTCTATTACTTCTCCATGTAGGAAAAATGCGGTTGAATCTGCAATACGTACAGCTTGCTGCATATTATGGGTAACTATAATAATAGTATAGTCTTCTTTCAGTTCAACAGCAAGGTCTTCGATTTTGGATGTTGAGATGGGATCAAGGGCTGATGTCGGTTCATCCATCAACAGGACTTCAGGCTGTACAGCCAACGCTCTTGCAATGCAAAGCCTCTGCTGCTGGCCGCCGGAGAGCTCCAAAGCACTCTTTTTCAGGCGATCCTTTAATTCATCCCATATTGCAGCTTGCCGCAGGGATCTCTCTACCACATCATCCAGCTTGATCTTTGATCGGATGCCGTGGGTACGAGGCCCGAATGCCACATTGTCATAAACACTCATAGGAAAGGGATTAGGCTTTTGAAAAACCATTCCAATCCGTTTTCGAAGCAGGTTTATATCCATATCACCGTAAATGTTTTCACCGTCCAGCAAGACTTCGCCTGTTATCCGGCAGCCTTCAACAAGGTCATTCATTCGGTTCAGGCATTTCAGAAGGGTAGATTTTCCGCAGCCTGACGGCCCGATAAAGGCTGTTATTTCGTTTTTTTTGATATTCAGATTGACCTTCTTCAATGCCTGAAAATCGCCATAATACAAATCCAGATTCTCTATACGAATTTTGTCCATATCTTATCCTTTCTACTCCATTTCTTCCAGCAGCCAGAGCCTGGTATCCAGCACGTGGTATCTGGTATCTGGCATCAAGTACCACCTATTGCTCTACACCTATCCTCTGGCACCTAATATCTAGTACCTGGTTCCTTAGGCTTTTGAAAGCTTTTTTGCTATATATCCTGAGAACCAGTTAATCAATACAACAATAAATAACAGTATTACAGCCGTTGCATAAGACTGTTTTACATACAATCCTTCGCTGGTAAGAGCGTACATGTGAACCGATAGTGTGCGGGTAGAATCAAACAGAAAGTCCCTGCCCTTTGGTATTTCAGCTACGGTTCCGGCAGTATAGATCAGTGCCGCGCTCTCTCCGACAATCCTTCCAATGCCCAGGATGACACCGGCCAAAATACCAGGCATTGCAGAGGGCAAAACAATTCTAAACACAGTCCTGAGCTTGCCTGCTCCCAGCCCGTAACTGCCTTCCCGGTACGAATCGGGAACAGCTTTTAATGCTTCCTCAGCGGTACGCATGACAAGCGGCAGAATCATGATTGATAGTGTGAACGCACCTGCCAGGAGAGACATTCCCCAGCCAAGAGCAGTTACAAAAAACAGCAATCCAAACAAGCCGTAAACGATTGACGGAATCCCTGACAGTGTCTCGGCAGTAATTCTGATTATGCCAACCAGCCTGTTGCCTCTTTTCGCATACTCAACCAGATAGATGGCAGAAAAAACTGCTATAGGCACTGCAATCAGCAGTGAGATGAACGTCATGATAACAGTATTTATCAAAGCCGGCATAAGTGAAACATTCAATGTATTATATTCCCACTGAAACAGCTCAGGCTTGATATTAGGTATCCCTCTTATCATGATATACCCAATCAAAAAAAGCAAAATACCTATGGTAAGAATTGTTGATACTAACACCAGGAGGAACAGGGCCAGCGACAGGGGGCTGCGTTTATAGGCCTTGAGCTTTTGCCCGAATGATCGCTTGTTTATGCATTCCATCAGCCAGTCCTCCTTTTAAGCAGTGACAATAATAAATTTATAATAAGAATGAATACAAAAAGTACAACAGCTGTCGCAATCAGAGCCTCCCTGTGCAACTCCGCAGCATAGCCCATTTCAATGATTATGTTGGCTGTAAGTGTCCTGACGCCTTTCAGCAATCCGGCAGGCATTCGTGCCTGGTTTCCTGCAACCATGATGACTGCCATGGTCTCTCCGATGGCTCTGCCTATACCCAGGACCACAGCAGCCATGATGCCGGATTTTGCAGCCGGAAGCATTACAAAAAATATGCTCCTTTCATGGCTCGCCCCAAGTGCCAGTCCGCCTTCATAATAGCTTTGAGGGACCGCTCTGATTGCTGATTCGCTTACACCTGCAATCGTAGGCAAAATCATGATGCCCAGGAGAATGGATGCCGTCAACATGCTGCTACCGGTGCCCCCAAAGGTATCACGGATAAAAGGAACTATGACTACAAGTCCGAAAAACCCGTATACAATGGAAGGAATCCCTGCGAGCAGGTTTATTGCAGGTTTTAAGATGCGGTACAGCCTTTTGGGGCAGTACCTGGCCATGAATACAGCTGTCAAAATCCCTATGGGTACTCCAATCACTGCAGCGCCGGCTGTTACATAGATACTTCCCAATATCATGGGTAAAATTCCAAAAGAAGGAGGTGTATTATTAGGTTTCCAGGTTGTGCCCAGCAGAAAATCAAATATTCCGATTTTCGCCATAGCAGGTATGCCGTTTATAAACAGAAATAAACAAATAAGTGCAACAGCTAGAATGGATGTGCATGCTGCTGCAAAAAATATTGCTTTCATTATGCTTTCTTTATATTTTGTCATAGATACTTAACCCCTTAAAAGCCCGTATACGCACCTGATCTGGCAGAATGCTCCACCGGTTTATTTTGGCTTACTCAGCAACCTCATTCCAGGAGGTAATTTCCCCTTTGAAAATACCTTTAATTTGGTCACTTGTCAGATTACTTACCGGGTTTTCCTTATTTACAATGACAGCAAGTCCATCCATAGCTATAACTGTTGGTTTCAAGCTTTTCAATTCACTCTCCTTCAACTCTCTGGATGCCATGCCGATATCACAGGTTCCTTCCATCGCTGAATTCATGCCTGTTGTAGAATCACTGCTCTGTATCTCAATCTCTGCATTGGTGTTCAGCTTCAAATAAGCCTCTTTCAACTTCTCCATGACCGGAGTAACAGACGAGGATCCCTCAACCACTATTTTGCCGGAAGGCTTGGTGCCGCTGTAAGGCCCTTCTTCTGAAGCAGCAATATAGCCATTGTCTTCAACTACCTTTTGTCCGTCACTGCTGAGGATAAAGCTGATAAAATCCTGAGCCAGTTCGCTGATGTCTTCCTTGGTTGCAATATTAAAAGGTCTGAATACCTTGTAAGCATTGTTTTTAATATTTTCAACGGTGGGCTCCGTTCCATCAATCTTAACTGCTTTTACGGTATCATTCAAGGAACCCAGGGAGATATACCCAATGGAGTTCTTATTGCCAGCTACCGTGGTCATTACTATGGAAGTACTGTTTACAACAGTTGCCTCGTCTGTTGTATGATCTATCTTGTTTCCATTTGCATCCTTTTCTTCAATTCCAAAAAGTTCAATAAATGCTCCTCTGGTGCCCGATCCATCTTCCCGTGAAACAACTACAATGTCATTGCTGCCTCCGCCTGCACAGCCTGTGAAGAAGATTGTCAGCATGATTAAGGCTAACACAAGTATTACATTCTTTTTCATTCCGTTTTTCTCTCCTTTCCCTTCTCTATATATTTTTCTTTAACAACACAAATATTACAGTAAAGAAGTTAAAGGTAAATGCAGGTTTAGGTTAAATTCTTGTAAAATATCAAAATATATATCCTTTCATCTAATCAATCTAAAGGCCTTCCTTGGGGGCCCTGCTTTCGATATAGTTAACACTATGAATCCCTCCTCTACTGTAAAATCTGACTGGATGTGGACTGATAGTAGATGGATTACTGAAAACATTTTAGTACTTTTCTGCTTATAAAATACTTGTCACTGATAATACTAATTTTATAAATAAAAAGAGAATGCCAGCCTATCCCGACATCCTCTCATCATTGCCCAATCTTAAATTTACCTTACACTGCGTAATATAGCCATCGTAAAAACTACTTGATTTGGAATTGGTGATATAATTATTTACGCTTTAGTCTGCCTTTTAGCTCCTTTACTTTTGTTTCTATTGTTGAGATTACTTTTTTAAATTCCTCATCACCTTTACCTGTGGGATCATCCAGTCCCCAATCTTCCCTGTGTTTGCAGGGAAGATAAGGGCATTTCACATTGCACCCCATTGTAATAACAATATCTACCGGAGGGATATCATCAAGCAGCTTTGAATGTTGGGTTTTCTCCATATCTATATCATATAGCTCTTTCATTAGACGTACAGCATCCTGATTAATTCTGGGTTTTGTTTCTGTACCAGCAGAGTAGCTTTCAAATATATCTCCTGCAAGATGCTTACCAAGTGCCTCAGCTATCTGGCTTCGACAAGAATTATGAACACAAATAAATGCGACCTTGGGTTTATTACCCATAACCATCACACTCCATTTTAGCAACATCCCTCACTGTCTGAACAATCACAGCTTGGCTCACTTCCTTTTAGCCAACCTATAATCACAGCTGCGGCGCATCCCACTCCAGAGTCAACAGCGATAGCATTTGTGGGACAATTTTTCGAGCAAGCGCCACACTCCATACAACGGTCTTTATCTTTAATCTTTGCTTTATTTTCATTGACGCTGAAAACCCCATGAGGACAAACTTCCGTACATCTTCCGCAGCCTATACATTTTTCAGCAGACAAGCGAAGCGTTGCAACATTTTTCAAATATCTATGTTTCATAGCGTCCTCCTTTATACACAGATACTATTTATCAGCAACAATACAATCCCTACTATTAATGAAATAGTAATAAGCGGCACAGCTATTTTCATTTCTTTGATAACACCGGAAAAGGATGTATATGTTGATGAGCCTGTGAAATTCATTGCCAAATAAGCCGAAAATGATGGCAATACCAGCAAATACCCTATGGCAAGAAGCAAGGATTCGGGAACAAACCAGCCGCTATACCATATAAATCCCAAAGCCCATATCAACCCCAGCAACCAGCCCTTCCATGAGAAGGCCCTGCCGGGAATCACGGGAAGGAGCAAAGGCGTTATGACAGTTCCCGTTATCACAGCACCCGCATAGGCAATGAAATCCGCAAGCCCGAAAGGTCTTGCAGCAAACAGGTTTAGGAGAAACAATATGCCAAAAACCACCAATGAAAGCTTTGCGGCGGCCGCCAGTTCAATTGGAGTGAGAACCAATCGGTCCCACATCGTAAATTTCACGGTACGCATTTCTTCTGTGGCTTTGAAGTCTGAATCGAGAAATGCCTTTATATCCTTCGCCCTTACAGGTCCGTAAACTACAGAAAATCCGGTTTGTTTTGTCACTTCATGGGCGCTCACACCGGGCGCACCCAACTGAGGTAGCACCAATTTCCTGTGCGATACTATTTCAGACAGCCCAGTTTTCGATATGCGGTTTACCAGTTCATCAGTTCCGAATGTACCTTTACCAGCGGCACACCAAACATTGATACCCTTAGTATCAAGTATCAAAATCCAACAATTCAAGCCTGATAACTCTTTCCTTAATACATCAAATGTCAGCTTATAGTTCGCACTTACCAACACAGGGGACGTATGATCAGGCTTACCAACAGCATAAAGCCCAGGACTGATCTTATAATTCATCCTGCCGATACCCCAGCGCACTTTCCATGCTCCGAATATGTCTTTAAAGTGAAGATTTGTTGAAACCACAGGCACGCTGCCTTTAAGAGTAAAGATTTCACCGGTTACCCATTTATCATTTTTATCATATGGTGTGATGGATTTCGTGTTGCAACAACTACTAGCCGAGCAGCAACAGGACTTCTCATTACTCATTCGTATCACATCCTTTACAACAGACTGTATCTTCTTTGCAGATGCAATTTTCTTTTTCGGAGGTAATTTTACAGAGAAATTGCTTTATTCTACTGATAGCATCTGTGTCTAGTGAGTAATACGTCCATTTACCTTGTTCTCTGCCCTTGACCAGCCCACATTCACACAGGAGCTTCATGTGGTGAGACAGCGTGGATTGGGACATATCGAATTTCTCTAAAATCATACAAGCGCAAAGCTCACCACAGGAGAGCATATCCACTATCATGGCCCTCTTAGGATCCCCCAGCGCCTTGAATACTTTAGCATATTCCAAATAGTCTTCCATATCGGCACCTCAAATCTATAAATATCGATATGATCATTATATGCGTCAAATCGAAGAGTGTCAATATGAGACCGGAAAATTATATTGAAATCTAATTATCGCACCTATCTATTCCAAGGAATATAAATCATAAATTCTACACCGGTATAGTCTTCTGGCTCTCTCAACTGTAATTGACCGTCATAACGATCTATAATTTGCTTAATTATATATAGTCCAAGACCGCTATGCTGTTTAATGCTTTTAGTCGTATATCCGGCAGTAAAAATATTTTGCCTTACATTTTGAGGGATGGGGGTGCCGTTATTGGATACCTTTAATTCCAAACCTAGCTTGTTGCATATTAGGACTAGGTCTATTCGTGGGGAACCATTCGATTTTACTGCATCTAAAGCATTATCCAGAAGGTTACCTGTTAAATGAGTGAGATCCTCCGACGAAAGCGGAAGTGAACCGTCATGTATTTTTACATGCCAATAGAATTTGATTCCGTTAATTTTTGCTTCCTCATATTTTGTACTTATAATAGCCGCTAATTCCGGAGGTTCAATTTTCAAGAGGCTTCCTATACGACTGACAGTATGATACAAATTTTCGATATAGGTTTCTGCCTGGTCGAAATGACAAGCCTTAATATATCCATAAATAGCAGTAAGATGGTTGTAAAAATCATGACGTTCAACCTGCAAACGCAAATGTAAATTGTGTCTCTCTCTGGCATAATGAATTTCTGTTTCCAGTTTTGCGTCGTGTTCTATAACTTTTAACAGATATCCGGATACAAATATCGTAGCTAAAACAGAAACCAATAAAACAAGGCTACCAACTTCTACTAGCGTTTTAAGTGTAAAACTGGGATAAACACCCGAATTGTAAGCATGAAAACTAAGATTTAATAAAACAAGCATTAAAGCTTGTACCAGGCATAATGCCAAAAGACAATTTTGCCTAATGGATTGCTTTGTTGTTCTTTTGTCAGACACATTTTTTATTTCCAATTTTTCTGATATTAACGGTAATCGCCATCCTCGTTTGCTGATGATATACGCTAATACTGAAAGTAAAATCAAGTGTGGCAAAGTAAAAAATAATCTTAGCAAAGGATCAGAGATGATTTGTTCAAGTTTTAATTTAAAAATCCAAGCCAGAAGAGGAACGGAGATTCCCTCCGCCAATCCCAAGAGCACACTTGAAAGTACCATTACAACTGCTGAAGTATGCCAGGGCAATCGGAAAAAGAGGTTCAAAAATATGGTCATGAGTGCTACTTGTGATATGGTATGGATACCAAATCGTACCGGCATTGTCCGAATACTGAATGAGAATATCGAAGTCAGCAGGGAAAGGATCATTACTACAAACGGTGACTCCTTTTTCTTCGTTAATGCCAGTACCATATAATACAAAACCAGGCTTTCAGGAACAGACACACCTAAAAAGGGGATTAACGGCATAACATCCATCGCAATACCCCCTTAAACATTATAGTCAGAATACATCATTAGCTCAGACATACGATCACGGCTAAGTAAAGCCTTGTCTTCACAATTATTGAATTTTACCTCATAATACGATGAATTGGGAAAAGAGACTATCTTTTCAATCCGATCGGTGTTTATAATGAAAGATTTATGAGAACGAAAGAACATCTTTCCTAAGTACTTCTCCAGTTCCTGCAGGGTTTGTCGGGTTTTAAATTTCCCGTTGGTACAGGAGATAAGGGTATGACGTCCAGACTTTTCTATATAAAATATCTCATCCAGCTTTATAAAGACTCGTTCATTGCCCAGATTTATTGAAATTCTGCAGGTCTCTGTATTATGGGAAGTATCACTCTTTTTTGATAATTCCAGCATCTTATATATGCGCCGGAAAGTAGATTTTACTCTATCCTCATCAATTGGCTTTAATATATAATCGGATGCATACAGTTTGAATGCATCAAGAGAGTATTCATGATGTGCGGTTATAAAGACTATTGCTATATCCGGTTTTATATCTCTCAGCTTTTCAGCTAACTCTATCCCTTTCATATCAGGCATCTCAATATCCAGGAAAGCTAAATCCGGGTTATGCTCTCTTACAAGTGCTATTGCATCTTTAGCATTATCTGCTGTTCCTATAACCAGAGCCCCTTCAAGCTTACTAAGAATCGAGCAGAGTATCAGCATTACTCCATGTTCATCATCAGCCATTACAACTTTAACCGGTAACAAACTCACCACTTCCTTTCTGGATTCCTTGGCAAACCTGCAAACACCTTTCCGGTAAATCATAGTCATAATGGCTCGAAGTCGTCACTATTAGTAATTCAGGTTGTATACATAAAGGCTCACTGATGTTAAAAAACACCAATGAGCCTAAAGCAGCTTAGTTCCGGCAACCCGGCCATCATAGCGGTAAACCGCTTTAGACCCGAGGCTTTGCGTCCTTGTCTTTCAACAAGTTTGCCTTTATCGATTTTATTTATATTGATTATATTTACTATTATATACCAAGAGCTGTGTTGAAATTTGTCAAAGCTTGCTCACTTTATTTTTATTGGTTAATATTATTGCCCTTCAAATTTCACTGCCAGTAATTAGAATTTCACTTTTTTTGTAAAATTCAATTGAGAATGAATAGCGTAATAAATACTATCGGATAAATCTCATCCATTGGCCTTATGCTACTCTCCTATATCAGGTAACATTTTATCAGTGATATTGCTTACCATCTAGGCTGATACTTCAAACCCATAGATTTCTTGTATTTACTCTGCCCTTCTTACTGTAGCAAAGAATTATTTTACATACACATGCATTTTGTCTTTTTATCGTAAATGGCCTCATGTAAATCATCTTTGCAAAACAATTCTATGATTTACCAGTTCCATTTCCTTAATCCTTGCTTTTACTATCTTCCTTTGTCCAAATATATTTTCCAATATCAAGTTCTCTTCTTCTGGGAGTATCTTGTCAACAGATTCAAGAAACAGCTTTTCTTCACCTTTCTCATCAATTAAATAAACATTTGCTTCACACATATTAGCACCTCTTCATGCTTTCTTTAATACTTTGAACCACCTTATCAATAAGATGCGGCAAAGGCTCACCGGTATGCTAAACTAGAAAATGTCGGATAACAGTATCAAGACAATTTCCAGTTTAGCATACCGCAACACCCATAATGGCGAAAATGAATGCACTGATCTGTACCGGAATATTAAGAAATGACAACGCAAGGGCAGCTCCAAAAGCTGCCCCTGATGATAAGCCAAGGGTATATGGCTCAACAATGGGATTCTTCAATACAGCCTGGAAGGAGGTCCCCGAAACCGAAAGACTTGCTCCAACAAGCATTGAAAGAATAACCCTTGGTAACCTTATCTCTAATAATACATTCAGGCTGTTTGTGTCAATTACACTATGAAAGAATGTATATCCGCTTATTTTATAAAGCATTAAATCTATCACCTTGGCAATTGGTATGTGATAGGAACCAATGCACAAAGTAATTAAAAAAACCGGTATTGGTAAGAAATATATTAATTTCTCTATGTCTTTTTTCATAAATATTTCCTTAATCCCTTGCTCTATTTATCTTACTCTATTTAAAATCGATGTTATATAACTTTTTCAGCATATCCGCTTTTGTTTTCTCAATGTCTGCATCCTTGAACAAATCAGGGTAAAGGGTTTTTGCTATGATGTTAACCGAATATATATATTTAACCGTCCAAAGATCGCAATAGAATGGATGGGGCAGCTCAACAACTGCTTTGTTTTTTATGGCATTTATATTGCTCCACTGTGCATCTTTGAAGTAGTCATCGGGATCCAAATCCTTGATATTCCACATAATGATGAAGTCAGGATTCCAGTTAACAACCTGCTCCATTTTTGCAACAATATGTTCCTCATTTATATCGGCAGCAGAATTTTTCGCTCCACTCATTTTTATAATACTGTCACCGGTGCTGTTGCTTCCGGCGATGTCTAGCTTTGAAGGTCCCCATACAAATAGGGATGACGGCTTCTCTGATTCATCAATAGCTTTAATCTTATTTTTAATATTTTGAAGTTCTTTTTTTGTGTAGTCAATAATCTCTGCCGCTCTGTTTTCTTTGCCTGAGATTTTGCCCAGTATCTCCATCTTTGTGTAGACCTGCTCAAAGTTATCCACTTGTATTCCTACTACCTTAACCCCTTTGTCCTCCAGAGTTTTAATATCATCCTCCTGACCGGCCCACATGACTACCACATCCGGGTTCATCCCAACGATTTCTTCAATGTTTTTGTCAATAGCGGGGAGTGACTTGTTCTTTACCCTTTCATCAATCTGCGCAGTAAGTTCAAAAACATCCTTTGTATCATATGTCCATTTGTCTATTGCGATAACCTGGTCTTTCGCACCAAGCATATAAAGGTCATTCAAACCACTGTTTAGCAGACATACGATTTTCTTAGCCGGATAGTTTACTTCAACTTCTTTTCCTCTGGAGTCGATAATCTTCACTGTTGTGCTTTTAGTTTCTTCGTTTTGTTTTACTTCTGCTTTCTGGCAACCTACTGCAAGTATAGCCATAATACAAATCATGGTAAATAGTGCAATAATTTTTTTCATGTTCTTTCCTCCAAAAATTAATATAAATAAAAAGCGGTCAACAAAAAAAGTTTCACTAAGAAACAGTCTTCGTGACCGCTATTATTTCAAATAATAAATTTTTCTTTTGTACCCTAATAATGCCTACGTGACATTATCTTTTGGTGTTTTACTATGCCATAAATTGAAAGTCAATATTTACTAATAGATTTTTAATTAGTTCTTTCTTTTGATGCACCAATAATAGCTGTTTTGTCTATTTCATTGCATAGTTCCTCCTAACACTTTAGCTTTCACGTGGATATGCCATATACAAGAGAGCATTTACAATTGCCGCCGCCACATTACTGCCGCCTTTTCGCCCTCTTGCAACGATATAAGGAACACCGCTTTTCATAATAAGCTCCTTTGACTCGACGACATTCACAAAGCCTACTGGTACACCAATAATTAAAACAGGTTTTATTTTATTGCTTTTTATCAATTCATCCAGCTTGATAAGGGCTGTGGGCGCATTGCCTATAGCAAAAATAAGAGGCTTGTCCAATTCTGCCGCCTTTTCCATAGATACACTCGCACGGGTTGAATTTTGCTCTTTCGCCTTTCTTGCAACATCTTCATCTGCCATATAGCAATATGCCTTGCCGCCGGCTTTTGCCAAAGCAGCCTTGTTGATACCGGATAAAGCCATTTTGGTGTCTGTTACAATGTCAACCCCTTTCTTAATGGCTTCAAGCGCAATATTTATTACATTTTCGGAAAAGCAAAGATTATGAAGATAATCAAAATCCGCAGTAGTATGAATTACTCTCTTAACAATAGGCGCAACCTTCGCGTCCAGTTCAATATCTCCAATTTCCTGAGTTATTATTTCAAAGCTTCTCTTTTCAATTTCATCGGGTCTATACAATTTCATCAATATTCAATCCCCTCTCGTGCTTTAACACCACTATCAAATGGATGCCTGATTTTTTTAATTTCAGAGATATAATCGGCCAAACCAAGCAATTCCCCATCAGGATTTCTCCCTGTAAGAACTACTTCGGCATGGAGCGGCTTGGTCTTCAGAAAGTCCACTACTGCTTCTTTGTCAATAAGGTTTTTTTCTATTGCTCCAATAAGCTCGTCGAATATGATAAGGATTTTTTTATCACATGATATAACTTCAATAGCTTTTTCAAAGATTCTGTTATTTTCTATTTTAAGTGCCGCTTTCTCCTCATCGTTTAATTGCCAAGTAAATTTGCCCGGTTTTTTACTTCTTAAAATTAATACATTTTCCATTTTATCCAAAATGTTCAATTCACTTGTATTCCATGACTTTAAAAACTGAGCCAGAATTACCTTATAGCCGCTGCCGCAGGCACGCAATGCAAGTCCCAACGCTGCTGTCGTTTTCCCTTTCCCGTCGCCGCAATAAATATGAATCAACCCGTTCATAGAGTAACACCTTCATCAATAATTTTATAAATATACTTCATATCGAGAGATTTGCGGAGCTCATCTGCCAATTTGTCATATTCCCGCTCTTTATGCGCTTTAACGTCACAGCTTAAGGTTTCATTGTATTCAAGACCTTTTTTGTTGTACAAAGCTTTTATAATGGTCTTTAAAACCTCTTCGCTGTCAAAAATTCCATGGACATAGCTGCCATAAACATTCCCCTGGCAAAGCCCGTCGGTTTTCTCACCGCCGTCCATGCTTTTCAGCATCGACAAAAAGCCTTCAGCCTTTGTTATACCCATATGTATTTCATAGCCCTCGAAGCTTTTTCCATTGAGCTCTGAAAAAATACCACCAGCGCATTTAAAAATGCCGCTTACTCTGGTTCTTGTCTTTTCCTTTTCAAATACGGTATGGGCATCAATGAGTCCCAAGCCCTTTATTTCGCCGCCGCCTTCCACATTGTAAGGGTCCTTAAGGCTTTTGCAGAGCATCTGATATCCGCCGCAAATACCGAATACAGGATTCCCCCTGCTTGCATATTTTAATATTTCAGCCTCAATACCGCACTCTCTCATCCATTTTAAATCGTCAATTGTATTTTTTGTTCCCGGTAGAATCAGCAAATCCGGACACTTAAATTCCTTTGCACTCGAAATATATCTAACCTTGGCTCCCAAAATCAATTCAAAAGCATTAAAGTCCGTAAAATTTGAGATTCGGGGAAGTTTTATGACAGCAATATCAATGTCCACCAACACACTGCTATTTTCAAATACTTCAGAAAGGCTGTCCTCATCATCTATTCTCATAGTCATGTATGGAACTACACCGACTGTTGGAACAGGTATAAGGTCTTCCAGCATTTTAAGCCCCGGCTCCAGGATCTTGATATCGCCTCTGAACTTATTGATGATGTTCCCTTTAATATACTTCTTTTCAGTTTCATTCAGTAGCATGTAAGTTCCGTAAAGTGAAGCAAACACACCGCCTCTGTCAATATCTCCAACAATCAGCACAGGGGAATTTGCCATCTTTGCCATGCCCATATTGACTATGTCATTTTCTTTTAAGTTTATTTCTGCCGGGCTCCCTGCACCTTCAATCACTATAATGTCATTTTCAGCGGCAAGGGAGCTATAGCTTTTCATAATTTCCGGTATATATCTTGTTTTGTTTTTATAGTAATCCATAGCTTTCATATTGCCCACAACCTCGCCATTGACAATGACCTGTGAACCTTTGTCGCTTGTGGGCTTCAAGAGGATGGGATTCATCCTGACATCCGGCTTCTTATATGCGGCTTCGGCCTGTACAACCTGAGCTCTGCCCATTTCAAGCCCGTCCTCAGTTATATAGGAATTCAGTGCCATATTCTGTGACTTGAAAGGCGCCACCCTATAGCCGTCCTGTGAAAAAATCCTGCAAAGTCCTGCAGTTATAAGGCTTTTGCCTGCATTAGAAGTTGTCCCCTGTATCATGATTGCCTTAGCCATTTTTTATTACCTCGCTTATTGCATTAATCAGCTTTTCATTGTCTTCACGGCATCTGACAGCTATTCTGTAATATGTATCGTCAAGTCCTTTGAAGTTGGCGCATTTCCTTATCAGTACGCCCTTTTTATAAAGCCTGTCATACAAATCCGTCTGTTCTGCTTTAAATAAAATAAAGTTAGTATGGCTTTCAAAAACCGTGAAGCCAAAGCTGCTTAAGTTTTTTGACAAATAGCCTCTTTCTTCATCTATGATCCTGGCAGTCCTTATTAGATAATCCTTATCTCCAATTGCGGCGATCCCTGCTACTTGAGCAGGTGTCGACACGCTCCACGGCTGCCCGGCTTTTTCAATCTTCAACAGTATTTCTTTATTGCTGCATAAGCAATACCCGAGCCTGAACCCCGCCATCGCGAATATTTTCGTAAAAGCCTTTACAATTATCACATTGTCAAAATCCTCAAGATACTCTATAAAGCTATAGCTCTTCTTTTCAGCGACAAAATCCATGAAGCATTCGTCAATGACCAAAATACAGTTTTCCTTTCGGCATTTTTCTGCAAGCTTGTATATTAAGCTCCTGTCTGCCAAATTTCCCGTCGGGTTGTTTGGGTTACAAATGAAAACAATATCCTTACCTGACACTTGCTCCAATATGCCGGTTCCCACAGTAAAGCCATATTCAGGGCTTAATCCAAAATACTCGATTTTACAGCCGGTGTTCTCAAGGGCCTGTCCGTATTCGGAAAAGGTTGGCGCTGTGAGGAGAGCAGTCTTCGGTCTTAAGGCATAGCATATTCTGTAGATTATATCTGCCGCGCCGTTTCCGAACAGTATGCAGTCCGCTTCAAATTTTTCATAGGCACTTACAGCTTCCTTCAGCTTACGGCAATTAGTATCCGGATAGACACTATAGCTTTCAATACTCTGAGCCAACGCCTTTTTAACATTGTCAGGGAAACCCAGAGGGTTTATATTAGCCGAATAATCAAGCGGTTTTGCTCCATTCATCTCCATATATGAATAGATATCGCCGCCGTGCATTGCTATATCATCCACCAGATACACCCCCTTACAATCATGGCAGCAATCACTGCTAAAACAGAAGTCGTATACATCAATTTGTTTGTGAGAACTATATCCTGAGCTACAATTTCCCGATTATTATCACCAATAGTCGGCTTATGGACAAGCTGTCCGAAATAATAGGCATTGCCCGCCAGCTGTACATTCAAAGCTCCGGCGCATACCGACTCGGTTTGTGCAGAATTTGGGCTTTTATGGTTTTTCCTATCTCTTAGAAACATTCTAAAAGCATTTTTATAGTCCAGGCCGTTCAATGCGCTTGCCGCAATCATAAGCAGTGCAGTTATCCTTGCCGGTATGAAGTTTGCAATGTCATCAAGCCTTGCAGCAACCTTTCCGAATTTTTCATACTTTTCATTTCTGTAGCCTATCATGGAGTCCATTGTGTTAATCGCCTTGTATAAAAAAGCAAGGGGCGCGCCTCCTATTGCCATATAAAAAAGCGGAGCTACGACACCGTCAGTGGTGTTCTCGGCTATCGTTTCGACTGTGGCTTTTGTGATACCCTTAGCATCCAAATTCTGCGTATCCCTTCCGACAATGTAGGATAAGTATTTTCTAGCTTCCGGATAATTGCCTTCCTTGAGAGGGTAATAAACCTTCATACTCTCTTTTTTCAGGGATTTTACGGCAAAAATCTGGTAGCAGAAGTAAATTTCAATCCCCATAGCCAGATAGTAATTCAAAGTATTTGCCAGATACAGTATCAAAAATGGAACAAAAAAAGCTAATCCCGATATAACCAGCACGAGAACTGTCCCTGCAAAAAGCTCGTTTTTTACGATTTTTCTTAACATTTTCTCCAAAGCACTGATTGCCTTTCCAATTATACACACGGGATGAAGTAGCCAGTATGGATCTCCGAATATCAAATCAAGTATGAAAGCAATACCAATAACAAACAGATATCTCATTTTTTGTACTCCTCACATTTTTTAATAAATCTGGCTGCCATTTGAATGTTCCCCCAGAAATGAATGTGAGGGTAAAGAGCGAATACGTTCTCCTTGCAATATCCGGTTTCCCACGTTTTCCCGCTTGCTTTTCTGGCTGTAAGGCTACCGGAATCAGAATCATTTTTAGAATAATGAAATTCGTGGGCAGTGGCGGACTCTCCATGCTCCAAAAGCATGGTGTTGTCCTTTGCAGTCAATGTAACATACCCGAAATTCTGAAGTTTCTCCGTCATCTCAAAGCCCGGTTCAATTATGTGGGTCATTGCATAGGAATTAATACTTTTTCCCAGGTACATAAAGCCGCCGCATTCGGCATAAATCGGCATTCCCTCACGCCATGCAGCTCTTATGCTGTATATCATTCCGGCATTTTTGCTGAGCTTTTCAAGATAAAGCTCCGGATATCCGCCTCCTAATATCAAGCCGTCAACATCCTCCGTCAGCCTAATGTCCTCAGTAGGTGAAAAATATATCAGCTTTGCACCCATTTTTTCGAGAAGCTCAAGGCTGTCCTGATAATAAAAGCAAAATGCCCTGTCCTTAGCAACTGCAATTCTTACATCTGATATTTGCTCAACTTCAATTTTCTCATAGTCAAAATGTTCCGCATTATTTGCAATATCAAGAAGCAGGTCCAAATCTATAGTCTCTTCTGCTATAGCAGCAAGTAATTCCGTCTTTTGCTTCAGCGAACCTATTTCTTTTGCGGTAACCAGCCCCAAATGACGGCTCCCAATGACTGCCTCGGGTTCAAAAGGCATATAACCTGCCACTCTTATTCCAAGACGGTTTTCAATAGTTTCTTTGTACATTTTATACATGTGCTTTGAAACATTATTTAAAACTACAGCTTCAATCCTGTTTTTATCAAAATCCAGATAACCCTTTATCATAGCGGCAACGGAGACCGAAGCTCCCTTGCAGTTAACTACCAAAACTGCAGGAATTCCAAGCTTGTTTGATATATCCCATGAAGAGTTTTCACCGGTATTTCCACCCACCCCATCGTAAAAGCCCATAACGCCTTCCACGACCGAAACATCAGTATTCTCGCTGTTTTTGGCAAAAAGGTATCTTGCCTGCCTTTCTCCGCATAAAAATAAATCAATATTCCTTGAGTTTGTCTCAATTATTTCGCTGTGAAACATAGGGTCAATATAGTCAGGGCCGCATTTAAAGGCAGCTACCTTGAGCCCTCTGTTCTTTAACGCTTTTAGTATTGCACAGGTCACTGTTGTTTTTCCGCAGCCGCTGTTTGTTCCAGCTATCATGATTCTGTTGATTTTTTTATTTATCATTCTTTTCACCATAGATTATGTAAATAGGATTGTTTGCTATCATCATATTGTAGCTTCCGGCCTTTTTGCTTTTTGAACAATTCAGACAAACAATATCTGTTTCAAAATTTATCTCTTTGAATGCCTCAAGGGCCTCAGTTAAAGTCTCAAGGGTTATTGCCGTAATCAAAATTTTTACATCTTCATTTGCCCTATACAGGCTTTTAACCAATTTATCCAGATTGCCTCCGCTTCCTCCGATAAACACCTTGTCCGGGACAGGCAGCTTCCTTATTTCCTCCAATGCCTCTCCAAAGACGGGTATTACATTTAACGCGCCGAGATCGGACTTGTTTTTACAGAGAAGCTCAAATGCATTGTCTTTTTTCTCTATAGCGAAAACCAATCCTTCGTGGGCTTTTCTAGCCATTTCTATAGCTACCGAGCCGCTGCCCGCCCCTATGTCAAACAAAACATCCCGTGCTTCTATCTTCATCATGTTTACTGCAACCCAGCGCACTTCCTGCTTCGTCATTGGAGTTTCATTCCTTGAAAGCTCCTTGTCAAAAAGGGGCATATCCCTGTTTACACAATTCTCATTCTCAAACAAAAGAACCGTAAGGCTGTCAAAGGAAATCTCAGAAAGCTCCTCCACCGTTCCGCATAAAATTCTTTCACCCGGCATTGAAAGCAGCTCCCCGGCTGTAACTTTTATCCCTGACAAGCCATTTTGCTTAAGATCCTTTAATATTTTCGAAGCGTTGTTAGCCCCGCCGGTCAGAACAAAAGTGTACCGGTTATATGCGATACTCCCCGGAAGATTACCTTCTCTTCCATGGAGGCTCACAGCTCTGACATCCTCATAGCTTAGCTTGATTTTACTGCAAAGATATTGAAGACTGCTGATTCCGCATGTAAAGAACACATCAAAATCAATTCTGAATTTTTCATCCAGCCTTTTTGCCATACTGAAAAATCCCACATCTCCGGAAACAAGAACAGCCATTTTTTGAGCTTTTGAGCTTCTTATTTTCTCTTCGATGTCCTGATATGAACATTTAATAATACCCTCTTTGAAGTCTTTGTACAAATCTCCGATTCTGTCAAATGCATAGACCTCATGGCAGATTTCCAGCAGCTTCGCACCATGTCCGGTGATTTCCTCCGGCGCCCCGGGGCCGCATCCGATTATGAATATTTGCTTTTTCATAATGCATCCCTTATCCTGTCGGCTAATATTTCCGCCAATCTTTTATCCGCTCCCAGCGTCTTTCCCATTGTAATTTTTACATCCTTATTTTCTTTAAGGTATTTGTCAATTTCCTTCGGAATATCTTCTTTTATGTGTACACCTTCAAACAGGAAATAAGGTATGACAATTATGTTATCAACACCTTTTGCTCTCAGCTTTTCAAGCCCGGTATGAAGATCCAGGTTTGAAAACTGCAGGTATGCAGTTTCAATAATTTCCTCACTGAATATTTCTCCAAGATAATTTACAACCTGCTGTAAAGTCTGCTCTGTTGACTTCTCCCTGCTTCCATGGGCCAGTATCAGTATTCCTCTCATGCAAAATCTCCTCCGTTTTTCATTTCTCTCAAGGATTTTTCTGCTTTTTCCAATGTTTTTTCTATGTCTTCCTCTGTATGCGCATCACTCACAAACATGGCTTCAAATTGTGCAGGCGCCATATGTATACCGTTATCCAACATATGCTTGAAAAATTTTGCATAAAGCTTTGTATTGCTGCTTTTAGCAGTTTTAAAATCAGTTACAGCTTCCTTTGTAAAAAATACGCATAACAGGGATCTGACCCTGTTCACAGTGAGAGTCAGCTCCAGCTCTTTTGCCATCCTCTTAAATCCTTTTTCCAGTGACTCTGCCATTCTGTCTATTCGCAAATATATATCCTTGTTTTCCTTAAGTTCCGTCAACTGTGCTATTCCTGCTGCCATCGCTATGGGATTTCCAGAAAGGGTACCCGCCTGATAAACTCCCCCAAGGGGTGATACAAGCTCCATAATCTCTTTTCTTCCCCCATATGCCCCAACAGGCATACCTCCTCCGATAATTTTGCCGAAGGTGACAATATCCGCTCTGACATCAAAATATTCCTGTGCTCCTCCCGGGCAAAGCCTAAATCCTGTAATGACCTCATCAAAAATCAGAAGCGCTCCGTTTTCATCACATAGAGCTCTGAGTCCGGCAAGAAAATTATCCCGTGGAGGAACTACACCCATATTGGCCGCCACAGGTTCAAGGATGACAGCAGCAATTTCTCCCTTGTTTTCTGCAAAGAGTCGTCTCACACTCTCTATATCATTATAATCTGCAATCAGAGTATTTCTTGCAAATTCACCAGTTACACCAAGACTGTCGGGATGTGAAAGAGTCAAAGCCCCCGATCCCGCCTTAACTAGCATACTGTCGCAGTGTCCATGGTAGCAGCCATCAAATTTTATTATTTTACTTTTTTCAGTAAAGGCACGGGCAAGCCGTAAGGCACTCATGACAGCTTCTGTTCCGCTGTTTACCATCCTTATCATATCAATTCCCGGAACCATGGAAGTAATAAGCTCAGCCATTATTACTTCTTTCTCCGTCGGTGCGCCAAAGCTCAACCCGTAATCGACAGCCTTTTTGACGCTTTCTGCTATCTTTTTATTGTTATGTCCCAGAATCATGGGCCCCCATGAACAGACATAATCAATATATTCTCTATCCTCTACATCATAAATTTTGGAGCCGTTCGCTCTTTTTATAAAAACAGGTTCTCCTCCAACTGCCCTGTAAGATCTCACAGGACTATTCACCCCGCCCGGCATTACACTCCTGGCTCTGTCAATCAAACTGCTGCTCATCATCCGATATCTCCCTTCTCAATTGCTTTTGATAATTCCTTTGCATAGTACGTTATAAGCATGTCCGCACCTGCTCTGAACATACTGACGGCACTTTCGCACATAACAGCATATTCATTAACAAGGCCCAACTTGGCAGCGCTTTTTATCATTGCGTACTCACCGCTTACGCTGTATGCGCAAATGGGGTTTTGTGTTTTATCCTTAAGCTCTCTTATAATGTCAAGATAAGCCATGGCCGGCTTTACCATCAAAATATCCGCACCCTCCTGAATATCCAGCATGGCTTCCTTTAAAGCTTCACGCCTGTTGTGATAATCCATCTGGTATGTCTTTCTGTCCCCAAAGGCTGGAGCAGATTTGGCCACATCTCTGAACGGTCCGTAAAACGACGAAGCATATTTTACTGAATACGACATGATTGGAGTATCATGAAAGCCTTTGCCCTCAAGGGTTTTCCTTATTTCTGCAACCCTGTTGTCCATCATGTCTGACGGAGCGACAATATCAGCCCCGGCTTCAACATGGGAAAGAGCGATTTTAGCAATGTAGGGAAGCGTCAGGTCATTTATGACCTTGCCGTCCTTCACTATGCCGCAGTGTCCGTTTGCCGTATATTCGCACATACAGACATCTGTTATTACAGTTATTTCCGGATACCTTTCCTTGATTTTCCTTACGGCTTTTTGTACGACTCCGTCTTCGCTATAAGCTCCGCTCCCTTCATCATCTTTTTTATCGGGAATACCGAAAAGCAAAACCGATTTAACGTTGGCATTAAGAATATCTTCTATCCCTGCCTGTACGGTATCGGGGCTGTAATAGTTATGTCCCTCTAAAGATTCTATGGGCTCGATAATTCCGTTCCCTTCCTTTATGAACAATGGAAGTATTAATGCTTTGGATGAAATCCTTGTTTCTCTTGCCAAATCCCTTATGTTTTTATCATTTCTCAGTCTTCGTGGCCGTATTGCGTTCATATTGCACCTCCGTAATTTTACTTATCATTGAATCAATGGTTGCCTCATCCGATATATAGTGCTTGATTCCATATTTTTCAGCAGCTTTTGAAGTTTGGCTGCCAATACATATTCCCGTTATCTTGCCTAAGTCAATTCCTTGTATTGATCCGACAAAGCCTTCAACAGTCGATGCGCTCGTAAATGTCACATAAATGCCTGGATTACCATTTATTAGAGCCTCTATGTCCCGGCTTCCCTTATTGACATATAAGGTATCATATACCGGAACATCTTCAAATGCTCTTTCATTTTCTTTTAGAACAGCCGTTATTTCAGCACTACCCTTTAAAGCTCTCAAAAGAAGTATTTTTTCATCAGCACCCGCTATTTTACAAAGCCCTTCCGCCAGATGCTTTCCGTCAAAAATCTCAGGTATGTAGTCTGCTATAATTCCGTAGCCGGCAAGCGTTTCAGCAGTCTGACTCCCGATTGCGGCAAATTTTTGACCGGCCAGAATTCTAATGTCCTTCTTTTGCCTCTTCAAATATTCAAACAGGATATTAACTCCGTTTTTACTTGTAAAAACAATCCATGAGTACTCTTTGATGTTGCTTACTACTCTTTCCAACCGGCTGTTATTTTCAATTTCCTTTATCTCAATGCATGGATATTCTATAACATCTGCACCCAGTTCCTTAAGCTTGGCGGTCAATGTACCGGCAGAGTCCTTAGGTCTTGTTACAATGATTTTCACACCCATGAGCTCTCTTTTTGAATACCAGTCAAATCTGTCACTCAGACCACAAACCTTTCCTACCACAATAACGGCAGGAGATTCGACGCTTTTCTCTACAGCCTTTTCATAAAGGTTTTCAATTGTGCCCAGAATTTTTCTCTGACCGGCTCTTGTTCCATTTTCAATAATTGCAGCCGGCATATGCTTATCCATACCTTCTGCCAAAAGTCCATCAAGTATTTGTCGCAGAGAAGAAATCCCCATTAGAAAGACTAATGTGCCTCCTGACTGTACAAGTGCTTTGAAGTTAACCGACAGCTCTTCGCCCTTCTTTTGATGTCCCGTTATGACGTGAAAGCTGCTGCAATAATCCCTGTGGGTTATGGGAATCCCTGCAAATGCAGGCGCAGAAATCGCTGAGGTAATACCCGGAACCACCTCGAAAGGAATCCCGTTTAGCTCCAGAAGCTCCAGCTCTTCTCCGCCGCGTCCGAATACAAAGGGATCTCCACCCTTTAACCTTATTACCAGTTTTCCCGCTAAGGCTTCATCCACAAGAATTCTGTTGATTTCTTCCTGAGGCACCGGATGCCTGCCGCTTTCCTTACCCACATCTATTTTTTTTGCATTGTCCGGTATCAGCTCCAGAATATCATCTGAAACAAGCCTGTCATAAACAACAACCTCAGCCTTTTTTATATATTCCATTCCTTTAAGGGTTAAAAACCCCCTGTCGCCCGGACCTGCCCCTACCAAAACCACAAAGCCCTTTTTCATGAAGTCAGCACGCCTCCCCCTTGAGCCTCTTTGCAAGCGAAATACCCATTTTGACTGCATCTTCAGCCCTGCCATACTCTATACCTTTTATTGCTATATTTTTTTCTTCGTTCACATAGAGCCCTCTTAGCACTAATTTATCGTTTTCGAAATATGCATAAGCTGCAACCGGCGATGAGCAGCCTCCATCCAAAGCGGCAACAAAGGCACGTTCGGCATCGGAAACTATTTTTGACCTTTCACTATGGAAATTAGCGAGATAGCGTGTATCTTCACCTTTCCTGGTCTGAACGGCAATGATTCCCTGACAGGCCGCAGGCATTATTTCTTCCGTTGTAAAATACCTGCTGATCCTGTTTTCCAGTCCAAGCCTCTTAATCCCGGCGGCAGCCAGAATAATTCCACAGTATTCTCCGTCATCCAGCTTTTTTAGCCTGGTGATAACATTCCCTCTGAGTGGCTCGATATTGTCAAAGCCAAGAGCTTTAAGCTGCAGCATCCTTCTTTTGCTGGAGCACCCTAGCGGCTTGCTTTTAT
This sequence comes from Acetivibrio mesophilus, assembly GCF_004102745.1. Lineage (GTDB taxonomy): Bacteria > Bacillota > Clostridia > Acetivibrionales > Acetivibrionaceae > Hungateiclostridium > Hungateiclostridium mesophilum. The sequence goes on along the minus strand of NZ_RLII01000001.1, from coordinate 148,846 downwards.
CACCTTGCTTTACAGGAAGGATGAGAACATCCCTCTCGTCTTCCCGTTCCGACAAGGCCACCACGGGTAATTCAGAATTAATTTCCATGGGCATATCCTTGTAACTGTGTACAGTTATATCCACACCTCCGTTTCGCAGCGCTTCGTCCAATTCCTTAACAAACAATCCCTTGCCACCGATTTTATCAAGGGTTTTGTCTAAAATTCTGTCCCCTGTTGTTTTCATGGTGACTAATTCAACTTCTATATTACTGTCGTATTTTTTTATGGCATCTATGACCATCTGAGCCTGTATGACTGCAAGTCCACTGTCCCTGCTGCCAACTCTCACTGTTTTCATGTTTGCTCCCTCCGGTTCTTTAAGAATTCCCTTATTCTTGCAGCCGTTTCCTTTGCCGCTTTATGGTTGCTGCCGTCCTTTGAAATCAGTCCGCCTGTAACCTCCCCGTTTTCAAATATAGCAGGGAAGTAAAAATCGCACAGCTCTTTTCTGTCACATACATTTACTGGAATCCCCTCTTTCCGTGCGTCATTGCAGACCTTTTCATTCACATCCCTGTCGTCCGTTGCAGCAATTGCCATGAAAGCGCCATTCAGGTCACCCGGCAGGTAATTTCTTTCAATTAGTGTAAGCTTGTTTTCGCCGGCTAAAAGCTTTATACTTTCCGACTGGCAGGCAGCAATCACAACCAACTCCGCGCCATAGCGTATAAGAACCTGGACTCTTCTTGTGGCAATCCTTCCCCCTCCGATGACAACAACCTTTTTGTTTTTCAGGCTAATAAACATTGGAAAATGGGACAAGGATTCTTCTTGCGTAATTCCAAATTCCTTTTGAAAATATATAAACATTTCCTCCAGCGTCATGCCTTCTTCTTTACAAGGCCTTCCTATCAATATAACCTTTGTCCCCAGCTTTCTTGCTGCATCAATTTTCTCCTGAAAGCCTCCGCTTTTCCCGGTTTCCTTTGTTACCAAAAACTTAGCATTGATTTGTTCCATGGTCGCCAAATTCATATTCTCACTGAAGGGTCCCTGCATGCAAATTATATTCGTCGCGCTAAAGCCTGCATCCGAACATGCCTTTATTGCCTCAGCCGTTGGCAGTACTCTGACAAAAACTCTTTCTCTGTAATTTTCGATTTTTGAATATGGCAGCAACTCCTTACTTCCGGTTGTCACAAAAATATTTCCCTCTGTACCGTTAAGATAGGCACATGCTGCTTCTATGCTTGAAAACTCTAGGACATTTTCATATTCCAATGAAGGCCTTACCAGCCTCATCACAGCCTTGCCGCATCTTTTCGCAGCCTCCTTTACATTCTCCGAAATGATTTTGGCATAAGGGTGTGTTGCGTCCACAATATAGTCATAGCTTTTTATAAGTTCTGTAATCTCTTCAAGGGAAAGCCTTCCCTCCTTTACCGACAAAAAAGGCATGTCAGGCATCACCAGTGAACCGTATCCGGTGGCTACAGCTGCTGTAACCTCAACACCGTTTTCGGCTAAAAAAGTACTTAACTTTCTTCCTTCATTTGTTCCTGCAACTACAATCACTTTTTTCATCTTATTCTACCTTCAATCCAATGCAGAAATTATATTCTGTATCCCCTAGGAGTTACCAGTTTCCCGTTTATGACCCTGGTAGTGGAATTTCCGATTATTACTGTGGTAAACATGTCCACCACCTCGTCTTTTAATTCTTTAAGCGGCAATATCTTGTGAGTTTGTCCCTCTCGCCCTATATTTCTTACATATCCGCACATTGTATCCCCGCTTATATTTCTCATCACGATTTCACAGGCTTTTTTAAGAAAATCCGCTCTCTTTTTGCTGGATGGATTGTAAATCACTATTACAAACCCGGCCTGCGAGGCCAGATCCAATCTCTTTTCAATGTCCTCCCATTTTGTAAGAAGGTTGCTTAAGGATATTACCACAAAATCGTGTGTTAAAGGTGCTCCAAGAACCGCTGCCGCAGAGCTTGCTGCAGTAATTCCTGCTATGACCCTGATCTCTTCACGGATTCCAAGCTCCTCACATATTTCAATCATCAGGGCCGCCATCCCGTAAATCCCTGCGTCTCCGCTTGAAACCATAGCTACATTTTTGTTTCCTTTTGCAGCCAGCGCAGCCATCCTGCACCTTTCTACCTCCTGCATCATGGGAGTTGCTATTATTTCCTTGCCCTCAATCAAATCTTTGATTATATCTATATATAAAGTGTATCCGGCAACTACCTCGCTGTTTTTTAGTGCCTCTATCGCAAGCGGTGTTATCTGTTCTTTCTCTCCCGGCCCTATGCCAATAATACTAATCATGACTCTACCCCACCCATTTATTTTTATTATTTTACCGCCATAAGTCGTTTTCTTTGGGCATACCATTTGTTAAAATTCTCAATATGCTCTGCTATCAAACTCTTCATGGCTGATATTTCCTTAGAATTGTCCTTCCGTGCGGTTTCCCCAAGGCTGTCAATATTGTAGTACAGTATACCGTTTATCTTCCCGACCTCAGGGTCTATGTCCCTGGGTACTGCAAGATCAATAATGTATTTGGGCTTATTTGCACATCTGTCAATCATATCGATAGTAACAGTCTGATGGGGACTTGATGTTGCGCTTATTAAAATATCCACATATGGTATCAATGACTCCCTGTCGTGATACGGAATAACTTTACAGCCTGTAGGAACAATTATGCTTTTGTTGTTGTGGGTTCTGGTAGTTATGTGGACCTCACATCCCTTTGCAATCAGTTCCTCACAAACTTTTCTTCCAACTGCTCCGTTACCGATAACCAACGCTTTGCAACCTGCTTTTTTTTCAATATATTCACTTACCAACTGTACCGACTGCCCGGCTACCGAAGGCGAAACGGCATTGAGCACCAGCTGAGTCTTTACCTTTTTGGCACAGGTTATGGCGCACCTGAAAAGTGTGTTCAATGCCGCATCGCTTGCTCCCTCTTCAATAGCAATCAGCATTGCTTCTTTAACCTGCGTCAATATCTGGTCTTCTCCAAATATCATTGAGTGAATTCCACAGGCAAGCTCAAAAAGATAAACCGCCAAATCTTCACCCTTTTTAACATAAAAACACTTCTTCATATCATCATCAAGATTGGCAGCATTGCAGAATATTTCAACCGGATCCGCTTCTTCGCAATGGCTTAATGAAATGTACGCCTCTGTGCGGTTGCAGGTTGAAATCAAAACCACTCCGGAAACACAAGCCTCCTTATTTATTTTGGCTAGAATATCTCTTATTTGATTTTTGTTGAACCCAACCTTTTCTCTTAATTCCAGGCTTGCGCTGCGATAATCAACTCCAGCCATGATTATATTCAAAAGCTACACCTCCATGCCCTTTCTGCGATAGCAACAGTGACTCCATCTCTAGCTCTTTTTCCCATTATCAATTTCCCATGATTGCTGGCCAGTATGGCCGCTCTTTCACAGACATTATCCACACCTGTAACAGCCCTTACAAACCCCGATGATGAAAAGCTCCCTTTAGCCTCCATAAGCTCTTTATTGGTATAAAGCTTAAGACAGTATCTGAATTTGTCACAAAGCCGTATAATTGCCTCTTCTTCTTTTTTTATATCAATGGTTGCAACACAGTAAACAAGATTCTTTGGTATGTTCTCTGCCGCCAGTGTTTCAAGAAATACTTCTTCCAATATCTCTTCCGGAATTCCTTTCCGGCATCCCACTCCCACAGCAAACAGCTTAGGGCACAAAAATAATGTATTTTTAAAAGGCTGCTTGTCCGCATTTTGCTTTTTGTGATCATATATATATATTCCGTAATCAGTTGTATCCTTTGTAAAGAATTCCGGTAATTCACCTTCCACCGGAAAATCACAGCGAAAACCAATTTTTTGACCATTCAGCAATGCGGCAGAAATATGCTTTATGTTTTCTATGTTCAAAATATGAAGACCGTTTTCCTTTGTCCACACATCAACCGAAAAAACGCCGTTAATATCTGTAGCAGTAGTAATAATTGCCCTTCCTCCCAAAAAAGACGCCAATTTATGGGCCAGGCTGTTTGCACCGCCCAAATGCCCTGACAATATGGGAATCACATATTCTCCTGTTTCATTTATCACAATGACCGCCGGGTCGGATGCCTTATTTTTAAGGAATGGCGCAATTGCTCTTACGGCTATACCGGCAGCTCCAATAAATATTATTGAATTGCTGTCCTCAAAGGCTTTTCCTGTAAGTGCGCTAAGATTGTCTTCCATCTGAGGCAGCTCGCCGCCTCCATACTTTGAATATGCAACGATAGAATGTCCCTCTTCTTTAAGATAATCAACCAGGCGCTTACATAAGAGTGAGCCCTTTTGGGTAAAGGAAATCAAGGTTATCCTCATTGTTCTTTCGCCTTCCTGAATTCATGGGTAAAGCTTGCATCATAAAGCTTTGAAAGCTCGTGCTCACAAGAAAGAAAATCCCCTACAAGTATCAAGGCCGTTTTGGTAATATTGTTTTCCTTTGCACTTTTATGAAGCTCTGCAATTGTGGTACGGACAATCTTCTGCTCCGGCCATGTAGCCTTATAGACAATAGCAGCAGGCGTATCGGATTTGTATCCGCCTTTTACAAGCTTCTCACTAAGCTTCTCAAGCATTGAGGTCGTAAGGAACAAAACCATGGAAGCCTTATGAGATGCAAGCTTTTCTATATCCTCATCCGGAGGTACGGGCGTTCTTCCCTCCATCCTTGAAAGAATAACAGTCTGACTCACACCAGGCAGTGTATATTCAGCATTTAACACCGCTGCCGCACCGCAAAATGAACTGACTCCGGGCACAACGCTATAAGGAATTTTATGCTTGTCCAACAGCTCCATCTGCTCCTTGATTGCTCCATAAATACTTGGATCGCCTGTATGCAGCCTTACCAGTATCTTATCAGGTGAATATTCTCTAACGAAAACATCTATAATTTCATCAAGTGTCATAGAAGCGCTGTTGTAAATCTTGCACTCAGGCTTTGTACACTTAAGGAGCTCCGGGTTAACCAAAGACCCTGCATATATGACAACATCAGCTTTTTTCAAAAGCTCCTGTCCCCTCACTGTTATCAAATCAACCGCGCCCGGTCCTGCTCCGATAAAATAGACCATTTTTATTCTCCTTTAACTATAATAATCGAAAAATAACTGCTATCTTCATTTAAGTCCCTAAGACTGTTATATATTTTCTCATTTTCCATAAAGCAGCATTCTACCATTTTGGAATTGTCAAGCAAATTATGCTTCTCCAGCTTCTGCTTTATGTTTAAAATACCCTTTCCGCTTTTCATAAGCACCTTACTTCCGTTCAAACGTAAGAGTTCATCCACACCTTCATAGGATGCAGGAACAATATGCAATGCTTCCTTTCCATTACACAATGAAATGCCCAGTTTAGCAGCAGCCGCACAAAACGATGGAATCCCGTTAACAATTTCAGCAGAATATCCTTTTTCAACAACCAACCTGTGCACATACATATATGTAGAATAAATTGTAGGATCACCGAGCGTTATAAATACCAGGTTCAAGCCTTTTTCGAGCTCTGCACAGATCAGCTCTGCACAGGCTTTATGACTCTCCCGCAGTATTGCTGTATCTCTTGTCATAGGCATACTGCAGTACATTATCTTTTTGCCGGAGATATACTCACCCACAATATTCAGAGCTGTTTTCTCGCCTCCGGTATCAGGTACTGCAATAATATCCGCCTTATGTAAAGTTTCAACCGCCAATAGAGTAAGAAGCTTCTGATCTCCCGGTCCAACACCAACTCCGTATAAAGTTCCTTTCAATGTCCAACCTCCTTTAGTTCATTGATAAAGTCCAACACATTGTCTGTCTGCATTAACACGCCATTTTCATTTGAAAATACAAGAACTTCAATCCTTGCCTTATTCATCACACGATAATTTAAATGATATACTATTTTTCCCAATATGCTTTCATACACCATTTTGGATATATTGTTCTGCAACAGGATATTGTGAATTTCATCTGTTGTTTTTGCATTCATGATTTTTTCGACCGTTTCTTTTCCTGCACCGGCTAATGCACTGTGAGCGGCAAATATTTCATTTCTGCAGTCAGCAATTTTCGAATGTGTATTCATAACACCGGCAGCTAACTTGACCAATTTCCCTATATGTCCGACAAGCAGGATTTTTTTAAAGCCCAAATATATCGCATAATCAAGAGCTTCACCAATATAATTTGAAATTTTTACAGCGCTGTCAACATCAATGCCCAAATGCTCTCTGGCATAATCAACTCCATAATTTCCGGGAGAAATGAATAGCACGTTTTGACCGTTTTGCTTTCTGATAGACATTTCCAGCTTGATTGTATCTATCAATGCAGCTTCACTCATGGGCTCCACAATGCCTGTAGTTCCCAGGATGGATATGCCTTCGACAATCCCAAGCCTTTCATTGAAGGTTTTCTTTGCAATTTCCACTCCCTGGGGAACAAATATTTCCACATGAAATCCGCCATCGTATTTGTATAGACGGGCAACCTCTTCCAACGCATTAAAAATCATCTTTCTTGGTCCGGGATTGATAGCCGCCTCTCCTATTTTGCAGGGCAAACCCGCAGAGGTTACTCTTCCGACACCTATCCCTCCGTCAATGGAAATACCGGCTTTTGCCTTTTCAACCCTGGCATAGATCCTTATGCCGTTTGTTACATCAGGGTCATCCCCCGCATCCTTTATGATGCAACAGCTTGCGGAAGCTTCATTGAGAGTGATATCTTCCGGCTTAAGAATTATTTCTTCCCCTCCGGGAAAAGTTAAAGAAACCTCCGGAATCTCTATCTTTTCAAAGAGCATAATTGTGCAGGCTTTTGCGGCAGCTGCCGCACAGCTTCCGGTTGTAAACCCTTTTCTTAGCTTTTTACCAGACTTTATTATATAATCATTCATTATTCCACCCACACTTATGCCTTTATATAAATTATGCGGGAAACTCACTATTTCAATTTCACAAAAACCGTAGAAGCATCGATATTTTGCTCATTGAAATTAGTGGTTTCTTGGCGCAAATTATATAGTACTGTATCAACGCAATTTCCTTTTTAGGTAGTTTTTCTTTTCTTCCAGTCATTAAGAGCTTTTCTCGCTTCGGATATGGTATTGGCATTCTCCGAAAATTCAAAGTCATCCTTTTCCTTTAGTATCTCCATCAAATGTCCGATTCGTGGAAGTCTTAAGTTTACACTCCTTATTTCATCCCTATGAGCGAATACTTCTTTAGGAGTACCTTCCAGCACAATCCTGCCCTGATCCATCACATAGGCATAATCACAGTAAAGCGGTACTATGTCAATATCATGGGTTGAAATAACCACAGATAATCCTAAATCCTTTTGTATTTTCCGAAGCAGTTTCATAATTTCACTAACTCCCATGGGATCAAGGCCGGCGGTCGGCTCGTCAAGAACCAGCACTTCGGGCTCCATAGCCAGTACTCCGGCAATGGCTACACGCTTTTTCTGTCCGAAACTGAGACAGTGGGTTGGCTTATCCTTAAGGTGTGATATACCAATCCTGTCCATTGCAGCATTTACTCTCTTGCGGACTTCTTCTTCAGGCAGCTTCATATTTATTGGACCAAAGGAGATATCCTGAAGTACACTTGCCGAAAACAACTGGCTATCCGGGTCTTGAAACACAATACCCACAGATTTGCGAAGGTCTCTAAGGCCCTTTCGGGAATAGTCCAGCTGAAGTCCCTTAAACAGCACCTTACCGGCCGTTGGTTTGAGTGTTCCGTTTAGAGAAAGAAACAGTGTTGATTTTCCCGCTCCATTTCCACCCAGTACGGCAGTTGTCATTCCTTGCTTTATATCAAGTGTCACTCCCTTTAAAGCATGTGTTCCATCAATATATGTGTAATGAAGGTCCTTTACCTCCAGGATGTTCTCTATCATGAATAACTCCTCCTATACTTGCTTTAAAGCTATTGAAGATAAAACAAGTATGACGTTGATGGTTACTGCCAGGACATATCCTTTCCAATGCTTTTCATAGGTTTCTTCAAGTACATTGAGCTCTCCCTCGTATCCTCTTGCCTCCAGTGCAGTGTATAGTTCATCCGAACGCTTGTATGATTTTATGAAGAGCATGGAAATCAATGAGCCTAAAGAGCGATATCCGGCAGTCAGGCTTGAATAGCCCATACGGCAATTCTGTGCATTATAGATGGTATCTGCAGTTTCCAGCAATACAAATATAAACCTGTATACAAGCCCCATAAGCTCCACTAAAAGCTTTGGCATCCGAAGTCTCCGTAGTGCCGCCAGCAAATCCACCATAGGGGTACTAAGGGACAGAAAATAAAGGCATGAGACAGCTCCCAGTGCTTTGAAAAACAGCTTAATCGCCTCTTGCAGCCCTTCATTTGAGACACCTATCCATATTCCTGCAACAGGAATTGCTGCCAGCAGGCTTTCTGGTTGCTCGGATATATTCACTGCAACGGTAGACACCCCTATTATCAAAAAAGAAACAGGCAATAACAGTAGTTTTATATAAAAACGGAGGGGAGTCCCACCTCCTGAGACGGTCATGCCCCCCATAATAAAAATCACTGCAACCGATATTATCAAGTTATCTGCCCATAGACATACAGCCAGCGTCAGCAAGGCAAATGTAACCTTTTGCAAGGGGTCTGTATGTTTAAGCTTTGAGCTGTAAGCATATTTATCTATAGAAATCATGCGCTCTTCTCATCTTCTTCTTTTCTGCGGCCTTTCAAATAACCTAATCCATACCCGATTATGCCGGCGCCGATAGCAGCTTGCAATGCAAAAAGCAAGCTCTCAATCTCTCCGCTTTTCGGTTCAAAAATGGGTGAGAACCAAGGTTCATAATCTGCATTTATTTCTGCTATTGCCTCCTCCGCTTGCCCATCTGCTCCACCAAACTCAGCATCTTTAGCAATAAACAACGGAATAATTGCTAAAGCTATAACAATAAGAATCAACAGCAGGTTAACAGAAAGATTATTTTTTTTTGTTTGCCTTATCGCTTCAGTTTGCATGATTAAACCCCCTATTGTAATAGATTTAAGCTCTTCAATTCATCTTTGCCATAAGCAGCTATTGCATTAAATATTAATACTGTAAGTATACCTTCACTGATTGCAAGAGGAATCTGTGTCACTGCAAAAATACCCATAAACTTAGCCAGTGATGCAGCAAAACCACCTACTTCAGCTGGAAAAGCTAGCGCAAGCTGCACTGATGTCACCATATACGTCAACAGATCACCCAGTGCTGCCGCTAAAAACACTGCCAGCCATTGAGGTCCTTTCGCTTTCTTTACCAGCTTGTACGTTGCAAATGCAACAATAGGTCCTACAACTGCCATTGAAAAGGTATTTGCGCCAAGCGTTGTTAGTCCGCCATGAGCTAAAAGTATAGCCTGAAGCAAAAGCACTATCAGACCCAGTACTGACATAGCTGTTGGGCCAAAAAGGATAGTTCCCAATCCCAATCCTGTTGGATGTGAACAGCTTCCTGTAACAGAAGGTATTTTGAGTGCGGAAAGTACAAATGCAAATGCACCTGCCATTGCAAGATATATTTTTAATCGCGGATTTTCTCGTACAGTTTTATTTATTGAAAATAGTCCCATAACTATAAATGGTACGCACAATACTCCCCATGAGATTGCCCAGACCGGAGGTAAGAATCCTTCCATGATATGCATAGCTGAAGCCGTTGTTGGCATCAGTATTACCATAAGTCCAAGACCCAAAGCCAATTGTAATTTTTTGGACATAATACTCACTCCTCATACAAATATTATTTTACAAACAAAAAACCTCTCAACATAAATAGTCAAGAGGTCATGCATACCCGGAATAATACTGTGCAGACATACACAACACCCCCTATCGCTCGTAGAGTACATGGTGCAAAAATGCTGGCAGGTCTTCTGGCTCAAGCATCATCATTCTCCAAACCTTCCCAGTTTCCCAGTGGTATCTATGGAGAACTCCACTTTTACAGCGGCGTGACCGCGCGGGATTTTCACCCGTCTTCCCTTTTCACTGATTCACACATTTTCTAGTAATGCATAACCAGCACCTGATTTTATATTAAATTATCAATTTATTAAAATATTATATCATTATTCAGATTATTTCAATGGATTATTTCATGTTTTATAAGATAATTTTGTCCAGTTCTGTAATTGCTTTCAGTTATAGATGATTTGATTTGTTCAAGGTAATACCAGGAGCTATGCAATTACCTGTATATTTGAAGGTGTAAGCTCCTTGGCGAGTGCTTTTGTCACACCAATTATATCCGCCTTTGCAGCAGAATAATTAACCTCACAATATGCCCCATATGAAAGAAACATTTATTATCTTTACTTTTTCTCACAAGCATGTGCTTTAAAACACTTTGGGTGTACTTGAAAACACCTTTAAGATTACAAATCTAATCTTTAAAATCCAGTTCTAACGTGAGTGTGTATGCTGAACCCTATTCAGCTTTTCCTTTGCAGTAGATGCACCTAATTCAATCACCCCATAATTTGCAATACTTCTGCTCTCTTTGGGAAGTTCTCCTTTCTCTGCCATAGAAGTATAAATTGTATCGGCAACAATAATATGATCCAAAACCTTAATCCCAAGCGGATGAAAAATATCAACTATTCTCTGTGTCAATGTTTTATCTTCCATAGAGAAATTTTGGGAGCCTCCGGGATGGTTATGGGCTAAAATTATTGCGTTACAATCGCAGGCAAGAGCATATTTTAATATTTCTCGCGGATAAACTGGTGCCTGTCCAATACTCCCTTCAGACATGATTTTGGTTTCGATTATGTTATTGCCGCTGTCTAAAAAAGAAACCATAAACCTTTCTTTATCCTTCATCCCTCCTAAAAGGGCTAAAAAGTACTGTCCTGATGCGGTTGATGAATTGAGTATGATCTTATCATCCTTCTCGTAGACTTTTAATATGTTGTAAGATGCTATGAATTCATTTAGCAGGCCTATCTTTTCAAGCTGTTTTTCATTCGGCTCCATGATGTGAGGATGTTCCAGGATGTTGAAGGGGTTATTTGTTTTCACGTACTGCTGAAGCTTTTTATAGGGAAGGCCTGCTAAGCTTGTCAGTCCTTTTAAAAATTTTTCAGTGTGCTGCATTTCCTGTTTCATGTTACACTTGCCCCCCTTCTTCATCAAACATCTCAATAACGGACTTTATATTTTTCAACTTCTCACAAGTCTCAACAGGTAAATCAACTGATTCCAGATTTATAAAAAAGTTTTTTATCCCCATGCACTGAAAGCATTTGTAGATTTTTTCTTTTGTGTTATCATCCAGGTCAATTAGTTTAGCCAATAGATTCACACACTTTGAATATTCCGTATTCCTTGTTTCCTTTAAATTCATGGAGTTATCCAGCCTTTCATTTGATTTAGTTTTACGAATTATATCTTCCTTTTGGTGTTCTCCCTCTGGAGACCGGAATCGTGTATAAAGTTACATATGCTTAACCTTCAATAAGCTGCATAAATAACTGCTGATATTCATCCTGCATTAACTCATTTAACAGTCCGATCTGTTCAGAATTGAAGTGGTATTCGGTAATCATATCAACATGGGTTTTTGAGGCTAATACTATATGCAGGGTTGTTTCCGTAATGGTAATAGTCTCTTCGACCTCGTTGCCGTCCTCATCTTCGGTTATAATGGTTTCCTCATGCTCAATTGTTTCTATCCAATAGTTAATTTGGTTCATATTCCAGAAGATGCTGCGCAAGATGCCCACCTTTGTGTCATCAAGAGTGGCGACATCCATACCGTTTTCGGGGGCGGTAGTCGTCTTGACAGCATAAACAGGCAGTATTTCCCTCCAGTTGCTAACGGCAGTGCTGTTTCCGCTATTGGAGGAAAACTCAAGCGTATCATGAGGGTTTTCGGCCTTTATCTGCTCGATTTTTGCGTAGTATTCCTCATTAAGCTGTCTTACAACCTCAGTCATAGTCGGTATATTCTCACCTGGGCTTTCATTGGAAAAGAATACTCCGAAAACAGATCCTAACAAAAATCCCGCAAGACATATTACAAGAATGATAACTAGTACTATCCATCCACCTGCAGCGATAAGAGCAATCGTTCCTTTCACAGCTAAAATGATTGCTTTGATGGCAGCTATCATTGCTTTTACCGTCATCTTTGCCGTAAAAGCCGCAGTTCTCGCTGCTGCCCTTGCCGCCTGTACCGCTCTCCGGGTAGCCTGTGCAGTTTTAACAGCGGTTTTAACTGCTGCCTGCGATGTTTTAATGGCGGTTTTGGCAGTACGTTTAGCAGTTTTAATCGACTTTTTTACTGTCTTGACTGTACCTTTAGAGCCTTCCTTTATTGTCTTAACGCTGGTTTTTGCAGATTGTTTAACGGTGTGGCCAGTTTTACTATAAAAATATGTATTTCGTCTCAAAGCGTTTCCGGTCGGTCTGGGTACTGGATGTTGAGGGGAGTGTGCAGTTATATGCCCAGACGTTTGTCTTGCTTGCGTCCGAAAAGCATTTCTACTTGCCTCCGGGATTGAATTGGACTGAGTTAATCGCCGGTTCGCTCTGCTTTGAACAAACCTGCGTTTTCCTGCTTCACCTGGTTTTGATAGAGTAAACTTTCTGCTTACAGTTTCCTTTACCCTGATTTGAGGGGAATTCTGTGTATTAGCCTTGTTCGATATAAGTTGAGTATTTTTCTGCTTAGCTGCATCCTTTATTTTAGCCTGAGCGTAATTTTGTTGCGTGGTTTGTTGTGCTTCTGTTCGGGCAGCATTCCTTTGCACTAATTCCTTTGCTTCACCCTGTGACGACGGGTAAACATTATCTGCATTATGGGTATCAGACCAAGCGGAATCATTAGCCTGCACCTTGCGGGTCTTGATTTTTTCTATTGCTTTCTTGCCGTATCTTTTCGCTATATGTTCACCTTTATGGGTAATGTTTTTTGCACTGTCACTGACAAGATTATCGGCATAGTCCACATAGTTACTGTCATCATTGTGCCCAAGCTGTTCAGACCGCTCTTTGGTGCGAATATAAGCATTCTTTGCCCGCCGGGTTACATCCATTGTCTTGTCTAGTACCTTAATATCCTTCTTGTTCTGTTTTGTTCTGATCTTTTTCAATGCACACACCTCCTTTTGATTGAATACTGTTTTAACAATTGCTCTAACAGTCTTCTCCTCCTCGATCGGATTAGTTAAGGTAAAATCAGTATATTATACCTTGACATATGTAGATCATCGATATATTATTTATATATAGATAATCTATATATATCGGAAAGGGAGGCAAGTCTATGGCAGCAGATAAGACCCTATTAAGCGGCAGCACAACAATGCTTATTCTAAAACTACTCGAAGATAAAGATATGTACGGATATCAGATGATTGAAGAGTTGTCAAAGAAATCTAACGATACCTTCAATCTTAAAGCCGGTACACTATATCCTTTACTTCATAGTCTTGAGCAGCAGGGAATGGTTATCTCTTATGATGACAATGTTGACAGTGCAAGAATACGGAAGTACTACAGCATAACGAAAAAAGGTAGGGGATTGCTTGCTGATAAAAAAGCCGAATGGCAAACCTATTTTACTGCTGTAAACCGTGTTTTAAAAGGGGGTGCGAATCTTGCAGCATCATATTAAAGTTAAGCAGTATCTTGAAACAATTTGCAGTCAAATAAGATGCAAAAAAATACATGGTGATATCCGTGAAGAAATCGAAAACCATATAGTTGATCAAAAAGAAGCTTTTAAAGCTCAGGGATTTAATGATGAAACTGCAACACTAAAAGCCCTTGAGCAAATGGGTGACCCTATAATAATCGGTACAGAGCTTGACCGTACACACAGGCCAAAGCCCGAATGGTCAGTTATTACATTGACAATCTTGTTGCTTGCAGCTGGAACTGTTATAAGGTTTTTTACCTCTCCTCAAGATTTTAACGGTATAGAGTTATTCAATAAACAATTGTTTTTTACAATAGCAGGAATAGTCCTGATGGCTCTGTTTTACTATATGGATTTTACTATACTCGGGAAATACCCAAAAACGATTTTTCTATTGTTAGCTGCGGTAACCATATTTTTGACTATCGTATCAAATCCCATAAACGGAAAATATGTTTATGCCTCCTATTTGCTTTTATTGTTTCCAATTTCGTTTGCAGGGTTTGTTTATAACATGAGAAACAGAGGCTATATTGGAGTCGTTTTCTGTGGTATATTTTTTGCAGTATCTTTTATGATATCTATGATTATTCCAAGCGTATCTTCTTGCATACTCCTCGTCCTTTCCTGCCTTGCGGTACTTACTATCGCTATTTTAAAGGGCTGGTTCAGTGTAAAAAAGCTTTATGCTTTATTACTTGTCTACCTGCCAGTAATAGGATCACTAACAATGATATTTGCAAGCGGTATTTTATCAAAAAGGATTGCTTTGGCTTTAAATCCGTCAATTGATCCTAGTGGTGCAGGATATATCGGAACCATAACCAGGAGGCTATTATCAGGTGCTCAATTCATAGGGCAAGGTAATTTACCTCAAAATTTCCAAGGATTATCAGCAGCTCAGGTTTTGCCTGGTATAAATAGCGATTTTCTACTCACATACATAATTCATAGGTTTGGATGGCTCACTTTTGTCATTGTTTTAACATTACTAACAGTATTTATTGTCCGTGCAATTATCCTTTGTTTGAAGCAGAAAAGTGTTCTTGCTCTATTGGTTTCTACAGCAGTAACCTTAACATTTATAATCCAGACTATATTATATATCGCAGCAAATTTAGGATTTCAACTTTTCGCACCACTCTCTTTGCCATTGGTTTCACAAGGTAGCTCTTATCTTTTAATAAATATGTGTCTGATAGGTATACTTCTTTCTGTATTTAGAACAGGCTATTTCATTAAAGATAAGCAAACGAGCATAAAAGCATCAACTAATTCTTTCCTTAAATTTGAGGATGGTAAGTTAATTATTGACTTTAATATACATTGAAATTAACTTGTCAAATAAAAAGACCAAAAGCAACCTCACGCCGCTTAGTTACGGATTTGTTGGTTGCTTTTTTCTATGTGTCATATATATATAATGTTGGTCACACATGGTGCAAACGTTCAGTAGAAGTAATCGAAAATCAAGTAGTTAGTATGAAAAACGAAATGATTGTAGTTAAGTAGGCTGAGGCATATATCTTATATCCGGATTGCCTTAAATATAGTCTTATCTCGTCTTTTCATTATTTTATTATTTACTTTAACCTTATCTCTAAACTTCAGTTATCTTGCGAAAGGATGTAATACAGAACGCTCCAAACTCCTGCAGTACTCAGGATAACGAAGCCTGATTGCTTCAAAAAAGTATGGAGCAAAGCTGCAGTCGAATAAATAATACGGTGCAGAATATTGCTCTTTGCCTTCCTCTGTCCAGCCGTTCCAGAGATTAAATGCAAGCCGGCATAAACGCTTTGTACTGCCAGTCTGCCATGGTGCCGAAAGTCCCTCAGGCTTTATAAGGCTCTCCTCAAAGTCAAAGAGAGCGGTAATATGGTTTCTAGTTTCTGCACTAATCCCTACTGTATAGAAAAACGCTTTGCGGAATACATCGTTGTTGCGTGCCACTTTGATCATGTTGTAATAAAAAGTCTCATGTTCCTTACTAGCAAATTGGATACTCTCCACTAAATTTCCCTCCTTGGATTTATTCCTTTTGAAATTTACGCCTGCTCGCCAGGCTTTGTGGTCATCAGGCGGTAGAGCTTTGTGTTGCGTGGAAACTGGTCGGTAAAAGGAACAAGAGAACTTCCCACTTTGATAAGTCCGTTACCTGCATCCACATTTGTAATATAAGAAAGCTGAAGATCTGAAATGTTTAAGAGTTTCGCAAGTTCCATGCGATCCGTGCTAGCTTGATTAAGCATGACGATGAATTCGGAATTAGCCAACATGGTACGAGCGGTATGGCTTTGCAAAAGATCATCCACATTCTGTGTGATACCAGTACAAAAAGCGCCGTACTTTCGAACACGTTTCCAGAGCGTAAACAGGAAGTTGGCGCTATACTCATGCTGGAAAAGCAGGTATATTTCATCAATGATAATAAAGGTGTTTTTCCCTTTCGCACGATTTTGCGTGATGCGGTTTAGAATGCTGTCCAGTACCACCAGCATCCCGATAGGGAGAAGCTGCTTACCGAGATCAAGGATATCGTAGCAGATCAGGCGGTTATTTACGTCTACATTGGTTGGTTTTGCAAAAGTGTTTAGGCTGCCGCTAGTAAATAGTTCGATCGCGAGGCCGATTTCCTGAGCTTCCGGTTCTTCCTGTCTTAAAAGCTCTGCATGAAAATCCTGCAGAGTTGGAGGATTTCCTTTATAGTTGCTTTGAAGATATTTCCTATACACACTGGCAGTACAGCGGTCAATCAGAGACTTCTGCTTTGCTCCCAGGTTATGGCCTCCGATAAGCTGCTCACACAGGGACAGGACAAATTCAGATTTCAGGATGACAGGGTTTGTCCCATCTCCATAGTCCTTGTTCATATCCATTGCATTGATATGATTCGGAGAAGTTGCTGATATATGGATAATCTCACCGCCCATTGCCTTGACAAGGGAGGAATACTCCCTTTCCGGATCAATTAGGATAATGTCGTCATCACTGGACAGTATCTGGTTGACAATTTCCCTCTTAGCGGTAAAACTCTTACCGGAGCCGGAAACTCCCAGAATAAAAGAATTTCCATTGAGCAGGTGTTTCCTGTTGGCAATGATCATGTTCTTGCTGATAACATTCTGTCCGTAATAAATGCCGCCATGGTGGGAGATTTCCTGTGCCCGGAAAGGTATAAACACTGCCGTGCTTTCGGTAGTCAGCGTCCGGATTGCATCAATTTTTCGCAAGCCATAAGGCAATACCGTATTTAAACCATCCATCTGCTGGAATGTCAGTGTAGAGAATTGGCACAGGTGTTTCCGTGCTGTAGTAAACAAGGTTTCCGTATCGCTGTCAAGTTGCTCTTTGCTGTCCGCAATATGCACCATTGTAAGTACAGCAAACATCATACGCTGATCACGGGTGGTAAGATCATCGAGAAACTCCTTACTTTCCTTGCGTTGTTGCTCCATGTCATAGGGCACAACAGCCGAAAAGTTGTTGCTTTGGTTCTGTCTCCTCTGCCAGTTGGTGATGTTAGTTTCCACACCGAGAAGTCGGCTTTCCACCTCCCGAACAGCCTCATCGGTTGGAATAGGGATAATATCAAGTGATAACATTATATTACGGTTTAAATCACAAAGCTCGGACACCATGCTGTCCTTTATATAGCCTGCAAACTCGCGCAGGAAGATGACACGACCGTATTTGTTTCCCATCCGGAAGTGGTCTTTCTCAAACTCAAAAGTATCGGGACAGATATAGTCTTTAAAATCATGACCTTTTTTCATTGTTTCAGACAGGTTAAAATAGAAATCCGTTTCTTCACCGGAACGGAAAAAATCGTGCAGGATTCTAAGGCGGTCGGTAGCGTCCAGTTCCACACACTTTGAGCCAAGGCGCGAGAAATGGGTGATGAGGTCTGTTCCTATACGGGAAAAGTAATTCCGCGCTTCCTCAATATTCTTCTTCATTACAGACACGGTAACATATTTGTCCTGCACAATGCTATTGGCACCTGTTGCTTTATCCAAAAGCATCTGGTTATATTCCCTGCGATACTCGTCCAGCCTGTCACCTTTTAGAGGGATTAGAATAGAGCTTTCAAAGTCTGCTTTATTCAAGCGTCGGTTATTAATGGTGATTTTGGTAGTCGCCCCGCTGTCAAAGGAGTTGAGCAGCTCAGAATAGCACAGGAACATCGCTTCCTTATCCTCTTTGGAGGCTACCGCATAATTAATGTCGTCGAAACGAAAGGTTTTGGAAAACTTGTTGCCCACCCGGAAAATTCCGTCCGGCCATATGGTTCGAATGGGAATTGCCTGCTGAACACCTTTGGGGACAATAAACTTTTCTTTATCCTGTTTCATGATTTTTTGCAGGGTTTTAATCATGACGTCTCAATTCCTCCTTTTCATGCTTCTCAATAGTCTGTTTCAACGACTCGTAATACACATTCACAGGGTAAAAGGTCAGCTTTTTGGGCATGAGAAACTCAGATTTGATGTATGCCCATAAAAACTGCTCTGCTGTCATGCCGTGGTATTTTATAAATCCCAGAGCTGCAAAGGGGAATGCTCCTAAAACACACATCCAGCTCACAGTCTCCGTGCCCAGTAATCCCTGTAAGCCGAAATATATGCCAATGGCCACACCAACAGCCAGGACAGAAAAAATGAACTGCCGCATGGACAGTCCAAAAAACAAGCTTTCGGTATAATCCCGGATCTCCCGATTGATTTTTACTTCCAAACTCAATCACCTCCAAAAGAAAAATAACGCCTCTTTAAGAAGCGCTATTGTGTCGTTTCCTTCAACGTTCAGGCTGATTCTTATTGTGATTTCTTTTCTTCTTTTGTATCTTGACTACCAATGTATCAACTATGCGATTTTGTTTCATAACTGCCTCATCTTCTGTAAAGGGAATACCTTTATTAAAAGCTTCATCCAAAAGCTTATTCAGTTTTTCCTTTTCTCTTTCCAGCTCTTTATCATATCTCGT
Source organism: Acetivibrio mesophilus (assembly GCF_004102745.1). Lineage (GTDB taxonomy): Bacteria > Bacillota > Clostridia > Acetivibrionales > Acetivibrionaceae > Hungateiclostridium > Hungateiclostridium mesophilum. Next base: position 130,117 of record NZ_RLII01000001.1, on the reverse strand, counting down.
TTTTGCCACTATTGGCCCTCCTTTGTTTTTTACATGTTATTAACCCTATTAACGGTATACCGGTAGTATAAGTCACCTTTATGACTATTTCAACGGTATTCCGTTAAACATATAAATTGTAAACTGATATGCTCTGATTAACGGAATAACGTTTATGAGGTGATAAAATGAATATTTCTCAAGCAGTTATTAAACGAATTGAAGAGTTGTGCATGGAAAGGAATTTAACCATTAACGCTCTTAGCAATATTTCAGGTGTTACACAATCTACTGTAAATGATATTGTAAAGGGTACGACATATAATGCGGGAATTGCCACTATAAAAAAATTGTGTGACGGGCTTGGTATAAGTATAAGGGATTTCTTTGATAGCGATCTGTTTACTAATTTAGAACAAGAGGTAAAATAACCTAAAATTTTTCGCATCCTTCCATTTATTTCTTCCATATGTGATAATGTAAATATACAGATTGCATGGAAAGGAGATTTCACTATGCCAATCGCGGCGGTTATTTCCCTTTGCCTTACGGCAGGATTGCTCATTCTCTCTTTTATATTTAAAGTGGCCGGAAAAACCCGGCTGGCAGTTCCCTTTCTTTGCTTGCTGCTGTTCAGTACTGTGCTGAACAAGTGGGCACGAGAAAATGAAACTTTAGCATTTATCATTCTTTTCTCGCTGGTTGGTCTGACAGTTATTAGCTGGATTATATCACTTATAAAGGTGATACAGCGCAGACGTGACGAAAAATACTTTGAAGATGATGTTGCATGGCAAATCCAAAGGGCAAGAGAGATGGGTGTACCTCTTGACAAAATTCAGTTTAACGAGCATGGGGATTTGCTGGATCCAAGAACAGGTCAGCCTATTGTTTATGGGGATGGTGTTCAATTCAAGGATTTATAAGGTTACCTGACTGTAATACCCGGTATTCCTTACAATCCCATCATCTCCCGCACAACACGGTCTGCCATTTTTACAGCTCCCACTAGTACCAGCATATTAAAAATAAGTTCTCCTATATAAGACCATACCATCGTTACAGCGCTGACACTTGTATCCACAACTGGCGGAGAAGACGCGAAAACGGAAAATATGACACACGCAAGGATAATAATTGCTCCTTCCAGACATACAGCAGCATATCCTTTCAGGAAGGCTTTACCTATACTCTGGCTTGGCTCTCCTGCAAAAGAGGCCAGAGGAACAGGGCAATAGCAGTGTATAAATACAGTTTAAAGAACCTGCCGTACACCGACAGGATCATAATGAAGGAAAGCACTGTTATGAACAATCCGCCGATGAGTGTCACTGCCCACAGTGGTATGCTTGCAAAAAAACCACAATCTTCAATAGCCTGAACGATTGTGTTTGGCAGAACAGTTTGTGTGGCTGAACCCAATCCTGAGCTGTTTATTATGGTAGAGATAATTCCCTGCACAATGTTGAACAGCGCCATCATTAATTCAAGCCCGTAGGTTACGACTCCTTTAGCCAGGGCAAACCTTATAAAAAGCTTTAAAGCATGTTCCGGCTTTTTAACCTCCGCAAAGCTGCCGCATGTCGTAACCACACCAATGACAAAAAACAGTACCAATAAGGCAAAGCCGGTAGCCTGCAGTGCTCCGTGGATATTCACAATAACATTCCAGATACCGCCACCTTTAAATTCTGTAGGAGATTGAGTTACGAGCAGCCAGATCTCAGACATCTTATCATTCCATGTTTGAAGCGCGTTATTTAAATTATCGATTACCCAATTTCCACTGGACACAATAGATTCACCTCCTTAAAAAGTTTCGGAGAACAGACCGTTGGCAGTCTGTTCCCCTTAAATCTGAGGTGCTACATCAGCCTGTAATGAGAGATAGAATTTCTTTCGCAAAGGTAATAATTACTCCGCCTGCAAGAGTAAGAAATCCGTTAGCTCTCTGGGAAGGGTCGTGGGATTTCAGAGAAAGACCGATCTGCACAATGCCAAAGCCCAGCAGGATCAATCCGATGGCACGGATAAGTCCAAATATAAAATCCGATAAATTGTTGACAACGGTTAGGGGATCATTTGCAGCGTAGACAGGTACGGCAAAGAGAGTTATCATCAGCACTAATACACAGTAAATCGCGATTGACTTTTTGGTTTTCATTAAAATTTTCATATAAAATCATACCTCCTGATTTGTATTCTAAGATTGAATAACTATTTCTAGTTCTTCCTCAGAGAGAAGCTCGTAATCACTTTCCTCGTTTAATGTCACAGCTTTCCAGTCCAGAGCGTTTTCAGTATTACCATGCCGATAGGGTTCACTGCCGCCGTCAACTGTCAGCTTTAAATTTGGGTGCTTTAAAATGTCGTATTTTTATCCATTACTGCCCGCTCACCCCGAATGAACAAAAGGGAGTAACGATTATCCAACATCCGTACTTCATCGGGAGTCAGAAGCTCTCTTCCCGACAGCTGGTAATTGGTAGAGTAGCTTCCGTTTCTGCCTCTGCTCATCCCGTAGGTATTGGTGTCAATGGTTTCTTTACCCAAAAGCTCAGACACGTACTTGTGAGTGGATTGCTCGTTACCGCCCAGATACAAAAACTCATCACAGTTGCCCACAATGGATTCCCAGGTATCCTTGAACAAGGCTTTTAGCTGTGCCAGGTTTTGCAGAATGATGGATACCGATATTTCCCTTGATCGCATAGTAGACAGCAACTTATCAAATTCATCCGGTAAGGCAACATTCGCAAACTCATCCATAACAAAATGAACGTGGACAGGCAACCGCCCTCCATATTTATAATCAGCTATGTACATAAGGCTTTGAAAAAGCTGAGTATAGAGCATACCGACTATAAAGTTGAAACTGCTGTCGTTATAGGGTATCACGGCAAAGAGTGCTGTCTTTTTCTCTCCGATAGAAGAGAGCTCCATTTCGTCCACTGTTGTGATTCCTGCAAGTGTAGTCAGGTTAAACTTTTCTAAGCGGACACCCAAACCGATTAGAATGGATTTGGCGGTTTTGCCTGCGGCAAGTTTAAAAATGTTGTACTGTTTGACAGCCAGGTGCTCCGGTTCCCGCATTTCCAATCGCTCAAACAGTTGGTCAAGTGGGCTTTGATAAGTTTCGTCATCCTCCCGAACTTCGGCTGCAGCAATCATTTCCATGACCATGGGGAAATTCTGTTCATCTTTAGGAGCTTCATAAAGAAGATAGAGGATAAGCGCTTCAAGCAGTGCAGTTTCGGAACGTTCCCAAAAGGGGTCGTTAGTGTTGCTGCCTTTTGGTGTAGTGTTTCTGATTAAATTTGTTACAAGCTTTAATACATCCTTGTCATCTCTGAGATATTCAAAAGGATTGTAACAGTGGGACAGGTTCATATTGATTAAATCCAGCACCTTAATTTCATAGCCTTTTGCTTTTAACAGGTTCCCTGTATCCCTCAGAATTTCACCTTTTGGGTCAAGGATGACAAAAGAGGTGTTGGCCTGCATGACGTTAGGTTTAGCATAAAATCGGGTCTTACCGGAGCCGGAGCCGCCCACTACCATAACATTTAAGTTGCGCCTGTGTTTTCTTCCGTCAAGTCCTATACGGACATTCCGTGTCAGGATTTTATTTTTATGCGGTACTTTATCCCGGTATTTTTTATTGACAGCCGCAGCGCCGCCCCAACGCGCACTGCCGTGTTCCTCTCTTCGTCGGTAATTACGTTTAGTAGACATATAAATCCCGATGCCCATACCATAAGCAGCGATAAACAGCAGGATGCACTTGGGTGTATCTTCTACCCATTGGATATGAAACGGATTGTTCATTGCCGACGTAAGATTGGCAAGGATTTCGGGAAGTCCTCCTGAAAGAGAAGGGGCGGTCAATAGTGCCGCCCATACGACCGGAATTAAAAAAACCACAAAGAGTATCAGGTTACTCCTTGCGGTTTCATCGTGCCTCATTATAACTCCTGCGTTTCTGTTTTCTTGTCGGGGCGTCAATAGCTTTTAAAAGCAGTTCATCTACGGCATCAGTGGGTTTATCATCTTTAATAAGGTCATTTCTAAGCTCATTCAAAGCGTTTACAACGACGCCATACTCATAATTATCAAGGGTAAGCACCCTTTCTTCTTTCATAGGCTATTCCTCCTAATGTTTCGGTTCTTGCCGTTTTTGCTGCCGATACTGCGCAAGCATCCGTTTCATCCTGCCGGAAATTTCACCTGCAGTTTCCCTTATGATAGAGAGCTCGGCTCGAACTTCTTTAGCACTCATTCCCTCCAGCATCTGGGGAGTACGGACAAAGCTGTAACCGCTCGTATCCACTCCGTATTGTTTGCAGAGTATATGGGATACACAATAAGCGTGAAAGGTGTGATCTGTTCGGCGGTACCCACCATCACCAGTATCCATTTCTGCATTTGCAAGTTCCTGAGAAAGAGCGCGGAAGATACTGCCCGCATCCATGCCTTTTCTGATGTGGACTTCCCGTGTGTCCGGCTGGTATAGGGCATTTGTACCTTCCGGCAGTGTATTACTGATACAAATGGGCACAGGTGCATGATCCATCAGCGCCTTGATTCGGGTGCGGTCGTCAGGATAGGTAGGTGTTTCCCGTTTGCGGCTGTTTCCAGTCTGGGAAATGTCAAACATCTTCTTCAGGTTATAACTGATACCGACAGTACCATCGTCACGCCGATATTCATCACCGGGCTCTAAGATGTAGAAGCCAGTTTCCTTCTTGCGAATGTAGGCACCTTGTTCCTTCCATGTGTCAAAATCCGCAATGCGGGTAGCATCAGGCTTTTGTGCAAGAATTAAAAGAGCGTTAGCTACGCTATAGTGGTCAAAACGGCTTTGCACATTCAGGTAGCTTTGAAATTTCACCCCATCCCGTGCCACATCTTCCGCTGTATTTTCGATCATGGAATATACCATTTCCCGCTGTTCCTGTTTCTGTTTTTTCCATGCTTCTTTATCAAAGGACTTGCTATTTCGGGTTACAGGCTGTTCATTTCCATGCTGGAAAAGATCATCAAAACTTTCCATAGTAGTTTACCTCGCTTTCGATTTCGGTTTATCTGATTTGGGATGCGGCTTATTTGCCCTGGCATTTTGCTTTGCTACCTGCGGCTGTTCTTTTGTTGATTCACGTTTAGGCTCCGCCTGTTCCTTTCGAGCAGCTTTGATTTCCCTCAGTTCTTCGCGTACTGATCTTTTCGCCGGCTCAATAATACCCTCGGCGGCTTTCCCTTCGTGATCTAAGATAGGCTCGGACGGACGGGATTTCTCCGTCGTCGCCGTTGTGGGGTTTGGGTTGTCGGCTGGCTCAATAACCGGCTCTACTTGGTCTGGCTTTGCCATAAGCTCGTCGATAAAAGCATCCGTACTTTTTTCGGCAGGAGTTTCTTTTACTGCTGGTGCTTTTTGTGATTCTTTGGTTGCCTTGCTTTTCTCAATTTCATTTTTGATACTTGCTGTATCTACGGTAGCCAGCTTGAAGCGCTCTACAATACGGTTGATTTTTGATGCATCCTCTGCTCGTACCATGACGTCACACATACCGTCCAAACTTTTTTTATCCCGCAAGGCACAATAAAGAACACCATAGCGCTTAGCCTCCTGACAAAACTTTTTCAAGTCCACATTGCGTACAGCAAAGACCTTTAATTCTTTGCCACTTCGTAATAAGCTTTCCAGGCGGATTTTACCCTTTGTCCTTTTCTGGTCTTTCAATACAGCATACAAATAGGTGGCAAGGTTTTTTGCACCCTCACCGGAGATTTTCGCCATTACCTCGATTCCTTTAAGACTCATATTGACGATTTGATCCGCTGCGTCGGCTCCGCTGTTCATATTCCTTTGCCTCCTTTCTTTGATGAGTTTCCTCCTGTCTGACCTGAAGCAATTTCTGCTTCATATCCTCAGAACGACTTAGAATACCCCCACAAAGCTTCACCTCCCTTCGAAGTAGTGACAACTTCTTTGTAAACCCTGCAATCTGTTCTTTGTACTCTATTTTCTGCGTATCATCTTTACACCGCCGTAGTCGATAGTAGAGAGATTTACGAGAATCTAATAAGGTTGATATTTCCTGGTTAAGCCAATTCTGAAAGTCAAGAAGCTGCTCTTTGCTTTCAATGTGATTGCTGCATAAAAGCCTTGTTTGAGCAGTTAGTTCCTCCATGTGCCGTAGATCCTCCCGTAATAAAAAATGCGTCCGTTTCCTGGACACACGCTGTTTCGGTAAGATACCCATTTTGTACAGATAGTGAAAATAGAGAGCTTGAAGGCCTGTAAGTTTTCTTTTATTTTTAAGTTTCATACCGCCTCGTATGGTATATCGTTTTTGTTTTGGTTCAGACAGGATTTGTGGCCTTTTTGGTGTGCGGTTATGGAGTATCCTTTCCTTAATGATTTCCTCGGTGTAATTATCGCCCAGAGTTTTTAATCGAACAAAGCGTTCCTTTCCCGGCGGACGCACTGCCATGTATTTCACACCGGTTTTTACCTCATATCCCTGTTTACGAAGGTTAGCAATAAACTGTGTAAAAGTCATAGATTCATCAATCGCCTTATCTACATCTTCACGAATAAGGCCACGCCAGGTAGGTTTACTTTCCTGTTCAGACTTCCATTCAGCATAGTGCTTGGATTTGCCCCTCTGCGGGTTTTCAATGACAGACAGGGAGTATTCCCGGCACAACCGGTCAGAAGTTTGTCGCATAAGGGAGTAGGTAGTCTTATTATCGTAATACCGTTTGCCATTTTTAAAGGAAACAGAATTAAGCACAAAATGATTATGGAGATGATTTTTATCAAGATGGGTGGAAACAACCACTTCAAAACGGTCACCCCATAACTCCTGTGCCATTTTTACACCAATAGCATGAGCAGTTTCTGGAGTAGCTTCCCCAGGCGCGAATGACTGATAACCGTGGAAGGCAAGAATGCCGTCCATCTTCTGAAACTGTAGCTTTGTCTTGGACATTTGCTTACAGGCAGTTTCAGGATAACAGTTGATACCGGTAACATAAAACTGTTTCTCAGTCTTTGCATCCTGTACAGTATATTTTAGAACCTCCTGAAGGCCTCGAAAGTCAGAACTGTTAAAATCAAGGTTCTCTGTTTTATCCGGATTTGTAGTATAGTCGATTACCCGGTCAAGGCGGTCTGTAACATCCCATATCGCTGTGGTCGCCATAGATTATCGCACCAGCTCTTTTGCCCTTATCGCCGGTCTGAAGGGATACTCACCTGACATGTCGTGAGTATCACACACTCTGGCAACAACATCATGCAGGTATGCACGGGTATTGACCTGATAGCGGTCAACAATAAGCTTCAATGGGTTTTGAAATTTCAGAAGATAATCAATATCTCTTTCATAATATCCGTGAATATTGGTCATATAATGCACAACACGCTTAACAGCGGCAATTTCAGCAGCTTTATCAAAAATGCTCTGTTTATCGAGTTTCAAAACTGACGCTTTGTAGTCTGCAAAATTCCTTTCTATACGGCGCATAAGTTTTTCCTGCTTATCAATCATTCTATCCATTTTCAACTCTCCTTTCCGGCGAAGTAACTGCCGTCTGTATATCCAGCACGGCTTTTCGGAGCCGGTTGGCTTCATACTGAAATGTTGTGCGGTCAATATGCCCTATAGCATTTGCCCTTGCAGCAATCTGGTTTAAGTTGCTGCCAATAGCGTGAAGCTCTTTCATCATTGCATAATAATCGGGAGGGGGAAGTTCCTTTGGTACATAGCCATTGATGAGGGTGCGTATATAGCTTTCCTGTGAAAGTCCTGATTTTTTCACCTGCTTTTTTAATAACTGACATTCTTGTGCATTCAAACGGAACGTTATTTTGATGCTTCTTTTCAACATATAAAACCTCCTGTTCTGTTAAGGGTTTCAGGGATTATCCCTGACAAGCGAATAATGCCAGCATTATTCAGTGCTTGCTACAACATAGGACACCCGTCTTATGTTGAAATACTCACTGTAGGTGTTAGATTACCTGCCGAAAAATAAGAGCTGTCATCGCTCATGTTCATGTCGTTTTTGCTTCCTAAACCGTTCTTCCATCTCTTTTTCTTTTACGATAAATTCCACACCGGCAAAGTGTTCTGAATCAAGGATGTATTCTTCATTTCTGTACGCCTGCCGAACCTTTTCTTCGGCCTGTAGCTCATTTTCCGCCTCGATTTCAACTGTCATGCAAAGGCTTTCCTTGATTTCTACCTGATATGTTTTCATAAAACGAAGCCTCCTTTCTTGATTTTTAGGCAAAGAAAAAAGACGCTGATTTTTCAACGCCTTTAATAAAAGTTTGTTTATTTGATAGAAACTAAGATAAACTTTCCATTAAAATTACTTTACTGATTGCAAATAGTATCTATCTCATTTTTAAGTTTTACTTCATTTATTAATGTACATTTATAGTGAGATACTTGGACCTGCATCAAATGTTGAAGAAAATCAGGGCAAATATAGACAAAATCACAAATAACTCCTCTTAATTTTTGAGATAATTGCATTGAATATTTCTGTTTTAATAGTATCGTTCTTACAATATTTAGAGCTAACTGCGGATTTTCTCTTAGAACAATATCTAAAATTCTTGTCCTCATAGCTTCTTCATATTTATCATCATACCAAATGTCTCGAGATAAATTATACACAATAGCATCAATATTCAAAAAAACTGTATCTTGTAATCTCGAACTGTACTCCTCCGGTTTGCACTTTATAATATTTTCTTTAAAAGCCCAAGTATTTTTTAAACACCATACATCGATAATTAAACCATTACAATCAACTTTGTATCCGCCAAATCTGTTTTTTTGCGGACTATAAGGAAGTAATATGGATTCTAATATGCAATCATCAGTATCAACCACTATATCGAAATCTCTAGGAATTTTGTTTAATTCATTATCCTTAAACTCTCTTAAGGCACCCCCTATAAGTAGGGTTTCTCCGCTATTAGAAATTGCACTTAATAGCTTATCTGTTTTGGGGTAATATTTCATAATATAGTTCATTTGATGTATAAAATCTCTACTCATTAATTATATCTCCATTATGGCAATTTATAGCCTGTTAACTCTTTGTATAAATTGACTGCATATGAGTCAGTCATCCCAGATATATAGTCTGTAATTAGTTGCATCTTTTCATATAGTGACAGTTCTGAAAATTCTCTTTCACAATTTTTATTATAATCAAATTTTGCTATGTACTTAAAGTTTGGTGAAATAATAGAATATAGCTTTCCTGCATAGGTTCTAGTATCTTCAATATTCGTTGCTTCAACTATCGCAGGAATAAAAATATCTAATAATCCCTTAATAACCTTATCTCCGATGAGTTCTAAAGTAAGTACCTCTTTGCAATTGAAACAAGAATTTCGAGCAATATTTTTCAAATATTTAATAAATGGCTTTATTTCATCAAAATCAAGCAACTCATTTATTCCAAACTCTCCATTCATAATTTGGTTATAATGATTAATAAAACTATTTTCTGCATGAACTAACATAAATCCCTGCGCCGCATTTCTAAAATTCAAAACACTTGCAGACATTTTTTCAGGTATACTATCTCTCATTGTACTATTTATTTTATCTAATCTATCAAATAACGGCTTATAAAACTCACCAGTAAACTCTTTTTGAATATTTTTAAACTCTTTCTCCCAATCTATTTTTTCTTTTTTAACGCCATCTTCAATATCATCACAGATATATGTAATATCATCTGCCGCTTCTAAAAGAAATGTAGCAGGATGCCTGATGCCTTCTTCTAATCCAGTTGCTTTCCAGATGGCTTCAACCAATCCTTTCTCTGACTGATAATATCCATACTTATTCTTAGCTTGTTTCTTATTCGGCTTTGTATCAGCATCATTTGAACTCCACGGATACTTTATTAAAGAAGCTAAAGTTGCATACGTTAAATTTGCACCGTATTGATCATTAAGCATCTGTAACTTAGTAACAATTCTAAGATTTTGCACATTTCCGTCAAAAAACAGAAAATCTTTCATCTGTTCATCTACCATTATATCTTCTTTTTTTAGATTACTTATTATTTTCTTATAATGTGAACCATCAAACCAATCCGCAAACCACTGTCTGATAACTGTTTCGCCGTAATGACCAAAAGGAGGATTTCCTAAATCATGTATTAGTCCGGCAGTCTGAAGTAAAGAAATTAACTCTTCAACCTTAGTAGCATCAAAGGTAGGATCAATTTTAGTATCCAAAATTTTCAACCCAACAGCTTTTCCTAATGATTTAGCAAGTGCTGAAACTTCCAAAGAATGTGTTAATCTAGTCCTTGTAAAATCATTTTCCTGTAAAGGAAAAACTTGTGCTTTATCCTGTAATCTTCGTACTGATGAAGATCCAACTATTCGATCATAATCTAATTCAAATGCATTACGATGTCGGGCTGACGCACTCGAATTTCTTATACGTTCACTAGATAATAATTTTCCCCAATCTAATTTGTAACCCATGATCCTATTCAACCTTTCTTTATTTTATCGTACTAACCACCCATAATCCTGCCTGCAATCCACAATATAATCAACAAACACTGTCTGATCCTTGATTTGATACAGAATCAGATAATATTTTTCAACAAACATCTTATGATACTTATTTACGGGTATAAATTCTGCATTAAGAAATGGAAATCGTTCAGGCATTATAGAAAGAGAGCGAATAGCATTCATAAGATCGTTTTTTGCTTTACGTGCAGCAGTAGGGCTTTTCTGTGCCAAAAACCGTACGTGGCCCGCCAGCATTTGACGGGCACGGTCGGAAACAATAACCTTATACTGAACCTTCTTTTCCATTTTCCACCTCGTCAATTATGCTTTCGAGATAGCTATCCAATTCATCTGGGGTAACACCGGCACGGCCAGCCAAGCGGTCTTCCTCAACAGCCAACAATTCTTCTCTTAGCTTCAGCATTTTTTCTCGGCGTGTAAAAGCCTCTATATCCATAACCACGAGATCACCCTCACCGTTCTTGGTGAGAAAAACAGGTTCTCCGGTGGACTTGCACAAAGCTGCAATCTCATTATAGTTTTGCCGGATACTTGCGGATGGTTTAATCTGCATGGTATCAACTCCTTGTAGTAACATTCTAATCATATTATACTCCTTTCATGCTATGATATCAATTAGCAATTGTGTTATCTTACATATTCTTGTGGACATTGCGACCTCATTTTAAATTTCAAATAATCATTATAATCCTTCCCATGCTTAGGCGGCTCATCAGAAACGATATATGTGGATGGCAAAATAGTTTGAAGCGTTTTTGCTGCCAGCCGACCAGCCATATCGTTGTCTAGGTGCAAAGCAATTTCTTTGATTTTAGGAAAATCTTTTAAGTATTGCATGAGCGCAGCAGGTAGGGTGTTTTCTTCAATAATTTTCTTCGGCATATAAACTCCAGCAAGGGATAAATAATTATCCTTTCTCCAGTCCCTGCAGGAGAGTAATTCCAAAGTGCAATATGATAATAAATCAATAGCGCTTTCAAACAAGTGTAGCTTCTTACATTCATTCCTAGCCGGGATAGAAAAGGAGAAGTGCTTATCGCTTCCGCTCACTTCTCCCATAAACCTTCTACCCGATGTGCCCCGAAGTGTACCATACCGGGGAATATCGTGCCGATCAAAGCCTACAAATACTGCATTGTGATAATCACAGCTCTCATATAGCCGGTTAGACTGGATGCAGTAATCGATTATTTCTTTGTGGATGCCACGTCCAATAAGATAAGCAACCACACGGTCGTTGTTTCCATTTTTCCCTGGCAAAAGCAGTTTTTTATGCTCAATAGTTTTCTGTGGCCTTGGTAAAACAGGCGGTATGACAACCGCCTGTCCATCTATCTGAATTACAGCTTCTGGGAATGACATACCCCGCACCTTAATCAAATAATCCAATGCGGAGCGCCCGCCGATATTGCGCGACCACCAGTACCATTTCCCATTGCTAATCTTCAAGCTATCATGGGTACGGGTAGTATAAACATTACCGGAGAAACGCACCAACTCCTGAGGTTCGTAATGTTGCAGATAAGTTAGCAGATCCATTTGCTTTGCACGTTCAATCTGCTCCGGTGTTACATAGGGCATCAGTTACCACCTCACCTTTCATAGCCCATGCTCTTTCTTTCAGGTGCATTCATATCCTCGTCCGGTTCAGCATCCAACACTTCATTTTCATGCTTATCCATATTGAGTAAAATATTCAGCTCTGCAAGCCGCGCAGACTTTGTTTGCAGCTCTACTTCCTTTTCAAAGGGGACATCAACCTGCTGCCTTGCTGTCTCCAACTGCTGGTGGAGAGTTTTTAACTGCTCTTTGCAATAATCCAGCTTCTTCGGGATTTCAGCAAGAATATTATTGAGCCTTGTAATATTGCCGTAGATGTCCGTACCCAGTGTAACCGTATGGCTCATAGAACCCCTCAAAGTGATTTGGAACTGCTTATTGAAACTGTCAAAGGAAAACAACATCGGAAAGCCCATGTAGCTGCCTAATTCCTGCGGTTCCGGGGAAGTCATCTGCTTGCAGGCTTCCAGTATGGCTGCGCCTGCTTTTGCTTTTTCGGTATAGTAAATACCTTTCACAGACATACCAGCAAATTTACTGTCCTCTGAACTTTCCACAGCATGTTCCAATTCACTTTGCTGCCTATACAAAGCAAGGTCTTTTTCATAGCCTGCTATGCGTTCCATTGTAGACTTGATTTGCTGGGGGAAATACTTTAGCAGCCTGTCTTCAAGAGCATACCGCTGGCTTAGATGATTGGCTTTCAGTAATTTCAACTTGGAAACCTGAATATCTAGATCCATCTTTTCTTTTATGTATGGGTTGCCTGTGGCCAGCGCCTTCACCTCGGCATAGGAGAGTGCTGTTTCGTCAATATCCTCGGCAGAGCGCACTGGAGACTTCGAAGTCATAATCTGCGATATGAATCGCTGCTTGTTCTCAAGTATCTGGTAGAGATAAGCATCAAAGGTGTTTTCGGTTACATACCGGAAGATATACACTTCATCATTTTTGTTGCCCTGCCGTACAATACGTCCGGAACGCTGTTCCAAATCCCTTGGCCGCCATGGACAATCCAGGTCATGCAGTGCAATCAAGCGATCCTGTACATTGGTTCCTGCACCCATCTTGAATGTAGAACCTAACAGGACTCGTACCTGCCCTTTTCGTACCTTTGCAAACAGTTCCTTTTTCCTGGTTTCCGTGTTAGCATCGTGAATGAAAGCAATCTCATCGGCAGGAACACCACGCTCTATGAGTTTTTGTCTAATATCATCATAGACGCTAAAATTTCCGTCATTCTTCGGTGTGGATAAATCACAGAATACAAGCTGTGTCAGCTTATCACCGCTATTCTCCTGCCAAATACGGCATACATTCTCCACGCAAGCATTTACTTTGCTTTTTTCATGGTCCGGAAGTACAGGATTTGCAAGGCGCTGGTCAAGGGCAAGTTTACGGCCATCGTTGGTTATTTTGAGCATGTTATCCTCATAAGGCTCCACTTCCTTGGCACGTACCCGTTCAGCTCGAACAGCAAGCTCAGTTACCATATCTTGCTGGAATTCGCTTGGCTTTACTGCAATATTGCAGTAATTAGCTTTTGGCACAGGGAGGTTTAGCATATCCGCAGTTTTTATATCTGCAATTTCTTTGAACATGTTCATGAGCTCCGGCAGGTTATAGAAGCGTGCGAACCTTGTTTTCGCCCGATATCCTGTACCTTCCGGCGCAAGCTCTATAGCGGTTACAGTCTCCCCAAATGTACTCGCCCAGCAATCAAAATGCTGAAGTCCGTTCTTACGTAAGGTCTCATACTGCAGGTATCTTTGCATGGTGTACATCTCGGTAATGGAATTGCTGATTGGTGTTCCAGTCGCAAAAATAATGCCGCGCCCTTCAGTCAGTTCATCAAGGTAACGGCATTTCATAAACAGGTCTGATGATTTTTGCGCCTCAGTCTGGGATAAGCCAGCCACATTACGCATTTTTGTGTACAAAAACAGGTTTTTATAAAAGTCAGCCTCATCCACAAACAGCCGGTCAACTCCTAATTCCTCAAAGGTGACTACATCATCTTTTCGGCTGGTATCATTAAGTTTATCCAGCTTTAGCTTCAAAGACTTCTTAGTCTTTTCAAGCTGCTTGATAGCAAAACGCTCTCCGCGTTCTTGTTTAAGTTCACGGATGCCGTTGGTGATCTCATCAATCTGTTCTTCAAGCAGCCTTTTTTGTCTTTCAACTGAAATCGGTATTTTCTCAAACTGGCTGTGACCGATAATTACAGCGTCATAGTCGCCAGTGGCAATACGGGCACAAAATTTCTTACGGTTTTTGGTTTCAAAGTCCTTTTTCGTCGACACAAGGATATTGGCAGAGGGATAGAGCTGCAAAAACTCCGCCGCCCATTGCTCGGTCAGATGGTTAGGTACAACAAACATGCTTTTCTGGCAAAGCCCTAGATGCTTGCTTTCCATTGCTGCAGCTGCCATTTCATAGGTCTTGCCTGCACCTACACAGTGAGCTAACAGTGTATTATCTCCATACAGTATGTGTGCCACCGCATCCACCTGGTGCTTACGCAGGGTGATTTCCGGATTCATTCCTGTAAACCGGATGTGGTTGCCATCATATTCACGGGGACGGACAGAATTAAAACGGTCATTGTAAATTCGTGTTAGGCGCTCCCTGCGATCAGGGTCTTTCCATATCCAACTCTGGAACGCTTCTTTAATGGCTTCCTGTTTCTGTTGGGCAATAGCGGTTTCCTTTTTGTTCAGAACACGCTTTTCTACGCCGTCCTCATAAACCGTATCAAAAACTCGTACATCCTTGAGGTTCAATGTTTCTTCAATAATCTTATAGGCGTTAATGCGGCTGGTACCATAGGTCATTACTGCCTTGATATTGCCGCTGCGGTCGTCGTTTTTACCCTTGATGTTCCAGTTGGCGGTATAAGATGAATAGAAAACATCAATATATCGCCTGTACATATATGGGGTTTCCAAGAGCTCAAATATAAAATCCTTTATTACATCCGGAGGAAGCCATGTGGCGCCCAATCGGACATCGATTTCAGATGCACTCAAATCCTTTGGTTGTACCTTTTCAAGTGCTGCAACATTTATGCTGTAAAGA
This sequence comes from Acetivibrio mesophilus, assembly GCF_004102745.1. Classification (GTDB taxonomy): domain Bacteria; phylum Bacillota; class Clostridia; order Acetivibrionales; family Acetivibrionaceae; genus Hungateiclostridium; species Hungateiclostridium mesophilum. Next base: position 114,909 of record NZ_RLII01000001.1, on the reverse strand, counting down.
TCGGGCTGCATTTCGGCAAACTGCCTGGCGGTCTTAAGCTTTTCCCGTACATTGCCGGAAAGATAGGCGTCCGAGGTTTCAAATACCGGTTTCCCTTCGCTGTCCAACTTTTCAGGGTTGCGGAATATAACACCTTCCAGGTCCTTTATAAGCTGTTCCTCTGAAAGACCGGTAAGGCTTTGCATAAAGCCAATATCCACGCAGGCTTTTTCCGCTATGGAGATCGCTAATGCCTCAGTTGCAGTGTCTACATGGGTAACAACAGCTCGCTGCCGGATGGTGCGTTTGGTGAACATGTCAGCCTTACGTTCCAGATTGCCATCTTCGTCCAGAATTTCAAGGGAACAAAGCAAGCAGTAGGAAGAATCATCCGAAAAGGCCATGTTGTTGCCGCGGCTGCTTAAAAGTCCGTATTTTGCAGTAAATTCATCATACAACTTATTCAGCTTGCGCTGCTGCTCACGTATCACATCATCGCTGTAGTCTTCAGTTTGGTATTCAATAAGATCCCGGACACAATCTCTAATGGCAATCATGCCTTTTATGCGGTTGGCTGCTGTAACTGAAACTTCCACCTTGTTCATCCGGCTGTTTTCCCGGTAGTAAATCTCGCCGTCCACAACGGTATAACTAAAATTACGCACATTGGGATCTGCCGGAATTGAGGCATCTTCTTCCTCAACTATTTCGTCTGGCTCATATTCGGTGATTTCCGCATGGATGTTCTCCAATGCTTCACGTAGAAGCTCTGTAAGATCAGCATTCTCATAAGGCATACAGGTGGTTTCACTGGCGTTGCCATACATTCTGTCATCAAAAGCCATCGTTCCCAGCACCATATCAGGGTTATCTGCAAAGTAGCGGTTAATAGGAATGCCGTCCTGAGTTGTAGAGAGGTTTACCCAATCCGGTTCAATATCAATCACTCGATCGCGCTTTTGCAGGAATATGATGTCGGCCGTGACTTCAGTGCCGGCATTCGCAAGAAAAGCATTGTTTGGAAGGCGTACAGCACCCAAAAGTTCAGCCCTTTGCGCGATATATTTACGGACTTCCGGATTCTGCTTATCCATTGTGCCTTTAGAAGTAATAAATGCAATAATGCCCCCAGGCCGTACCTTATCAAGTGTTTTGGCAAAAAAGTAGTCATGGATAAGAAACTTATATTTATCATACTTTTTATCAGCTACTCCATAACTGCCAAAAGGTACATTTCCAATAGCAAGGTCAAAAAAGCTGTCAGGCAGATTCGTTTCCTCAAAACCTTGTATTGCAATGTTTGCCTGCTGATAAAGCTGTTTTGCAATCCTGCCTGAAATACTATCCAGTTCAATACCGTACAGTTTAGAGTTTTTCATCCTGTCGGGGATAAGCCCAAAAAAGTTGCCGATACCGCAAGCAGGCTCTAAAATGTTGCCCGTCTGAAAGCCCATGTTTTCCAGACAAGCATACATGGCTTTGATGACAGTGGGGGAAGTATAATGAGCGTTTAATGTAGAGGCTCTTGCGGAAGCATATTCATCTGCGTCAAGCAGTTCCTTCAGCTCAGTGTATTCCTTAACCCATAGGCTGTTCTTTTCATCAAAGACCTGTGGCAAACCACCCCATCCTACATACCGGGACAGAACTTCCTGTTCTTCCGGTGTCGCAAGCCGGTTTTCTTCTTCAAGCTTGTATAAAAGTCTGATAGCAGCAACATTCCAGGCATATTTGGCCTTTTGACCACCATGCCCCAACTCATTGTCGGTGATATGGAAGCTAATACGGTGCTGTTTAGGTTTTCCCGATGCAGAATCAATGATGTTCCTTGGTGCTTCCTCATTTTTTGTTTTTAGTCCTTTATGCTCTTCCGCCTGTTCTAAAATGCCCTTTACAAACTCGATGCTTTCTCTACGGAAAATTGGGAAACCAGTGCTTTGCTGAAAAGTGATATCCCGCAGGCTGACTGTTCCTGTCTCTTCGTTAATGGCATCAATACAAAAACGTCTGTCCTCAATGGAAATTTCCATACCTATAGTTATTTCTTTTTCGGCAGGTTCCTCTTTCTCTTTCTGACCCTCCGGAAGCTCAAGCTCCATGTCAAATTCTACATACTGCTTTTTATCTTCTTTTCCTTTTTCAAGTTCAATGGTGAATGTATCTCCCTCACGGGTGATGGTTACATCCCCGCTTTGCTTTACCCATTCCGGTGCGTTGGGGTCATCCGCATGAATGGTTACACTATCTCTTTTTTCCGTAAGATAGTCCTGGTACGTTCGCTGGAATACATCCTCGCTAAACCATTCTTTAAACTGCGGCAGGTTGATGTAAGCTTCGTAAAAATCCGGATGCATTTCTCTCATAGAGTGAGCAATGCGATCGATTGCAGCATCAAGCTCCTGTTTTGCACTGTCCGGATCGGTATTCCTGTCTCGCAGGTAGGGGTAAATCTCATCGTTTCGTATCTTGTTGATAATTTCGGGCAGGTATGTCTGGTAGATGTTGCGAGGAGACAGTTTTTCCGCTTTAAGTACAGTCGGCTGCTCAGTTATTTCCTTCTGCACAAGAAGATGATCATTCAGAGGGTTATCTCTAAGCATTTCCTCAAAGGCTTCACGCTGAAATTGTTTAGTGAACAGGGGGCAGTTTACATCACGAAGCTCTACCGAATTATTGTCAAAAGATAAAATCTCGTATTCCTCCGCACCGATGTACACCGTATCTCCAAGGTGAAAGCCGTATTTAGCCGTATCTTTAGAGACGGTTAACTCAGTTTGAGTAGGTGTAGGTTCCCGGTTCAGGATTTGTCGCGCATACGCTTCCTCGGCAAGTCTCCGACGCTGTTCTTCTATTTCCTGCTGTACTACAGGAAGGCGCTCCTTTTCCTTGCTGTTTAAATACCTGTCCGCAGCAATCAGTTCACCAAGTCGTTTTGCAACCTGATTCCATGATAGTCTTATTTCAGGGTTTGTTAGAAAGCTGCCGCTTTTGCTAAGGGATATCCCTTTTCCATCATGCCATTGGTTTCCTCTGGTTCCATCGATGAAAATATGTGTGCCGCCACCAATTCCATATTCATGCTTTAGAAAATCAATGGTTTCTTTTGCACTGTGTAGTTCCTGATAATGCAGGTATACACGGTACTTGCCATCCTGAAAACCTGTACCGCTGCAAAGCAAATGATCGATTTCTTCCTGCGAAATAGAAAAAGCGGAGGTTTTTTTATCCTCCGCATGCTCTATGGCTTCAATTTGCTGTTCAACTGTAGGGAAAAGATTTAGCTGTAAACCAACTCCGTCAGTACTGACTCTTCTGCTGAGTATCGTAGGTTGTTCATGTGTCCCGCCCAGCCCATCGGGTCTATCGCTTTGTCCGGCGCTGGATTGCTCTTCAGAAGTTTCATCGTGATCATCTCTATTCGTTCCTTCGCTATCCGGTCGATTTCCATCAGGTGGCTGTTCAGTATCCCCGACATCACCAGGCTGGCGTATGTTCCTTTCCTGTGATTTTTCAGGTATGTCCTGCGCAACATCCCATATTTGCCGATGTGCATCTCTTCCTCCGGCAGCGCCAGATCCGGTACCAGATAATCGCCCTGCATTGTGTATGTCAACTCCATGATCATCCTTCCTTTCAACCCTGATATCTTCACTTTTATTGTGTCGTATGTCCTTGCTTTTTGCAAATGTACGGTTTTGATTTTTTTCTGCTCTCTGAATATTTTTTACTGTTGCACTGATTTCCTTTAAAATCATTTCTGAAATATCGCTTGTTGCAGCACCTAAACTGGATATTGTTTCAAGGGTATTGAAATTAACAATGCCCTGGAAATCATCAAAGCTGAAAAATTCATCGGCAGGATATCCGCAACGGACTAAAAGCATATATGCCACAGAATTTTTAAGTGCATTTTTAAAGATGACTTCAACATTAAGATCGTCCAGTTCTTCGAGAAAGCTGTTTTCCCTGCTGTACATCAGGTCAGAGAGGTAATCAGGGAAATTATCTTCGACAGTGTTGAAAGCTGCTGAAATAAGTGCTGCGGGGATATTACTTTTGTCCTTAAGATCACCAAAAGCATTTTCCAGCGTTTCTGTCACATCTTCAGAATATCCATCCCTTAATGACCAAAGGACAACCGGACGGTTATACCGGCTGTTAGTATCCGATACATCAAACACATGACGAAGGGTTAAACGGTTTCCGCTGTCATTTATAAGGGCAATGCCTTTCGCACCCCGGTTTACCCATCTGCCGAACTTCTCATTCCATATTTCAATGGGAGCACAGGCTGTTGCATCAGGGCGCTGGGCAAAAATAAGCAATTGATCTTGAAACGGATATTTATAGTTCCAGGCAGCAGTTTTCAGAAAGGATATCCAGTTGCCAGGTGTTTTAACAATATCTTTTGCCGTATTTTGAGAAAGCTCTGTAATCAGCTGCAGCTTTGTTGCCAACTTTTATCCCTCCTTATCGCACCGGTTCACATTTCTTTTCAACCCTCTGCGCCTTTTTTTCTATATTCTCTTTTTCCTGTTTATAGCTTTTTAAATAATGGATCTCATCGAGAGCACGGTTGCATAAATCTTCAAGGGCTGTCAGGCGGTCCTTACAGTAATGCCCCCAATAGTAATTCTTTTCGCCCTTTGTACATTTCCATGTCACAAACTTGGCAGGAGCATTTTCGTTTTGACCAATGACAAACTCAGAATTCCCAACGGTCAGCCGATCAGTAATTACATAACCGGCATTGACTTCCTTATCTGCATTGGCAACGTGATTTTCCTTATTGTTATTCATCAAGCGTTTTTCATCATCCATCCTTATAATCACTCCAATCAAACCGGCAGCAGTAAAGGGACTCCAGTTTTCAAGTCCCTTTTACCGCCATACCGTTATTTCTTTCTTTGCCTGATATACAGGTATAATGCACCACCTGCAATCACCATGCAAAGCACGATGGCAAGTATCGTTTTAAGCTCCATCAAAGCACCTCCTTGTCCGGATAAATTTGTGCTTTCACATTATCTTCCGGTAATCAAAGCAATACCGGCATGAATAAAAAAACCGATACACAAGAATACTGCCAATGGAACACTTTTCTGCCGCTTTACATTTGAATAAAGCAAAGCTGGTATCAAGGCAAAAAATAGAATGGCAGCAAGTCCATATAAGCCAAAGCTAAAACCAATTGTAGCCGTAAGCTTGATATCACCACCGCCCACGCCACCATATTTCATGGCAAGAAATAACAGGCAGATGCCTGGCAGCAAAAACCCCGCAATTCGCTGCAGTAGTGTGGGCTGCGGCAAAATAAAAGCGGACATTATGCCGAGCAGGAGAATGGCTATCCATGTCCAGTCGGGAATAATCCGCTTCATATAATCCATTACTGCTGCCCACAATAGAGGAACAGCAAAAAGAAGTATTATTATATCAGTTTCCAGTAGTGACATCATCGGAATACATACTGTCCACTACGTGAATTTTTAGTTCCCCTCCGGTAATCCAACGGGACAGCGTACCTCCGGGAGTATGCACATCGGTAACAAGAAGCTGTACAATATAGTCCCTGTTATCCGGGAACCACAGCGGTATGTAATGTTTCCTGTAACGGAAGGGAGATGCGGGATTTTCCTTAAAGATAAATTGACCGTTTTCCTTTATTAAAGGGATAGCGGTTTCATAGCGATATTCCGGCAGATAGACTTCTGCAGTCTGTGGAGCAGTAATCAGCTCCGGCCTGTCATAATTTGTGTCAACATAGGCTGTAACACGGATTGAGTATCCATAGCCTGACTTGAGAAAACCTTTAGCTTTTGTATCATATTCCAGCACAGCGTTTACCTTCAACTCGGCATAGAATTGCCTCCATACAAACTTTCCACCCTCATACCGCTGCTCCCACCATGTCACCCTGGGCTGTTCACTTCTTTTCGGCGGGTTAGGCAATGACCGGCTTTCCTCCGGTTCTCCATAGGATATATTCTTTATCACAGCCTTTTGAGTATAAGTGTTGTTTTCAGCAGTGCTTTCATTTCTCAGCGACTGCTCAGGATTAATAATCGCAATCAAGGTAACATTTTTGTCAGCCTGCACATTAGGAGTGTCCCAGCGGATGGATACAACATTCCAGGTATCCCTTTCCATTACTATCGCATCAATTCGCTTTGACAAAGACAATTCAGGTATTTGAAACAGTACAGTAACATTTTGTCCCGGTGTAAAGTCCAGGCTGCCTTTGTTGGATACTTTAACAGTGGTTATGACAGACTGGTTTTCCTTATACTCATCGGGTGTAATTCTCTGTACATCCAAATCGTAAGGACGTTCCAGTACCATGATTTCCGCCGAAACCTGATTGTTGCCGGTATTGCTGTCCTTGTAGCCTGCAGGTGCGGACACATTAGCAGATAAACGAATACGCTCTCTTTTATCTCCAGCTGTTTTTGTGACTAAAAAGGATTTCTTTTCAAATGCTTTGAAATTAGATGTACCAGGCACATCAGGAATCTTCTTACCGTTAATGGTGACATTTAGCTCAACATCGTACAAATCCTTATCGGTAGAGTTGGCGAAATATACGGTAAAGCTGTATTCCTCATGCTCATATACAGTCGGGGGAGACGACAAATTTACCCATACATCGCATAGGTTTACTATGGTAGGTATCTCAGGGTCATTAGGGTTTTCCGGTTTATCAGGATCTTTTGGCTCATTAGGATTATTGGGGTCATCCGGATTATGAGGCTCATCTGGTTCGTCGGGTTTATCTGGATCATCCGGTTCGTCAGGATTGTCAGGGTCGTCCGGATCATCATCAGGTTGGTTAACAACTTTAATGCTTGAAACAGCAGTATTGTTGATAATATTTTCATCCCTAAAGCCTTCCGGTGCCTCCACATTAGCCCACAAGCCATAAACCTCACCTGCATTTCCAGCAGCACCTGTAACAGTAAAAGCTTTTGTCTCCCGCGGCTCAAAATTTGCTAATTCAGGGATTTGCATCAATGCAATCTCATTATTTTTTCCCTTTAAGTGTGCAGCTTTTAGTTCTACATCAGTGTTATTGGTAAAACTTACGGTATAGCTGTAATTCTCATGTTCATAAACCGTAGGCGGTGCAAAGATACACGCAGACAGATCGCAAATATCAGGTAAACCTGGTGGACCATCTGGTTCGTCCGGGTTATCCGGATTATCAGGATTATCCGGGTCGTCAAGATCATCTGGATCATCAGAATTATCAGGCGTTTCATCCGATTTGGGGTTAACTATCCGTATAACTGCTGTAACCGTGTTGTTGTTAATATTTCCGTCTATAAAGCCTTCAGGCACACCAATGTTTGCCCACAAGTGAATTTCATCGGCATCAGTATCAGCCGTACGTTTAACATCATAAGTTACGCTTGAATTTGGTGAAAAGTCCTTCATCTCAGGTATTCCTTCAATCAGAACTTCATCTATCGTGCCTTTCAAAGGTACATCATAAGCTGCACTCGTTCCGCTGTTCATGTAGATTATAGTAAATGAATAGCTGTCGCCACGTTTCACTGTAACTGGGGAACGAATAACAACCGATAGGTCGTTGCCGTCACATGCTTTGAACTTAAAATAGAAGTCTGCTGTTGGAATCCTGTAATGAATATTCTGCGTGATACTGGTCTGCGTTTTATTTTCTCCGTTAGAATATTCATCACTTTCTGGCGTATAATCCCATTCAAGCCCCATGTAATGAAAATTACGGGACAGCAGCACATCATCCTTGGTGAAAGTGACAGAAGTAGTCTGATAGGGGTAGAGCAGCTCCGGCACTCCCTTGTCCTGAGCGGTGAGCTTGCCGTAAACCTTCTGTTTGTTCACATCACACCAGGTAGCATCTATGTCAACTTTAACAGGAGATTGGTAGGATAGTGCTGTATTTCTCATGGTTTCAAAGGCTGTCAGACTTTTAGGTGTCCAGCCGTAACTGGTGGTCAGTGTTTCAAATTGCGTATTGGTATCATAGGTTCCATATATTTTGCCGGAACTAAAATTGTGAATCTCCACAACATTGCTGCCTTTTAGTGTATAAGTCCTCCCGTCACACTTACCGATCCACCCGGCAATCTGCTCCTTTTCATAGTCTGCAACGGTATTTGCATTCACAAGATCAATTCGCTGCGGCTCTGAAAAAGATTTTATAAGCGTCTCTCCATCATATATTTCTCTGACATTCATTCCGATGGTGCGATACCGGATGTCGTAGACAGCTTTCACTTGAAAAATAACATTAGCTGTGATGGTGAGGACTGCACCCTGATCTGTTTTTGCTGTTATTGTATACGGGCCGCATGACTCCTTATTCTCAACAGTCAAAATATATTTCGGTGTTATCTTTATGCTCTGTCCACCATATTCCAGTTGAATATCTGTAATTGTCCCGATTTTTGCCGTTACTTGAATTGAGATTTCCTCCGGAAAATGCTCTATGGCTACCATACCGCTTTCGCTTTGCAAGCTGTCTATTGGAGAGGTAATATTGATTTCAATGTCACTGTTTACAGAAGCAAATGCTTTGCTCGAAAGGAGCAGGCAAAATATAAAAACAAGCGATACGGTATTAAATAACTTTATTTTCATTAAAAACCTCCTTCCTCAATTCTTGTATTAACGCTGGATATTCTAAAGGGAAGCCGAACATCACCGGTCAGAAAACTGAAGATACTGCGGGTCTTCAGTGCCCCCTCCAGCGTCAGCCGGGGCGGAATGTCGGTAGCATTAATGTGCTTTATTTCAAGCTCGTAAACCCATTCTTCGCCGATATATTTGCTTAAATCCGCATCAAGTTTCATGCTTTCATGCAGGTACTCATATAATCTTTCTTCCGCAAGGGCGCTGTCCATCCTGGCATGTCCGTCCCTGCGGTATTCGTCCAGCATGGCATATTCCACTGAGGCGTTCACACCCCTTTGAAGAACATATTCCACCTGCTGGTACAGGCTTTCCATACGGAAATATTCAATCAGGATAGCTGAAAGCGTCAGGATGAAAAAGACAAGAATCACGATGAAAATAAAAACATCGCCTTTACGATTTTGCAAAATGTATTTATATTTGTTCACGTCCATCCTCCTTCCCGGCAATCTCAGTCGGAGAGCTTCCAATACTTTTCCGACATGCCGGTAATGCTTACCCTCATAGGAATCATAATCTTAACTGGAGGTGCAAAGGATGGTGTAAAAATGGTAAATGGATGGCTGTATGTCATCGTGATCGTGAAGGTATCCCTTAACTGTATTTTCTGATTGTCATGGTAGTCCACATCCTCGATGATCATCTCCGGTGAGAGGCCGGTCTGCTGCTTAAGCCGGTAGAAAACATCATAGGCTTTATCTGAAACCTGGCCCTCCAGTTCAACTACCCGTACAACGCGCCGGCATATATGGTTCAAGTTCAGGTAAGTAGTGAAGATACCCAAAAAGCTCAACACCGTAACCATGAGTGTAATCACAACCAGTGTTTTAATCATCAGGTCAAAATAGCTGCTGCCTTTTCTGTCGTGAAGGAGTCTTTGAAAAAGCAGAAGGGGAGAATTTCTCTCCCCCATGCTCTGGTGCCTGCTGTTCATATGCGTTGCACCTCCCGCATCTGCAGGTTTACCTTTAATTTTTTCATCAATTCAGTAAACCGGTGATTTTGCTGACGATGCTGTTCCAGATCTGTGTAATGGAACCTTGATACAGTGTCATGAACACCGCACCTACTACTACGACAATCAAAACGACAATAAGCCAACCGGTCATCTGGTCGCCGGACTTGTTTGCCAATATGTTTTTGCCCTTTAAAGTTGCTATTCTCATTTTGTTTTTTAAAGCTGTCATCATAATTAATACCTCCATAATTCTAAACTTAGTTTTTATTTAGGGGGGAGCAGAGCCCCCCGAGTGTCATGAGCCTTTTGAAGCAATTCCGTTTAGTTCAAAAGGCTGGTAATCTTGGCGACAATGCTGTACCAGATTGTAGATATTGAATCCTTATACAGTGTCAGGAAGACTGCACCAACCACCACAACGATCAGGACTACGATGAGCCAGCCGGTCATCTGGTCACCCGACTTGTTTGCCAGAACATTTCCGGCATTCGATATAGCATTTGCAATGCGTTTCCTCACAGGATTTGCCCTCCTTTCTTGCGTAATAGAGTTTGCAGTTGTAGTGTTTCTCACGGGTAATACCTCCTGAAATTGTATTTTGAAAAGGGTGATTCCCTTTTTCACATTAAAAAAGGCCCCCCATTGATCTAATCATGTGGGAGCCTATAACATAGAGCAGGCAGGCAAGCGTCACCGCCACAAGGGGTATGGATGCAATCTTGACCCTTCGCGGCAGCTTATTAAGTTTTTTCCTGAGTGCTTCTCTGGCTTTGATGTCCATATCTCTTGCAAGGTATGCCAGAGCTTCTCCCTGATGCTCGCCCCGGTACAGTCCTATAAGGGCATTCACTAAAAAAGATACTTCTGTCATTCCAATGCGTTCATTGAAATTCCGGAGAGCTGTTTCAATATCCTTCGCTTTCATCTCCATTACCAAAACCGAGACATCATAGTGGAATGCATCACTGGCTACCCTCAGGTAATCTTCGAATATCTGGATCAAATCTACCTGTACAACTGCTCTTTTACTATCATCCTTAATGTCATCTAGCTTATACAGGATGGAACGGATAAAACCCGGAAGCTCTATTTCGATCCGGTTTTTCTTTTCCTTCATCTTGTCTTTAAGGTCTGTCATGAAGTGGAAGTATACTACTACCGCGAAGATTAGAACTATAGGAGCAAGGTTGGCCGCTCCAATGGCAAAAAGGAGCCAGGCAAGGGGTAGTGTAAAAAGAGCACATAAAATAGCTCTTGCGTAATATTCTTTCGGAGTCAGTTCAAGCCCTCCACGCCTCAATGTAGATGCCATTCTTGCTTCCTTTACCGGGTCAATCGGGATGAACCTTGCAAATGGCTTTGCTAACGGCATAATTATTCGGTTTACTAGCTTCTGGCTTGATTTTTCCTTTTCAGCCTGCAAGATTTTGATGTTCTTTTTCATACTAAGCTTCGGGATTTTAAGAAGCTGCCTGCATATTAAAAAGCCTGCCGAAGTCAGCAGGACAAATATAATAAACTGATAAAACAAAGGAAAACCTCCTTATCTGTTTGACGGTTTAGTAGCCTTCATCACATAAAAGGCTGTAGCGAGAGCCGTTAAGAGCATTAGAATAATTAGGAATTTACCGATAGAAGTCCTTGTGAGTAGTGAAAACCATTCGGCATTGGAAAAGCGCATCATAGGGATTACGGAAAACATCAGCCCTGCTGTCATAAGATAATCACGCCATACTTTTACCATCATACTGTCGCTTTCAATCTGCATGGATTTTGCATCGTTCATGGCCTTAATGATAGGAAACAAAGCAAATTTCAGTCTTCGGTCATGATGGCAAAGGATGAGGGTTTTTACCCACTCATTAAAGTACCGGTTTTTAACTTTAGCTGCCAACCGATACAGTCCATGCTCCACATTGGGATTGATGAACCGGATTTCCGACACAAATTCATCAAAAGGCGTAGGAATTCTTAAATGTTCTGGAACATACCGATTCTTTTCCTCCACATAGGTTTCCACTGCCTTAATTATGTCATCATTTCCTGCATAGGCATTGGTAATGATGGACATGGTGTTTTCCAGCCCTTCGATTTCTTCCCTTGCTGCCGTAGAGCTTCTCACTGTCAGATAAAAATACGGGGCAGGGAACATACAGGCCGCCATAACCGCCGCCAGGCTGGTATTATCAAATAATAGGGTTCCTGCAACAAAGCCACCTGCTACTGATATAAGGATCATAATGACAAATTTTCTCGTAGTGCACCGAGTCTGACGAAACAGGGTTTCAAAACGTATTGAGATTCTCTCCGTTACTTTAGGCTTTGCCCCCACCAGATCCATACGACGTTTTTTCAGCGGATTCTGTTCTGTAATAAACGGGTTCAATTTAAGCAGGAGAAACAGGGCAAGGCAGATGAGTGTAAAAACAAGGACATAAGATAGATAAATCAGATTCATCATGCTCCCCCTTCCGTAAAGCGAAGAATCTCTTCTTGAGGGACACCGCCTATCAGCAGTTTTTCTGCAAGTGCCGGTGAAATGCAACCTAAACGCCTATGTGTGCCCACAGCCTTAATAATCTTGCCGTCTTTATCCCGTTCATAATGATCAATAACATATTTATATAAGGTACTTCCTGTTACCTCACCATTCTCTACCCCTGTAGCCTCAAAGATTTCCATGTATTTGCGGGATTTGTCCGGAAGCTGCATTTTGAAAAGCATAATGGGAAAAGCTTCAACAATGTTTTTCAGAAGTCTTTCTTCTGATAAGGATGTTCCTGCCTCAAGGCACATGGTAAGGATTCTGTCATATGCCGTCCGTGCACTGTTGGCATGGAGGGTACTGACAATGGTGTGCCCTGTCCGTCCGGCTTCCTGCACGGTCAATGCTTCTTTCCCACGCATCTCTGCAGGTACAAGGATTTCAGGATGCAGCCTTAGTGATAGTTTTAATAAATCCAGCATGGAAATAGGATTAGGTTCCTCCTTGGTTAAAAGATGTATGACATCATTTATCATTACACCGTTTTCATCAAACTTTGCCAGTGACAGTTCACGGGTGTCCTCTATTGTGACAATGCGTTTGTCCGGAGGTACGCAGCTTAGTATGTATCCCATATCAGCGGTTTTCCCGCTGCCGGTTGCTCCGGCTATTGCAACTGATACGCCGTTATTAACACATAGGGTCAGAAAGTCCAGTTCCTCTGCTGTGGCCGTATCCCACTCAATCAGATTTTCCCTTGTAATGAAAGAGGGCTTTTGTTTCCTGATGGAGGCAATGGCTCCCGCATCCGGGTCAACGCAGGGCGAAATAGCGCCCGACATTCGAACACCTCGTGCAATGAAACTGTCTCCAATAGGTTTTGAGCCATCGAGAATGACATTCCCAAATCGGCTCATCTTTCTTACAATATTGGAGCAGGCTTCGGGTGTTCCAAAGGTTTCATTGAGCCGCACCTTTCTATCTCTATACAGTACCCAAATGCCTCCATAACCGTTGACGTTTATTTCCTCCGTGTCGGTATCCTGAAGGTATGGAGATAACAGTCCCATGCCCGCCATGTCATAATATATCGCGTCCACCAATTCAGAAATGTTGCCTTTATCCTTTGCAACCAGCTGCTCACTGTTTAAATAGCGCATGATTAGGTCTTTAAGCTTTTCCTCGGCTTCCTCCGAGTACAACACCTGGGCAAGCTCCGCTGAATGATTCTTCGCTATTATGCGCTGCAGTTTATCAAGAATTTCGCTGTAATCCTGGGCTTGCATACTCTCACCACTGTCGGAACGCAGTTTGTTAGCCCGGTAAATCAGGTCATTTACTGAAAATCCATGGTTCACCTCTTTTCACCTCCGCAAATCGAGGATGCAATTCTCTCCAGTACCTTGCTATAACGTCTGCAAGACCGGTCATGGAAGGAATACAGCGGTGTCCCTGCGTTCTCAAGTTCTCCTGCCCGTTTTATATATGGCAGCTCATAGGCAAAAGGCACTTCCATCATACTTCGATAGGATTTATCATCAAATTCACCATTAGGGGACACAAGAATATGAGTCTGCTTGTCTGCAATATGCAGCTCCCGGGTAAAATCGAAAACACTCCTGTACCACATTTGAGCAGCTATTGAAGGCTTATGCAGGGTAAATATTCTTTCAGCCAGCCAGAGGCCTACTCCGGATATCGGGTTGGTCAACTCAGGGGCACCATCCACGATGAGAATATCAAATACCATCGTTGCGGCTTTCATCATGCGTTCAGTTTCCTGAAGGGTTACGGTATCGCAGAGAAGCCCGGTATAACAGGTAGGCACGGATAGAAAAAACAGGTTTTTACTCCCCTCGCAATGGCTAAACTTATCTCCAATGTTTGGGTTATCATCTTTCAATGCTTTATAAAGGCCTTTCTCAGGAGGAACATTCTGGCCGAAAAAGACTTGCAGATCTCCATATGTCAAATTTGAAGAAATGAGTCCTACCAGCATATCACGTTTAGAAAGTGCACAGGCCAGGTTTACAGCGAAAGTTGTTTTACCACAGTTATTACCTCCCCAAACAGTATAGGTTTTACCGCTCATGGCCTACACCTCGTTTCTCAAGGATCATGTGCAGTTTTCCTGTATATTCGGCTTCGATAAGTCTCTCTGCCTGCGCTTCTGTAACAATTAATGTTATAGCCTTTGGAACCGGATCTCCGGTAGATGACTGACTCTCAGATTGCTGCTTTCGTACCTCTGCAGTATCTTGTGTGCGGGCGTTTTCCACGCTGTACACCTCCAGTCCTTTCAGCTCGGGATAGAGGATAACCTGTGGGGAAGAATCCTCACCGTCGGAGGCCTGCTCCAAAAATACGGCTACCGTTACTATATCGCCGCTTTGCAGATGAGAGGAAAGTCCAGCTGCAATGCTTGGTACGCTTACAGTTACCAGCCTCTGATTATTTTTTACAATACGGTCAAATAGCTCATTTACCAGGAATACGCCGAGTTTTTGTGAAAAGAAATATTCTCCTTTTGTAATATCAGTTAGTGCAATCTTTCCTAAGATTAAGTCTTTATCGTTGATAATACCTTCCGGCAGACCATATTCTCCTACTTCTACAGTAGCCAGGTGTTTATCGGTAATCTCCGTTCCGGCCTTGATATCTCCTGCTGCCCGCAGTACCATGACCGTTGCGCTTTTATCTTCATAAAAACGCGGTAAAAACACAAAGGAAATTACCGCTGCAATGGTAATGCAGATGATGCTTAAAAATATACGGTTTTTCAGTATTTTCAAATTGCTCCGTTCCTCCTTTCATTAGTTTTTAAGGGTAATATATTATTTTACCTGCCGAAAAAGAGAGTAGGTTGCTGTTTCTGCTTCCTGTTTTTTCCCATCCGGCTTTTCATCATCGATATTTTTATTCATTTTTGCGTTGCTATGGATGCCCAAATCAGGGTACGGAATATCCTGGGCTTTTTCTTTTTCGTTTGTTTCATAAAGGCTCCTTCCTGTATGTATTTGATATATTACCTGCCGAAAGACATAGATATTTCTTTTTCGGCTGGTAATTAATGGGGGAGGGGTGTGGGGAGGGGGAAACCGCAAATCGAATGCCAAACCGGATTTTATCAAAAAGACACACTACCCCCCTGGTGTAAAATATTCGGTACTTAATCATCAAATATATCGCACTTATCCTTGCTGCACTTATTACAGGACTCATCAAAATGCTTACAGTTCCTGCAATCCCGTTCTTTCATCGTTTTGATGACTCTTCGGTTATATCCCGGTTTCTCCTGCATAATGAGCTCATACTCCCGTAACTGCCCTTCTGTAAAGTACATAGGAGTCCCTCCTTTCAAAAAGGGCATAAAAAAACGGCCTCCCTTTGTAAAATGGTTATCTTACACAATGGCCACATCCTGTTTTATCTTTCCTGTTCCCTTTGCCGTTTTTTGTACCAACTCTCAAGTAATTGGACGATCAAATCTTCCTTTTGCTTTTCGGTAAAGTTTTTAGGGAAAAATCGGTCTATACGCTCGCGATGAATGTGGAACTTTTCTTTTTGGTTAGGCTTTTCCTCAGTAAGGATGGAAAATATGACATCAATATTCAGTCTGCCGTCCTGGCTTAGTCTCTTCATTCTCTGCGCTTGTGAGAGTGATGGAGTACAGTCCTCTGATTGCATGGTCTTATATAGGTCTTGCTGTTCATTTTCGGTCAGGTAAGAAATTTCAACAGCAGGATTAAATGCTATTCGTTTATCGTCCACCATTTCAAGAATAGAGGGTATAAGCTCGGTTAAGCGGATGTAACGGTATATTTGATTTCTGCTTTCACCACTCTTATCAGCAAGTTCTTCGTATGAATTTAACTTTTTCCCAAGTTGGGAAAAGGTTAAATCTGTTCTTTGTCCCTGCCTATTCATGGCTTCCAGCTTCATCTTATATGCAAAAGCTTTTTCGCTCGGAAGAATGTTTTCCCTTTGCAGATTGCTGTCAACCATGATAATTGTCGCCTCATCATCATCCAGATTCCGGACAATACACGGCATGGTTTCACGGCCTGCAAGCTCACTTGCCTTTTTGCGCCGGTGTCCTGCTACCATTTCATAGCCGCCGTCTGCTTTTGGCCGCACAAGACCGGGAACCAAAACGCCATATTGCTTTATGCTATCAGCCATCTCCAGCATAGCTTCATCCGCCTTTACCTTAAAAGGATGATTAGGAAAATCACTGATTTCTGACAGAGGAATATCCAGTACCTTTTCACGTTGACTATCTACGCGGCTTTCCTCCGTGGAAAACAGGTCATCTACTGATGTCAGTTTTATGCTGTCTCTTGGGTTGCTCTTTGCCAATGTCCTGCACCTCCTTTGTAAAGGCCTGATAGGCTTTAGCAGCAATACCATGTGGATCATGCATATAAATGCTTTTCCCCTCGGCACTTGTTTCAGCAGCCCGGATTGATAAGGGAATTTCCGTTTGGAATACTCGTAGCTTGTCGCCGTAGTCCCGTCGTAAAATAAAGGAAATATCCTTTGCAAAGTTGGTACGATTATCTACCATTGTGAGCAGAACACCTTCGATGGTCAGTTTAGGATTGATTTGCCGCCTTACCCTGGCAATGGTCTGCAGTAACTGTGTCATTCCTTTGGCTGGAAGGTAATGAGCCTGTACCGGAATAATAACGCTGTCTGCTGCAGCAAGGGCATTGATAGTCAACATACCAAGGGAGGGCATACAGTCGATTAGTATGTAATCATACTTGTCTTTTACGGTGTTGATATAACTGCGCAGTACCGTTTCACGACTCATGGTATTAACCAGTGAAACCTCAATAGCAGACAGTTCTATATTGCCCGGCATAAGGTCTACACCTTCCGCATGATGAAGAATGCCTCCATCTGTCTTATACGGCTCCTCCATCATGATTTTGGTTAAGACGGTAGCTAGTGAAATGGGCAGATTGTCTGGCTCCTGATAGCCCAATGAATCTGTCAGGTTACCCTGTGCGTCAGCGTCTACCAGGAGCACCTTTTTACCCTGTGAAGCAAGACCGATACCGAGGTTAACTGTCGTGGTCGTTTTGCCGGTACCACCCTTCTGATTGGCAAGTGCGATTACTTTTGACACTTGAATTTTTCCTCCTTTCACGCAAAAAGCCGCTTGCTTTATTGTATTGAAGCAAACAGCTTTCTAATTATTATTTTAATATATGAAAAGAGAACATAAGGTAATGCTCATATTCCCTTACTCACTCTTTTTAATAATCCATTTAATTATCATAAGTATTGTAGTAGAAAATTCTTATAGTGAATGAATCACATTCATCCTCTGCTTAAAACCTTTTTAATCATCCTTTAATGATTTTATTTCTGAAATAATATTATTAATCGGGTTAGCCTTATCTGTTTTCTCTTTCAACAGCAAAAGATATTCCTCGATTATTTCCTTTGATTCCGGATCAACCATTGTTTGCAGAAGTTCATTCAAGTCGTTTATATATTTTTTTAGATCCTGGTATTTAAACCACTCTTCTATATGGCGATCGATATTCTGATGGAATTTAATTCTTCGTTGGTTTTTCGCTTCTATTCTTTGTTGTTCTCTTAGCTTCTCCGCTTCAATCTCACGCAGTCGCTGCTCTTCCTTTCTTCTTTTCTCAAGTTCCCGTTCTGAAATATATCTTGCAATTGTAGCTTCATTTGAAATTCTAAATAGGGATATGAAAATCTTACCCAATTGCTTTTCAAGCGGCTCATTTTCAGAATCTTGAAAATGCAGCCTTTTTGCTTCTCTTTCTCTAGTTCGATTATCGAGGATTTCAGTAAAATCAATTTCCAACAACCCACTGTATAGTTTTTCATACATTGGTTTGAACTCTGTATGTAAAGTATTTTCCTTTGAACTCAGCAACTTAGTTCTTCGTTTTATCATGATTTCATTTATACTGAAAGAAAATCCATGATTGAAAAGCATAAATGTAGCATTGTCCTTATCACCACGGTTAACAAACACTTTTCCGTCCAATTCATTTACTAAATTGATTAATGTGTCCGTTATCCTAAGCGCTCGATTGATTTGCTTCTCTGAGACTGATATCGGCAGAACAGCTATATTATCACGATATGACACTTTATGCTGAATAGTCCAAAATAAATCAGTGTATTTAAATATATCATGAAATTTATGTTCTTCATCTCTGGCTTTTCTATATTCAATTTCTTTTTGATATTCAATTATTAATTTGTTATAGTTATCGTTCTTCTTAGGAACTTGAATTTTTTCACACCATTGAATGAACTTATCTTTTGATTCTGGAGTCAGAAGCTCCATTCCATCCATACTCTCAAGTTCGCTGTTTGTTTTTTCAGAAATATCTTCAATTTCGATAACATGCTTTTTTTCCTCCGCATTAATAGTTTGCTTTATTATTTTCATAGGAGGCAACTTAGGCTTCGGAACCGATTCTTTGCCTGCATGGAGCTTTGCCCAATGCCCTACAGGCGGCAGGGGGATTTCCAACTTAATGCATCTTTTACGCAACCCATTATCAGATAAGCCATATCGCTTTGCAACAGTTGTCATTGGCTCATTCCATACTTCGTTAAACAGTTTTTCCCTTTCTTTAAGAAATTCATCTTCATTATACATGTTTTTGCTCCTCCGCACAGAATGAAAATCCTCCCCTGAGAAGGACATCAACAAGTTCTTCAATATCTTCACTTCCAACTATATGTTCAGGAACAAAGTAACGGGGCAAATTATCATTGAATAGCGCTGAGATACCTCCAAGAAAATCCGAATATTTACGGTAGCCGTGTGTATTCAAATAAACATCATCTTCTTTTCTTATTTCGCTAAAAATACTATAGATATCCTGAATATTAGATAAGTGAATTCCTACTATGCTATTTCTAATTTCACTGAGTTTGTCCAATTTCTCTTCAAGATCATGGCCATAGCATTTCTTTTTAAAAAGCGAAGAAATATCAATAGCAAGTTTTAGATGATATTTCATCTCTCTTACGGTATTTCGAATATTTATGATGTCTTCAACTGATTGCATTAGGTATTTGGGTTTTGAATAGTACCTCTCTGGTCCGTTAACCATAGTAATTTTCAGATTGGCATATTTCTTCATCGCTTTTTCCAGTATGTTATACTTCTGAAAAAACTCTTTTTCGTTATAAGTATTAGATCGTAATGGCGGGAAAATTTCTATAACCTCCGGGGGGCCGTATTTTGAAAAAGCATCATGCAAATTATCGATAACACTTTTTAATTCTTTCTCATCTTTCCATATTCCATCGTTATCCTTATTATAGGATAACCTGAGAATGTATGATGTTCCTGGGTCACTACTGATAAACCCATTATATGTTTCAATAAATAATTTACTGCATTGGACATCCGGTGGATATGAAATATCTTTTACTTTTACCGGAATCAAAGCATTAATGTTTTTTACCAGTTTGACTCTCTGAGTGGAAATACACAGATTCACGTACTCAGACCAGTAATCTGAATCTTCAACATGATCAAATATCCAATCATACATCATGAGCATTTCCAGCTCACCCTTTTTCCCTTCTATAAACGGACGACTGCAGTTGTCCTGGTATACTTCATCAATAGAAAAAGGATTATTGTTATATCTATGGTTATATCGATTAATATGGTAATGCGTTTCAGTTTCCCTTGAATACTTTCTTTCTATATACCGTTCATTGTATTGCCATATATAGCTTTCTGTAAATTGGATTATATTAACCTTATATTCCTTGTATGTATTTTTTATCCAGGCTATCAATGAATCATCGAGATATCTATAACTTGAAAAAGTAGGTTTTTCGGTTTCATTATCTTTAATCTCTTGCGCTAATACTACTAAGTCCTCTTTATAATTATCAACGCCGGTCCCCTTTACTTTTGAGCTATTACAAAATGCATCAACTGCATTTTCGTAGTCTTCTTTACAATAAAATAAATGATAATACTTCAAATCCGTAATATAGCTTTTTAATGTACGATCTATACGGCTTTTGTATTCCTTATAATAACGGAGTATAAAATCCTTGCTTTTGGGGTAGGTAGTTCCAATTTCTTGATCTATTTTTAATAGAGTTTGTTCAACTTTGATTTTTTCATAGTCATAGGTTTCAGGATTAAGGTAGTTATTAAAATAATCCATAACATACTTTATTACCATCGTCATGTTCTCCGCATGATTTTGGAAATTAAATTCATCCAGCTTGTCCTTTCTCTTCATCTGTGTAATATACTGTTCAATAGTAAGCATACCTTACCCTCCTTGCCTGACAGTAAAAGCAATACAGCTCATTTAACTTCGTGGACTTCATAGTTTATCAATTCTTGTTCATCATTTCGAACTCTTTAGTTATACTTAGCAACTTTTTTTATAAATATTTTCAATAGCTGCTAATGTACTTAGCCACTTTTCAAAGTTATCGCATTTGCCCTCAAGCCGTACTTTGAATATTTATACCTAACGTATCGTGAAAACGCATCTTCATGTGTAGATAGTATGATTTGTCTATCTCCGAATTCATTTCTCATTAACTCCACAAAAGATGCGATATTTAACTCATCCATCGTTTGTACAGGGTCATCAATAAAAATGCATTTAAATGTATCGTTTGAGTAAATCTTGTTTAATGCTAATGTAAAAGAAATAATTACTGCTGATAGTTGACCGGAACTTAGTGTATAAATAATATCATGATCTGATCTGGTAGGGGATGTAGGTACAAACCTGATACTATTTAAGCCAGATTCGTTCTCAGTTTCTATTTTATCATCATCAGATTCTTTTATTAGAACTCCAAGTCCTCCTTGATAACTTTGCATAATTCTTCCGCTATATATATAAAATGGAATTTCTATATTTTTTATAACCTGATTTTGATATTTTTCAATATTAGCTTTAAGTACTTCCTTATATCGAACCGTCTGTGGTATGACCTCTTCGCTTAATATCTTTTTTCTTTCCAGGTTGTCAGAAAGTTCTTTTCTTAGTTGTTCGATCTTCTCGAAGGTAGTATTGTAATAATTGTACTCGATATATGTTATCTTATTCTGTATTTTCTCAACTGTAGTAACACTTACATTACCTATATTTTCTTCAAAATATCGAGTAAAAATTTTAGAAAAATCAGTCGTACTACGAGCAGTGAGATATTCGGTTGTAAGTGGCTTTATCGATGCTGAAAGTTCATTTACTAACTCTTGCACAAGATTATTCTCTAAATTAAAGCTATTACTATCTATCACATACTTTTCTATATTTATACTATACTTTGTACACCCTTCAATAAAAGCTTTAAATGATTCTTCCACTTTATTTTTATGATCAAAAATATACTCAAATTGTTCGTTATCCAAAGTTTTATATTTCTCAAAATATTCGTTAATTTTAGGAAAGAACATAGAACTATAAATAACTTTTAATTCTTCAATTTTGTTCTCTTTAAGCAGTGTATTTTCATCAGAGAAGTTTTTAAATGATTCCGATGTTTTAGCAATTTGTTTAGCTAATTCTTCACTATTGCCCCAATCATATCCACAAAAAGCACAATGTCCATCATCTGATTTTGTTCCGATGAACGATAATGCCTTTGTTTTAAGGATTTCCCTCGCTTGATTCAATTCACTTGCTGCTTTTGCTAAGCTATTTGAACTTTTTTCATAGTTGATTATTTGAGAAATAATTTCATTTATTAATGGTATGTTAGCATCTATTTTTAATATTTCAGCAATTTTGGGAAAGTTAATGTTCACATACTTACCATCTGAAAATAATTGCACTTGTTGCTTCAAAAATTTAAGTGAAGCAAAAGCAGACTTAACATCTTCAAGAGTATCTTTAAATGGATAAAGAAGCAAAAAATGATTCAAAAAACTCTGTTTATCTATCCATTCACTGCACCAATTATTCTTTTGCTCGATTAAAAATTCATTATAGTTTTCAATAAATAGCTGTATTCCTCTAATAACATTTATGATTTCATCCTTTTTTTTGGTATCACTAATTATAACAACTTGCTCATCCCAAAATTCAGTTTCTTTTTTCCAAGAAAGCAGCTTTTCATATTTTACATCTTTATTCCCTTTGCTCTTTTGTAAAGTATCTTCTAATTTCTTGATTTCATCTTCTTTATTATTTATCATAACTTCTAAGTCCTTTAGCAATTTATTCAATTGCCTTATTGCCTTAGTAGCGTTATCAAAATCAGTTTTTTCTGTTTGCATATTAAAAAGACGGTTAATCTCGGCCATTCTATCTTTTTCAGTTTTTTTAAGGAAATCAAGCCTATCTTCTTGTTTTATATAATAAAATAAGTCAAAAAAGGAAATTACATTATTTCCAAACCTACTTATAACCTCGGCATGGCTACATTTATATGCATCACTATAATCATTAGTCTCATAAGAAGGTAAGATGTAGGTGGTCGCCAATTCTGCTAATTTTGTCGGATTATTTTTCTTTCCCTTTTTGATTTTACTTGTTGCAGGTATTACTTTTGCTATAACTAAAGGAGTATTGCTATCTGATAAAAATTCAGCTTTGATTACCACATCTTTCCTGGGGTTACCCGCAATAAAAACAGTCTCATAAGCCTCTGTTTTCAATATACTCGAATTTTCAGAAACCCTTTTGATATTATCTGTTAATAAGAATTCTATAGCGTCAAAAACACTTGTTTTCCCGTAACCATTTGGCCCATCAAAAACTGTTAAAGAACAATCAGTAAAAACTAATTCCTTTTGGTTAAACAATTTATAGTTATCTAGATATATTCTTGAAATTTTATAATTACTCATTATAACTTCTCCTTCATCCAATAATCAATTATTTGTGAAACACTATAATTATCCGGTGTTTCTTTATTTTTTTCACTAGACAAGAATGCTACCAAATTTTGTGCTTTCTGTAGATTCTCAGAAATAATATTATCCTGTATCATATTCGCTAAAGGTTTAATTGATTGATTGCCTGGAATTTTTACTGGCATAATGGGAACTTTCATAACAATTTTTGATAGCAACGCATAATCTTCATTATTTTCTGCATTAATTTTATAACTTCTAAATCTTTCTGGATTTATAACAATACTTTCAATATATTTCGTTAGGCTTGAAGACTCGTTACATGTTTTTAGAATTTCTCCAAATACCTTTTGCGCAACTTTTTCATCATATGTTAAAACATATTTTTTAAAGAAATATGGATTTTCCTCAGTCTGTAACTCCTTTTTTTCCAGCTCTTCAAATGATTTTAATTTATTATCTTTTGCTACACAAAGTACTAGTGAAGTATTTTTATCCACTTCCGCTGTGTAAAATGAAGAGTTCTTTAAGGATTTACTAATATCTGAAAACATTTTATTTTCATCTATAGCAATAAATTCCTTTTGATCTATAGCAGCAACTACGAAAAATTCAATTCTAATATCATTTTTTCGGTAAGTAAAAACAACATTTTTTAAATATTCAATTGAGAGTGCCTCATATCCATCAAAACCATTTTCCTTCAGTATATTTAAAATCACACGGTCAATCATTATTTAACCTCCTAATGACATCTCCTACGGGTTTAATTGAAACTCTCTTACAGTGACATATATGGTCGTAAAAATCTAACTCAGGGTCAGTGAAATCCTCAATCATGCTTATTTTTTTTGCACATTCCCAAATAGATTCCTCATCAAAGTCTTTACTTACTAACTCATCTATATCCATCAGAGCACCATCTATATCTTTATTTTGGATAATATTAAGGCATACATACGAAGAATCATCGTCTGTACCTTTATCTGCTAATGCAGTCAATAGCAAGGTCTTTTTATCCTTTGACGTGTATCGAATCATTTCTTTTTTAACTTCATGTTCCTTTTTAATATCTCTTAATGCCTTGAAAAAACAAGCATTTACTCCAGTTGGTTCAAATATTCTTTGAAAAACTTCAATAGCATGGATCTCACCTTTCACATCTGCACATAATACCCTACAAAACCTTTCAAAGGTTTCAAAATCCATATTTTTAACATCTTCGATTGCTGTTATGAGGTTACAGCTTAGACAAACCTTATTATCCACAGTTTTTTTTGTGCATCTTTTACAGTAATCGTTATAGAGATCAAAAAACTTATTCTTCAAATGAAACAAATAATACTCTTTTGAGCGATCACTTAAGCTTTGGCTTTCCAATATATTCTCAAATACTTGAAAAGATATTGTAATCTTATTATTTTGTGAATACGTTTTGTGACGCTCAACAACATTTTTATCGATTTCTGCCATTAAATAATGATATATAGTTTCTTTATATTTTGTATCAGATTTTCTCCAATCTCCTACTTTTTGTAGCTCAAGATGTTTATTTATTTTCTCAAGAATTTTATCTTTAATCGCCTCTAAATCACAGTAGTTAGAATCTCCATAACTAAATAGATGAATCTTGGATAGACGTTCATCTGTCAGTTTTGCCACAAATTCAGCACTATCTTGCTTTGCAAATGCTATTGCCTTTTCTATTGCGGCTTTTATAGTTTCAACAGTAATCTTTCCTGCTATATTGGACTGTATTCTCTTAATTATATCCGGAACAGGGCCAGATTTAGGTTTCAATATTCTTTTATATGTATTGATGAACTCTGTAGTATCAGTTAACAACCTTTCCATTTTTGATATAAGGTCTGTTTCCTCACGATGCCTTTGAGCTAGTGTTTTTATACTACTTTTCCAATCAACCGCAGCTATATTAATAGGTTTCCAAGTATGTAAATATGCTTCATCAATAGTATTATATTCGATAACTTTTGCAGCTAATCCAAAAATAGCTTCGCCATAGTCCTTAATATCAGTTTTATCAAGTGCCTTAACTTGATGAATCGATTTGTAGACATTCTCATCACCACACTTTTGTATTACTGCAAAGTCCTCAATCCATTCTAACTCAAGACTAAAATCAGATATCTCAGCGCTTCTTCCATCTTCGTAAAGTTTGCATAACTTATCTAGTACCACGTATAGAGCCACTTTCCCTTGATAATTGTATCCGCTCCAACTTGGAGTAGCATCAAATTCAAGATTATATTCTGACATATTTACATTTCCCCCAAATAAATTTAAAGTTGCTTCTTTCGTAAACTCATTCCAACTTAGTAGCTTTATAACATACTCATATTCCGGTTATTTTAAATGCTAATATTATAGACATCATCAATTATATCATAAATTTCTCCAGATTTTTTGATTTTTTTACAGTCATTGTTCGACAGAATAGTATACCGATTGATAAATAGAAGTCCTTAGGGAAAATACTATCCTTTAATTGCCATATTTAAAGATCCTTTATTTTAAAGAATGTTTGCAATGTACGGAAAATAATAAAAATGCTTGTTTAGTCTTTTAAGTCAAGCTCTTTTTTTGATTGTTGCAATATTGTTTGTTTTTGGTAAAATGAAAATAGTACAGGGCGGAAGTTAAAAAATAGTACAGAAAAATGGAAATTCCATTGCCAGCACCCCTAAAATAAATTACCCTTTAAGTTGTCGACGCTTGAAGGGGGTATTTAGAAAGGATGCTAACAATGGAACAAATCTATCATATCAGGCATGAACGGAATTTGAAAGGGAAATCTTTGAGAAGTATAGAGAAAGAGACTGGACACCGCATTGAAACTATCAAAAAGTATACACAGATGCAGGATTTTAATATCGGCAAGAGGGAGATCCATACCCGACATGGAAAGCTTGAACCGTTTAAAGAAACCATAGACCAGTGGCTCAAGGATGATTTGAAAGTAAAGCCCAAACAAAGGCATACAGCCCAAAGAG
Source organism: Acetivibrio mesophilus (assembly GCF_004102745.1). Lineage (GTDB taxonomy): Bacteria > Bacillota > Clostridia > Acetivibrionales > Acetivibrionaceae > Hungateiclostridium > Hungateiclostridium mesophilum. Next base: position 88,948 of record NZ_RLII01000001.1, on the reverse strand, counting down.
TTCACGATAGACTAAAGGAACTCTACAAAGATAAATTCGATGTTTCCGATAGGGCTGTACGGCTTTATGTGGCAAAGAAACGGAAGGAACTTGCTTCCGGAACTGAGGGACATATACCGTTGGATCATGCACCTGGAGAAGCACAGGCAGATTTTGGTGAATGCCAGTTTATCGAGAGGGGGACTATATATGACGGATATTACATCAATCTCTCTTTCCCCCACAGCAACGGTGGATATCTACAGCTGTTCAAGGCTCAGAATCAGGAGTGCCTTTTGGAGGGCTTAAAGAATATATTCGAGCATATTGGCGGAGTACCTTTGGAAATATGGTTTGATAATATGTCCACAGCAATAGATGCTATCAAGGAAGATGGTAAGAGGGATATAAACAAGGGCTTTCTCCGGTTCATGATGCATCATGGTTTCTTCAGTAACTTCTGTAACCCCAACAGCGGAAACGAAAAGGGCCATGTAGAAAACAAAGTGGGCTACCACCGCCGGAACTTCCTAGTGCCAGTTCCGGAATTTAATGATATTGCGGAATTTAACCGGAAGCTCTTGGAGCTTTGTGACCGGGATATGGAAAGAAGTCATTACAAAAAGGGGATGTTGATTTCGGAGCTTTTCATGAAAGATAAAGAAGCATTACTCCCTCTTCCTAAGGTTCCCTTTGAAGTATGCAGGCTTGAAAAGGCCAAGGCAGATAATTACGGCAAGGTGAAGTTTGACAATGGCATATATTCAAGCAGCCCGGACATGGCTAATAAGCAAGTCTGGGTAAAAGCAGGAGCATCCACCGTTGAGGTCATGGATGATCAGTACCATACCATCATAGTCCATCCCAGACTTTACGGAAACCAGAAGGAGTCAATGAAGTGGGAACCTTATCTTGAATTGATGGCAAAGCGTCCCACGGCATTAAAATACACAGGGTTCTTCAAACAGCTACCATCAACATTACAAGACTACTTTAGTAAGTGCGACTATGAGGGTAAAAAGGCAGGCCTTAAGATCCTTCTGAAAATGCTGCAACGAAGTGGGCTTGAAACCTCTGCTAGGGCCTTTGAAGAGACATTGAAAAAAGGGCTTTCCGATGTCGATAGTATTTGGGCGTATTACTGCCGGATGACGATGAAGGAATTAGATTCCGGAAGTATGGAAGTGCCATCGTGGCTTCCGGAAGTTAAAGAGTTCAAAACAGACGCTTCCGTCTATGACAAGCTTCTCAAAGGGGGTGGTGGTTCATGGAAGCAATAATCGAAGCCTGCTGCAAGCAGCTTAAGATAGGCCGGGTCTTCTATCAGGAATACAAAAAGATAGAGGCTGATACCCACGAAGCATTCCTCCTCGAGCTATTGAAGAAAGAAATTGAGCACCGGCAGATCGTTAGGAAAAACAGGCTTCTGAAAAATGCCAATTTTGATGTGATAAAAACTTTTAACAACTATGATTTTAGTGAGCTAGAAATACCATCTTCCCTTACCCTGGAAGACCTAAAGAGTGCTTCGATGATTGAAAAGAAGGAAAACCTGATTATATACGGTGGGGTCGGTGCTGGGAAAACCCACCTGGCTACGGCAATTGGCGTAGAGGCTTGCAATCAGGGTAGAAAAGTGCGATTTTACAGGACGGCAGCCTTGGTCAATCAGCTTACCGATGCCAAAGCCCATGGCGATTTACAGAAGTATATGAAGCAGATTAGTCAGTGTGACCTATTGATATGTGACGAGTGGGGATTTATCCCCTTTGATAAAGAAGGTGCTCAGCTTCTGTTTCAGGTTATTTCCGAATGTTACGAGAGGAGGAGCGTGATCATCACAACAAATCTCAAATTCAGCGACTGGAATACCATTTTCTACGATGAAATTATGACTGCTGCTATTATTGACCGACTGATCCACCATAGTCATTTAATTCTGGCTAAAGGTCTAAGCAAGAGGTTCTGTAGCTCTACCATAAATTGCTAATTTTGTAAACAGGGGTGCACTAAAAATTAATTTCCGGAATGTACTATTTTACTATTGCCAAAAACAATATTGTTGCACTTTTGTATAATGTAGACACCCTTATTTCAGTGAAATCAATCTAAAATACAAAGATATCAGATAATATCTAAAAGTCTTATTCATAAATTATTACATTAACCTTACTTATATAGTTATATCAAAAGAGAATGCCAGAAAACCGACATCCTCTCATCATTGCCCAGTTTAAATTTGCCTCACACTGCGTAATATAGACATATCTATACACTCTACTCAAAGAACTGCGTAAACATGTCTACACACTCGAGATCTAACACTACGGAAACATCAATTTTATTTTTCAAAACCTTATTTCTGAAATCATCACCATCCGTTGTAAACGTAGTGAATTTCGCAAAGTGCTGAAAATTCAGGATTTCTAGGTATCTTTCCTTTGCATTCCTATTACGCACTCCACATGGCTCGAGTTGATAGAATTGATGTCTGTTGGCCATTTTAGAAACCATCTGTACGTGGAAACATGTCAATGGGTTTTTCGGCCATTTTTGAAAAACCGTCGTACGAGGAAACATATCAACCTATTTCACTTATCATCAAGCTTCCGGCGAACAATGGGTTCCACAAAGCATTATTGTTACTCGGCCATCAAACTAAACTGCTCATCGTATAATTGTATTTTACTTGCAGCGGAAACAGCCTTCAGTAAACTGTTTCTGACAGTGTAGTCCAAATTACCAATAATGATTAACTTATCTCTAGCTCTTGAAAGTGCAACATTTAGACGCCGCTCATCAGCAAGGAAGCGAAACGATCCAACCGTTCTTGTTATACTGAATATCACAACATCACATTCCTTGCCTTGAAATCCGTCGACGCTGTCAATATTTATATCAAGATTTCTTAGAGACTCAGTTTGCAGCAACTTCCTTAGCATAAGTACTTGATGCTTGTATGGGGTTATAATAGCAACTGAGGTTCCATTTCTCGATTTAGCATCAAGATTCATAATCACTTTAGTGATAATTTCACATTCATTGAGATTATAGATTTTTTGCTTTCCTTCGATATCCACTTCATTAAGCGGCCATGTTTGTGTAGGAACATAGTCTATCCAAAGGATACAATCCTCAGCATCTTCATTTCTGCCGTTTATTAGCTTTCCCGAATAGAATAGCTTATTAATAAGATCACCGATCTGGTTTATCATACGATATTGCTTGTTAAGAAATGTTACGTTATTGGAACGCAAAAACAACTCATCGATGTACATATGATTTAGCAAATTGCAATTGTCGATACTTCGGATGATTTCGATTTCCTCAGAGCAAAAGACTGGTGGCAGTTGTTTGGGGTCACCAACTAATATCGCCCTTTTTGCAACAGTAAGAGGCATTAGAATTTCGGGTAGGGTTGCTTTACATGCTTCATCAACAATTGCGACATCGAACATTTCATTTAAAGAATAAAATGCATAGGCACCAACTCGATTACAAGTCATGCCTACAATGTTTGCTGACAAAGCCAGAGCTTTTTCGAGGCTTATATCTTCGTAGTTTGATAGTGTGTTCGTTATGACATCAACAATGGCATCAATTTTGCAGTTCTCTCGCAACCATTCGCTGTATGTCCTCATGATTGATTCCGGCGAATACTCATCTACTTCGCTGTTCTGCTCCTTATCACGTATACGCACAATTCGAATATCCTCATTATGTTTAGATATGCGTGAGATAAGGTTGTTCACGGCAATATGGGTTTCTGAACAAACCAATATCCTTACATTAGGGTTCTGGCGATATAGTTGGAGGCAAATTTCTGCAATTACCTGAGTTTTGCCAGTACCCGGTGGTCCCTGTATTAGAGATAGGTAACAATCCCCCAAAGCCGACTTAACAGCTTTTTGCTGTGATTCATTGAGGGTAAGAAAAAAATCACCGCAATCAGCTTCTAGCGATGGAGTATCTGATGGATTGATGAACTCGATCAACAGCTTTGGATTAAGTACTGCGGCATATTGAACCTGTTCTATTACTTTAAGCTGCCGCTCTATTTTCACCCGCTCGCCAATATCATTAATGGACGATAATCGTTCAGTTAAGAACTGTTTCCAATGAGCCAAATGCTCAGTCCATAGATCACTATTCATCACCTTCACCCCCTACAGAAATACTAATATCCAGCGAATTGATTAAAAAACCGAGTTTGATTCCGGGAAGCAATTGAGCGATTATCACTGCTTTCGTTTTTGGGTCATCAATAATCAGGCGATCATCCAACATAAGGTTAATTAAGTTATCTGGTATTTCAAGGTCATACGAGTTCTCCAAGCATTTTTCAATAAGCGCTTGAACTGGCTCAGAAAGAGCAAGGGTTTGTGCTTCTAAGTCAGCACACAAAATCTGTAGATTGACGAGCTTCTGAAAAGCACTCGCAATAACTTCATCAGAAAACACCCACATTATACTGCTGATTTGCTTAGCGCTTGTCAAACCTCTCAAAACCAATTCAAATACTGTCCTTTCAACAACACCAAATCGCTGACTCAAGGTGAAATCAAATTTAACCTTCATCTTTCTTCTCCTTTTGTACTGACTTCCTTTTGCCTGGGTTGCTTAGCAACTCTGCTCTCCTGTGTTCTAGCTTTTCTCGTTCATCGGACTCAGCTGCCGTAGGACAGTATGGTTTTGGGCGGCAGTCTTTTAACTCCTTATCAAATTTGTCTATAGCCTTGGAAAGTTCAGCTTTCAATCCTGACAACAAGTTATCCACTTCTTTCTTTTGTTTTGTAGCAATTTGCAAAGCTTTTTTTGCTTTGCTGACCTCCTCAGACTCAGCAAATATCTTTAAAAGAAAAAATCGTTTATCATGGCGTTTGCTATTTAATAGTTGCTGGGTTGCCTGGCTCAAAGCATAGTTCTTTTCGGCTAGGTTCTTTTCGGCAATTTTTATTTTAGCAGTCAATTCTTCGATTTTTTCTTTACGTCTCTGTTGAATCTGGGCTGATTCAACTTTGAATCGTTCTTCTTCTCGCTTATTTGAGTCTTCTTCAATCCGATAAAGCTCTGTAAGCCTATTATTGATAATTCGGTATTCATCAGACTCTATCGCATTGTTGTCCGAAATTAGAAACACATTATTCCGTTTGCACAGAGAATAAATCATTTCTCTCCTTAAAAACCATTGTTTTAGTTCGGAGTTTACTGATGCAATTTCATTTTTTAGTCCGGGAATAATACACTCTCGAAGTTCCTTTTTTCTACTCCACAATTCATCCCAAGAACTGTCGCTTGTTTGCAGCTTCTTAATGCTCTCAATTTTCTCGCTTACTGTCTTATATTCATCATAAGCTTCATTTTTCTTAGCATACAGATAGCTTTTTTGTACATTTAATTGAGTAATTGGAACTGCCCAGAACTCCCTTACTATTCTGGCTTGCTCATCAAGCTCGCGAGTTAGTGTATCAATGCTTTCAGAGACCTCGCGTAATTCACTCGCTTTTATTTTTTTGTCTTCATTTGCTTTACGACGTTCGATTGATAGCTGGCGGCTCAATTGGACTTTCTGTTGTATTGTCCATGTTATATACTGGATAACCGGTAAAAAATCAACACGCTCCTGCAGAATGGAGCGTAATGTCCGTAGAGATTGCTTTTTTATCCAATCACCGTCTTCAGTTGATTCTATCAATTCAATAACCTTGGCAAGCAAGGTTTGGGCATTTTTATCGCTATCAATTGCTATATCGCAGCCAGATAAACTGAGCAACTCTAAAATATCATTAACCTGTGCTTGAAGAGTTAACCTATCTTTCCTCTCTTCAAGAATATCAATTTCTTCACCGATCAAGCGCATTTGTTCCGTTAGAAAATCTCCATATTCGATAAGTGCTTGCATTTCAAGTTTTTTTATTTCGTAAACTCTATTTAGGCATTGACGCCGAAAGAAGAGGTCTGCATATGCGATCAACCCTTCATGAACTTTTTCAAAAAGTGTGCTATCTTTAGAAAGTTCGTTTATTAGTGATGACTTAGCACTCTCAAAAGCACTTTCTTTTTCAGCCTTTGCTTGTTCAATTTCGGCAGTGTAACGCTCGATTTCTCTGTCATACTTAAGCTGGTATTCATCGATGTGTAAACGTAAATTGTCTGAAGCTTTGCGCAAAGAGCGATTTACCAGTAAGCGATGCGGCATAATATAATCCCAACCACTCATTAGCCAACCCTCCCCGTAAGATACAAAGCTTCGTCAAACGACAAGTATTGCCTGCCAACCATAATCTCGTCTTGTTGCATAAACCAGCTTAATTTCTCAATAAAAGGCTTTAATAAAGCATTTGATCCCGGGTCTTGCATTATTTCTGTCAATGTCTGATTCAGTTGTTCATTGATTTTGTTGCGATTGCGAGCATATTCCAGTATGGAGTTGTGAGTCAATTTATTATTGTTTAGGCTGGTTAATACATCCTGTAAATCGCCAGAAAGAACGTTAAACAAGCCGATGTACTGGGAATATGAATTGGCAACATATGTGTTCATCGACTCTTTGAACTCATCAAACATAGCTTCACGCTGCTCGTTGAATCGGTTTTGCAATTCTTCAAGTCTACGATTGTGCTGTTCTTCAATTTTCTTTAATGCCATAATCTTCGCAGTTTCAACATTTTCAAGGCTGGTATCAAGTTGCTCTTGGATATTTCTTATTGCCTTCTTTCTGAGGTTGTATTCTTTGAGATCAGAAATCAGATTATAGCACGGTAACAAATTCTTAAACGACAAGCGGAAGTCCGATATGCTTGACATAGAGTCTGCGAAATAATAAAGCTTCTCACATCCGCTAAGTTCGATATGAGTGTTGATTTCCGTGATGCACTCATTAAACGCTTTCAGAGCATCTTTGTTTGCCGTTCCAATAACAGCATTCGCACCAAGTCCAATGACCATTCCCCCAACTATTGAACCGACAATAGTCCCTATGGGACCCAGTGGAGAACCTATAGCCGCACCTGTTGCGGCAGCTGTTTTTGCAGAAGCAAAGGTTGCAATTTGTCCTCCCAAATATGCTCCGCCAAATCCAGCAAAAGAAGAAAATGTGTTGTTAATTGTATTACAAAGTAAATCATCTGCGTCAATAGTTCCTGTAACAAAACACTTGTAAAGGTCTTTTGCAAAATCAACCGCTGTGTTTGCAACAGCCATTGCCGGTATGGCACCGAGTGAGTTGGCCGCTATTTCCTTTCCAACAACTTTTCCTAATATCTGTACAGAGCCCATAATTGCACCGCCGCGAACAGCGCCATCCGCCGTGCCGCAAAGAATATGTTCGATGCTCTTAATAAACTGGTCTTCTGACAAGTTATCGCGGTTTTTAATAACATCTATGACTTCTTTAGTAATTGATAGGATAGCACCAGTAGCAGCACCGGCTGCAACTGCTCTACCGAGATTAACCCGGTTTAGTTCAGCATGCTTTTCGGCACTTTTTTGGTACTCAGGCGTTTTTTGTGCTTTCATCGAATCAGCAAGCTTTGTTGCTTCTTCGGGAGTTAAAGTATCAGAAGAAACTTGCTTTTTACCTATGCGTACATTCACCGTATCATTAACTCCTTGCCCCGAACCACCTACAAATTCAACATTTTTATATTGATCGTTACTGATGTCCTTTGCATACGCTGACGCTTCTTTATGTATTTTGGCTTGATAGTCAATAGTACGAACAGGTTTGCTCCAAGGGCGTCTTCGCGTCCAAACAGAAATGTCTGTTTCCATATCAATGCCCGAAAGGGTTGTACCATCTGGCAGAGTGCCTTTTGTATACACACCAAGTTTATAGTCCGGAATTCCTTTAGCAAGAGAATTTATCTTAAGGGTTTGCTTGAAATATTCCTCGGCTGCAAATCCCTTGTACTGTGCGGAAGGCGTTTTCACAGGTAAACCAGTGGATTTAGCAATGGCAGATTGATTAAGCTCTTTGGCAAAATTATCTATCGCTGATTGCAAGCTTACAGTTTGTAACCCAGCTTGAGTTGCAGATCCAATGGATGAGGCATCTCGCAATGTCTCAGCAATAGCGTCGATAGGACTATCATTGATGGCCCCTAATTCATCAAAATCGAAATCAAAGCTTGCATATCCGGCTGCTTTGAGTTTTTCGTCCATTGAAACACTCCCTTTCATCCAGCGATTATAATAATAAACTCGAGACTACATAGTTCCAAAGTGCTTCACCATTCATTACTCAGTACCTTCCCTTAATTTGATATAGTTACCTGGGAGGGCCTCAAGTAATTCCGGATAATGCCCACACCTCGCTCTAATCTGTGTATACTGTGCTTTCTTTCCGTTTTTCTGCAAATACAGCCTACGTTTGTATATTTCATCTGCCAGCTCAGATGCGTGCATAGTTTTGTTTTCAACCTCTGATAACACTATTTTCATAGCTTCTTGAAGTGTATAGTTAGTATGTTTGTCTAGTATATTTTCAGCATCTATACCCTCAGCATTGTACTTCAGCACAATATAAGCAGGCTTATTATCTTTTAGAAGAACGACTTTGCCGTTCTTTTCTACTACAGAAAAAACATGTTCCAGATCAGTTCGTAATGTATCAAAAGGTATTAAACTATCTATTTTTACGTCCATACTTTTCACCTCGACCAACTAGGTTCGTTACCATGATTATACATCTAATTAACTTTTTTGTCTATATATTTGTTAATACATTTGTATAAATAATAAGACCGCCAAATGGGGGTATAATCCCTTGATTGGCGGTCAACTCATAATTCTATATCTTAATGTCGAGTTCAACTCCTGACTTAAATTCAACAGTTAGTTTTTCATCAAATACTGTTATCTTTTCAATAAGTCTCCTTACTAACTGCTCATCATATTCCTCTAATTCATAGGACTGTGCATTCAAAAACTCCGTCATATCTGCGATACGCTCCCGCCTGCCTTCACGCTCGGCATTCTCAGCCAGTATGTTCTGCTTAAGTTCGCGCAAACGGTAAATCTCATCCGCCACTTTCTGATAGTCTGCTTTTGCATTTACCAGTCGGAGAAGCTCTTGCTGCAGCTCATTCAGCCTGCATTCTATCTCCTGAGTAGTCTGGTCATTATCCTCATTTAAAACTGCAGCTATATTCTCTTGCAGAACAGGGAGGAAGGTATCTTTACTGCCCAGCACCTCATTGATTGCCTTTACTACAGCCTCTTGCAATGTAGTCTCATTAATAGTCCGAGAGGAACAATCAGAGCCCTTTTCCTCAAGGCGGCTGACACATCTCCAAACGATGGATTTGCACCCTCTGTTGTTCCAATGTACCCGACGGTAAATATCTCCGCATTCTCCGCAATACACAATACTGGACAATGCGTATTTGCTGCTATAGACTCGTCTTTTGCCGCTTTTTCCAACCTGCAAATTAGCCCTGCGCACCATTTCCTCTTGCACCTGCATGAAAATTTCACGCGGGATAATCGGTTCATGGCTGTTTTCAACGTAATATTGAGGAACAATTCCGTTGTTTACAACACGCTTCTTTGAGAGGAAGTCTACGGTATAAGTCTTTTGAAGCAGAGCATCACCGATGTACTTTTCGTTTTGCAGTATCTTCTTTAATGTCTCTGGGCGCCATTTTCGTTTGTTTGCGGCAGTTAGGATACCATCTGCTTCAAGGCCACGCGCGATCTGCAGCAAACTTGCGCCCTCCAGGTATTCCCGATAAATACGCTTAACAATCTCTGATTCTTCAGGAACAATAACAAGCCGCTTGTTCTCATTTTTGGTGTATCCCAGGAAACGATTGTGATTAACCTGTACCTCTCCTTGCTGGTATCGAAATTGAAAACCGAGCTTTACGTTCTGGCTCAGAGATTGACTTTCTTGCTGGGCGAGGGAAGCCATAATGGTCAACATGATCTCGCCCTTTGAATCCATGGAGTTTATGTTCTCTTTTTCGAAGAATACCGGGATGTTCTTATCTTTTAACTGTCGAATATACTTTAGACAGTCTAGGGTATTTCGGGCAAACCGGCTGATGGACTTGGTAATGACCATGTCAATTTTACCCTCCATACAGTCCTCGATCATACGGTTAAATTCATCACGCTTTTTAGTATTGGTTCCTGTTATTCCATCATCGGCATAAATACCTGCAAGCTCCCAGTCTGAGTTACCTTTAATATAGTTCGTATAATGATCAACCTGGGCTTCATAACTCGTGGCCTGTTCCTCACTGTCAGTTGAAACACGGCAGTAGGCTGCAACCCGTAGTTTAGGCGTATCATCAGCTTTTACCGTGTTTCCAATTCGAGCACGGGCTGGTATGACTGTTATATTCTTAAGATTGCCCATCCGCTATCACCTCACTTTCTATCAAACTGTAGGCATATTCAGCTTGGGTAAAAGGATCTTCATAAAGTGTTTCAGGAGAAGGCGCCGAGAAACGCATCCTCACCAATGAATTCTTTGGTTCTACCTGCTCTCGTATTCGCCCAAGCATCCAGGCTCTTTTTATCTTCTCGGCTTCAGCTTGTTTGAAGGTATCCTCGTCTATTATCGGTGGATAAAAGGCATCTCCAAGGTATCGCTTGCAGGTCAACATTTTTGCAATTGAAGAATGGCAACGCTTTATGCCCGCTCGTTTGGCGGCATCCGCCAGCGATAGACCTGATAGATATGCATGAAACAGTTCTTTTACCTGATTCGCCGATCTATCATCTATGACCGCTATTCCATTTTTGATGATATAGCCGTAAGGTGTATGCGCCATCTATCTCACCAGCCTTTCCTTTAAAGTAAGCCCACACTTCAGCTTAAATCCGATTTCTTCCTGCGAATAAACAATGATGCTCTCAACATACCGACTGAATATGGCTTCATCAAAGCTTTCAATCATATCTGCTTTAGAAGCCCACTTAAGGAGCTGTTCAACTTCTGATACAGCGGTCATACCACTATTCACGCTGCGGGAAAGTGCTTTCTTCTTCTCCTTTAGCAAAGTTGCTTCTGCTCGTAATTCATTGATTTGCTCGTTGAACAGGGAGGAGGAAAGGTACCCCTTGGTTAGTAGGTTTGTCAATACCCGGCTTCGCTCCATGTTTTCCTCCAACTTTTGTTCAATCTCCAGTATTTCGGTCAGGTTTGCTGAATAATTCAAAGATCGCAAGCTCTTTAATAATGGCTTTAGGATAAACTCGTATCCGAAGATAAGCTTGTTGATCATCGTAATAAATGCCTGATGGATATCATCCTCACGAATAAAACGCATTGAACACTTTGCAATATCATGGATGTGCTTTGAACAACACCAAGCAATATATTGACTTCCACCATTGTAATGAATTCTGCGTTTGAAGTGGCTTCCGCACTCCGAACATATGATTTTGCCGGAAAAAGGATATCGCTTTTGATATTTGCCTTTTCCTTTTTCTATGCCTTTCTCGTCACCACGCTGTCTTAGCAATTCATTCACAGCATCAAATTCTTCATGGCTGATAATTGCTTCATGGTTTCTTCGGATCATGATCTGGTCTTTTTCCCCGTTGTTACGATGCCGTTTGAAATGGTCGTCCGTATATGTTTTTTGCAAGATGACATCACCGGTATATTTTTCGTTTGACAGCATGCCGAGGATAGTAGAAGCATTCCATAAGGCAGCTTTTTTAGGTGATATACCGTCAGCATTCAAGTCATCTGCAATTTTCTGTGCTCCTTTGCCGGATAAGGCTTCGGAGAATATTCGTCTTACAACAGCAGCCTGCTCTTCATTTACTATCAAAATGCCATCTTCATAATCATACCCATATGGTGGTGATGATAGCTTAAATGTTCCATTTCGGAAACGGCGCTGGATTGACCACTTATTATTCTGTGAGATAGAAATTGATTCGTTCTCAGCTAGACTACTTAAAATAGTCAACATCAATTCTCCATCCATTGATTGGGTATTGATGTTTTCTTTCTCAAAATAGAGAAACACCCCAATGTCTGACAGCTTTCGAATGAGCTCCAAACAGTCTATCGTATTGCGGGCAAATCGGCTGATAGACTTGGTGACTATAAAGTCAATCCTTTTGTTCTCACAATCTTCTATTAATCGTTGAAGCTCTGAGCGATTTTCCTTGTTTGTACCTGTGACACCTTCGTCATAATAAATTCCGGCAAACTCCCAATCCGGATTTGATTTTATAAAGGATTCATAATGAGTTTTCTGGGCCTCCAAACTGACTAGCTGTTCATCATTATCAGTCGAAACACGGGCATAAGCAGCAACCTGTAGTTTCGGCTTAATTATTTTTGAATTTGGCTCAATTTTTCTTACCTTTTTCAATTTTTCACCCCCTGGGTATGTGACATATTACCTCTGAACCCCTGTATTATCAAGCAATTCAGGGCATTAACTCGACTCCAAAAGGGGAGAAAGATTGGCGGTTTCGGCGGTCTATTTTTACGAATTCCTCCTTCGTAATCAAGCCGGCATTGAGCATTTTCCGAAGCAATTTCAGTGAGCGATAATAATCATACTCGCCCTGGAGTTTCTCCTCTGTTATCGGTCTCCGTTTGACATCAACATGAGTAGTCGTAAGTTCTGTAATTTGCTTCACTTGCATATGGCATTACCTCCTGCCTATATGCGAAAAAACAGCGTGATTCGAACCCCCATGAAAAAGGACAAAAAAATAAAGCCCACAACTCGGAATGGTTACCGTAGCTGTGGGCTAATAAAATTTATCTCAGTTATATCTTATAAAACCATCAAAACCAGCCGCTTTAAGCTTTTTCAGCATTGTTTCGGCATTTGCTTTAGATGAAAATGCTCCTACCTGAACACGGTAGTATTTTTTCTCGTCACCTGTAGGCGTTTCCGGTTTCGGTTTTTCCACCAATCCAGCCTTAACTGCCGCACGGAAGGTATCCATGCTTTCGCCGTGACGAGGGAACCAGTGCATCACATCGGAATGGTTTGATGCGATCCCTTTTTTGTATCCTTCACTGTGGCAGATGATGTCCTTCTCAGTCAGATTATAGAGTTTACAGAGATACACGCATAATTCTACTGCTTCAGAAAATACCTTGCGAAAATACGTCGCATCAGATAAATCATCTTCACATATCTCAAAACCTATATGGGTATCATTCGCTGCACCTCCAGCATGCCAGCCACGATGGTTCCATGGCAATGTCTGATAGGTTGCAATTGAACCATCTGCCAACTTGCCTATGAACGCATGAACACAAACCTGTCGACCATCGGGTTTGTCTTGATTCCAGTGATTGCCGTATTGATTTTTACCCAACAGGCCATCATCAGGTGCTACATAGCGCTTCAACCAAGGATTGTTAGCCCCAGTTGAATGAACCATGATACCTTTCGGCGTTATTGTCCTGCCGGCCTTAAAGCAGGCGTTGTTAGTAAGTATTTGTTTTTGTAAATTCATCACTTATCACCTCAATTAAAAGCATGATTATAGGTCTGCCGGGTACAGGTGGTAGGTAAATTTCAGATCGCAATATGCGGTTGATGATGTGCCATTGCTTCCCATGCGAATATACAGTCCATATCCTACAGGAACCCGAGCCTGCCGCATTTCAATCTGAACATGCTGAGCTTCAGCACTGCTGTCTGCTCCGATTGGCGTACTCCGACAGATTCTGGTGAAGTTCTGTTCATCGTTTGAAATATACAGGTCTAGCTCCTTTTCGCTTGTATCCGATTGTCGGCAAAGGGTTATCAAATGGCAGTCATATCTTGTCGGTGAAAGCGTTCCACCTTGTCCTCCAATAACTACACTTCCAATAGGCAGTATTGTGTGTAAAGGCCCTCTGGTGCTATTGGTACCACCCGCACCGGAGACATTTCCGGACAGAACGTATCTCACATGTGGAGCACGAGTAAAAGCATTGATACTTGCAACAGCGGTAGTAGTCATCGGCAAGGCAGTAGTCACATCCTCAGCTTTTTCAAGCAAAAACAGGCTCTCGCCGGGGGCGATGGTACTATCACCAACAGAAAACCTCTGACTTGTCCAGTAAGCAGTACAAGATGGATGGGGATCTGTCCCTGTGCCGTAGGCTATGTTTGCATCATCTTGGACACCTCTTATGGCTTCAGCAAGCTTCTTAACGGTATTACGTAGATTTTCTTGTATAAGCACCTGGACATTATTATCAGCTGGGCTACCCAAAACTGTGACAAAAGTATATGTTACTGGGCCAAGTACAAAATTGTTGCCGTCTACTATGTTTGAAAATGTTATGGCCGCTCTGCGACTTGCCATATCTGGGGCAGTAGCTGTTTCCACTGGATGCCAATGGTTGAGTAGTATTCCTGTTCTTTGGTAGAGTGTGTTCCTTGTTTCTCCAAGCAGATTGTAGGTATCACCGATCTGTGATGCAGCACTGACTAAAAGATCGTGTGTGGTATTGAGTAACGCATAACTACTATTTAGCAGGTTGTAAATGAGGTTTAGTAAGCTATTTATTTCATCGACATCGAGTGCAGCTAAAGCTGACAAAACCTGATTTAACCACTCCTGTGCAGGAGGCTCAGGTGGTTCGACTATACCGTCAGCAAGAGCCTCCTCAACGATAGTGAGTATTCGTACACTTTTCCCGACTACTTCACCTTGTACTACCCTTATCTCAAGACGTCCTACACCAACAATCTCTGTATCGGCAGAGTTGGGAGACCATGTCAAAACACCATCGGCATAGCTTGTGACAACGGGATAAGCAATTCCATCAGGCCTTTTGTATATTGCGTTTAAGGCCGTGCCCGGATATTCATCACCAAGCAGGCTTGAGACATCAAACTCAATTTTACGAAAATGATGCTCTCCACGCCGTCCAATAAACACAGTTGCAACTTTTGTTAAGTCTATCATGTTTCATCACCATCCGATGGTGGCTCCTCATCACGCCCATGAAGCTGCTGAAGAATAGCTTTGAGTTTATCAGGGATGGGCAGCCCAATATGTCCTGCGTTTTCAAGAATAGAAATACCCTCATTACTTAAATAGAAGAAAATTACCGCCGTTCGCAGAGCACCTCCGTTCTGACTTCCTAATACCTGAGTGTCTAAAATGTGAGCGATACCCACCAGCACAAAGATGAGTACCTTTTTAAAGATACCTTTTGCCCCAATTTCACTTGACAGCTTCTTATCAATAATTGCGCAGATAACTCCAGTCAAGTAATCAATGGCAACAAAAGCGATAAGGGCGTAAAGGAAGCCATCTAGTCCGCCCAAAAACCATCCAAGAAAGCCCCCGATAACCGTGAGCGCTGTCTGAATCCATGTCCATATCGTTTTCATGATCAATACCTCCAGTCCAAATTTGTATATAGAAAAGCACTCCCATTAGTTGTGAGAGTGCTTGTAAAATAAAAATAAAGGCTTATAGAGTCAATAGCAAGTCATGAAGCTGGTTCATCACATCTGCTCTCGGTCTTCCGCTTCCAATGGACAGCCATGTGACAGGCGGCACATCAAAAGTAGATGAATCATCGAAACCGTTAATCATTGTAATAACCGGCTCAATAGCCTTTCTAATCTCAAGAATATGAAATGGCCAATTCTTTATAGTGGTCTTTCCAACAATGATTTCCTCGTTCCAGCTTATCGGTGTCAAGTAGTGATAATTGCGTACCGTGTTCACTGAAGTTCTAAGGGTCTGAATATGTGCTGCTTTCACATGTGTCAGGTTTTCGGTAATCACTTCAAAAGGTGACGGCAGTATCGTAAATGTTCGAGTAACCTCCGAACTTGCTGACTCGATGTCACTATCTCGACATCTGAAGGTAACGATATGGTTCCCGGGAGCCAGCGTTGCTGCCTGATACATTGTTTTGACACCATTTCCAAGGTGACCACTCACGGAGAAAAATTCAGGATTGTCGACACTGTTGTGCCATTCACCTGAATCAATCCTTACTTCAACAATCTGAAGCTGTCCATCCGGCTCGTTGCCCGTAGTAATCATAAAGCGTGGTGTAGTGTTATAAGTCGAACTACCTGACATCGGGCAGCTGACTACTGGTGCTGCGGGTGGACTATTTTTCTTTACAGCATTGCTAAGTACATAAGCAGAAACTGCATCCAATACATCCGTTACACCAATTCGGTACCGGGTATACATTCCGGCTATTGAAGATGCATTTGTCTCGTAAGTTCCGGATGTCGCGCTTGAAGGAACAATCGCTAAAGCCTCAAATGGAGACCAGTTCGTACCATCTGAAGATGTAGCTCTCTGGATGACATATTGTTTTATGGCACTGGTTCCTGGTGCCGTACCGCTCCATGAGAGAGTAACAGTGTTGATTTCATAAATGACAGGGGAAGCGGTAAAGGATGATGGCGGTATAGGCAGTATGTTTTTTCGGACACTATTGCTCGATATCCTCCAGTCAGAGTAAAAGCTCTCACCAGCTGTTCCACGAGTCCTTATCCGGAATCGGCGGTAATTGCCACGCGTGGTAGGTGGGCTGACACTCAAACTGCCGTTTGTAGCAGATGTATTCACTGTAGTTAAAGCCATCCAATCGCCCCATGCGCTGTTATCAACCGAGTCACTGTATTGTATTTCATAGGATGTAATGGCATTGCCCGCTCCGCTCGCTGCGCCACTCCATGATAAAGTTACATTTCCTTCCGCTACTGTGGCACTTACTGTACAAGAAGTTGGCGCTGCACAGGCAGTAATATCGCAGTAGATGCTGTTACTGATCTTCTCTGATGAGAAAACATCGAGATTATCTATCGTCCAAATACCAAATTGCGTATATGTGCCTGGAGTTCTTGATACATTTGGTGTATAACTGCCACCACTTGAAGACAAGGTTAGAGTGGCTAAAACATTCCATGAACTCCATGTACTGTTATCCGTGGATGTCCTACTAGCAATCTGATATCCCTTGATAGCACTGGTTCCGCCAGAAGCTCCGCTCCATGTCAGTGTAATGGTCTCGTTACTGTAGTTCGAAGGTGAAGCAACTGCTGTGGTGGGTGGGTTCGGTACTGTATTTCTTCTGACAGAATTCGTTGATACCTTCCAGCCAGAATAATAGCTCGCTCCTGCCGCTCCACGTGTCCGCACCCGGAATCTACGGTAATTGCCTCTTGTGAAGGACGGTGAAGTTGCAACACTTCCGCTGGTGGCAGACGTAGAAACAATAGTAAGTGGTATCCACTCACCCCATGTAGCATTATCCGTCGATTCGCTATATTGGATTTCGTAACCGGTTATTGCATTGTTTGTTCCACTTTTTGCGCCGCTCCATGATAAAGTGATACCACCTTCAGAGAGTGTGCTACTTACTGAACAGGAAGTTGGTGCCCCACAGGCTGTTGTACGACTTGCCCAGTTGATGGTCAGTACAATCTTGCTTAAATCATCTCTGCCTGTAAAACCCATATAATTAACGGTGCTAGAGCCGCAATCAATAAACAAGCAGTTGCTAGCTCCGCTCCCGATGGAGTCTATCAGGGCAGTGGAAATAGTAATATCTTTTGCGCCTTGACCCGCCGGAATAGTGTAATTATATCCAGTCGTTACCTTTACAGGTCTACTTGCAGATACATTTGAATTAGATCCAACGGCTGGAATTCCATATTGATTTCCTGCATAAAGCGTCATGGTTCTGGCAGAACCCCAATCACCTGCTGCCACGCGATTTAAGTGAAGGCTGGCAGATGTGGGATAATATCCGGCATAGGTATTCCTAATACTGGTTAGATCAAAAACCATGACACCAACATTCTCATAGTTGTTAGCCTGTGTATATACTCCTTGCCTTACATTTGGCGTAACTCCTGGAATCCAGCTTCCGTTTCTCCATGTACATGCGTTAATGGCTTGATAAGTTGCCATAAGAAGTCACCTCACTCATATACCGCCGATACAAGGGAATTCACCAAGCCACATAGATTCGTATTCAACCGTGTATCCGTGATATTGTTCGCAGCTATAGATGTTGCAGCTGCAGGCACTAAAACGTCTGCAATGCAAAGCTCATATACATCAGTTGTTCTTGTGAGTGCCGGTGCAGTTGGTGTAACTGCAGGAGTTCCGGTAACAGCAGCTAGCTGAATACTCCGGTTGATCATGCTTAGCCGAACCACAATTCTGTCAATGCGAGGATTGCTACCGTTTGCAGTAGCAAGTGGAATATTCATGGCATCAGTATTTTCATACCTATAACCATTAATCCACGCACTTCCTGCTGCCACGCTCACCGCTAAACCGGTTCCAGGTGATACCTGCAAGTTTGTAGGAGTGGTATAAAATATCCCATTAGAGACAAGGCTCCCGAAATACGCTGCAAAATCCGTCGCGTCATAGACCCTGTCTCCGTCAGATGAGTTAAAGAAACCGCTTTTCTCCATACTGATTTCCTCCTGTTAAGCTCTCGCGTAAGAGCAAGATATAATATAAAACCCTGTAGGCAATGTGGAAGCGGCGGCGTTCGCCACCACACCGTTTGCGTTAATCGTAATCGGCATACTAGTACCACTACCACCGACCGTAATCGCAACAGAACGTACAGTCGAGTAGGGGTAAAAGTTCGGGTTTGTTATTGTTAGAAGCGTTCCGCCGGAGGGAACTCCCGAAGCCCCTACGTTAATCTGCATCCCGATTGAAATAACACCCTTATTTACAAATGACATGTTATAGCCCATGGTCACGCCACTACCAAGTGAGTAAGTGAGGGATGTATCAGCTTCCTGCGCCACTTTTTCTGTAGTAACAGCACCGTTGGCTATTCTCGCACCTGATACAGGTGCATTGTAAACATTGTTGATACTAGACGCAAAAGTGCTTCCTCTTACTGCGGCTGCAATATCTGTAAGATTACCAAGGGGAAAACTCAACCAGTTAGCCTGGCCGGACGGGTTATTATACAAGAAAACCGATATTACATAAAACGTCATGGTGTTCCTGCTAATGAAAAAGCCCATAGCCCGCTGGTATCCATTTCCTGTGTTATCGCCATTATGCTTCACTAAAAAGACATGTCCATCATCACTTGGCTGGTCGCTGAACTTATTTCCGCTCCATGAGGTGAAATAAATGGTGTCCCCGGGAACCATATGGTGCATGGCATATTGGCCGATAGAAATGGTTCCTTCACCTACATTTACCTCAAGAGCAGGAAGTTTACCGAATAGATTGTTAATTGTATCTGTAACGGTGTCTCCTTGAATCTTCGGATTTACATCCGCTAAGTCACCTAAGACTTCTACCACCTCGGATATTCCTGACGGGGCTTGCAGGGCTGTTTTAACCTGGCTCATATCAGAGTTGAGCTTCTGTGCAATGGAAAGCACCGACTTTCCAAACGTCACACCGATGCTTAAGCCAGTTGCATCGTATGTCTCCTCGATTTCCATGATACGGGTTGACATTGACACGCCCCAAGGCTTTGAGAATACTTTGACAGTCTGTCCTAAGTCAAAATCTGTTTTGTAGACAAGGTTACCGTGTGGATTGACAGACACATCAAAGGAATAACGTATGGCCAATTCACTGAGCCTGCTCTGCCCTCGGAAGGTCAATGCTTCAGCGTAGTCTGTACCGAAATCATCCTTTCGCAGGTCTTTGGCATCTACAAATATCTCACGGCGATCCTCTCCAGAACCGCCGGTAATAGCGACGAATGTACGTTCAGACCCTTCTCCTTCGCCACCGACAAGCGCAGTGTTGGCATAATCCGCAGCGCTTTCTGTGTATGTCTGCTCTGTCAGATTCTCATATTCCTTAGAGAACACTGCTTGAGAAGCTGTACCTTTATACAGCGTTACCGTAAATGTCCCCTGTGCCGGTGTGAATACGGTCTTAATTCCGATACCCGAAGCATCACAAAGCTCTGTAACCGCTTCCATCAGGTTGCGATACGAGATCTGTGTATTTATTGGCACATCAAGAAACGGCGATAAGAATGAAATACCCGTAATTTGCCGTGCTGGATCGGAAGGATTAATAAGGTTCTTATTAAGAAGCTGTTCCACACAAGATGACAGGTCACCTGTGAGAGACTCTGTCTCCCAGATAATGCGACGAGCCAGGAAAGAGGTAGCAAATCGTCCGGTAGCTGTGATTATTTCACTATCGGTTTGGGACAGTTCTAAATGCTCTATAATACCGGCTTCTTCATCATCACTCTTCCAAAGAATGTTACCAGCCTTAAGAAGTGCAGTATTCTCCGGTGTGGCTATAGCTTTTAGTTCAAAAGAACCGCACTGAGAGTAGCGCCGCGTCCAACGCAGGTATTCGAAAGACTCTACAATACCAGCAAGTTGCCGGCTTGAATTAAAAACATATAACTCCATACTCACACCCCCAGAAATTGCGGTCGATAGTAAAGACTGACTTCAAGCAGTTCCATATTAACTGTGGCATCATAACGCAGGATGTTTTGCCCAGCAGCAAGCTGAAAAAAGGTTGAACCTGTATCCAATAACGAAAAGGCGTTTGTTTCTGTTGAGCCATCCACACTAACCACGCGTTTCCCAGCAAAGTGGGTGTATACCCTTACTTCATCACCGGCATTCATTGTGGTAAGTAAGCGTATATACTCGCCGGTATCTATATTTAAAAGCTCAGGGTTTATGACCGTTCCGAGCGCCCGGAACACAATCTCGCAGCCACAAGCTACATCACCGATGTTGTTCACAGTTATAATCTGGCTTGGCTGGCGCATCCCAAACTCCATGCCTGTTTCAGGTATCTCCAGTGCAAACTCGAACATCGGTATCCACGATGCCAACTCCTGCCGCACCTCGTCAGGTGTTTCAAAGAACGGCGATGGACAGAGCAAACTAACAAAGAAGTTCGGTATTCGATGTCGGGTGGATACTGTGAACCCAGCCTCCTCCACAATACAAGCAATCTGCCGTTCTCTGTAAAGAAGCGTGCCTCTTAGTTTCGGGCTGAATATATTTAAAAAGTGCTTTCGAAGCTCGTATGCTTCATCAGGTGTAACCGCAATAACCGTACCTTCTAATGTAATGTTTCTCATATCCAAAGTGGAGGAGATATAAAAAGCACCGTCCTGATCCGGTGCCTTGAAGGTATTTATGGTTTGACGGATATTGCCCGTACCATCAATTTTAGTAAGAAAATACGGACGGCTTTGTTTAAGTGTAATGCTCTCGCCGTCCGCGTTCGTGTATGTTAACTCCATGTGCCGACCTCCTCAATATGCTAGGGCTAGTTTGCGGGACAGGTTCTTAAACTCCCGTGCCAGTTCC
Source organism: Acetivibrio mesophilus (assembly GCF_004102745.1). Classification (GTDB taxonomy): domain Bacteria; phylum Bacillota; class Clostridia; order Acetivibrionales; family Acetivibrionaceae; genus Hungateiclostridium; species Hungateiclostridium mesophilum. The sequence continues at coordinate 67,709 of NZ_RLII01000001.1, read as the reverse complement.
TTCTCGGACAGGGCTTTAGGTGTAACTACGGAAATACTCTGGTTTATAACGGTTCCGTTCGCTCCGAGAGCCCCTGCACCTCGAGATAGTGAACCTGCCAAATTAAGCCCTGCATCAACCTCGAAGTCTGTAGGAATAGCCTTTCTCATGTCTTCACTGACGCGATCCATCGCCTGCTCGAAGCCAACACCTATGCCGAGCCCCATATTGCTACCCAGTTCTGCAAACAGGGAAGATGGGCTGTGTATTCCGAAGAAGTTCTTGATCTTGGTCATTACATTTCCGAAGAAACCGGATATCTTTTCCCACAGCCATGCAGTTGCGTCATTTATGCCTTGCCACAACCCTTTAATGAGGTCAAGACCAGCTTTAGCCATCTCGGGAATATTCTCAATTATTGCCCCAACTATGGCGACAATGATTTCCGGAATTGCTTTGACAACCTCCACAATGATTGTCGGCAGATTGGCTACCAAAGCGACCAGCAGCTGGACGCCTGCAAGAATGATCTTGTCAATGTTTCCAACTATGGCACTCACAAGTGAAGTTATGATTTTAGGTATAGCTGCCACAATAGTAGTAATGATCTTCGGCAGATTCTGGATAAGTGCAACCAGCAGCTTGATGCCTGCTTCAACGATCAAAGGTATTGCTTCAAACACGGCGGCAAGAATGCTATCGATAATCTCAGGTATTGCCTTCACGATCGAATCAATGATCTCTGGTAAAGCATCCACAAGGGAAGTTAAAAGCTCAATACCTGCTTGCACAATCTGGGGCAGAGCATCTAGTACTGCTCCAACGATTCCGTCAATAATCTGCGGCACTGCCTCAAGTATCTGTGTAATTATGGATGGAAGCTCCTGAACAAGAGACACGAAAAGAGCTACACCCGCCTGCACAATTTGAGGTATGTTCTCGGTTATCATCGTAACCAATGCCTGCACAATCTCCGGTATGACTGCCACGATTTGAGGAATGGCGCCTGTGACAAATCCGATAAGCGCATCAATTACTGCAGGAAGCGACTCAATAAGCACCGGTATAGCTTCAACAATACCCTGGGCCAAGCCAAGCATCAGCTGAAGTGCCGCATCAAGCAGCAGCGGCAGGCTTTCTATGAGAGCCGTCACAATCTGAGTTACAGCAGAAACAGCTGCCGGTATGAGCTCAGGCAGCGCATTAGCAATGCCGGTAACAAGTGTCGCTATCATCTGGACTGCCGCTTCCACTATTGCAGGAAGATTGGCTATAATTCCGTCGACCAGCGCCAGTACAAGCTGTAGAGCACCCTCCGTGATTCCCGGAAGAGCACCTACTAATGCCTGAAGGAGTGTATTTATAATTTTACTGGCCGCGTCTACGATAACGGGCAGGTTATCAATTATCGCCGAGCCTATGGAGGTTACAATGCTCAAAGCCAATTCTATAATATCGGGCAGCTGTTCCAGAAGCATATTTACAATGCCTCCCACGGTATTGCCGATAACCTCACTGATTTTCGTCCAATCACCATTGGCTTCATTCAGTCCCCGGGTAAACTCACCCAACAGGCTTACACCATCGTCTGCTAACACCTGAAGCTGCGGGAGGAGCACCATACCAAGTGCATTCTTGGCTGCTTCACCTCCAGACTTGAGCCGCTGCATAGAATCATCAAACTTACCGAGGGCTTCCAAAGATTCCTGACTCATAACAGCCCCCATCGCCTTGGCTTCCTCGGTAAGTTGATTTATACCTTCTGATCCTTGTGCAATAAGAGGATTTAACTCTTGGGCACTCTTGCCGAAAAGCTGCATGGCAAGAGCATCTCTCTCGGTTTCATTTGCTACGTTACCTAGTGCATCGATAGTCTCCCAGTACACAGTTTCTGAATCCCTGAGGTTACCGTTGGCATCGGTTATAGAAATGCCCAGTGCTTTGTACGCCTTGGAAGCTGCACCAGTACCCTCGCGAGCCGAGTTCATGGAACGTATATTTCTCGCCATACTGCCGGTTAAGGTTTCCATTGAGGTATCTACCAGTTCGGCGGCATATTTATATGCTTGCAATGATTCAGTACTCATACCGGTAACAGTTGACATGGTGAGAATATCGTCTGCATACTGTGAAGCACCAACAGTCATATCAGTGAGAGCTTTAGCCGCTCCAACCGCAGCCGTTCCAATAGCTGCAAACGCGGCACCCATGGCCACACCTATTCCTTTTAACGCCGAGCCGAGTTTTTCAAGTTTGTTTGAGGACTCCTCGACATCATCAACGGATTCTTCAACGACATTGCCGAACTCATCAACCTTTTGTCCAGCATCGTTATACCCGCGATTCACATCACGGAGTGATTTTTCGTTTTCAGCCAGCTCACCCTCCATACCGTTGAGCTCAGCCTGTGCCTTATTCAGTTGTATCTGCCAGTTTTGGGTGCGTTTGTCATTTTCACCGAAGGAGGAGGCGGCGTTGTCCAATGCAGCCTTTAGTGTAGCGATTTTCTCACGCTGTGCATCTATTTCTTTATTCAAAACCGCATTTCGGGCGGTAATCGCCTGAACAGATTTGTCATTCTTATCAAATTGACTGGATACGAGTGTCATCTCGCTGCCTAATACTTTAAAGGACTGATTGATTTCCCGCAGGGCATCTTTAAATTGCTTCTCTCCCTCCAGACCAATCTTCAGGCCAAAGTTATCCGCCATACCGTTTCACCTCCTACAATCCCGTCGGGATAATATCATCAATCGTTATCGTTTTCTTTGGCTTCTCAATACCGTGCCACTGCTTATGGCAGGCCCACAAGTCAAGAAACAGACCGATGGGCATAAGCCAAAATTCATCTGCGCTCATGCCCATCTGCACTGTGCCGTAATAGTAAAGTCGGGTAAAGACCTCATCGTCTGTTACCCGACTTCCACGTTTTTTGATGCTTCTTCTTCGCTTACTATATTACGCTTTGTGCCTTTGAACATCGCCTCAGTGATAGCGCTCTTATATGAAGCCAGTTCCAGTGGTGAAGTCAGAAGCTCTACATCTTCTTCTTTGAGAATTTCTTTAGGATTATCCTTGTTCTTTAAGTTGTAAACGAGGATAGACTGATTTGCCAGCAGAGTGATCAACCACACGATCTCGTCCAGAGCCATTTCGAAGTTTTCAGATTTCATCAATTTATCGCCCAGATTCTCTAAGCCCCCGTAGCGGCGAGCGATCTCTTTTGTGGCTCGGGTGGTAAGTATCAGCTCAAATTCCATACCACCAATATTGATAACAGCACTTCTTTCTGTATCCATCTTTCAATCCTCCTATGGCTCCGGCGTGTAGACCGGTTCATATACCTGTGTAAACCAGCCTGAAATAGTTGAGGAAGATACACCTGGATCACCTTCGGTGACCTCTGCTTTCCACGGGTGTTTTCCCATACCATCCAGCTTATTGCGGCGCATGACTGTCCCTTCAATGGTAGGTGTAGAAAAGGTGATAGAATCAGCCTTTGTCTGCAGGTTAGTGGCTGGAAGTCCAAACACCACACGGTATAACCAAAAATATCTGTATGTGCCGTTAGCCTTTTGTGCACGAAAGCCCACCGCGACCGGTGTCCCGGAGTTCTCGCTGGCAGAAATCAGAACTCCATTATCATCAGTAGTTGCACCAGTCAGATCCGCCGCAACAGTGGGTCCAATATCATCGATACCAAGGGTAAGCGTACCGCTGTTGAACTCCTTCACTACCTCAGCAGCTCCGTCGTCTGCATATAGTATCGCTTCAACTAATTCAACCGAAAGCTCGGCAGTAATAGCTTTAGCGAGTACAATAGGTGTTCCATATGTTTCTTCGCCGTTGGCATCTTCGGTTATCTTTGAATAATACAGTCTGTCAAGACCGATGGTTGCCATACATTATTCCTCCAATCCATAGTTTTTTGCCACATCGATGGCATAATGGTGATAGCCGGTATCGTCCTCGTGTCCGATATACCGTCGCTCGGTTACTATGAAATCTGCATTCAGCAAGGCAGCAATGATTTGCTTTTTACGCAGCTGATAATTCGCCTTTGAAAACAGTGATATCCGCGCTTCCTGTACCTCAAAGCCAGGACGATTATCTGCATGAACTTCGAAAATGTCCGAAAGCGGGAGAATGACTACATATTCATCCGGCGCCATACCTGAAAAAACGCCGGTCTCCACAGGAAGTGGCACGGCGGATATAAGGGTATTTAGTTCCGATAAAATGCTCATAACTTGCCGATTTCCTCCTCCAGTTTGGCGACCATGGCTTCAGTGCATGGTTTCTGGGATGCTGTCCGGGCAGGTCTGAGAAAGGGTCTGGCAGGTTGGCCGTGCTTACCGTACTCAATAATGTTGGCAATCTTGGCATTGCTCTCTCCATCTGATCGTGGCTCAGCAAAGCCAACCTTAACATTGAAGTTGCCATCCCTGTCCTGCTTGGCTTCCGAAAGTCCCAAAGATGATAGCATCTCACCAGTTGCTCTCGACGGGTATTTTGTTTCCTTGCCAATGGATGTACGAAGGTTACTTTTAACCTTTTCCAACACAACTTTGCCGCCCACTTCGAGCACACGTGGTGCGATAACGTCTATCTGATCACCAAGTCTGGATATACGCAGGAGGAATTCATCAGGCATCTTTATACTGACTTTTGCCATATATCTCACCTCACTGACGGCTCCAGCCGTTCGGCCAGAACCTCGATATACATACCACGACCTCGAACGTCCTCTGCACTGAGTATCCGGTACCGACCTTCAGCGCAGGTGATAATCATTCCGGCTGTAATCTCCAGGTTAGGTATCTTTCTGAACCTGAATAGGGAGGAGGCCGTAGAGAACACCGCCATATTACTCCATCGTTCGCTGCCATGGCGATCCTCCTTATACGCCCGAACAGATGCAAGAATGGTATCAGTTTCGGCAGCGAAACCTTCTGCGTCTTTGGCAGGCGCTGTGCTGATAACATCAATGAATGTGTTCATCTTTCCAAAGCTCACATTAAACACCCCACTCCCGGTCGAGCCTTAATAACAAATTTACCGTATTCCATACCTGTTGCCCCGCCTGAACGTTATCCGCATAAAAGCCTGCTGTCGAGCCATCTCTGCTTTCATAGAAATGGCTCGACAGCATAATAATCGCCTGTTCTGTGGTTGGCGGCATTGTGTGTGTTTCATACCATCCTGCAGTAACGTGCTGGTAGCTCTCGGCGTAGGACACAGCGGCTCTAATGAAGCTTAATAGAAGGTCATCGTCCGTGTCGTGAGTGAGGATAAGGTTGGCTTTGACCTTGGGTAAAAGATTATCTGATACCGCCATGCTGTACGCCCCCTTTCGCTCACTCTTCGTCAGGTACCATTAATCCAGCCGCTTTCAATTTCGAGAGAAGCGCATTGAAGTCCGTTACAAGTGTGGCTGTGTCCTCAGCTGTACTGTCGGCTTGATTCGCAGCCATTTTCACCAATCCTGCGGCTTGCTCTGTAGCATCGGTAGGATATGCTGGAGCATACAGCTTCCCATCTTCGCCTATTTTAATTTCAACGGTATCACTCTCGCCTGCGGCAGCAGCTTTTACACCGCCAAGAGTCTCCTCCGTTGCCATAAGAAGCGGATTGGCAGAGAGTCCTGTTACTGTAGCTCCTTCTTTGATTTCAAGTGTTCCGCCTATTACAGTTTTCTCTCCGCCTTGTTCGGTGTAATTTTTAGTGTTATAGCTCATAGTGCACCTCCGTTAAGCTTTCTGCTGGAGGACTTTTATAGCCTCCGGTAGAATCAGCTTTCCGTCTACACGTTGAGTAGCGACAAAACCGACCTGTCCGGTGACGGCATAAAGCTCGTTGAGTCGCTTAAATACACGCCCTTGACGATCTGCTACCCAGTAATAGCTGAAGTCACCAAAGACAATAGTCTTTGCCGACGCAGCAATAGTGGGCACATATGCCGAAGTATAAAGCGGTCGATTTAGGATGGTGTCAGGTGTACCTGCCTGAACAGACGGCTGCCAGAGGTACTGGCCCTGACCATCCTTTAGTTTGCGGATAGCCTTGACAGTCGCATCGTTCATGACAAACACTGCTCTGTTACGATATGGTGCTTTCAAACTGTAGAACAGATCAAGCACCTCATCCATAGTGATTGCCGTAGCACTTGCAGTAGTAACACCGACTTGTGCTCCTCCTGTAGTAGCAAGAATACCAGTTGGCTTGCCAGAGCCATCGCCAGTGAAAAATGTTTCTTCTTCCTTGTTACCGATACGGCGTGCGAACTCTCTGGAGATGTAAGCTTCAAGGTCAAACACAGAGTCATTCAGCAGTTCCTCGGAAACCTTTATCAAGGTGCCCAGCTTATATGCCCCAATAGATACCTGACCAAAGCTGTCATCGCTCTCAGGAATAGTTCCTTCCTCATCGATCCATGCGGCAGTACCTTTAGTAGCAACAACTGGTATTTTTCTATCCCCAGAAGAAGTGGTGATAACGTTGGCCAGGGTACGGAAGATATTCTCATCCTCAAGTGCTTCTACAAGAGTACGTTCAAACTCATCGGGAACCAGATAGCCTCCCTCTGAATCAGTACCGATTTGTAGGGCATTTCTTACTGTTGGATCAAGTCCTTCTCCTGCACGAGTACGCATAGCACTCCAGAAAGCTTTTTTGTACTCTGCGGATGCACGACCAGTCTTTTCCTCAGCCACCTTGGTAGGCGCATTTGTAATAGGATTGCTGGTAGCTTTGGAAAGCTCTAAATCAATTACTGCTTGACGCTCAAGACGTTCGATTTCCTTGCCCAGAGCCACAACTTCGTTTTCCATTTTTTCATAGGTAGCGGTATCCTCGGCTGACAGAAGCCCATCACCGCCACGCTTGGCGTCAAGGAACGCTTTTGCAGCATCCCACGCCTTTGCACGCTTTTCACGCAGTTCAAGAATCTTATTCATTTTGATGTTCCTCCTTTAAATTAGTGAGAAATTAAAAAGAGCCGCTTTTCCAGCTGCTCTATTGGGGTACCGGTTTTCGGTTTTGGTTTCTTGGGCATCTTCCCAAGCAGAGAGTTGTATACCGCTGCACGAGAGAATATAAGGCCTTGTCCTGTATCCAGAGGAATGCGCTCATCGTTCTCCATGAACAGAACTTTATCTGCAAATCCGAGTTCAATAGCCTTATTCGCATTCATCCATGTCTCAGCATCCATGAGATGGGAGATCTTTGCTCGCGAAAGGCCTGACTTCAGTTCGTATGCGTTGATGATGCTTTCCTTGACCTCATCCAGCAAGGCCTTGGCACGGAGCATTTCCTCGCTATCACCGATGGCGATTGTCGAAGGGTTATGGATCATCATCATGGATACCGGAGACATATATACATCGCCACCAGCCATTGCAATTACAGAAGCGGCGCTTGCAGCAAGGCCATCAATTTTAACTGTGACCTTGCCGGTATAATCCATCAACATGTTATATATCTGCGCAGCCGCAAACACATCCCCTCCGGGCGAGTTAATCCAAACCGTGACGTCACCTGTGCCTGCCATCAGTTCGTCTCTGAACATCTTTGGCGTCACTTCGTCGCCATACCAGGTCTCGTCTGAAATTTCTCCGTTGAGGTATAAGGTGCGTTCTCCGGTAGTTTCATCTCGCACCCAATTCCAAAATTTCTTCATTGGCTGTTAACCTCCTTTTGATAAAAATTGCCTGCCTGTGAAAGAGGGAGCATGTTACCGTTCACCAGATACAGGTCTCCGCCTTCTTCGGCAGGAATACGGTTCATATCTTCAAGTTCCCGGATATCATTCGCTGACAGCCAACCGTTCTGCCGTCCAACTGCATAACCATTCATCCGGCTCTGGTAGTCGCCACGAAGCAGACCGTCAACATTGAACTTGATGAAGATTGAGTTCTTCTCTGATGGCAAGAGTAACGATTGCTGAAGACTCTGCTCCCATCGCACCACCCATGGGTTAAGCGTATATTTTACAAACTCCAGTGATTGCTGCTCAATGTTGGAGAAGCTGGACTTTTCAAGGTCACCCACCATGTGCGGAGGTATACGGAAAATCCTAGCAATTTCATTGATCTGAAATTTTCGTGTCTCCAAGAATTGAGCCTGCTCCGGAGGAATACCGATTACCTGAAACTTCATTCCTTCCTCCAGCACAGCGATTCTATGGGCGTTTCCGCTGCCCTGATAAGCGCTGTTCCAACTGTCCTTGACTCTCTGGATATCCTTGATTACACCAGGGTGCTCCAGTACGCCACCTGGATTTGCTCCGTTTGCGAAGAATGAAGCACCGTATTCTTCAGTCGCAAGCGACATGCCGATGGCGTTTTTAGCCATAGCAATAGGACTGTATCCTATAAGTCCGTCAAAGCCGAGACCGGGTATGTGGAGTATCTCATCTCTGCGAAGTATCACTGTTCCGCTGTTGGGATTGAGCCGACTTTCTTCGGAATCCCTGCGGTAGGTGTATATCAGTTCTCCGTTTGTAGCTCTGCTAACTTCCATCTTGTTAGGAAGCAGTGGGTACAGTGCAATAGGCTGTCCGCGACCATTCCTTAAAATCTGCGCATAGGCATTGCCCCAAAGTAAAAGATGACTCATTAGTGTCTCTCGAAACACAAATGAAGTCATCTCCGGGTTAGGTTCGTTATGGAGCAAGTAGTATAACGGGTGCTGTGGTATACGTTCTTTGCTTCCATCCATTCGGTATTGGTAGACATGTAACGGAAGTCCGGCTATAGCCTCGGATAATATCCTCACACAGGCATACACTGCAGCTGATTGCATTGCCGTCCGTTCGTTGACTGTCTTTCCACTAGTAGTGCTGCCAAACAGAAACGAAAATGCACTGCCAATACGATTTTTAGGCTTATCACGTGATCGAAATAAACCTGAAAATATACTCATAAAATAAGTAACCCCCTCTCGTTATACACAGACTCGCCACTGCTTCCATGTCCACAACGAATGGCGCGGTCAAGTGCCATAATGGTTGCTACCGCGCCATCTATTCTTTCTGTACTCTTCTCCTTATCTGGCTTTATGTTTCCTGCCGGATCGGTCTTAATGTAGATGTTATCCATCATCCAGCGGAGTACAGGATGGCCGCCGTGAGCGATTTTCTGCTCAAGTGTCAGTTTCATTAGTTCCTTGGTAGGTGGAGACATATCTTTAAAGCCCTGTCCGAAAGGAACGACTGTAAACCCGAGACCCTCAAGGTTCTGTGTCATCTGAACAGCTCCCCATCGGTCAAAGGCAATTTCCCTGATGTTATACTTCATTCCAAGTTGCTCAATAAAGCTTTCAATAAAGCCGTAATGCACAACATTTCCTTCCGTCGTCATAAGGTGCCCCTGTTTTACCCAGAGGTCGTACTGGACATGGTCACGACGTACTCGGAGATCAATGTTATCCTCCGGCATCCAGAAAAACGGAAGTATCTCATACTTGTCCTCCTCGTTCTGTGGTGGGAATACCAGCACAAAAGCTGTAATATCCGTTGTAGAGGAAAGATCAAGCCCTCCATAGCATACCCGCCCTTCTAGGCTGTTAGCATCAACCGGGAATGCACAGGCATCCCACTTTGCCATTGGCATCCAACGTACGGCTTGCTTAACCCACTGATTAAGTCGAAGCTGTCTAAAGCTGTTTTCTTCAGCCGGATTCTGCTTTGCACTCTCACAAGCAGCCCGAACCTTATCAATTCCAACCGTTATTCCAAGGGAAGGATTCGCTTTCCTCCATACTTTTGGATCAGTCCAATCATCATCTTCCTTGGCACCATAGATCACGGGATAGAAAGTAGGATCATGCTTTCTGCCTTCTATAATGTCCAGCGCCTTTTGGTGTGTTTCGTAGCAAATACTCTGGGTATCTGATCCCGCCGTGGTGATGAGGAAATATAGCGGCTGCATTCTTGCATCGCCAGAACCCTTTGTCATGACATCAAACAATTTCCTGTTAGGCTGGGTATGCAGTTCGTCAAACACTACACCGTGGATGTTGAAGCCGTGTTTGGAATAAGCCTCAGCTGACAGCACCTGATAGAAGCTGTTGGTTGGAAGATATATTAGTCGCTTTGTTGAAGCCAGTATCTTTACACGCCGGGACAGTGCCGGGCACATCCGTACCATGTCAGCTGCTACCTCAAAAACAATCGATGCTTGCTGGCGATCAGCCGCACAGCCATACACTTCGGCACGTTCTTCACCGTCACCGCAGGTCAATAAAAGAGCAACAGCTGCAGCAAGTTCTGATTTGCCCTGCTTCTTTGGGATCTCCACATACGCCGTATTAAACTGACGGTAACCATTAGGCTTAAGAATGCCGAATATGTCACGGACAATCTGCTCTTGCCAGTCAATTAGCTCAAAAGGTTTACCTGCCCAGGAGCCTTTCGTATGGGAAAGAGCTTGTATAAAAGAAACCGCATAATCTGCGGCATCTTTATCATAATAAGAGCCTTCGGCCATGAAGGCGGTTGGCTTGTATTTCTTTAATTTACGCATATGCGCCGCCTCCTTTATAAAAATAGGCAAAAGAAAAGAGCCTCCGTAGAAGCCCTTTGCTTTTACCTATTTATTCTTTTAGTCTGCTTCTTGCGTTTCACCGGTTAAAATGAAACGACAGTATTCAGCTTTATGGTCAATAAGGTAAGCTACCAGTTCGTAGTAGCCGCGCTCGTTTGCTTCATATTGCACACGATTCACATCAAACATATTTGTGACACCACTATCTCGTATAGCGAGGATTTGCTCCTTAATTTTTTCAGTCATCAGTGGGTACCTCTTTCTCCACAGAGTCAATGGTGGCCTGGCGCAGGATATCCAAGTCAAAGCCCGCGTCCTTATAGCCTTCCAAAATAGTGGTATAGTAATAGCAACTTGGCTGGCCAAGCAGTCTACCCTCGTTCATTACATACATCATAGCTTTGACATTCTTGCCTCCCAGTTTTACCTTTACCGTTTCCTTTCGATAAAGAAAGGGCCAGCCTTCATAACGGTCGAGCGCAGCCTCGTCTGAAGAAGTCAATTCCCAAACCAATACAGGGACGTTGCCGCCCTTAAAGGGTTCTACTGTTGCCACCGCACCCGCATGTGCGCCCCGGAACAGGAGCCGCCAATCTTTCAGCATGCTGGCACCCACTACCTTTGCTGTGGGGCACCGGTTCGCCATTTGCTTTATGTTAAGGTTTGAGCCGTAGGCAATGTACAGTTTTTTATCCATTATTCTTTGTATCCTCCTTCTTAAGCTTAGGTTTCTCGGACGGTTCAGGCCGCCCGAAATCGCCATGCCGCCGACCCGTTCAAGTGTGCTGTCAGGTGTTCGCGGCAGTTTGCAAACTCCTCACCTATAAAGCCAATGCGGTTCAAGTACGTCCGCATTGCGAACTTTTCGTTCTCTGTCTGCGGCTTCTTTGCTGAAGCACATTTTTGTGTTAGCGCCTGATGGTTAAGGGCTAAGGCTAAAACCACATAGCTTCTTATCTTGCCAGCATGTAGCTCACTGTTAAACCCCCTAAGCTCTACTGTGTGATTACCGGTGAAAAAGCTGTGTAAGTTCAGGAAGTGGTAGCGGCTGTTGTGATAATGCCTGTCGCGGCTTTCATTGTAGCCTTCATACCAAATTTCCTCAATCGCTCGCATGGTTTTAGGCTTGCGACGGTTCATTTTGTCGACCAGTATACTGTCCATCTTCTTGCAATAATTCATCCTCTCTGGCGCTATTTGAAGTGCCTTATAAAAGAGGTCATTCTTGCTGGCGATGATGTTAATAAAGTTTCGGATGCTCCTTGGTGTGTGGTTGGAACCGTCGAGGTGAATGTGTATACCGCAGGAAGCATTTGCAAAGGCCCCAGCTTTTCTCAACCGTCTGACTAATTCCTGCAGGCATTCTATGTCCTCCCGGTAGGTGAGGATGGGGCTTACCAGTTCCACACTGTATTCGCGAGTAGCAGCTACCTTTTGACGGCCGTTTCGCTTTTGGCATGAGATACTTCCATCACTCATTAGCTTCCAAACTCGTCCATCCGGCGCTATGACCTTCTTTGTGTCGTAATAATCGCCTACGCTGGTTATTGTCCCACCGAAGTATTCAGCAGTGACTCTTGCTGCTTCGCTTCTCGTAATACCTGTAAATTCAATTTCTATTCCAAATCTGCTTGTCAACACCTTGATTTTCCTCCTGTACTTGTATGCTTTGTGCCTTTCGGCATGTACATATATCACTCTAAAAGGCTTATATAGCAAGCAATATTCAGGAGAAAAAAACACAAATATATGGGTAGGGGAGCCCATACTTAGCCTAATCCTTTACAGCTTTTTCACTAAATCCTCACCATACACGACACCAAGGCTTGAACCTCTATCCCAAGTACAGAATATCGTACCCGTATCATCCACGAAGTCCACTGTACCTTTGTCTCCGGGTCTCAATTTGGAGTACTGGTCATTCATCCGTACCAATTCAACACGAGTTCCAGCCGGGTATTGCTTTCGTAGTCTCTCCACAGTCTCCTTTGAAGGGAACTTATTCATAATCTGATACCTCCGTCACTTTGGCTGGAGCACCATTCTTAAATGCGCTATTACCAGATAGGTTTCTGAGCAGGATTTTTCGCGCAGTTTTATACTCGTCGCCCACAAAGCCCAATCTTATCAGGAACACTCGAAAAGCGAACTTTTCATTCTCAACAGGTTTATCCTTAGCAGTCACGCGGTGCTGTTCCTTTGCAGCTGCACAAAGGGCACCAATGAAGCGAGAGTAAGCAGAAAGCTCCTCTGGCTCAATCCCGAAGCGGAACCATGGAAACCTAATTGTTGTTTCTGTCCGCTCGATAGGCAACTTATCTACTCCGATTGCCTTTTTAATGAGAGACTCTTTGCTTGCAATGAGCCGTTCCAGATTCTCCAGTGCTGAGTCGGTAAACCCATCAAGCGGCATTTCTATCGTAAGCGTGTCACACATTTCACCGGTGCCTGCTTCGTCAGTTTCGTAGGTAAAGCCGAGTTCCAGAAGTTTTTTCAGTAAGTTCTGGATGGTAATCTCGTCCGTGCGATCATCCCATGAAAGAGTCCCATCCTTGCTGATGTTGATATTGCCTACAACATAGGCAAAGCTCGGTGCACCTTTATAAACAGGTTCAAGGCCGAGGGCTTCTCCTATTGCCTTGGCGAGTGCTTTTCTTGCCTCGCCGGATACATTGAATCTTGCTTCCATTTTCGTTAGCCTCCTTAGCTTTTTGGTGATTACATATATCACTCTAAAGCTGTGGAATAGCAAGTAATATTGAGCAGGAATAAATGTGCATCAGGCTGATTCAACCTCGATGAAAGCCATCTTCATACCGTCCCGAATGAGAAACACATTATCCTTGCTGCCAACCTGCTGGATATATCGTTTTACGATTACATCACAGAACTTCTCATCCAATTCTACTGTATAGCAAATCCGCTTGGTCTGCTCGCAAGCGATAAGGGTACTTCCCGAACCACCAAATGGATCTAGTACAATACACCCTGTCATGCTGGAGTTTTGGATAGGGTAGGCCACCAGCGGAACCGGCTTCATCGTGGGATGGTCAGCATTCTTTTTGGGCTTGTCAAACTCCCAGATGGTTGACTGCTTGCGGTCGGAATACCAGGCATGCTTACCGTTTTTCTTCCAGCCGAACAGGATTGGCTCATGCTGCCATTGATACGGTGATCGTCCAAGCACCAGCGATTGCTTCTTCCAGATACATGTGCCGGAAAGGTAAAATCCGGCGGCATCAAAAGCACGACGGAAATTAAGCCCTTCGGTGTCAGCATGGAATACATAAATAGACGCGTCCTTCGCCATCGCTTTTTCAGTGAGGGTGAACGCGTCTAGAAGAAACTGATAAAACTTTTCATCCGCCATATTATCGTTCTTAATCTTTCCGGCTGTGCCTTCGTAGTTAACATTGTACGGAGGATCAGTAACCGTAAGGTTTGCCAGCTTTCCGTCCATAAGCAGATTGAAAGTCTCAGCCTTCGTGCTATCACCACACACCAGACGGTGCTGTCCAAGTAGCCACAAATCACCCAGCTTCGTAATAGCAGGTTTTGAAAGTTCTTCGTCCACATCAAAGTCATCGTCTTTGATATCCTCAATACCGCCTAACAGCTTATTTAACTCTGCATCGTCAAAGCCCAGAAGCGACAAATCAAAATCTACACCTTGTAATTCAGAAAGTTCTACCGATAACATTTCAGTATCCCAGCCTGCGTTCAAGGCAAGGCGGTTGTCAGCGATTATGTATGCTCGCTTCTGTGCTTCGGTCAAATGCTCAGCGAATACACAGGGGACCTCAGTGATACCTTCCTCTTTGGCTGCAAGGACTCTGCCATGCCCTGCGATTATATTTAAGTCTTTATCCACTATGACTGGATTGACGAAACCAAATTCCCGTAGGCTCGCACGAAGCTGGAGAATCTGTTCCTTGCTATGTGTACGAGCATTCCTTGCATATGGCACCAGCTTATCAATATTTACTTTTTCTAATCGTTCAGTTGTATTCACAATCTTCTACCGTCCTCTCCTACCTGAAAGCAGAGCTTCCATAATATCGTCCTGCGGATTACCAATGAAAGCCGTGGTACAGTTTTGCTTGACTATGTCAAAGATCTCATACCAGAGCAGGTTAGCCTGTTTTTGAAATGACTGGCTCATTTGCACGAACGGACTGGCAATCGCACCTCCTGTTGTTGGGTGCTTGCCTAAAAGACCGTAAGTGCTTATTGCTTCTTCACACTGGATGTATCGTGTAAACGACTGTGCATAGGCTTCGACGAGTCTGGGATTTACGAATTTATCACAACCACGTTCCTTGAGCCATTTCCATGTTTCAATAAATAGGGTATCAGCACCCAGCGGTTTACCATCTTTTTGCCGTGCGCTGAGGTATTCACTCGGCGTCGGCATATCTTCACCATTCAAGTCTGCTGTATCGTCCAGTTCGCTTGCTTTGAGCATGGACTCTGGCTTAAACTCTGGCGCCTCCAAAATCCGTGCGGCTTTACCTGCTGCGATCTTTTCCGCAAGAGGTTGTGGTTTGTCCCCGGCACGCACGCGGCGCCCACCTCTATTTGTACCGTCTTTTGCCACGTACCTTCACCTCCTTGCTGTGGCAGGGTTTAATACCCCGTTTGAACCTGAATTTTTTCGCGCGTGACCCCACGCCCGTTGCACGATCGAAAGGGTGTAAGGATTTGTTACCCCCTACCCCAATGTCAGAAAGGAGGAGTGCCTTATGGCTGAGAAGACCATCTGCGTTACCGAAAAGGTAATCGGTGATACTCTCTACATTATAGAATCAGCAGTCAGCAGCACTGCCAAAGAAACCGCCTATGACAAGCTGAAACGAATGATACTTAACGGCACAGCAAAGCTTGAATTAAATAAGGCTTCTTAAACAAATAACTTGACTTCTTCGCGGCAGTACGGGAACATAGAGTACCGCTTGAAGACTGTCGGAAAGGAGGTAAACATGAATAGAAGGCAGTCTTATACTGCTGTGAAGAATAACGATAAAATAACCGCTCTGTATTGCCGTCTTTCACGAGATGACGAGCTGCAGGGTGATTCTAACAGCATTAAAAATCAGAAGACCATTTTACAGAAGTACGCTGATGACAACGGTTTTACAAACACTGAGTTCTTTGTGGATGATGGCTATAGCGGTACGAACTTCGACCGCCCGGATTGGCAGCGCCTTATCTCCCTAGTGGAAGAAGGCAGGATTGGCACCATCATTGTCAAGGACATGAGCCGTCTCGGAAGAGATTATCTAAAGGTCGGCTATTATACCGAAGTGCTCTTTCCCGGCTCCGACATTCGCTTTATAGCCATTAACAACGGTGTAGACAGCGCTAATCAGCAGGACAGCGATTTCACGCCATTCCTCAACATTATCAACGAATGGTACGCCAAAGACACCAGCAAGAAAATACGCGCTGTTTTCAAGTCGAAAGGGGAGTCCGGCAAACCGCTCTGCACCAATCCGCCTTACGGCTATATCAAAGACCCGGAAGACAAGACACGCTGGATAGTCGATGAAGAAGCCGCCGAAGTGGTACGCGAGGCGTTCCGCTTGTGTATGCAAGGGTATGGCCCTTCGCAGATAGCCAAGGAATTTACAAGGCGCAGAATTATGAATCCAACGGCTCACGCCAAGAAAAACGGAATCAATATTCCGGACAACAGAGGCCATGACGATGATTATGTCTGGCGAGGCAGCACAATAGTTCATATGCTTTCAAGGCAGGAGTATTTGGGACATACGGTTAATTTCAAAACTTACCGCAAGTCCTATAAGCAGAAAAAGCAGATGAAGAATGACCCGTCAGAGTGGATGATTTTCGAGAATACTCACGAAGCAATTATCGAAGAGCCTGTGTTCGAGGTAGTGCAGAAAATACGAGATGGAAGACGCAGGCTAACGCCGATGGGCGAAATGCCAATCCTCTCTGGTATGCTCTTCTGTGCTGATTGCGGTAATAAGCTATACCAAGTACGCCACAGAGGTTGGGAACATGACAAAGAGCATTTTGTGTGTGCTACCTACCGTAAAATAAAAGGCGGCTGCAGTTCTCATCAAATAAGAAATGTTGTAGTTGAGGAATTGCTCCTTGACGGCATACGCCGGGTAACCGCTTTTGCCAGAGACCATGAGAATGAATTTGTGGAGATGGTCACAAAGAAAACAAGGATAGAACTTGACAAGAGTATGCGTGACGGAAAACGAGAATTAGAGCAATCACAGGCCCGTATCAATAAGCTGGATGAGATTATCCAGAGGCTTTATGAGGACAATATTGAGGGTAAGATTTCAGATGAGCGATTTACCAAGATGACTGCCAATTACGAAGCTGAGCAGCATACCCTTGAAAACCGAGTAGCAGAACTGAAATCTACTATGACATCAGAAAAGGAAAGCTCACTGGGAGTAGACCACTTCCTCGCCTTGGTAAGAAAGTACACAGACATAAAGGAACTCACAGCGGAAATTATCCGGGAGTTCGTTGAAAAAATCTATGTTTACAAGGCAGAGCGCACTGATGGCAGACGAGTACAGCGTATCAAAATTGTTTATAACTGTATTGGCGAATTTGACCCCCCCGGTTTTACATCCACCACAAAGCAAGAAAAATCGGCATAGCCGTAACACTACCAAACTATGCCGATATTTTTCCGGGATTAAAAATCCCTAAGAAGTACCCTCTAATGACAGCGGTTTCTTTCAAATTTGCCGGTAATGCATTGCAAAAATCAAAAGACGCTGCAATCATTCAAGCTTACTTCAAATGCGACGGTAGCAGTACGCGGAATTGCAAATAAAGACCCAATTGTCAAATAAAGCAGACATGTAAAGAAAATGGAGTAGTTCCGGCCAACAGGCTGGGCCAAATCATACAGGCTATCACTTTGGGCAAGGGCTGCTGAAATCACTCCTAATAATGGAAGCCCTACTCCGGTAATTAAGAATCCAATTGTAGAAGGTAATGTATTGCTGCCCGACAGTTGTCCCATTTGAACCGGAAATATCAAGTTGCCGGCATCGAAAAACAATCCGAATAATAATGAGCCTACTAATACATATGATTTAAAACTAAGCTTTTCTTTCATGATTTTCTCCTTCAGGTGCCTCTCATATAAGCCTTATATTCCTTGTATCCCACAATAACGTCCCAAGCATATGTCATCTATTATAGATCATTGTTAACAAATATGAAATAAGCATTCTATAATTTGCTGATCAATGTCGGGAAATCTCAATTTGTGAATGGCCGCCATTTAATCATTCCGCACACCGGGCATTTCTGCAAGGAAAGCGGGACCTCCAGGCCGCATTTCTCCAGTAACTCTTGGTTTGTTAAAATCTCTTGCGTTGTCCCGTTTGCAGCAACTTCTCCGTCTTTTATGACTATAACACGGTCACATGTTTCCAAAACCATATCCAAATCATGGCTTGTTATGATTTTCGTATGACTGAAGCCTTTTAAGGTGTTGATCAATCTGCGTCTTGATTTCGGATCCAGCCCTGAAGTAGGTTCATCCATGATCAACATATCCGGTTTCATGGACAGGACGCCCGCAATTGCAGCAGCCCGCTTCTCGCCGCCCGAAAGCTTAAATGGTGCTCTATCTTTTAAATGAGGGATTCCAACCATATCCAATGCTTCGTCGACTCTGGCCTTTACTTCCTTTTCGTCCAGATTATAATTACGCGGTCCGAACGCTACATCATCAAATACGGTAGTCATAAACAGCTGATCATCGGAATCCTGGAACACCATTCCAAGTCTCTGTCTGATCATCGCCAATGATTTTTTTGTTACAGAAACATCTCCAACTATCACTTCCCCTTTGTCAGGGAAAAGAACGCCCGTAATTAATAGCAAAAGAGTCGATTTGCCCGACCCGTTTTCACCTATGATACCAACCGATTCACCAGGATATATTGTAAAAGAAATATCTTTTATAGCTTCATGCCCATCCGGATACGAAAAATGGAGGTTTCTTACCTTTAGTTTATAATGACTCATGTATTGCTCATCCCCTCAAACAACAAGCCTAAAAATGCAGGTATATCATATATCCTTGCAATAATGAAAAACAAACTCCATGCCATTAAATAGATAATATCCTTCCCGGTTACATTTGATTTTCCGTAGGAATGGTAATCTCCGCTAAAACCTCTTAACTTCATGGAATCATACACCCGTTGCGCTCTGTCAAAGGTGCGAAGGAGCAGCTGTCCGGCAAAAGATCCGCAATCTTTCAGCCGCACTCCTTTCTGCTGCGGTGCCCGCAGGGCATATGCCCTCACCATTCTTGCGAGTTCCTCAATCAGTACAGAAATGTAGCGAAAGGTCAAAAGCAGCTGCAGCACAAATATACCCGGTACTTTCAATGTTCTTAAGGCTTGCGCAATTTTATCCAGGCCTGTTGTTGAAACCAAAATAAGGCAGGCGGTTACAGTCAATCCGCATTTCATCATGATCGATGCAAAAGTAATCCATCCCTTTGGATCAAATACCGGATTTAATATTCCGATTCCGATAATTATCGGCTCAACCATGAGCAGTCTTTTTAGGATCGGCATTACAGGTAATTCTGCCAAAAGAATAAGAACCATCGGATAAATAACAAACGGTAAAAGCCCGCTTATTTCGTATCTATTAAACGATACGACTACAATCAAATAAACGATTGTAGTCAGAAGCTTTGGAACCGGATGTATTCTGTGTATGGCAGTGTCCTTCCGTGCCAAGTCATCTAGCAGTCTGATATTATACATTGAATCCACAATTTTTGACATGACATCTATCCTTATTTTTTCTTTTTAAACACACTTATAACTAAACCAATTAATCCCGCCAGGCCAAGAGTCAAAGCTCCCCCCACAATTCCGGAGATACTGGTCCCTGCGTAGCTGTCAGTTTTGTTCCCGGTTGCCGTTTTAAAGCCATAATCCGGTAAAAATGCCGTTTTGCTTTGTATATTTGCCAGCATATTATGTACTGTGCTCTCTGATGCTTTTAATTCAGTAGTTCCGGCAGTCCGCTCCATCGACCATTCAAGTCCGTCAGGGTCTGATGATGCAAACCATGATACGAATCCGCCAATAGCGATTGCCGCAACTAAAATCCCGGTAAGCACTTTTTTTATCGGAATCCTGCCGAATGTTGTGCCGGCTGCAGTGTGTTCCAGTATTTCCGGCCTTGCTTTCCAAATAAAGTTTACTACCGCGGCTGTCACAAGTCCCTCAACAATACCGATTCCCAAATGAATTGGCTGCATCAGCAGTGCAAAAGTATTGAAGGGTAATTCTGTCTTCCCGGAGAACAAGGTTTCCAGCACAACACTGAAGGCACCCATTTGCAAACCAAGGATGGACGAGACCATCGAGGCCCCGAATATCCTGCCGGAAGTAAGTCCTTTTCTTGTTATCCGTTTGTAAATGAAGGGATATGCAATAAAGCATGTATAGAATCCAAGATTAAATACATTGCATCCATATGCAAGCAGTCCCCCGTCTCCGAAGAACAGTGCCTGAATAAGAAGAATGGAAGCCATCGTTAAAAATCCTGCATATGGCCCAAGCAAAATTGCGAGCAGCATCCCACCGCCAAGATGACCGCTTGACCCTGTTGCGGGTATCGAAAAATTAATCATCTGGGATGCAAAAACAAAGGCACCCATGACCCCCATCAAGGGAACCTTCTTGTCATCCAAATCGTTTTGCACTTTTTTTATGGAGTAAGCAGCCACACAAGCGGTAGCAGCCATCATCGTTCCACCAACCACCGGTGAAATCAGGGCATCTGCCATGTGCACAATAATTCCCCATTTCTCAATAATAATCAAGTAAAGGTTATATCATACTTTTTATTGGCACAAGCCCATACGGGGGATAAAAATATATACCTTCTCTTCTTTAATAAGATCCCCTTTTTTCACGTTGGAGAAATGATGTATTGTATTTTATTTCAGGAACATATCCCCTGGATAGGGATATATAATTCATTTGGTTACTGTCATCGTTGTCTATTTCATAAAACTGTCAATAGCTTTTGTCAGGTCTTCAATTGCAGCTTTGTCTCCCGATTCAACTGCATCCACAATACAATGTTCCATATGATCCTTTAATATAACCTTTCCGGTATTATTCAGTGCAGAGATAACTGCGGATAATTGGATTAATACCTCGCTGCAATCCCTTCCGTCTTCTACCATTCTCTTTACCGATTCTAAGTGGCCAATTGCACGGGATAACCTGTTCAAAACCGTTTTTGTATTCTGATGGCTGTGTTTATGTGTATTTTCATGGCTATGTAAATACTCCGTACCATCCGGTGATTTATGTGCATGTACTTGTTCCTTTATAGTGCCTTTCATAACAGACTCCCCCCTGATTTATAACTTTGACAATCGCCAAGAATACCAGCATGGCACCGCCCTTTCAGCATGATGATTTTACACAGAGAAATACATCGTGATGTTTTTCAACTTAAATTATCATGTCATAACGTTTCATGTATAACCTTTCCTTTCTCAATCCGGCTTTTTCCAACCATCTGTATTGCTTGCCTGAATAGCGTGGAAAAGGCGTTCCTTAAGCCCGGGAGTTTCAGATTGCAGTTTTTTTATTAATTCCTTTATATATTGGCGCTTGGTATAACCATCAACCGGACACAGATTTTTAACGACCGGCAGGCCATATGCATTTCGGAAACCCTTGATGTCTGCCTCTCGTACATAAATGAGCGGCCTGATTAGAGTTATACCTGATTTGTCAAGATAGGTGACAGGAGAGAAGCAGTGGAATCTTCCTTCATAAATCAATGACATCATCATGGTTTCAACTGCATCATCGTAGTGATGGGCATATGCCTCTTTGTTGCAGCCGAGCTCCTTTGCTTTGATATTAAATGCACCTTTGCGCATCCTGGCACAGAGAGAACAGGGGTTTGTCTCATTTCGGCGTGAAAAGAGGATGCCGGCTATTTCTGTTTCAACTATTGTATAATTGACACCAAGCTCTCTGCAAAGCTGCCTGACCGGTGAAAAATTCATACCTTTATAACCCATGCGGACAGTGATTGCTTCAATATCATACTTTTTTGGATAGAAACGCCGTAAATGAGATAAAGCATACAGCAGTGTCAAACTGTCCTTGCCGCCGGATATACCGATAGCAATCTTGTCCCCATCGTCAATCATATTATAATCATCCAGTGCTTTACGTGTATAACCAAGCAGCTTTTGCAGCTTCATAAAATCATGCCTTTCTCATATGCTAAACCGAAATGCCGGATATCCGGCTTATTTGATTTTTACGGCTTTCTCACCATATGCAGTTTGATGACTTACACTCTGCGGTTCGAATTTCATTCAGCAAATTCAGACTGTAGTGCATGAAGCCTAAATCATTGGGGTGAATGCCATCCACAAAATAATCCGGCCTATTGGGCACCATCTTCAAGCCGCCGATAACATGAACGGATTCAAATTTGCAAGCTATTTGCCCAATCTCTTTTCTTATTTCGCAAAGATATCCCATAGCCTTGGGTTCATTTTCGCTGCTGCACCATATGGGAGTCACTGCAAAGATTTTTGCGCCGGGGAAAATTGCTGTTAATTTGCTAAAGTAGTTGTAGCACCTTTCTCTGAAATAATCAATGGAATTATACCTGGACCAGTCGTTTATGCCATATGCGACTGTTATGAGATCAGGATTTATGTCCATTTCTTCATCAAGCGATTCTTCATTGAAAACATAACCGCCTATTCCGTGGTTAATCATTTTCATTCCCAGAATTCTTGCCAATTGTACCGGGTAGGCTGATGAAGGATTTTTGGCAGTCATACCTTGCGTGATTGAATCTCCGAGGCACAGCAAAGTTTTCATATGCTTCGTTTCATTGCAGCAATCCTCTGCAACACTTCCATCTTCAAGCTCTATTGCCTTTATGCGGACATCCGCAAGGTGGGGCAGGTAGATCGTTATTTTTTGCTTTCTCTTATCGCCCTTAACCTTTCTGTTGAGGTACATGCGGCATAACTCAAAGGTTATTGTACCCGGCAAGCTACTCTCAGGTTCCGCACCAATGGTTTCTACGAAAACATCATCTATGTACAAGTCAAAATAGGCAAAATTACGGGCAAAATCCAATGTTTTTATATATAAACACAAAAAAGAAGAATCCGTAACCAGTTCAATACACACCCCGGAAGGACAGAAACTCCGGATTCTTCGTGCTTCATCCTGACTGTATACGGAAAACAGCTTATCGGTAAATCTGACAGGCCACAGGCTTCCGTCATCGCATATTTTTACATCATACGCATTTTTGAAATACCTTTTTATGTTTTTGCTTTTAGAATCTAATATCATTTCTATTGCCTCACTTATAGGGTAGAAGTTTTTCGCTTTATCTGACCCATAATTCCCGCCTCATTAAGTCCGCCGACCGATCGAGGCAGGATTTGCTTCCGTCCATTGCTTTCTTACCCATGAATGAATAACGTATTGCACCAACGCTCCATTGCCTCGGAAAACCATTTTTCTGAAACGTATCTTCCATGTTGTGAGCAAATGAACAAAAGGACGCTCATGGAAATGAATACCTCCGCGTCTTTTTCATCAATATTCTCACCGCTTTCCCGCAAACCTTGAAGCACAAGATATTGACTTTCTTCATCCTGATAGTTTGACTGGAGCATACCCGCTTCCTGGGCATGGCATCCATAGCCGGACAAAGAAAAATCTATCGGGATCAGTTCATTATCCGAAACAAGAACATTGCCAAAGCCAAGATCTGAATGTATTATTCCGTAATGCTCCGCGTCATCTTTGAGCCGACAGACGGCAGTGCGAATTACTTTCAGTTCTTTCATGCAGATGTCTCCGGCCTTCGGGGTGATATGTCCGCAATGAACAGCAGAATGTATCTCTTCCATGAGTCTGTCTACCAGCAATTCATCATATGCACAGCGTCTCCCGGAAAATCCTTTGGATGACAGGTGGATCTTTGCTGCAAGCTTTCCCAATTTTTCAGCATACTGTTTTCCTTCTGATTCTTCAATCGGTCTTCCGGGAATCCAACTCAGCAGCATTGCAGGTGACCCATCAGATAGCCTGTAAATCCGTTTTCCGTCCGGTCCTGCAATAGGTTCCTGCAGTTCAGCTGACTTTAGTATCCCAAATGTTATTGCCACCGTACAAGATCTTGTTTACATTATACTACATACTACTTTGTACATAAACAGGACATGCTCCCCATCACAAAAACCGCTTTTCCATAAATCGGATTATTGTATTTCTCTCACATGAGTCACATTATATATCACAAAACATACTATATACTATAAGATAATATAAAGGAGGTAGTAGCATGGCCGCTACACTATTTAAGCTTGTTATTAGTGCACAAACGACAACAACAGTTCTGACCAAGCCGGATGTTCAAAGGCTCTTCTATAATTTTGACCCAGAGGATGTGGACGAAGGGGTTCTGACAATCGCACCAGGTTCCTTTGTAGATGATACGGGATCTACTGTTTCAACTATGCCCCTGATCACGACGGATAACGGCTATTATATGCTTTTTATCAATGGTGTTTTACAGCAGGAAACCTTATACACGGTTTCAGAAACTGGCGTGGAAATTTCGGACATTGGTGATGTTCTGGAGGGTGCGCCGATTATACTGGTAGTGACAAACTTCACGCCGACTGCCGACTCACAGACAACATTCTTAACATGACAGGAATAAAAGGGTGGGTGCAGAGCCCGCCCTTTATTTCGATACAGCAAAGAATAATATAGGGAGTGTGCGTAATGTACGATGTCAGGTTATCGAATATCGGCTGTTTCCTGACTGATAAAAACGGAAACATCCTGAATCCATATGAGCCGAATGCAATCACTTATACTCAGAAGCAGCTGCCTCCGGGGGAAAAAACACACGCATATAATAGCATAGTGGAAATAAAGGGCTATGTTTCGCTTTTTGCGGAGAATATCCGCATAACAGAACCGATAGCATTCAGGGTATATAAACGCTTTTACATATATGCACCGGACAAAACCCATATATCTTTCAGGGTATATGATTTTAACTGCGATATCAGTTCTTCTTGCACCGGAAATCATCCTCTTGCTGTAGAAGTAAAAGTCAGGCTTGTTACCGTCGCATATTCGTCAGCCAAGGTAGACTTGATCATTCCCGCTGCAGAAAGCTTCCCGGGGAAAAGAGATGGTTTAGAATTCAGGAATGTATGCATAAACGTTTCAAAATTATTCGACAAATGCCTGTTTACAAATGAAATCAGCATCGCATGCAAAGAAGAGATCTATAAAGCTGAAGTATATCAATACAATGCTTTATCCGACGGGATCAGAAATAAATATACCGACGATGACGAATTAACAGAATATGGAAGTATGGGCATACCGGACCCCAAAAGCGTTTCCTACTATGCCGTATACATTAATGGGCTCATACAGCCGGGCACAAACTATCATATCGAGAAGGGATCGCTTGCACTAAAAACAGAGGATGTGCCGATAAAAAATGCCCCGATAGCTATCAGCTTCGTTACTTTCAGAAATAAAGACGGTGTGGTTCTTCCTGCTGAAGTATGTTACTACAATGCGATATCGAATGGCATGAAGAGGGAGTATACTAACGATGATGAGCCGGAAGCATATCGAAGCAATGGCATTATCGATCCTGAACATGTATCCATAGTAAATCTGTATATCAATGGAGTGCTGCAGCCTGCAGTCAATTATACAGTGCAAAAGGGACTTCTGGTTTTACGGACCTCAGATATACCCCCCGAAGGAGTTTCGATAATTTTAGAATTCATAACCATAAAGGAGCCAAGCAACCGGATCCTCCTGGCAAGAACTTATACATATAATGCACTTGCCCATGAAAGAAATATTTATACAAACATGGACGAGCTGAAAATGTATGGCAGTGAAGGCATACCTGATCCGGAGACTGTTTCCTTCAGTAATCTTTTTATAAATGCCGTTATCCAACCGCCCGCCAATTATTCGGTACAAGAAGGGGTACTTGCTCTGAATACCAGCGACCTGCATTTGCGGAATTCGCCTGTTTCTCTTCAGTCCATCACCATTTCTTCCCTGTGCTGAAGCATATATTCCTTCAGCTAAGTGGAACGGCTATAAATGGCTTGAGTAGATGAAACGGATAGTTAAAAATCAGACTGTTCGATTATTTTATGAATCTCTGTGTCAAGATTGGTATAGAACCTTGAAAGGTGTATGCCGTCAACAAGCGCATGATGGCAAAGCACTGTAACCGGCAGCATGAGTCTCCCTGCATAATCCTTCTGATATTTTCCCCAGGTGATTCTGGGATTGGAATCCTCTCTGCCGGCTGTCGGCTGGATAATCGCGCTGTAGGGAATCCAGGGGAGTGTCGAAATGAAATAAAGACCCTCCACATTCTCGTCCTCTTCGATACTGTTCTTCTCACGACACTGCTGCCTTTCAGCTTCTGCATACCGAATATACTCCCTGAAGGGCATATGATGATAAAGTGTGCAGTAACAGTAGGTTCCGTCCCCGACACTTTCCGTATGGGATGTTCCACATTCGTCATATTCGACTATCCCGTCACCGCAGATTCTCTGCCTGAACTCCCCGATGCTGTCTGCTGCAAGCGCCGCCGCATGCATAAAGCTAAGGTAAAAAGAGTATCCCTTTTCCTTGCAGAAGGTTATAAGATTTGTCACATCCACATCTGCAGTTACCCCGACATGCGGATATGCCAATGTCCTGAAATAGTCAAAGTGTGCCTTTCTTTTGTATGTACTCATATCAACGGATCTTCGTTCCATAGTGTTCACCCCTTGTTAGTCCCTTTTGTTTACTGGCATATCGGGTAATTTACTCATAGTGCATAACCATCCCATTCGTTCATAACTTGCTATCCCCATCCGCATTAAACTGCACTTTTCTCATTTGAACTATTCCAATGACCAGAAACAAAACCGAAAGGCCATCGTAAAGTAAGAAAGAGGAAAGATTCATCGGTGCATCAGGTACCTGGAACAACCTGGGAATGAGTTCGGAGAAGCCGATCGTTTATGTATCTCTCTTCAACAAAATGAGAATATATTCCGGGACTGACGACCGCCGTAACGGCACAAACCCGAGAAAAAAAGCCTGTTAACAGCCATAGCAGCTTCACTGAAAAATTAATCCTTATCATAATGTACCTCCTGATATAATGAGGGAATTTCATAACTATACTGTTTGTGATGATACAATAGAGTATATCATTTTTGCGATCAACATTGCCATAGAAGCGATGCCAGGATCTGTTTCAGTTCATTTGTGTTCCGGATGAAATAGTCCGGTGCTGTTTTCCATGAAGAGTAAAATGCGCCATTCAGCCCCAGATAATCTGCTGTTATACAGATTACCCTATGCCCGGTTGCTGCTTCGCCATTTTTTCCAAATGTTACATCGTCACTGTGATCGCCTATATAGATGTAGGTACCGGCTTTGTTTTCCGGATTCAGCGCTTCAGCACACTTAATAAATCCATAGGGATGGGGTTTTTGCAGTTCGCCCGGTACATCCGCATATCCGATGATATGATGGAAGGAATCTGCTACGCCGTAATAAGACAAAGTATTCCAAATATTTTCCGAATCGTTTTGAGAACAAATGCCCATCGGGATTCCTTTCAGTGTAGCGAGTAAATCTGCAAGTCCCGGAAACATGTCCGGGATTGTTTTGTTCCTTTTTTGTTCAGGTGTCCAGAGCCGACCTGCCTCGTCCAGTTTATCAGATGGTATCCCATAGCAATTCGTGTAGAGTTCCCGCCAGTTGCGATAGCGGTGATTTGCCTTCTGATATGCATCGTAGCTTTGCAATGCCGGAGGGAGGTGAGCCTCAATATCCGGATCAAAATGCCGCAGTACTTCGATGGTCACATTCATATTTTTCCTGGCACTGTCTACAAGTGTACCGTCATAATCCCATAAAACAGCAATTATTCGGTTTTCTTCTGATGGCAGAATCCGCATTTATTCATCCGGCTCCTCAAGTTCATTTTAAGAATTGCTGAAAGCTGCCCGTCTGGTGAGTGCTACAGTATTTTTTCCAGGTCATGGCCAATCCCCTCGAATTTCCTATACTCATGCGGGACATTCAACGAATCCAAATATAAATGTAAAATTTCATTATCACAAAATAATATATCAGCTGTGCCGATATGAATTTCAATTTTTAGTTTCCCTCGAATTTTCTCCGCATTTTGCCGTACCAGGCATAAAATATTGTTTTCTTCCAAATACCATTTTTCTCTCATCATATCTTCGTATAACTCGATGGCTTTTTCCGGTGCTACCCCTACAGTACGGTATTCTTTGTGGTAGAGATGGTGATAAGTGCCTGCGTAAGCGGTTACGGAACCAAACAGATCGGGGTGCTTAACTGCATAATAAAACGCCATGTTGCCGCCCATCGAAAACCCTGACAGCATTCTGTTCTCGCGGGTTGCGCCTGTTCTGTACTGTCCCTCGATATGGGGAATCAGTTCCGTAATAAGGATGGATTCAATTTGCAATAAAGCATCGAAATAATTGTCTTCCGACGAAATTGCGTTGACAAAAACAGTAATGGCCCGTCTGTTTTTATAGACCTTTTCCAGCGGCCATATTTCGGAGGATTCGTTGCCCGTCCATCCGTGAATGTGGTACACAACCGGATATTTTTCGCCGCAGTCTTTGTACCCGGGCGGAAGATAGATATTATAGCCTATTTCGTGATTTAATACTTTGCTGTAAAAAGTTTTATGAGTAACATATTGAGGTGATACTGCTGGTGGGTTTACAAAGTTCATTCAACACTCCTCCGATGCAGATTATTACAAATTGTATCATGGACCTTAGGAAACTTACCTATCGATTTTATTGAACGATTCTATAAATTCTATCTATTTTACAGAATATCAGCTATATGATACCATACAATCAAATATTAAAAAACAAAAACTTCGATCCAGATTGAAAGGAGATTAAGCATGAACGAATTTGCGGAAATTAACCAGGAACTGATTCAACTGATAGATGAATGGGAACCCATCTAGTCCAACCTTCCGGAGGATGTACTAACTGAAAAAAGAAACAGCCAAAACAGGACAATCAAGCAAATTTTAGGGCATATGATCGATTCTGCCTCCAATAATACACATAGAATCATCCATCTGCAATATCAACCCAGCCCTTTAATATTCCCCGATTACGCAAACCTTGGCAATAATGACAGGTGGATTGCACTTCAAAATTATCAGGACGAAAAATGGGATCATCCGATCCAGTTATGGAAATACTCCAATCTTCATATAGCAAAAAAGGCTCAATCTGCTTTATTAAGTATTTCGAAACGCCTTTTCCGGCACCCGATCGTTTTACGGCAAGCTTGTGTATAAAAAGGGATTCGCCTTTCATTATATCAGGCCAGATTACCGGATCGTAATCCACAAGAGCCATGCAGCCGACAGCTTCCCCGTCCAGATATGCTATATTAAAATTCTCTGCTGAATAATGTCGCGACAAACCAGTGGCATATGCTCGGCAAAATGAAATCACATATATCTTTGTCTAAATTCCTCCGCGCTTTTCAAAAAAGCAAGGATGAGCCTATGAGGTTTTTCTGGCGTTGAACTCAATTGTGGCTGAAAGAGTGTTGCGATGAAGAACTTGTTGTAAGGCAGTTCAAGTATCCTCGTATCACCTACTTCGTCAGTTCCTGCGACCACGAAGCCATGGGCCACCATTTGATTTTTGAATTGGTCGTTTACTCCAAAACTGCAATTGTACCGCTCTTCCGAATTATCCACACCATAGATTTGCGCAGCCTTTGTACCTTTTATCAGAAGAATGTTTCTCGTTTCTCCAATGAGCGAACAACTTAGAGCTGAGATAAACAGATTAGTCGTATAGGGATTAAAGTCAGTTTGTTTGACTTCCGGTAAACCAAGAACATCACGGGCAAACTCCAATACAACATGTTGAAAGCCTCCACAAGTTCCGATAAAGGGGTAGTCGTTTTCCCTTGCGAACTGTATAGCATTCATTGCTCCCTGTGCACTTTTATAAGGGCTACCCGGAGCGCACCAAAAAGCATCAAAGTTGTTTAAATTCTGCTCGTTGCCTGTTATTAAAGAATCGGTCGGAAGCCACTGAGTTTCCTGCTTCAGCCCCAAGTAAGAAGCACAATGACTTATCGCCTTATCGGTCGCTACATGCGATGGGCGACCATCATAGTCGCCAATTACGGCTATTCTGACCATTGAATTCATAAAATATACCCCTCTGATTAGTCCATTCTCTCAGACAAATTCCGGTTTGTATGAATACATTTAAAATTAATCCTTTTTTACCATTCTAATTGTCCATCTCTGAAAATTCAAGCCTGACCCTTTTCGTTTAAGGGGTCAGGCTTGAATTACTTTAAAAAAGAGAGCGTAGGGTGAGCTTTTATGCTGCAGTAAGCTCTTTTTTTATACAGGCTTCCGTGCTTAAATAATATTCAACTGTGGAATTTTTTAATTGCCTGACGTTATTGTAAGAAATGGAGCTTGGTTTCCACTGGCAGAGGGCACTGATTTCTGCATCTGTGAAGCATCCATATTCTTAACCTTCTGTTCAATTCTTTCGATGGTTTTCAACGTATACTGGTATCCTGCATTATAGCTGACTGCTAGTAAAGCCTTGTCGTATCTTGAGAAAGTCATCGAGGCAACCTCGCCGTTTTCACCCTTGATATTGAAAGTGATATCAGGGTCATTATTACGGTAACCCTGACAGTTGTATTCAACCGATGCTACGGCACCGTGAACGACATTAAGCTTCTCGGCAGTTTCCTTTGCCAGCGCTGCATATTCCTGCGGGTTCTTGGCAAGTTCTGCGTCATAAGCTACGGAAACATTTTTATCCAGTGTTCTGCTATAAGTCACAGCGAACAGATCGCCTGTTACAGAATCAACTTCAAAACTATAACTACGCTCACCGTCCACCAGAACATCGGCATACCATCTTGAACGAGGAATATCGTCGGTTGCCGGTTGATAACCCATTTCAACCACTTGCCCTTCCAGGCTCAGGCTATATACGCTCCATAAAGCCTGAGCTCCTATCTCGGCAGCATCTTTCTTTGCCATGTCCTTGCTTGTCGGTGTTTGATTGCGGTAATACTCAAGGTCAATGTTCCTTATTGTATAATTTGCTTCTTTGTAGCCTTCCGGCAGGCTGTTCTTCGCCGTACCGGATGACTGATCCATGTAGCTTACATAGCTTGTAGGGATCGTATTTGTCTTGTTAAATTCCGCTGATGCAGCTACCTGTGTAAATCCCTGAAACATCATTGTGCTGGCCCCAATAATCATTGCAGCTGCTAAAACTGGCTTTTTGACATGTTTACTTTCCGATCTGTTTGTTTTCATGTGAATCTCTCCTTTATTGTTTTATTATTTGTGATCACAGGAACTAGTATATGGGGCCTGAATTATAGAATTATGATCAAGATATTATGGAGTTGTAAAAGTTATTTTTGCCGTTGTTCCTTCGCCTGGACGGCTGCTAAAGCACAGTTCCGCATTATGGATCGAAGCTATTTGCTTGCAGAGAGCAAGTCCCAACCCCGCACCGCCGTCGCCATGGTTCCGCGATTTTTCTCCCCGGTAGAATGGTTCCGTGATCTGCGATAGGACTTCGGGAGTCATACCTTTTCCGTTGTCCTGAACACTGATCGTTTTCTTCCCAGCTTCCTTGGAAGCGCTTACAATAATATGTCCACCATCACCGCACGCTTTTATTGCGTTATCAATCAGATTGATCAGCATGCTTTCCATCAGGCAATAATCTCCACGGATTGTCTCTATTTCACTGCTGAATTCTATCTGAACATCTTTTCCGGCATGCTTGCCATACAGCGTTTGACGGACCGTCTCAAACAGGTTGGATACCTTCAGTTCTTCACAGGTAATCTGGTTGTTCTGCAGATTTGCCAGTTCCAGCAATTGAAACGCTACAGTCTGCAGACGGCGGCTTTCGGACATAATATAATTCAGTGCCGAAAGTTTGTCATCCTCAGACAAAACGGCCTTTTGCAAGTATTCAGCATATCCGTAAATCGCAGTTAACGGCGTGCGGAGTTCGTGAGCGAAATTATCGACAAACTGCTGCTTTTTATCAGCAGCATCCTTAAGTTCCGTCATCTGGCGCTGAATTTCCTCTGCCATGTGATTGAAGCTCTGCGACATTTCAGTAAGCTCATCATGCCCAGATACCGGAAGTCGGGTTCCATACGCACCGTTCGCAATATCCTTAGAAATCCGAGTAATTTGCTTAAGCGGCTTGAATATCCGGTTCAGCACAAGAAGAAGGCCGAAAGTGAGCACAACTGAGAGAACAAGTCCTGCGAAAAATAATATGTTTTTCAGGTGGCTCCATGAGTTTATGGCTTCCGTTATATCGTAAAGATAAACCAGTGTGTAGGAATCATATGGGGCGGGAAGTTTTCCTGAGACGATAGCATAAGTTCTATCGTCAACTTTCCGTATCGTTACCAAGCGGTTTCCGTTACCCGGCGGTTTTAGGGAATTGCTCTGCAGTACAGTCGCGTTTTTATTGGAATAGACAAGTTGATTGTTTTTATAAAATGCAAGTCCCGCCTTGTTATCTCTGGACAGATAGCTGTAAGGCTGAAGCAGAGAACTTAAAAAACCGTCTATGTCGGTACCACGGCTTTCCACGGCTTGGAAGTCCTTTATCAGGGCAGATGCTATAAAGTAATGCTCGCCCAAACTCCTATCCTCCGCGCGGTTCACCATATCCCTGAACATTACAACGGAGACAATGAAGATGCCAAGGTTAAAGAAGAAGAGAAAAAGAGCTAGGGTTGTTAAAAATGTCTTCTGCTTCATCGGTCTACCTCCAAACGGTAACCCAGCTTATATACGGTTTTTATCCTGTCTTCCCAACCCAGCTTTTTCCGCAACTTTTGTATATGTACGTCTACAGTCCGGGTGTCTCCCTCAAAATCGTAACCCCAAACCAACTCCAGTAGTCTTTCCCTGGAAAGAGCAATATTACGGTTGTTCACAAGGACCTCTAATAATTCATATTCCTTTGGTGTACATTCCACCAACTGTCCGTTATGAAATACCTGATGGTTACTAAAATCAATTTTTACGTTTCCTGCTTCAAAACAGCTTGCTGTTTTCTGCGTCCTCCGCAGGACCGCTTCCACGCGGGCCAACAATTCCAGCATCTCAAAAGGCTTTGTCAGATAATCGTCCGCTCCCATTGAAAAACCCTTGATGCGATCAGGCAGACTGTTTTTCGCCGTCAGAAAAATTGTGGGTGTTTTTTCTGATTGCTTTATCACTTCAAACCCGTCCAGCTCAGGTAACATAATATCCAAAATCATCAAATCGTAGGAGCGATGCTGCATTTCAGAAACAGCGGCTTTCCCATCAAAAACTGAAGTACATTGATGCCCCACGAGCTGCAGATTCCTTTTTACCAGCTCATTAATTGCTGCTTCGTCTTCAACGATTAAAATAGATGCCAAATTGATCCACCTCCTTATTTTAATAAGATTATCAACGTTTTGTTATAGAGTTGTAAAGTATACCGTTACACCAGAGGTTGAGTTAATTCAATCTCTAAGCTCAATAAAAATATCCAGAATAAGCAGGATAAAATATTCGTTCATGTTACACTCCTAAAACAGATATATTAGTATATCAAATTTTACTCTCAAACTTGAATTTAATAGGGAAATCACTCTGCATTTATTTAGCCATGTAAGATTTTAAATATTGGCCGGTCTTGGACTTTGCACATTCAATTATTTCCTGCAAGTTTCCTTCTGCAACAACTTCCCCTCCGTTTTTCCCGGCTCCCGGACCCATATCGATTATATAGTCTGCATTTATTACGATATCAGGATTATGTTCAATGATAATCATAGAATTACCTTTATCAATAATAGTCCGTATAGCTGCCAGAAGTTTGTTTATGTCCTGGGAATGAAGACCTGTCGCCGGCTCATCCATGATATAGAGCATATTCTTTTTCCCCCGCATTTTGCTTATTTCTTTTGCAAGTCGTAGCCGCTGCGCCTCTCCTCCAGATACCGTACTGATCTGCTGCCCTAGTGTCAAATAGCCTAAGCCAAGGTCATACATGTACTTTAACTTATTGTAAATATATGTATTGTCTTCAAAGAAGGAAAGTGCCGTTTCAATAGTAAGCCCCAATACTTGCGCAATATTTCTGCCGTTGTACATAACCTCCAACACTTCTTTCGTATACCGTTCTCCGTTGCAAACAGGACATATGGTTTGTAAATCGCCCAAATAATGGATATGTGTATCTATATATCCTATGCCTTTGCAGGATGGACAAGCCCCTTTGGAATTGAAGGAAAAATATGACACATCATTCAACCCATGTCTTTTTGCACTTTCACATTCACTAAAAATCTTCCTTATAGCATCGAAAACGCCAACATATGTGGTTGGTATCGATGTCTTGGATTTACCGATCGGTGACTTGTCAATACAGTACACATCCTTTATTTTTTCCATTCCTTCTATCCTAAGATGTTTGCCGGGAATAACCCGGGGATCATGCAACCGGGATATAAAGGCCTTATATAATATTTCTATTATCAATGAACTTTTTCCCGAACCTGAAACACCTGTAAAGCAAACCAATCTGCCCAGCGGTATGGCCACATCTATATTTTTCAGATTATTTGCCTGTGCCCCGATAATCTTTATATAATCCGGTTTGTCCGCAGATATCTTCGGATGCAGGTTTTTACCCTTGGCCCTTAAGTAAGGAGCAATCACTGATTTATCATTTTCCCTGAT
Source organism: Acetivibrio mesophilus (assembly GCF_004102745.1). GTDB lineage: Bacteria > Bacillota > Clostridia > Acetivibrionales > Acetivibrionaceae > Hungateiclostridium > Hungateiclostridium mesophilum. The sequence continues at coordinate 33,252 of NZ_RLII01000001.1, read as the reverse complement.
TTCATCAACTGTTCCGCAGGCTATTATTTCCCCGCCGTTATTTCCTGCTCCGGGTCCCATTTCAATTATATAATCAGCCTTTTCAATAATATCCAGATCATGTTCAATTGTAATGACTGTATTGCCTTGATCCCGTAATTGCTCAAGGAGGGCAATTATTTTTCCATTATCTGTCCCATGTAAACCAACGGAAGGCTCATCGATGATATAGGACATTCCCATTAGAGCCGAACCTATCTGTCCGGCCAGCCGGACCCGTTGATATTCGCCTCCCGAAAGAGAATCCGCTCTCCGGTTTAAGCAGAGATAACCCAGACCGATCTTTATCAATGAATTAAGCCTTGCTTTTATTTCGTATATGACAGGCAGCAGAGCATCTGCCTTATCCTGGGGTATTTTTATCTCTTCAATAAATGTTCTCAAATCATTTAGTTCCATGTTCCCCAGGCTGTAATAATCATAATTCTTAATGGTTATATATTTTCTTTGCGGTTTTAATCGTGTTCCCTGGCACGACGGACAAATTTCATCTACCATAAACTTATCGAAAAAGGCTTCTTCCGATTCAGAAAGCTCGATTCTTTCTCTGTTCAGATAATACCTGTTTATCCATGTAACCAGACCTTCAAACTCTACATATTCTCCAACCCTTGGAGTATAACCCGGCATTTCCTTGTCGTATCCCTCCGGCCTTAACAAGGGAAAGGTTTCCCCTTTTGTACCATAGAATATGATATCTTTCGCATAGTCCGGTAAGTCCTCAAAAGGCACTTCAAATGAAAAACCATAGTGCCTGGCAAGGCTGTACATACGCATATAGTGAAAAGGCTGTTTGATATCCATGACCTGGGAATAGAAAGGACCTTGTTTGAGTGACTTTCTTTTATTCTGTACCAGAGTCGACGAATGGGCAACTTTCCTTATTCCTGTCCCACAGCACTCTTCACAACAACTGTTCAGATCGTTGAAAGAGAAAAATGATGGCATAATATCTGCTGTAAGCATTCCGTGTTTCCTACACCCGTGTTTTTTGAAAAACCATTCACAGTTTTTTCTCTCATTCATATCCGGAATCACAATACGTATAAATCCATCTCCCTGGCGAAGAGCATTCTGTAAAATATGAATATCACTTCTGGATAATTCTTTCTGTATTTGAATTTTATCTGCAACAACCATTATGGAAGCCGGATCTTTTTCTATTGAAATCCAATCGCGCAAATCCTTTCGTTTTCCATCTATCTCAACTTTCTTATAGCCTTTTTTCCGAAGGTCATAAAAAAAATCATCATATTTTATACGCGTATTTTTATATACCGGAAATTGCACCTCAATTGTTGTTGACTCAGGCAGCTTTTCCAGTTCCCTGACCAGGTAATGAAAGGGTCTGACCGGATAATTTTTGTAGCAGAAAGGACAATTGGCTTCGCCTATAATCGTGTATAAATAGCGCAGGTATGTGCTTATCTCAGAATGAGTGCCTATAGTAGCTCTGGGGTTAATTCTTGGCGTATACTGTTTTATACTGACTACAGGGGTAAGACCTTCAATATAATCCACATCAGGTTGTTTGAGCTGACTTGTAAATCTCCTTGTCTGCTCAGAAAGGCAATCAAGCAATCTCTTATGTCCGGCCGCATAAACAACATTATAAGCTAACGTGGATTTACCTGAGCCACTTACTCCGACTATGACAGTATGCTTGCCATGAGGTATCTCTACTGTAATATTCTTCAAGTTGTGCTCCCTTGCCCCGTTTATCCTAATACAGTCTTTCATATGAAACCCCCTTCCTTACCTTGTTTTTTAAAACAACTTGCTATAAATCAGCGATATTCCTCTTTTAACCTATACTCAATCCGAAAAAACTCCTCGGTATGATTGTTTATCTTAATAGGCTCGACAGCAATATCGATAATTCCCATACGGTATAGCCACTCGTAGTTTATTCCAAATCCGTGGCTTCTTGTTTACAGGGAAAACCCTTTCAAGGTTCCATGTTCTTTCAGGCAGGAAATAATTGGATGATATACTTCCTCTGTGTTGTCCCTCAGGTATTCATGGCAAAATTGAATGATTTCTTCTATCATTTGATCTGTTACCACATCATAAAACAAAGGGTCGTATATTGTTTTAAACAATTCCGGCTTTAAACCTGAGGCCTGAGCAATGATTTCCCTTTCCGGAAACAGGCGTTTCCTTGCGACTTCCAGCCATGCAATCGCCTGGGCTATATGAAAAATGAAGTAAACAGCATTGGCGCTGTTTCTTTTAATATAGTAATTTTTTTCTGCCTTGTTCAAATAATAAATCGCCTCTGAAAAACCAAGCAGCATTTCAATTTCCCTGTCGCGGTCTCCAATATAGAATATGTCTTCGAAGTATTCCTGCAAAGTTTTATCTTTAGTGAAAAGCAGGGTGCTCTTTGATAGAGCACAGAAATAATAGTCAGAAACATTGGCGCTTTCTAAGTATTCTTTGAAGCTGTTTCTTTTTCTAATATTCACAACTACCGGTACGTCCTGTTCAAGAAGATAATAGTCTGACGACCCTTGGTAACTGTCATCATAGATTAAAAGAATCTGTAAATCGGACCATTCCCAGATCAGGTCATGGCTCAAACTGCCTATTAGAAAAGCAGCCAGGCACTTGGGGTCGCTTTTAAATTTCAAAACCACGCTATCCAAAGCTTTATTGTATCGCTCGCGTATTTCCGGTTTCTCCATAAGGGATAACCTCCTTACAGGAATACATTGATAGTTCACATTTTAAAGCATGGTTAGACCAAAACATGCATCTTATTTCATCTTAATCGGTAATAGCAAATCTATGTTACCATCAATTCCATTTTCAGGCCAATGCATATGGGAGGAATATACCCAATTCAAGTGTTCCTCAAGACATCCCCCCATAATATCATCCTCTTGTTCGATATAATCTGCTGTATACTTATCACTTTCTTCCACCCATTTTTTCAAATACTCCCACTCGTGAAAATTGGGGAATACAATGGTATGTGCAGCATACAATCCACCTTTGAAGCTCTTTTTTACAAGAGGTTCCGGAACCTCCATATCATCCGGAATAGTCACCCATACCTCATACCCATGATATTGCCGTTCCGGAGAAGGACTGGGGTGATCAAATCCAAACATTCGGGAGTCTGCTTTTAATTGATACAGCCTGCTTTCGCGAACAAACTTGTCTACTGCATCTCCGACTGTTTCCTCCGGGTTTTCTCCGACAAAATGATATGCCGCGACTGTACATGGCGGCAGCAAAACTATTCGAACATTCTTTAACTTGTCTAATACCTCATTTGCCTTATTCAGATTCTCTATCGAACATTCCTCCTTAAATGGAATCCTTGATGGGGAAAGAGGTTCTATGAGATTCAGAATATCAGCTTCAGAGAGCAAATCCAGCTTAAGTTTAGCTTCTTTACCAATACTTAATCGTGACAGGATTATCTTCAACACATCACGAATCGTATTAAGTGCAGTAATCTCTATGTTTAGCTCATTGATATTTTCCTGAATAATTTCTATTAATCGTACCTGTTCTGGGTCATTCAGAATAGCCGATATTTCTTTCAGCGGAATACGCAGCTTCCGCAATACAATGATATACTGCAGTCGTCTTATTGCATCTTCATCATAAACACGATATGCATAATCATCAATCCGCTTACCGGGTAAAAGCCCGATTTTCTCATAGTGTCTTAGCATTCTTGGTGTCACATTAAAAGCTCTGGATACTTGGCTGATAGTCAACATTCCCGATTGCTCATCTCCCTTCATGAACATAATAACAGTTGACACGATGTCAAAGTCAAGTGGTTTATTCCATCTATCATGTCAACTCAATCTTATGAGAAAGCCCGTTATCTGATTTGTCAGCTCAATCCTATCGCTTTTAGGGCAGTTGATATGTTCCCGCAATCAATGAAAATAAGGGTTTCATGACATTATCATCTCAGGCAGATCAGCCCAAAAAATGAATCAATGTCTGGAAACCCTTGACTCATAAGTATTTTAAGTCCTACTATTTTTCAACCCCTGATAGAGTAGAGCAGTGGGGTTGCCACCGCCCCCTCATCAAACCGTACGTGCGGTTTTCCCGCATACGGCTTTCCGATATTCTTCTTCCTTCAGCATTCAGCCACAAATACTTGCCAGTCCAGCCTGCAAGGTCAATTCTCTGACCTTTGCCGGATTTCCAAGCCTGTAGTTGCGTTGTTTCTTCCGATTGTACCACCGAGTAAATTTAGCGTTGATGTACTTTTCTATCTTCCATAACCATGGTCTTGTAAACCGCCTAGCATAATAATTTCTCATACCAATGATTTTAGGATTGAGCAGTTTTACCATTTCTTTCATGCTCCACAGTAGTTTGCTTGGACTGGAAAACACCTCTTTGATGTTGGCTCTCATTTTCTTCATAGCCCCTTTGGACGGAACTTGCTGTAATGTCCAATACCACTTCCAGCTTTTGTTTCTGAACCGCTGAAACCTATTATTGAAGCCAAGAAAATCAAAGCTGTCTTTTCCGAAATACATATCAACAAGTCTTGTTTTCTCGCTGTGCAATGTCAGTTCCAGCTTATCCATAATCCATTTCACGGCTTTCAAAGCTTCTACTGCCTGTGCTTTCCGCTTGCACAATATCACAAAATCATCTGCGTATCGTACCAACTCGCCCAGGTGTCCAAATCTCTTATTCCAATATACATCAAAATAATTCAGATATATGTTGGATAAAAGCGGTGATATAACTCCACCCTGCGGTGCTCCAAGTTTACTTTCACTGTATTGTCCGGCTTCAAGCACTCCTGCTTTCAGCCAGCCTTTTATAAGCTTCAGCACCTTGCGGTCAGTTATCCTCTGCTCTACCAGTAAAAGCAGTTTATCATGGCTTATACTGCCGAAATAATCTTTAATGTCGGCATCAATTACCCACAAAGCACCGCCTTTATCAGCTGCTTCGAATATCCTGTCCATTGCCTGTAGTGCACTTCGTTTTGGTCGGAATCCATACGAACAAGGCTGAAAATCAGCTTCAAATACCGGCTCGATTACTATCTTTGCAGCCATTTGTACTATTCTGTCCTTAATCGTAGGTATTCCCAATGCTCTTTTCCTTCCATCTGGTTTTGGAATATAGGTCCGTCTGACAGGCTTGCACCGATATTTATCTGTCCTTAATTCTTCCGCTATTTCGTCCAACAGTTTTTCTTCGCCGTACGCTTTCACGTCATCAATACTGACTTTATCGACACCGCCTGCCCCACCGTTCCGTTTTACCCGTTTCCACGCTTCCTCTAAAATATCCTTGCGGTATATTTTGTCATACATCGCATAGAACTTTCTCTTTCGGTCAGCTTTGGCTGTAAGGTATAGTCTGTTCTGGACGTTTCGTACTTTTTCATGGGTGTTAATAGCTTTATCGGCAATCACCAGCACCTACCTCCTCTACAGACTTGAATAAAGTTGTGCCCCTTTCCTATGTACAGTTTTGTTGTCTGCACAATCTTCGGTACTATGGGCACTTCTGACTGCCTCTTTGCAGGACTGCAATTTCGCTTTCGCTTATATGCGTCCTCTTTACAGTTACCTGTGCAAAGTAGGCTCTCTCCAGTTCCGACAAATACTTTCCTAACGTGTCGCTACCTCTACACCGCAGGGTTCTTAGGTATTGCATTTAGGGTTCTTCATACCGTCTGCTGCCTTCGCCGTTGATGTCTCGGCTCGGCTCCCTGTTGTTCCCTTTCGGGAATGTAAATAACGGTGCGGCAGTATTCACTTCATGTTACAACCCGTCAGTTTGTCTGCTCCCTGAGGAACATTCCGTAACGCTTCAACGCATGAATTACTCCATACGCTGGTTACTGACTAAGTGGCTGCCCTACCTTTACCACTACAGGACTTTCACCTGTTAGCATTTGCCAGCTTCGCTGGACGCACACATCAAAACTACGCACTCCACATGGCTCGAGTTGATAGAATTGATGTCTGCGAGCTATTTTTTATCGCATCTGTACGTGGGAACATGTCAATGGGTTTTTCGGTGATTTTTGAAAAATCGCCGTTCGCGGGAACATATCCACTATGTTGCTAGGCTTTAACCTCTGGGCATTGGATTTTTCGTTCCAATCTGGAAGAATTCACCATCCCAAGCAATCCCCTTTTTCTTCAACTACAGCAATCGCATCAATTTCAATCAAGCATAAAGGATTTGCAAGACCAGCGACTTTGAGAACTGTGATCAAAGGAGGCTTTTCCAGTTCGCCAATTGATTCCATAAATGCTTTTAATCCGACTGCCGGATCGCACCCATTAACCATGTAAATATTGAGCTTGATAACATCATTGAAAGTTGCATCTTCAGCGGCCAGAGCCGTCTGAATATTTTTTAGTACCTGCTTTGTTTGCAGTTCTAAGTTGTCCCGACCTATTAATTGTCCCTCAGAGTTAATAGCATTTTGTCCACCGATATATATTGTCTTTGCATTACCGCTAACTGTAACCACTTGACTAAAAACTCTTGAATCAAATAGCCCCTCCGGATTACTATGTTTCACCTTTAACCTACTCATCAGTACATTTACCTCCATTTATTCATTTTTTTAGTAATTCTTACATTGTTGATTCGAATTATATATTTTAATATCTAGATGGTTAGGCTCACGAAGCGAAGCCAAAAACCTTGTATCTTTCAATGTTTTTCTTATCCATGCTCTGACTCTATCCTGGTCTAAAGTCTGTTTTCTTATGCTACCAAAATCAGGTTTTTCGTGGGACAGAAGAACAACCGTCTCCAGATGTGTAGTCTGCTGCATAGGAACACGTTTTGTTACCACTTACCGGAGAGTATGGCGGGGGATTGTATCCCCCCTTATAAACGAAAATTACCTTACGTGGGTCAACTGTGCCGTCTTCGTGCCGCTCTCCGATACTCTCTTCAAAGACTCTCAATAGCTTTCTCCAAACCCCACCTTACATAGACTCATGCTTATCATACCTTAGGCTGTTTATTACCTTTTACTGAATAAGTCTTTCCAGTCGCCATTCGTTCCTAATGTTTTATAGTTCAGGGTATAATATAGTCCCTCTCCTATCCATGTTACAGGGGCAGCTAAACGTAACCGTTCATCTACACTTAAAGATGTATCTTTAAGTTCTTTGGCTATTATTGTGTTATGAATTTTACAGAGAAAGATCTCACTGCCATTTAATGGTATGGATTGCTGGACTTCCAGCTCAAAAACCCAGGGACTGTCTTTCAGTATCGGTACATTCAACACCTTACCTTGCTCAATTTCAACCGGAATATCCATCTTTCCGGACTTATATCCTTCCGTGTTTCCCAGATAGTCAGCAACTGGAAGCAAAGATTCGGTTACCATGTTTGCAGAAAATACTTTTCCTGCTTTGATACGGTCTTTTGTCAGTTTTTCTCCTCCGATACAACACATAACCCCTAACTGACCATCATGAAAGTAGCTGAACCAGCAGAACAAACCAAAGTTCGGTGTTCCATCCTCTTTATAAGTACCATACAAATACAATGTCTGCGGACAAAATTTATTCTCGGGACCGTTGGATATTCTTTCCATTATACTTATACTCCTTCCTTCTCAAGATTTTTAATGATTCGTCTGAGTTGGTTCTCAAAACCGATGATTTCATCATCCGTGAAACCATCATAGAATATTTCGCTCATTTTATCCGATATCAAGTCATATTTTTCACGGTAACCTTTTGCTTTTTCCGTCACCGATATAAATACCTGCCTGCGGTTTCTTTTGTCGGGTATTCTTTCTATCAATCCCCCCGCTTCCATTCGGTCGAGCATACTGGTAAGTGTCGTTTTAGCCAATGAAGTCAACCGACCAATCTCCGTGATTGTTAACTGTCCATGCTCCCACAGCACATAAAGTATGCGGCCCTGCGCACCATTAAAAACGTCGACGCCGCTTTCTTTTAACAGTTTTTCAAACACTCGTCCGCTAAGATGCCGAATACGGGACAAAAGGAAACCTCCATATGTCTTCGTTATAATTACCTCCTTTATTGTATAGTTCTATATAGTACAATACTATATAGAATATTATTTGTCAATATCATAACAAACTTTATTATCATTCTAGTAGTAGTGCATAAAGAAATGAGACAAGTGTTCCGAATTTACGGTTGTTCGTAATTTCCGGTATGCTTAGATTTTTTACTTTCTCTATCCATTTTTCAAAGGCTCCAACATTTTTATTAATTAGAATCCTCTTAAATTCCCTTCCATCAGGAGTCATTGCCATTAGCTTGTCATAAGCTCGTACATCCATATTTAAGCTTCGGCAAATCTCTGTTTTGCGTTTTCCTTCTAATAGGAGTTAGTTTATCTTTTCATATTTTTCTTTCAATGTAAGTTTTCTATTTTCATCCACCTGTTTAATTGCTTCCATCTTTTTAGTTTCCCCGCTTACAGCTTGTATTAGAACTTGTGGCTTCAATCTCTTTTTTAGATATTCTGTTACATATAAGGTTAGATTCTTCAGTAAGTGAAAACGATCACATATTTGTAAAGCTTCCGGGTGTGCATCTGTGATTGCATTACCATAGGTAATAGACCCATTTCTAGATATCACAAGAAAATTTGGATATGTTCTTAACCACTTGCAAACAGCTGTTATAGTCTTTTTGTCAACAACAGGTGTTTGTTTTTTTAAGAGATTGCAAACTGTACTTTTACCGATATCTACAACATTTTCCTTTAGATCTTTAGATGCTGCAACGGAATTACAATTTATTGATAGTCGTACAATCTCATCCTCAAGGCGACGGGTTTTCTTCGCTTTATAGGAGATAAAATCAAACCTTTCTGCAAAAGTAGTATGATTTCAATCAGAATTATCACAAAACATCTTTCTGTTACGTATAATAATAAATACCTTATTACCTTGTATTGGGAGGTCCTGAAATGTTCTGTTATATGTGGAATGTATTCTGGATGATGGCCGGCCGCAAAATGGACATGTTACTTCTTTGTGGTTAGAAGCTACTGTTATATAGCATTTGCCATCCTTTATTTCATAATTAATATAGTCTAAGTTTGGATCTAATTGTTTGATAAACTTATCCATGGTATAATCTCTTTTCTTTTGTTTGATTTTTATTTATTTTATCATGTTTTTTTCGTTTATTCAACTAACTTTGGAAAGAACCAATTATACTCCGGCGGTGACACGTACGGTGGTGTGGGGGGACGGCTAATCAAATAATGATTAGCCTCCTACCCGATTTTTTGACCATCTTCTAAAAAGCATGCCAAGACTTTCGCCAAAAATCTATTCTGTTCATTAATCCATAGGCTGTGAGCAGAATGTTCAAACTACACAATCTGCTTATTGGTTCATCCAGTATCCACTCGTATTCCTCAGCCAGTACGGTGGGAGCGTTGACATCATGCCGTCCCAGGAAGAAGTAGACAGGTACATCCAGCTTGAAATAATCCTTTCTCAAGTCGATATCATAAAACATCTCTATCCTTGAATTTTAATCAATTCTTCTATCAGTTCATCAATAAAAGCTGTTCCACTTAACAATAGTGAATGAAGTAAAAATATTACATTTTCATTAGCAGATTCTGCGACTGGATGACTCTGGTTTCTCCAAAATTCTTCTGTCTTTGCAACATCTTTTAGATATCTCTTATTTGTCCAAGGGCAGAATAACGGACTCTTATGTATTGCCGGATATAATGGATGTATATAGAATGAACCGATATTTAGCTTTCTACTTAACCTTTCGATAACTTCTTTAGCATTCATATTGTTAAATTTAGATTTGTCAAATGGAATGATATAGCCATAATATGTCCTATATGAATTATTTTCATATGGTTTAACTATTTTAATACCATCTATTTCACTTAATTTTTCAACCAAATATTCTACATTTTTCTGACGTAACTCATTTTGTTCATCAATCTTTTCCATATTGTGAAGAAGAATAGCTGCCTGAAATTCACTCAAATTATAATTCGTTCCGTGAATTTCTCCTAGTGCCTCAATTTCCATAAAACCATATTTTTTTGCTGTTTCTTCTACATAAGCTCTCCCATCACATCTTAGCTGCTGGATTTTCTTATACAATTCATAATCATCGGTAACAACAGCTCCTCCTTCACCACAAGTAAGAATTTTACCCTGCTGAAAACTAAATGTTCCAATATCTGCAATCGTCCCCGCATACTTATCTTTCCACATAGAAAAATGTGTCTGTGCATTATCTTCAATTACTTTTAAGTTGTACTTATTCGCAATCTCCATAATACGATCCATCTGTGCCATAGCACCACACAAATGAACCGCTATAATTGCTTTCGTTCTATCTGTTATAGCAGACTCAATTTTTTCTGGATCTATGCAGTAGTTCTGCTCACAAACATCTACAAGAACGGGTTCTGCATTTACTTGTAATACTGCAGTTGCAGTAGCTACCCAACTTAATGCCGGTACAATAACCTGGTCTCCTTCACCAATTCCGAGTGCCTCCAAAGCACAAATTAAGGCAGTAGAACCACTTGAAACAGTTACACAGTAGGATACCTTATTCTTTTTTGCAAATTCCTTTTCAAATTTTGCATTGTAGCTATCCTGTCCTGTCCAATAACCGGATAATGACCATCTGTTATTATCAATTACCCCTTTTAATGCTGATATTAATCCTTCGTCAGCAATTGGCCATTCTATACTTTTTTTTCTTTGCATAATCATTCCCCTTCCTTTTTATATATAAATTAAATGTAACTCCATGCTGACCTGACTTATAGTTTATAAACTCATTCCTTCATTTTATTTAATAATAACGGTAAAAATACATTAATATCTGCAACACATCCTAACGTAGCTTTTTTAAAAATTTGTGCATTTTCATCATTATTAACTGCCCAGATTTCATTACATAACACTCCCGACATATGTTGTATACAACCAGATATTCCAAAAGCAATGTATAACTTTGGCTTCACAGTCACCCCTGTCTGTCCAATTTGATATTTTCTATCAATCATTCCCATATCAACTAATGCTCTTGTAGCACCTACCTGAGCACCATAAAGTACTGCGAGTTCAAAAACCATATCTAAATTTTTCTTGCTTTTTATTCCTCTCCCGACAGCAAAAATAATTTGTGCCTTTTCTAATGACTGACTATTTTCCAGAACTTTGATACGATCCAACAGTGTTAAGAAGTCGGTTTTGAAATTCGTTACATCATATCTGACCAATTTACACGTACCGTCATTATCTCTACATTCCGCTAGCGGAAAAACATGTGGTCTCACTGTAGCCATCTGTGGTTTTCTTCTTGGACATATAATCTCTGCTTCTATATTATCTCCAAAAGCGGGACGTACCTGAATTAATGTACCCTCATTCATGTCTAACCAAATGCAATCTGCTGTCAATCCAGTTTTCAGTGCTGACGCAATCCATGGGGCAATTGTTCTTCCATATAGCGTACTACCTAAAAGCACCACACCTGGCTTATACTTTCTAATCATCTCCACTAACGTGTTCGCATAGTTTTCCAAATCATAGTATTCAAACATTTTATTTTCTGCATAAAGGATGTAGTCATAGGAAAACCTTTTTATTTCTTCAATTTTCTCCTGTAACGCATATCCTATTAGTACTAATGTTAGCGTGTTATTATTCCTATCTGCAAGTTTTCTTCCAATGCTGTTCAATTCATATATAACATCAAACTTATCAGAATCAGAAGGTTCTGAAATGACCCATACTCCGCCTTCTTCAATCGTACTTTCACCCAATATAAAGTCCTCCCCTCATCCGTAAAATTTTGATGATATAAATTACATCCCTTTCCATTTTTTTAGATAACTAATAAATTGTTCTACTTTCTCCTCCTGATCTCCGTCAATCATAACTCCAGTCTGTATTCCAACTTTCACATGCATACTTTTCACTTGAGTTGCTGAACCTGATAATCCGCATTGTGCACAGTCTGCATGAATATCCTGTGCATTCCATACACTAACATCTTTATTTTGTGCTTCAAGAATAAATTTAATTTTCTTAGTTCGTATTTTAAGTTCAGAACTTACAGCTGTTATTACTACTGGCAATGACGCTTCTACTATTTTTATACCTTGATAATCAATCTGCTGAACTTGTATTTTTTTCTCATCAACGTATTGTATTGATAACACATTTGCTAATAACTTCATTCCAAGTCTTTGTGCAAGATTTGGTCCTACCTGTGCTGTACATCCATCACTACTCTCACAGCCACACAAAATAATCTTACACTCTCCTATTTTCCTAATCCCGCAAGAAAGAACATAAGAAGTTGCAAGTGTGTCTGAACCTTGAAAGGCTTTATCACTCAGCAAAACTGCATCATCCACACCATATCCATACAAACTTCTAATCAGGTTAATGCAATTGTGATTTGCCATACTTAATACTAGGACATTGAAATCCTTTTGCATATCTTTGCATCTCAATCCAAGTTCTAAAGCGTAATAATCAAGCTCATTAATTACCATATCGGCTCCATTTCTGACTAGAACCCCTTTTTCTTTATCCACATACATTTTTTCCCTATCCGGAACTGGTTTCACACACACTACAATATTCATGGCAAATATCCTCTATCTACTTGTTATTTCAAATTTATTTCTAGGTTCTTTAAAAAAGATACTGTTTAAAATAAATGATGCTATCAGACATATAATAGAGATTACCAACACATTATGTATACTCACAACACCTATATCAACAAGTCTTCCAAACAATAATGAAATTAGAAGTGATGGTGCCGTTACTGTATTGGCAATTCCTATATACTGAGATTTATTGATATTCCTTGTAGAATCAATAGGAATATTAATTACCGCAACTTCCTTCATGGCAAGTCCTAAAACAATACACCCATAGATTATGAATACTAGAAGTTTATTCTTGTTAAGCAAAAGAATGGACGTAAAAACAATCTGTATCGATAGTGCTGCCAGCATGATGTAGCGGAAACCTTTTTTATCTCCTATTCTACCACCTATGTAATTTCCAATCCCAAAGATAATACAATAAATAATCGTAAATTTTATTGTATCTTCATTCGGAATATCAAAAAGGTTTATGATATATAATAAAGTAAATGTAGTAATACATATGCTGAAGTTTGCAAGATACTGCAATAAGAGATAAATTCTAAAATTCTTATCCTTTGCCAGAATGTCTTTACAAGAGCAAAAATACTCATACCAATTAATCTTTTGAGCAACATTGTGAAATTCCTCTTTTGGTTCCTTTACAAGTAAAAAGAATTGTGTGGCTATTAGTGCAAAAATGAAAAAAATCAGAAATCCGGCACGATAGTATTGAAATGTATCTAATCGCTCATTCAAAGCATTCATTAGAGGATAAGCTAATAAACTTATGATGTATCCAAAGGAAAATACAATTCCCCAAAGAGTTCCCCTCTTTTCTTCAGGAACAACATAAGAAACATAATTCTGATAGGCTACACACTCCAATGATAATCCTAAATTACTGCAAATCAGCAATAGAAACAAACAAGGTACAAAGTAAAAACCAATTCCCTTCATATTGCCCAAAACTAAGTAAATAGCCAGATATGGAACTATAATCCATATACAAGATAAATAAAGAACCTTTCTCATATTCTTGTTAATATGTATAACTGCCCCCCATAAAATACATGGTACAGAATTAAAGAACATAAAAACAGGAACAACTGCACTTACTGCTAGATTACTTGCATTTACTTGCTTTAAAAAATAAATCAGAGAAGTTTCCGGATGAACCAGAGTTGAACCAATCTGCCATAAAATGTTCACCATAGTAAAGCTTATTAAATTTCTTACATAGTAATCATATCTGCTTTTTGAACTCTCTTTCATGATTTAACCTCCACTTTAAATAGATGCAAAACATTTATATATATTGCAGAGAATCTGGTACTCCTTATCTGAATTAAAATTGACAATGTCATAAACTTTCTGAATAGCTTCTTTATTTTTCAACTGACCAATTATTGTCTCATAATTATTGTCAACCAATTCAGCCCTCAGATAAATTAAACGAGCGTTTTCAAAACCCTTTACTATATTCTGATACTCTTTCAGATATATGCCTATATTTTGTTCTAATCCGTTTTTTGACATAAAGTACTCTATTTTTTTTAACATTCCTCTTTTGTGCTCCGCTAGCAAATGAAATGTACGGTAATCATGTTTAAATTCACCTTTTAATAATTTCTTCAAATTATCAAGAATACTTTCATATACTTGCATTCCGTATTTTGCATTCTTCCCCATTTCAATCACTACATCTTTTCTTAATAAGGATTCATCTGGAATTGCATAAATATATTCATTTAATTTTTTGAGAAAAATCTCTATTCTGGCTTGATAAGGTTCCTTTAAATCAAACACCCTGTTCAAGTATGCAGTATGCATTTTTACCCAACAGAAGTCATTATCATATTCTGCCTTTCCTTTTTCATAAGCTTCTCTAAAGATTTCAAATGGATATTCTGCTTCAACAAATCGCTGTCTTCCATCATACCCAAGCCCAAAAAACACTTCTTTATCTAAATCATATCCATACAATAAAGTTTGGTGAATATGAGTATACTTATGGTATGCCGCACGTCCTGGCAAATAGTATTCGTTTGTGTAAATTGTGGAATAATAATTGTTATTAATATTGTCAATAACAAATTTAACAATATCAGATACATCCTTCATATGTTCTGAAGACATATCAATAATATCTGATACATCTTCATAAAAGTAGTCCTTCTCAAGCATGTCAACCCAACATACACCTGTATTATGCATCATGGTATACAATTGGATAAAATGTTCATTCATCCATGGATAAATATTTTTATTCCATAAAAGTGTACACAATGGAAAATTAAAATGAAGAAATGTAGTTACATCAGACTGAATTTCTATCGGCAATTTTTTTCTTCTTGTACTCTTCATAGTATCGTTATACCCTCTTCCCTTTTTCTTTATTGTTTATGATTGTCTCGAAACGAGAAACAATGCTCTTCCAATCAAATTCTGCACAAAATTTCTTCCTAAAATCTTCACCAATCTCTATAGCTGACCTATGAGACAGTAATGTTCTAAGAGTGTCACTTAGTTTAATTATATCCGGCTTCGCCAGTTCGAGCCTAAGCGGCTTTTGCTCGTGTTCTGGCGATTCTAAAAATATATCATCCAACACTTCTATTTTCTTTACCATATCAATGCTTATCATCTCATTAGCCGAAAAATAATCGATATACGTATCACGGTTCCAAATAATCGGTTTCTTACCTAGTGCCACTGAATAAAGTACAAGTGGATTAATTTCTTCAAGAGAATTTAAGTTAATGTATGCATCACATTCTGAAATTTGGCGGATATAATCACTTTCCTTATATACTCCCTCAATCAAGGTTATGTTATCAGTTTCCGCCATAATTCCCCTTAATTTTTCCATATAGCCCCTTTTTTTTGTCACTACGTTATATATATTAGAATTAATCCACTGATTAAATGAATCATTATAGATAAAGTTATCTTTAGCATACTCTTCTATATTATATGTTACAATTTTAAGATGTATATTTTTTATGTTTTTTACAATTTCAGCTATTTCTATTAAGTTTGTATTCTTATTAATTGTTTGATCCGCCCACAACAATATGAATACTTTATTACTGTCCCTGTTTTTACATTGATACTGATATAACTGTTCTGTATCAATCCCTACAGGTAAAAATTCCTTTTTTACATTCCATGAAGCAAAATCTTCTTTTCTTTTCTGAAAAACGGTTGGATAGCTACTCCTTATTTCATCGTGTTCTTTCTGACTGATTAACGATTGTTCCTGCCATAATATTCGGCTTGATAATGAACGCTCAGAACAAGCATTTATCGAATCCATAAAACATGGTATCTTATTTCCAGCAAAGTTTAATGTATGATTTCTCGCTTCGCTCAGCCATTGTTTGTTCTCATCTTCATTAAGCAGAAACACATTATCAAATTCAATTTCCTGAAACAAATCAATATCAACATTTATTCCTACAAGATATCCCATCTTTTTCGCTGCTATTGCAAAATGCAGCAAACAATATTGTGTCTTAAACATATGATAATATGGTGAAAGGTTTATAAGTACTGCCCTATTGAATCTGACATATCTCTGCAATTCGCCCTCTTCATCCATAATCCAAACACTTCTGCATATTCTAGATGCTTCTTCACATAAGACCATAAAAAGTCCTTCATTGATATTTTTATATTTCTGAGATACAATACCGCAAGAAAATACATGGTCTTGAAAGTCGGTTCGAAATCCAATCATATTTACTACTTTATTATCCATGAGTCTGGTTTCTGGTACATATGCGAAAGAAACCTGTTCACACTTAATCAACTCTATATTTTCAATTCCAAATAGAATGGTATTTGCTGAAATTTTTTTCTTTACTTCTTCAATATTTTTTATCTCATTTATTATTGCTTCCTTGCTTATAATGCGTTCTTGTATTCTGATATATTCGTTTGACCATATTTCTGCTTCCTTTGTAAATAGTTCGACCATCCAGTTCCGATGTTTTTCTACCAGAAATTTAGAGTTTTTCTGAAAATCTTCCTCTCTTTTTGCCAATTCAACATGATGGTATAAATGATAAACGCATATATCCTCTATCATCTTTATATCAGCACCGTTTTTCCATAAGCGGTATCCCAACTCAATATCTTCATTTCCCCAATTTTCTCCAAATTGCTCATCAAATCCATTAACTTGATCAAACTGCCACTTTGCTATACTAAAGCAAGCGGAATACAAAATCTGCCACCCCCCCCTGTAATACTGGTTCGTTTCTCGGAAATAACGCATTGGAGTTTTTCTCCCATCCAGTGTACCTGGCAAATTCTCGATTATTTCAAAATGGTTCTGCACAATATATTCACTTATCTGATTTGGCTCATATTTATTCAGATATACACGATATCCAACTGATACCTGTCCATCCTTTCTGTGCTTCTCAAAATTGGAAATAAGGTCTTTCCCTGGGAGAATATCACCGTCCAAGAATATCAAATTCTTTCCTTTTGCATGTTTTGCACCGTAGTTACGGTTATTACTCCTATTGCCGCAGTGTGGTCTTCTTAGATATTGAATATTCATCTGCTTACTGTATCTGCTCACCAAATCATTGAGCTTTACAGCAGAACCATCATCAACAATAATTACTTCATAGTCTATTTTAGGATAATTCTGTACAGCTAATGCTGACAAAATTAGTTTTATTTCATCATACTTATTCCAATATAATACAATAACTGAATACTCCATCGCTCTTCACCCAACTCTCCCATCAGTTTGACTGGTAGTTAAACTTTTATTTATGTAATCTTATATCAAATTGTTTTCCGCCAACTAGAACCTGCAATAAATGCTCCTCAAAAACATACTTATTTTCCTCATTTAAGACTTTTAATCTGTCTTTTTCTATCACTATTGTAACATTTTCTACCTGTCCCTTCCTTACAAGGAGTTTTTTGTATCCAAGCAATTCTAAGCGAAGACCAACACATGAAAAGTATAGATGCCTCCCCCAGACCTGCACAACTTCTTTTCCATCAAGATCACCATTATTTCTAATATCCAAGGTAATAATCAGATCCTGATTAGCTTCCAATTCTTCTGGTACATAAATATTCTCATAAGTAAAGCTGGTATAACTAAGACCATAGCCAAAAGGAAATAATGGATTGTAGGTCGTCATGTTTCTTGAATTATATAAGACTGGTAAATCACTAGATGATCTAGGAAATGATATTGGAAGCTTTCCTGATGGGTTGACCTTGCCTAAAAGAATATCTGCTATTCCAGTCCCTCCTTGTGTTCCTGGAAGGCAACACCATACTATGGCATCTGCTAGTTCCAGTATGTTTGCAATAACCAGTGGACGTCCTGATATCAAAACACATACAACTTTCTCCTGATTTTTCCTAAGTTTCTTTAAGAGATCCAACTGCTCCTGTGGTACACATAGCTCTGGTAAATCGCAACCTTCTTCTGCATAAGGTTCTTCAGCAATTACCATAATTGCCATATCAGCAGTTTCTTTGTATTTAGAAAGCTCTATTTCATCTTTTGCATAATCGATCTTGGAAAACTCTTTTGAATTCTTTCTAAGTGCTGTCAGCAAGGTATCTCCTGACTGAATGTCCTCTTCATTGATAATATTCCATCCCATAGTCCATCCGCCACATAAATGTCTTCTTGTGTCCGCTGCCTCTCCTACAACAAGGATTCTTTTGTGATTATCACTTATTGGCAATACTTGATCATTTTTTAACAGAACTGCTGATTCACTCACAATATGATAAGCGGTTTCTACAGATTCCGGACTCCCTATTTCCACCACCTCTGATTCTTTTCTCCCATTGAATAGGTTGAACTCCGCCTTTAATCTCAGTACTCTTTCTACAGATTCATTAATTCTTTTCATTGGGATGAGACCATTCTCTACTGCATTTATAATAATATCAATGATATCCAAATTATCCGGCACCATGTTTAAATCAATTCCGGCATTAATTGCCGCAATAATCCCTGATTTCAAAGAGTCCATAGTCATATGCCTTGTATATATTTTTTGAAGATCGGCCCAGTCTGATACTATTAATCCCTGAAAACCCAATTCTTCACGCAATAATTTTTGCATAATCCATTTATTTTTATGAACAGGAATTCCATTAAGTGAACTGCTGTTGAGCATAATCATCTTGACTCCTGCCTGTACGGCAGCTCGGAAAGATGGAAGATGAATTTCCCTTATTGTCCTTTCCGAAATATCAATTGGTTCCCTGTCACGTCCAGTGCTCGATTCTCCGTAAGCTAAGAAGTGTTTGGCACACGCCCCAAATAATTTACTTTCCTGATATCCTTTTACATACTGTTCTGTCATTTTTGCTGCGAGATATGGATCTTCACCACAACTCTCATACACGCGAGACCATCTTGGATCTCTCGCAATATCCCCATTTGGTGCAAATACAAAATTCATACCCGCATATCTAAGTTCCTTTTCAACATTTTTCGCTAACCGGTAAGCAAGGGAGTCATCCCATGTTGATACTACACCTAGATTATGTGGATATATGGTAGCATTGGATAAATAATTAAAACCATGTATTGCGTCTAGTCCTTGCAATACAGGAATCTTAAGACGGGTTTTATCCGTATATTTTTTTAGTTCATCACATACATTACGCCATCCCTCAATGGTATTATCTTTTAATATACCTGTTCCACCATAAAAAATAAAACCAACACCATATTCAATCAATACTCGTTCTAAAGCTTTCGGATTTAAGTCCTTTTTTATATAATTCCAATCTTCTTCTGCCATGTTTTCATCCCATGGCTCTTCCATCAATCTATGAATCTCAATCATCTGGAGTTGTCCAATCTTTTCTCTTATCGTCATTGCATGAATCATTTCATATAAATCTTTTTCACTAATTTGACCCATATTCAAGTTCTCCATTATCTATAATTCAAAATCCAGTCCATCTTCTGTCAGTGCACTATAATGATTGCATACTTTACATACCTCGTAATTAGACCGCTTTCCTTCTGCCAGTTCTGTTCGTATACGCACATATACCTCATCGTTCCAAATATCTATTAAATCACGTTCCATGATATTTCCCATTGTATGTACCTGACAGTAATCATTAAAACAGTATACTACATTACCTTTACAAGTAATAACTAGTAAATTCTTTGGAACAATACATGGCCTTTCCGAAATAACATTTCCACCAACTCCTTCAAGTAATCCTCCCCTATTCACAAGATTCAATTCTTTACTTGTTAAATAAGTAACTTTCTCTTTAAGGTTATCACTTATATGGTCATAAACTTTTTGAAATCTATGACCATTACCTTGGTGATTAGTTATAATAAATTTATCAACACCATAGTCATTCAGTAAAACCAACTTTTCCCTATCCAAATAATCTCCATTGGAATATAGAAAAATTTTACTATCGGGTAATTGTATTTTTGTCTCTTTCACGTATGGAATTAAATTTTTACATAGCAAAGGCTCTCCAAAGAAATGATACGAAATTCTGCCATCAAATTTTATCTTTCTCAGGCTTTCTAGTAACTTATAAAATACTTTTGATTCCATTTCCCCTTGTTCTTTTCTTTTCATAAATGAATTTGGGCAGTAAGAGCATTTACGATTACATTGTGAATTAATCTCTATTTCAACCATTCGAAACATTTTCCCCAACCTCATTATCATTTAATATAATTGTGTCCCTATTATTTAGTCGACTCTAACCAATCCTTTAAAATTCTATATTGATCTGAAGTCATATTTACGTCAGTACCAAGAGGTGTTTTGAAAAATAGTGAAAATTGACTTTGCGTTCCATAACTCTCCTTCTTCCATGCATACTGTGTTAATCGAATTAAGTCGATAACCAGTGGTGCTGCAAGGAAGGAATCAATTCCCTGCCAAGTAAATGTCATATTCATCTTTGCTCCGCCAAATCCGCTGAACAGAATATAATCCCAGGCAACTTTATTATCTCCCATCGGTTTCATATAGTCGATTCTAACTTTACAGTCCGGAGAGTAACCAAGGCATTTCTGCAATACCTGCTTTTTAGAAGCAATCTTAGTCTCTTTATTATCACCATAATCTAAAACTTTACCATCTAAGTTTCCTAAAATATTAGTTCCATACCACATTTCAACATTTAGATTACGAACTCTAAATAATTCTGATAATACAGTCTTTAATAATGTTTCTCCGGTTTTTCCATCTTTACCCGCGATAGGTACTTTCCTTTCAAGAGCAAGTTCCTCTAATGCTGGAAAATCTGCACAAATTGATGGTGTAAAATTGATATAAGGAATTCCTTCATCGATTGCACAATATGCATAAAGCTGACCTGGTGTAATATTGCATTCATTTAACTCAATGGCTCTTCTAAAATTATCAATAGATGAATGATTTTCATTCATTCGAATAGTTGCTTCTGTAGAAGCAAGGTTAACCATAATGCAGTCATCGTTTCCCTTAAATGCTAACAATTCTTTTTTAATATGATCTACTGCTTCCGCAAGGTTGTTGCAATTTTTTCTCGATTCACTTGTACCAATATCCTCTATAGCAGTTCCACCATTAATACATACACCCTTAAATACCTGAACTTCACTTAAACACTTCTGTACTTCTTTATCATACTGAATGTGAAAAATGTCATTTTGGTCTCCAATAATTGCAGATTCAACCATCCCCTCTGCTCTAACATCAAATCCACCAAATTCAAAACTGTTGGTATCTATTAAAGGAATATCTTTAAATAACTCTGTATTGGTAAGTAGTGCGTCAACCTGAGTTCCATTAATTTTACTTTTAAAAATTCCTGTCATAGTTACTGTTGAAATTCCGCCTTTAACACCAATAATACAAATTTTCATTTTATTTACCATTCCTTTCGCTTCGCTCAAGGCACAAAACGTAATAAAAAAGCTACTTGCCAGGAGCTGATTATAGTTAAGCAATAACTCCAGTTCTGTCATACCTGACTTTTATTTGTAATCTTCCCTTCGGATTTTAGGCACATTTCCAGTTGATTCCTCCCTTTTTTTCCTCTTCTCACCCCCCTATGCCCAACTGCATTATCTGCCAATGGATATCTATCAACAGTTCTAACCATCATATTCGTTCCTTTTGTCCAGGAATTGTGTGAAATGTCCGAATCAGCTTGCTACTAACTGTTGCTATGGATTTGCATTTTCACGTACAATTTGGGGCCAGAGTTTTTTATCTAGTCCATATTGATTCAGAAAAGCATAAACACATCTCTCCAAACCAAATGCTGCACAACTTGAATTAATCACTTTTCCATTGTTTGTAATATGAAATGATCTGCCAAGGAAATCTTTGTGATTGTTGATCGATCCTATTGCAACCTTGGAAGAATTCCCGTTTAATCTTGCATTTACTTCAGTTTTTAATCCGAAAGTTCTTTGAAATGTGCTTTGAATTGAGAATTCCTCCACAAAAAACGGGTCGTTTGCGGATGCTAAGTAATAGTTCATTCCTATCTCTTCAAACAAAAGTTTTATCTTCTCGGTTACATTCTTTATGTATTCACTTATCATTTCCTCTGTACCTAAGCAAATGATTTCCCTCATTGTAAAATCTCTGAGTCTCTCAAGCGTTCTCATACTTTTGGATTCATATCTGAAACATTTTCCTTCAGCCCCTATAATAAGCGGTTTATCCGTAAGATTTAAATCCCTATTTTTATACTGGGCATAGGTATGAAAACACACCGCAGAAGAATTAATCATATCTGTTTGAAAATGACTTCCTAATCTACTCATGTCAACATCTGACTCTATTGTCTTTGCCTGCTCGGAAAAATCGTCAATCAAATTCATATCCTCATTAAGCCTAGAAACGAAATTAAGACTTTCTGGTCTTGAAGATAGATACATTATATTTTGCATGGTTTTAATAGGAATCAATGTCGGATATTTATACTCTACAGCACCAAGTTCTTCTCCCATCTTTTTAATCTGATCTGAAAAGTAGGATAGTAACTCCAGGCATACTCCTGAAATCCCCACAACTGTTAATGCTATTCTAAAATTGGTTCTTTCCAATGTTAGTTGAAATAAACGAAAAAACATGATAAAATAAATAAAAATCAAACAAAAGAAAAGAGATTATACCATGGATAAGTTTATTAAACAATTAGATCCAAACTTAGACTATATTAATCATGAAATAAATGATGGCAAATGCTATATAACGGTAGCTTCCAACCGCAAAGAAGTAACATGTCCATTTTGCGGCCGGCCATCATCCAGGATACATTCCACCTACAACAGAACTTTTCAGGACCTTCCAATACAAGGTAATAAGGTATTTATTATTATACGTAACAGAAAAATGTTTTGTGATAATCCTGATTGTAGTCATACTACTTTTGCAGAAAGATTTGATTTTATTTCCTATAAAGCGAAGAAAACCCGTCGTCTTGAGGATGAAATTGTACGACTGTCAATAAATTGCAGTTCCGTTGCAGCATCAAAAGCTCTAAAGGAAAATGTTGTGGATATCGGCAAAAGTACAGTTTGCAATCTCTTAAAAAAAAAGAAACACCGGTTGTTGACAAAAAGACAGTAACAGCTGTTTGCATTGATGATTTTGCTATTAAAAAGCGAAAAAGCTATGGGACAATTATGATAGATATTTTTACGCATCAAATACTTGATATGATTGACTCAAGGGATTATGAGACTGTTTGCGAGTGGTTAAAAACATATCCAAATCTTCGTGTGATATCAAGAGATGGATCTGTTATCTATAATAATGCAATTGCAAATGCACACCCGGAAGCTTTACAAATAAGTGACCGTTTTCATTTACTGAAGAATCTGACTTCCTATATAACAGAGTATCTAAAAAAGAGATTAAAGCCGCAAGTTTTAATACAAGCTGTCAGTCAGGAAACTAAAGAGATAAAAACAATAAGACAGGCAGATGAAAACAGAAAACTTACATTGAAAGAAAAATATGAAAAGATAAAACAACTCCTATTAGAAGGAAGATGTAAAACAGAAATTTGCCGAAGCTTAAATATGGATGTACGAGCTTACGATAAGCTAATGGCAATGACGGCTGAAAAAAGGGAAAAGTCATTCCAGACAAAAAAGATGATCATACATGAAGAAAGAGTAAAGCAAAAAATGGAACGTGTAAATGAGGTGCGGGAGTTAAAGAGAATAGGTTTGAGTAATAGAGAGATATCCAGGCGTACCGGGCTTAATAGAAAAACAGTTAGCAGATATCTTGATGAAAACTTTAATCCGGTCCATGCTGCCTATGGCAAAAAGAGAAATGGGAAGCTGACACCATATATAAAAGCGATTGACGAATACCTTGAGAAAGGGATTATGGGTTCATATATTGAGGAAAAGATACGCGAAATGGGATATGAGGGTTCATCATCAACTGTGCGGGATTATATAACAGACTGGAAGAAGCGGAGAAAAAAATATTACGATAAAAGTAGGGAAAATGGGACAAAAACAGAAACAATAAAAAGAGAAAATATATTAAAGCTATTGTACCAACCAATAGAAAAAGTAAAAATAATTAGTAAGAAACAATTTGAAATGATATGCAAAGAATATCCGTTTTTTAAAAAGATATACAAAATAACATGGGAATTTAAGAGTATGCTAACTGATAAAAATATTGATGTTTTGGATAAATGGATGGAGGGAGCCAAAAATCTAAACATACCGGAGATAAACAGTTTCATAAATGGGATTGAACGAGATATGGAGGCTGTAAGGAATGCGATAAAATATGAATATAGTAATGGGCTTGCAGAAGGGTGCATTAATAAACTGAAGGTAATAAAACGAATTATGTATGGCCGTTGTAGTTTTGAAACACTAAAAAACAAAATTCTCCGGCTCGAAAAAATGAGGTTATTCAACTAACATTGGAAAGAACCCTAAAATTGTACCACATACCGGTAAAAAAATAGGCCACCTTAATCAAATTTTCCTGTATGATTATGTTGACAAAGCATTATCGTACAGGAGGAAAGGATATGATTAAGATGGCACAGTTAGAGGATATCAGAAAAATGTACTTTATGGAAGACCTAAGTATAAGAGAAATAAGTCGAAGAACTGGAATACATAGAGATACAATCTCGAAATACGTTTCTATGGAAGAACCAAAACCACCAAAATATAAGTTAACTAAAGAACGTAAACATCCTGTATTAGGTCCATACATTCCTTTAATTAAACAGATAATAGAAGAGGATAAAACCAGACATCGCAAGCAACGTCACACAGGAACAAAAATATTTGAAATACTAAAATCAGAAGGCTTTACAGGTGGATATAATACTGTAATGGACTATCTTAGGAAGGAATATAGAAAACCAAAAGAGGCTTTTCTACCACTGGAATTCGAATTAGGAACTTATGCAGAAGTAGATTGGACAGAAGCATATTTTTATCTTAAAGGCAAGGAGACTAAGGCACATATTTTTGTAATGAAGCTTAGAGGTTCGGGCGGTTTTTATGTAAGGGCATATCCTTTTGAAAAACAAGAAGCTTTCTTTGATGGGCACATCAAATGTTTTGAGTTTATGAACGGTGTACCATACAAAATAGCATATGATAATTTGAAGACAGCAGTAAAGAAAATACTTAAAGGCAGTAAAAGAGAAGAGCAGGAGCAGTTCATCTCCTTACGTACCCATTACCTATATGAATCCACTTTTTGCCGACCAGCAAAAGGGAGTGATAAAGGTGGCGTAGAAAATGCAGGTAGAGAGGCTGTCCGAAGGTTTTTCGTTCCCTACCCTGAGGTTGATTCCTTTGAGGAATTGAACGAATATCTGCATAAAGAATGTGTTAAACTTTTGGAAAAGAATCCAAAATGGGAAGCTGAACGGGCTGCATTGAGGCCATTGCCATCGGTAAGGTTTGATGGTGCAAGGTATAAAGAGGCAAAGGTAAATCGCTATTCTATGGTGCAGTTTGAAACAAACCGATACTCTGTTCCCACGATATATGTGGGAGAGAAAGTTACTGTTAGAGCAACAGCAAATGAAGTAAAAATACTATACAAAGGAGCAATAATTGCGAGCCATCCCAGGATATATGGCCGGAATCAGGAGCATATAACACTGGATCACTATCTGGAACTACTACTGCAAAAATCCCGTGCATTAGGCAACACAAAAGTATACAAGCCCCAAACTATGGCACCTATTTATGAACAGTACCGCCGGAACTTAAATGCCAGAAGTCCAAAAGGTAACCGAGAATTTGTAAGAATACTTATGCTGCACAGGGATTATCCTCCTGCGTTAGTGACAGAAGCCGTTGAAACTGCTATGGCATACAATGTATATGGTTATGACGGTGTATTGAACATATTGGGGCAGCTAATGGTTTCAAATAGGCCTAAGATAAATCCTATCAGAAAAGACAAGCTTCAGAATATCCCGGATGTAGTCGTAATACCCCCTGACCTTAGCAAATATAGAGTTCTCATGTCAGGAGGTGGACAATAATGCCGGTTAACAAAATGCTAATCGAAGCTTATTTGAAAAAGCTGAAAATGCCTCAGGTTGCAAAAACTTATGAATCCTTAGCAAGAGAAGCAGCGGACAATAATCTGGATTATGAAGAATACCTGTTATGTGTACTAGAGCAGGAAGTACACCAACGGGAAAACAATCGGATCCAGAGAGGAATACGACAAGCGAGCTTTCCGGTAATCAAAACCCTTGAGAGCTTTGACTTTCTTGCTATACCATCCCTTAATAAACCAAAGGTACTTAAACTTATGCAGGGAGAATATATCCGAAAAAAAGAAAATGTCCTGTTGATAGGCAACTCTGGAGTTGGTAAAACCCATATTGCAATTGCTCTTGGTTATGAGGCATGCCGACAGGGCATGAAGGTAAAGTTCTACACTGCAGCCGGTTTAATTAATGAACTGCTTGCAGCTCAGCAGGAATATCGTCTCAATAAACTTGAAAAACAATGGCTGGCACCGCATTTAGTGATTTTAGATGAATTAGGCTATGTACCTTTCAGTAAAGTCGGGGCAGAATTGCTCTTTCAGTTTTGTTCTTCCCGATATGAGAGAGGTAGCCTGATTATAACAACGAACTTAGAATTTCCAAAATGGACGGAGGTGTTAGGCGATGAACAAATGACAGCTGCCTTGCTTGACCGATTGACCCATAATGCACACATACTGAACATTAATGGGGAAAGCTACAGGTTTAAGCAGGCTCTTTCGAAACAGACAGATATTAGTTAATTTTTTATGAATTGGTGGCCTGATTTTACTCCGGTAACTGACCTAAATTTTTATTGACATTTACATTAAAGAATAAATTCTTATAACCTTAAGTTTGTAGTGCTATTTTTTGTTTTGTGCAGGAGGTTCAAGACTTAAAGATAATATTATTTTGGGATTATTATTTAAAAATGAAGCAAATGTATATTGTTTTGGATGATTTTTGATTTTAGTAGTGAAAAACAGAATTTAATATGATATTATGAAAAAAGCAAATACCTATCTATTGTAAGAAGCGAAATAATCTCTGGCGAAAAACTTTGTATAAGTTGATAAGCCAAATTATTAGAACCACCAATTTTAGTATAATTACCTTTTACTTCTCTTGCTAAAGCTGCAGTCATTTCAAATTCTATTGAAGCTGTAAAAGGGTCAACATTATACCCCGATATTAAAATCTGATTATCAGTTAATATAATCAAGTGCATTGCTAAGTGTTGTTTTAATTGGGAGTATAAATAATTCTGTGTATCGGATTTTATGCAATCCTTCTTAAGCAAGTAATTTCAAGGTTACAGAATATACCTCCGAATCACCTTTTCATTATATATTATTGCCGTTCTTGTTAAGTTTTGTGCATAAATTTGGCAATAATTGTTTAGAATGGTATATCCCAACCTTTTTCCACCACATTCATACAAGCCAAATACAACATCTTTTTCAATGAGCTGTCAGTTGGAAACATTGTTTTTAGTTTTGTAACCTCACGAAACTGGCGATTCAGTCCTTCAATGGTGTTTGTAGCGCTATCACGATATCCGCATAATTATTTTTTCGGCATAAGTAGTGTAGATATTTTTCGTACTTCCTCTGGAAATTTGAAAAAGGGGCCTATAACATTCCAGTTGTTTTCCTAGCTGCGTATTGCAAGTGGGTATTCTTTCCCCCATTTATCTTTTATATAGCGAATTGCGTTCATAAAAACAAATGAGTGTACTGGTTCTAATGGTCTTTATTGCGACTCTTTGATTTCCGGAGCAATTCTATCAGTAATCCTACTGACCATCTCATCTGAAATACTGAACCCATAAAGTTCTTCAATTTGTTCACTTGTATCTCTTGTAGACATCCCCCTAGCCTATAAAGCTATAACCTTTCTATAATACCAGCAACATTACGCTTGTATTTTGGAGCAATTTTAGGTCGAAATTCTCCTTTCCGATCTCTGGGCACTTGAATATCAACTTCCCCAAACTCGCTCTTTATTGTTTTTGGTGTATAACCATTCCGACTATTGTCCGTATTCTTGCCCTCGATATCATCTTTTGCATACCCCAATTTAGTTTCAAGTTCTGCTTCAAGCAGCTCCTGAATAATATCTTTAAAAATATCTTTCAGATACGAATTAATATCTTTCACACTCTGGAAATTATTCCCCTGGACTAATTGCTTTACCTGCTCTTTTGATAGCGTTGACATAAATATCTCCTCCTTGGCTTTTGTTATTTATAATTCTTGCCAAGAAGGAGACATTTAATCTTTCTATACATAGGATTTGTCATATCATCAAATACTTATCTAAATAGCAATGATACATCAGTCTTTATCTAATGGACTGAATTTTTAAATCACTCGCACCATTTATTCCGCTATACAAATAGAAGAATTTTTTTCTCTATTGATTTTCTATAGTCGACAGCAATTATTCATACAATTTATAAAGATTATTTTCACTTCCGCCAAAATACTCTCTTAATTCTTTAATATGATGAAAATGCGAATCTAATATATCTTCCAAAGGTTCTTCGAAAGACACGTAGTGTTTATCGTAAATTTCTATCAATTTATCTGTAGCATCAAGAATTATTTTTAATTTTTCTATTTGTTCAGCACTTAAGGATAGTTCTTCTTTTTCCCCCATCAGCGTTTTCACTTCGAGAAAAAAACCTGCTATAGGAAGCGTTCCTAGACTTAAATTCGACATCTGAAAATTTGGCTCTTTGTATATTTCTACAAATTCAAGACTTCCATACATCCATTCATAATCTGCACAATAATCCTCAAATGCCCCATTTAGATCATCAAATGTTATATAGAAATTATCAGCCTCCCTATAAGTAATTGATTTATTAATAATTATTTTTTCTAGGAGGTCTCTTGATATATACTTCAGTCCACCCATCGTACTTTTATAATCGCTCCCAATAAAATTATATGCATAACGTTTATGATTGGAGTAATTATATGAATACCTATACCACATAACGCAATTAAATACTACAGATACAAGCAAGCAAGCAATCACAATGATTCTGTATGTAAACAACACCTTGTTTTTCACATTACACCCCTTTCTACTACTACAGCCGTCAGTACATTCTCCAATTATTATTGAATACCATTTTGTTGTAATATTCTATCCGCCTTTAAATTCAACAGTTTTCTGATTCAAATATATATTATTTTTTAAGATTCCTCAAGGCTATTAACCTTTTTTTATGAATTAATCCCGAATCTTCATCTTTAGGTCAACTACCTGTTGGTATCATAAGGAACATATGCACATTGAACATTATACTCAGTCACAGTAGAAGAATTCCCGCTAAATTTCACAGCATATTTCCAATTAACTGCTGCTACCGTACTTTCGTTCCTTATTTGAGTATTATCTGCAGTAAGTACGGTAATGAACAACTCAAGTCTATTAGAACTACAGCATAAATAAGTGTTACTATTTGAAAGTTCATACCTCATCACCGCACAGTCTTGTCCAAGCGAACTATTTGCATCCTGCTGAATCAATTTTGCTTCTGGTTCTCCAAAAAGGCTGCTAGCAATGTTAAGAATTTGATAAGCATATCTGGTATAAGGATTACTTTCTGCTACCATACCTAAAACGCTCCAAACCGCACCTCCGTAATTTCGATTCGATCCTTGTAACAATTGATATCCAAGTCTTAAGGACTGCATTCTTGTATTGTCCCCAGCAGCAACTGTACACTGAATTCTTCCATTTGACTGACTACTACCTTGAAGTTTAAAAAAATGTGCATTGTGATCATTATTTATTACTCCATTCTCACGTGCACTTTGAACAATTCTTAAACTAGATGTCCATTCCGTGGTTCCCGTGTTTGGAACATCGTTGATATAGCCTTCAAAATATGTAAAAGCCATGAATTCGTAAGTTACATACCCATAATCATAACTATACCTTAAGACAGGTGTTGCCACATTATAATACCCATTACTTGATGATCTTAATGTATTAATCATCTTTGATTCAGATATAGTAGCTTGTTTTAACTTGTTTGCAGTATCTGAATCCAGTTCAGGAAACATACTAGGTTCAAAAGGGATTTCGCTCTTTTCAGGTTCTAAAGCTTTAACAAACCAGTATTTGTCATTTACACCTTCAGCCACTTCAGTACATTTCAAATCAGAAGCATTAATTCCAAGTTTGTTCAGTTTTTCTTGAAATGCAAATACATTACCTTCCTTGTCTCTTAAGTACAAAATAAAGCACTTTTTTGTTTTTAACTTTTCTGAAAAC
Source organism: Acetivibrio mesophilus (assembly GCF_004102745.1). Lineage (GTDB taxonomy): Bacteria > Bacillota > Clostridia > Acetivibrionales > Acetivibrionaceae > Hungateiclostridium > Hungateiclostridium mesophilum. Next base: position 2,751 of record NZ_RLII01000001.1, on the reverse strand, counting down.
AATACATCATCTTCTTTTGTACTATTTTTAATTTCAAAATATAGTACCTCATATTTGCTATTATTCTCACTTAAAGCACCAACATAACTCTCAACTTTCTTTTTATTTTGTTTATATCCACTAATAAACATCTTCCCCTCAAAAAGAACAGTAGTTTTTTGATTTTGATCATTTACTGTTCCGGATATTACTATATTGTCTTCAGCAATATCGCAATCATCTATATCAAGTGAAACCGACTGAACGCTATCAGTTAGCTCCCAAGATGAAAATACTTCCTGTACATCAGCCGCGTTGATTTTGTACCCCTGAATTGATACATTGCTCTTTGCAGCACTAATAATGCCTGAAGAGCACATCAACATACAGAATATAAGCATAAGTGATACTATCTTTTTCATAAGTATATACCTCCTTGTACAATTAATATTGTATTAAATCAGTGACCGAAGCCACTGTTCGACCCATTAAAATTCATTGTTAACATAACACTTCAAACTTCATTCTTTTCTAAACATCAAGCACATCATCCGGCTTCACATCTTAGCCATTTTGCCAGCAACTGTTGGCCTGAACCTTGACAATCATGTATAATATCTTCCGGACTTGGAAGGTGAGTGTTTCACCTCCTGGGACGGACCTTAGCGGGCCGATTACCCGTAAGAAAGAGTATTTATCCATTCCGGTAAGTCTACATGATTTGGCTGGTTGAGGCCAGCTCTTTGGCTGGTTCCTCGTGTCACATGCAAGGTTGTTTGCTTACATGGGAAGGAATGGAGGCTTTTAAGTCCATTAATCTTAAAAAGGAGGCATTTTAATGAATTTCAGACCCATTGCAGGAATTGATGTGGGTAAGTTCTTCAGTGAAATGGCGATTCTTTCTCCTACCAATGAAGTGGTTGCCCGCATGAAGATTCACCATGATTCCAATACCGACGTTGAAAGAGCCGTTGAATTGCTTAATAAAACGGAAAAAGATTTTGCTTCAAGGCCTTTCATAGTCATGGAATCCACCGGGCACTATCACAAAATCCTTTTCCATTCACTTTGTAAAGCTGGATTTGAGGTTTCGGTAACAAACCCCATCCAAACTGATTCTATCAAAAATATTGGAATCAGAAAAGTGAAAAATGATAAAGTGGATGCCCGGAAAATTGCCCTACTCTATAGATTTCAGGAACTTAAGTCAACCAACATCCCCAATGAGGATATTGAGTGCCTAAGGAGCCTATGTCGCCAGTACTACAAACTGAGTGATGAGCTTACCGCCTACAAAAACAGGCTTACCGGTATTGTTGACCAACTCATGCTTAACTTCAAGGATGTCTTCTCCAATATATTTTCAAAGGCTGCTATGGCTGTCCTGGAGGAGTATCCTACTCCTGCCCATATTCTTAAGGCTGACAGGAACAAGCTGATTTCACTGATTCAGAAGAAATCCCGCAAAAGCCTCAAATGGTCAACTGCCAAGTATGAGCTTCTGGTCTCCAAGGCCAGAGATTTTGCACCTCTGAGCATTCATAATGCCTCAAATGTTATTATGCTGGGCGTATATATCTCCATGATCAAAACCTTGGAAGAAAGCCTGGAGAAAGTCCTTAAGTCCATTCGTCTACTGATTGCTGAAGATATGGCGAAGGATATGCCCATGCTGGCATTGACGCTTGAACTCTTGCAGAGCCTGCCAGGTATTGGCCTTCTTACTGCTGCCACCATTCTAGCAGAAATCGGCGATTTTTCCGCTTTCTCTAAGCCGGGAAAACTGGTTGCTTACTTTGGCATTGACCCCTCTGTGATGCAATCCGGAGAATTTACCGGCACACGGAATAAAATGTCCAAGAGAGGTTCCAGGCTACTTCGCAGGGTTCTTTTTACAACTGCTCTTGCCAATATCCGAACTAAGCGGAATAAAGAGGCTTGCAACCCTGTATTACTTGAATTCTACAAGCAAAAGTGCCAGAGCAAACCTAAGAAGGTAGCTTTGGGAGCAGTTATGCGTAAGATCATCATTTACATCTTTGCTGTTCTAAGGGACAGAAAACCGTACCAGTTACGCAGTCCTCAGGAACATGCTCAGATGTTAGCAGCAAAGCATATAGCAGCTTAGCAGTACTTGCACTTGATGTTTAGTTTCCAAGGATCAGTATTTCATTTTAGACCAGCTATTTTATGTCTACTTCGTAAAGGTGGTCTTGTTGTTATGCATTTTTTCTATGTCAGGAGTTTTCAAAAATTCATAAAGCTTTTTCTTAAAAACTCTTGACTTTAATTAGCTGGTCTTTCTATCAATATGTAAAAACCTTCCACTAATAGTAGTGTATCAATTAAATTTTAATATGTCAATACTAAAATTTAATATTGGTAATTTGAAGCTTTAAAAACATATAAAACATGCTAGACAAGAGAAAAAATATTTATATACTTTACATCCATCCTGTCTCCTCAACCCTATGAAAAATACTCGTTATCTATTCTGTCAACTCAACCCTATCTATTTTTGAGTTAAATTTCACTCAAAAAATACCCCCTCGATATGTTCCCATGTACGTATTTTGGACCTTTAGGTTGAGTAGACAACTTGGATGTACTTCCGGAAACCTAGTAAAATAAAGGCTTACAGCCGCGATAGAGTAGAGCAGTGGGATTGCCACCGCCCCCTCATCAAACCGTACGTGCGGTTTTCCCGCATACGGCTTTCCGATATTCTTCTTCCTTCAGCATTCAGCCGCAAATACTTGCTAGTCCTGCCTG